>JAFWYN010000019.1 GCA_017522685.1 Lachnospiraceae bacterium
ACATCTTTAACTTTTACCCATTTTGCTTCTTCAGGAATGGGAGCACAACCGTGAGACACGCCCTGTGCTACGGGACACATTTCTTCAACTTCTCTTGAATAAATCATGTGAAATCTCCTTTCAAATCTGATTATATTTAGATACCTTTTATCCTTTGATAAAAAAATATCATAAATCACCGCATACATTCTCTCACATTTGAATTAAAAAATCCAGTGTTTTTTTGTATTTTTTGTAATTTGCTGTAAGATTTTAGTTTCTCTTCCCAACAATCTCATCATTCTTCTTGTATATACTGTTCGCAGGTACCACTCCGCGCACACAGCTGGTAGGATAAACATTAGAATTTCTGCCAATGACAGTACCCGGATTCAATACACTGTTGCAGCCCACTTCCACATTGTCACCCAGCATGGCACCTACCTTCTTAAGTCCTGTTTCCACCTGCTCCTCACCATTTTTAATCACCACAAGAGTCTTATCACTCTTTACATTGGATGTAATGGAACCTGCACCCATATGTGCCTTATATCCCAAAATACTGTCTCCCACATAATTGTAATGAGGTACCTGAACCTTATTAAAAAGAATTACATTCTTAAGCTCCGTAGAGTTACCTACAACAGCTCCCTTCCCAACAATAGCACTTCCTCTGACGAAAGCGCAATGACGGATTTCAGCCTCCTCATCCACGATTAAGGGACCGTTTAAGCAAGCGGTAGGGGCTACCTTCGCACTCTTTGCCACCCAGATGTCTTCTCCTCTTTTTTCATAAACATCAGAATCAAGGTTTTCTCCAAGCTTTACTATAAACTCCTTTATCTTTGGTAACAGTTCCCAGGGATACACTGCGCCATCAAATAAATCAGCAGCTATTGTTTCTTTTAAATCATACATTTCTTGTATTGTCAGCATTTTCTACTTCCTTTCTTTCCTCAAAATCAAATACCACTCTGTCCTCTTCATTCAGCTTCAAATAAGCTTCAAAGGCATTCCCCGCCTTAGAGACAAATCCTTGCACTTTTTCTTCCGTCCTTTTATTTGCAAGAAGCTGCGAGACAATAGTATCATCCAAGTCCTTCCCCGCTATCACTGCCGGTATTCTGAACTTACATTCACAGAAATAATTCCTTTTATTCTTTTTTATCTTTGCAGAACATTTTGGACAAACCAGTTCCGTATCAACCGTCTCGCCCTCTCCGAAATCAAAGGCAATGCGGCCGTCTTCCCCCAGCTTTAATGCGGCAGAAAACATCATTCCGGTCTTTGCCACAAACTTATCGATAATATCCGTTTTTCCTTCTGTCAAAAGCTGCTTCATTTGCTTTTCATTCAGTGCCACGCCTGCTATTTTACCCACGGTAAACTGACAGCTTTCCGCATTATTTCTATCATTATTAGCACAGCGGTATCCAAAACGTGTCACCACCACATCAGCTCCGCATATAGGACATTGTACATCTTTTACCTTTTTATCTTCCAGTTCCTCAAAGTCAAACTTAAGCCCTGTTACCTTACCCTCTTCATCCTTGCTTAAAGCAATACGTGCATCAAACTTTTTGCCTGCTTTGGACTTAAATCCATAGATGGTAGATGTCCTCTCTTTCTGAAGGAGTTCCTTCACCTGGACTTCTGTCAAATCCTTACCTGCCATCTTTCCGATGGCAAATTTGCAGCTTTCAGGGTCATCCTTTTTGTAGTTGGAGCAACCGTAACCAAACGTGTTTTTTACGATTTCACCACCGCAAATAGGGCAATTTACATCCTTTATCACCTTAGCTTCCACTTCTTCAAAGTCAAAAGCTACAGTAGGCATGGCACCTTCTTCTTTTTGAAGAACCAGACATGCATCAAATTTCTTGCCGGCCTTTGACTTAAATCCGCGAATGGTTTGAGTCTTACCGTTCAAGAGTAATTCTTTCACCTGTGCTACGGAAAGTTCTTTATCCGCAATTTTTCCGATGGCAAATCGGCAACCGCTCTTATCCTCTGCGTTATAATTGGCACAACCGTAACCAAAACTCTTAATCAGCAAATCTCCGCCACAGGCAGGACATTTTACATCCTCTAATACCTCCGGCTCATTTTGGAAAGATTCAAATACAACACTTACCTTTTCGTCTTCTTTTTTCAAGGCCAATGTAGCCGAAAACTTACGTTTATTCTTTCCTACAAAGCCATCAATCAGACGGGTCTTCCCGGATTCTATCAGTTCTTTAAAATCTTCTTCCGAAAGTACCACTCCGGCAATGCTTCCCACATTGAACTTGCAACCATTCTCTTTATTCCAGTAATTGCTGCAACCGTAGCCGAAGGATGTGGTGGTAAGCTCTCCGCCGCAGGAAGGACAAGCAATCCCCAATGGTTTTCGGGTAGCAATCCCCTTGGATTCCTTACCGGTAAAGCGATTGATTTGTCTGGCAATATTATCAGTCAAATCGCTGTTCGCCATGGCAAGTGTCTCCGTACGGATATAGTCCTCCAGCTTTTCACGGTATTGTTCCATAATCACACTACCGTTTATGATACCTTCCAACCCCTTTTCCCAAGAAGCTGTCATCTTAGGATTCAAAAGGGATGGCACGGACATATTCACCACCTCAAAAATCATTTCACCCAGATTTTCCGGGGTTAATATCTGCGTTTTTTCATTCAGATGAATATATCCTATTTTAATCAGTTTCTTAATAATTTCCGCTCTGGTAGCACTGGTACCGATACCGGTATTCTTAATCTGTGCACGAAGTTCTTCATCCTCTATCAGATTACCCGCATTTTCCATGGCAAGAATAATGGTACCCGAAGTATAACGCTTAGGCGGCGAGGTTTTGCCTTCTTTTATGGCATAAGAATCCACCGATACCTCATCACCGGCTTTCAACTGCTCAGCCAGCTCTAAAAGCTTCTGCTGTTCGCTTTCTTCTTCACCGTCTGCACTCTTTGGTACACCGCTTATTTCCATATAGCCCTTGGTTTTCAGCACCTTTGCATTGGCGGTAAATTGTTCATTCTTAACATTTACCACCATCTTTACCGTCAGATATTCAGCCGGCGGATAGAATATGCTTAAAAATCTTCTGGCTATCAAATCGAACACCTTACCATGCAGCTCTGACAATCCGTTCAACCCATTTACCTGCCCTGTAGGTATAATAGCATAATGGTCCGTTATTTTGGAATCATCCACATATTGGGTTCTTGACAGCCCCGTATATAGCTTCTTGTCAATAATATTCTGCGAAAATGAAGCCGTTGGTTCATAATCTTTTAACTTATATAAATTCTTATGCACTTCCTTTGCTACTGCTGTAGAAAGCACTCTGGCATCGGTTCTGGGATAAGTGGTCAACTTTCGTTCATACAAATCCTGTGCAATCTGCAAGGTCTGGTCCGGACTGATTTTAAATAGCTTGGCACATTCTGCCTGAAGTTCTGCCAAGTTAAATAAAAGAGGGGCCTTTTTCTTGGAGATGCTCTTTTCCATATTGGAAATTATCGCTTTTTCACCATTCAATTCGTCAATCAGCTGTTTTGCGGATTCTTCCTTCTTAAATCCGTTTTCTTTATACAAGAGAGGGGATTCAAAGTATTTGGAACCCTCAACTGCTTTCCATTCTGCGCCTATCTTACCCTCTGTAAAATAACCCATAACCCTGTAAAAAGGTGTCTCCACAAAATCGCGAATTTCACGTTCGCGGATTACTATCATGCCCAGGACACAGGTCATAACACGCCCCACAGCAATGGCAGTATAACTCTTTGTAGCCGCAGCATCGTTTAAAAGTTTTCCGTATTTTACAGATAATACTCTGGAAAAATTGATACCCAATGCATAATCTTCTATGGTACGCATGATACCCGATTTTCCCAGATTATCATAATCGGACATGGGTTTGGCTTCTCTGATACCTCGCTGGATTTCCTCATCCGTCTGAGAGTCAATCCATACTCGCCTTTCTTCCATCCCCTCGCGTACACCGCCGTATTTTCGGATATTTTCTTCGATGGTCTGACCTTCTTTTCCGGAGTCTCCCGCCCAATATACGGTATCAATATCCTCTCTGTGCAGAAGTCCGTGGACAATTTCATACTGCTGTCGTACACTATCAATTACACCGTATTTATATTCTGCAGGCAAAAAAGGCAAGTCTTCCACTCGCCATTTTTTGTACTTTTCATCATATGCCTCCGGATACAACATCTCCACCAGATGTCCCACACACCAAGTTATGATATATTCGTTATTTTCTATGTATCCGTTTTGCCGTCCGCCTACGCCCAGCACTCTGGCAAAATCTCTTGCTACGGAAGGTTTCTCCGTAATAATCAGTTTCTTACCCAATCCCCTATACTCCTTATTGCAAAAAGCTGCTAAGAAAGCAGCTTTTCAATTTCTTCCACATTTTTTGGTTTGGCAAAATAAAAGCCTTGTATCACATCACAACCGATTTCGTTCAGATACTTATATTGCTGCTCATGTTCCACACCTTCCGCCACTGCTTCAAAGCCCATGGTTTTCACCATATTAATAATAGACTCTGTAATTACCTGTGTAGCATGATCATACAAAACCGTATCAATAAAGCTTTTATCAATCTTCAGTGTATCAATCGGCAGTTTTTTCAAATATGCCAAAGAAGAATAACCCGTACCAAAATCATCAAGTGATATTCTCACACCATATTCTTTCAGTGCTTTCAGCTTGGTTGCCACACTGTCAAAGTCCGCAATCAAAACACTTTCCGTAACCTCAAGCTCGATATATTTCGGATCCACTCCGTATTTCTCAATGACGGCTATCAGATTCTCCACAAAATCAATCTTCATATATTGGATGGCAGATACATTGATGGACATAATAATCGGATTTTGATATTTTTTATGCCACTCTGCGCATTGACGGATACTCTCATCCATCACCCAATTACCAATGGAAATAATGGTACCGTTCTTTTCTGCCAAAGGAATAAAGACCGTAGGACTTATTGTCGTATTTTCTCCGGCATCTTCCCATCTGATTAGCGCTTCCACACCTCTCAGCTTCTGTGTATCCGCATAAAACTGCGGCTGATACTGTAAGGTAAAATGGTTATTGGATACCGCATCTCGTAATTTATTGTCCATCTGAACATTATTGAGGAAATCATCCAAAATAGGCGTATCAAAATACTGAATCAAATTCTTACCCAGGCTCTTACCCCTAAACATAACAATTTCCGCACAATTAATCAATTCAACCGCATCCTTTGATGCTTCCGGATATGATGCCACGCCTACCGAAACCGTCACATTAATTTCCGCACCATTGCTCAAATAAAAAGGTCTTCTCAACCTGGTTTGAATCCGCTGATATATACTATCTACCGTAAAATCATTTTTGGGTTCATAAATGGCGATGGAATAAATATCACTATTGACATGACCAACAATTACATTGGCATTGGATAATTCTTTCAATACACTTCCCAATTGTTGTACAAGTTCGTCTCCGGCCACCATGCCCATTCCGTCATTAACCTTGCGGAAATCATCAATATCCACAATCATCACCGATACTATTTTGTCATCTTCCTGCGCGTTCCGAATAAATTCTCCCAGAAGTCTCACAAAATAGTTACGGTTATACAAACCTGTAAGAGGATCATAATATGCTAAATAAGCTAACTCTTCATTCTGACGTTTAAACTTAGTGATATCCCTGATACATATCAATTTATTCTTAGGCCTATCATTCTCATCATACTCAACCGTAACATTTATGGAATACCAGGTTCTCTTATTTCGGTTCAACACTTCACAAAAACCGTTAGGCAATTTCCTCTTTTCCAGATAAACCAGATTTCTCACCTTCTCTACATAGAAATCCGCCATATTGTCATATAAAAGCGACAAATCCTCTATTGTCTTAATTTCAAAGGGAAAGAATTCGTTCCATTTGCCCAGAGTACGCACTTCATCCTCTTCAAAGGAATAAAAAAGGAAGGCATCACAAGATGTTTCACAAACCAATCGATACATATCAAGCTGATAATGTAATTCACTCATCTTACTGCCCTCCTTTGTATTTAGTTTTATTATATACTATTTCCGTAAAAATTCAAACAATTTTTCACTTATTTGCGTGTAATATATCCCTGTGCCTTAAGAAGTTCTGCACAAAGCACTGCACCACCCGCTGCACCTCTTACGGTATTGTGTGAAAGACCTACAAACTTGAAGTCGTATACATTATCCTCGCGGATACGTCCCACACTGACACCCATACCGTTTTCATAATCCACATCCAGATTTACCTGAGGTCTGTTATCCTCTTCCAGGTACTGAATAAACTGCTTCGGTGCGCTGGGAAGTTCTAATTCCTGAGGCACTCCCTTAAATGCCCACAGCTTTTCAATCAGCTGTTCCTTGGTAGGTTTCTTTTTGAACTTAACAAATACAGCTGCAGTATGTCCGTTTAATACAGGTACACGGATACACTGGCAGGTAATTACGGGGCTGGTAGCAGGTGCAATCACACCATCCTTAATTTCACCCCAGATACGCAAGGGCTCCTTCTCAGACTTTTCTTCCTCACCGCCAATATAAGGGATGATATTTTCCACCATTTCCGGCCAATCCTTAAAGGTTTTACCTGCACCTGAAATCGCCTGATAAGTGGTTGCTACTACTTCATAGGGCTCAAATTCTTTCCATGCAGTAAGTACAGGTGCATAGCTCTGAATCGAACAGTTGGGCTTAACTGCCACAAAGCCTCTGGTTGTTCCAAGACGCTTCTTCTGGAAATCAATTACCTTCATGTGCTCAGGATTAATCTCCGGTACTACCATGGGCACGTCAGGTGTCCAGCGATGTGCACTGTTATTAGATACTACAGGAGTCTCTGTCTTTGCATAATCCTCTTCGATCTTCTTGATTTCGTCCTTGCTCATATCTACGGCACTGAACACAAAATCAACTTCTGCAGCAACCTTTTCTACTTCGTTTACATTCATTACAACAATATTCTTAACCGCCTCCGGCATGGGTGTGGTCATTTTCCAACGGTCGCCTACTGCTTCTGCATAGGTCTTGCCTGCCGAACGGGGGCTTGCAGCGATTGTAGTCACTTCAAACCAGGGATGATTCTCCAATAATGCAATAAATCTCTGTCCTACCATACCGGTACCACCAAGGATACCTACCTTCAACTTGTCACTCATAACTGTCATCTCCTAATCTATTTTGTCCGCCTGTCGCGAACAACTGTCTTTGTTGGAAATATATTACTTGATATAGAAGAAAAAAACAATCATCATATCGTAGTATTTTAATACATTTCCACTTATCTTTTTGTCACTTTTGTACAACAAAAATCTTATTTCTCGCTTAATTCACCATTTTGCATCATGTATTCTTTATGGATGGCAACTACTTTCTTCATTACGTCCATGCCCGGCGCACCAATGGTAAGACGCTTTTCCACACAGGTTTTCAGTGAAATAGCTTCATAAATATCTTCTTCGAACACATCACTGATGGATTTAAGCTCTTCCAAAGTCAAATCATCAATGGAACAATTCTTCTCAATACAGAAAAGCACCAATCTTCCGATGATACCATGAGCATCACGGAACGGAACACCTCTGTTCACAAGATAATCAGCCGCATCGGTCGCATTGGTAAAACCACCCAAAGCACTCTTCGCCATTTTATCCTTGCGGAATTTCATGGTTGCAATCATGCCGTTAAACAGAATCAAACAATTCTGAACATTTTCCATAGCATCAAAAGCCATTTCTTTATCTTCCTGCATATCCTTATTATATGCCAAAGGAATGCCCTTCATAGTAGTAAGCAAGGACATTAATGCACCATAAACACGTCCTGTCTTTCCTCTCACCAGCTCTGCGATATCCGGATTCTTCTTCTGGGGCATAATACTGCTTCCGGTAGAATAAGCATCATCAAGCTCCACAAACTGGTATTCATTACTGTTCCAGATAATGATTTCCTCAGAGAAACGGCTTAAATGCATCATAATAGTAGCCATAGCAGCCAAAAATTCTATCAGATAATCTCGGTCAGCTACAGAATCCATACTGTTTAAAGTAGGACCGTAAAAACCAAGAAGCTGTGCGGTATACTCTCTGTCCAGAGGATATGTGGTTCCGGCCAATGCGCCTGCTCCTAAGGGACAGTAATTCATTCTCTTATAAATATCATGGAGACGTTCTCTGTCTCGCTTAAACATCTCAAAATAAGCACCGTAATGATGTGCCAATGTGGTAGGCTGTGCCTTCTGCAAATGGGTAAATCCGGGCATATAGGTATCCAGATTTTCTTCCATCGTCTTCAATATGGTTTCCATCAGGCTCTTAACAAGCATATCTGTATGTGCCACCTGTTCACGGGTGTACAATCTCATATCCAATGCCACCTGGTCGTTACGGCTGCGTCCGGTATGAAGTCTTTTCCCGGCTTCGCCCACTCTGTCTATCAAATTAGCCTCCACGAAGCTATGAATATCCTCATACTTCATATCGATTACAAGAGTTCCGTTTTCCACATCCTCCAGAATCCCTTGCAGACCTTTTAAAATAACTTCCTTATCATCTTCAGTTAAAATATTTTGCTTTGCCAGCATTTTCACATGGGCCATACTTCCCTGTATGTCCTGCTTATACAACTTTTTGTCAAAATTAATGGACGCATTAAACTCATATACCATTCTGTCGGTATCCTTTGTAAAACGTCCTCCCCATAAATCTGCCATAATTATCCTCTCCATCTTTTAACTTTCAGTTGATAATAACACAAACCTCGCTTTATTGCAATAGAGTGCTCCGATTTTGCTTTCTGACACCACCTGAAAAGCTAATGAATATAATAAAATCAAACAAAGAAAAGAGCCCCTTATATGACACCTTATTTAATTGAACTTAAAAATATATGTTACTCCTATCATACATTACACGGGGAAACAAAAGCACTGGACCGGATATCCTTCGGCGTTAAGAACGGGGAATTTGTAGCCATTGTAGGCCCCAGCGGATGCGGAAAATCAACTCTTCTATCCATTATTGCCGGACTTATCAAACCGGAGGAAGGCACCATTGCCGTAAACAAGCCGGATGGTTCCTTAGGATACCCCAAAATCGGTTATATGTTACAAAAGGATCATCTGCTTGATTGGCGAAGCGTTTATCAAAATATGCTGTTAGGACTGGAAATCCGCAAGGAATTAACTCCGGAAAACCTGGATTATGTGAATGAATTATTGGAAGAATACGGCCTTGCTGCCTTTCGTGACAAACGCCCTTTTGAATTGTCAGGTGGTATGAAGCAAAGGGCTGCTCTCATTCGAACGCTTGCCCTAAAGCCGGAACTTCTGCTTTTAGATGAAGCCTTCAGTGCCCTGGATTACCAAACCCGCTTAATTGTTTCCGCTGATATATGTAATATTATTCGCAGCACCGGTAAAACCATGATTATGATTACACATGATTTGTCCGAAGCGGTACGTCTTGCGGACAGAATCATAGTTTTGACTGCACGTCCTGCCACCGTTAAAGCAGAAGTCCCTATCCGCCTAACCATAAATAATCCATCCCCACTTGCTGCCATGAATGCTCCGGAATTCAATGATTATTTTAATCTCATATGGAAGGAGTTAAATGATGAAAACTCATTCAAATAGCCAATTAACCAATCAGGAACTTTTTGTAAAAGAGCACCGAAAACACCATCATCAGGTAGCTGCCTATCGTATTCTCATTTTTATCGGTTTTCTCCTCCTTTGGGAACTCAGTGTATTCTTTGGAGGACTGGATGCGTTTTTCTTTTCCAGCCCTAGCCGTGTATTACAATGCTTTATCGATTTAATCCTTAAGAAATCCTTATTTATGCATATTGGAATCACGCTATTAGAAACACTTATCAGTTTCCTTTTAGTATTAATTATCAGCTTGGTGGTGGCTACCTCACTATGGTACTCAGGCAAGCTTTCCGAGATACTGGAACCTTATCTTGTCATCCTGAACAGTCTTCCAAAATCAGCACTTGCACCATTATTTATTGTGTGGCTCGGTACCGGAATGAGTACCATTATTGTAGCAGGCATATCGGTAGCTGTTTTTGGTTCCATTATCAGTTTTTACACAGCTTTTCAGCAAATCAGTCAGTCCGAAATCACTCTGATTTATACATTGGGTGGCAACAAAAATCACGCCCTTACCAAAGTAGTACTGCCAGGCTCCATTCCCACTCTGATCAGTACCGCCAAGGTTAATATTGGCTTGTCTTTGGTAGGTGTAATTATTGGTGAATTTCTGGCTGCAAGGCGGGGGCTCGGTTATTTAATCATTTATGGTTCCCAGGTTTTCCAATTGGATATGGTGATTACCTCCATTATTCTTTTATGCATTATTGCAATGGGCTTCTATAAAGTGATTCAATATATCGAACACTGCATTAAAAAGAAATTGTTAAAATAAATTTCTGCAAAAGAAAAAGCATCCCGGAGTTTTCACTCAGAGATGCTTTTATTATGTACTTTTATTCTTCGTAAGGCTTCATAGGAACGATGGTTCCGTCTTCATTGTACTTCAATTCTCTGAATTTTACGCAACGAAGATGATTTACACCATTGGACATAGAACTGTCATGATAGAATAAATACCATTTACCCTTGAATTCTACGATAGAATGATGGGTTGTCCAACCGATAACAGGTTCTAAAATTCTTCCCTTATAGGTGAAAGGACCCTTCGGGGTATCGCCGATTGCGTATACCAGATAATGTGTAGTACCGGTAGAATATGATAAATAATATTTTCCATTGTACTTATGCATCCAAGGACCTTCGAAATATCTTCTGTCTTCATCACCGGCCTTAATCGGATTGCCATCTTCATCTACAATCAAAATCTCCTGAGGGATTTCCTTAATAGAGAGCATGTCATCACTAAGCTCAGCAACACGAGGACCAACTTCAGGTGCATCTGCAGCAGGTTCTACAAAATCCTTGGTAAAATTATTGGTCATCCAGGACTCTAACTGTCCGCCCCATAAACCACCAAAATAGATGTATGCTTTGTCATCATCATCAACTAAAACAGCGGGGTCAATACTGAAGCTTCCTAAGATGAAGCTTTCTTCCGGTTTAAAAGGACCTTCCGGTCTGTCGGATGTTGCTACACCGATACGGAAAATGCCATTCTTATCTCTTGCAGGGAAATACAAATAATACTTACCATTCTTAAATGCTGCGTCTGGAGCCCACATCTGACCACTTACCCAAGGAACATCTTTCATATGTAATGCTTCACCATGATCTACACAAGGTGCATCTACATCATCCATGGATAAAATGTGGTAATCCTCCATTTTGTACTGATCACCATCGTCATTGTCTTCACCATCATGATCCAAGTCATGAGAAGGATAGATATAAATCTTATCCTCGAAAACATGTGCTGACGGGTCTGCAGTATAAATATGTGTTACTAAAGGTTCATTCTGCTTTGCCATAAAATACCTCCTGTTTTATTTATAATCATCTCTTAATTGTTTCACAAGAGAATCCACAATAATGCAGATTCTCTTGAAACTTACAAGCTGAAAATGGGACTTGAACCCACGACCCCTTCATTACGAGTGAAGTGCTCTACCGACTGAGCTATTTCAGCATATATAAGTACAAATAAGAAAATGTATTATATATTTGTATTCAATATTATATCTGATTTACC
This sequence comes from Lachnospiraceae bacterium, assembly GCA_017522685.1. Next base: position 11,730 of record JAFWYN010000019.1, read on the forward strand.
GTATTTTTACAAGAGAAAATTCGCGATATTTAATAAAATTCAACAAAATATCACATCAAATTCGACAATTTTGTTTAAATTAACTACAAATTAATCGTTTTTTACATGAACATCCATCTGCGGATAAGGAATCGAAATATCAGCCGCATCCAATGCTGCTTTAATCTCTTCATTCAGTCTCCACAAACCGGCGAAATAATCATCTGTGTTAAACCAACAACGAACTCCAAGATTAACGGATGATTCCGCCAATTGATTCACAAATACCACCATATCCTTGTCCTTAAGCGCATCCGGATCATTTTTCAGTACATTCATGATTACGTCTTTTGCTGCCTTAATATCCGAATTATACGCAATACCAACTACAATATCACATCTTCTTGTCTTAGAGGTTGTCACATTGGTAATACTATTATTGGCCAGATTTCCGTTTGGCAAAACTACGATTTTATTGTCTACCGTACGAAGCTTGGTATAAATAATCTGAATCTCATCCACCACACCTTCATTACCTGCAGCATCAATAATATAGTCACCCACTCTAAAGGGTCTCATCAAAAGAATCAATACACCGCCTGCAACATTAGAAAGACTACCTTGCAAAGCAAGTCCTACCGCCACACCTGCTGAACCAAGCAAGGCTATAATACTTGCAGCATCCATACCACAATTGGATGCAACTAAGAATGCAAGTAACACATACAGGGAAACTCGGATTAACGAATAAATGAATTGTTCCACACTCACCTCAATATCCGTGCGGTCAAAGGCCTTTCTCACCAGCTTTAATATCATCTTAATAATTTTGCTGCCAACAAATAAAATAACCAGTGCCAGCAATATTCTACCACCAAGATTCATAGCAGTGTTTGCTATTTTACTTAAAAACATCTCTACTAAATCCACAATATATTCTCCTTATCTTATTTTCTTATGACTTCTTTGCTTTTGTAATTTTGGATTTCTGCTCCGTTTTTGAAGTTTTGGAAACTTCCTTTGCTATAATGGTTCGTTTGCGAATACGTTCCGCTATCACTTTCTCCAGTTCCGCTTCCGTATATGGTACAAAGCGTAATACAGAAAGAGATAAAGGTGCCATATTTATTTCCACAGATTGCTCCTTACCGTCAAACCTTGTGTCGTCTGCACAAATGTCCGATTTCGCGATATCACTGTTGCCGCCAAAGCGTTTTTCCTCTGTATTGAATATCTCTCGATACTTTCCTTCATAAGGCACTCCGGTACGTATGCGCTGTTCAGCACCCGAGAAATTTGCTACAACTAACAGAATGTCACCCTCTTCGGTACCCTTTCTCAAATAGCTTAAATAGCACTTTGATGCAGAAATAGCATTAATCCACTCAAAGCCTTCCGGCTTATCATCCAACTCATATAAGGCCTTTTCGCTTCCGTACATTTTATTTAATTCTTGACACAAAAGTGACATGCCTGCATGCTCTGGATATTGAAGCAGATCCCACTGAAGGATTCTGTGCTCATTCCACTCATCAAATTCTGCCATATCCTGTCCCATAAAGATAAGCTTCTTGCCGGGATGTGTCATATAATAGGCAAATGCTAAACGCAAATTCGCAAGCTTCTGTTCTTTGGTCCCCGGCATCTTACCTACCATGGAAGACTTACCGTGAACCACCTCATCGTGAGAAAATACATTAATAAACCTCTCACTGTATGCATAAATCATACTAAAGGTCAGTTCTTCATGATGATGACTTCTAAAATAAGGGTCATTGCGCATATAACCGATAAAATCGTTCATAAAGCCCATGTTCCACTTCAAGTCAAATCCAAGGCCACCATCCTCCAAAGCACCGGTAATCATGGGAAATGCCGTACTTTCTTCCGCGATGCTCAAAACTCCCGGATTTCTCTTTTTCATAATACTGTTCAAATGCTTTATGAGTTCAATGGCTTCCAGATTCTCATTGCCGCCATACATATTTGCTACCCATTCACCATCATTCTTACCATAATCCAGATAAAGCATACTTGCCACTGCATCCATACGAATACCGTCAGCATGATACTTTTCTACCCAGAACAATGCATTTGCAATCAGGTAATTGGAAACCTGAGGTCTGCCATAATTGTAAATCAAGGTGCCCCAATGGGCATGTGTACCCTGTCTGGGATCCAAATGTTCATACAAACAGGTACCGTCAAAATGAGACAACCCATGGGTATCTTTGGGGAAATGGGCCGGAACCCAATCCAGGATTACACCAATACCGGCTTTATGCATTTCGTTCATAAAATACATAAAGTCTTCTGATGTTCCATATCTGGCCGTAGGTGAATAATAACCAATCACCTGATATCCCCAGGATTCATCCAAAGGATGCTCCATAACCGGCATCAATTCCACATGGGTGTAGCCCATCTTCTTGACATATTCAATAAGCTTAGGCGCAATATCACGATAATTTGCATAGACTTTACCTTCCTTTGCCTCTGCAAAGGAACCCAGATACACTTCGTATACGCTCATGGGAACATTACCCTTTTGAAAAGTTTCTCTATTTCTTACGAATTCCTCATCTTCCCAAGGGAAGTCTTCAATATCCGCAATAACAGATGCATTTTCCGGTCTCAGCTGTGATTCAAATGCATAGGGATCCGCCTTTAAGTATGTCAGTCCGCTTGGCGTCTTCAGCTCAAACTTGTAGTTCATACCAATCATGGCCTGAGGTACAAAAATCTCAAATATACCGGAATTCCACAAACGTCTCATTTGATGAATCCTGCCATCCCAGTTATTGAAATCTCCGACCACACTTACGCGCATGGCATTGGGTGCCCACACTGCAAAATAAGTACCTTCTTCACCTTCCGATACGCAAGGATGTGCACCCAGCATATCATACACATGATAGTGGATACCTTTTGCAAACTTTTCTGTATCTTCCTTGGAAATCATGGGTTTATGACGATAGGAATCCAGCATAATCACTTCGCCAGCTTCACTATCATCTACCACATATCTGTATTCACCCATTTCTTTAGCCGGTAACAGACATGCAAAAAATCCTTCGTCTACCTTCTCCATACGGAAATCTTTTCTCTTTTCCATCAAGCGTAGCTTAACAGAATTTGCACCGGGATAAAAACATTGAAACAGCATGTCTCTTCCCACCTTGTGCGGACCCAGTATTTCATGGGGATTATCACATTCCGAATAAATAATCTCTTCAATTTTGGGCCAATTCATAAGCTTATATAATTTTTTGTCCATTCAATCAACTCCGTTTTGTCAATTCTATATCAGTATATATATCGGCATATCATTAAGAACTATATAGCATGTACGAACAATCCGCTTCTCAACTTAGGCTCAAACCAGGTAGACTTAGGCGGCATCAACAAATCAGCATCCGCCACACCAAAAAGCTCATAGATTGAAGTAGGATACATGGAAAATGCCACTGTCATATCCTTGTGAACTCTTCTCTCAAGTTCCTTAAGCCCTCTGATACCGCCAACAAAATCAATTCTTTTATCTGTCTTAGGATCCTGAATACCCAGTACAGGATTCAGTAAATAATCCTGCAAAATAGACACATCCAGTCCCTTAACCGCATCTGCACTCTTGATATCCTCATGGGCAGTCAGGCAATATCATACATCATCCAGATACATGCCGAATTCGCCCTTTTTAGCAGGCTTATAGCATTCTGTGCCTACTACCTTTATATCAAAACATTCTGATATCTTTGCCATAAATTCTTCTTTGCTGTAGCCATTCAAATCCTTAACCACACGATTATAATCCATAATACTTAATTCATCCGCAGGGAATAATACGGAAAGGAAATAGTTAAACTCCTCAGTTCCGGTATATGCCGGGTTCTCAGCTCTTCTCTTTAATCCTACTTTCACTGCAGATGCACATCGGTGATGTCCGTCAGCAATATAAATCTCCTGAATACCTGCAAAGGTATCCGCTATAGTGCTAATAAACTCATCAGCTGCAATTACCCACACTCTGTGTGTAATACCATCCTCGGATACAAAATCATAAACAGGCTTCTCAGCCACGGTAGCTGCAACCACTTTCTGAATCGCCTCATTGGTACGATATGCCAGGAAAATAGGTCCTGTCTGTGCACTACAGATATCTACATGATTGATACGGTCCTGCTCCTTGTCTGCACGGGTATTCTCATGCTTTTTAATAATGTTATTCTGATAATCATCGATAGACGCACAAGCCACAATACCCTTCTGGCTACGTCCGTCCATTACCTGCTCATACAGATAGTAGCAAGGCTTTTCTTCCTGCACAAAACGTCCTTCCTTAATCCATCCCCACAAAAGCTCATGTGCTTTTTCATATACTTCCGGTGCGTAAGTATCCACATCAATCGAAAAAGCTGTCTCAGCTCTGTCAATAGCCAAAAAAGAACCCGGATTGTTCTTTACTACTTCGCAAGCTTCCTCTCTATTGTATACATCATAAGGCAATGCAGCAATTTCTGACTCCTTGCCGGGTGCCGGACGATAGGCACTAAATGGTTTGATGACTGCCATGTTTTTTCCTCCTACGTTAAACATAATAAATTCTGAATTCATTTAATTTTATGAATTGATGTAATTATTGTATCAAAAAACACTATACATAACAAGACTTAGGTGTTAAAATATTATGAGAAATATTGAATGGAGGTAACGGAAATGACCGATGAAAATCGCAAGATTTTAGAAAGAATAAATGCCTATTCCGAACAGGTTTTAGGCGATATTGATCCCCAAAAGGTGCAAGTATCCATGCAGTTAGAAAAGCTGAAACCTATCATGCAGGAAATCGCTGACGAGAAAGGAATGGCTCTTGAGGATTTATTTATCCTTTATATGGACCTGCAAACCGAAGCCAGTGTAAAATCCCAGCAAAAGCTGAAGGACTCCCTTTCTGATGTGAATATGGGCGGCGGAATGCCATTATTATTCCGTTAATTTTTCGCATTATAAAACCCTGTGAATGATTGCATTCACAGGGTTTCTTTTTACGCTTATTTTACTACACGTACACGGAATACACCGTCAATCGCTTTTAACTTTTCAATCATTTCAGCAGTTGCAGGTGCTTCCAGATCCATCATGGTGTAAGCAACTTCGCCTCTTGATTTGTTCATCATATCGGTAATGTTAATGCCTTCATCACCAAAGCAAGCGGTAAACTTGGTAATCATGTTAGCAATATTCTTGTGGAAGATTGCCACACGACCAGCCTGATTACAGATACCCATATCACAAGCAGGATAGTTTACACTGTTCTTGATGTTACCATTCTCAAGGTAATCCATCATCTGTTCTACAGCCATCACAGCACAGTTATCTTCTGATTCTTCGGTACTTGCACCCAAGTGAGGCATTACGATACATCCCGGCTGACCTGCAGTTGTAGGATTTGCAAAGTCAGAAATGTACTTACGAATCTTTCCGCTCTGTAAACCTTCCAAAACAGCAGCTTCATCAGCAAGCAAATCTCTGGAGTAGTTGATAATTACAACGCCATCCTTCATCTTCGCAATTGCTTCCTTGCTGATAGTGTTCTTTGTGCTGTCTAAAAGAGGCACATGAACAGTAATATAATCACATTCTGTAAAGATATCATCTTCATTAAATACATGCTTAACAGCACGGCTGATATTCCAAGCAGCATTTACAGACAAATAAGGGTCATAACCGTATACTTCCATACCAAGACTTACTGCTGCATTTGCCACCTGTGCACCAATTGCGCCCAAACCGATAACACCAAGCTTCTTACCCTTAATTTCAGTACCTGCAAATTTACTCTTTGCCTTTTCAGCAGTCTTTGCAATATTTTCATCAGCTTTGTTCTCTTCCACCCACTTGATACCACCAACGATATCACGGGCAGCCAGTAACATACCGGCAATTACAAGTTCCTTTACACCATTTGCATTTGCACCGGGAGTATTGAATACTACAACACCCTTTTCAGCACACTTATCCAAAGGAATATTATTTACACCTGCACCCGCTCTTGCTACTGCAAGCAAAGACTCAGGAAGGTCCATATCATGCATAGCAGCACTTCTAACCAAAATACCATCAGCTGCATTTACATCATCTACGATCTGATAACTATCAGTAAAATTGGCTAAACCAATCTTAGAAATAGGATTTAAACAATTAATCTGAAACATTTACACTTCTCCTTTTATCTATTACTACAGAAGAATGCTTGCATTCTTCTCATGTGTAACTTAGAAATTCTTAGCCTGCGTGTTTTGCAGGGTTTGAATTTCTTTACACATTGTTCTCCTCTTCAAACTTCTTCATAAATTCAACTAATTTCTCAACACCTTCGATAGGCATAGCATTGTAGATACTAGCTCTCATACCGCCTACACTTCTGTGACCCTTAAGGTTGGTAAAGCCTGCTGCAGTTGCTTCCTTTACAAACTTAGCGTCCATATCTGCATCACCGGTTACAAAGGGAACATTCATCAAAGAACGGTCTTCTTTACGAACAGTACCCTTGAAAAGTTTGCTCTGGTCAAGGAAATCGTAAAGGATAGCAGCCTTCTTTTCATTGTATTCCTTCATAGCCTCTAAGCCACCCTGCTTCTTCAACCACTTGAATACCTTACCACAGATATAAATACCGTATGCAGGAGGAGTATTGTACATAGAATCTGCATCTGCATGAGTCTTGTACTGAAGCATGGTAGGAGTACCTTCCAAAACATCCTCAGTAATCAAATCTTCACGGATAATTGCGATAACAACACCTGCAGGTCCGATATTCTTCTGCGCACCACCGTAGATGATACCGTACTTGGTTACATCCATGGGCTCTGATAAAAAGCAGCTGGATACGTCAGATACTAAAATCTTACCCTTGGTATTAGGTAAAGTCTTAAACTTGGTACCGTAAATGGTATTGTTTTCACAAATATATACATAGTCAGCATCTTCTGAAATAGGAAGATCTGAACAATCCGGTATGTATGAGAAATTATCATCCTCAGAAGTAGCAATCTTATTTGCTGTACCGAATTTCTGTGCTTCCTTGTGAGCCTTCTTAGCCCACATACCGGTCACGATATAATCAGCAACCTTATTCTTCATCAGGTTCATGGGAACCATAGCAAACTGCAAGTGAGCACCGCCCTGCAGGAATAATACTTTATAATTATCAGGAATATTCAGCAAATCTCTTAAATCCGCTTCAGCTTCCTTGATAATGGTCTCGTAAGCTTTCGAACGATGGCTCATCTCCATAACCGACATGCCGGTTCCTCTGTAATCCATCATTTCTTCTGCAGCTTCTTTTAAGACTTCTTCAGGCAAAACTGCGGGACCTGCTGAAAAATTGTACACTCTAGACACAATTCTTTCCTCCTTAATATTTTCTTTCGCTTTATTTTGTTAAAAAAATAACTTAAACCACATTTTATACCCATTTAACACTTTAGTCAACTACATTGTGAAAAAATATTTCAGCAATGCAGAAAACATTAGTAGAACACGTGCGGAAGCTTGCTTACGCGAAGTGCTTCTACTTATGTTTTCTATATGGTTGATAAACCATCATCGAGATTTTTAGTTGCGTCAGCAACGTCAAGCCACGTAGTGGCGTAAAATCGAGATGGCATTGTATGCTAATAAAACATAATAACCGGTGTGCCAATTTCATATTCATCATAAATCGTAGGCATCACATCGGGCGGAATATTCACACATCCATGAGAACCATTTGTCAGATAAATCTCTCCGCCAAACTCTTTTCGCCAGTCAGCATCATGCAGTCCGATGCTTCCTTTGACAGGCATCCAAAAATCAACCGGTGTAGCATATCCGGGCCCTCGAAGAGTCCTGTTTTTTTGCTTGTTATACACGAAATTTACCCCTTCCGGAGTGTTCCATTTCCGTTTCATATTGCCGGTCACAATATCTGTTTCCAACAAAAGTTCACCATTCTTATAGGCATACAGTTTTTGCATCCCCATATCTACTTCTATGTAAGTATCACCGATATCATGCTTTCCTCTGACATATCCTTCTTGCAGATATGTGGGTACATGTTCTTCACGGATTCTCTGTGAAAAAGCTTCCTTCAGATAAGCCTTCTCCGCTTCTGCGTCTATCTCAGTTCCATAGGTTACATACTCCACCTGTACCGTTTCACCGCGTGTTGCATTAAAATCCAGTACACCGCCTACAGTATTATACTCTTTCACCAAATCATCTATAAACAGTTCTACGGCCAACTCATCCATTTGAAATTCACCCTGTTCATTCAGAATGAATCTGCCATCTTCATCCACCAATACAAATTCACTGGCAATTTTATGGTCAATGGATATTTTTTCCGCACCCATGTCATATACGATACCGCAATCCAAATAAGTCTGAAGCTTCTCCCATTGTTTTCTCGTCTCTTCCTGCTTTGATGTGGCCGGCATATCACGGTAGGCATCACTCAGTTGCATCTGTACTGTCGTTTCGCCATTCACAAAGCACTGATTTGCAAATTCTGCCAAAAGATCCGGTTGCAATACATCATATAAATTGTCATATAGCTCATACCCGGCATCTCCTTTTACGATTTTCACCTTTAAAACATTGGAGATTTCTTTTTTCACGATATCTAATTCAATAATTTTAAGTTTCAGTGCACCCTCATTCCAGGTTCTTTGAGGCAACAGACTGATATCCTTTTTCTTGCCTATCTCAATAGGCCATAACCAAGGATTTTGATTCTCCTTCTGTGCCTGCAAACTCATTGTATAATCTTCCTGATATGCCACTTCCGCCATATCGATAATACCGGTTTCTCCCTCCCGATTAATTATGGTAAGAAACGGAGCCTTTGTCTGTAACAAAAGCTCCGTATTAACCTCTTCCACAGACTTTCCGGTACAATAGATACCGTTAATCCATGTATTAATCATAAAGACGTCCTTATAAAAACAAACAACCGCAAAATAACAAATCAAACCAAGTATTACCGCCACTAAGAGTAAGCGTTCCAGCATCTTTGTTAATTTATTAATCATATGTATACCTGTTTATTTTTCTTTGTTCTTCAAATCATCTCCATCAAACACTTCACTGATAGGTGCGCCTGCCGGTACCATAGGGAATACCTTGTCATCCTCAGGAATCATACACTCGATAAGTACGGGACATTTCAGGCCAATTGCCTTTTCAATAGCAGGTCCCATCTCATCCTTCTTGGTGACACGGATTGCTTCACAGCCAAGTCCTTCTGCCACCTTGCAGAAATCCACCTTATCGTTTAATACAGTCTGTGAATATCTCTTTCCGTAGAAAAGAGTCTGCCACTGACGTACCATACCCAATACATGATTATTAATAACCACTTGGATAATCGGAATATTATAACGACTGGCAGTAGCCAGTTCCTGCATATTCATACGGAAACATCCGTCACCTGCAATATTGATACATATTTTGTCCGGCTGTCCCACCTGTGCACCGATACACGCTCCCAATCCGTATCCCATGGTTCCCAGTCCACCGGAGGAAAGGAAGGTACGGGGTTCTGTATATTTGTAATACTGAGCAGCCCACATCTGATGCTGTCCAACATCAGTAGTAATAATAGCCTTACCCTCTGTTACTCTGTCAATTTCTTCAATAACATAAGGTCCGGACAATGCACCATCCTCATATTTCATAGGATACTTAGCCTTCAACTCCTGAATCTTCGCCATCCATTCCGCATGGTCCTGCTGTTCCAGCTTGCTGTTTAACACCTTAAGAACCAGCTTCAAATCACCGATAAGCGCAGCGTCTACACGGATATTCTTGTTGATTTCAGCTGCATCCACATCAATCTGTACGATTTTGGCACCTTCTGCAAATTTCTTGGGATTTCCAACCACACGATCGGAGAATCTCGCGCCCAAAGCCACAAGCAAATCACAATCACTGACACCCAGGTTTGAAGTCTTGGTACCATGCATACCAATCATACCGGTATAGCGCTCACTCTTGCCGTCAAAAGCACCCTTACCCATAAGAGTATCACATACAGGTGCATCCAGTAAGTCTGCAAATTCAGCCACTTCCTTTGCTGCTCCTGAAATTACGGCACCGCCACCCAGATAAATATAAGGTTTCTTTGCCTTCTTAATCAGCTTGATTACCTTTTCCATATCCTCATCCGTGTACTTAACAGGCTTTTCTACGTTCTTTTTTTCCACGGGAATATATTCACAAACAGCAGCCGTAACATCCTTGGTGATATCTACCAATACAGGGCCCGGTCTGCCTCTTACGGCAATGGTAAATGCCTTACGGATGGTATCCGCCAATTCCTCTACATTCTTTACGATATAACCATGCTTGGTAATGGGCATGGTCACACCTGCAATGTCCACTTCCTGGAAGGAGTCCTTGCCCAGTAAAGGCAAAGTAACATTTGCGGTAATCGCCACCATGGGCACGGAATCCATATAAGCGGTAGCTATACCTGTTACCAGATTAGTAGCACCGGGGCCACTGGTAGCCATACACACACCCACCTTGCCGGTAGCTCTGGCATATCCGTCTGCCGCATGGGCAGCTCCCTGCTCATGGGAAGTCAGAATATGATTGATTTCATCGCTATGCTTATAAAGGGCATCATAAATATTTAAAATACAGCCGCCCGGATAACCAAATACGGTATCCACGCCCTGTTCCTTGAGACATTCAACAACAATCTCTGCACCTGTCAATTGCATAATTTCCTCTTTCTGTCCGTTATAGACTCCTTATTTAATCTCTAATACAGCACCTCTGTTACCACTGGTTACCAGTTCACGGTAACGTGCCAGATAGCCGCTTACTTCCTTCAAATTCGGCTTCCAATTTGCCTTTCTCGCAGCCAGTTCTTCCTCAGAAACCAGCATATCCAGCTTGTTCTCAGGAATATTGATACGAATGATATCACCTTCCTGTACTAATGCAATGGGTCCACCTACTGCTGCTTCCGGAGAAACGTGTCCGATGGATGCACCACGGGAAGCACCGGAGAAACGACCATCGGTTATGAGTGCTACGCTTGATCCAAGTCCCATACCTGCAATAGCGGAAGTAGGATTCAACATCTCTCTCATACCGGGACCACCCTTAGGGCCTTCGTTACGGATTACCACAACATCTCCTGCTACAATCTTACCGCCCTTAATAGCTGCAATGGCATCCTCTTCACATTCAAATACTCTTGCCGGGCCTTCATGTACCATCATTTCAGCCACCACTGCAGAACGCTTAACCACACCGCCATCGGGAGCAAGGTTACCCTTAAGCACTGCGATTCCGCCTGTTTCAGAATAAGGATTCTCCACAGGTCTGATTACTTCAGGATTTTTATTGGTACAGTTCTTAATATTCTCACCAATGGTTGTTCCATTGACTGTCATACAATCTAAATTCAGCAGATTCTTCTTGGTCAGTTCGTTCATTACCGCATAAACACCGCCTGCCTCGTTCAAATCTTCCATGTATGTAGGACCGGCAGGTGCCAGATGGCAAAGGTTTGGAGTCTTTGCAGACAATTCATTGGCAATGTCTAAGTTCAAGTCTACGTCGGCTTCCTTTGCAATAGCAGGAAGGTGAAGCATAGAGTTGGTAGAACAACCAAGTGCCATATCCACAACCAAAGCATTCATAAATGCCTTTTCTGTCATAATATCACGAGGTTTAATATCCTTTTCTACCAGTTCCATAATCTTCATACCCGCATGCTTCGCAAGACGGATTCTTTCAGAATATACTGCCGGAATGGTTCCGTTACCCTTTAAGCCCATACCGATAGCATCGGTTAAGCAGTTCATGGAGTTTGCGGTATACATACCGGAGCAGGAACCGCAGGAAGGACATGCCTTTTCTTCAAATTCACAAAGCTTCTCCATGGACATGGTACCGGCAGCCACACTACCTACTGCCTCAAACATGCTGGAAAGACTGGTCTTATGTCCGTCAATACGACCTGCCAGCATAGGACCACCGGATACAAATACGGTGGGAATATTCAGTCTGGCAGCAGCCATAAGTAAACCGGGTACATTCTTATCACAGTTCGGTACACAAACCAAACCGTCAAAGCCATGTGCCATGGTCATACATTCTGTAGAGTCAGCAATCAAGTCTCTGGTTACCAGAGAATACTTCATACCGGTATGTCCCATGGCAATACCGTCACACACTGCGATTGCAGGGAATACTACCGGCATACCGCCAGCCATAGCCACGCCCATTTTTACAGCATCTACGATTTTATCCAAATTCATATGGCCGGGTACGATTTCATTATAGGAGCTGACAATACCAATCATGGGGCGTCTTCTCTCTTCCTCCGTATAGCCCAGCGCATTAAACAAACTTCTGTGAGGTGCCTGTGCGGTACCTGTCTTTACTGCGTCACTTCTCATATTTACCTCTTTCCCTTGGCTGAGGTCATTGGCTATTTACGAATTAGTCACTATACCAATCACTCACACACCGGATAAAAAACTTCCTCCCCAATATGTATGTCACTTGTCGGACAGGTATGTCCGCCTGTGTCATACATATTGAGTCGTCAGTTCTTTTATACGGTGCATTACGTGATAGGTATAGCGCCTAATTCTCACATTGTCAATTTATCAGTCAGTATCAAATATATTAATAATCAATTATGTGAATTGCCCTATTTACAAAATAACGGCACGCACACATCTGTTTCATCATATCACACTTTGTATGTATTTGTAAACTTATAAGATGGCTGATTAGATGCGTTCTGCGATTAAGTCGCCCATCTTTGCACAGCCCACTTTTTCACATCCGTCTGAGTAGATGTCTCCGGTGCGGAAGCCGTCTTCTAGAACTTTCTTTACAGCAGCTTCAATAGCATCTGCTTCCTTATCTAAGTCAAAGCTGTAACGAAGCATCATAGCTGCACTTAATATGGTTGCGATTGGGTTCGCTATGTCCTTGCCGGCAATATCCGGTGCGGAACCATGGCTGGGTTCATAAAGACCAAACTTGGTATCATTTAAGCTGGCACTGGAAAGCATACCAATGGAGCCGGTTACCATGCTGGCTTCATCGGATAAGATATCACCAAACATGTTCTCGGTTAAGATAACATCAAACTGCGCAGGGTCCTTTACCAGCTGCATTGCGCAGTTATCTACCAGCATATGCTCTAAGGTTACCTCAGGATAATCCTTAGCCACTTCATTTACCACCGCTCTCCAAAGTCTGGATGAGTCAAGCACGTTAGCCTTGTCCACGCTGGTCACTTTTTTGCGGCGTTTCATGGCGATATCAAAGCCACGGATAGCGATACGGCGAATCTCGTTCTCATCATAGGTCAGTGTATCAATAGCCTTTCTCACACCGTTTTCTTCTACTGTCTTACGCTCACCAAAATACAAACCGCCGGTAAGCTCTCTCATAATCATCATATCAAAGCCTGCTTCGCTGATTTCCTTCTTCAAAGGACAGGCATCTGCCAATTCAGGATAAAGGTATGCGGGACGTAAGTTTGCAAAGAGATTCAAAGCCTTACGAATCTTAAGCAGTCCTGCTTCCGGTCTTAAATTAGGTGGAAGCTGGTACCAGGGTGAAGTATTGGTATCGCCACCGATAGACCCCATAAGTACTGCATCAGCCGCCTTAGCCGTTGTAATAGCCTCATCTGTCAAAGGCACTCCGTGCACATCGATGGATGCACCGCCCATCAAAATATCTGTATAATTCATGGCGTGACCATACTTTTCAGCCACCTTATTTAACACCTTTTTCGCTTCGTTCACTATCTCGGGACCGATTCCGTCACCGGGAATGCATGTGATTTTTAATTCCATAATATGTACCTCACTGTTTGTTTATTTTGTATGTAGCTGTTGCTATAACTATTTATGATAGTGTAGCACGTTTTAAGGTATTCTTCAAATACATATTCCTTATGCTTGGTATAACCCCTCGTTATACCCATTATCTCAGACTGTTATTCAAATATCTTTCCCATTATTCTACCGAATGCAAATCATCGGCAACATCATAATTTCATAAAAGTTACACATTGCAACGAATCGATTTCCTTTAATGTTTTGTTAATCTCAAATGCAATTTTTTTGAGTTCATCGTACTCACATTGCGGGAAATCTGCCCAATTCGTTTCATAATAACATCTACCATTTCCCGTTTCATACAAAGAATACTCCGTAACAACCGCATCTATCAATTCATTTTTATCTATCTCAAACGAACACTTACACTCTTTCATGTTACTTAGTTCTTCTTCGATTTCATTACTCAAATCGTATGACGGCTTATTCATCGAATATATATTTATAGCTATTTTATTATGCACCATAGACAAGTCCATAATACTCGCTCCCGGCTCATTCATTATGTAGACCCATTCTTTGGAAGAACCTTTTAACACTTTTAACAGCTTAACCAACAATTCTTTTGAAATATCATAACCCAGATAATCAGATGCCTCTACATAATTCTTCCCAATCCTAAATTCAAACCAACCATATTCTATCGATTCGATTTTAAAACTTCTCATTTTATTTTTCTCCTATATTCTCCTACACGCTATACAAAGCAGCACTTTCGCCATCATCACAATACGCAATCATCCAATCAAAATCCCGGGAAACAAGATAAAAGTCTTCCAGCAAACCGTCCGTTTCACCTAACACGTCCAGTATTTCTTTTATATAGCCTTCATATACCCATCCTTGTGACAAAATCATGTAAAGCTTTGCATCTTCCTTTTCTTCGATTAACACCCTAATCTGATGCAAAAAATGTTCCCAACCACCATTTACATAAATATTGTTTGTCTTTTTTATAGAATCTCGGAAATGTAACCAGCAATAAGATAACTCAATCTTAGGATACTTCTCATAATCCATATAAGTATAATAAAACCGCTTAATTACATCCTCGTACTTAAGTTTTGAACACTCACCAAACCGTTTTCTGTCAATATTCTCTTCTTTAACAATTTCCTCTATTTCATCACGAATCCAATATCTGAAAGGTTTATTTTTTAACTTTTCTTGCCATTCAGTATTCTTCCAGTCACTCAAAATAATTACTCCTTATCTCTCAACTTGGCCATTCGTCACCTTCACATCTGCATATAAAATCATAAAGGCTGCTAAGAATTTTTACCCACTCCCATATATTCTTCAAATGTCTTTATTGCATTCTCTATACTCGCACTACTTTTATATTCAATATTGGCAATCAAATACAACTCGTCTGATACACCATTCCATGCCTCAATATCAACCCAGTAAATACCATTTGACTCATATAACGTAATATTGGCCGCATCTTCAATATCAGCCGAAAAAACAATTCGATAACTGTGAATCGGTGTTTTTATATAACTAATCTTACTAATTGTAAGCCCCATATTTTCCCATAGTTTCGTACGTCCATTAAACCACTTTTCAAAGTCTGCAAACAAATAATCCTTCATGCATTTTCCCTTCTACCATTGTTAATGAAACCATTCTCCTGTACCGAACAACTCCTGATACCTTTCCTTCAATTCTTCCACATCAAATTCTTGCTTTATATAGATACACTCATCTGCAATGTGTTTCACAAAGTTGTCCGAGCCGACCGGCAATAACACAATCGCACCACTCGCTGTCAGCTCTTTCAACGCTTTTAACAACGCTGACTGACTCATATCATAATAGAACCTACTTGCTCTATAAGGTGCATAAAATATTTTCTTACCACTTGCATAGCCCAATGCGGCAGAAGCTCTCCAACGTTCCCCACTCAACTGAAACAATTTTCTATCATACCTCCGTTCTGTGAGAATGAACCTTTCCGCTTTCAAACCTCAAATTCTCATATCGCCATATATCAGGTGTATATTCCCCAGGAAACGACGCAAGACCTTCTACCTCCGAAGTACATGCTGTTGCATCTATTCTTATCTCAAATTTCTCCATCTTATAAATCACTCCAATCCCCATAACACATAAGCGGCACATGTTACCATGTACCGCTTTCCTTGTTTCACGTTATACTTTTATGCTTCCGGCTTCTCAATACTGGTAATCGCATTTCTCTGCATAGGGATACGGCAGTTCTTGTTACTGCCAAATTCTACGATTACGGTATCATCATTGATATCGATTACTACACCATAGAAACCTGCAGTGGTCAGTACGTAATCACCGATTTCTAAGGATGCCAGCATAGCTGCCATCTGCTTCTGCTTCTTGCTCTGGGGTCTAATAAAGAAAAACCACAAACCGAAGAAAATTAATGCATACATAATCAAAATACCGCCAAGACCCATACCACCGACCTGTGCGGCATCTGTTGTTCCTGTTAAAATGATACTCATGTTATTTCCTCCTAAATTTATCTTTCAAACACTGTAGTATATCATACACAAATTTTGTCAATCCTACAAGTGCTTTTTCCGGAATTCATATATTTTTTACACTTCTGCCGAATCAGCCTGTTTACTCCAAAGGTGTTGCCATATTTTCCAGCTTTTGTTTTTTGTATGCCGCAAAATGTCCCTCATCCAGTGCATCCCTGATTTCTTCCATCATGGTGTTGTAGAAATACAGGTTATGAAGCACACAAAGACGCATTCCCAGCATTTCCTTGGCCTTCAGTAAATGTCTGATATAGGCCCTGGAATATCTCTGACAGGCCGGACATCCGCAACCTTCCTCTATGGGTCTACTGTCCAGCTCATACTTGGCATTAAAGAGATTAATCTTGCCATGGTTGGTATATACATGCCCGTGACGACCGTTACGGCTGGGATATACACAGTCAAAGAAGTCCACGCCCCTCTCTACCGCTTCCAATATATTAGCCGGGGTACCCACACCCATCAGATAGGTGGGCTTATCTTTTGGCAAATAAGGAACCACTTCATCCAGAACATGGTACATTTCCTCATGGCTCTCCCCAACTGCCAGACCGCCTACTGCATAGCCATCCAGCTCCATCTCGCTGATTCTCTTGGCATGGTCGATACGGATGTCTGCAAAAATGGCTCCCTGATTAATACCGAATAAAAGCTGATTTTTGTTGATGGTATCTTCCAAACCATTCAGACGTTTCATTTCCTTTTTGCATCGTTCCAGCCATCTGGTGGTACGTTCCACGGAATTCTGTACGTATTTTCTTTCTGCCTTACTGGGGGGACATTCATCAAAAGCCATGGCAATGGTGGATGCCAGATTGGACTGAATCTGCATACTCTCTTCCGGGCCCATGAAAATCTTCCGGCCATCTATATGAGAGTTGAAATAAACGCCCTCTTCCTTAATCTTACGAAGACCGGATAAGGAAAACACTTGAAATCCGCCGGAATCCGTAAGGATGGGCTTTTCCCAGGACATAAACTTATGTAAACCGCCTAGCTGCTTTACAATCTTATCTCCGGGACGCACATGAAGGTGATAAGTATTGGAAAGCTGTACCTGCGTTTTAATATTCTCCAAATCAGATGTGGCAACCGCACCCTTGATGGCTGCTATGGTACCCACATTCATAAAAACGGGGGTCTGTATGGTGCCATGCACAGTTTTAAATTCCGCTCTCTTGGCACGACCTTCCTGTTTCAGTATTTTATACATAATATTTCCTCCGTCAAACCGGACCTTCCGGTAACTGCTTGATTTTCCTCAAAAAGAACCTTCCTGCTACATCCGTAGGGAAGGTTCTAAATTTATTATATCCGTTTTCTCTAAAATCACAAGAGTGAATTCACATTATTTGACTACTATTTTTCTTTGTATGACTCTGAATTCCTCTCGAAGGTCCTGCAGTGCGGAAAGTTCAAAGTCAGGTCTTCCGTCCCTTCTGAAATGTACTCTTCTGATTCCGTCACAGCGAAGGGTATCCTTGATATCAGTCTCACCATGATAAGCTATCATCAATTCACCGTCATCATTTACAAAGAAGGAATTGTGTCCCGGTCCATATTCACCTTCTACGGAATAATAGGTTAACACCGGTGTTACACTCTTCTTCCAAGAGAAAATATCCGTCAAATCAGCGGTTACATCTGCTGTTAAGAGTCCCAATGCATAGGTATAACGATTAGCCGAACCACCGGAATAAGTCAAATATACCTTGCCATCCCTGATAAAACAATAAGGACCTTCATTATTAATGGTGCCGTCCACATTTTCCCAACCATACAGGGGTCTTGTCAAAAGAACCGGGTCACTTGTAAGACGCCAAGGTTCCCTCTCATCCACCGTTGCAATATAAAGCATGGAACCCGTATCCTTAGGGGTGCCGATATGCTTTCGATAGGACCATACCATATAGGAACCGCTCTTTGCAGGGATATAGGTCATATCCAGGGAAATGGCTCCCGGTGCCAAAGGATTGCCGTCAGCACGAACGACCGGTATGGGATTCTCCCAGCTTTCTTCCTTTATGATACTCATACCCTTTTTTAAACGCATTACATGGCACTGCGGTCCCCATTCATGACCGCTAACCGCAAAAAGAATATACAACTCACCACCAATCAAGTGAAACTCCGGTGCCCAAAAAGTCTGTTCAAATCCTCTGACTTCATCAAAGGGCAATATAAGATGCTCTTCTATCCCTTCTGAGAACAGCCCCTCCACAGTATCCGCTTCTCTTGCATAGATGCCGATATCATCCAGATTGTCATTGGTTGCAATAAAGTACCATTTCCCATCCCATTTCAAAAGCACAGGGTCTCCGTATCCCTTTGCCAAAGGGAATTTCAGCGGTGCGGAACCAACGGTAGCACTTGCTTCATATATCCCCGGCTTGGTAAAATCAATGGTCGCAGTATTCCAATGCAGCTTCTTTACCGCTACAGAACCATCACTGTAAACAGCCGTCCCTTCTATCTCATTCAGTTCCTCTTCCGTCTGAACAACAATGAATTCCGACACTTCCAAGGCTGTATTTTCAACCGGTGTCCAATATTCTATGGCTCTAAGCGCCACTTCCTTCTCCACTTGTACAAAATCTGTCAACACCCATTGGCTTAAGAATACAGGTTCCACCAAGCCCACTCTTTCGAATTCAATAAAATCCTTTGTTAACCATAGAAGCAGCTTACCTTGGCTACTGTCATCCAGGCTGCCGTCTTCTCTTGTACGATATCCGCAGATTCCGTACATTCCTTCGTCCATACGAAACAGCTTAGGATCCCTTACACCTTTCGGAAATATAGTATTATCACCCCGCACATCACCTTGTTCAAAAAGGATTCCGTAATTCTTATTTAAGGACTGATATTTCAAACCATCCAGGCTATATGCCAAATGAACACTATATGCCAAACCGCCGGGATATTCCTCCGGCACTGCATTTCTGTGATAAACCGTAAATGTAATATTTTTATTCTTTTCCATACATATTCCCCTTCTATACGAAAGCATCCACAACCTTACTTCCTTCTCTTACAAAAGCAATATACTCATGAAGTTCAGCTGATACTTCTACCCAACAGCCTCCCTCATATACCGTCTTATCCTTTGTCAGCACCCAGTTTCCCTTCGGCAGATATACTTTTCTGCAAGTAGCCCCCTGTTCCATAATCGGTGCAAACAATATATCCTCACCAAACATATACTGGTCTTCCAAAGTGTAGCAGACCTCATCCTCATAAAAATCATAGAACATGGGTCGCATAACGGGGGAACCGGTTTCGCTTGCAATATCCATATATTTCACAATATAGGGTTTTAAACGTTCTCTGGTTTCAATCAGACTCTTCAAGGTCTGATAGTTTTCCTCCCCGAAACACCAGATTTCGTTAGGGCCACCGCTCTTACACATCATCTCCGGATGAGGATTGGGCTGGTCCTTGGTACGTTTTCTGTCACCATGCAAACGCATAATCGGGGAGAAAAGACCAAACTGGAACCAACGAACCAACAACTCTCTGAACTCTTCACTTTCCGTATCCCCGTTTAAGAAACCGCCGATATCACTATTCCACCAAGGAATACCGCACATAGCCATGGACAAGCCGCTGGTAACACTTTGTCTAAGTGCACGCCAATCTGAAACAATATCTCCGTTCCACACTGCCGCACCGTATTTCTGACTTCCGGGATATGCCGCACGGGTCAGTGAAATCACTTCCGTCTCTCCTACCGATGTCAGGCCGTCATAAAGCATCTTTACATAATAATACGGATATAACATGGCTGTCTGGGCACCGTTACCCGGATAGAAATGCAGATGTCCGAATTGCTGGGGATGAACTTCCGGCTCGGCTTCATCCAGCCAAAAGCTCTTGATTCCGTAATCATAATAATTCTCTTTAATCTTACTCCAGACAAACTCTCTGGTATGCGGATTCATAGTATCAATAAAGGTCTGTTGTCCAAAGAAATTGAAGGTGCCGTATTGACCGTTCTCCGTACGTACCAGCATATTGTTTTCATTCATATATTCCCAGTTTTCACTATTGGGATTTATGGTAGGCCAAACCGATACGATGGGCTTAATTCCTAATTCCTTTAATTCTGCACACATGGCAGCAGGGTCCGGCCAGTATTTCGGGTCGAACTTCCACTCTCCCTGCTCCGTCCAATGGAAGAAGTCGATTACAATGGCATCAATGGGAATGCACCGTCTTTTGTACTCTCTTGCCACTTCCAAAAGCTGTTCCTGATCTTCATAACGAAGCTTACACTGCCAATAGCCCGCAGCCCATTCCGGAAACTTGGATGCATATCCTGTCAAATCCGCATATATTTTCATTACTTCGGCCGGAGTATCTCCCGAGAATACCAGGAAATCCGCCTGATAACAGCTTTCAGAACACCATAATATATGATTTCTGGTGGTTTCGCATCTTCCGGGGGAAGGATTGTTCCAGAAGAATCCGTAACCTAATGATGAGTACAGAAACGGCAATGCTGATTTGGTATTATAATGTACCAGATTGCAGGTACTTCCCTTTCTGTCAAAGGCATCTTCGGTTTCCTGACCCAGACCGTAGAAATGCTCACCTTCATTGGCTTCAAATATCATCTTTGTACAGTAATGGTCACCCTCAGTATGAATATAATTATTTACATAATCTCCTTCATATTTTCTGCGTAGAATCTGCTTTCCCTTGCGGTAAAAGCTGATAATTCCGCCATACCATGGAAATCCGGCTTCAATCTTTGCACTCATATACCCGTTAGTAATGGTTGCAACCGACTCATCCCCTTCGATTTTGCAATTATCTTCTGTAACAGGGTCCAACAATGTCCATTTCTCTTCTGACACATAATTGTTTCTGGTGGCTCTGCAACGCAAACAATTGATACCGTAAGGTTCAATCACTATCAACTCATCTCTTCTTTGAAAAACCAAACGTTTTTCTTCTAACACAATTTTACCCATAACTAATCCTCTCCGATTACTAATACTTTATATGGTTTCCTAACTTCATTACATAGTTAATTATAACATTTCGGACTTCTTCACACTTCTGATTTCCTAATATCCACTAACACAATCTTGATATTTTGCATCAAAAATGCTATGATTTCTCTATTACGGAATATATTACGGAGGAAATCATGCCATTCACCAGCCACAGTTCTTTATACGAAAACATAAAACATCAAACTAACACTGCACCTTACTTAGTACATTACACAGAGATAGATGCTCATACGAACCCTGCCCTTTATATGCATTGGCATAATGAAATGGAGTTTCTGGTTATCACAAAAGGCAAGTTACTACTTCATATTGAAGACCGCGGCTTCCTGTTGCAGGAAAACGAAGCAGTTTTTATCCCTCCGGGACTGCTTCATATGGGCGAACATGCTTCTGCAGATGGCTGTTGCTTTTATGCCTTTGTTTTTTCACCTGACTTTCTATTCAATGGTTTTGAGACCGTCAAATTCAACAAATACATACAACCTGTATTGCATAATAAGATTGATTTAGCCTTACATTTAACACCTGATTCTTTCTGGCACCAGGCTATTATAGATTATTTGCAACAAATCTTTGCTACCGAACAGGAAGAATTAGCCGTCCGAGGTCTTACCTATCTGATATGGGATGCCCTGTACAAGAATCATCTGTTGTCCGGTTCTACAGTTGACACTACCATTGCCCAAAATGAACGTTTTAATGGTGTGATTGCTTATATTCAGGAGCATTATCAAGAATATATTGCTTTGGGACAAATGGCAGAGCTTATCCCTCTGAGCGAAGGGCAATTCTGCCGCTTGTTTAAGTCCTTCACCGGTATGAGTCCCAATCAATATCTGATTCGTTATCGAATTCTGCAAAGCTGTCAGCTCTTGTTAAATACAGATACCAGCATCACCGAAATTGCCCTGTCCTGCGGTTTTAATAATATCAGCTATTTTAACCGTGCATTTCTGAAAATCATGAACACCACTCCCGGTGATTATCGCCGCTTTAATCGAGGTGTACTTTAGATTATCACAAAAACCCGCCTTTTCAGACGGGTTTTTCTTAACGTATATTCTATTGTTTGATTTTGTGGAAAATAATACAGTTGGGCTGTTGTATCTTCATCGGTGCACCATTCATGGTAATAATCCCCTTTTCCAAATCCGCACGGAAAAAGGTCATGGTGTCCGATTCATGGTTTAAAGAAACCAGGAACTGATTGCCCGGGAATAATTCCGCATCCTTAGGATACGTGCCGCTGATGGGCAGACAGAAATTGGTCTTCAGTATACCGGTTTTCTGGTCCACATTATAAACCACCACGGAATTGTCACCTGCATTGGAGCTGAGCAGATACTTATAATCCACTGAAAAGCTCAATGCACTGGCCACCGTCCCCTGTGTGGAATTCTTACGCAGGGTGGAAATACTCTGTATCTTTTCAAAATAAGGGATTCCTTCCTTGTCTTCATATTTATATACATCAATGAAACATTTCCATTCGTGTACAATATAAATATACTTGCCGTCCTTAGAAATCTTAATATGTCTGGGACCGGACTCCAGCTCACTGCGGATTACATCCGCCAGCTTCAGCTTGCCGCGGGTCTTGTCCAAAGAGTAAACATTTACATGATCCATACCCTGATCCGCTACCAAAAGGTACTTATTATCATGAGTCATACGGGCACAGTTAATATGAGGTCTGAAATTACGCTCAGCTACACTTCCCAATCCTTTGTGGAAGATTTCATCCGTGATGGGACCCACTCCACCATCTTCCAAAATCTTTAATACAGTCAGCTTTCCGTCATGGTAGCCTGCCACAAAAAGATAACTATCGGAATAATCACTGGAAACGTAACAGCCTCTCATACCGTTGATGGGTGCAAAATTAATTAACTCCAAGCTACCATCCGGCAAAATCTTATATGCTTCCAAACCAAAATCCGTAATGGAATACAAGAAACGTCTGTCATGTGAGATGCTGATATAGGAAGAATTGGTGATCTCCACCTTATCCTTCTCCATAAATCTGCCCTTCTCCATATCTACATCATATATTCGAATGCCATGGCTATCACCCATGGTATAAGTCGAAACATAAGCCACATATTTTTCCATAAAAAAGCCTCCCAAAAACTCTTGAAATTACTATACCACAAAAGCATGCGCAATTAAATACTTTTTTATTGCTTTTTTTCGTCTAATTGATTGACTTTCTACATGATAACATATAAAATTAACATATTCGGCATAAATCAATAGCTTGAATATTTGTTTTTAATCCTAAAGAGAAAGGGCTTATTAAAATGAAAAAAGCATTGGTTAATTTGGAACATATTTCCAAATCTTATGACGGACAATTGATTCTTGACGATTTGAATCTTTATATCCGTGAAAATGAATTTCTTACATTACTGGGACCCAGTGGATGTGGCAAGACTACAACTCTGCGTATACTTGGTGGTTTTGAAACGCCGGATGCAGGAAAAGTATATTTTGACGGTGTGGATATCACACATCTTCAACCAAATAAAAGACAATTAAATACCGTATTCCAGAAGTACGCTCTCTTCACTCACATGAATATTGCAGAGAACATTGCTTTTGGTCTGAAAATCAAAAACAAAAGCAAGGCATACATTGATGATAAGATTAAGTATGCCCTTAAGTTGGTTAATTTAGACGGCTATGAGAAACGTATGCCCGATTCCTTAAGTGGCGGTCAGCAGCAACGTATCGCTATTGCCCGTGCTATTGTAAACGAACCTAAGCTTCTTCTTTTGGATGAGCCTCTCGGTGCTTTAGACTTAAAGCTTCGTCAGGACATGCAGTATGAATTGATTCGCTTAAAGAATGAGCTTGGCATTACCTTTATTTATGTTACTCACGATCAGGAAGAAGCACTTACCATGTCCGACACCATCGTGGTTATGAATCAGGGCTATATCCAGCAGATCGGTACTCCCGAAATGATTTACAACGAGCCCGAGAATGCATTCGTTGCAGACTTTATCGGCGAAAGTAACATTATCAGTGCTACCATGATTCAGGACAGACTTGTTGAGATTCTGGGCACCAAATTCGCCTGCGTGGACGAAGGCTTTGGTAATAATACTCCCGTCGATGTGGTTATCCGTCCCGAAGACGTGGAATTAGTTGACTTAGCTAATGAAAATGCAAAATATATTATCGAAGGTACCGTTACCCATGTAATCTTCAAGGGTGTTCATTATGAAATGGAAGTCATGGCTAACGGCTTTGAGTGGCTTGTTCACTCTACAGGCATGTTCCCTGTTGGTACCAAGGTTGGTATCCACGTTGACCCTTTCAATATTCAGATTATGAATAAGCCTGAGTCAGAGGACGAGGAGGCCGTAGGAGTCAATGAATAAGAAGCTTTTATCCGCACCCTTTCTGTTCTGGTCCGGATTATTCATCATAGTACCCTTACTTATGGTGTTTTATTACGGCTTAACTGACAAGACCGGTGCCTTTACTTTCGAAAACATAGCAGCAATCTCCTCTCCAGTGCATTTGAAAGCTCTTTGGGAAGCAGTGAAATTGTCTGTATTAAGCACCATTATTTGTTTGGTCCTGGCTTATCCATTGGCCATGATTTTGTGCAAAAGCAGAAGCAACAAAACCTCCTTCATGGTACTTATCTTTATCTTACCCATGTGGATGAACTTTTTGCTTCGTACCTTTGCCTGGTTGACTTTATTGGAAAAGACCGGTGTTATTAATACATTGCTTAAGCTTGTAGGCTTACCTACAATGAACATTATCAATACTCCCGGTGCTATTGTACTTGGTATGGTTTATAATTTCTTACCCTTTATGGTATTGCCAATTTACAATGTTTTGATTAAGATTGACAAAAATGTTATTAATGCAGCCCGTGATTTGGGGGCTAACCCCATACAAACCTTTATGAAGATTACTCTTCCCTTAACCGTGCCCGGTATTATCAGCGGTATTACTATGGTTTTTGTACCAGCGCTAACTACCTTCATTATCTCTACTATCTTAGGTGGCAGCAAGATTTTACTGATTGGTAACGTAATCGAGCAGGAATTTACGCAAACCGGCAATTGGCATTTAGGCAGCGGCTTATCTATTGTACTTATGATGTTCATCATCTTCAATATGGTAATCAGTGCTGTTACTGACAAGGATGGGGAGGCACAGGCATTATGATTAAGACGACCGCACAAAAAATTTACGTGGCGCTTATCTTCATCTTTTTGTATGCGCCTATCTTCACCTTGATGGTGTTATCCTTTAACGCCAGCAAGACCCGGTCCAAATGGGGTGGTTTCACCTTTAAATGGTACAAGCAATTATTTCAAAATGAAGAAATTATGGAAGCACTATGGAACACTCTACTGATTGCATTCCTTTCCGCACTGATTGCTACCATTATCGGTACCATTACCTGTTTGGCATTTAATTATTTAAAAAAGAGCAATCGTGCTATTTTACTGGGTATGGCCAATATTCCCATGTTAAATGCGGAAATCGTAACCGGAATCTCACTGATGCTTTTGTTTATCAGCTTAGGGATTAAATTCGGCTTTATGACAATTTTACTGGCACATATTACATTTAATATCCCTTATGTAATATTAAGTGTACTCCCCCGTATGAAGCAGCTGAATCCCAGTACCTATGAGGCAGCGCTTGATTTGGGCTGTAATCAGTGGCAGGCGTTTTTTAAGGTTACTTTTCCGGATTTACTTCCCGGTATCCTGTCCGGATTTTTGATGGCATTTACCATGTCATTAGATGATTTCGTCATCACTCACTTTACCAAGGGACCCGGTATCGACACACTTTCTACCAAGATTTACACTGAGGTAAAGAAAGGCATCAAGCCGGAAATGTATTCCTTATCCACTATTATCTTTGTGGCTGTACTGGTGCTTTTACTTTTGGTCAATTACACACCAAAAGATAAAAAGAATAAATAAACAAAAAACGAGGAGAAAATATTATGAAAATGAGAAGATTGATTGGAGCTTTACTTTGCGGAATTGTCGCTACTGCCCTTTTTACCG
Source organism: Lachnospiraceae bacterium (assembly GCA_017522685.1). The sequence goes on from JAFWYN010000019.1 coordinate 38,234, forward strand.
GATGTGGTAACAAGGGTAATGAATCAGACAATAACACCAATAAGAAAGAAAACAAAAAACAAGTTGTTTACGTTTACAACTGGGGTGAATATATTGACCCCGAAACCATCGAAATGTTCGAAAAAGAAACCGGTATCAAGGTGGAATACGAAGAATATGAAACCAACGAAATCATGTATCCTAAAGTCGCAGCAGGCACTTCTAATTATGATTTGCTCTGCCCTTCCGATTATATGATTACCAAGCTGATGGAAAACGATATGTTAGCCGAGTTAAACTATGACAATATTCCTAATGCAAAGGCAAATATTGGTGCTCAGTATTTTGAACAGGCTGCGGCATTTGATCCCGGCAACAAATATTGTGTACCCTACTGCTGGGGAACCGTAGGTATCCTTTATAACAAGACCATGGTTGACGGACCTATCACCAGCTGGGATGTTCTTTGGGATGAAAAGTACAAAGACAATATTCTGATGCAGGACTCCGTAAGAGATGCATTTATGGTTGCCTTAAAGCGTAACGGCTATTCCATGAACACTCTTAATACTACTGAGTTGGAAAAAGCTAAGAACGATTTAATTGCACAGAAGCCCCTTGTTCAGGCATATGTAGTAGACCAGGTTCGTGATAAGATGATTGCCGGCGAAGCAGCTATCGGTGTGATTTATTCCGGTGAAGCTATTTATACACAGCGCGAAAATGCTGATTTGGAATATGTTGTTCCTGAAGAAGGAAGTAATGTATGGATTGATGGTTGGGTAATCCCTAAGGATGCTGAGAATAAGGAAAATGCAGAAAAGTTTATCGATTTTATGTGTCGTCCCGACATTGCATTAATGAACTTTGATTATATTACCTATTCTACCCCTAACGATGCTGCACGTGCATTGATTGAGGATGAAGAAATCCGTAATTCTGAAATTGCTTTCCCTGATTTAAGCAAATACAACAACATGGAAGTATTTATTTATCTTGGTGAGGAAGGCGACGAATTATATAACAACCTTTGGAAGGAAGTTAAATCCAACTAAAAAAATACAAATGCCCGGGCGAATAAGCTCGGGCATTTTTCTTAGAATTATTATCTGCAATTACAATCTCTTCTCGCATTATCATTGCATTCGGTATAAGGCATCCACTTCTCCCTGCTTCTGTCTTCACCGACACATCCGCAATCATCATTATGAACATGCTCTTCGCAATCATAATCCCTTTCTCTTTTTACATTATAAGAATCTCTGTCACTCATTCTTTGCTGAATGCATGAGTTCTGACAATGTTCATGATGATTGTGATGCTCATGACCGGTGCATCCACAACCATTATCGACTTGCATGCCGTTATTCTTGCCGTAGCAACATAATAAAAGTAAAATAATCCAACAATTCATACTAAAACCTCTTAAGGTTATCTTACTCTTATAGTATTCATGATAGAGAAATCCGTGCGTATTATCGGCCCACAAATACTGCAATGCTTCTTTTCTCAATCTTATAAATATCCTCTGTTGTATCAGTAATTGTATCCTTTGTTGAAAGCGTTTTATTGGATGTCATTAGGAGCTGCTTCCAAACTTTTTTCTTTGGCAGCTTGGGAAGTGCAAATTCATGGTCCTCCCAATGCATATTTACAGCCACATAATAATACTGTCCCTCACACCCCTTTGCATATTCACCGCAAAGCATAAAGCCTATTTGCCTGCTATAGTGCTCCCAGGAAGGTTTCCACGCTTCTTCCCCGTGATAAGAAATATCAGGACATCCGCAGGATTTATAATCCATAATCATGCATTCCTTCTCTAGATGGAATACACCGGTGCTTTTACGCAAGGCTATTAATTCTTTCACAAAATTAAAAACTTCCTGATTCTTATTCAAATCTTTCCAATTCAACCAGGTAATATCATTATCCTGACAATAGGGATTATTATTGCCCTTTTGAGAATTGCTAAATTCATCACCCATAAAGAAAAACGGGGTCCCCTGTGAAAGCATCAGCAATGTAAATGCATTTTTCACCTGTTTTTCACGTAGTGCAACCACCTGTTTCTTACGTGTGGCGCCTTCTGCACCGCAATTCCAGCTGAAATTGTAATCCGCACCATCCTTATTGTCTTCACCGTTGGCTTCGTTATATTTACGGTCGTAGCTAAACAAATCCGTCATGGTAAAACCGTAATAATTGGTAATATAATTAATCACTCCATTGGTAGCCGGATTGATACGCATATGCTTCATCACCTCGTAAAGCATCCCCTCGTCGCCTTTCAGAAAACGACGCATATCATACATATATCCATCATTATAGGTAGCCAAATTACGCTTATTCGGTTTTTCATGCGCCACATACAGCTCTCCTATCGGAAACTGATGATACCAAAGCTTACACTCAGCCAAAAAAGCATCCTTCACCACATCCTTAATCCTTGAAACCTCACCGATTAGATGAAAACCATCCACATGATAAACCATGTGCCAGTATCGCAGCACGGAAATTACTTCACCGACAGGTGTCTCCGGTTTAAAATATACCTGCATAATCACTTCCATACCATACTTATGAAATGCTTTTATCATATCTTTACATTCCGATACCGCATCTGTCTTAGAAGAAAATGCACGTTTGGGTGCATAATAAAAGGCATCCTGATATCCCCAATAATTCACCTTATCCGGGATACATTTCATCACCTTTTCCGTATTTTTTTCAGAGACTTTCGGTCTTTCATTAAATTCATAAATGGGCTGTAGTTCCACTGTGGTAATGCCTAATTCTTTAAGATAGGGCATCTTCTCCATTACTCCGGCAAATGTCCCCTTTGCTTTTACTTCCGAAGAAGCATGCTTGGTAAAACCGCGAACATGCATGCCATAAACAACGCGCTCCTCATAAGTAAGACCGGGAAAGCAATCATCATCCCAATCATACTCATCATTTTCCAACAACGCCTTAAACGATTCTTCGTTCTTATATTCTCCAAAGGTATCCTTTCCGGCAAACCCTACTGCATATTTATCGGCAACTATCCTGCCCTCCTCATAAAAGGAATAAGCTACCGACTCCACATCCTTCTCATCTAATGCCAGATAAAAAACATTGCCAAACTGATTTTGGAATGGATATCTTGCCTTCTCTGTCCCTGTATTTATGTCATATAACACAATACCGCAATCCTGTTTATCCGACACAAAGGAAAATAATACCTGATTCCCTGATTTATTCACACCGAAAGGTTGTTTTAATAACGACTGCTCCATCTGATACATTTTTCACCTCTCATATTTGCCAACTTCTCATAATCTTATTCTACTTTATCCCGCTTGCTATTGCAAGAAACTATTACATTTTCTTCCTCTTTCCCAGATATTTCTTCCAATTACTTGAAACCCTTCTTATAATACGCTATAATAATCGCAAATAAACATATATGTACTGTAAAAGGAGGCTATCATGGCAAAACAGGATCAGTTTGATGAAGAAATGACAGTGGATATCACTTTAGAAAATGATGAAGTGGTTACCTGTGCGGTTATTACTATTTTAGAGGTAGAAGGCAAGGATTATATCGTATTACTTCCTCTGGATGAAGATGGTAACAATGATGACGGTGAAGTTTGGTTCTACGGTTACAGTGAGAATCCGGACGACCCTAATGAAGAACCTGTCCTTGAATATATCGAGGATGACGACGAGTACGAAGCGGTTGCAGATGCCTTTGATGAATATCTTGATAGTTGCGAGTTTGATGAATTGGTAGAGGAATAATCTTTTTGGGAGTAGTCGATGCTACTCCCTTTTTTTATTCCAAACCACATTCTTCCTGATAGGCTTCTATTCCCATCTCCTGTATAAAGCGGCTTTTTAATCTGGGATTTTCTCTGGTGCCGGTCATATAATACAGCTCTACCTCCTGTCTTGCTCTGGTGATTCCCACATACATAAGTCTTCTTTCTTCCTCAATCAGCTTTTCAGAGACCTCACCCTTGGGTAATCGGGGAAAAATCCCCTCGTTCATATTCATAATATATACCTTTTCAAATTCCAGTCCCTTGGATGCATGGAGGGTCATCAAATGAATTCCTTCTTTTTTATCGTTCAGCTTTGCGATACTGTTCTCCAAATCCAATTTATAGCGCTCCCAATGTTCTTTCCAATCATTGAAGGAAGCAAAAGCTTCCGCATCTACCGTTAGCCATTCCAAGATATGCCTCCATTCATCCGGCAAGGTCGAAACACTTCTTACCTTTGATAGTAGATAGGTCTCATAATTCATGGCATGCAGAATATACTTCATACCTAAGGACGGTCTAAAATTCTTTAATCGTGCCAAATGCCTTTCTAAATTCTCCAGACCAGATAACATTTGCTTATCCTCATACCAATCCGTTCGGAAATGTGACTTAATGTCCGAAAGAGAAATCGGGTCTTTTTTAAAATATTCTCTGCATGCAATCAAGCCGCTTTTGCTTAGGATTCGTAGCCACAGACTTCTATCCAAACATCCATTGGCCGCCATATAATAATCTTCCACATCCTTGGCAATAAAATGCTCATATACGGACTTTATTTTTTCTCTTAGCTGATAAGGTATTTTTTCCTTAGAAAGCTTCCCGGCCATCATTTGCAGGGAGGCATTGGTTCGAAATAAGATAGCCTGCCTTGCCAGTGTCTCTTTATCTTCCTCCTGTAATCTTCCCACCAATCTGTCACAGCTTGAATGTGTATTCATATCGCCGAAGACCGTTATTTTGCCCTTTTTACAGCCTTCCACACCTGTCACCATATTCTTTTCCATTCGCATCTTATTTTTCATTATCAGGCGTTTAGAGGCATCCACAATGGTATTCTCGCACCGATAATTAATATTCAGATAAATAATCCTGATATCCGGACAGCTATTTTTAAGCTTTTCAAAGCAATCACTGTCCGAACCGCGAAAACCGTATATTGCCTGGTCATCATCCCCAACCACAAACAGATTACGGTTTTTTTGCAACCATAGGGATATTAAATCATATTGCACCGGATTGATATCCTGATATTCATCAATCAGAATATATTGATAACGATTTTGCCATTGTGCCAAGATTTCTGCATCCTCCTGAAATACTCTTTTGCACAGATACAGCATATCATCAAAATCCAATCTTCTATACCTTGTCAGCATATCTTCATATAAGCTAAATGCTTTTGCAAACCATTCCTCTTTCGGTTTATTCGCAGTATTCTTATAGAAACTCACATGTTCTAAAAAGACACGTACATTTTCCTCAGAAATGGTATCTGTCAGACATTCTTTTAAAACCATACGGCCTATATTATATTTTTCTTTTTGGGTAATTAATTGAAACTCAGAATATTTTTTGATTCTTTTAATAAATTGAAAAAAGCAGGAATGAAAGGTTCCGAAACTAACCGGATAATATAGATGGGATGTTTGATTTTGATATTTCTTTAGTTCACGAACAAATTTCTCCTGCATGGATACGGCGGCTTCTTTGGTATAGGTGATGACCAAAATCTTTTCCGCAGAGACTTTTCTCTCCAGCAAAAGGTACAGCACCCTGCGAATCATTGTTAATGTCTTGCCGGAGCCGGGACCTGCCGCCACCAGGGCAGGTCCTTCTCCGTGCATCACAGCCTCTCGCTGCGCTTCATTTAACCCTTCTGTCAAAGGTGTTTTAAGCATTCTGTAATAGTTCGATTCCCTTACGGATTCTGGCAAGAGACTCATCCTTTCCAAGGATTTCCATAATCTCCGTAGCACCGGCAGGGGTCATCTGCTTACCGGATACTGCAGTACGGATGGGCCACATTACATAACCGTTTTTACAGCCCTTCTCCTCCACATATTTTACAAGTGTCGCATATAAAGCATCATTGCTGTAATCATCCTGTGCTTCCAACAGAGGAAGTATTTCTGTAAGAACCTCTAAAGAAGTCTCGCTATTCGTCTTCATCTTCTTGTGAGTATACATTTCCACATCATACTCGGGTAATGCTTCAAAGAAATCCACCTGAGCAGCAATGTCATTGAATGTCTCAATACGAGTCTTTACCATACCGGCAATCTTCTTCAAATCAAAATTCTTAGTTAAAGCAGCCTTCAAATAGCTTTCTGCCATCTGAAAGAATTTATCATCATCCATAGCCTTCAGATACTCACCGTTCATCCAACGAAGCTTCACCATATCGAATACCGCAGGAGATTTGCTGATACGTTTGTAATCAAACTTCTCAATCAGCTCCTGTAAGCTGAAGATTTCGTTATTATCCTCAGGACTCCAACCAAGTAATGCAATATAGTTTACAATTGCCTCTGTCAAAAAGCCCTGCTCCAATAAATCCTCAAAGGAAGAATGGCCGCTTCTCTTAGACAGCTTCTTATGATTCTCATCGGTAATCAAGGGCAGATGCACGTAAACAGGCACTTCCCAGCCGAAAGCATCATAAAGTCTTACATATTTAGGAGAAGAAGAAAGATACTCATTTCCTCTTACCACATGGGTTATGTTCATGGTATGGTCATCCACTACATTTGCAAAGTTGTAGGTAGGATATCCATCGGACTTAATCAAAATCATATCATCCAATTCGCTGTTTTGAACAGTAATCGCTCCATACAGCTCATCATGGAAAGTGGTAGTACCTTCTGTGGGATTGTTCTGACGGATGACAAAGGGCTTGCCGGCATCCAGATTGGTCTGGATTTCATCCTTGGAAAGTCCTAAGCAATGCTTATCATAAATGGTAATCTCCTTACCCTCTACTACTTCGCTCTTTAAGGTAGCTAATCTCTCCTTATCACAGAAGCAGTAATATGCCTCACCCTTATCAATCAGTTCCTTGGCATACTTCATATAAATACCGGTCTGCATACGCTCACTCTGTACATAGGGACCATAACCGCCGTCCTTATCCGGACCTTCATCATGAATGAGGCCGGTCTTCTCCATGGTACGGTAAATAATCTCAGTAGCACCTTCCACGAAACGCTCCTGGTCCGTATCCTCAATACGAAGCATAAAGCTTCCGCCGTCATGCTTTGCAATTAAAAACTCATACAAAGCGGAACGCAAATTACCCACATGCATTTTACCGGTAGGACTGGGTGCATATCTTGTTCTGATTTTCATTTTTATTCTCCTCCAAATTCTATTCTTCTATCATATCCGGCACATCTTTTTCTGCCGCTTCTTTAAATTTATTAACTTCCTTCATAGCCTGGGGTAATGCAATATTGGTTCCGGCACCGGCAATACATCCTCCCGGACAGGCCATACCTTCTATCAGACAACCATTTTTCTTTCCTGCCTTGGCCAAAAGAAGCATCTTTTTACACTCTGCCAGACTTTCCGCATGCTCAATCTTTACTTCCGTACCCGGATAGTATTTGTTGATACATTCTTCAATGGCACTGGCCACTCCGCCTGCCACACCATATCCACGACCCGCTGCGGTAGCATCCTTCATCTCATCCATAGCTTGGATTTCTTCTAAAAGAATGCCCTTTGCTTCAAACATACCGGTAAGCTCTTCAAAGGTGATTACAAAATCCACATCGGAACGTACGGTTCTTCTTGATGCTTCCAGCTTCTTGGATGCGCAGGGTCCGATAAACACCACCAATGCTTCCGGATAATCCTTCTTGATAATTCGTGCCGTAGCTACCATGGGTGTTAACTCGTTGCTGATTTTGTCGATGGTCTCCGGGAACAGATTCTTCGCCATAACTGACCATGACGGACAACATGAGGTAAGCGCAAATGCCTGGTTACCGGTAGCTACTTCCTTTACATAGTGTTCTGCTTCCGCAATACAACCCAAATCCGCACCGATTGCCGTCTCATATACTTCTGCAAATCCTAACTGCTTTAACGCCGTCTTAAACATTTCCGGAGTCACCTTGGGTCCAAACTGACCTACAAAAGCCGGTGCAATCTGTGCAATTACCATTTTGCCGGACTTCATAGCTTTAATTAGCTGGAAAATCTGGGACTTGTCTGCGATGGCACCAAAAGGACAACTTACCATACATTGTCCACAGGATACGCATAAATCATTATCTATCACTGCTCTTCCACGCTCGTCGGATTTGATAGCTCCGATACCGCATGCAGCCTTACAGGGACGCTCTTTATGAGTAATGGCATCATAAGGGCAAATCGTCTTACATTTGCCGCATTTGATACATTTTTCCTGATCAATCACAGACTTACCATTAATAAATGTAATGGCATCCTTCGGACAAACCTCCTGGCAAGGATGTGCCACACAGCCCATACAGGCATTGGTAACAAAATATTCGTTCTCCGGACAGGCATTACAAGCAGACGGAATCACCTGCATCAATGGCGGTTCATAATACTTTTCATCAATATTACTTTCTTCCACACCTTCTGTCAAATGTCCGGGACGATTTCTGTTTTCCGGTCTGAGGCTCATACCCATGGCCAGACGGATACGTTCACGGATAATCGCTCTGTCTCGATATACACTTTCCCAATATTCTGATTCATCATAGTCCACCAGCTTATAGGGTAAAGCTTCCATATCATCTTTTAAATTGGTAGATTCATAAGCCAATTTTGACACCTCACGAAACACCATTCTGCGGCGCTTACGTATGGGGGTATCAATTCCTCTCATGCTGCTCATACTGCATTCCTCTCCATCACCATATTTCCATATTCTATCACAAATCCTTAATTCCCACATTCAACCTATAGTATAACATTAAAATACAATTTTCAAAAGATGGTTTTTGACGAATTTACGAAAACATTATACATATTTATTGCCCATTATGACGTTTCTTTCACCACATTTTACCATGATTCATACAATATACTAAAACCTTTATAAGAAAGGCATTCTATGTATCAATATTCTCTTGAAAAACCTAAAGATGATTTTACCATAGCGATGGCTTATGTACCCTGGCAGAATTTTCAGAAAATCTGCGAAAATCTTGAAGATGCCTACCGGGACGGCTCTATTTTCCCGGAACTCATCAAACCTTTTATGGGAAGGAGAAACGTCCATGGCAAATAATGATATGCAATGTATGTTAAATGATATCGGTATCGTAGATTTTACCTTAGTGGACTTAATGCTCTATTTGGATACTCATCCTACCTGTAAGGAAGCCATGGAGTATTATAACCATTATACAAAGGTAAAAAACAAAATGATGAAGGAATTTTCTATGCTTTATTTTCCACTGACCAAAGAATATGCTGAATCAACCACTGAATGGAGATGGGGAAAGGCCCCTCTTCCCTGGGAAAGGAGCTGCTAATATATGTTCAATTATGAAAAAAGATTACAATTCCCTGTAAATATTAAAGAAAATAATGCAAAACTGGCACAGGTAATTATTTCACAGTTTGGTGGTCCCGACGGTGAATTGGCAGCTTCCATGCGTTATCTGTCACAGCGTTTTGCAACCCCTTATAAGGAAGTAGCCGGTCTTTTAACTGACATTGGTACCGAAGAACTTTCCCATCTTGAGATGGTTGGTAGCATCATTTATCAGTTAACCTGCGACTTGCCAATGAGCGAAATCGAAAAGAATGGTTTTGATAAATATTATGTGGATCACACTTTAGGTCTCTGGCCTCAGGCAGCCGGTGGTGTTCCTTTTAATGCCAATCAGTTCCAGTCCAAAGGTGATATCATCACTGATTTGTTTGAAGATATGGCTGCAGAACAAAAGGCGCGTACCACCTATGACAATATCTTACGTCTGGTAAAGGATTATCCTGATGTTTGTGCACCCATTAAATTCTTAAGAGCACGTGAAGTAGTTCATTTTCAGAGATTTGGCGAAGCATTACGTATAACTCAGGATCATCTGGATGATCGCAACTTTTATGCCTTCAATCCCGGTTTTGATACCAATAACGATAGTCCTGCATGTGGTTGCAAATGCCAGTAATAACAAAACCCCGGCGAATAGAATCGCCGGGGTAAATCTCATGTTTTTAGATTGCCAGGAAAAACTTCACAAGGAAGATCAATGATAATACATATGTTAAGATAGATACATCCTTTGCCTTGCCGGTAAATACCTTGATTACAGTATAGGAAATCAGACCTAAACCTATCGCATGTCCGATAGAGCTGGATATAGGCATTGCAATCAACATAATTGCAACCGGTAAACACTGATCGATTTCATCAAAGTTGATATTCTTTAAGCCGGACAACATCAATACACCTACATAAATCAAAGCTGCTGAGGTAGCTGCGGCAGGAATAATCGCTGCAATGGGTGCAATAAACATACATGCCAGGAAAATAATACCGGTAGTAAGTGCTGTCAATCCGGTACGTCCGCCAGCCTCTACACCGGAAGCTGACTCTACAAAAGTAGTTACAGTAGAGGTACCTGTACTTGCGCCAACCACAGTACCGATAGCATCAGAAAGCAATGCTTCCTTCATCTTTGGCATTTTACCTTCTTCATCCATCATACCCGCACGGCTTGCAGTACCAACCAAGGTACCAATGGTATCAAACATATCAATAATACAGAAGGATACAATCAGAGTGATTACAGTAAACCAGCCCATTTTCATAAATCCTTCAAAATTAAACTTAAACAATGTGGTTTCTGCCATATCCTTAAAAGGAGGTATAAAGGATGCTCCTGCTAAAGATGCAAAAGGATTGGTATCCAGGAAAATAGCCTGTCCTGCCCAGTAGATAATACTTGCAACCAGCATACCGATAATAACCGCAGCCTTTACACCCTTCTGTGCCAAAGCCACAATCACAAATAAACCAACGAACATGGTTACTACCGTAAGAACCATAGTACCATAACCACTACCCATAGTATCACTTGCCTGCTTTGCAGTTAATGCACCAAAGAAATCCTTCATCACATAAAAAGGACCACCTGTTTCAGAATAAACACCGGCATTGGAACCAAGACCGATATTCATTAACATCAAACCAATCGCAGGTGAAATACCCAAACGAACACCAAGAGGAATAGCATCTACGATTTTCTCACGTACATTAAATACGGAAAGAATGATGAATATAATACCTTCAATTAAGATGATACAAAGTGCTGCTTGGAAGGATTCTACATACCCAAGACCGGTGATACTTACGATATTGGCAACAACTATAGCAAAGAAGCTGTTCAGACCCATACCGGGTGCCATTGCGAAAGGCTTATTTGCCAGAAATGCCATTGCAAACATACCAATAGCAGATGCAATACAAGTTGCCATAAATACACCCTTCCACAAAGGTGTGTCTCCCTGGTCAAAACCAACCAGAAGATTCGGATTCAAAGCTATGATATAAGCCATGGTCATAAAGGTAGTTAAACCTGCAATGATTTCTGTCTTAACCGTAGTTTTGTTATCCTTGAGTTTGAAAAGTTTTTCTAACATTGTTTTCCTCCTTTAAATATTTGGTTATTTATTTCGTGGTGCTGCCAAAGCCACCATTACGTACTCCTTGTGCATCATCATCCATAGTAATGCCATACTCCAGAAAGATACCCTGTATAAAGCCCATACCTGCCGATATCTCTACTGTCTTACCTTCATTGGAATCATTGGTAATCTTTGCCATAATATGACCTTCATTATCCGAATAGAAATAATCACTGTCAATAATACCAACTGTATTATTTAGCTGAAGACGATACTTAAATCCAAGTCCGCTTCTGGGATACAGCTTAAGCACCCAGTCTTCTTCCATTTCTGCACGAATTCCGGTGGGAACCTTTACAGTCATCCCCGGTTCCATGGAAAATGCAAAGGGTGAAAAGAAATCATAACCCGCACTTCCCTTTGTTGCTCGTTTAGGCAATTCAATACTTTCGTAAATATCTTTAATATCTGCTTCCGAATACTCCGGAAACTCATCCTTCACAGCACTCATAAACTGCTCCAGACTTACCTTATGAAACTTTGCTATTCTTCTCATTCTGTGTACCTCTTCTCTTTATGCATAGTCTCCGCAATGCAATACCGGTACAGAAGGGTCCGTATTCTCCGGTGCCAGTGTTTTTCTCACATCAATCACTCTTTGGTTCTTGCTTCCCTTCCAAAGCAGGGTCACATCCCTCTCTTCAATGTGAAATTCACCGTCTACTACTACATCCACATACTGCATCATGGGATAATACATAATATTTTCCCAAGAATCCCCGGTATACATCCAAATGGTTTTATTAGGATATTTTTCCTTAATTTCCGCCATAAGACCACGTACCGCTAATCGGTTGGCCGGATGCAAAGGATCACCTCCGGAAAAAGTAATTCCTGAAATATAGTCCTTATCTAACTGGTCAAAAATCTCCTGCTTCGCCGCTTCGTCAAAAGGAAGACCTCCGTCCGGATCCCAGGTAATGGGATTCTGACACTCTTTACAGCAATGGGTACAACCTGCCACCCAAAGTACTACACGCAGACCATCACCATTTAACATATCGTCCTTTGTAATATTATGATAACGCATATATCTACTTTCATATATGACCTTTGTGCTTCTCACAAAGACCTCATTCGCGCCTATATACCAAATGTGACCTTTGTGCTACGCACAAAGACTCATTCGCTACGGCTTCGCCTACGCTCATGATGTACGTTCGTCAAATCTGCGTTCTTTCATGCAAGCATGAAGAACTTGCCTTGACTCACTGTTGTCACATACTTTTCCTTTCTGCAATCTCTGCCATCTTGGCATCATTTAATCTGGTATCTCCATGCACTCTGGAGTAGGAAAGATAACCATTCATGCGGTCAATCTTGGTCAAATTCTTGCTGCCGCATTTAGGACAAACATCCATCTCCAATTCCTGATGTCCGCAGTCATCACAATATGCCAGTGACAGATTCACGCCTTCGTAAAAGCCCATATCCATAGCACGACGAATTAAAGTTTTCACTGCTTCAATATTATAATCAATAGGGTATTTTACATACTGTATTTTACCACCATTGCTTAAATTCCAGAAACGCTCCTCCAAATTCTGCTTTTCAATCGGAGTAATATCTTCAGAAACATGGCAGTGGAAGCTGTTGCTTACATATTCTCTATCCGATACGCCTTCAATAATACCGTACTTCTGACGGAACTGCTTTACCTGCAAACCGCAAAGATTCTCAGCCGGAGTACCGTAAATGGCATACAGATTACCATCTTCTTCTTTAAACTCAGCCACCTTAGCATTAATATGCTCCAATACTTCAACAGCAAACTGACCGTCTTCTACCAATGACTTGCCATTATACAATTCCTGTAATTCATTTAATGCTGTGATACCAAAGCTTGCTGTAGCCGCTTTCAATAAGGGCTTAATCTTGTCCGTAAGCTTCAGATGACCACCCAGGAAACCGCCTTCACAATAAGCAAGCGGATTGGTTGACGCACGCATTTCACCTAAATATGCATAGGTTCTGATATGCAACTGACGGATTAAATTCAAATAATAATCTAAGGTCTCATAGAAATCCGTACCTTCTTTTCTGGACTTGGCCAAAATCATGGGTAAATGCAGGGAAACCGCACCAATATTGAAACGTCCCACAAAAATCGGACTGTCTTTTTCATCTGCCGGATGCATACCGCCTCTGCGATACCATGGAGACAGAAACGCTCTACACCCCATGGGAGAAATAATCTCGCCATACTGCTTATAAATACTAGCCACATAGCCCTTACCGGTAAGACTCAGCCAGTCAGGGTACATGGTCTTCGCAGAACACTGTACACCGGCCTCAAATACATCCTCCAAAGGCTTGCCGGGGCCGTGTAAATTCTCATCATATAAAAATACTATCTTAGGGAAAAGAACGGGCTTCTTACATTCCTTCTTACCCTGTCCTCTTCTACGCACATTCAGCATGGAAATGGTTGCCTGCTTTGCAAAACGACCGGTTCCGGTACCGGCTGTGACGGTAATAAAGGGATAATCACCACGGCTGCTGGCTACGGTATTAAACTTATACTCCCAGCCCTGGAAGCCCTGTTCGAATTCTCTTACTACATCTGCATAGCCTTCTGCTTCCGCAGTATCCTTATCAATACCAAGACGCAGATATTTTTCCACATTACGCTTGTAGGATTTTTCTGCATAAGGCTCCAAAATCAAATCCACGCTGGGTACGGTAAAACCGCCGTACTGCTGGCTTGCCGCACTGAGTACGATATCACCGATTACGTCAAAAGCCACATCAAGGGATTTGGGCTCATTGTACCAGATATTACCCATTTCAAAGCCGCCGGACAATACATTTTTTACATCAAAAAGACAACAGTTCATGGTATCACGGCGGGCAGACATATCATGCACATAAATATATCCGTCTCTGCATGCCTGTATTTCTTCCGTAGTCATAAAGAACTTCTGATACAATTCCTTATTAAACTGATTAAAAATCAAACTTCTCTTGGTAGATACCAATGCGGAGTCTGTATTTGCATTTTCTTTATCACCTATGTACATAATGGATTGGCTCTTCAGATATACATCATCCAACATACGTACAAAGTCCTGCTTATAGTTTCTGTAATCACGATAGCTCTTTGCAACCACAGGTTTTACCTGTTCCAAAGCACTTTCAACAATATTGTGCATAATGGGAATGGGAATCTGCTGCTTATTTATTTCATTTACCTTGTCCACAACATACTGACAGATTTGTTGTTTCTCCTCGTCCGTAAACTCTGTCAACGCTCTATAGGCACTTTTTCCTACTGCACTGATTACTTTCTGAACATTAAAAGCTTCTTTGCTTCCGTCCTTTTTAATCACATATACCTTTTTTTCAGGTACAAAGATTGCACTGTAATCAATACATTCCGCGCTTCCCGTATTACTCATACTCCATTCCTTCTTTCGTCATTCTTTATACTATATATAGTGTGCACTCATCAGCACAACTTCAACATTTTGTATGCTCTTTTAGTATAAAAAACCACGGGCGAAAAGTCAACGGTTAATAAATTAACAAGCAAGAAACGTCAATAAGTACAAATTTTACCAAGTTTTTTTGTCACTTATTCCTCTAAAAGATTCTGCAACCAAGTTTTATATTCACAGGTCACTTCATCCGGTCCTTCTATACGAAGTTCCTTCCCCACACCGGCCACCCAGGCATAAAACTGGGGACTGACCATAACCTTCACTCGGGCACGCAGGCCATTCTTTACGGGACGGATACTGACGTCCTTTCCAAATCTGTCAATAATCACTCCAATCAGTCTTTCCGGAAAGGTTAATATAACAGCCTCTTCTTTGGCGCCATACATGCCGAAAGCTTTATTTACATAATCGGCGGGGTTCAGCTTTTCATAGATAGCCTGCCCTATCCGCTTCTCCTCCAACACTTCCACATCCTTTAATTTGTCCACACGATAATGACGCAAGGATTGACTGTTGTGGTCATAAGCCACTAAATAGTATTTTTCTTCCTGCCACATTAATATCCAGGGACTGACCAGATATTTTTCTTCTCTTCTGGGCACCAATTCCTTCTTGGCATTCCAATCCAAATACACAAACTCTATTTGCTTATTCTCTGCAATCGCCTTTTGAATTGCATCCACCTGATAATAAATACTTTCATTATCCGTTTTTACCCTTCCTGCCACATAAACCTGTCTGTGAAGCTCCTTGGCATCGTGCTTATTGACCAGCTTCTCCAGCTTGCCAATCAGCTCTCTTGATTTCCTCTCAGTCACAAATCTGGAGGACTGTACCGCATCCACCAAAAGTTTTAACTCTACCAGTTCAAAATCACGACTACCCAGATAATACCCGCCACCGTTCCGGTTTTCTTTTTTGATAATGTCATATCCGTAATCCTGCAATCTGGCAATATCATCATAAATGCTCTTTCGTTCCGCTTCCACATCAAAAAGTGCCAGCTTCTCAATCAACTCTTTGGTGGTAATTGGATGATTCTCATCCGTATATTCTTCCAATATCTTTATAATATACAGCATTTTCAGCTTTTGTCCCGAATTCTTCGCCATATCCCGCTCCTTATTTGAACATACCTAACACTTCATATATTTCACACAAATCACGTATCGTATAATCCACCTGATAACCGTCTTCCAAAGGCTTGTTCTTCGGATTATACCAACAAGTCTTGATTCCTACGCTGTTACCGCCCTTTATATCGCTGGTCAGGGAATCTCCCACAATCAGTATCTTATCCTTGTCCTTCTCCTCTATATGCTCCAAACAATACTCAAAGAAACGTTTGTCCGGTTTATTAAAACCTATCTCATCTGAAATAAAAAGTCCCTTCATCACATCCTTAAAGCCGGAAAGGCCCAGTTTGCTTTGTTGAGTCTTCGCCACACCATTGGTCACCACATATTGCTTATACTTTGTCTGCAAGGATTTGCAAATCGTCAGAGAATCATCCAGATAAGAATATATGTTACCCAAATTTACCTGAAATTCCTCCTTAAACTTCAAATAATCGATATGCTCCAAATGAAACTCTGTCAGCAAATCCTGAAATCTTCCCACCAACAGCTGTGCCCTGGTTACTTCGCCCCGCTCTAATCGCTTCCAGTATATATCGTTTATTTCCGCATAACGATCTATCATTGCTTCAGAATCCATTATACCCACTGTTTGAAAGCATTGCTTCAAAGAATTCCTCATGGAATAATCAAAATCCAGCAAGGTATTGTCCACATCCCACAAAATAGTTGTAAACCTTTGGTTCATAGCATCTTCTCCTTTTACTAATCCCGAAAATACAAAAGGCTGATGTACCTACATACAACAGCCCTTTTCTTTATTTTGCAGTTTCTGTTTCCGCAACAGCCGCCTTGGCATTCTTTCTCTTTCGCAAGAACAATCCCAGCGAAAATCCAATTGCTGCTACTGCTAAAATCACCAACATCAAAACGATATATGATAAAAACTTATTGATAAATGCAACCATGTCTATTCCATTCCTTCCAACTATTATCTATCATGAACTCTCGTCCGCTAATTATTATACCAACGAATTACAACTTTCGTCAAGGGTATTTCCCTAATACTTAGCTAAGAAAGTTGCCATATTCCCAGCTTTAAGAAAACATCCGCCTGGGTTCTGGCTTTCTCAATAATATCCGGCTCGTACCCCATGATTTCCAGAAGCTTTATGGCATTGCGAGTGGTCGCTTTGCCCGGTTGCAAGCGATAGTTGAATAATACATCACCATCCTTGATTTCTTCCTCAAAATGATAGTTTTCAAAATAACCTTCCAAAAGACCGGTTAATTCAATATCATGGGTGGCTGCAAAGCATTGTATCTTTTCACCGCTCATACTGAGTAAAATCTGTGTAGATGCCGCAATACGTTCCACCGTATTGGTGCCGCGAAGCACCTCATCCACAAAACACAATACTTTGGTGTCCGATTCCTGCATCTGATCCAAAATACGCTTAATGGACTTAATCTCCACAATATAATAACTCTCACCGCTATCCAAATCATCCTTCAGTGACATGGAAGAATACAATCGATAAAAAGGTGCCTGATACTCATCCGCAGTTACCGTATTTATAGTCTGTGCCAGTAATGCTGCCAATGCGGTAGTCTTTAAGAACGTGGACTTACCGGAAGCATTGGAACCGGTAAGCAAAACATTTTTTCTTGTTTGAATGGTATTTTTCACCGGGTTGGTAAGCAACGGATGATAACCATTCTCTATCTTCAGTTTTCCTTCACCAAACTGAGGTCTGCACCAACCATTCTCCAAAGAAGCACGATACATAGCCACAGAACCCGCCGATTCCACCGTTCCCATAGCCGTAATCATCTCATCCACTTGGTCCTTATGAAGCATCAGTTCATCCAGCATATGATTAAAATATATTAAATCCACATGAAAAAACATACGCACATAATCAAACAGGACATCCTCAGGAGAACCGGTTTTATATAGACTGCCAAACACCCAATTGGAGCCTTTCTTGGCCTTTTTCAGTTGCTTTGCCGCCTGTTTAATTTCTTCTTTTTCCTTTGCGCAAACCTCCGGAAGCGCCTCACTTACTTCTCGCCCCACATCTACCATTCTCATAATATATGCCAGACTGGTTAAATAGGGTTCGTAAGAATTCTTCACTTGAAAATATCTTTGTAGCTGAAATAAAGACCAAATCAGAATGCAGGCAACACCCATTCCCGCCTGAAAGCAGGCAAGTACGATGAAAGCCACAAAAAACAGAATACTCAATATCTCTCTTTTGTTGTCGTGTCTATCCAGACGTTCCAGATAATACAAATAATCATATAAGGAATATTTCCCTGTAGAACCCAGTTTTCGCATTGAGCACTGATATTTGATAAGCTCCTCTTCATGCTCCGAAAAATATGTTACTATATCCTCAAAATGTTCCAGCTTCTCTTTTTCCAAAGCAGGGGTACGAAGCATATGATATAATACTTCATCTCCGGTAGAAGAAACACAGTAATTAATCCGTCGAAACACATCGTCCATGCCCAGATCATTCCAGGTGATATCATCAATCTGAAAGCCTTCCTGATGCTTTTCAAAATAGCCCGGAATCCTTATAAAACGTTCTATTTTATACTCTTTTTCAGGCGCCTTACCCTTTTGCTCACGCAACTTCTGTTTAAAATATTCCAGTTGCTTCTTTTCATTTACTTTACCCTGTATAAAAATATACAGAATCGCAGCCAGTATGACGCCGCTAAAAACAATATACTCCATTATATTCCACTTCCCTCAAAAATCCTTTTGGCAATCCTATCACAAGTCTTATAAATCTCTTCGGGCGATTCCCCAACAAAATATTCTCCCTTATGATACAGTATTTTACCGTTTATCATAGTCATTTTTACATTGGATTTACTGCCGCTGTATACAATGTTTTTCGCCATATTATGAATGGGCTGCATATTGGGCTGATGTAAATCAATCATAATGATATCAGCCAGTTTGCCCTTTGTTAAGGTATCTGCCCTGCTAAGTCCCATGGCTTTGGCACCGTTTATGGTAGCCATCCGCAATACTTCCATGGCATCCAGACTGGCAGCATCCATTTCACGTAAGTTACTAAGTCCCGCTACCAGAAACATCTCACGGAACATATCCAGACAGTTATTGCTGGCAGCGCCATCCGTACCGATAGCTACCGGTATCTTTTTGTTCAAAAAATCATTAATAGGTGCCACCCCACTGGCCAGTTTGGCATTGGACCCCGGATTGGTAATAACATAAAGTCCCTTTCGTCTGAACACATCCATATCTTCATTGCTAAAGTGCACACAATGATATGCGCCACCGCCAAAATCAAACATGCCTAAGGAATCCATAAATACGGCCGGTGTCATACCGTATTTATTCACACAATCCCTTACCTCCTTCGAGGTTTCTGACATATGCATATATACAGGTACCCGATACTTATGGGCCAATGCAGAAAGCTTCATCAACAGTTCCTTACTGCAGGTATATTCCGCATGACAGCCCAGTTTGTAGCTGATCAGGGATTTCTTTTGATTCCACTTTAGGTATTCTTCCTCTGTTTGTTCTATGGAAGATGTAAAATCATTCAAGCCACTAACTAATACACAGCGCATGCCCATCTCCAGACAGGCTTTTGCTGTAGCATCCGGTATCAGATACATGTCAAATACGGATGTAATTCCGGAGCTTAGATACTCCAGAATAGCCAGCTTTACAAATTGATAAATGTCCTCAGCCGTCAGCTTTTCTTCAGCCGGGAATATCTTTTCGTGAAGCCACTTATCCAAGGGCATATCATCTGCCAAAGAACGCATCAGGGTCATGGCAGAATGGGTATGGGCATTCTTTAATCCTGGCATCAAAAGATTGCCTTCACAATCGATTTCCCTATCCCAGGAAATCTTCGGAAAATCCTCCCCCTTTAACTCCTGTTCCAGTTCTTCCTCATCCGGCACATATACGATTTTTTCATTCTTAATCCACACCTCGCCTCGAAAAATCTCTCTGTTCTTTTCCATAGTCAGGATATGGGCATTGTACAATCTGATATTCATGCAAATCTAACCTTTCTATTGGATTCCTCCGAATCCAAAGGGTAATAATTCACTCAATGTGTATTTCTGATAATCTTCCATGGATTTTGCCACAATAATACTAAAATCCTTCTTACAAAACTCTTGCATTACCTGTCGGCATATTCCGCAAGGATATGCATACTCTGAAAAAGTATTTTCTGCAGCTTCATCTGCCGGCGCTCCCACTATGGCAATGGCTTCAAAATTCTTTACGCCTTCACTGACTGCCTTAAAAAATGCCGTTCTTTCCGCACAATTAGTCGCCCCATAAGAAGCATTTTCGATATTACAGCCTGTATAAATCACTCCATTCGTTGCCAGTAACGCTGCCCCCACATGATAGCCGGAATAAGGCGCATAGGAAAGCTTCATCATTTCCATGGCTTTTTGGATTAATTCTTTTTCTATCTGTTCGTTCATAAGGCACCTCTTATATTAGACAAACCGCTTGACCGACTCGGTCACCAACTTCTGGAAGGAAGCTGCTGTTCTATCCGCAGTTTCCTGTACTTCCTTGTGGTCCAAGGGTGCGCTGCTCATACCTGCCGCCAGATTAGTCACGCAGGAAATACCGCAAATCTTCATACCGCAATGGTTCGCTGCAATAGCCTCCGGTACGGTACTCATACCAACCGCATCCGTACCCAGCACACGAAGTGCTCTGATATCCGCCGGACTTTCATAAGAAGGACCGGTCAAATAGGTATATACGCCTTCCTGCAGGGCAATATCATACTCCTTCGCAGTATTACGGATAATCTCCTGTAAATCCTCATCATATACATGACTCATATCCGGGAAACGGGTTCCCAGCTCATCCACATTGGCTCCTAACAAAGGATTGGGTGCGAATAATGCAATATGATCCCGTATCATCATCAAATCCCCGGCATGGAAATCTAAATTAACTCCACCTGCTGCATTGGTTAAAAAGAGGATTTCAGCTCCCAAAAGCTTCATCAGCCGGATAGGTAAAACCACATCCGAAATAGGATAACCTTCATAATAATGGACTCTCCCTTTCATACAAACTACAGGCACTTCTTCGATATATCCGAAAATAAACTTTCCGGCATGTCCCGGCACGGTAGATACCGGAAATCCTTCAATATCACTGTAAGAAAGCTCCGCTTCTACTTTAATTTTCTCTGCATAATCTCCCAATCCCGAACCAAGTACAATGGCTACCTTGGGCACAAAGCTTATCTTTTCTCTCACGCAATTGTAGCAATTCATTAATTTTTCATAGACTGTATTCATTGACATTACCACCCTTTCCCAATTATAGATTTATTATACAAAACCGGTTAGTAATTTGCAATAAAACTCCATTGCACATCCCCGGTCCGTATTTCTATTACCTGAAAAATTGTTTTAATACCGCTTCCAAAGCATCTTTATGCTTAGGATTACGTATATCACAACGTATATAGTATAAATCCCTATTTCAATACGGCGAGTTATCACCGGCTTCCATACATTACTTTAAAAGATTAGCGTCTATATCAATCTTCCACCCTATACCATTATTACGAAAATCTCCCGGAATAAGTTTATTATTTTCCGGTGGCAATTCTCTATAAATATCTCCTCGTTGAAATATAATTTTATTTCTATTAAAATAGGAGATACTTTGTCCGTACATAATCGGATAGTCCGTTCTTTCAGGTAACGGACCTCGTCTAATAATCTGATCCTCTCCATAATATAACACATTATCCATCAGATATTGTGAGGGTAGCACAGGTAAATCCGACAGCAGATGATTTAAGTATACCACACTCTTCCATTAGATTCATCAAGTTTACAGATATTTATGAATCTTTTAAGAAAATGCAACGAAAAGGAGTCCCTTATTAGGAACTCCTTTTATCCCTGAATTATGCGGTTTTTCTAAATAATAATACAAACCATACCGCCGTTGCTGTCATTTACCACCTTCTGCATGGTATCCTGTAGCTTCACCTGGCATTCCTCTCCGATGGAAGCTGTTTTTACGGATATTCCGTCGTTCACCAGCTGTTCCACTGTTTTGCCGAAGATATTGGTTTCCCAGATACCATTCTCTGCTTTTGCACTTTCACCGATATAGCGTATTAAGTCCTCTGCCTGTTGCTGAGTTCCTACGATTGGTGCAATCTCGGTCTCAATATTAGCCTTAATCATATGCACGGAAGGACTGACGGCCTTGATTTTCACACCGTATTTATTGCCATGACGAATCACCTCCGGTTGCATCAACTCAATTTCATCCCGAGTGGGCTTTACCACACCATAGCCCTTAAAACGCACATCATTCATAGCCTCCAAGACCTTGGTATACTCATTTTTCATGGCAGCATATTCCTTTAGCTTCGCAAGAAGCCTGTACTCATCCTCAACTTTTTCTCCCAACATACCGGAAAGCATCTCGTAATAATAGGAATCATCCATCTCCATACGGATTTTCACACAGCCATCTGCCAGATTCATATGTTCCGTTTTCACGGCTTTTACATAATCACCCTCCAAGGAAATCGGTTTTTCACGGCAATCACGCAAAGTGCTGTAATCATTCATTCTCGCACTGATGGTCTTCATCAGCTCCTGTTTCATGGGATGTGTATCAGATAACATTTCCACCCATTTGGGCATATAAAACTCCATAACGGATATAGGAAATTCATACAATACGTTCTGCAAAATCTGATGAATGTCTTCTTTCTTCAGCTGGGCACAATTCATAGGAAGTACATTTACTTCGTATTTATTTTTCAATTCTTCTGCCAGTCTGAGAGTCTCCTCAGAGTATGGTTTTTGACTGTTTAAAAGTACCAGAAACGGCTTATGTAATTTCTTCATGGTCTGAATGGTTTTCTCTTCTGCCGGCACATAGTTGCTAAGAGGAATTTCCCCAAAGCTTCCATCCGTTAGCACAATCAACCCAATAGTAGAATGATCATTCATCACCTTATCTGTACCGATTTCAGCAGCTTTCGTAAAGGGAATCTCCTCTTCAAACCAGGGAGTTTTCACCATCCGTTCCGTATCCTCTTCCATATGACCGCCGGCACCGTCTACCATATATCCCACACAATCAATCAGACGTACCTTTACCTTCATTCCATCATCCACATTAATTTCAGCAGCTTCCTTGGGGATGAATTTAGGCTCTGTGGTGGTAATGGTTTTGCCCCCTGCACTTTGGGGCAGTTCATCCATAGCACGTTGCTTTGCATGTGCATCCATCATATAGGGCAACACACATACATCCATAAATCTTTTTATAAATGTAGATTTACCTGTTCTTACCGGGCCTACCACGCCCACATAAATCTCCCCACCACATCTTTCCTGTATATCGTGATAGAGATCATATGTATCCTTATTATTTTCCATAAAAAGACCTCCTGCATTACCTATTCCAAGTATATGCAAGAGGTTTTTTAATCATTCCTAGTTGAATATTACTTTTTTGAAGCTCTTCTTACCGCGCTTTACTACCTTACCGTCTCCTGCAAAATCGTCCTTTGTGTAAACGGTCTTCACATCGTTAACCTTCTCACCGTCCACAGTTACACCGCCCTGTTCTACAGCACGTCTTGCCTCGGAACGGGAAGCACATAAACCTGCGGATGCTACCACACCGATAATATCGATGGTGCCGTCACGGAAATCTTCTTCCTTGAGTTCGTAGGTCGGCATATTTTCCGCATTACCTGCGCTGAACAGTGCCTTGGAAGCGTCCTTTGCCTTGGTAGCTTCTTCCTCACCATGAACCAGCTTGGTCAACTCAAATGCAAGGATTTCCTTGGCTTCATTTAACTGGCTGCCTTCCCAAGCATCCATCTTCTCAATCTCTTCCAAAGGAAGGAAAGTCAGCATACGAATGCACTTCAGTACATCAGCATCTGCCACATTTCTCCAGTACTGGAAGAATTCAAAAGGAGTTGTCTTGTTAGGATCAAGCCATACAGCACCCTTCTGGGTCTTACCCATCTTCTTGCCTTCTGAGTTAAGAAGCAGGGTAATGGTCATTGCGTAAGCATCCTTACCTAATTTACGACGAATCAACTCTGTTCCGCCCAGCATATTGGACCACTGATCATCACCACCAAACTGCATATTACAGCCGTAATCCTGGAATAGCTTGTAGAAATCGTAAGACTGCATAATCATGTAGTTAAACTCAAGGAAGCTTAAGCCCTTCTCCATACGCTGCTTGTAGCATTCTGCAGTAAGCATACGGTTTACAGAGAAATGTGCACCAACTTCACGAAGCACATCCACATAGTTCATGTCCAAAAGCCAGTCTGCATTGTTTACCAAAAGTGCTTTATCTTCTGAGAAGTCAATAAACTTACTCATCTGCTCCTTGAAGCATGCCACATTGTGTGCAATGGTTTCTTTGGTCATCATGGAACGCATATCAGTTCGTCCACTGGGGTCACCAATCATAGCGGTACCGCCACCGATTAAAGCGATGGGCTTATTGCCTGCCATCTGCAATCTCTTCATCAGGCAAAGTGCCATGAAATGTCCTACATGCAAGCTGTCTGCGGTAGGGTCAAAACCAATGTAGAAGGTAGCCTTACCATTGTTAATCATTTCTTTGATTTCTTCTTCGTCAGTTAACTGTGCAAGAAGGCCTCTTGCTTTTAATTCATCAAAAATTGTCATGTTTTGTTCTCTCCTTTTCTGTAAAATACTCACAGCATTGCTGTTCGTTGATGCGACATTCGCCAAATGCATCTGCTAATGCAACACATTCCCCATGAGACAAAATATTATGCTTGTGTGCTGGCACCCGTATAATATTTGTTCATGGGTTACGCGCTTGGCTCATTGTTAACGCACAAAAAATCGTCCTTTCGAAATATTTCAAAAGGACGATGTCTCATCGTGTTACCACCTCTAGTTCCCATGTTACTCACGCTTCATGGCTTAGCGAGTATCAAACAATACTCCGGCAAATATCGGTGCCTACCGGTAATCTCTACTGGGTGTCTGTCACACCGTTCAAAATCACTGCTCCGAGATGTACTTCCCACTATCTGCTTCAGCGCCTCTCACCAACCGGCAACTCTCTGTGGAAACCTTGATAAAGGTACTCTTCTCTTCAACGCGTCAATATATTTTGTTGCAACTTAACTGCATTATACATAGGGGTTGTTTATTTGTCAACCACAAATTTCTCGCATTTTCTGTCCAAACAGCTCTTCTGACATATTTGCCCGTTTCGCTGCTTCCTCTAATTTCAACAAACCATCCTTTACCAGATCGCATAGCGTAACCAATATACCTTCTTCTCTTCCTTCAGCTCTTCCTTCTTCTCTTCCTTCTTCTCTTCCTTCAGCTCTTTCATCCTCAAATGCCTTACACATATCCAATCCTCCTTCTTCCTGCGGAAACAATTTTAAGCTCTTCTTTCCTATCAACACACCCATGGTATCTATGGATATCTCATCCAACTCCCGAAATCGTTCTTTATGTTCCAGATAATACTGCTTCATAGCCTCCCGATCCTTACTACGCTTAAATATGGCTATGATTTCACGTAAGCTGGTTTCATAATTCTCTTCCTGTAAATCTTTCAGGTTATAAATTCGTATCCGATAATCTTTTAAAAGCTTTCTAAAATCTTTCCCAATATCCTCCACATCCATCATGTCCAGAATGCCCTCCGGACCATCGTAAGCCTCTTCTCCGCAATACAGTCCTATGGTATGAACGGGAAGCAACTTATCCGTCTTTCGGAAACCATACAAATAAACACCTGCTCTGTTTTTCTTTTCTTCCCGATTTTTCTGTCGGATATCCTTTATCTGTCGTTGCAACTCCTGCACATTGTAGTCCATCACCTTCACCGGCATGGTATAGTCCAGGGTGGCCATGACTTCCACTCCCAGTAGCACATCCTTTTTGCCCTTACAATACATCTGCACATCCCTACGCACATTGCCGGTCTTTCCTTTTTTATTCTTAGGCTTATAATACTCCCTGTCATGCCTTTGCAGCTGCCAGATTTTAATTTTGCGTTTCCCACGAAATACCGTACCGTTCCAGAAATCGGCATAATATCCCGGTAACCCCAGATAATCACAGACCATATTATTGATTTCTCCCATGAAAAAACCTCCTTTCGGACGAATTTGCTATGGGAAAAATATCGCAGCTATTCAAAAATAGCAAAAACAAACCCGCCACTACAATTATTGATTAGAGTAAAATGGCTGATTTGCCGCGAATGTGCCGAATGCACGTTACTTTTAGATTACTCGATATAATAATTGTAAGGCGGATTATCCTATTTGTCAATCTTATTTATTCACCATCAGCTTCACCATGGCCTGGTTCAAGCCATCCACTGTCAGCTTATACATAGGGAATAATTCTTTGATAGCGGTCTCAGCCTCTCTCCATGGTGCCCTTCCCGGCGCCATCTTGGGGTTCAGCCAAACAACTTTTTTGTATTTACGTTTCACCAGCTGTAGCCAGTCCCAGCCGGACAGACCACCATTGGGTCCACGGTAATTGCCGGTGGTGGAATACAGTTCCTCGGGTGCCATAGCCGCATCGCCTACGATGATAACTTTATAATCACTGTCAATATTACGGAAAACCCACTCCGTATCTACCCAGTCACCGTTTTCACATTCCGGAGTCTTGTAAAGCTTACTGTAGATACAGTTGTGGAAATAGTAGGTCTTTACATCCTTATAATGATTGGATTTGTGCACTGCCTGGAACAAATCATTCAACAAACTGCTAAAGGGTATCATGGTTCCTCCCGAGTCCATAAGAAGTAAAAGCTTCACAGCATTCTTACGGGGCTTCTTCATGACGATTTGCAGGCAACCTCCATTGTTACAGGTCTTGTCCACGGTACCGTCGATATCCAGCTCAGACTCCGGGATATCCAGTCTTGAAGAAAACTGGCGTAGCTTACGGAAAGCCATCTGGAACTGACGGTTATCCAACACTCTGTCATCTCTGAAATCACGGTATTTACGTGCGCCTACCACCGCAAAAGCAGACTGGTAGCCGGTCTTGCCGCCCACACGGACACCGCCCACATTGCCCCCCATATTACCAAAGGAAGTCTTACCCATGGTACCAATCCAGAAGCTACCACCATTGTGTTCACTATCCTGGTCCTTCAGACGTTGTCGGAATTTCTCCTCCACGTCCTCCTTATCCACCATGATTTCCTCCACCTGATTTAAGTGGGAGCGGGCTTCCTCGTGGGCCATCTCCATCATCTCAGACTTATCCAGCCAGCGAAGCATCTCTGCCCCCACTTCCGTCTCTCTCTGGGCCGCCTTAAAGGTTTCCTCAAAAGCCATATCAAATTTATCAAAATCCGTTTCGCTCTTCACCAAAATCATACGAGACACATAATAAAACTGTGTGAGGCTGCTTCCGCACAAGTCCTTATCCAGTGCTTCCTGCAGCGTCAGCCACTCACCCAGAGTGACCCTGAGACCTTTGGCACGAAGAGCATGAAAAAACTTTATGAACATATTTTTAGAGTTGTCCCTTCGAATTTCTTACAATTTCCAAATCTTCATCCTTCTTTACCACCACACCGATGAAAGGCAATGCTGATTTGATAGTATTTGTAGGAATACCACCAATCTGCAGTGCATTGACCCAATCAATCAATTCTGAGGTGCTGGGTTTCTTACGGATATCACGAATGGCACGGATATTGTAGAATACTTCCATGGCATTCTTTAAGAGATGTTCCTCCACATCCGGAAAATGCACCTTCACGATTTCTTCCATCAGCTCCTGACCGGGGAAATCAATGTAGTGGAAAATGCAACGACGAAGAAACGCATCCGGCAATTCCTTCTCTGCATTGGAGGTAATAATCACGATAGGTCTGTGCTTCGCCTTAATGGTTTCCTTGGTTTCATTGATGTAGAATTCCATCTGGTCCAGCTCCCACAAAAGGTCATTGGGAAATTCCAAATCCGCCTTATCGATTTCGTCAATCAAAAGCACCACCTGCTCCTCGCTGGCAAAGGCTTCTCCCAGCTTACCCAGCTTGATATAGCGGGCAATATCATCCACACCCTCTTCTCCGAACTGACCATCATAGAGTCTCTGGATGGTATCATACACATAGAGACCTTCCTGTGCCTTGGTGGTGGACTTAATATTCCAAATCAATAATCTTTTTCCTAAAGATTTAGCAACAGCTTCCGCCAGCATAGTCTTACCTGTGCCCGGCTCACCCTTAATCAGAAGTGGCTTCTTCAGTGCAATCGCTATATTTACACTGGCCATCAGCTCCTCACTTGCCACATATTGCTGCGTTCCTGTAAAATTACTCATATTACCTCACCTTCCGCCTTTAAAGGCATAGCTTTATTTCTTTATCATATTAAATCAAAAAATCCTTGAATTCAAACTATAATCATGTTACGATATTTCCTAATGAAAAGCAAGTTTTTCAAGCAATTTACATAGGAGGATTTTCTTATGATTCAGTCATATTTCAAAAAAGAACCCACTCTTTCTTTTGAGGTATTCCCTCCCAAGAAGGATGGCGAGTTAGACCAGGCCTTTCATATCTTAGACGAACTGGCCACTTTAAAGCCTGATTTTATCAGTGTGACCTACGGTGCCGGCGGTAGCAAGTCCAAAAAGACCGTAGAGCTGGCTTCTTATATTCAGAATACATTAAAAATTCAGGCTTTGGCTCATCTGACCTGCGTAGGCAATACTGCCGCTCAAGTAGAAGCTGTTATTAACGATTTGAAAGCTAACAACGTAGACCATGTATTGGCGCTTCGAGGGGACCGTCCCAAGGATATGACTGACGAACAGTTTAACAGTCGTGAATTCCTGCATGCAAGTGATATGATCCATTATTTGAAGGAACGTTCCGATTTCCACATTGCAGGTGCCTGCTATCCGGAGAAGCATTTTGAATCCTTCAGCATGGAGTCTGATTTGAATCACTTGAAGCTGAAACAGGATGCCGGTGCAGAATTCTTCATTACTCAGCTTTTCTTTGACAATGATTATTTCTACACCTTCCGTGAAAAAGCTGCAAAAAAGGGCATCAACATCCCCATTTGTACAGGTATCATGCCCATTACCACTGCGAAACAGATCGGAACCACTGTATCCCTCTCCGGCTCCAGTGTACCGAAGGCTATGGCTGATATGATTGCCAAGTATTCCGAATCACCGGAGGAATTATACAAAGCAGGTATCGATTACGCTATCCGTCAGATTATGGACCTGAAGGAAAATGATGTGGACGGTATCCATATTTATACGATGAACAAGCCTGCTATCGCTGCTGAAATTGTTAAATCAATTATTTAAATATAACAAACAAGCCCCGGACCTATATATCCGGGGCTTGCTCTTTCAATTCTCACTTTTTATTCATTAATCTTAATATTTCTCTTAGAATTCATCAGTTCCAATCGACCGTTCTTACTACCAATATCCAAAATATCCTTTGCCAGTATGGTCATAATCAGATTTGCATCATGTATACTTACATTTCCTCGTCCGTTCATATCACCGATGCCAACCACCGAGTTTCCTTCACAGTAGAATATGGTATTTGTATTTTCAACAATACAGTCCAAAGCGCCATAATCAGAACCTACACACACCATGCTTTTACCACGGATATCACATTCAATGGTACCGCCTGCGGCTAAAATACTGCCCTCTCCGTTGCTTAATACGCCGATACCGCAAAGGTTATTGCCGGATTCCGTAATATTCAGACTATAGTTATGCATAATAACACTGGTACGTCCTCTCATGGCACCAATTCCCACAGCATTGGCACATGACATCTTCATTTCCAGATTGGAGTTTTTAATATCCATTCTGCTGTTTCCGTCAAAGCTTCCCACGCCTATGGCATTTCCGCCTGCACATTCTAAATGGATGCCGCTATGCACGATATATATATTGGAATCCGTTGTGTTTTTTCCACCACCAATACCCACACAGTTTTCTCCGTTAATATCTATCACAAGCTGCGGAAGCTGTTCAATATGGATATTGCCATAAGAACTTTCCTTATCACCGCCAATAGCAAAGGAATTTTGCATTTCACAATGAATGTATAAGCTACCGCTTCCGGTAACCCAAAGCTCAGATCCTTGAGGTACTCTGATTCCTCGGTTATGTATCTCATTGATACCCTCTATCTGCATTGTTACATTACTTCCTGCACCGATATCAATAAGCGGGACTTCCTTTTCCGTAATAATATTTACATTTTTCAAAGTAATGTTAGATTGTATATTTTCTTTTACTGTGATGCTACAGCTAATGGAAGTACCAACAACACCCTCTATTGTTACATTTTGTTTATCAATAAAGATGGAGTTGTAATGCTGTGTAGCAAGCTGCGAGAGATTTACCGTCTCATTCTCCGATGGCGTATAGACCTTAACGATGTACTCTGAACGCATCAGATTCAATGCAATAATTTCTTCCCTGTATTTTTCTTCTATCTCATCAAGCAATACCGCATCCGGCTTGGCCAAATAATATCCCTGGATAAAATCCGAACCCAAGCCGATCATGGTTTTTAACTCTTCGTAGGTTTCCACGCCTTCGGCCAGTGCGGAATATCCGTTTTCATGAATAAACTCAATAATACCGGCAACAAGCTTCTGAATTTTGGGCTTATCCTCAATATTCTTAATCAATGCCCTGTCAATCTTTACATAATTGGGACTGTAGCGTATTAGGTTGGAAAGATTGGAAAAACCGGTTCCATAATCATCAATTGCCAATGAAATATTGAATTTTTTCAAACGATTCCGGAATTTGGTAAGCTGCTCATCATCCATCTCCGTTTGTTCTGTCATTTCCACAACCAGCTTGCTCATCA
Organism: Lachnospiraceae bacterium; assembly: GCA_017522685.1. The sequence goes on from JAFWYN010000019.1 coordinate 69,159, forward strand.
AACCACCGTATCTGTTCACCAGCTGTTCCCAGTCAGACAGCTTCAACATATGCGCGGGAATGGAATTTATGAACATTTTCCGCTCTTCAAAGGCATCAATATGCTGTTCCAGATATTCCATCACATTACTCATGGTGGCTTTCTCGATTTCATAAAGTTTACCCAGCTTTGTGGCAATATCTATTACCTCTAAGGAACGCATATTGATAACCGGATCCGTACGCATCAATGCTTCATAGCCGAATATGGTACCGTTTTGTGCATCTACAATGGGTTGAAAATGATAATGGAACATATTCTTTTCCACCAATAGCTGGAATACCTCCTGGTGCTTCCACAAAACGGCACGAGAGTTTCCTGCCAATGTTACATCCTTTTGCAGACGTTTCAACAGCATTTCACTATTACCCAGACGTAAATATTGTTCAAATCCGCCTTCCCATCCGGGTTCCAATAGAACATAACCGTAATCAGCCTCAAGATAATAAGACTTGTTTGCTGTAATATTATATTTTTCGATTTCCTTTATCAGGTGCTGATTCTGTTCTTCCAAAAATGCCGCAATGTCTTCCCGGTTATTATCATCGGCAAATTGTGCCATAACAACCAGTCGTTCGTCCGAAATATGTCCGATGTAAGCACCATTTCCCCAACATTGCTGCAACATCCTCGTAAATACCGAAAGCATCTTATCCACGCATTCAATACCGAAATTCTCAAGTATATAAACATATTTTGAAATCTCATAAACTGTTACGGACAAACAACCATTCTTACTGCAAGATAACGAAAAGTCCTCAAACCATCTGAACACCTGACGTAAAGTCGGCAATCCTGTCACAGTATGAAGCCCTACCGTTTTCTCCCCATTATCGTCTACCATTATCGCTTGCATTTGTATCCCTTTTACCATACGCAGTCACTCTCCAACGCCATGCAAATTTACAGTTATCTATGCATATATTACATCATTTTTTTGCACAATTTGTCAAGTATTATGCATTATTTCTGCTTTTATCTGTAAATTTATGCATACAAAAATCCTCCGGACGATTCCGGAGGATTTACTGCTATTTTTCATTATTCTTCTTCCCAAGGTGCATCGGACACCTCAATCTTTTTATCACGAAGCATCAGGTCTTTCACTGCTTCTGATGCCGGCTTACCTTCAAAGAGAACCTTATTCACCTGCTCGATAATTGGAAGCTGTACGTTATACTTCTCAGCTAACTGCATTGCTGCCTTTGCGGAGTAAACACCTTCCACTACCATCTTAACCTCTGCCATAGCTTCTTCCATACTCATACCCTGGCCGATTAAGATACCGGCACGACGGTTTCGGGAATGCATGCTGGCACAGGTAACAATCAAATCACCGATACCTGTCAATCCTGAGAAGGTCTCATACAAACCTCCCATAGCAATACCCAAACGACCTATTTCCGTAATACCGCGAGTAATAAGCGCCGCCTTGGTATTGTCTCCGTAACCAAGTCCGTCTGCAATACCGGCTGCAAGTGCTACCACATTCTTTAAAGAACCACCTAATTCAATACCCAAAATATCCGGGCTGATATAAACACGGAACACTTCGTTCATAAACAGGCTGCGAATATATTCAGCCGTAGTTTTCTTCTTAGCACCCACAACAATTGTAGTAGGTACACCGCGGCTTACTTCCTCCGCATGGGAAGGTCCGGACAATACAGCCACCTGACACTGAGGAATCTCCTGTTCGATGATTTCCGTCAGAGTCATTACCGTATCTTCTTCGATACCCTTTGCCACATTCACAATAATCTGTCCGGGGGATATCAAATCTTTAAATCTTCTTGCCGTAGCTCTGGTATAGGAACTTGCCACTGCCATAACCAGCATATCCTTACCGGTTACCGCTTCTTTATCATCCGTGGTAAAGATCATATCATCAGCCAGCTTTACACCGGGAAGCATCTTATGTTCATGCTCCGAACTAAGCATCTCAATTTCCTTTTCCAATGCAGACCATACAGTAATCTCATGTCCGTTCTTATGTAAAAGTACCGCTAATGCGATACCCCAGCTACCGCCGCCTAAAACAGCTACCTTTGCCATGTTCATTCCTCCTGTTACTGCTTATTCTTCTTCGTTAAATAAGTCTTTCTTTCCTCACCGCGAAGCAATCTTTTAATGTTCTCCCTATGCTTCCAGAAAGCCATAATCGCCAACAAAATTGCTACGATATACATCTCCGTCAAAAGGCTCTGCTCCATATCAAAAAAGCCGTTTTGTCCAAAGATAATAAGCTGGGTTACAAAGCCCACATATACTAACAAAGAACCCAATGAAACATAATGTGTAATAAAGAATGCTCCAAAGAACAATACTACTCCTACCGGAATAAACCAAGGATGGAAGGACAAAATCAAACCGGCCGTAGCTGCGATTCCCTTTCCCCCCTTAAATCCCATATAAAAGGGAAAGTTATGGCCTAAAATCGCTCCTGCGGCAGTATAGATACAGAGCAGGTAAATCATATCAGCATGACTTTCTCCAAAAATCAAACGGCATACAATCACTGCCAGAATACATTTAAAACAATCTCCCAACAGTACAATCAATCCCGCTTTTGTTCCCAGCACTCTCAATGCATTGGTAGTACCGGAATTGCCACTGCCATGCTCACGGATATCAATTCCATGAGCTTTTCCGTAAAAGAAAGCTGTCTGGAATAATCCAAAAACATATCCTATAATAATACAAATCAAACGACTCATTACTGATCTTTTTCCTTTCGTTCACGTATAATAAAGTGAAGCGGGGTACCCTTGAAACCAAAAGTATCTCGAATCTGATTTTCTATATAACGGGTATAAGAAAAATGCATCAATTCCTTGTCATTTACAAAAATAACAAAGGTAGGGGGCTTTACTGCCACCTGAGTAATATAATACAGGCGAAGTCTTTTTCCCTTATCGGAAGGGGGCTGCTGCATCGCAACGGCTTCCGCCATAATCTCATTCAACACACCCGTTGCCACTCTCATTGCATGGTTTTCGCTTACCATGTCGATAGTTTCGTAAAGCTTGGGCAGACGCTGACCGGTCTTTGCGGAAATAAACAGCATTTCTGCATAAGGCATATAGGATAAGGTATTGCGTACCTTCTCTGTAAAGCGATAAATGGTCTTGTCATCCTTTTCGATAGCATCCCACTTATTCACCGCAATAATCACCGCTTTCCCTCTATCGTGGGCAATTCCGGCAATCTTTGCATCCTGCTCGGTTACACCCTCGGAAGCATCGATGACCATTACCACCACATCTGCACGTTCTACCGCACTTACGGTACGTACAATCATAAAATGCTCCAGCTCTTCCTTAATTTTATTCTTTCTGCGAAGACCTGCCGTATCTATGAATACATATTCTTTGCCGTTATAGGTAATCTCCGTATCCACTGCATCTCTGGTAGTACCTGCAATATCGGATACAATCAGACGGTTTTCACCTAATAATTTATTGATGATAGAGGACTTTCCTACGTTGGGCTTTCCTACGATAGCCACTCGGATGCGATCGTCCTCTTCCTCTTCCTCATCCACTTCAGGGAAATATTGGCTCACTTCATCCAACATATCACCGATACCAAGACGATTCGCTGCTGATATAGGATGAGGGTCACCAATACCCAGATTGTAAAATTCATACACATTCGCCATATATTTCTCAAAGCTGTCCACTTTATTTACTACCAATACCACAGGCTTATGACAACGACGAAGCATATCTGCCACCTTGGCATCCGCATCCTGAAGGCCCTGCTTCACATCTACCAAAAAGATAATCACATCTGCGGTCTCCATGGCGATTTCTGCCTGCTCACGCATCTGCGAAAGGATAATATCCTTGCTGTCCGGCTCAATACCACCGGTATCAATCAGGGTAAAGGATTTGTCCAACCAGGTAATATCCGCATAAATACGGTCTCTGGTAATACCCGGAGTATCTTTTACGATGGATATATTTTCACCTGCCAACACATTAAACAGAGTGGACTTACCCACATTGGGACGTCCTACCACTGCTACAATGGGCTTGGATTTTCTCTTACTCATTTCTTCCTCCTTGTGCCTGTCCTAAGACCAAACACTATTCGATTCCTAACACTGTATTTACAAAGTCACATCCGCTTGATTTTACAATATAAATAGGGACTTGTAAAGACTTTTCCAAATCAGATTTGGTAAAATCATCTAAAAAAACTTCCTCACCGCTGCGAAGTACATTCTGAGGCAATAATAGTCGAGTTCCCAATTCTTTTCCCTTCAGCTGCTTCTCAATATCTTGGCCCGTAAGCAATCCGGAAACCGTAATATGCTCACCAAAGAAGTCATTTACTATCGGGTATACATTTATCTTCAAATTAGGGAAGTTGTCTTCCATAGTATTCGCTAGTTTCTGTATATACGGATATGCCAGAAGTCCTGTTGCCAAAGAAATCTCTTCTTTTACACTATCATCCGGAAGTGCTCCTTCTTCTGCCAATTTACGCATACCATCTTCGAACTCTTCCATTAACAGACGTGTCATACCAACACCGTTTTCCAGTTGCAGATAGCCATCATAGCGCTCTTCCTCCGGCATCTCCCTCTCAGCTAAGATATACCACTCGTCACTGGCATGGATAAAGTGAGTGCCATACTCTGCATAAAGCTTCTTTTGCCAGCCTTCAATGGTATCAATGACCTTGCAGGCATCCTCTTTTGTAAAGGGCTCTAATGGATACAAACCCTCGCGGTATTTGGAAAGCCCCACCGGCACTACGGATACACTTTCCAGATGGGGCAAATACTTGGTCAGTTCACTGATGCTGTATTCCAGCTCTTCTCCGTCGTTTACGCCCTTACACAGCACAATCTGACCATTCATGGTAATGCCTGCTTCATAAAGGGTATCCACCTTTTTCAGGGCTTCTCCTGCGAAGCGGTTGTTCAGCATCATACAGCGAAGCTCAGGGTTCATGGTCTGGAAAGAAATATTGATAGGCGACAAATGGTACCGTGTAATCCTGTCAATATCATGGTCCGACATATTGGTCAAGGTCACATAATTGCCCTGTAAAAAAGACAATCTGGAATCATCATCCTTAAAATACAGGGTCTCACGCATTCCCTTAGGCATCTGGTCGATAAAGCAAAAAATACATTTATTATGGCAATGTCTGTACTCATCCATAAGGCCGTTTTTAAATTCAATCCCTAAATCTTCATCGAATTCCTTGTCCACTTCCAAAAGCCATTGTTCGCCGTCCTGCTTTTGGATCAGTACTTCTATATAGGTGTCCTGTACCAGAAACTGGTAGTCAAAAATGTCTTCAATCTCTGTATTGTCGATGGATAACAGGATATCGCCTGCTTCTATTTCCAATTCCTCCGCGATACTGCCGGGCAGCACGCGATTAATGATGTGTTGTTTCTTCATAGTGTAAAAGTTCCTTATATATATTTGACTCAGACAGACTCGCAAGGACGCACTACGTACTCACTCGTGCTAACGCACTGCCTTGCTCGTTAAACATGTGTTGAAAATTAAATGTCGCTTCGCGCCGCTTAATTTTCCTCCACATGTTTATATTACTAGAAAATCCTTGACGTGTCACTATCAGAATGTTATAAAATAATTATTGTTCTATGAAATATTGATAAAATTAATACAAAAGAGTATAAAAAATTGTCGCCCGGCGGCGACAATTACAAGAATTGCTTTGCAAATCTTCTTAATTACCACCACTGTACTCGCACAATTTCCTATAATATAAAAATACATTTGGAGGTTCTCATGGCGAACTTAAAAGAACTGGAAAACACTATGCCCGTGGCACCCTTGAAAATCATCCCCCTCTCTTCTATGGCGGAGATGGGCAAGCGAATCAACGATTTGATGGTTGTTTACCGTGACTACATCAATAATGACCCGGTTAAGAATGACCCGGCTTTCCATGGTTATCTTGAAGAAAGCTATCTGGTGGATGTGGAATGTCCCCGTTTCGGTACCGGTGAAGGCAAAGCCGTATTCCACGAATCCGTAAGAGGTAAGGATTTATTTATTTTGGTGGATGTGACCAATCACAGCATCACCTACAGGGCTAATGGTTATATCAACCACATGTCACCGGACGACCACTATCAGGATTTAAAACGCGTAATCGCTGCCTGTCACGGTAAGGCAAGACGTATCAATGTCATCATGCCCTTCCTTTATGAAGGTCGCCAGCATAAGCGTTCCGGACGCGAATCCCTTGACTGTGCTTATGCTTTAACAGAATTACAAAACATGGGGGTAAGCAATATTATCACATTTGACGCTCATGACCCCAGAGTACAGAATTCTATTCCCTTAAGCGGTTTTGACAATATTACCACCCCTTATCAGTTTATCAAAGCATTACTGAACACCGAGGATGATTTGATTGTGGACAAGGACCATTTACTTGTTATCAGTCCCGACGAAGGTGCTTTGGACCGCGCCATTTACTTTGCTACGGTTTTAGGCGTGGATACCGGTATGTTTTACAAGCGTCGTGATTATTCTGTGATTATAAATGGCAAGAACCCAATTGTGGCTCATGAATTTTTGGGAGATAATATAGAAGGCAAAGACATCATCATCATGGACGATATGATTTCCTCCGGCGGAAGTATGCTGGATACAGCAAAGCAGCTTAAAGAAATGAAGGCCCGCCGTGTATATATTTGTTGTACCTTCGGTCTGTTTACGGAAGGTTTTGATGCTTTTGATGCCGCTTACGAAAGAGGTCACTTTGACAAGGTTATCACCACCAACCTAACCTATCTTCCACCGGAAATCTACAAAAAGCCTTATTTCATCGAAGCCGATATGAGTAAGCTGATTACTTCCATCATCGACTTTATGAATCATGATGTATCACTGGCATGTGTCAATGATGTGACCGAAAAGATTCATCATTTTGTGAATGAGTATAATAGTCGGACGAAAACCATATAGAATGTTAAACACCCTGCAACTGATGCAGGGTGTTTCTATTTACCATTTAATTTATTATCTATTTCCACACCAAAAACGCCCCCAGATTTCCTCTCTTGCCGCCACTGGCTCTGTGAGAGAATAAATAGTCCGGGTTACAGTTGGTACAGATATCCGTAACTTCTATATTTTCAAGCTTCACTCCGGCACTTCGAAGTACCACTATATTGGCCAACCATAAATCCAGCTGGTACTTACCTTCCGATTTCCCCGGCAATAATAGCTTACCTGTGGGATGCAGTCCTGCTTCATATGCTTCCTGACAATATCTGTCAATCCGTGAAAGCTCCCAGCCCCCTTGCTTAAACTGCACTGCCACTTCTTCGCTGATTTCATAGCAGTCCTGGCAGATGGAAGGTCCGATTGCCGCGATGATGTTCACCGGTTCGCAACCAAACTCCCGTGACATCCTTTCCACCATCCTTGCTCCCATACCGGCCACGGTTCCCCTCCATCCGGAATGGGCTACACCGATGACCTGTTTCACCGGATCCACAAAATACAGAGGCACGCAATCTGCCGTAAAGCAGGACAAAACCAGTCCTTTTTCTGCCGTAATCAGTCCATCAATATCCGTATAGTCCCTGTCAAAGGTCACTCCTTTCCCTGCATCTTCTTTTGTAACCATGCGGATATTGATGGTATGGGTCTGATCCGTTGTCACAATATCCGTAGCTTGCGCACCCATTACTTGCGCCACACGGCCATAGTTTTCCAACACCGCCTCCGGCTTATCCCCTCGTATAAAACTAAAATTCAGGGTGGCAAACTCTCCGCAGCTGACACCACCCAGCCTGGTGGTAAATAAATGCTCTATGCCTTCAATGGCTGACAGTTTGGGGAAAGTCAAATATTCCAACTGCTCTCCACAAGTCAGCTTCTTACTCTTCTGTACCAATGTTTCTGTTCTATTCTTAGCACGTATTACAGGATACATCCATCTCTCCTCATCCAATATGTTCAAAGGCATTCTGATACCAGCGGATCTCAGTCCCCTCTATGGCCACCACATCATAGCGGATAGGCACATTCCAGGACAATTTGTGCATGCACCGATAAAAGGCCGCCACCTGACAGATTTGCCTTTGCTTATAAAAACCAACAGCAGACTCAGGGCTACCGCTTCGTCCGCTGTTTCTATACTTTACTTCAAAAAACACCAAATAGCCGTTATGGTATCCGATAATATCGATTTCCCCATGACGGTTTCGAAAATTTCTCTCTACGATTCGAACGCCTTTCTCCGACAAATATGCGACAGCCCGTGATTCTGCCGCAGTACCTGTTTTTCGTTTGTTCAAATCATTTTCTCCTTTATTTGTTAATCTTGCCCTTTAGCTTATCCATAGCATCCACAAACACCAGAATCTCCGCCACCACCTCATAAAGCTCAGGTGGTATCATATCCCCGATTTCCAATCGGGACAGAGTATCTGCCAACTTATCATCCCTATGAACGGGCACATCATACTCGTTTGCCTTTTCTATGATTCGCTCCGCCAAAAGCCCTCGTCCGCTGGCTATGACTTTGGGCGCATCCTCAGCCGGATCGTAGCTTAATGCGATGGCCTGTTTGGGTTTCTCCTTTTTTAATCTGCTATCCATCTTTTCCCCTTATTATTAACATCTGACATCAAAGGAATAATTCACCAATGCCGGTCGATTGGAATTCTCCTGCAACAATTCACCAAAGGTGGGGTTTTCTCCCCCTTGTTGCTCCCCTTTGACCGTCAACTGATAGGACATATGATATCCTCTTTTCTCCAAGCGTGCGGTCAGCATATCCATATGCTCATACAAAAAGTCCAACATTTCATCATCCGCAATATAGAAATTAGTACTGACATTGCTCTCCTTCATGCGTACATATACATCCACCGGACCCAGATGCTCCATATCCAGATGAAGCAGGGCTGTCACCTCTCCGTCATCCCCTGCCAGATGCTTTTTGTTGGAATATACATACAGCTCTCCGTGGGCATTGTTCTCTGACAGCTTCAGCGGCAGCTGGATGTAGGCATACATCTGATTCATCTGATGTAAAAACTGAATGTTTTGGTTCAAATTTTGAACCGTCTTCGCCAAGCTACTTTGTTCCTGACCTACATTCTGCAGGTTTTCCGTCAATTGATTTAATTGTTTGTTCAATCGATGATATAGCTCCTGTACGTCATCCTTTTCGGAGCTTTCAGGCTGTAATAAAAGCTGCTTTTGTAAAAACTCTTTTACTCCGTCTTGAAACACATCCTTTTGTAGCAAAGCTGCCAATGCCTTCTCGTCACCTTTGCACTGTTCCAACAAAGAAGTCAGCTCTCTTGCCAAGGCTTCCCCACTCATGGTCCTAAGAGTAGCTGTATCCGACAAATCCGGCGCACCACTTGCCATTTGGTTCCCCAAAGAACCGGTTTCAGAAGTTTCTCCTTGCACATTGCCTGATTCTGCCATTAAGGCAGTCTCCGTCACAACCGCTTTATAGGCCGTTTCCGCCACGTTCCCGCTCTGGGGCATTATTTCTGCATTCCCCTGCAAAACAGTCCTTAAAAGGGCTTCTGCAGGCTTTCCCTGCCCGTTTGCCGTCATATCCTGTAACACATCCAACAATTCCTGCCCCATTTGCTCCACGCCCCCCACCAATTGATGCGTCATGGCCTTATAGGAATGAATCTGATTCAGGTTTTCCGTATTCACAGGCAGCTTCAGCTTATGCAAATCAATAATATCCATCAACTCTGCATCCCCATTGGATACCATCTGATGATAGATTTCCTGCAAAGTATTTTTATCAATGGAGATGCCTTCCTTCATCAGCTGTGCTGTCATCCCCATGGTGGTTTCATTGACGGGCAAAGATGCGGTTTCCAACGCCTTAGCCGCATTCTGTTCCATTCCTGTATTTTCAAACAAGGGGCTTAAGGACAAGGTAGAACCGTTATTTTTCACCTGAAGCAGCAAACTTTTGCCCACATTCAGCATCAGACTTTGCTCTAATCGGGCCTGTAACGGAATATTTTCTCCATCCATATTTACCAGAAGTTTTACGGTATCTCCCAGATTCTCCAGTACCTCACCCTGCAAAATCTGCCCCGGTGTTAAAGCCCTGATTTGTGCCGCAATCTGCCCGGGCAGCTGTTGAATCTGCACCGAACCGCTTGCTTTCGCGGATGCACTGTTTTGATTGATGTAATTGTGAAGCATTTCATTCAGTCGCATCCGTAGTCCTCCTTAAATAAAATTCTTTATAAAACTCCTTCTATGTATCGGTGTGGCGCCCAATGTTTTCAACGCCTCTATATGGGCAGCGCTACCGTATCCTTTATTTCCTGCAAAATCATATCCCGGGAACACCTTATCGTATTCTACCATCAAACGGTCCCTGGTCACTTTCGCAATGATGCTGGCCGCACCGATGGATATACTCTTGGCGTCTCCCTTAATAATCGGCACCTGCAATATCCCCTTATCCACTCCGGGTATGGTAACCGCATCATTTAAAAGCACCTGAGGTACCACTCCTAAATCGGCAATGGCCAATCTCATAGCTTCATACGTTGCTTGCAAAATATTGATTTCATCGATTCTCTCCGGTGATGCATAGCCGATACCGCAGGCTATGGCCTTTTCCATAATGATATCATAAAGCTCTTCTCTCTTTTTTTCGGACAGTTTCTTGGAATCATTAATATATAAAATATCACAATCCTTGGGCAAAATAACCGCACCTGCCACTACCGGTCCCGCCAGAGGGCCTCTTCCCACCTCATCAATACCGCAGATAAATTCATATTCGCCGTACTTTCGTTCATATTCCTTTAGGGCATGGATTCTGGTCTTTTCCTTTTCCAAATCCTGCAACTGCTTATTGGCTGACTGTATCAGTTTTTGCACTCCGGTACGTTCATCAGCCTTATAGGCTTCTATAAATTCAGGCAGCTCATCCACTGACGCTGCCTGATATTGTGCCTTAATATCTCCCATATTCTTACAAATGATAAATCCCATATCCTTTGTCTCCTACTCTTATTTGTGCCGAATCATTTCCATATCCTTAAAGGGCCAGACCCTCATCCATGCGCGACCGATGATTTGGTTCCTCTTAATGTTACCCACCTCTGCCACACGGCTGTCTGAGCTGTTGTTACGGTTATCTCCCATGACAAAATACTCATCCTCGCCTAAGGTAATGGGATCCTTGGCTCTGCCCCGAAGGTTCTCTTTGATAACTTCCATGCCGTAGGATTCCTCAAGCAGTTCCCCGTTGATATAAATACTTCCGTCTTCCATAATCTGTATGGTTTCTCCCGGCAAACCGATGATTCTCTTGATATAGTAGGTACTCTCCTTATACACAAAGGGGAATACAATGATATCAAAACGTTCCGGGTCCCGCAAGCGATAGGACAATTTGTCCACAATCAGATTATCCTTATCATTTAAGGTGGGTTGCATACTGTTTCCGATTACCTCGGTTCTCTGTCCTACAAAGGTAATCAACAAAAATGTAATGATTAGTACCGCCAGCAAATACAAGCCGGTACTTAATATCTCTTTTAATACCTTATTCATATTTCTCTTTCCGTCCCTCAAACTTATTTCTTATGGTCTTTCCATGGTAATTCTTCCCAGCTTTCCGCTTCTGAAATCATCCACCAGTAAGTTAGACGCCTTCAGCAAATCCAATTCTTCACCCTTGGCGTAACACTTTCGGTTTTCGGCGATAGCCTTTAATATCTCCAAGGGTTCCTGCAATTCCTCTAATCCAAAACGTTCCTGCAGTGCCTTAGGATACAGCTCAGTCATTTCTTTCAGCAAATCACATGCCAGTTCTTCCATTATGATGACTTCATCATTCATGGAACCGATAAATGCCAAATGCTTTCCAACCTCCTGGTCCTCAAACTTAGGCCACAAAATACCGGGAGTGTCCAAAAGCTCCAATCCTTTATTCAGTTTAATCCATTGTTTTCCCTTGGTTACGCCGGGCTTATTACCTGTTCTGGCACAGGCCTTCCCCGCAAAGGAATTGATGAAGGTGGATTTGCCCACATTGGGAATCCCTACCACCATGGCACGTACCGGACGATTCACAATCCCACGTCTTCTGTCTCTTTCAATCTTTTCCTTACAAGCCTCCTGCACCAGTCCCTGGATGGATTTCACCCCGGCACCGGATTTGGAATTGATTTCCAAAGCATGAGCACCCTTTTCCTGAAAGTAATTCATCCATTGCTTATTATAATAAGGATCCGCCAAATCCGACTTGTTCAGCAAAACAATCCTGGATTTATTCTGAGCCAGCTCGTCAATATCCGGATTGCGGCTGCTTAAGGGGATTCTGGCATCCACCAATTCAATCACCAAATCGATTAATTTTATATTCTCCTGCATCATACGCTTTGCTTTCGTCATATGACCGGGATACCATTGATAATTCATCACTACCTCCATGCTGTGTATGGTTCAAAACCTTACATTCTATATTTATTACTGAATAAAGCCAATTTTGTCGGTTTCACTTTCTCCGTGAAGCCAGGCTTTGCCTACGATGTCTTTCAGTTTCACAGGTCCCACATTGGCTGACCGGCTGTCTTCACTATTATTCACATTGTCACCCAGGCAGAAAAATTCGCCGCTTTCCAGAGTGAATTCCACTTCCGCAATCCCGGCTTCCTTTATCTTTTCTGTCACATATTCACTCTTCTTGCCGTTTACATAGCAGATTCCGTCCTCTATGAGTACCGTATCCTTAGGACCTGCAATCACTCTTTTCACATAAAAATGGGTGTTTTGATTGCCTTTTGGCAAAAACACCACCACGTCTCCGGGCTTCGGATTACTCAGGGTGTATGCAAATCGGTTCATATAAATGGTCTGTCCGTTACTTAATGTGGGTTCCATAGAAACACCAATTACACTGGTGGACATACCAAAGGTATAGGTCAGGATACCTGCCAGAAATACCGCAAATACAGCAATAAAGAGATAGGAAAACACTTCCTTCACGGCAGACATATTTATTTTTTTCTTTCTCTGATAAAAGGTCAGGCCTTTATATTTGCGTTTTCGTCTCGCCATTGTCTTCCTCTATCCTTCAAATACTCGCAAGCACGCGCTAACGCGCTTATTGCCCGCTTCGCGGGCTGCTTGCTCGTTATCACGGCACAAAAACAAATGCCGACTATGCCGTCGCTTGTTTTTGTGCTCGTGTACATTCTACCACACTTTTCACAAATAGAAAAGGACAACTACCAAAAAGTAATTGTCCTCTTTTAGTAAAATTATTTTACTAACTCTTTTACCTTTGCCTTCTTACCTACGCGGTCTCTTAAGTAGTTCAATTTAGCACGTCTTACTTTACCTTTTCTAACTACTTCGATCTTCTCTACGTTAGGAGAATGTAAAGGCCAGGTCTTCTCAACGCCTACACCGTTAGAACTCTTTCTAACAGTAAAGGTTTCTCTGTTGCTTCCGCCCTGTCTCTTCAATACAACGCCTTCGAAAACCTGAATTCTTTCACGGTTTCCTTCCTTGATCTTACCGTAAACCTTAACGGTATCACCAACGTTGAATTCAGCGATGTCAGATTTTAACTGTTCTGCTTCGATTTCCTTGATAATATTGCTCATTTTAAGCCTCCTTATAAAACCGGATGTTCTTAATACACTTCGTAACAGAGGACCATCTCATTTTCACAACATTCAGAGTTTACCACATGTTGCCGAATAATGCAAGTACTTTTTCACAGAATATCACCATTTCCCATAATTGCCCTACATGCATCTGCAAATTCGGATTCATCCAGTTCCACTTCATCATAAAATGGCACACCGGTCTTAATACCATATGCCACCTTGGTTGGTCCATCCAAATAGTAACCCTTCCATTCAAAATCGCTTGCTTCAGCTGCCTTTATGTACTTCACCAGCTCAATGGATGCATTCTTACTTGCCTCATCCTGCTCTCCAATAATAGCCGGACCCGATGCCCCGCTATAAGCCAGCAAATAAAGCGTATCTCCATTATCATCTGTAGCCGCAATACAATATGCATATTCATCCTCACAATTGCATGTTTCATAAACCGGCTCACCAAATAAAGTTCTTAACTTTCCATATGTATAAGCTATTTGTTCTTCATAATCTTCCGGGAAACCTTCAATTATATTACAAATTAATGATCCCTTTACCTTATTTAAATCCGAGATTGCTTTAAAAACATATTTTTGCTTCATAATTCCTATCCTTTTAAACATAGTATTCTGTATATCTCTTATAATATATCATAACTAATGCAAAAATTGCCATACCAAAAATGCATATATTCATCTCTCTTACAAATAATATAATCGATACTTTCAAATAACTAAGGAGAGACTATTATGAACAATGATAAACAAAACAGGGGCGCAGACTTAGCTTATGCTGCCCTGGACGAAGTACCTCAGCCCCAAGCAGATGCCAGGGAAATTACAGGTCTTTTGAAGACCGGTGGCAAAATCACAGGTTATCAGCTTTCCGATGGGGCTACCATTTCCAAAGAAGAAGGGGTTGCCATGGCTAAAGCCGGTGAAATCCGTGGTGTTGGCGTCGCACACCGTAAGGATACAGAATATCTGAAATCCCTGCCGGATGCAAGCGAAAACAACAATCTAAGTAGTCTGCCAACTGTACGTGGGTGAGGAATTTCCTCATCCACTTTTACTTTCCTAAATATTTTTTAATTTGACTAAACTGGTCATTCAGCATATCCACATCCACCACTCCTGTTTCATCAAAAGCCGTGGCCTCTACCGTAAAGGTATCATCATAACCAATCTCGTGAATATAATCAAAAAAGCGTTCGAAATCAATATGACCTTTCCCTATTGGCAGGGTGCGTAAATTCGCCCAATCCATATGGCCTCCGCCGTAATCATTCACATGGTAATGTCTGATATGACCATCCTTCCAAAGCCATGCACATTCCGGATCGTACAGTTTGTCCAGCTGGCTGTGAAAGGCAGCCATCTTGGTATCGAATATATAATGAATATCCGGATATTCTTGCGCCAGCTCTATCATATGGGTCAAAGGGTCCTGCTGATTACATACCACATTTTCCACCAGTAAATCCAGTCCGTATTTTTCAGCAATCTCTCTAAGCACCGGATATGCTTTTACATTATTTTCAAACTGCTTGTCTGAGGGTAAGCCGTCCCACAAATGAATGACCAGCTTGGTGGCATCGATATCACTTGCCAGCTTGCAATTTATTTCAAATAATCTGTAAGCTTCTTCGAAATTCTCCTGACCACCGATACTGATTTTCTCGCCGATCCCCTTCTGTACATGTACTACGGGAATATACAGCTTAAGGCTTTTGAGATAATCTGTCAGCGACTCTACTTCCTCATACCAGGAACTGTACATCATAAACTCAAAGCCGTCACATTGCAACTGAGGGGCATATTTCTCTATTAATCTATAATCTCTTCCGTTAGGGCGACCAATCATGGTACCTGTGGAACATAATATTTTTGCCATAACTTCATCTCCGTTCCTTCTAAACCGCTATATACGCTCCTGCCTGTACCTTCCACATCTGTGCATACTTGCCATCCTGTCCAAGCAGCTCCTCATGGGTACCCTGCTCCACGATTTGACCGTTTTCCAGCATAATAATACGGTCTGCAATTCTCGTAGTAGACAATCTATGGGAAATAAATATCACAGTCTTATCCTTGGTGGCAGAAAGCATGGCGTGATTCAGCTGATATTCTGCGATGGGGTCTAAAGCACTGGAAGGTTCATCCAATATCATAAGACCGGCATCCTTGTAGAATACTCTGGCAATAGCCAGCTTCTGACTTTCACCGCCGGAGAGGTTGATACCATCCTGGGAAAACTCTGTGGTAAGCTCGGTATCCAATCCTGCGGGCATACTATCCACTCTCTTCATCAGTCCGCTGTCCGTAAGGGCCTGCGTAATCCGTGCTTCATCACAATCCGTATCCACATTCAAAAGTACGTTTTCCTTCACATTACCGCCGAATATCTTAAAGTCCTGGAATACCGTACCGATGGTATTACGATACCCGGTTACATCGTATTTGCGAATATCCTTGCCATCTGCCAATATGGCACCGCTGTCTACATCATACAATCGCATGAGTAGCTTCACAAGGGTGGTTTTGCCGGCTCCGTTATAGCCTACCAATGCTATCTTTTCACCGGGCTTGATATGTAAATCAATATCCTTCAATAAGTTATCCGTCTTTTTGCCATACGCAAAAGATACCTTCTGAAGTTCTATTTCCTTAGCTTCTTTGGTAGGAATCAGACCTTCCTCGGAAACAATCTCCGGCTTGTAAGCCAGGAACTTACGAATCTTATTCACATACGAGCTGGTTTCACAGGCAAAGGGATATACATCCGTAAAGATACGCAAACCATTTTTCATTCTTCCGAAGGATGCGTACAATATAGCCACGGTACTAAAGGACAAGGTACCACGCACCGCCGCCATGTAAACCAGATAAGTAATATATAATACATCACTGAACATGGCATTACTTACGTATCTGCTCATAAAAGCTAAGAAGAATTTACGTTTGGTATACTTTTTCTCCACCTCATAGACTTCATCGTTAGCTTCTTCAAAATTACGAATCAGGATATGGGATACATCCGGATTCAAACGAATTTCCTTGGCATAATCACTTAAATAATAAATTCGCTTGGTATAATCTCTCTTTCGTGTAAAAGGATTGCCCTCTATCCTTACCAGATAATTCATTTTGTTATACATCTGATTAAAAACAAATGCCATCACAAAAGAAACCACTGCAAAAAGGATGGATACCTTATCCTTCATAAAGAAGTAAATACCCGTAGACACAAACACGGTAATACCGGACAGAGTATTCTGGACAAATTGAATCCCACGGTCAATCTGCCGGTCCACCTCTGAAATAGCAAGCACTTGCTCGTTATAAAACTCCGGATTATCATAACAGCTAAGGTCCATATCCTTGGCCTTTTCATACAGCATCATTTTGATTTTTTCACGGATTTTGGGTCTTTCCTTTTCTCCCAGATAATCCCCCACAAATACGGTAAAGACCATACCCAGGGTGATGGCTCCCGCAAGGATTAAAATCACGGTTGCCACTCTTTTGAAAGGATAGTTAAACTCTGCGGCTTCCAATACATAACCGATACCTACGGTATGCTCAAAGAAAATGGACAACTGTCCTCTGATAGCCTCCAATGCCATGAAAATCACATATACCGGCGATGCTGTAAACATTAACTTCAAGAGAAACCAGTTATTACCAAAGACTTCCCGGACGGACTGCTTTGTTTTTTCTTTTTCGTTCTTCTTTGTCACAGTACCACCTCCTCTTCATTTTCAATGGCAAGATAATTCATGGCCTGCTTCTTGTACATCTGCGCATAGCTACCATTGTCGGCAATCAGCTGTGCGTGGGTGCCTTCTTCAATTAATCGGCCCTTTTCCAGCATGAATACCTTGTCACAATTCTTGACAGAGGATAATCTATGGGAAATAAACAGCATGGTGTGGTCACTTCCCTCACTCATAATATTTTTGAAAAGCTCATACTCTGCAATGGGGTCCAAAGCACTGGATGGCTCGTCAAAAATCTTCATGGGTGCATCCTTTACGAAAGTTCTGGCCACTGCCAGTTTCTGGCTTTCCCCACCGGAAAGCACTGCCCCTTCTTCGTCAAATTCCTTGGTCATGATGGTTTCCAAACCATCCTTTAAGGTCATAATCTTATCATACACACCTGCTTTTTTCAAAGCATCCTCTACCAAAGCATCCTCATTGTCATAATGACGACCCATGAGTACATTTTCCTTCACTGTCATACCAAAAAGCTGAAAATCCTGGAAGGTAGTAGCAAAAAGCTCACGATACGCCTTTAAATTATACTCTCTGATATCTTTGCCATTATAGTAAATAGTACCCGCAGAGGGGTCATAAAGTCTAAGAAGCAGCTTGATAATGGTGGTCTTTCCCGCACCATTATGTCCCACCAGGGCTGCGGTCTGTCCCTTGGTAATCACAAAGGACAAATCCTTAATGGTTTCCTCATCCTTGTAGGAAAAAGAAACATTCTTAAATTCCAGACTACCAAACTCTCTGTCCGGCATCTCACCGTCCTGGTCCTCCGGAATCTCCTCTTCATAATCCAAGAAGCTTCGAAGGTTATTGACAAACATACCATGCTTCAATATCTCCATGATATTTTCAAACACACGAATAAGTATCCATGTCATAGCCACCATTAAGCTGGTCATAATGGTCAGCTGTGCCAGCGAAATGGTACCGGTCACCTGATTCCGATAAATAGCATAGATTAACACACCTTCAAAAATAACCGTAAAAGTGAAGGTGATTCGCCAGAAATTATAGTTTGCGATGGTAAAGGCATATTTCTTCGCCACCTTAATGTTATTCTCTGTGGCCTCATGATATTGCTTCTTAAATAAGTTAAACACATTGGAAAGCCTGATTTCCTTTGCCCCATCCGGCAAATACATCATACGGCTCACGTAGTTGAGCACCTTTTCATTGGGTGCCTGTTCCTGATAACGTTTAAAGGTATATTTGTTCATCAAATTACCAAAGAGGAAGTTACCAAGGAGGGGCGATATAATAAACAAAATCGCATAATGATCGATTTCATACATAAACCAGAATACCACGCCCGCACTGACAGAACCGATTACCGTACCCAATACCCCGCGGATAATGGCTGTAATCTTCTCCTCCGCCCCATCCATGGCCATAGTGTAACGATTATAGAAGTCAGAGTCCTCATAACATTTCAGTTCCACATTCTTAGCTTTTTCATATAACTTCCTGTAAATCCCGCCAAAGAGACGAGTGGTCTCCAGAGGATACACTACATTCTCCACATATTCGGCATACATATTACTACAGAAGAAGAATATACCGCTAATGATAATAAACCGGAATATGGGCTGAAATCCCGTACCTGCATCCAGTCCCTCCACAATCCTCCTCATAAATATACCGTCAAAAAACACCCATTCTGCGTAGCCTGTAAGCCACAAAAAGAAGGAATGTATGACAATGCTTCTACTGATGGATGACCCGAAGGTCACCGCAAACCAAGCATTTTTAATTGTCTGTCCAAGAGACAATTTATCTTTATCTTTTGTTTTTTTCAAATATCTCACCTCAAATACTCACGAATTTTTCTAAATTGTCTGTTCAGCTTCTCCACATTCACATTACCATCCTCAAAATAAGCCGATGCTTCCGTGGTAAAAGTCCCACTATAACCTGTTTCCTTTACTAATCGGAAGAAATTTTGAAAATCTATTTTTCCGTCTCCCATGACCAACGTGGTCAAATTCGGCCAATCCATATATCCTCCTGCATAGTCATTGATATGATAATGTCTGATATGCCCTTCCTGACATAACCAACTATATTCCGGCTCATATATCTTATTCAGTTGGCTATGGAAGGCCGCCATCTTGGTATCTACTACAAAGCCAATTTTAGGATAGATATGTGCCAATTCACACATATGCTTTAAAGGATCCTGTTGATTACACACCACATTCTCCACCAACAATTCCAGTCCGAAACACTCTGCCACTTCATTTAATGCAGCATAGGCGGCAATATTGTTTTCAAAACAGCTGTCAGAGGTTCTTCCGCCCCATAAATGAATCACCATTTTCTTTGCATCTATGACCTCTGCCAGTTTACAGTTAATTTCAAAAAGCCGCAGTACCTCCGAAAGATTCTCATTACCGCCTAAGCTAATCTTCTCTCCGATGCTTTTCTCACAATGCATTACAGGCATATATAAATTAACTCCTCTTAAATATGCCATCAAATCATTGATTTCCTCATACCATGGTTTCTCCATCATAAATTCAAAGCCATCACACTGAAGCTGATTTGCCAGTTCCTCCAGCTTGTGATAATTTCTTCCGTTTGATTTACTGATAATGGCTCCCACGGAGCATAAGATTTCTGTCATATTGTTTGCACCTGCCACAATTACTAAAACTTAATCTTCAAGCTCTCCCCATCCACTGCAATTCCCTTGCTTCTGCTGATGGGAAGCTTCTGTTCCGGCGTGAAACCAATGGTCTCGCCATCCTTTAGGATTACATTTTCTGTTACTACATAGCTACAAATATTCAGCAGGAAGTCCACCACTTCGCCCATGGATGCTTTGGAATCCAAAATCTCGATTTCATCATATCCCAAGCTATCCATACCACAGGTATAGGCACTGACTCCACCATTTTTACCGCCATACAGGGAGAACCATACCAGATTCATCAGAGGAAACATGTCATCCTTCATCATCTGAGCACAGGCTTCATAAAACTCCGGCTGGTAAACCGTCTCGTTGGCATAGATACCCAATACGCCCTCCTGCTTGCAACAGGTAGCCACCATCTTTACCAACAGTTTAGCTGCCTCCTGTGTGTCCACTGCTCTTCCAAGTACGGAAACCATTAACTGGGCTGTATGCTTCTTAGTGGTTTCCACAGCCTCACGCCAACGATAATTATTCTGTGCATGATACTCTGCCTCGCCATTGGGAACCGGTCCCGGCATCACAGAAAGTGCACACATCGCGCCTTTATATGAAAAAACATAAATATCCGACTTCTCCTCTGCTCTTTCTTCCTCGGGTGTCTCATCCGCAATTCCCCAGTCGTCCTGTAAAAGTTTGATAAACTCTGCCTTATCCCATTTTGCTTCCTTCAGCAAAACAAAATTTACGAAAGTACCCGGATTTTGTTTCCTTTCCTCTGCACTCTTTGCCTGCTCCATAATAAACGCACGTACATGCTCCACTAAGGAGATGGCATCTTTTTTTGCACTTGCCTCATTGTATTCCTGCATTTCACTGAAGGTATGTCCGCAGTTTTCCAATTCTTCTCCTTCATAGCCACCGGCCACTCCCAGAAGCCACTTACCAAACAGACCTTTCTTATACTTGAAAATATAATAGTGCATATCATATAAATCAAACTCACCGGTGCACTCAATCTTAGACGGTGCCTTTCCCAGTTCCGCAGGATGTGATAACCATCCTATCATTTCTCTTTTTGCTGCATTCATTTGTTCCTGATTCATCTTTTGTTCCTCCATTCATAAAAAATCACAATAATTTAAATAATACTCAAACGGTATACGGACAATTGTTATCTTTATGGTTAATGTCTCCTTTAAGCGCATAAGTGATACACTTGGCACCGCCCGCACATGTCTTGACATTAAAACAGTTTTTACACTCATCCGGTGTGCAGTCACTCTTTAACACATTGACCATATTGCTTTTATTATAGATATTACCCAGATTATCTTCCAGCAAATTTCCAAGTTCCCATGGTAATCTTCTGCAAGGTAATAACGTACCATCTTCTAATATTGCCAATAAGCTTTTTCCCGCAGAACATATATAGCTATCAGTACTGGTAGAACACCAAAACTGCATCGCTCTATTTGTATGTATATAAGTTGTATTAATACCTATTCTTGCAAGTAATTTGCTCTTTTTACTTTCTCTGTCTAATACTCTTAAATATTTGAAAAACTCTTCATTTGTCATCATATCCAGCTCGTTACTTCCCACAGGAACTAATCTGTCTGTCCAAAACCTTTTTACCTGCCATCGTCTGCAAATTCTTACTGCTTTTGCTAGTTCTTTGCAGTTATTTTTGCTGGCTGTAAAAGATACCATTGTCTGTATTCCGTATGTATTCACTAATTTAATAGCCTTCGCCGTTTTTTGAAAGGAACCTTTCCCACGGATATAATCATGGGTTTTGGCACTTCCTTCTAAACTAAACTGTATGAACCTTAGTTTTTTATAAGTTTGTAATTTACAGGCTATTCCCTCATCAATCAGTGTACCATTTGTTAATATACCGAAGGATATCTCATTTTCTTCACACAAGTCCATTAGCCCCCACAGATGCTCTGTCAGGAAAGGTTCTCCTCCGGTAAAATTCACATGACCGGTGAAGTTATTGCCAATTAAGAACGCTTTAATTTGGTTGAATATTTCAATCAAATCATCCTCTTCTAAATCCTTGTTGTACTCAACCATGTAACAATGTTTACATCTCAGATTACACCTGCCGGTTATGTGCCATTGAATCACAAATTTCTGTTTCATCAGTCTGCACCGCCACAACCGCCACAGGACGAACAACTGCTGCAACTACTACAACCACTGCTTGAACTGCTGTCAGAACTACTATTGTAGCTTTTCATATTTGCAATACGCTGATTTTCTATATAGGTGGCGCAATCACGGTCATCATGCTCATCAATCATATAATACCATGTATTTGTATCATAACCATACGTACTAATACCCTCTATATTTACTTGTCTGTTATTCTTGAATGACAATAATATAAGCGTATCTCTGTTTACATCATGATGTAACAAATAATTCAATGAAGTAGGAATTTTTGTTTGATAAAAGTAATTCGCATACCATTCTATAAAAGCTGCTTTTTCTTTTAGTTTCTTGTATTCTTTACTATCCACTTTTTGTTTCAAATCGCCTGCCAGGTTACTGATATGAGCATCCGCTATACTTCTCAAAACATTAATATCCATGTTTCCGTCATCATATATATTGATCTCTTCTGCCAAGTGAAAGAGCACATTTTGTTCCGCACGCGGCATGGCGTTTACCAAATCGTAGTTTACATCTATCCCCTGAATACCTTTTACCAACAATTTTCTGTTCAAAAAGTCTTTTATCATTACGGAAAGCAAATTGTATTTCGTAAATGTCCTGCCACCACACAATGCTACCGGAAGCAACGGATCCTCACTGTACATTGAAATATCATTAATACATTCATAAATATAGGACGGGTCTTTTTCGTTTTTTTGCTTAAATTTTCTATTTGTTTTATTGTTTCTATTACTTGTATTATTCCCTTTAGAAAGTCCAATCACACCCAGAACCAATCCTATTATAAATACAACACCTACTACGGTTGTATAATCAGACTTGCTGTCATCAGATACTTTCATATCGATATGTTTCGATTTAACAAATGTCAAATCCTCTTCAAAACCTTCATCCGTAGACAAAATAACCAATCTAACCAAACCACTGCTGCTACCGCACACCAATTCCATAGTGTTTGCGCTTATATCAGTATTAAAATCCTTGTTTGATTTGATATCATATATTTCTGACTTGTCCGGTGTTTTAACGCTTACCCGGATTGTATTCCGAATCGTCGGTTTAAAGTCCACGCAGACCGGTCTGAGTATGGTTACACACAGTTCCTCTTCATATAAATCTGTTCTTTTCGTCAAGTTTTCAATGGTATAATTTACGGAATATTCCACCTTTTCATCATTTACATGATACAACCAACTTAACATTCTGTAATCATCATAATCACTGTTAAATGTATAATCTTTCCTATTATTTAGATTGCCGTTCAAGGTGCACTCTTTTCCGTTTATCGTAGCCCAATTAATACAAACATCCTCATATTTTTCAGCTTTTGATATATTCTTGGGCGGTAATGACTTATAAAACCTGCTATAATCACCATCAAAATTAACTGTCCAGTTTTCTGTAACGTTAACATCCCCATTGGAAAGTATTTCTACATCAAAATAAGCATTTTCTATGGTATAGCTTTTTGCATATGCATCCAAACCACTTATATTAAACAGCAACAGAATCAATAAAAGTACACTAAATATCTTTTTCATGTGTTGTTCTCCAAATCAAATACTTCTTACCAGATCCACCACAAAGGTGTATCCGCAACATATAATCCCAGCTTCTCCTGCAAGGCAAGGGACTTTTCATTGCCATCAATAATATGACAATATGGGGTAAATCCATTGC
Source organism: Lachnospiraceae bacterium (assembly GCA_017522685.1). The sequence goes on from JAFWYN010000019.1 coordinate 93,105, forward strand.
TAATCTGCACATTAATCAAATAGCTTTCCAAAGAAGCACCAATGCCCTTGTGACGGTATTCTTCTTCTACAAACAGCATGCCCATGCTGCCTTCACTATGCATGCCTATAAAACCAATTATTCTATCTTCCTCAAAAGCTCCGTACATAACGCCGGCATTCAGACGTTCTTTCATATGCTCCTCTGAAGAAGAATAGTTCTCCATTATATAATCTAAATATGTTATATCCAACTGTCGTATATTCTTGTATCGCACCGGAAAGGCTTCTTTGCGGGTACAAACCGCCTGTGAACACTTGCAGAAGCCTGTTTTGCCGAATTCTTTTTCCAGCAAATCCCTAACGAATTCCTGTGTGGTAATCAGCATGGCATCTTCAGGCACCTTCCCCAGCAATTCACGGGCACCGGTCTCATCCGCTGCGTGTAGCATATATAACCCCTCAAACTTAAGCAGGATATCCATGCCCTTATCATAGACCACTTCGCCCAAGCCTCTGTGAAGCAGCTCCATCATATGTATATTCTGACGTTTCTTTTTCGCCAGACGCTTGATAATCTCCTGCTTTTGCTGATACTTGGCATACAAATCCGGACGACGTTGCTTGGTTTTTTCGATTGACTGCTCCAGTCGCCACTCATTTACCTTCTTGGTATTGCCGGAAAGCAGTACTTCCGGCACCTTCTTACCGTTCCACACCTCCGGTCTGCTATACTGGGGATATTCCAGCAAGTCATTGTGGAAGGTTTCCGTTTCTGCGGATACATCATTATGCAACACTCCCGGAATCAGTCTTGCGATGGCATCTATCATGACCATCACGGGCAATTCCCCGCCGGTCAGTACATAATCACCGATGGAAACATAATCCGTAACTATTTCCTCCAGCACACGCTCATCGATTCCCTCATAATGGCCGCAGACAAAGACCAGTTCCTTTTCCTTAGCCAATTCTGTGGCCATTTTCTGGTCAAATTGACGTCCTTGGGGAGTCAGATAGATAGTTCTTGGCTTTTGCTCGAAACCTTCTGTAATCGCCTGATAGGCATCATAAACAGGCTGTGCCTGCATCAACATCCCTGCACCGCCGCCATACGGATAGTCATCCACCTTTCCATGCTTGTCCAAAGTATAATCCCTGATATTTACAGCCTCATAGGAAATCACACCTTTTTGGGCTGCCTTTCCTAAGATACTGGTTCCCAGACCATTCTCAATCATCTCCGGGAAAAGTGTCATCACATGAAACTTCATGCCTAATCCTCCAAAAGTCCCTCCAGTACATGTACCTTCATACGTCCTTCGGGTACATCCACCTCTAAAACACATTGCTTGATAGCAGGCAAAAGAAGCTCCCTGCCATCCGTCATCTTTATCACATAAACATCATTGGCGCCGGTGACCATCACATCCTCCAGCACACCTAATTCCTTATCTTCCTCGTCATATACCTTAATACCGATTAAATCTGCGATAAAATACTCATCCTTACGCAGTCTCACTGCATTGGCTCTGGTCACATAGAGACTCTTTTGACGGAATTTCTCCACATCATTCATATTGTCCAGGCCTTTAAACTTCAGTATCACCATCTGCTTAAAGAACTTCACCCCTTCGATTTCCAAGGGTAGCTTCTCCTTACCGGTATCCAATATAATATCCTTCAACTTCTTAAAACGCTTTACATCATCTGTGGTTGGATACACCTTTACCTCTCCGCGTACACCGTGAGTGGAGGTAATGATACCCACCTGCAATAATTCGTCCATTCTTTACCTTCCTCGTTTAAAAAAATGAAGGCGAAACACACCACCGCATGCTTCGCCTCATGATTAGATAATTTCTACATCTACAATTGTATTGTCCTTGGAAGAAGCTGCCTTAACAACGGAACGAATTGCTTTTGCAATTCTTCCCTGCTTTCCAATGACTTTACCCATATCGGACTGAGCTACATGAAGTTCCACAACGATATTCTTACCTTCGGTCTTCTCTGTCACTACTACCTCATCAGGGTTATCTACAAGTGCTTTTGCAATCACTTCTACTAAATCCTTCATCAATACACCTCCTATGATGAGTCAGTGTTATTTTACGATACCAGCTACCTTGAAAAGCTTGTTAACTACTTCTGTAGGCTGTGCTCCGTTAGCCAACCACTTCTTAGCTTCTTCCTCATTAATCTTGAAAGTGCTGGGATCGGTATTAGGATCATAAGTACCGATTTCTGCGATAAATCTTCCGTCTCTGGGGGAACGAGAATCTGCAACGATAATTCTATAGAAAGGTGCTTTCTTCTGTCCCATTCTTCTTAATCTGATTTTAACTGCCATTTTTCTTTACCTCCGTAAAATACGTTTAATTGTTATCTATGATAAGAACTTTTTGTTCCTTATCTGCTACTTAAAAGGGAAATCCTCCGCGTCCCATGCCACCCATACCGGGGAAACCGCCAAAACGCTTCTTCTTTCCGCCACCGCCAAACTGTTTCATCAGCTTCTGGCTCTGTTCAAACTGCTTAATAAAGCGGTTTACTTCACTGATATCTACACCTGCACCCTTGGCAATACGATGCTTTCTCCTGGGATTTAACAGCTTCGGGTCACGTCTCTCCTTAGGTGTCATGGACAGTACGATAGCTTCCATGTGTGATAACTGCTTCTCATCAATCATACCTTCCAGGTCAGCGCCCTTCATACCCATACCGGGCAGCATACCTAAGATACTTGCCAGACCGCCCATCTTACGCATCTGCTTCATGCTTTCCAGGTAATCTTCAAAGTCGAATTTACCCTTCTTCATGCGGCCCATCATATCTTTGCTCTTATCTTCATCGATATCGATGTTTTCCTGAGCCTTTTCAATCAGAGTAAGGACATCACCCATACCCAGGATACGATTTGCCATTCTGTCCGGATAGAACTGTTCCATGTCGGAAAGCTTCTCTCCCATACCTACATAGAGAATGGGCTTTCCGGTCACTGCCTTAATAGATAATGCCGCACCGCCTCGTGTATCGCCGTCCAGCTTGGTAAGCACCACGCCGTCGATACCGATTTGTTCATCAAACTGTTTTGCTACATTTACCGCATCCTGACCGGTCATGGCATCTACGACCAAAATGGTCTGGTGCACAGTCACCTGCTCCTTCACCTCCTGAAGCTCCTTCATCATGTCCTCATCCACATGAAGACGTCCGGCGGTATCCAGGATGACCACATTGTGACCGTTCTTTTCCGCATGAGCGATTGCGTTCTTAGCAATCTCAACGGGCTTGTGGTCAGTACCCATGGAGAATACTTCTACCTCCATCTTCTGACCGTTTATCTGTAACTGCTCTATCGCCGCAGGACGGTAGATATCGCAGGCTACCAGCAAGGATTTCTTACCCTTTGTTTTCAGCTTACCGGCAATCTTAGCAGTTGCGGTAGTTTTACCTGCACCCTGAAGACCCGCCATCATCACTACAGTGATGGACTTACCCGGCTGAAACTGAATCTCCGTGGTTTCACTACCCATCAAAGCAATCAACTCGTCATTTACAATTTTAATCACCATCTGTCCGGGATTCAAACCGTTCATAACGTCCTGACCGATTGCCTGTTCTTCCACAGACTTCACAAACTGCTTCACCACACGGAAGTTTACATCCGCTTCCAAAAGAGCCATCTTTACCTCTTTCAGTGCTTCTTTTACATCTTCCTCCGTCAAACGGCCCTTGCCACGAAGCTTTTTAAAAACATTTTGTAATTTATCAGTTAAGCTTTCAAATGCCATCTGCTAATCCTCTTACTAAAACTCATTCATCAAATCTGTGGAAATCTGTCTAATGTTTACTACTTTTTCTCTGGCAGACTGCTCCAGCTCTGTTTCTTCCAAATCCTTGGTCAGCTCCACCAAACGGGCTATCTTTTCCTTGGCTCCTGCAAACTTTTCCACCAAATGCAGCTTTTCTTCATAACCAAGCAAAATCTTGTCACAGCGCTTAATCAAATCATGCACACCCTGGCGACTGATACCATACTCCTCCGCAATCTCGCTTAAGGACATATCATTGTATACCGCATCCTCGTACACATTCCGCTGATGCTCTGTCAACAGTTCCCCGTAAAAATCATATAAAAGTACTTGTTGAAATATCTTTTCCATGTCGTTTACGCCCACTTTTTCCACATATTACAACGAACACCTTTGCCATCATACAACATAACAGCAAAGGTGTCAAGTATTTTTTCTTTACAGTTTTATTTTTTCTTCAAACTACTTATAATCGTCCTCATCCCAGTCTTCATCGATAGAGTATTCCAGATACTGCATAAACACTTCGTCCTCATCTGTCGCTTCGTAACGAACCAATGCATAAGACTTAATTTTTCCATCTTCCAATTTTTCTCCTGCATCATGCATGGCAAAATTGGTCAGCATCACATTCTTCAGCGGCAGCCCCGAAGCTTCACAATGATTTTTTAAATCACTATAACTTCTTCTTGACTTATACATATCAGAAAAAATACGGCTGGACAAATAATAATACTGGCGATTAGGCAAATATTCTTCCATAGCTTCCATGAAACCATTCTCATCCACATAATCCTTCCACTCTTCAAATTCATCCTCATATTTTTCTAAATCAACGATTTTTCCATCCACATAAAGAGCACCATAAGTTGTATGCTTATAGTTATTCAATATATCCATTTTTGAATATCCCTTTAAGTCTTTCAAATCATCACTATCAGAATCATATTCTATACCCGAAGCTGTTATATATTCTGCACTACTGTTGTAAAAGAAATACATTTTTATTACCAAGTCCTCAGCATCCCAATCAGCTGCACCGGCAATATATTTTGATAGTGGTGCATAATCTGCAAACAAAAAGATATCATCACGCTCCTCAGCCTTTACCAGCTTACAGTCTTCATCAAAAACATACGGATGCATTATGTCATACCTAGTACGAGTATAACTGCGTACCTGCACGTCATTCTCATTCAATGCTTTTACCACCGTTTCAAAATCCTGAGAAAAATTATACTTTTCTCCTTCAATGGTAATCTCTGCAAATTTGTGTCCGTTGTTTCCGCATGCGCTCAATCCTGCTACCATGCACATTGTCAATAGTACTGTCAATAATCTTTTCTTCATGTGTTTATCCCTCTCATATTTATATTTTCTATAATTTCATCTTATATGCACTACTTATAATCTTCCTCGTCCCAGTCTTCGTCAATGGAGTATTCCAGGTATTTCATATAGATTCCATCATCATATCTGGCCTCATATCGAAGCAATGTATAAGATTTAATTTCACCGGCTTCCAGTTTTTCTCCCGCATCATGCATGGCAAAGTTAGTCAGCATAACATTCTTCAATGGTACCCCAAATCGCTCACATTCTTTCTCAAACACGTCATAATCACCACTTGTTTCTAATCTATCCGACCAGATACGGCTTGAATAGTGATAATATCGCTGATTGGGCAAATACTTCTCCATGGCTTTTGCAAATCCGTTCTCATTCAGACAAATTTTCCATTCCTCAAATTCATCCTCGTATTCTGACAAATCTACAAGCTCACCTTCTATGTAAAGGGCACCACAAGTAGTTTGGTCAGGAACGGAAACCGCATCCATTTTTACATAGCCGTCTATCGACTCTATATCTTCCTTAACCGAGTCAGTTTTAATACCGGAAGCTGTTTCATAATCAACCCATTGCCAAAGTTCAAAAATCTTTATCACCATGTCGCCACTGTCTTCAAGTGACGGTATTCCGGAAACCTGATATTGACTTACAGGAGCATAATCCGCGTACAGCTGAATATCAGAAATCTTCTCTCCTGTAATCACTTTACAATCTTCGTTATAGACGTAGGGGTTTAAGGATGCTCCCACTAAAAACTTACCTACCTTTATTCCATTTCCGGTTAAATCCTTTATCACATCTTCGAAATCCCGGGATAAATTGTACTTATTTCCTTCAATGGTAACTTCTGCAAACTTATGTCCCTTTTCTACAGTGGCGCTCTCTCCCCCATGTTCTTCTATTTCTTTGGTCACATTCTGTGTTTCCTTGGCACTATCATTATCGCTATTCTTTTGTCCTTCTTCTCCACAGGCACTTAATCCGACAGCTATACATATTGTCATTAGTATTACTAATAATTTCTTCATATTTTTTTCTCTCATATCTTTGGTAAACTAACACCATCATTATTTCTACATGTAATACACATGAAATCACACTAAAGTTTCATCTTATCCTAGATTTTTTCACTAAACAAATTCTTATAGCCTTCCCCGTAAATCTCCATAGCACTGCTGACAATCATAAAAGCCATGGGGTCCTCTTCCTTGATGATATCCTCCACCTTGGGAGATATCTGCTTTTTCACCACGCACATGATGACCTTCTTTTCCTTACCGCTGTAAGCCCCCTCACCGCGCACATAAGTGACGCCGATTTCCAGGTCATCTAATAGTCGTTTGGTAATTTCTTCCGACTTGTCACTGATGATATGAATCAGCTTGGCTTCATCCTTGCCGTATAGCACAATATCCATTACCAAAGAAGTAATAATTACGGTCATACCGGCGTACAAAGCTTTATCAATATCTTTGAATACCAATGCCGAACAGGTCACCACCACGGCATCCATCAGCAAAAACAAATTGTTGGTCTTTAAATGTGGCTTCTTGGTACGGATAATTTTCACAATGATATCAATACCGCCGGTGGTAGCTTTTGCGCGAAATACGGTGCCCATACCCACTGCCAACAAGGCACCGCCTGCCAAACCGGCCAAAAACGGTTCCTCTGTTACGGCTCCGAATCTTGCGGTAAAAAAGTTGGTCATGGGTGAAATAATGGCAATACAATAAATGGTGGATACGATAAACTTAAATCCAAACTTCCATGTGCCCAGCAAAAGTATGGGGATATTAAACAGCAAAATCAAAGTACCGGTTTCAACAGGAATCAATCGACTGACAATAATGGAGATACCGGTTACACCGCCCGGTGCCAGGGAATTGGGATCCAAAAACATACCGATTGCCGCGGCATACAGAACGGCCCCTATGGTCATCATAAAGAAACGCTTCACTTTTTGTTGCATGGCTTGGCTCATACACACCTCCGGCTTACAAACATTTGCTTAGTATTATTATAAAGGAAAGCCCGTATATTTTACAATACAGGCTTTCTTAGTATATCCTATTTTTGCTTAAATATTTGTACGTACCAATTTGGGCATATAGCCTTCTTTCTCCAAGGCCTCCATAATCTGATGCTTGTGCTCGGTACCGAAAGCCTCCAGGGTAATCCGAAGTTCCACTGCCGCACTACGGTTGGTGCTGACAAACTGGTTATGCTCCAGCTTTATCACATTACCGTTTTCTCTTGCCACCACTCCGGATACTCTGCACAGCTCGCCCGGCTTGTCGGGAAGAAGTACGGAAACGGTAAATATTCTGTCACGGAAAATGAGTCCCTGCTGTACCACGGATGACATGGTAATCACATCCATGTTTCCGCCGCTTAAGATGGATACCACTCTCTTATCCTTCACATCCAGCTGCTTTAATGCCGCCACGGTCAAAAGGCCTGAGTTCTCTACCACCATTTTATGATTTTCCACCATATCCAGGAATGCTACGATTAAATCCTGGTCTTCTACGGTTATAATATCATCTAAGTTTTCTTTTAAATAGGGGAACAGTTTTGCTCCCGGCGTCTTCACTGCAGTACCATCTGCGATAGTACTTACTTTAGGCAGCGTCACCACTTCACCGGCTTTTATGGATTCCTGCAGACAATTTGCTCCCGCCGGCTCCACACCGATTACTTTAATTTTCGGATTCAGCATTTTGGCCAAAGTAGAAACTCCGGTTGCCAAGCCGCCGCCACCGATGGGCACTAAAATATAATCCACCAAAGGCAGTTCCTTGAAGATTTCCATGGCAATGGTTCCCTGCCCGGTAGCAACCCTTAAATCATCAAAGGGATGAATAAAGGTATATCCATGCTCCGCTGCCAGCTCATAAGCCTTTTCACAGGCCTCGTCATACACATCCCCGTAAAGAATCACTTCCGCTCCATACCCTTTGGTACGATTCACCTTCATAAGAGGTGTGGTAGTAGGCATAACGATGGTAGCCTTTACCCCATAGCTTTTTGCCGCATATGCCACACCCTGGGCGTGATTGCCTGCGGATGCAGTGATCACACCTTTTGCACGTTCCTCATCACTTAGGGTACTCATGGCATAATAAGCGCCACGAAGCTTATAGGCGCCTGTAAACTGCATATTTTCCGGCTTTAAGAACACTCTGTTACCGGTCTGCTTGCTTAAATAGTCACTATATACCAGCTTGGTTTCCAGCGTCACCTTCTTTACTACCTCTGACGCCTCTTCAAACCTTTCCAATGTCAACATAAGTCTTACTCCTTACTTACGACTTAAACTTCTTCCTCTTCGTCCTCATCCTTCTCAGGATTTACTTCGAACAAAGCATTTACAAACTCATCGGAATCAAACTTCTGCAAATCATCAATGGATTCGCCCACACCGATGAACTTCACCGGCACATTCAGCTCTGACTGTATTGCAACGGCAATACCACCCTTGGCAGTACCGTCCATCTTGGTGAGAATAATACCCGTCAGCTGTGCCACATCACCAAATTCTCTGGCCTGCACCATGGCATTCTGACCTGTAGTACCGTCCAGTACAATGAGATTCTCTCTATGGGCATCCGGAAACTCTCTGTCAATAATACGATTCATTTTCCGAAGCTCTTCCATCAGATTCTTTTTGTTATGGAGACGACCTGCTGTATCAATCAAAAGTACATCCGTTTTTCTGGCCTTGGCTGCATTTACCGCATCAAATACCACGCTGGCAGGGTCCGTTCCTTCCTTGCCGCCCACCATGGGCACATCCGCTCTGCGGGCCCACTCTGCCAGTTGCTCTCCGGCCGCCGCACGGAAGGTGTCTGCAGCAGCAATGAGTACCTTGCGGTTCTTATCCTTTAACTTCCCGGCCAACTTACCTACGGAAGTGGTTTTACCTACACCATTGACACCGATTACCATGATGACTGACTGCCTATCTTCAAAATCATATGCCGTCTCGTCCACATGCATCTGTTCCTTGATACTGTCAATCAGCAACTGCTTACACTCGGAAGGCTGCTTAATATGCTGCTCTTTCACTTGTGTTCTTAATCGGTTGATGATATCCGTAGTGGCATTAACACCGATATCTCCCATAATCAGAATCTCTTCCAATTCCTCATAAAAATCCTCATCAATGGCTGAAAAGCCGCTGAATACTGAGTCAATTCCCCTTACAATATTCTCTCTGGTCTTGGTTAATCCTGCCTTTAACCGGCCAAAAAAGCCTTTCTTTTCTTTTTCTTCACTCATAGATACCCCTCTAGTTTTCTAATTCCTTATCAATCAAATTCACACTTACCAAGGTGGATACACCCTTCTCCTGCATGGTGATACCGTACAATCTGTCCGCACTTTCCATGGTTCCTCTTCGGTGTGTTATGACAATAAACTGTGTATGCTTGGTCAACTTATGCAGATATTTCGCATATCTTCCTACATTGGATTCATCCAATGCAGCCTCGATTTCGTCCAATAGACAGAACGGGGAAGGCTTCAGATTCTGAATCGCAAACAACAGGGCGATAGCAGTTAATGCTTTTTCACCACCGGACAGCTGCATCATGTTCTGGAGTTTCTTTCCCGGAGGCTGCGCAATAATACGAATGCCTGCCTCTAACAGATCTTCCTCCTCCATCAGCTCCAGAGTACCCTTACCGCCGCCAAACAGTTCCTTAAATACCTTATCAAACTCCTTGGCAATCTCTGCAAACTTCTCCGTAAACTGTTTACGCATAGCCGCATCCAGCTCGGCAATGATGCCTTCCAAGGTCTTCTCTGCCTCTACCAAATCATCATGCTGGGTCCTTAAGAAGGTATAACGCTCCATCAGGCTCTTGTACTCTTCGATAGCATTAACGTTGACATTACCCAGCTTCTTGATATCATCCTTGATACCACTGATAGCCTTCTTCATAGCCGGCAAATCAGTCATGCTTTCATCCCGGATGGATGCTGCATCCTTCAAGGTAATCTCATACTCTTCCCACATATAATTAATCTGGGATTCGATGGATTCCTCCAATCGCTCCTTCTGGGCAGTCAGTCGGTATACTTCCTTATCCAAAGCATTCATACGCTCGGACAATTCTTCTCTGGTTTGGAAGAAGGATTTCTGCTTACCGCTAAGTAATTCCTTGCGTTCCATATCCTCTTTCAGCTTAATTTGGGAATTTTCTTCCGCATCATAGGATGCTTCAATGGTTTCCCTAATCTGCTGAATATTGGCTTCCTTGCTCTCCACATCCAGAACATTCTGTGCCAAAGCTTCTTCGATTTCTTCCAGTTCCTTCACATAACGTTCTTTTTCGCCTTCGATACGGTCTACATTGGACTGGTGGAATTTTTGGGTCTGCATCATACGCTCCAGCTTCAATTCCCACTCTGTCACACGACCTGCAACCGTGGATTCTTCTTTACGCTTCTCTTCCAACTGCTTCTGGAACTCTGTTATCTGTATCTGGGTATTCTTTTCCAGTTCTTCACTGCTGTTCAATTCTGCCAAAATGGCTTCTTTACCCTTATGATTCTCCAGAATCTGTGCCTCGATTTCCTTCTGCTCCTGCTTCATGGATTCAAAGCTTTGCTCTTCTTCCGCCAGACGTTCTTTCACCTGTGAAATACTGATTCTTGCGGTATTCTGCTCTATGGATTTGCGCTGAATATCCATCTTCAGACGTTCTAAATCCATACGCAGTTTATTTCTTTCGGTCTTGGTATCTTCAATTTCCTGATTGAGGGATGTAATAGCCTCTTCCAGCTTCTTAATATTTTTCTCCAGCTCCTCAATCTCTCGACGACGTCCCAAAAGATTACTGTTATTCTTAAAAGCACCACCACTGATGGCACCGCCGGGTACCAAAAGCTCTCCTTCGATGGTAACCATACGGATGCCGTAATCAAACTTACGGGCAATCTTTACGGCATTATCCACATTGTCAACCACCATAATACGTCCCAGCATAGCCTTGGCAACATTACGGTATTTCTTGTCAGTATGTACCAGCTCATCAGCCATACCAATGGCTCCGGGCTCCTTTAATGCTTCCGGATTCTTAAATTCCTGGGGCTTGGTAATACTGGTCAAAGGAAGGAAGGTGGCACGGCCGGCCTTGTTGTCCTTCAAGAAACGTATCATCTTCTTAGCCGTTTCTTCATCATCCGTTACGATATTCTGAATATTACCGCCCAGTGCGGTTTCAATGGCCGTCTCATATTTTTCTTCCACGGTAATAATATCCGCTACAACACCAACGATTCCCTTCACATTGGATTTTTGTTCCATGACCTTCTTAACACTGCCGCCATATCCGTCATATCGCTCAGCAATATTGGTCAACGCATCCAGCTTTGATTTTTCCTGATGGAAACTGTTCTGGGTTTCTCTCAGCTTTTGGTCAGTTTGTGCCAGCTGCTCTCTCTTCTTGCCCACTTCCAGTTCTATAGAAGCTTCCTTTTCATGCATGCCGCGTATTTCCTCGCAGATAGCCGCAAAATTATCTTCCAGCTGCTTAATACTTTCAGAACGTTCTGCTTCATCGCTTTTTGCGCGCAAAATACGGGAATTCAACTCCGCCTTACGGATATTGATATTTTCCAGCATGGAATCAAAGCGTCCCATTTTAGATTTAATGGTCGCTCTCTGGTTCAATTCCCCGATAATGGTATTCTTACCTGTTTCAATGCTGTTATTCAGTTCTTCTATTTGATTCTGTACCTCTTCCAGTCGCTGCTTGATTTCATCTCTGGAACGGGTGATATCCTGTACCTGCTTATCGATATCATCCTTATCCGCCAGAATCCCTTCTTTATCTTTATTCTTTCCTTCGATTTCATCCAATACACTCTTTTTACGATTCTGCAAATGCTCTGCATTGGAATGGGCAGAGTTAATCTGCTCCTTTAATACATTGATTTCACCTTCCAGACGCTCACGAAGCACACCCGTATTACTAAGGGTATCACGGGCTGCATTAATTGCTTCTTCCAAGGCTTCTATCTCTGCCTGTATCTGCTCATATTCTTCCTTGATATGGTTGTAATGCTCTGTGGTATGCTCCAAATCATCGGATGCAATGCGATACTTTTCGTCCACGCTGTCCAGCTGTTCGCGGATACGTACATTTTCCAGCAGGAACACATTTACATCCAGAGTCTTTAACTCTTCCTTTTTCTTCAGGTAAATCTTAGCCACCTCAGACTGTTTCTCCAAAGGACCTACCTGCTTCTCCAATTCAGACAAAATATCATTCACACGGATCAGGTTCTGCTTTTCGTTCTCCAGCTTGGCCTGTGCTGCGTTCTTACGACGTTTAAACTTCACAATACCTGCCGCCTCGTCGAAAAGTTCACGGCGTTCTTCCGGCTTACCGCTCAAAATCTTATCAATCTGTCCCTGACCGATGATGGAATAGCCTTCCTTACCGATACCGGTATCATAGAAAAGCTCATTTACATCACGAAGTCTGCAAACAGCACCGTTAATCAAATACTCGCTTTCACCGCTGCGATAAATACGTCTTGCTACCGTCACCTCATCGTAATCAATGGCAAGCTGATGATCCGAATTGTCCAGAGTAATCGCCACATAAGCATAGCTTAAGGGCTTACGAAGCTCTGTTCCGGAGAAAATAACATCCTGCATGCTGGCACCACGAAGCTGCTTAATACGCTGCTCGCCCAGTACCCAACGTACTGCATCTGCAACATTACTCTTTCCGCTGCCGTTCGGACCTACAATACCTGTAATACCGTTGTGAAATTGAAACACTATTTTATTTGCAAAGGATTTAAATCCATGTACTTCAATGCTTTTTAAATACATCTTCTTCCCCGCTTTCGCCTATTTACGTATTCCTCGTTCCCGCAGCAACAGGAGTGCTTCGTATGCCGCTTCCTGTTCCGCCGCCTTTTTGGTTCTTCCCTGACCTTTACCTATGACTTCATCTTCCATAACAATTTCCACAAAAAAGACTTTATCGTGTTCCGGTCCGGTTTCTTCCACCAAAACATAATGAAATTCTTTCTTAAGCTTACCCTGTATTAATTCCTGCAGATTAGTCTTACTGTCGTAAAACAGTTGCTTTTCTTCCAAATCAGACAAAATAAACCGATAGATAAACTCTTTTGCCTTCTCCATGCCACCATCCAGATAAATGGCACCGATAACAGCTTCCATGGCATCTGACGTGATGGAATCCCTCTTTCTGCCTCCGGTATTCTCTTCTCCCTTTCCCAAAAGCAAAAACTCTCCCAATTCCAAATCCCTTGCACAAAAGGCCAGGGAAGGTTCACATACCATGGAAGCCCTCATCTTAGTCAATTCGCCTTCCCGTTTTCCCTCATACTGGCGGAATAAAAACTCACTGCTTACAAGCTCCAGTACTGCATCTCCCAAAAATTCCAGTCGCTCATAATCCTTCATCTTATTGATTTTCTGTTCATTGGTGAAGGAACTGTGAGTAATGGCCTGCTTTAACAGGGAAATATCCTGAAAACGATAACCGATTCTTTCCTCCAACAACTCTAATCCGTACTTCTGCATATCTGTCCTTTCCAAAAAATCAAGCGTTCCGTAGCTCAATAGAGTATCCGGAACGCTCTTTCTTCGAAATACTGTTTCAGCTTACCGATTAATTGATAGCATTCTTAATCATTTCAATTGCTTCTTCTACAGTACTGATATTCTCAGCAAGATCAGCGGGAACTTCAATATCGAATTCCTGCTCGATACCCATGATAATCTGGTATACATCCAATGAGTCAGCACCCAAATCATCGGTAAATGTTGTATCCATGGTGATTTCATCCGGATCAACACTTAATACATCCACAATAATTGCTTTCAACTTTTCAAATTCCATAATTAAATTCCTTCCTTTAATCCTCTAATACTATTTTTTCTTTAATTTTTTCATTTATATTCTGCTCCTTAAATGTAATACATTGAAGGATTGAATTCTTAATTTCTGCAGCCTTGCTGCTTCCGTGGGACTTCACTACCAGTCCCCTTAATCCCAACATGGGGGCTCCGCCGTATTCATCCGTGCTGAATGCTTTTAAAGTCTTCTTCAATGCAGGCTTTACTAATGCCGCTCCAATCTTGCTGCGCAGGGAGGACATCATGCCTTCTTTAACCTTCTTAATCAAAGAAGCGCCGACACCTTCATACATCTTTAATACCACATTACCTACAAAGGCTTCGCAAACCACCACATCAGCCACTCCGGTAGGAATGTCTCTGGCTTCCACACTACCGATAAAGTTAATCTCCGGACAGTTCTTCAAAAGAGGAAATGTCTCCTTCACCAGTGCATTGCCCTTTTCTTCCTCGGCACCGATATTTATGATACCTACCTTAGGGTTTTTCACACCCATGACGCTTTCCATATATACGGAACCCATCTTTGCAAACTGTACCAGATGAGAAGGTCTGGCATCCACATTTGCTCCGCAATCCACCAAAAGGCTGACACCCTTTTCTGTGGGAATTAGCGGCGCCAACGGAGGTCTCTCCACCCCCTTAATACGTCCTACAATCACCTGTCCGCCTACCAGTACGGCTCCGGTACTGCCTGCTGACACAAGGGCATCGCAAGTACCCTCTTTTACCATATACATAGCCTTGACAATAGAAGAATCCTTCTTCTTACGAATGGCCATAACCGGGGGTTCTGCCGTCTCAATCACTTCGGTTGCATGAACCACTTCCAGCTGTTCTGCCTTATATGTATATTTCATCAATTCATTCTTGATGACTTCTTCACGACCCACCAGAAAAACCTTTACATTACTGTTCTCCTTAATCGCATCCACCGCACCCTTAATTATTTCCACAGGGGCGTTGTCACCACCCATAGCATCAACTGCTACATTTACCATCGTATTTCCCTCCAAAACGAAAAACTAATTCCTAGAAAACACCTTATTTTACTATACTAAAGGCTTGTATAAAAATCAAGTATATTTTCAATCATAATTGCTAAAAAAATTCACCAAAAAAGGCCTTTCCTTTCGGAAAAGCCCTTGGTTTTGTTGATTATAGAATTAGTCAACGCTAACAACCTGCTTCTTGTTATAAGAACCGCAAGCCTTACAAACTCTGTGAGGCATCATAAGTGCACCACACTTGCTGCACTTTACCAAAGTAGGAGCGCTCATTTTCCAGTTTGCTCTTCTCTTATCTCTTCTACTCTTGGAAGATTTATTCTTAGGACAAATAGACATCGTTACACCTCCTTATTCGCGTTGAAGATATCTTGTATTGCCGCAAATCTCGGATCCGGCACGAATGTATCACATTCACAGGCTTCGAGATTCAGATTCTTGCCGCAGACCTTGCAAATCCCTTTGCAGGCGTCTTTGCACAGAATCTTCATGGGCCAATTCAATAAAATTTCGTTGTACACAAAAGTCTCTACATTAAGCTGATAACCTTCCATGAAGTCGATTGCATCGTCCTCACCATCACCATCGTCCTCAGAACTATCTGTTGTGGTATCCGGCGAAGCAACTTCCCTCTCAAATTCCAAGGTTAATTTTGTAGGTACTTCTGCCAGGCATCTGTCGCAGCTTGTCTTAAATGTCAGCTCCACATGACCTTCGATTCTCGCTTTCCCTTCACCGATATTTGTTAAACTCAACTCAACCGGTGCTTTCTCGGTAATCGCGAATTTACCCAGTCTGCTTTTGAAGCTTTCCATCTCCAGCTCTACTGCTTTTGCCACCTTCAATCCTTCAGATGAAAATACATCAGATAAATTCACTAACATAGTTGACTCCTATGTAAAGAGTTAAACTCTTTGTTTTCACACTTGGTTTATTATACATATCTAATCACCTTTTGTCAATAATATTTTTAAGATATTTTCAGATATCTCATAGATTTGTACTTATTTCACCTTATATTCCTTTTCATTTAGATATTTATTGATATAAGCCCCCACAAAAACTATGTAAATACAAATATACAACCACACCATAGTTATCACAATAATACTCAGACTTCCGTAAATATTGAAGGGCTTGCCGTAGCTCACATAAATAGAAAAGCCCCAGGAAAA
The DNA here is from genome assembly GCA_017522685.1 of Lachnospiraceae bacterium. The sequence goes on from JAFWYN010000019.1 coordinate 109,344, forward strand.
TATACTCCAGATGGCAGCTCCTAATGCTGCACCCGACAGCTGGGCGCCAAAGGATTGCTTCCTGTCAGGCAAATAGGCATAAAGCGCCGCCAGAATAATTGTCAGCACAAACCAAACAAACAGGAATCGGAAATTCATCAGCACGGAAAACAAAACCCTGAGTCCGGGCAGTTGAACTAAAATCATCTCAACCAACACATTACCGAAAACCAAAATAATCATGGATATTAAAATCATGAACAAAAAGACCAGGGTATAGAAGGAAGATACCAGTCTTATTACAAAGTAATTCCGATGTTCTTCCTCGTCATTCATGGCGTTCAGTCCCGTCCGTACAGCCAAAATACCTTTTCCGGCCGACCATAAGGTCACCAAAACAGCCACCGACAGTACACCGGCAGAACGTTGATACACATCATCCACGATGCCCGTCATAATAGCATCCACCTTGGCCGGAAATATCTCCAAAAACAGGCTCAGCACGCTTTCCTTCGTCAATGGAGTGTATGGAATTACTGTACATATTACAATCAACATAGGTACCAGCGACAAAAAGATAAAAAAAGCCCCACTGGATGCATAAGTACTTATATTTTCTTTTTTCATATCTTTGAAGAATCCGTTGATTTTATGATATGTTTTCCACATTTTCACTCTCTTCCCCTTTTTTATCCTCTATCGTACAATCTTCAAAAAAGAAGTTTAATATCTCCTGTGTCGTCATGCCCTCTAAGGCCATATGCTTGGCTCCGTTCTGACTCATACCGGCACCATGCCCGTAACCACCGCCCCATATGGTGTATCCGGTCACTTTTCCCTTTTCTTCTTTCGTCTCCAAACAAATAAATGCACTGGGAATCAGACTGTTCATACTCACAAGATTTCCGTCCTGCCGATTCACCTTTGTGCTCCCATCATTTAATATATATCGAATATTCAGTTCTGTCACCACTCTATACACATTTTTATCCGTGGTAATCAAAAGTTCATCCGCCACTCCTCCGGCTTCTCTTCTGACGATTTCTATATCCTTGACAAAATCAAACTCTTTTATGGGTTGACTTACATAGTCACCCTTCTTTTTGGTCAATATCAGTTTGGGATTGGCTTCATATCGCTGTTTCAACACCTCATATATATGCTGTGCATCTACTTTTTTTACTTCATAGGTCCAACGATACCACTCTTCCTCAGCCTCATAATCATCCTCTCTGCAGCTTTTGATAAATTCTTCAAAGACTTCCTCTGTCAAATCTTCTGAAGCAGTTTTATTACGGTTGATAGCCTTAGATATTATGTAAGGATAGCTGTCCGAATACTTGGTACGCCATACATGTGCATCACTACCATATCCGCAGGAGGTACTGTAATAATAGGTTTGTGCCAGGGCATCACCGGCAGGATTCAACAAAATCATACCTTCCGTTTCCTGTACCGCCCGATTGGTACTTTCCTGCTCTGCCACCGAGTGATACACCTGAAAGGCAGTGGTATCATCCACATGTGCATTCCATTGCGGATATGCAGGACTTAACACATGCAAATAGGCATAAGTTCTGGCACATATGGCCTGTGCCTTCAAGGCCTCCATGGGATAGGATGCGGGCATTTCACTGGGCACTACGCTATACAAATATTCCTCCAAGGGCAATTCATTGATAACCACAAAACCCTCTTCTTCCTCTATCAGTTCCAACGTCCCTCTGTAATCTGTCCTACCCTGCCATTCTTCTGCATCCTTGTGATAAATATCACCGGTCTCCTTATTGGTTATAACCACCCGAATGGTATCAATATTGGTCAGCACAAAAGGAGTGGGCGTGGGTTCCGGAACTTTTACTTCCGTCCTAGTTTGCTCACGGAAAGCTTCCTGTACATCTTGGGACGGCCCCGCCTGATATGACTCCCCCTCCTGCTTTGGCTTGAAAATCAGCTGAACCAGCGTCCAAATCAATAATACCAGGAAAATTTCCAAGATGACCAATAAAATTTTTAGTTGTATGATCTGTATCTTCTTATCCAAGCTTTGTTCCTCATACATTCTGCAATTCTAAAAAATAAAGAGAGTTGTTGCCAACTCTCTCTTCATCCTTTGTAGCCCCAAAATGTCGGCTCTTGCCTTTTGACTCCTAGCTATGCTAGGTGGGTGACCGCAACCTCGCTTTTGCCTTCCCCTGGCGTCTTCTTACGAAGGGGGGCTTGACAGCCACGCGGCGATATAGGAATCCCGTTTAAAGTAAATGTAGGTTCAAAACTAACAAGAGTTATCGAACACTTCAGGTTACCTTTATTATATCTGATTTTGCTATATTTTACAACTGTAAATTTTGGTATTTATTTAACAACCCCGGGAAAACTTCCCGGGGTATGTGCTTTTATCATATACTTACTTAACCGCATCCTCTACGTAGAACACCTTACCATCCACCGTAAATGAAACCACATCTTTCAAATCAATGACACTTGCGAAATTCCTCCAAATACCGGTTTCCTTTTTGGTAGAGTAGAACCAATCGATGGTCTTCTGTGCTTCACTTTGCACCACATAGGTACTTCCATCCTTCATCTGAACAGAGATTTCCTTCAGGATAATATCACCGGATACAGCGCTTTTCGGTGCATCTATAAGCCAGAAATCTACGCCGGTTAATACCAGTGCTGTTTCTCCATCTTCGCTGAACCATGTATAATGAGGCAGACTCTCACCCTTGGGTACATCCAGCTTCATAATCTGTGTCCAATTCAGTTTTTCATCCACCAGGTCAGACTCCTTCACTGCCAGCTTCAATGTCTTATCTGCCATGTTACTTTTCTTCATATCATTGAAACACAAATAACATTCATAGGTCTGTGCATCCGTCTGCTTCATATAGCAACGATTATTCTGCCATGATAAACCCTCTACCTGAAACGAAAGTCTTCCATCCCCAACACCGGCAAATATTTCTGTCGTGTCCCATACTTTCCAATCACTATAATGCTCATCCCATGTGGCCACCTCGTACCAGGACTCATCCTCTGCATTTTTATCCGTAAGGGTAAACTGCACAATACCATAATCCGTAGCTTCACTGTATACAAAGCGATCCACCGTTATACAATAATCATTTGTCTCCATTTGATATACAGCAGTTGCTTCACCTTGCTCTGTATTTGCATTTTCCACATATTGCTCAATAGATGCCGTATCCTTATCTCCAAACAATCCTTCAAACACCCCCAGCTTACCTGCTGCATAAACGCCGGTAGGTGCCGCAATCCCTAACACCACAATGGCTGCCGCCACCCTTTTCATCATCTTACCATTGTTCTTATTTCTACTCTTCATTTGGTACTCCTCCTGTTTCATTTGCAGTAACACCTTTTCTTTTAAGGCTTCCACTTCACAGTCTTTCACATGTTCTGTATCTGACAATACTTCCGTCTCCGTGATTTTCATATAGTTACTCATAATCAAACACACCTCTTTCCGCCAATGCTTTTCTTAGTTTTTCTCTTCCGCGTCTTTCTCTGCTCTGTACCATTGCTTCCTTCATTTGCAAGGATTCTGCAATTTCCCGAATGGTAAAGTTGTAGAAATATTTTAGCAGGAATATGGTTTTGTCCGGCTCTTCCATTTCTTTCAGCACTTCCCTGACCTGTCGGTAAGCTTCCTCCCGTATCCATTCCGATTCCAAATCCACTCCCGAACGGACTAAAAGTGTCTCCACAAAAATGCCTTCTTCCTCCGGTCCGTAAAGCACATCCTTTCCCGTCTTTTTAAGCATGGTCAGGGATGTATTTCTGGCAATCTGATGGATGAAAGGTTTCAAACCGGACCTAATCACCTTGCCGTCTCTCACATATTTCCACAACTTGATAAAGGTTTCCTGCGCCGCATCCTGAGCCAGATGTTCTTCTCTCAAAATATGTCTGCAGATGCTGAGCACTGCTTTTCCGTGCATATCCATAATTTGAGTCATACCTGTATCCGGTGCTTTTTTCAAGAGTTTGATTATCCTTTTCTCCTGGCTGTCCATTTTAACCTCCGTAATGTCATTGAAAAACGTCTTTCATATAATAAGACAATGGTTTTTAATATCTTCTGTCAGAAAATGATACAAAAAAAGAGAGTTGTTTCCAACTCTCTTTCGTTTTCGTATGAGGAATTAATTTTCTACAAGTTCTGCATTTAACGCCGCATCAGGCATAGCAGGGATTTCTACATCACCATAGCTTAAGAAATCATAAGTTATAGCGCACTTACGTATTTCAAGCTTCATATCCATGCCTTCCATATCTTCGCCACCTTCTGCCATAGCAAGTGCCATAATGTCATCAAACAATTTGTCCAAACCAAGCAGAGTCATATCCACTTTTACGATTCTGTAATTCTCAACATCTACATAATATGCACACTCAGCACTAATTACAGACATATCAATGCCCATAGATTCAATTTCTTCCATAGCTGTATCAAGTTCTTCTATATTGCCACCCATATCTGCAATCAAATCCACAAAGTTCTGACCGGTAATCAGCACATTGATTTTGTAAACTTCCTTATCATTTACAACCTGTGTTGCAGCTTCTAATTCAAACTGCTCATCCGGAATACTCTCAAATGCATCAAAATTATACTGTTCGGTGGAAAGCACATCTTCCAACTTCATACCGGTTGCTGTTTTATACCAACCGGTCTCACTGGTACCGGTGTATGTATAGATTTCTCCATCCTCCTCTACGGTATAGGTGGTGGTCTTAATAGCCTGTTCTTCGCCCATCATATTAAGCTTCATATCCATATCTGCATATACCATATACGGATCCTCGGTGTTCATGGTAACACCATCCATAGTCAATAACAAATCCATAGTCATACCCTGCATTGACAAAGCTGCCTCTACATCCATAATCATCTTAGCAGAAATATCTACCGCATCCTTTTCCTGCATCAGCATTTCCTTTGCAGTCATTGCACCGGCTACCACTTCCTTGGCAGGTTCTTCGGTCGCTTCCGGTTCTTCTGTTGCCTTAGGAGCCTCTGTTGCTTCCGGCTCAGCAGTTGCTACGGGATCTGCTTTTCCGATAGTTTCGGTGTCTTCAGTGATTTTCTCATCTTCCTTGGATTCTTCTTTGGAATCCTCTTTCACTTCGTCCTTGTCATCCTCTTCCTGTACGGACTCGGTACGCTTATCATCGTCCTTGTCCTCATCCGCATCCTTCTCTTCACCGCAAGCAGTCAAAGAGAACACCAATGCCAGCATCAACAGCCACATTACCAGTTTCTTTGTTTTTTTCATCTTTCTTTCTCCTTTTCTTTCGTAGTATTCGACATAGCAAGCCTTAGAAAAGTCGTTGTCCAATACTATCTCCTTTTTGTTCCCCTCACGAAACGTTTATAGTATAACACAATATATTACAAATAAGCAATCCCTAAAAAGCCATAATGCTTCATGATGATACTACATAATCACACCTTTCTTTTAAAACTCTATTGCTTTTAGTTTTACTTTCTCTAATATTTCTGATATTAAGACGTCATTATTATCGCCCGAGTAATCCTCGATGATTATTTCAAGCATAGACTGATTCACGGCAGTAGTTGCAGCGATAATCCTACCCTTCGTTGTCATAATCTCATATGTATCTAAATCACCTATTTTAGGACCTTTTTTATCCGCTATATATGTTCCGTTTACTTTATGGGATTCACTCAAATCACCCAGGCCTTTTTCTAAATCTTCATAGTTATAAGGCATATGTAATCTATATGAAATAAACATCTTACCGTCACACTTTATAAGTATCAACTGATTCGTGTCCTTCTCATATATATACCATCTTCGCGGACATACAAGCTCTGCCTCCGCATCCATTGACTTTAGATTATATATAGAATCCTTCTGGTATACTAAAAAGCTACTTTGCTTATCCTCAAAACTCAACATTGGAACTCTTATATCTTCGTAACTTATATTACTATAAATCACTTTACCATTCTTAACTTTTGCTTCCTCAAATTCCTCTTCCAACATAGAATTGTTAGTGAAACGGGTATATTCACGCAAGAAGTTCTCCATACCATCCAACTGTACTTCCAATTCCATAACCATACAATTTTCCGGGTCCACAAAATAATCTATCCGAACATTTACATCACTTAAATCAATGGAATTGTATTCCCTTCCATAGAAAAGTGCTTTAAAACCGGATTCAAACAACAATTCACGAATCGAAGCATCCTTTAATCGCACACTTAATTTATGTGTGCTTTTTCCATTGACTTTTTTATAATCCTTCTTGAAATCCAGAATATCTGCATTTTCAAGATTCATATCACTAACGAAGTTCCTGCTCATATCAGCTTTCAGGAAGCCGGTATCATACTTATACCAAACGTCTTGGTCGTATTTTGTATAGATGTAAAAAACACCTTGCTCCTCACTCATATGGAATCTAAGATTAACAGGCTTTCCATCTTTATACGCTATAATTTCCGAATCAGTTCTACCCGATTCCTTGTCGTATTCATTATGAGCTTCAAATTGAAATTTATAATCCTCCACTTGTTGGGTATTGTATATTAACTCTGCTTCCAATTCTGTTATACAATCCAAACGGGATACCACAGCCCCATCTGCAGCTGTAATCATTTTTTCAATCCATTCCCTAGCTTCCTCTTCCTGCTTTTTACCGATTTTGCCACAACCGGCCAGTAGTATTGCCAAACTCAACACCAAACAGCTGACAATGAATCTTTTTTCTCTTCTCATTCACTACCTCCTTGCTTCCCCTCATGAAGCACCTTGATAAATTCAACCTGTTTTTAAGCAAAATCCCCCCTAAGAAGCAATATCTTGGGGGGATTATTATTCTTTATTAAACTACTCCTTACAGAGTATCTGCCTCTGCAACGATCTTCTTCAATGCTGCAAGTGCTTCATCAGGAAGCTTGTCGTAACCTTCCTTCTTGGTTGCGAAATCTTCAACAGCCTTTACACGAGTCTGCATAGAGTTCTTTAATGCTGCAACATAGTCTGCATCCTTTAAGTCAGGAGTAAAGTCGCCGGTCTTGCCGTCCCATTCATTCATAATCTGAATGTCAGTGAAAGGTCCCCACTGCTCGAACTTATCCTTACCTTCAACGATGGTCTCTAAGATACCAAGGGTATCTGCAGGCTTAACCTTAGCGCCCATGAAATCACCGGTGTTAACGATATAGCAGTCTACGTTCTTTTCTTCTACTAACTTCTTGAACTTCTCATAGTCGTTAACCAGAGGATAGGTTCTGAAGGGGTTAGCATAAGGTACGATACGGATAGCATTTAAATCGGTACCAGCTGCAACACGCTCTGCTGAAGAGGTCTTGGTAGCAAGAGTAGCACCCATTACAGATGCAAGTGCTGAACCTGAAAGCTTAACAACGGGAGGAAGAACAGGATCCTTCATAATCCAGAAGATAGCGTTTACAGGAGCTTCAATCTTATCTACACGGTTAGGAGACCATAATTTAGACTTAATAGCACGTCCGTTACCATTTCTGATATCTTCGGTTACTAACTGAATCTTGCCTTCGCTGTCCATAGTACATGAGCAGTTCTGAGCAGATAATAAGTAAGCGTTATCAGCACATCCGGTAGGATAGTCTGCGGTCTTATCGAAGTATGTAGGCTCTAAAGCTACAGAAGAACAGGTATCTGTGTTGATGATGAAAGCGTCATCATGAAGAACCTTGATTTCATACTTGCCGTTATGCTTAGCATGAGTCAAAGTAGACTTACCTGATCCTGACAAACCATAAACAGATGCAACGTACTTAGAACCATCAGCAAGGATGTATTCCTTCTGTCCGCCGTGGCAAGAAGCATAACCGTTTCTGTTAGCGATTGCCCAAGCCATGGTTAAGGTACCCTTCTTGTGCTCACCAAAGTACTTCATACCAAGGATTGCTGCACAGTTCTGGTTGGTATCGAAATAGCAAAGAGTCAAAGGATCGCTTAAGCAGCTGTAATCAACGTCAGGTCTGTTGCCGGGAACCCACTGAGGATCAGAGAAGATATAAATATCAGCTTCGTTACCGTTACCAACAGGCTGAGAGTTCTTGTACATCTTTACATATTCATCAGACATATACTGGAAGTTGATCATCCAGTTGTAAAGCAAGTTCTCTTCTCCTTCCGGAATCAGAAGGTGAGCCTTTACCATAAATTCAGGATCAAGACCTACGAAACACTCTGCATGATACATAGTTTTCCATCTGGTCTCATAGATAGCGTCCATAACTACCTTATCAAGCTTCTTCTCGTCTACACCGGGTTCACCCTTGATACGACGAGCGGTAGCGTAACGACCGGTTACAGCACCATCGTTGAATAATAATACCTTAGCATCTTTCTCAAGACCGAACTCCTCGCCTCTTAAAACAGGCATATCGGTAACTACGGTACCGGGAGAGTTCTTAGCTAACTCATACGCTTCCTTTAAGGTGTTAACCTTAACTACGTTGTTTCCGTAGAAAGCAGCTTCAATGATAGAACGGGTAGTACTGAAGCCTACTTTGCCAGCGCCAATCTCATTAATAGGATAATAAGCTTTTGTTGACATATTAAATTGTCCTCCTTAAATATAGTGTATTTCATCGATTTTCATCGATTATTTTGATTTTGCGCAAAGGTTATTTGAGATAACCCCTTGTATCGCTAGTATATTATCGCAAAGAATAGAAGAAAAGTCAATAAATCCCTTTGGAAATTTATACTTTTTTTCTATTTTTTTCTGTTATATTTCTCTCGTTTGCTGTTTTAGCCACTTCCGCTCTTCTTGTGAAAGATACGGTGAAAGCTTTTCGTATACCGCATGATGATACTCATTCAGGTACTTTCTCTGGGTTTCTGTCAGGAAAGAAAGCTCTATAGCTTCTAAGTCCAAAGGCACATAGGTAAGGGTATCAAAGCACATGAACTGACCATACTCATTCTTATCTGCCTTTTGAACCACCAGTACATTTTCGATGCGGATGCCATGACTTCCGGGGATATAAACGCCCGGTTCATTGGTCACATCCATGCCCTCTTCCAATACTGCCTCTGTCATACCTTCCGTGAAACGCCAGCGCAAATTCTGGGGGCCTTCATGGACGTTCAGAATATATCCCACACCATGTCCCGTACCGCACTGATAGTCAATCCCAATCTCCCACAGAGGCTGGCGTGCCAGAATATCCAGATTCCGACCGGTACAGCCATACAGCCATTTGGCATGAGTCATCTGCAACATTCCGGCTGCAGTCAGGGTATAATGCTTCTTTATTTCCTCCGAAACAGGTCCCAATACAATGGTTCGGGTCACATCCGTGGTACCGCCCATATATTGACCGCCAGAGTCTACCAGAAGAAGTCCCTCCGGCTTTAAGACCGCATAACTTTCGTCTGTAGCTTCATAATGCATCATGGCTGCATTCTCATTATATGCGGAGATGGTAGGAAAGGATAAATCCAGAAACTCCGGAATCTCCCTTCGAAGCTTCTCCAAATAAGCAGCCGCTGTGATTTCCGTAATTTCCTGCTTGCCGATATTGTTTTTCAGCCAATAAATAAACTTTGTCACAGCAAGACTGTCCTTCAGATAAATGTCCTTCATATTCGAAAGCTCAACCGGATTTTTGACAGCTTTTAAAAGCTCTGAGGGGTTCTTTGCATCTACTATCTTACAAGCCTTCTGAAGCACCTTATAAAAGGCATAGCTACAGTAACGCTTATCCAACAAAATTTTCTGTTTCTTGGGCATCTGCTCCAAGAAGTTCTGCACCGTATCATACTCTTCCACACGAATCTGCTTCTTTTCCAGGTATTCTTTTACTTCTTTCGGCAGTGCTCTGCTCTGTATAAAAAGTACGGCTTCTTCCTCTGATACATAAAAATAGCTTAAGGCGACCGGATTGCACTCCACATCACAGCCTCTGATATTCAAAAGCCACATAATATCGTCCAGCTTGCTTAGAAAAAAGCCGTTTGCTCGGTTCTTTTTCATGGCCTTCCTTACAGAAATAAGCTTATCCGTTAAAGGAACACCTGCCACCTCTTCCGGCACCACCCACACTTCACCGGCAGGTAATTCAGGTCTGTCCACCCATACCTCGCCTGCCAAGTCCCATTCATACTGAATAGTAACCCCTTTTTCTGCCAGCACCTTTTCCAGCTCCATACCGGTTGCTGTGGGTACCACTCTGCCGTCAAAGCCTAATTCCTGACCTTCCTTCATCTCCCGCTCCAGAAATTCCATTATGGTAGGCACACCCTCCTGAAGCATCCTGTAAAGCTCTATTCCGGTACCTTCCAGCTCTCTTTCCGCTTGAGTGAAATATCTGCCGTCAGTCCATAGTCCGGCTCCCTCCTGCCATACTACCAAAGTACCGTTACTGCCTGTAAAACCACTCAAATATTCTCTTGCCTTAAAAAAGGCATGCACATATTCAGAATTGTGAAAATCTGCGGTGGGGAGCAGATAATAATCCACTCCCACCCTTTTCATTTCTTCTCGAAGCTGTACAAGCCTATTCTTGATTACTACATTTTCCATATGAATCACTAATATCCTTTTGTCAATTCACCCTTACAAAGACCTACGGCTCTGGAGGTACCGATACGGTCACATCCCAGATTTAAGAAAGCTTCCAAATCCTGCAATGTAGACACACCGCCGGCAGCCTTTATCTTTACATTAGGACCGATATGCTCCTTAAAAAGCTTCACATCCTCCAAGGTCGCACCTCCGGTACCAAAACCGGTAGAGGTCTTGATATAGTCTGCGCCTGCGTTGGTGACTGCTTTACACATGGCAATCTTTTCTTCTTCGGTCAGATAACAGGTCTCAATGATGACCTTCAGGATATGGTCTCCGCAAGCTTTCTTAACGGTACGGATTTCTTCTTCCACTTTGCCGTACAGACCATTCTTTACATCCGTAATATTTACCACCATATCGATTTCATTACAGCCCTGCTTTAAGGCCTCTTCTACCTCAGCCACCTTGGCTGCAGTCACTTGATAACCCAACGGGAAACCGATTACGGTACAGATATTCAGCTTATCACCGAAGTTCTTATTCACCATCTTTACGTAAGAAGGCGGGATGCAAACGGAAGCGGTTTCAAATTCAATGGCTTCCTTGCAAAGCTTTTCAATATCCTCCCAGGTACAAAATGCCTGGAGCTGTGTATGATCCACATGCTTTAACATTTCCTTTACGTCCATGATTTTTCCTTTCACCGTTTCTTAGCGGTCCTCAATATTTACATAAGCTCTTTCTTCTCCGATGGGTTTGTACGCCGGTCGGATAATCTTACCATTATTTGCCAGCTCTTCCAGACGATGGGCACTCCAGCCGGAAATACGCGCAATGGCAAAAATCGGTGTATAAAGCTCTAAAGGCAAGCCCAACATATCATATACAAATCCGGAATAGAAGTCCACGTTGATGCTAACACCCTTGTACATCTTACGCTCACCCGCAATAATCTGAGGTGCCAGTCTCTCTACCATGGAATACAATGCAAATTCCTTCTCCAATCCCTTCTCCACGGAAAGCTTCTCTACATAGCTTTTCAGCACTTCAGCTCTGGGGTCGGACTTGGAATAAATCGCATGTCCCACACCATAAATCAAACCGGTATGGTCAAACTCCTCCTTGTGCAGAAGCTTACGTAGGTAATCACCCACTTCTTCTTCACTGGTCCAATCCTTCACTGCTCTCTTCATATCAGCAAACATCTTCACCACCTTGATATTGGCGCCGCCGTGTCTGGGACCCTTTAAAGAACCGATTGCTGCCGCGATGGTAGAATAGGTGTCTGTCAGTGATGATGTCACCACATGTGTGGTAAAGGACGAGTTATTACCGCCGCCATGCTCTGCATGAAGCACCAGCGCAATATCCAAAAGCTTCGCTTCCAGTGGGGTAAATTTACTGTCCGGACGAAGTAAATGCAGAATATTTTCTGCTGTAGAATACTCCGGCTTGGGTTTATGTATGAAAAAGCTGTTGCCATCATGATAATAGCTGTAAGCCTGATATCCATAGATAGCCAACATAGGGAAAATACTAATCAACTGCAGGCACTGACGAAGTACATTGGGCATGGAGGTATCATCCGCTCTGTCATCATAGGAATACAGGGTCAATACACTTCGTGCCAAAGTATTCATCATATCCTTACTGGGCGCCTTCATGATGATATCACGCACAAAATGAGTGGGCAGGTTCCGATAATCCGCCAGCATCTCGTTAAATTCCGTTAATTCCTCACGGGTAGGTAATTCCCCAAACATCAACAAATAGGATGTTTCTTCAAACCCAAAATGGTTTGCTTCCGAAAAGCCTTTTACCAAATCCTTTACATTATATCCACGATAAAACAGATTACCCTCTGTAGGAACAGACTCTCCGTCCACCATCTTAGTAGCTCTGACATCCGATATATGGGTAAGACCTGCCAATACGCCCTTACCATTTAAATCACGCAGACCGCGCTTTACATCATACTTGGTAAATAATTCCTGCTCGATGTAACCAGCTTCCTCCGTCATCTTCGCCAATTCCAATATCCTTGGTGTAAGATCCGAATAACTCTTTTGACCCATTCCATCTCCTCCTTCTCTCATTCTGCGACTCTGTTACTATATTACCATGTTGTGGTAAAGTGCCGCAATATTTTTATAAATATATTTTCTTAAAAGAATATAAAAAGCATCCCATAAATACCTTTACGGGATGTTTTTATATTTTTAATCATACTGTTTTATTTGATTTTTATCTCTTTACCACCAATTACCAGACTTTCCACTTTTTTAGGGTCGATGGTTTCTCCCAGTTCCCTGGCACCTATATAGGAATGTGCATACATCCCATTATACATGCCACTTCCGCCGGTATCTTCCACTTTCAAGATTCTTCCATCCGTAAAACGAATCTCTTGAAGCCACATATCAGAATGGGCTTTATCCCGTTCCTGATTCGACCGATAAGCCTCTAAGCGAATGGATATGGGCGAAATCTCCACTTTCGTAAGCTTATAGGTACACCCATCCGCCTCAAAAGGCTTATTCAGGAAACGTTTTATCTTGGTATTGGACTTGTAATGATACTTCCACTTCAGTTGCCACTCCCCTTGACACAAGAGCTCCTTAGGTCTTACCTCATCTTCATCCTTCGCATTCAAATCATGATACCAATACAAATCCTTCATAAATAGGGCAATCTCCGCCTTATTAACATCCTTACAGTTGGAAATCTCAAATAAAAATCCCAACTTATTGTCCTCCACAAAAGAAGTAAACTGTGCCCCATATCCTTTATTTGGGGATATCCCTAACCTAAAATCATCCGGCAAAATATAATCCGTCTCTTCATGAAACCCATCCGGCAACTCATAATCGGTCTCTATCCTTATATACACCTCATTCTTATCTCCGATAGATGAAACCGCCGTCATGGTTACCTCTTTAGACTCCCCGCTCTCCACCTTTTGATAATCCATACACAGAACGGTTTGTGCCTGATTGATTTCTACCATGCCGTTATCCAATTGCAGGGTATTGGCATCACTGAGGCCCATGAAGTTTATCAGGGCGATGTCCCACTCCTGTTCGCCGGCAGCCATTACAGTCAAGCCTAAAGCCAGAGTCAAAACAGCAGCCAGTCCCCAAATATATAGTTTCTTTAGAGGTTTCCTTTTTCTCTGAGGCCCTTCCTTGGCTTGTACTCTTTGTAACACCAAAGCCTCTATCCTCTTTCTGCTTTCACTGCTTAATTCTTCCTCCAACTCCACTACTTCGTGTACTTGTATATCATGAATCAAATCATCGACACGATTCATAGAAAACACCCCTTTCTATCAAATCCATACGTAGTTTTTCTTTTCCCCGATATAAAATATTTTCAACCTGCTTTGCCGTCAAAGACAACTTGGCCGCAATGGTACGCACCGGATAACCATAGAAATACCGATAAAGAAAAATGCTCTTATCCGGTTCCCGCATCTGTTCCAAACAGGTATGCAATATGGCTTCATATTCTTTACGCTGTATTTCCTCTTCCAAATCATATCCTGCCGGCAAATCCAGTTGCAATTCCTCCAAAGAAAAAATATCCGCCTTTTTTTCCTTCCTGCGCCTGTCCCTGGCCGCATTTCTGGCAATCGCATATATATAACTCTTCAAAGAATATTGGGCATCCAATTGAAACTGCTCCCTATTCTCCCAAAAACGGATAAATGTATCCGCAATAGTTTCCTCTACATCACTTTCCGGAAAATCATACAGAAAGTTTTTGCAGATTGTAGCGACTGCACCACCGTATCGATTCATCAATTCCCGAAGCCCCCGTTCCGGACTTCTGTTCAGAATCTCTAATAACTCCTCATCTTTCATCCCTACATTTCTCCTTCCACCTTACTATACGATTGTAAAACAAAAATCACTCAAAGAAAATAAAAAAAATGTACCAATTCATGACCAGCTACATCAAAATCCAGTACATTTTGTCTTGCCGTATTTCAAAAAACATCTTATAATACTCCAATAACTTAACACAAATATGTTTCGCTATGACAGAATGGAACATAGTACTTTAAAACCACTTATTATAACTAGTTCGGAGGAAAATATGGGATTATTTAATTTTCGCAAAAAAGATACCGCAAAACCTCAATTTTGGGATGGAAAAGCCGAGAATACTGCAGACGCATTACAGTACCTTTTAAATGTTGTACTTCATGGCAAATTTGCAACAGATGATATTATTCAAGACGGCAGTCTTTATCTTGCCGCATGGAACCTTTACATCACTCCTGAAATCCAACAATTAACTGACCAAAGTGCAGTGCTTGGATTTTATATTCACCGCCCTGACTGGGGGCAGAATATTTATGAATGTTGTGCCAGTGTAGGCAGTGATGCCCAAACAGCTCTTGGCATGGCTTCGGGCTCTTTCCTGTTCGGCTTTATGCAGGGAATCTCCCAACTGTTTACCAAAACAAATCCACGAACCCTTGAAACACTTTTTTCTAATAAGCTCCACCGTTTCCAGGTGTACTTAAGCGATATCGTAGGCATGGGAGAATCTCCTAAGGATAGCAATGTGGATATGTATTGGGACCTTTTGAAAGATGATATCAAAAAGCGTATGGGGAATCAGCGTTTCTGCTATGTAAAAATATATGCTTCAAAAATCAAGGATGAGGTCATCGGCGAATGTCGCATTAACGATATACAAAGTGATGAGCTCAGCCAAAAAGTAGCTGATTTCATCAAAGACTGGAATGTAGAAAACTTTGCTTCTCAGAAACAATTCTTTTTTCTGGAGCAGGATACTGATACGATTCAACCATACCCTTATTGGGGCGCGCAGGGAGAAAAGGACTTCATTGGCAAAGTACTTAAAGCTGTTCAATTATTTCATGCCAGCGACACGCAAGAGGCCTTTGACACTCTGCATGAACGGCTGGTAACAGAACTGGGAGACCCTACGCTAGCCACTGAATGCCGCTATTTCCTACCGGAAATTTGTGCAGAGCATGCCGGTCAACAGAAACAGGTTAAATTCAGTGAAACCATTGATTTACAAACGAATCATGGAGACAAAATCACCCTTTACAAGCACCAGCTCACAGATTATTACTCCTTACAAAACACTATATTCACTGCATTTTCACAAGGAATCTTTGGTGATGAAACTAACACTATCTATCAGGAACTTGTAGGAACCAGTGCCATATGCAATGTTTTGGAGCAAATGCTGGAGCAAGGCAGCAACTTAGAGAATTGTCAACTTACCAGCCTGATTTACCAAATAGATGATACTTTTGAAATTAGATAGTATATTCTAATAATCAGCACCACCAGCTTAGCTGGTGGTTTGCTCTGCGGCTATAAGCCGCTGTTCCCTGCTTGCCTCTAAAGAGGCTCTGAAAAGTTCGCCTTCCGCACTGCGGTCACGGGCTGGCTCTAAAGTGCCTCTTTTATTTGCCCTTTTCTACCGGCTCACCCGTAAACGGGTCAATGTACTCTTTCAATGACATCTGGTCATACTCCAAATCTTCTCTTAGCTGGTTTCGGATATACTCTTCGATTTTCTTTGCATTCTTACCTACTGTATCGACATAATATCCTCTACACCAGAAATGACGATTTCCATACTTGTACTTCAAGTTGGCATGCCTTTCAAATATCATTAGCGAACTTTTTCCTTTTAGATATCCCATTATTTCTGACACACTGTACTTGGGTGGAATCCTTACAAACATGTGTATATGATCCGGACACACTTCTGCTGCAATAATCTCTATTCCTTTCCTTTTGCACAGTTCACTTAGTATTCTGGCAATATCTGCTCTTATCTTCCCATATACAACTTTTCTTCTAAACTTCGGTGCAAATACAATATGGTACTTACATTCCCACTGTATATGTGCTAAACTATTTTTATCCATCTGGATACCTCCTTTGCTTTATTTGTGCGGTTGGCGAACCTGCACTCATTATAGCAAAGGAGGTTTTTTACTTGAAGCTAAAGCTGTCTGGGGACACACCTGCATAGCAGGTGGTTTATTTTTACTGTGAATACAATTAAAAAGACAACCACTTACGTGATTGTCTTTTGTAAGAATGCGACGTTGTAACACGCATCCTTCTTATTTTGTCATATTTTTAGAATGCTTTGGCAAAATCTTCTACTAAATGGTTTCTCACTGTCATAAAAGGATAATAACCATTTATATCATAATACTCAGACACAATCTCTTCATCTGTCAATGAAGATACATCAGGCTGATTCACTTTCACCGTAATCGTGAACGGGTTTTCAGGAATACCATTCTCGTTCTTTGTAAACAATCCTTTTATGATAATATATCCATATTCACTTTCATCAGGATTTTCAACCGGAATCATCTTTCCTTCCCCTAAAAGTCTATTCCATTGAACATAGAAGAAATTAATCACTTGTTCTCCCGCCTCATTATACGCGTATTCACTCAGAATACGCTTATCAAGTACTGCAGTATCTACACGGTAATTCACATCATTTATTTCGCAAGATTCGTTCCAATCGCTATATTCATATACCATATTTTCAGCAAAACCGATTTTATCCGCTGGAATATTATAGAATGAAATCAAACTATCCGTATAATTATTTACATTGTCCCAAATATTACTTCCGTCTATTGTATAGTCATTGCATTTTACAGACGAAATCACATCATAATCTAAGCCCGCATCCAAATATACGGATATATCCGGATCTGTATTATATGCAAATTCAATATGACCGGTTCCGTCACCACCTACTATGGTAAGTCCTTCAGGAACCGAGCCTTCAATAATAGTTGCCGTTCCTTCCGGGTTCATCAATTTGAATGTAGTAGCAACCGGTTCTACATCGTCTTCCATATTTACTTTTAAAAACTCGCTATTTGTTCTTTTAAATTCGTTAACAAGATTGCTTCCAAAATCATAGTGATAAGGATTATAATTGCCCTCTCTTTCATCGAATATATCAAAGAAATCTTCGTATCCCAGTGAATAATAAATTTCACGCTCATTTTCCGGAAGCGTTTCAAAATCAGGTTGATATGTTGTTACCGTAATTGTATACGGATTATCAATTGGACGTCCCTCTTTTTCAAGAACCACATATCTCCATAAGACATGACCGAATTCATTATTAGCCGGATCTACAACCAAGCTGGTACCTACTTTGCCACCATCTCCATCAGGAATCCAAGTATGGCATTCGCAAGTATTCATAATATATTCTCCGGCATCGTTCATCCAAATCAAATGATTAACAAATGGTATGCTACCATCGCCCATCAACCATTCATAGAAAATATCATTATTACCAACTTCATTCATATCCGAATCCTTCACTATTGATTCCGGAATATTATTATATGCTAAAATCGCTTTCATATCATCCGGAATATGAATCCCACTGCCATGATAAGCCATACTTTGCATTACCTGTACAGTAAGCACCTTATAATCAATAGAACTATCAATCGATACTGTTGCATTAATCTTAGTATTTGTATCATATGAAAATTCAATATGACTTGTTCCATCACCTGATAAAAGAGTTAATCCTTCCGGTACGATTCCCTCAAGAGCTATCGTTGTTCCATCCGTATTCATTAAAGTAAATTTCTCTTGAACCTGAACAAGCTCTTCTTCCGCTTTTGTGTTTTCTTCAGCCTCTTGCGTCTGTTCAGGTACTACTTCACCATCAATCGGTGCTCCTCCGTCGCCAGAATACTCTTGATTGGTCTTATCTTCCTTTGCGGTATCCTTTTCAACTTCTGATTCCACTTTATTTTTCTTTTCCTTTACTGAATCAGATGATGCTTCTTTACTGTCACCACATGCGGCCAGCATCAGCACTGCAAGTACAGTAACCATTACTGTCAATAATCTCTTTTTCATAACATTCTCCTTGTCTTTGTTTTTTTCAACTTTTTTATTATATTACTCTATATAGTCATTTGTCAATCTCTATATCGATAATGTTTTTTTATAAAAGATGTTAAATTATCGATATGGAGGTGGCATTTATGGAAGTTGGTAAACGAATAAAACAATTACGCGAACAAAAAAACTATACAATTAACAAATTAGCCAATGAGGCAGGCGTATCTCAAAGCTATTTGCGTGATATAGAGCTTGAAAATAAAAATCCTACAATAGAATTTTTGTCACTTATTTGTAAAACACTTAATATTTCTTTAAAAGATTTCTTTGATGATGAATTTGAAACAAGTATTATGTCCGACCCAGTGATTCAATCAATATACAGACTTACACCGCAGCAAAAAACAGCATTGCTCGAATTTTTAAAAACAATGCAAAATGAATAGATATAAGAATGCCCTTTGAATTGTAATACATTTCAAAGGGCACTTACTAATTTTAGATGTGTAATTCAAATATAATGTGTAGCCTATTCTAACGGATTAATCAGGGTATGTAAGTCCTCAAGATTTACCAAATAGCAACTAACATAATCTTCTTCCGTTCCTTTTGGAAGTTCATACTTAGGAATAATCTTCTTTACAATAAAGTGATTTGTATCAAAATCATAGATTTTTACCTGATATTCTTTTTCCGCTACCGTCATCGTTTCCTGTGTATTAACGTCATAAATAAATAAGCCTTTTTCTTCTCCACTATTATATCTATAAGCGATTAATTTCCCATCATCAAAAAATACATCTGCATCCGCTTCATCAGGATATTCTGTACCAATTTTCCAAGGACTAAACTCCATTGTTCCGTATCGATTCATCAAACACAGGTACTTTACTCCTGAACCATTGTCACAACTAAAACATATATAATCCTTTGTCACGTAATACACTAATGGTTCAGCGTAATTTGACAAATCATAAGATACTTGAATAATGTTGTTTACATCAACTCCATATACACTTCCCTCACTTTTATACCAAAAACAATTATCAGTAATACACCCACAGTTCGCCCAAAATGCCCCATCCCATTTTGCTTCATGTGGTGCTCTGGTTTCATCGATTATGGTATACTCATCTGTTATAAAATCGTATATTCCAAAATTGCGCCAACTACTTGTACCAAAGAATTTACCATCCATATATGCCAAAATTTGAAACTCATCAGGCAATCTATTATATAATGATTTGTCTGTACCATCCAAAATGTAGCGGTCAACACCACATTTCAATTCATAATAGGTATCTCCCCAATAATAATACTGCACATAGCTTATCATATCATCCCATGGAAAACCACTTGTCAATGGCATTACTATTTCACCCTTCTCATTCACAATGCCCAAAGAATAAGAATTTCCTTCAAAGCTTTCAGTAGCCTCATAAAATAGTGCTGTATTTCCTTCGCGACCTAATCTTTCGACCCAATGCTGATTGTCATTCAATGTATATAAAGCTTCTCTGGTAGTAAGATTCATAAAAGTACTTGTACCCGTTCTATCATTATATCGGGGCTGTATTTCACCACCATCATAAATCAGTTGAGGTGCCCATTCTGTACCTGATTTCTCTAACTTATTCTCTAATATATTATATTGAAAGTTCTGCTTCCAATACCAATATCCATTCAAGACATATCCCGGGTCATCTATACGAGCCGCCCAGTTGATTTCATCTTCAGCAGATTCTTCCTTGGGTTCCTCCTTGGGTTCCTCTTTTAACTCTTCCTCAGATTCCCCTTCAACGTCTTCCGAATCAAGCTTATTACTTTCGTTGTTATCTTGTTTATTGTTCTTTTCATTCTGTTCTAACGAAGTTTCTTGTTGCTCTTCATTAGCTTTTTGCTCAGTCGTTTTGGAACTACACCCAACCAACGTAAATACAAGGCTTGCAATAAGTGCCATCATTAGTATTTTTTTCATAATCCTATTCCCTCTCTTTTTTTAAGTATAACAACCATATTATATATCTCTATATCGATATTTGACAATCTTTATAGAGATATATTATTTTGAACACAAAAAAAGCAAATCATTACTGATTCACTCATCTACAAATTCTTTTATTATTCCCAAATTTTTAAAAGCTTCTACTACATATCGCTCATTATCAGTTATAACGCGAGGAACAATGTTAGTTGCTTCTGGTACAATAGTTTCTATACCACATTTCTTTTTAACCATACTTATACTTGAGTTGCTCACAGTAACTCCGTAAGTGTTCTGAATCCATTTCTTTATACTACGAAACGAATATTTACTTTTCGGAGTTTCCTGTTTTTCTAACTCATCAGCATCAATGCTGATATAAACCACATTTCTAAAGCCCGCAATATCTTTAATTGGATACCCGTTCTTTACTTCGCGGTCAAGTGGAGTAGACGGGAGTCGAACCCGTGTCCAAAAGCCCATTCCCTGTACTTCTACGAGTGTAGTTAATCCTTTAACATTCCCTCTACGCTCCGGGGATTAACACCCTGACCGCTTCAGTAGCTTCATGATACGCCCACAGGCTCAAAGCTTTGCCCATGTCGTTTCCTACATAGTCGAAGCCCGGGTCCTAATGTGTAGGTGCACTAGGTCGGACTACTGCCATTAGGCAGCGATTGCTAAATTATCTTCAGCGTTTAATTTTAATTTTGCCATTTGACGCATTGCATGCGACTCGCTTCTCCAGCTGCAAGACCCCTGTCGAAACCTTTACTACCCCTAATTGAATAAGGACTGTAAAGTGCTTGCTGCTTTCTTTAGCAACTTTATCTTACCATAAACAGACCTTTTCTTCAAGTAATCTGCATTCAACTTGTAGTTAAATTTTTATAAAGAAATTATGATAAATTCCTTACTTTGAATTCTTTCTCAGCCTCACGCTTCATATCCTTCTTGGCGATATCCGCACGCTTATCGTAAAGCTTTTTACCGCGGGCTAAGCCGATTTCCACCTTTGCCTTACCGTTTTTGAAATATACCTGTAAAGGCACTAAGGTAAATCCCTTTTCCTTGATTTTGCCAAGCAGCTTATTGATTTCATAGCGGTGCATTAGCAGCTTCTTCACACGCATGGGATCTTTATTGAAAATATTGCCCTTTTCATAAGGACTTACATGCATACCATATACAAACACTTCCCCGTTCTCAATGCGGATAAAAGCCTCCTTGATGGAACACTTGCCCATACGAAGGGACTTTACCTCCGTACCATGCAAAGCAATGCCTGCTTCGTAGGTTTCATCAATAAAGAAATCATGATATGCTTTTTTATTATTTGCCACTAATTTCTGTACTTCTTTTGCCATACTTCATTCTCCCCTGACACGCCTCGGGTGGTAAACCCAAGGCGGCTGTCATTATTCTTCTTCCTCTTCTACTATAACAAAATCTATGGTTCTGGTCAATTTATCAGTTGCAACTGCCGCCACCTTTACCTTCATACCCAGCTTATAGGTTCTGCCGGTGGATTCGCCTACCATTTCATAGGTTTCCTCCCGATAGTAATAATAGTCTCCGGGCAGCTTCGCTACATGAACCAGACCTTCCACCGTATTGGGCAGTTCCACATAGATGCCCCAGGCGGTAATACCGGACACCACACCCTCAAACACTTCTCCAAGATGGGCTTCCATATATTCTGCCTTCTTCAGCTTATCCGTCTCTCTTTCCGCTTCCTCCGCTCTTCTCTCTGTCTGTGAGGAATGCTTCGCCACCTCGGGCAGTATTGCCTTATAATGCTCCACCCGTTCTCCCTGGAGACGACCTCTTAACTGCTCCTTGATAATCCGGTGAATCTGCAAATCCGGATATCTTCGGATGGGCGAGGTAAAGTGACAGTAAAACTGTGCAGCCAAACCAAAATGCCCTGCACTTTCCACCGTATACTTGGCCTGTTTCATGCTACGCAGGGTCAGTCTGCTGATCAAAGCCTCCTCCGGAGTACCTGCTATGCGGTCCAAAAGCTTCTGTATTTCCTTGGGATGGACTTCCTCACCGGACACCTTGCCGTTCTGGCTACCCACACTCTTTAAGGAATAGCCGAAATTGTTGATGAAGGTCACCAGTTTCTGAATCTTCTCTGCATCCGGTGTATCATGGGTACGATACACAAAGGGTAGCTCCATCCAGTAAAAATGCTGTGCCACAGTTTCATTGGCAGCCAGCATGAAATCCTCAATAATCATGGTAGCCACATTTCGCTCATAGGGCTTTATCTCCAATGGAGTGCCTTCCCTGTCCAGAATAATCTTGGACTCCGGGAAGTCAAAATCGATGGCACCGCGCTTTCTGCGCTTCGCACGTAAGATGCCCGACAACTCCTCCATCATTATGAACATGGGCTCCAGCTCCCGATACTCTTCGTATTCGGGATGATTATCATAGACATTATCCTCTGCCAAAATAGCCTTTACGGCTGTATAACTCATCCTTTTATCCACACGAATGACGGATTCACAAATCTCATAGTCCGTGATTTCGCCCTTTTTGTCAATTGTCATAAGACAACTCAGTGCCAGTCTGTCTACACCGGCATTCAGAGAGCAAATACCATTGGAAAGGATATGGGGCAGCATGGGAATCACCCTGTCCACCAGATACACACTGGTACCACGTTTCAAGGCCTCACGATCCAGTGCTGAATTCTCCTGCACATAATTGGTCACATCTGCAATATGGACACCCAGATGATACTTCTCTCCGTCAAAGGATACGCTGACTGCATCATCCAAATCCTTGGCATCCTCACCATCGATGGTGACCATACACAGATTCCTTAAGTCCTTACGACCTTCCATATCAGCCTCTGATACATCCTTGGATACTCTTTCCGCCTGGTTAAGTACCTTCTCCCCAAACTCCATGGGCAACTCATAGCCTCTTACGATAGCCATAATATCCACTCCCGGGTCATTAATATGACCAAGGATTTCTACCACCTTGCCCTCGGGACTTCTGCGGGCTGAGCCATATTCGGTTATCTCTACCACTACCTTATGACCGCTTACCGCTCCCTTAGAACGCTCCTTGGGTACGAAGATATCCTGGCTTACTTTCCCGTTGTCCGGTACCACAAAACCGAAATTCTTACTCTTTTCATAAGTACCCACTATCTGAGTCATCCCTCTGGAGATAATCTTCACCACCTGGGCTTCCTGACGCTTGCCGTTTTTGGCACCAAGCAGGGCAATCTGTACCGTATCCTTATGAAAAGCCCCGTTTACCTTATCCTCAGGGACATAATAATCCTCTTCACGACCTTCCACCTCTACGAAGCCGAAGCCCTTGGAATTGCTGATAAAGGTACCTACCAAAGCCTTTCCATTGGACTTCATATATTTGCCCTTGGAAGTTAAGGACAACTTGCCCTCTGCCAGAAGCTCCTCCAATATTCTTTTAAACTCGTCCTTCTCTGCCTTTGGTACCTGCAGGAAAACTGCCAGCTCCTTTTCCTTCATGGGCACATACAGTTCATCCGCCACCAAATCACAGATTACTTTTTTTCTTTTATCTTTAATTTCTTTGCTCATTCACTTTCCCCTATAGACAATGAAAGGCACCCTTATTGCTAAGAGTGCCTTACGTGTCTTTCTTTAGAATACATTCAGATTCAGTACAATAGCCAAAACCATGAATAATACACCGAAAATCTTGGTAAGCTTCACCAGCATGCCCTGCATGGTACGTGCCTTATTCTTACCCCAGTAGCTTTCTGCAGCGCCGCTCAATGCGCCAAGTCCTGCAGACTTGCCTTCCTGTAATAACACTAACACTATGATAGCGATACAAACGATAATAAAAAGAATTGTCAAAATAACTCTGAGTGCTGCCATGTCACACCTCCTACTACTTGCATTTCTATTTAAAATTTGCAGATACAAATTTATTCATTCAGAATCATACAAATGGTATCATAACACAGAAGCCTTAGAATTTCAACTGTTTTTTTTACGCTCTACTTAAGTGCCCAGGGGCTTTCCTTTTCCGGGCTGATTCCGCCTTCTTCTATTTCCTCACTGATTCGCAGCAAACGATTGTATTTCGCCACCCGGTCACTTCTGCAAGGTGCACCTGTCTTTATCTGACCCGCATTACATGCCACAGCCAAATCTGCAATGGTAGTATCTTCCGTCTCTCCCGAGCGATGGGAAATGATGGTACCAAAGCCATGCTTTTTCGCCATGGCCACTGCATTCAGGCTTTCCGTCAAGGTACCGATTTGATTCACCTTTACCAGGATGGCATTACCTGCCTTAAGCTTAATACCTGCTCCCAGTCGCTTCACATTGGTGACAAACAAATCATCTCCCACCAGCTGTACCTTATCTCCGATGCGCTTCGTCATCTCCTGCCAACCATCCCAATCCTCTTCGGACAAACCATCCTCAATGGATACGATGGGGAATTTCTGAATCAGCTTCTCGTAATAGCCAATCATTTCTTCGGTGGTGCGGGTGATTTCTTCTCCCTTCAGCTTGCTTTCACCCTCAAATACATACAGACCTCTTTCCTCATCATAAAGCTCACTGGCTGCCACATCCAGGGCAATCTGAATGTCCCGGCCCGGCTGGTGACCGCTCTTTTCAATGGCCTTCACCATAAAACCAAGCACACATTCCGCATCCGGTAAATCCGGTGCGAAACCGCCTTCATCCCCCACGCCGGTGGACAAACCTCTGGACTGTAGCAACTTCTTTAAGTTGTGATACACCTCTGCACACATACGAAGACCTTCCGAAAAACAGCATGCACCGGTTGGCATAATCATAAATTCCTGAAAATCCACCGTATTAGCTGCATGCTTACCACCGTTCAAAATATTCATCATGGGCATGGGCAGTTCGTTGCCGTTGATACCTCCCAGATAACGGTATAAAGGTATATGCAACCCCTTTGCCGCCGCTTTTGCCACAGCCAGAGAAACTGCCAATGTGGCGTTGGCACCCAGATTGCCTTTGTTATCCGTACCATCCGTCTGTATCAGTAAGGTATCAATCCGTGCCTGGTTCAAAGCGTTCTTCCCTATAAGCACGGGTGCAATCTTTTCATGGATATTGCGTACCGCATGCTTTACTCCCAAGCCGAAGTATCTTTCCTCACCATCTCTTAGCTCCACCGCCTCAAACCGCCCCGTACTGGCTCCGGAAGGCACTGCTGCACGTCCCTTGTATTTCTTGCCGGTTTCCTCGTTGCAGACTGTCACCTCTGCTTCCACGGTAGGGTTTCCCCTGGAATCTAAAATCTCTCTGCCTACAATCTCAACAATATTAAGTATCATAATAAAAGCCTCCTTGGGTTACTATGTTTCATAGTATGCCCAAAAGGAGGCCGTTTATAATCCTGATTGCTAATTTTTCCCTACCAGATATAAGGATACTGTTAAGGTGCCGGTAGCATTATCGGCGATTGCTTCAATCTGCATGTTCCTGTCATAGATATTTACAAACTTTAAATCCTTGTATCCCTGTGCAATAGCAGACTCCAAATGACGTGGTACATAATCCACCGGTAAAGAGTGGGGATATCTTTCCGTCGCAGGAAGTCCTGCACCTACCATGGCTGCGTAAAGGGTGGATGCTGTCTGGCAGATACCACCGCCGATTCCCATCACAATCTTACCACCGTAAATCTGCTCACCCATGCCGAAACCATTGTACCGGGTTCTGGGCAGTACCGCATTGCTAAAGGAGAATTCCTGTCCCGGTGCCAATATAATACCGTGAATACGCTCTGCCGCAGTTGTTACATTTATGGTTCTTTCCAAGCTTGGGTCATACACTGTAGTATAGGTACCTAAAAGAGTTTTGTCGGATGCTATGGTTATTTCCACCTTCTCTTTTGCGTTTCTTCCTTCTGCCTTACCATACTTCTCGTAATGGTCACAGTACAAAAGGTAATCACCGCCAAAGGTCAAACGCAAATCTCCGTAATTGTTCATATAGGTCACACAGTTGAACTCTTCACTGCCGAAACGGCCTTCCTTAATACCGTAATTCATATAATGCCGATACAATGCTTCCGGGTCCATGCCGAATGCAGCCTGCAAATCCGGATAGGTATTGTAATAAAATTCTGCGTCAAAGGTCACTTCGCTAAAAGTATAAACATTCTTTGCTTTTGCTGCCTCCGCATTCATACTGCTGCTCCAAAACAGACATACACACAACACTGCCGCTAATACACTCTTAAATCCAATATATTTCTTCATCTTCTTTTCTATTCCTTATCTGTAACTTATATCTTTTTTCCCGCCAGAATTTCCTTGTAATCCTGCAAATTCTTCTGTAATAATGCAGGGGTATCCAAGCCGTAAGGACATTTTACCTTACATTGTCCGCATTGTAAACACTTTTCAATCAACATCATCTTCCGCTGCCACTCTTCTGTCAACTGTGCTGCCTGTGGTGCACGACGAATCATCAGACTCATTCTGGCACTGTTGTTGATTTCAATGCCTACGGGACAGGGCATACAATAGCCGCAACCTCTGCAAAATTCACCCAGAAGCTCCGTACGGTCCTTTTCGATTACCGCCTTCAGCTCTTCTGTCATAGCAGGCGGATTGTCAATATAGCTTAAGAATTCATCCAGCTCCGATTCTCTCTGCACGCCCCAGATAGGCAATACATGGTCATACTGTGCAAGATAAGCATAAGCTGCCGCCGAATTGGTAATCAAGCCTCCGGACAGTGCCTTCATGGCGATAAAACCCATATCTGCCGCCTTACAGGCTTCTACGATTTCCAAATCCTTTTCCGTGGCCAAGTAACAGAAGGGGAACTGTAAGGTTTCATACAGTCCGCTTTCGATAGCTTCTTTCGCAACATGCAAACGATGGTTGGTGATACCGATATGGCGCACCATGCCCTTGTCCCTGGCTTCCAGCATGGCTTCATACAGTCCGGTACCGTCTCCCGGCTTAGGACAAAAGCTTGGATTGTGAAACTGATAAATATCAATATAGTCGGTCTGTAAATTGTTCAAAGAGGTATGTAAATCCTTCCAAAAGCCTTCTGCTGTGGTGGCTCCTGTTTTGGTGGCTATATACACCTTTTCTCGCATACCTTTGAAGGCTTCCCCCACCTTTTCCTCGCTGTCCGTATAAAAACGTGCTGTATCGAAAAAGGTAACTCCGTGGTCGTAAGCCTTACGTAAAAGTTTCACTGCTTCTTCTTTGCTGATTCTTTGTATGGGCAATGCACCAAAGGAATTTTTCTCCACGGTGATGCCTGTTTTTCCTAATGTTACCTGTACCATAATCTTCTCCTTAGAAATCTAAAACAATGGCAACCTGTTCCTTTTCGGCGAAGCAAACTGCCTGCCACAGAATGGAAAAGGCAAATTTCGCCAAGGATTCTGTAGAATAAATATTTCTCTTAGGCAGATATCGAAGCAAGCCTGTTCCGGTAATCTGTCCTTCTACCGGATAACCTTCTGTATTTATCCAATCCAATATGGTAGCTTCATCCGCCTGCCAGCAGGCCTCGTTAATCTTTTCCAGCTCATATTTCAGGCAGGCCACCGTACTCAGCATACTTTCCCGTCCATCCGGTAAGGGATACTTAAACACCAGCCTGTCCGCAATGGGCACATAGTGGCACACATTATTAAATAGGGACCACTGACGATAGGAAGTACCATAAATCCCCATCACCTTTAATACGGCATGATAATCCGTATTTTTTTTATAATCCTTGGGAGAACGTACCTTTAACAGCTTTCCTGTTGCATACAAAAGAAGTGCTCCGTACGCATCCCAATCCGGCTTATGGGTATAATAAGGCTTGGTATCCCAATCATCCTGCCATTCTTTTGCGGATTCTGCTCCTGCGCTTTTCAGGGCATTCACCATCTGTTCCTGCCACAGCTTAACTACTTCCTCCGTTTCCGATGCGGAACCTTCATTTTCTTCCTGACCCGTAGGATGTATCTGCGTATACTGCATCCCGTTGGCTTCGCAAAACTGCTGGGTAATCGTCTTCCAATTCCGCATATAGTACCTGCTAAGGGTACCTGCATAGATGTCCAGTCCCATCTTTCCCTCCATCAAACAGTGCTTTATATAACAAAACCATCGGCACTACCGATGGCTTTGTATCGTTATCATCTTATTTCTTAATCAACAATGACTTACCGGTCATTTCTACAGGCTGCTCCTTGCCCATGATTTCAATCAAGGTAGGAACGATATCAGCCAGACAACCATCTTCCTTCAGGGTGTATGCTTCATCATAGTTTACCAGGATGAAAGGTACCTGATTGGTGGTATGTGCAGTGAAAGGTTCACCGCTTTCATAGTCTAATAACTGCTCTGCATTACCGTGGTCAGCACAGATAAACATTACGCCGCCTACTTCTTTGATTGCATCTACAGCCTTGCCTACACACTCATCAACAGCTTCAACAGCCTTGATTGCCGCAGCTTCCACACCGGTATGACCTACCATGTCAGGGTTTGCAAAGTTGATGATGATTACATCATATTTATCAGCCTTGATAGCTGCAACTAATTTGTCACATACTTCATAAGCACTCATTTCAGGCTTTAAATCATAGGTTGCTACATCCTTAGGAGAGTTTACCAGCACTCTGTCTTCGCCTGCGTTAGGAGTTTCCACACCACCGTTGAAGAAGAAGGTTACATGTGCATACTTCTCTGTCTCAGCGATTCTTGCCTGAGTCATGTTGTTTGCTGCCAACCACTCACCAAAGGTATTGGTTACAGAAACCTTGTGGAACGCCACGTCCTTGTTAGGGATGGTAGGATCATAATCAGAGAAGCAAACAAAGGTAATATCCTTACGAACTCTGTCAAATCCCTTGAAATCATCATCACAGAAGGCTCTGGTGATTTCTCTTGCTCTATCGGGACGGAAGTTAAAGAAGATTACGGAATCCTTATCTTCCACTACTGCTACCGGCTTGCCGTCTTCAACAGCACAGGTAGGCTTTACAAATTCATCGGTTTCATCCTTGTCGTAAGAAGCCTGGATACCACAGATACCGCAAGCTGCAGTTAAGCCTTCGCCCTTGGTCATGGCATCATATGCCAGCTTAACTCTGTCATAGTTGTTATCTCTGTCCATTGCGTAGTAACGACCCATAACGGTTGCAATCTTACCTACGCCGATTTCTTCCATCTTGTCAGCTAAAGCGATAGCAAAATCCTTACCGGATGCTGGAGGAGTGTCACGACCATCTAAGAAGCAGTGTACATATACCTTCTCCAAGCCGTTTCTCTTTGCCAGTTCTAACAAACCGTATAAATGGGTATTGTGGCTGTGTACACCACCGTCTGATAACAGACCCATCAAATGTAATGCACTGTTATTTGCCTTACAGTTTTCAACAGCCTTTAATAATGCAGGGTTCTCAAAGAAGGTACCATCCTGAATCTCCTTGGTAATACGGGTTAATTCCTGATATACAATACGGCCTGCACCCATATTCAAATGTCCTACTTCTGAGTTACCCATCTGTCCGTCCGGAAGACCTACTGCCATACCGCTGGCATTACCTCTTACAAAAGGGCACTCCTTCATCAATTTATCCATAACCGGGGTCTTACCCTGTGCTACAGCGTTAGCCTCGGTCTTTTCGTTTAAACCATAACCGTCTAAAATCATTAAAACTACAGGTTTCTTACTCATAATTCCTCCATCTTTCTGCCTTTGGCGAACATTTTAATTAATAAACCAAATGAATTATACACTTTATTTTCTCAAGGTGCAACAGTAAATTGAGGAAATTGACAATTTTTTCACAACTACTATTCAATCTTAAGTATGAGTTCAAGTACTCTCTTGGCAGATACGAGTAATTCTTCTCTGGTAAGCACGCCCATTTCCATGGCTTTTTTCACACGCTCCGGATAACCGTTTGCCATCTTAAGGTTATTACCGGCCTTGATTTCCTTATACTGCTCCGCTCTGTTCCACCAATCCGTCATAACCAAACCTTCATAGCCCCACTCACCACGTAAGATATCCTCTAAAAGCTCGCGACATTCGGATGCACGATGACCGTTTATCATATTGTAGGAAGACATAACCGCCCAGGTACCGCCTTCCTTCACTGCGATTTCAAAGCCCTTCAAATAGATTTCACGCAAAGCTCTCTCGGATGCTCTGGAATCACTATGTTTACGGTTAGTCTCTTTGTTATTGGCTGCAAAATGCTTGATGGTAGCCGCCATATTCTGAGACTGGATACCACGCACCATAGCTGCACCTATTTTACCGGTTAAGAAAGGATCCTCGGAATAATACTCAAAATTACGTCCGCACAACGGATTTCTATGGATATTCATGGCAGGTGTCAGCCATACAGATAAATTATTCTCCTTTAACTCCTTACTTCCGGCGGTCCCCACCTTTTCTACCAATTCCTCATTCCAGGTACATGCCAGTAAAGTGGCACAGGGCCATGCAGTAGTATAAATATCGAATCCCTCGTTAATACGCACACCCGCAGGACCATCCGCGGTCATAAGATTGGGCACACCATATTCAGGCAGATTGCCTATGCCAAAGGTGTTTGCCACACCGGTATTGGGCTGTCCGCCCAGCAAATGAATCAAATCCTCATCGGACAGTTGCTCCACAAATTCATCCAGGGTAATTTTGCCCTCGGCTACCTCTATCAGGAAATGACTTCCCTTTTTATAGGCATCCAGCATAAAGCAACCGGCACGTCCACGTACAGCCGGCAAAATTCCTTCATCCGTACCGGGTATCATTTTTTCAAAGATGCAGGCATTGGGGTCATTGGGTTCGCCTAATGGAAGTTCTTCATAGGTACCGTCTGCCAGAATACGTTTCTTAAGCTGTGTCGGTACTAATTTCGCCGAAAGTTGCTCTACCACTTGGTTCTCTTCGACCTGATATGCCCAATCTGCCTTCATCACGTCACGGACACTGGTACCTACATAGATTACATACTCACCAGCTTCCAATACATAGGCTGATTTCGCCACCTTGCCCAAATCGTCATA
This sequence comes from Lachnospiraceae bacterium, assembly GCA_017522685.1. The sequence continues at coordinate 140,827 of JAFWYN010000019.1, forward strand.
GGAAGCCATAGAAGCCTTAGTAAAACGAAGCTCCAGTTCCTGTGCTTCTCCCGGCTGTAGCAGCTTGGTCTTTGCAAAAGCCTTTAACTCCTTTGCCGGCTTCTGTAAAAGCCCTTGGGGAGCACTAATATAAACCTGAATGACTTCCTTTCCTACATAGGTACCGGTATTGGTTACACGTAAAGAAACCTTGAGGTACTCTCCTTCTTCCCAAGCTTTGATATCCTCTAACGCAAAGTTTGTATAGGAAAGCCCATAACCAAAGGGATAACAAACTTTATCTTTTGCATCAGCAAAGGTCTCAAAATAACGGTATCCCACATACACATCATCCGTATAATCCACATAATCAAAGGATTCGTGGAAATTCTCAGTGGACAAATAATCCTCCACGGTAGCTGCCAAGGTATCGGAAAGCTTACCGCTGGGTGACATCTTACCCATCAAGATTTCAGCTGTAGCCAGACCGCCTTCCATACCGCCCTGCCATGCAATCAGGGCTGCTGAAAGCTTCTCATCCTTCTGTATCCAGGAGGTATCCATCATACCACCTACATTTAATACCACTACTATATCTGCAAAGGCTTCCTCCACCCGGGCAATCATATCTTCCTCTTCCTTAGTAAGATAGAAATCCCCCTTCGGGAAGATACGACCACTTATGGCAGGCATACTTTCTGCATCGGATTTCCAGGGATTGTATTCTTCCTCACATTCTATGTCGGAACGGTCCCAGCCCTCTCCGGAAAAACGGCTGATTACCACAATGGCAGTATCTGCAAAGGCTCTTGCATCCTGCACCTGCTGTTCTGTAATGGCCGGTTCCACAGTCATACCCGGCACTGCGCCCTCCGCATACTGCTTTTCCACATTTGCCCGATAATACTCTGCCAAAGGTTCGAATATCTCTACTTCCTTCAGCTCCTTTAACCCCTCATAGAGATTGCGTACATAAGCGGAATGTACATCGCCGCTACCACCGCCGCCTTTCACATAGTCAAAGGTACCCTTTCCAAACAATGCCACCTTGGCACCACTCTTTAAAGGAAGTCTGTTGTTCTCATTCTTCAGTAGCACCATACCTTCTGTGGCAGCTTCCTTAGACAATAAAACATGTTCCTTACATGCCGTTACATACTTGCCATTCTCCAATGGTAAATTGGGTTGATGATTTGCTCTTGCCCATCTTTTCATAATGTTTTGGTATAATCCTTATTAAGGGCGGATTACTTTTCCTTTCCTTGTTTTATGTTTTGTAATTGGTCACTCCAATATTATTCCTTTATCAGTTCTTCAAACTCCTGTATACTGTCAGCCTTAGCCGCCAGTTTGTGCCATTTAGATAAAATCGCCTCTTGCGTCTGCTCTACAGCCTCCTCTATGGGCATCTGTAAAGCTTTCATTTATCCCCTCCTATGGCAGGAGCATACCCTTTCAGAAACCTCCTGCTTTTACTTATAATGTGAATTAAAAGCATGAATTTTCTGAAACATAATAGAACATGAGATTCTTAAGAATAAAAGAAAATATGCTTTGCATTTAGTATAACGCAAAGCATATGGTGGTGCAAGTAAATTTCTATTCAATTATTGTAGAAATAGTGCCATGGAGACTAGATAAATCACTCGCTCACATAATTCACAATCCCCACCAACTCACCATCCGCCACGCTAATCGTAGCTTCTTTCCCGATAAACTCATTACTAACCCCAATGGGAAAATCATTGGTCATGGTATAGTCCTCTAATTCGTATTTCATGCCCTTTATAGTGACGCCCTTTGCTTCCTTGCCCAGGCAGAACAAAGAAAAATATCCTTCCAGATTATCTCGCAGCTTCACTTCTTCATTCTTCATGACGAAAATCATGCCACTGCCATCCATAAGATACCCTACTGCATCATGATTTTTCAGGAACAACAGGCACTGGATATTGGCCAGAGTATGCTCCAGTCTGCCTCCCGTAGCTCCGTAAAGCAGGAAATAATCATAGCCCATATTGAGGCCCAGCTTCAGGGCTGCCAGCATGTCCGTATCATCCTTCTCCGGTTTCAAGGTGATAACTCTGTCCGGTGCCTCTTCCTTCATAGCTAATATAGCTTCTCTCTGTGCTTCATTCACCGAATCAAAATCTCCCAGAATAATATCCGGCTCGATTTCCAATATGCCGCAATAATTGATGCCACCGTCCACAGCGATGACCAAATCCTCTTCTCCCACATTTACGGCACCTACCGTCAAATCACCGGCACCGATTACAATACATTTTTTATCTGCCATATGCTCACTTCCTATTTTCAATCAAAGTATAATCTTGTATAATTATATCATACATCCATCCAGAAAGGAAACCCTTATGCCACCTTTATATACACCGGAAGAAAGAAAAAGAATAGAGGTTTTTGACAATCGCTACCGCAGTGCTGCCAAGACCCATTTCACCAATCGGGTGCAGCACTTTCTCCCTCTTACTGGCGGTACCTATACCCGTATCACCATCCGGGACCAAAAGACCCGCTGGGGCAGTCGCTCCTCCTCCGGTACCTTATCCTTCAATTATCGCCTTTTGTATGCACCTCCCAGAGTGCTGGATTATGTGGTGGTTCATGAGCTTTGTCATATTACCCATATGAACCATTCCAAAGAATTCTGGAACATGGTCGGCTCCATCCTGCCGGATTACAAGGAATGCCGACTTTGGCTGAAAGAACATGGTGCTGAACTGAACGCCGCTACTCACATGAAGAAAATTGGATTACTATAATTACCCACTTGGATTATTTGTACCTATGAATGGATTAAATTATAGGCAATAGGAACATAATTTCCTACAAGCAGGTCTTGGAAAACGTCGGCCCTTAGTGAGGTCAAGCCGCTTGCGGCTTCGAACTTAGTGCCGCTACGTTTTCCACGAAGCGAAAGCGCCCTGCGGTAGGATGTTATGTCCTAATTGCCTATTACCAAACATATTCCCGGTACAAATAATCCAAGTGGGTAATTAATTCCGTACAAAAACAGCGGCCCATAGGACCGCTGTAATTAATTTTCTTAAATCTTCTGCTCCATACCATCCACATCCTGAGCGAACTGGATAGCAAGCTCTCTATCGATTTTTCCATCATAGTAAAGCTGTAAAATCGCATCATCCATGGTAATCATACCGATCTTACGGTTGGTCTGCATGATGGACTGTAACTGATGTGACTTACCTTCACGAATCAGGTTACGTACCGCATGGTTCGCATGCATTACTTCGAATGCTGCACAACGGCCTCTACCATCGGAGGTAGGAATCAGCTGCTGGGAGATAACCGCTTCCAATACGTTGGAAAGCTGTACTCGGATCTGCTGCTGCTGATGAGGCGGGAATACGTCGATTACACGGTCGATGGTACTTGCTGCACCGATGGTATGTAAAGTTGACAATACCAAGTGACCGGTTTCTGCTGCGGTGATAGCAACACTGATGGTTTCGAAGTCACGCATTTCTCCTACCAGAATAACATCCGGGTCTTCACGGAGTGCTGCACGAAGTGCATTCGCATAATTTTCAGTATCCAAACCGATTTCTCTCTGGTTTACCATAGACATCTTATGCTGATGCAAATACTCGATAGGGTCTTCCAATGTAATAATATGAGCATCTCTGTTACTGTTTACCTTATCAATAATCGCTGCAAGAGTAGTAGATTTACCACTACCGGTAGGTCCTGTTACCAGAATCAGACCTCTCTTACGCTGATACAAATCAACAACGGATGTAGGTACACCCAACTTCTCGGGAGACGGTATTTCAGTAGCAACCACACGGAATGCCAATGCTGCAGAACCTCTCTGCTTAAATGCATTTACACGGTAACGGGCAACATTCGGTACCGCAAAAGACATATCGTACTCACCCTTCTCCTCATAACGTTCACGCTGTGATTCAGTCATAATACTTAAAATAACATCCAGGGTATCTGCCGGAAGCATTTTAGGAAAATCCATGGTGACCAGGTTACCGTTTACACGCATCTTAGGCGGAATACCTACTGTTAAATGTACATCGGATGCACCGGCTTCTTTCGCCGCTGTCAAAATTTCTTCTATTGTAGCCATCTTTTCTCCTCCACACGATTGTCGGCAGACTTATCAATCCACCTTTGGCAATAGTATACCACAAAGCATGTATATTTTACAACTTATTTATCATTTTCAAAACAATTCTTTAATTTCAGCAAAGCTTTTTTCTCAATACGACTCACATAACTTCTGGAAATACCAAACATTTCCCCAAGTTCACTTTGGGTCAATTCCCGGGTTCCGCCTAATCCGTAACGAAGAAAAAGGATTTTCCACTCTCTGTCCGTCAGACATTCCTTTCTATAGCGTTCCAGCTTTTCTATATTGTTTTGAAGCTCCATCTGTTCCACCACATCAAGGGGCGGCTGCTCGATGATATCCAACAAACGTATTTCATTGCCTTCCTTATCCTGTCCGATAGATTCAAACAAGGACACCTCTCTGGAGTATTTTTTCTTGCCCCGAAGCATCATTAAAAGCTCATTGTCAATACAACGGCAGGCATAGGTGGCCAGCCTGCCCTTTTCCACATCAAAGGAATCAATAGCTTTAATCAGTCCGATACAACCTATAGACAATAAATCGTCCAACTCCTCATCCACATTCTGATATTTTTTCACGATATGCGCTACCAGGCGCAAATTACGCTCCACTAATATATCCTTTGCCCTCATGGCAGCTTCTTTATCACCACCATGCAATTGCTTCAGATATTCGGCTTCCTCTCCTGCGGTTAATGGTTTTTGAAAGGTTTTCAATCGAAACCTCCGTAGGATTTCTCTTATCAATATCTTATGTGGGTGGGACAATGAACGTGAAACACAACAAAGATTTACTACACTATATTTTCGGCTCCAGGAAATCAGCCATTACATAATTGCTCACATCCAATCCCTTGTCTGTAAGCCTGATAAATCCCTCGCCGTTTTCTGACCACTGCTCCAAAAGGCCATTCTCCATATGTTTTTGAAGTACATCCCCAAAAACATCCTTCAGGCTTCTGCCATATTCCTCCATCCATGCTTTTTCACTTACTCCGCTCACCATGCGCAGACCTAAAAACATAGTCTCTGACATTCTGTCTTCCGTTGAAAGAATCTCTTTGCCCTCCATCATTTCACAAGGATTGTTTATATATGCTTCCAAATCCCTTTCGTTGGCAAACCGCACATTCTCCACCAAAGAAGCGGCACCGATGCCAAAGCCCACATAGTTTCTTCTGCACCAATAGCCTGTATTATGCTTACATTCCTTCCCCGGCTTAGCATAATTGGATATTTCATACCTATCGTATCCATGCTGCTTAAGTATCTGCTTTGTCAGATAATACATTTCCCGCTCTTCCTCTTCTGTAGGAAGCAAAAGTCTGTCTTCTTCGTAAGCTTTGTAAAAAGGTGTACCCTCTTCTACAATCAAACTATATGCCGAAATATGCTCCGGTGGCGGTATCAGTCCCAGCACCTTTTCCAGTGATTCCCTATATTTCTGCGGGGTCTGGCCCGGCAAACCACTCATCAAATCCACATTTACATTGGCAAATCCGGCTTCCCGTACATATGTATAGGTCTCCAAAAACTTCTCATAGGTATGAATCCGTCCCAGACTCTTAAGCTCCTCATTGCAGGCGGATTGCAAGCCCATACTCAGACGATTGATTCCTGCAGCAGCGTACACAGTCATATCCTTTTGGGATACCGTCCCCGGATTCATTTCCATGGTAATCTCTGCGTCTTCCGCAATATGATAATCTTCCCTAAGAAGCTGCATAATTTGTCTTATCCATTCCGGGTCTACCGCCGTAGGGGTACCTCCACCGAAGAAAATACTGCTCACCTCATAATCCCTGTAATCACGGCTCTTTTCATGAATTTCCCGGCACAAAGCCTCCATATATGCCTTTTTAGCAGCATCATCCGCAGGTGCTGACAAAAAGTCGCAATACAGGCACTTTTTTACACAAAAAGGAATATGAATATAAATCATCAGTTCTTTCACATGTTCTTTTTTCATGAACCTCTTCCTACATAAAAATTGTCGCCAGGCGGCGACAATTTTATTTCCACATCTTAGTTTCTTTCATCCAGCTTCAATACACTCATGAAGGCCTTTTGAGGAATCTCCACATTGCCCACCTGGCGCATACGCTTCTTACCCTCTTTCTGCTTCTCTAAGAGCTTCTTTTTACGGGTAATATCACCACCGTAGCACTTCGCCAACACATCCTTACGCATAGCCTTTACGGTCTCTCTGGCGATAATCTTGCCCCCCACTGCAGCCTGAATGGGAATCTCAAACAAATGTCTCGGAATCTCGTCCTTCAGTCTCTCGCACATTCTGCGGCCACGTTCATAAGCCGAATCCGCATGCACGATAAAGGACAGGGCATCCACTTCCTCACGGTTAATCAGGATATCCAGCTTCACCAGCTTGGACTCCTCATAGCCCTTAATATCATAATCAAAAGATGCATAGCCCTTGGAGCGGGACTTTAATGCATCAAAGAAGTCGTAAATAATTTCATTCAAGGGTAGCTCGTACTTAATCAGCGCACGGTTCTCCATGTAATCCATACCTAAGTAGCGTCCCCGTCTTTCCTGACAAAGCTCCATAATGGAACCGATGAATTCCTGGGTCACCATGATTTCCGCACTTACGATGGGCTCTTCCATATGCTCGATTTCCGAAGGATCCGGCAGATTGGAGGGATTGGTCAGCTCAATCATCTCACCGTTGGTCTTAAATACCTTATAAATAACACCCGGCGCCGTAGTTACCAGGTCTAAATTGTACTCTCTTTCCAAACGTTCCTGGATAATCTCCAGATGAAGCAGTCCTAAGAATCCGCAACGGAAACCAAAGCCTAAAGCAATGGAGGTCTCCGGCTCATAGTTTAAGGATGCATCGTTCAACTGAAGCTTCTCCAACGCATCACGCAAATCCGGATACTTTGCACCATCTGCCGGATACATACCACAGTATACCATGGAGTTTACCTTCTTATATCCGGGCAAAGGCTCTGCACAGGGGTTCTTATCGTCTGTTACCGTATCACCAACCGCAGTATCCTTTACATTCTTAATAGAAGCGGTGATATAGCCTACCATACCTGCCGAAAGCTCTTCACAGGGATGGAACTGACCTGCACCGAAGTAGCCCACTTCCACTACTTCTTCCTTGGCACCGGTAGCCATCATACGGATGGTTGTCCCTTTTCTTACGGTACCTTCCATGATTCTGCAGAAGATGATAACTCCCTTATAGGAATCATAGACAGAGTCAAAAATCAACGCCTGCAAGGGCTTATTAGGGTCTCCCTTAGGTGCGGGAATCTTCTCTACAATCGCTTCCAGTACATCCTCAATATTCAGTCCGTTCTTAGCCGAAATCAAAGGTGCATCCTGAGCTTCGATACCGATTACATCCTCGATTTCGTCAATGACACGCTGAGGTTCCGCACTGGGCAAATCGATTTTATTAATCACAGGGAATACATCCAGGTCATGATCCAAAGCCAGATACACATTTGCCAATGTCTGTGCTTCGATACCCTGGGCTGCATCCACCACCAAGATGGCTCCGTCACAAGCCGCCAAAGAACGGCTTACTTCATAATTAAAGTCCACATGTCCGGGGGTATCAATCAGGTTGAAAATATACTCTTCTCCGTCCTTCGCCTTATAAACCGTACGAACGGACTGGGCCTTAATGGTAATACCTCTTTCCCTTTCCAGCTCCATATTATCAAGTACCTGTGCCTGCATCTCGCGGCTGGTCAGTAGTCCTGTTTTCTCGATAATACGATCTGCCAAAGTGGACTTACCATGATCTATATGTGCAACAATACAAAAGTTGCGGATTTTACTCTGGTCTGTATATGCCATTAATAACTTTCCTCTCTCTATGCCATAATTAGTGTCATTTTAACACAAACCACAGTCCATACGCAAGTACTTCTATGAACCACTGAGCACCAAGTCCAAAATATGCGCTATCGGGTCACAGGCATTCATGGCTTCCTCCACCGTATTGTTCTGGGCCCCCAGCTCTATCAGAGTGGTTCGTCCGCATACATGCATGTTGTAACGATAAGCATTGATATAGTTTTTCCGGGTCAATCCGGGATAATATTCCTCCGCCGCTTTCTTTAGCTGAAAGGAGAATGCCAGATTCTCTTCTAAGTTTGGATTATGTAAATAGTCGATATTACCGGACTTCTTTCCGCAGCTGACGCCGTTGAAAAACATAAACCGGGCAGTGGGTCTGCCGTCCAAATCCATCACCAGCTTCGCTGCCCCCTCCGCCAAGCCGTCCCGGTGCAAATCGATGACCACCTGTATGGTAGGATTCTCCTCTAAGATTTTCTGCACCTCCGGCAAGGCTCTGGAATAAGCATTATCCCGGGTTTGCACATCATATTGCCCCGTATGATGCAGAACGTTATAACCATACCTACTCCGCAGGATTTCCGCCAGATGCTCCCCCACCCCCACGATGGATGTACTTGTATCTCCCGGTATGGAATCTGCAAAAGCCTCCTGAGAATGGGTATGATAAATCAGAATCTGCGGTCCTTCTGTCGCTTTGGTGATTCGCAAATCCTTTTCATTTAAGGTCTTAGCATTTAACATATTCCCATCCACCTTGGCCACTCCATCCACGGTATAAAAGGCTCCTACCAGTGCATCCAATTCCTCCAAGGGTTTAATATCCACGATTGTTTGTAAGGTGTGAGGGACAAAAGGCATAGAAGCTGAGGCTTGTATGGGCTGTACTTCCGATTCCGTAACCGGTGTGGTAGTTTGCTCTGAAGGGGCCTGCATTTCCGTCTTTATAATGTCTGCCACATTCTCCGTCTTTTGTTCCGGCGTTACCTCTTCCAAATTCTCCACACTCATCATAGTCAGTAGTTCCACCGGCTTCATATATTTCAACAGAAATCGGTCCTGCCTGTGTATTTCCATCCTTTTCCCCTGATGAAAAGACAAAACCGGGAAGATATGCTCCACCGATTGCCACAGTCCGCTATCGTTTTCGCCTTCCGTCATGTAGGAAAATACCGGAATACAGCTTCGTATCCCCTTTTCCTGTACGCCATTGAACATCACGCCAAAAAGGATTACCGCCAATAGCCCCAACAAAGCAGGCCGTCCAAATTTCTTCACCATATCGCCCCATCCTTCTCACCTTTTCGTCTGTTCAGTATATGATTAGGACGGGCAATCTATACCTCAGATAAGCGCCATATTCAGTGCTTCCGACAAAGTATAACTAACCCTTTTAATCATGGAATCCACATCCTTACCGGTCATATACATACTGTTTAACTGGGTTACAGCCTTGTGGATGCGTTCCATATCTCTCCATTCTTCCGACTTGTTTTGGTCCTTTAACATTCTCTCCATGGCATCCACCACTATGGTAGCTGCATCCACTACGGTAGGGACTCCTATGGCAATCACTGTTCTGCCTAAGCTTTCCTCCGTCAATGCATTTCGATGATTTCCCACACCTGAGCCGGGCTGTATCCCCGCATTGCTAATCTGTATGGTCCGATTCAATCTCTTGGTGCTTCTGGCCGCCAAGGCATCGATAACCACCACCACATCCGGCTGTGTTTCTTCCACTACACCCTTCACGATTTCCGCTGTCTCCATACCGGTTTTTGCCATGACGCCGGGCTCAATACTACTGATTTCATTGACGCACTTATTCTCATAAGCCGCCTTCCCATAGGTACGCATGATATGCCTGGTAATCATCAGATTGTCAAGTACCCTGGGACCCAGGGCATCCGCCGTCACCTCACGATTCCCCAGACCGACCACCAATACGGAAAGCCCCTCTTCCTTTTTAGGCAGCATACTTAACAGCTCTTTCGAAATGCATTCAGAGATTTCCCTGTGATAATCTTCATCCGGCTCTAGTATTTCCGGCGCTTCTATGGTAATATAGGTTCCGATGGGTTTGCCCATGGACTTGGCTGCATTTTTGGTTTCAATGAGAACCCTGGTCACATGAATATGATCTTCCACGATTTCATATTCTTCCACCTGTATTCCATGAAGCTTTTTCTTTGCTTCTGCCATACTTTCCCTTGCCTCTAACGCAAGGTCCGTTCTTACTTGAAAACCAGCCATATCTGCCTCCGCAATCCTGAATTATTGTTTATCTCCTATTTTTTCTCAAAATCCGCAAAATATGTATTGACAAATTGGAAAACCTTGTCTATTATGTAATAGTATGTGTACTTAGTCTTCCGTGTCTGGCTAATTACATATGTTTACAGAATTTGATTTCAATATATTGGAGGTGTAGAACTTTGGCTAACATTAAATCTGCAAAGAAGAGAATCGAAGTTGCTAGAATCAGAACCGAGAGAAATAAGTCTATTAAGTCCGGTGTTAAGACTGCTATCAAGAAGGTTTATGCTGCAATCGAAGCTGGTGACAAGGCTGCTGCTCAGGCTGAGCTTGCTAACGCTACCAAGGCTATCGAAATGGCTGCTTCTAAGGGCATCTATCACAAGAACAACGTTGCAAGAAAAGTTTCACGTCTTAGCAAGGCTGTTAATCAGATGGCTTAATTTAAAATTGATATATAAAAAAGAACTCACACCGTCATGTGAGTTCTTTTTTGTTGTTCTTTTATTTTTTCTATTTGGCGATTAGCCAAACATTCGCAAAAGGAAAGCTGTGTAACAGCGATTTTGCGAATGGGCTCTGACGCATTAATTACAACCTAGAACCTTCCGCCACCACTACTCATGGAACGTCCGCCACCAGAGCTTCTTCCGCCACCGGAGCTTCTCACACCACCACCGGAAGAAGTACTTTTCGGAATTCTTCTGGATGTAACAATTTTTCGGATAAAATCATCACGCATGGTACGATTACCGGTGTTCTGGCTTACGTATGTATTCACATTTGTAGTAACTTTTCCTTCTTTACTGATGGATTTAGCTGCAATAAAAATACTTGCCACAATAATAGGTACGATTAGCGCTGCTAAAGCAAAAATAGCCATCACATAGGAAGGCAGACCACCACCCATAAGGGTTACCACTTTATCCACATAAGCTTTATACGCTTTATATGGAGACCCCCCTGCCAAAATCACATCCTGTACCTTTTCTTTAAGCTGATTAATCTCACGTTTGGAAATTTTCTCCTCAGCAGCACCATCAAACGCCATCCAAACGCCTCTCTGACTACTAGAAGTACCGGCACCATACCAGTTCATGACAAGGATTCCTCCACTGTATTCTTCATCATAGCCAAACAAATTATCAATATAAAAATTCTTTGCTATATCATCCATATTGGATTCCCAATCTTCAAAGCGATATCCGTACTTTTCCTTTGCTTCTTTCCCTTCCACTGACTGATCAATGGTTACAATTACGATATCCGCATGAATCTTATCTTCCGCTTTGGCAATCAACTTCCGCAGCTTCTCTTCTTCCTTATCGGACAGTACATCCGCCTCGTCAAATACTCTCTCTTCAGGAGCCTCGTAATTGGTACGGTCGCTGTCTTTCTTTAAAAGCTTACCGGCTAAAATCACTCCCGATACCACCAACAATATGGCTAATACCACAAACCAGCCTCGAAAATACTTAAGGTATTGTTTTCTGGCTTCTGCTTTTACATTAAATTCTTCTACTGACATCCTTCTTATCCTCCCTCATCCTACAAGTTTGTCACGATAAAGCCCACCATCAATATAATGGCTGTCAAAGAAGCCCATAGAGTGGCCCCATAGGCCTTTACCTTAGCTTTCGAAACAGGCACTTTACCAATCACTTTACCGGTCTGACCATTGATATAAAAAGGATATTCCTCGCCTTTATACTTGTATATGTATTTCCACACAGGCAGCAGACAAAATCTGGCGTCCGTTTTATTTTGCGTTACATTACTTTCATAGGTAGTCATTGTAGAATATCCGGTAACACTCTGACTCAGAATCGTCTGCGCACTGTCCTTCATCTTGCTACCGGCTCTGTCCTCCAATGTGGTTGCAGGCATATTGTACTTCTGACCGTTAAATCCGGACATATACTCCGGCTGGAAATCCACCATATCATCATAATTATAGGGCTCCATCAGGTCCATAATATGGTCGGGCATCACGATAGAAGCATCCACCGGGATATCCTCATAAGTCAGATAAAAATCACGGACAACGCTATAGTACGAAGTCTCTGTATAATGCATTTCTCCCGAAGACCAGCTACGCTTCTTGGTACCTTCCCCGCGGAATACACAACGTGCATTATAATCATACATCCAGAAAGGCACATATTCACCGCTCATACTGTTCAAACGTGCCTCGGACAGGAAATCCGTAGGTGCAAATATTCTACTCTTAAAATTGTCTCTAAGAAGCTGCTTCACCATTTTTTTGCTGTACTTAAAGGGGATCATCTTCTGAGGGGTAAACTCACCGTCCACCCTTTCATTCAAAATGATGTAGTTGTTACAATAAGGACATTGCAATGCAGAGGTATACTCTCCAATCTCTAATTCACCTGAACAATCCGGGCAATGTGTGATATTGGTCAAATCATGCTTTCTCTCATGACTCTTCTCCGCTTCGCAGTAAGGACAGAACATGCCCTTATGTTCCGGACTGTATACGGTATTGCCTCCACAATTCTTACATTTAAAAATCATAGTGTTTCTCTCCTTTCTCCCCCTGAAAAATAGTCGTCTGACGGCGCTGAAAACACTTGGACATATTATAACATAAAACCACAAAAAATACAATTTCAAAAAGGACGACGGCCCTAAAACCATCGTCCCTTTCATCTTATGTATCATATTAAACACTAATCTTCTTATCCAAAAACCAAACAGTTCCGAAGTAGCAAAGTACCATAGCCACAGCATATACACCGATATAAATCCATGCCATTGCGTTCAATTCCAAAACTTCTTCTGACATAACACCATTTGTTACCAAATCTGCTACCTTTGCAACTAAAAGCTGCAATACCACATAAATTCCAAAACTTATCACACCCTTGTATCGCTTATTAGCAAATAAGGTGGTGGATAAAGTAATTGCCAGCATACACATCAAGATAAATTCAATCCAAATTACAAGTACTTCGCAGATTACATATATTACTAATACCAAGTCTACCTTGATGCCGGAAATCTGTTCAAACATCATCTTGATCATTTCTATCATTTCCTCAATTTCACCATATCTGGCACATACCGCAAATACATCGCCTACAAAAATGGCCACGAAAGCAGCTCCAACCAGCAAAATCTGAAGTAAGGTAGTAATCATCTTTGCCCCTACCACCTGATACATATTACGGGGTATCAAAAACAGCATGTAGCTTTGCTTGGTCTTTAAATCATTGGAGTAGGTTATAATGGTCTCAAAACTGAAGTAGAACAATGAAACAAAGCCTAAGATGAACAAAACACCTAATCCGACACCGGCCCACTCACCATTATCAACTATTAATCCCACAAAAAATACCGCTTCACAAATGGCTGCCAACACACCAACCACAATTTTTGACAGCATCTGCTTTTTCAATTCATATTTAATCAATTTTCCCATTGTCTTCTCCCCCTCTTATGCATATACTTCCTTGTACAGTTCTACAATGGACTTACCACGTTCGATACGTACTTCTTCTGCGTCGCCCGACAGTACCAAGTTGCCCTGTTTTAAGAATACCACGCTGTCCACGATTGCTTCCAATTCATCCACCAAATGGCTGGAAATCACCAAGGTCTTATCCTCGCCAGCCACTTCCACGATAGCCTTTAAAATCTGTTCTCTGGCTATAATATCAATACCGTTTAAGGGTTCATCCAACATGTAAAGCTCTGCATCCCTGGCCATGGTGGCTGCGATTTTTAACTTTGCCGCCTGACCGGAAGAAAGCTCCTTTGCTTTATCCTCCATATGTAAATCCATTCTGCTAATTAGCTCTTCGTATTTCTCCACTGAAAAATCTTCAAAGAAATCAGCAAAGTATTTTCCCACATCCTTAATGGTCATGTATGCATAAAAGAAGGGCTCTGTAGACATATACGCTACTCTTTTCTTGGACTCCACACCGATGGGACCATTGTTAAAGGTCACTGTACCGGAAGTGGGTTTGATAAGTCCTGCCACCATCTTCATAAAAGTAGTTTTGCCACTTCCGTTGGGTCCAAGCAAGGCATATATCCTACCCCTTTCCAGCACCAAATCCACATCTCTCAGTGCCCATCTTCTCATGTATTTTTTTCCTAATTTATTCGCTTCTACCATCTCTTCCTCCTCGAAATCATTCTTTCTTTTTGTTAATAGTTTTCGTCTAAGAGCTTATGCACATCTTCTTTGGTATATCCTAAATTTTTAAACTCTGTCACTAAGCTCTTAATCAATTGTTCCGCCCGTTCGTTTCGTAGCTTCTCTACCATCCCCGGGTCTTCGGTAATATAAGTACCAAGTCCTCGTTTAGTGAAGCATAACTCTATTGCTTCCAATTCCTTATATACCCTGGCCGCTGTATTGGGATTAATCTGGTATCTCAGCGCCATATCCCTTGCTGACCAAAGCTTTTCGCCGGGCTTTAGTTCGCCGCTGATCATCAGCCGCTTAATCTCTTCCACAACCTTTAGATAGATTGGTGTACTTGCGGAAAACTCCATGTATCGCTCCTTTCTTTGCGTGTATCAGTGTACTAGGTACATAGTACACTATGTTTTTATGGTTGTCAATACATTTTTATAATTTTTTGTTTGCATTAAGAAAAGGACGGTTCCTTGCCGTCCTCTTCATCAACATCAACTGTATAAACCAATTTTACCTTCTATCCGTTCTCCCCTTAAAATCTTTTGGAATACTTCCTCGTCCCAGTAATGCAAAGCCTCTGCAAACCAGCCCTGATTGCTTATCATTTCATATTGGCTCAGAATAAAGATAAGCAATTGATATCCCAAGCAAATATCTATCTGTTCCACATTAGCCGGACAGTCTGCTTTACTGTTATATCCCTGTAATATTGCATCTTTAATCTCTTTTTCCTCAAAATGGAGAAACAGAGATGCTAAATCCATCTCCCGGATACAAACACCGCTAAGGGAAAAATCAATGGGGATAATTCCACCGTCCGAACACAATAAATTGCTTTCTCCCAAATCATTATGAATCATTACAAATTCACTTCCACGTGCTTCTAACAGCTCTTTTACCTTATCTAAAACCTTCTCTATATTAGCAAAGATTTGGGGTTCCGCCCCTGCTTTCTGCAATATGGTATCACATACCTTCTGCATCCGCTCCACCATATCCACTCCATAAGAATATCTTCTGATATTTCCTGTCAGCTTTGCTGCATTATGTATTTCAGCCACCATGGCTCCGATTTTATAGGCCTGCTTCACATTCATTGTCTGCTTATTCACGCATTCTCCGGGTGCCCATTCTAACAGAGTGCCACAAATTCCGTCCTTTTTTGTTACCAACTGCCCTTCCCGATTCCTAACGGGCCTTTGTATTCCCAAATCCGTATTTTGGCACAAGCACTCCAGAAGCTGCATTTCACCGGATATAAGTTCCTCCTGACTTAATTCGCCCATGAGCATGGACAGACTCATCCCTTCTACCGACTGATGAATACGAAGCACATACTCGCCTTCCTCCGCAAGTACCTTATAGGTCATATTTTCATTGTGCCGAAGCAGCTTAAGCTCCTGTACATTTAAATCATATTCTTTTAAAATTTCCTGTTCTAAATTCATACTTTCACCCTCATAATCCTTAGATCATTTCACTATTTTTTGAATCCGTTCCACTTCTTCTACAATCTTCTCCACCCAGGCATCGTCCTGTGGACCCACAATAAACACCTTAAATCCGTAAACTCTGCCATTCTGCGCCACGGATACATCATCATCTATATGTAAATCAATCCGATACCTGCTTGGATATTTGGATGGCATGGCTTCTGCACGTACTCCCTGCACCTCTTTGGCGTGTCGCTCCCCATTTACAATATGTTCTACCTCCAGACCATAACACCGAAACAGGCCTCGTATATACCTTTCCGACCGAAAGGAAGTGGTATAAATCCATATATCCACATCCATATCCTGTAGCCTTTCAAAAAGCTCTATGGTTCCCTTACGAAGCCGTTCTTTATACTTCCATTTGTATGTAAACGATGGCACAGCTTCTGTCTCAAACTCATCCGGCGATACGAATAATGTATCATCCAGGTCAAAGGATACATTCATCCGCGTCCCCTCCCGTTGGATATCATAAAACAGTTTTAACACTTCCAGTATATCATAAATACATGCAAAAAACACCCCGTTTAAACTCAAAAGGGCCAAAGCATATGCTCTGACCTTTTCTCGTGTAGCCCAATCTTTATTTCGCATCAATCAAATCCTTTAATTTCTTAATTTCGTTGTTTGCCCATTCCACATCATTGCCTTCTGTCTGTCCGTAATCCTCTGCTAACACCTGCAAAATGCATTCCCAAGACTTCAATGCTTCTTCATAGCGCCCCAGCTTTTTGTACAGAAAAGCCAATGAATACACCATATCCAATGCTCTTTTGGGCGCTTTCTGTAAGTCAAAAGCTCTCTTAAAGCAAGCAATTGCAGCTTCGTATTCATTCAGACGATTTAAGCGTTCTCCCACCTCATACTGTGCACCCCAATCCTCTGTAGAAACAGTAGCCCAGATTTCTTTTGCTGCGTTGACATTACCTCTCTTTACCTGAACATCACCCAGCAAAATCTCCTTCATGAACTTTTTCTCTGCAGAAGGCTGCATCATACGGATGATTTCCTCTGCACTGTCAAAATACTTCTGACTAATCATAGCTTCTACCAAGTTATAGCATAAGCTTTCCATTTGTGGATACTTTTTTGCATAAGGCTCACAAACTCTGATAAACCAATCATTGTCGCTATGATGCTTGGTTTCCACGCCTCCGCGTACTGCACGGTACAAACCATACACTTCATCATCCAGAGGGCTGATTTCCATAGCCTTTTCCAACATATGGCCTGCTGAAAGCAATTCCTCATTAGACTTGGTCAAAATCACCTTGGCATATGTCTTTACGGCTTCCACGTTCTTCGGATTCTCACCAAGCATAGCATCCAATGTCTTTTTCGCATAAGCAAAATTTCCGTCATTCATCTTCTCATAGTCCAGAATGTGTCGGATTCGCTCCATCTCATCTTCATGATTGATGGAAAACAACTCATCAATCCTCACACCGAAGAATACTGCAATTCCGGGCAACAATGTAATATCCGGTAAACCCACTCCGGTTTCCCACTTGCTGACCGCCTGATAAGATATCCCCAAATACTCTGCCAAATCCTCCTGTGTCACGCCCTGTGCGGTTCGTAATTTCTTTATTACACTTCCAATATTCATATCCATTTCTATTTTCTCCTTTAAGTACTCACTTAATATTTCGTATCAGCTGATGAATATAGCATATCGTAATTTTCAAAAAAGAACAATAACCTTTAGTTTGAGGGGACTCAACGGATAGGTGAGTGACTTAAATATACAAAAACACCGGATAGTGATGACACACTACCCGGTGCATGATACATATTTATATCTTACTTATTGTAGTTTACGATAGCGCCGAAGTCAGGCTTCAGAGAAGCGCCACCTACCAAACCACCGTCGATATCCGGCTGTGCGAATAATTCAGGTGCGCTGGAAGCAGATACTGAGCCGCCGTACTGGATACGGATAGCTGCTGCAGTAGCATCATCATATACTTCTGCGATACAGTCACGGATTGCCTTACATACTTCCTGAGCCTGCTCAGTAGTAGCAACCTTACCGGTACCGATAGCCCAGATAGGCTCGTAAGCGATCACTGCAGTTGCAGCCTGCTGCGCGGTAACGTTTAAGAAAGCAATCTTAATCTGCTGACGGATGAAGTCGATGGTAACGCCCTGCTCTCTCTGAGTCAAGGTTTCACCACAGCAAACGATAGGAGTAATGCCGTATTCGAATGCCTTTAATACCTTCTTATTTACGGTTTCGTCGGTTTCTGCGAAGTATTCTCTTCTCTCAGAGTGACCGATGATTACATACTTAACTCCAACATCAGTAAGCATATTAGGTGCGATTTCACCGGTGAATGCACCCTTATCTTCGAAGTACATATTTTCAGCACCGATGTTGATGTTAGAACCCTTAGCAGCTTCCATAGCAGGAATGATGTCGATTGCAGGTACGCAGAATACTACGTCTACATCGTCATTAACTACGAGGGGCTTTAAAGTATTTACAAGTTCAACTGCCTGGCTGGGAGTCATGTTCATCTTCCAGTTACCAGCGATAATTTTTCTTCTTGCCATGATTTGTTTCCTCACATTTTTTAATATTCAGAAAAATGCTTGCATTTTTCTGAGGCGTAACTTAGAAAATCTTAGGCGGTGTGTTTTGGCGCCTTAGATTTTCTTTACGCGATTTTACTTGTCATCTGCTGCATCTACGCCGGGAAGAACCTTACCCTCTAAGAATTCAAGGGAAGCACCGCCACCGGTAGAGATGTGGCTCATCTTGTCACCGAAGCCTAACTGGTTAACAGCTGCTGCAGAGTCACCACCACCGATAATGGTAGTTGCTTCTGTTTCAGCCAAAGCCTTAGCTACTGCGATAGTACCAGCTGCTAAAGTAGGGTTCTCGAATACACCCATAGGTCCGTTCCAAACAACGGTCTTAGCAGACTTAACAGCGTCAGCATACATAGCAGCAGTCTTAGGTCCGATATCCAAACCTTCCATATCTGCTGGAATAGCATCTGCATCTACATATGTAACTTCGATTTCAGCATCGATGGGGTTAGGGAAACCAGCTGCAACGGTGGTATCGATAGGAAGTAATAACTTCTTACCAAGCTTAGCTGCCTTATCCATCATTTCCTTACAGTAATCGATCTTCTCATCATCTACTAATGAGTTACCGATTTCCTTACCCTGAGCCTTTAAGAAGGTGTAAGCCATACCACCACCGATAATGAGGGTATCACACTTCTCTAACAGGTTAGAGATAACATTTAACTTATCAGCAACCTTAGCACCACCAAGGATTGCTACGAAAGGTCTTACAGGATTTTCTACTGCATTACCTAAGAAGTCGATTTCCTTCTGCATTAAGTAACCAACTACGTTAGAACCACCCTTCTCGGTGATAAACTTGGTAACGCCTGCAACAGATGCATGTGCTCTATGAGAAGAACCGAATGCATCACATACATAATCGTCAGCCAAATCAGCCAATTCCTTGCTGAATTCTTCGCCGTTCTTGGTCTCTTCTTTGCCACGGAAACGAGTATTCTGAAGTAATACTACATCGCCTTCGTTCATAGCTGCTACAGCTGCGGTAGCTGCTTCGCCGGTAACATTGTAATCTGCTACGAATACAACTTCCTTACCAAGCTTCTCAGAAAGTCTTTTAGCAACAGGTGCTAAAGATTCCTTCTCGTTAGGACCTTCCTTAACCTTACCAAGGTGAGAGCAAAGGATAACCTTTCCACCATCATTGATTAACTTCTTGATTGTAGGAAGCGCTGCGTTGATACGAGTTTCGTCAGTAATCACGCCTTCCTTAAGAGGCACGTTAAAGTCACATCTTACGAGTACTTTTCTGCCCTTAGCATTGATATCATCTACTGATTTCTTGTTTAAGCCCATTTTGATGACCTCCACTTTCTTTTTAATTTAATAATAAAGGTCCGGTCCTAATGAACCGGACCTTTTAGGTCGTTTAAAATACACTACATACGACTCGAAAATCCTTCTGCTTCGCAGAAGCGCAACTAAAGTTGCTTACGATTTTCTCGTGGTCACTCCGGATGAAAACAAATGTCTGCTTCGCAGCCGCTTGTTTTCCTTCCTCGTTCCCTATGCCAATTCAGCGAAGTACTTGATAGTACGAACCATCTGAGAGGTGTAGCTGTTCTCGTTATCGTACCAAGAAACAACCTGTACCTGGGTATTGCCATCTTCCATAGGAGCTACCATGGTCTGAGTAGCATCGAAGATAGAACCGAAGGTAGAACCGATGATATCAGAAGAAACGATTTCATCAGTGTTGTAACCGAAGCTTTCGGTAGCTGCTGCCTTCATAGCTGCATTGATTTCGTCCTTGGTAACTGCACCCTTAACAACTGCTACTAAGATAGTAGTAGAACCGGTAGGGGTAGGAACACGCTGTGCAGAACCGATTAACTTGCCGTTCAATTCAGGAATAACAAGACCGATTGCCTTAGCTGCACCGGTAGAGTTAGGAACGATGTTGCAAGCGCCTGCACGGCTTCTTCTCTTGTCGCCCTTTCTCTGAGGACCGTCAAGGATCATCTGATCACCGGTGTAAGCATGAACGGTGGTCATGATACCGGACATAATAGGTGCTAAATCGTTAAGTGCCTTAGCCATAGGTGCTAAGCAGTTTGTGGTACAAGAAGCTGCAGAGATTACAGTATCTTCAGCCTTTAATGTATTGTGGTTTACGTTGTAAACGATGGTAGGAAGATCATTTCCTGCAGGTGCAGAGATAACTACCTTCTTAGCACCAGCCTGGATGTGAGCTTCTGCCTTAGCCTTAGAGGTATAGAAACCGGTACACTCTAATACTACGTCTACATCTAATTCACCCCAAGGAAGTTCAGCTGCGTTAGCCTTAGCATAGATGGTGATAGTCTTACCGTTAACGGTAATGCTGTCTTCGCCAGCTACTACGCTGTCAGCATACTTGTACTTACCCTGAGCGGTATCATACTTTAATAAATGAGCAAGCATTTCAGGACTTGTTAAGTCATTGATTGCTACTACTTCATAACCTTCTGCATCAAACATCTGTCTGAATGCAAGACGACCAATACGGCCAAAACCATTGATTGCTACTTTTACTGCCATTTTAGTTTCCTCCTAAAATATATTGAATTTTATATTTTTTGACATTACTGCCTTTGCTCGTCCGAAACTTCAGGCTAGATTGTCAAAATTTTATCAGCAGTCTTATTTTACCTAATTCCTTCGCATAATTCAAGATGTAAATCAAAAATATTTTTAATTTTGGTTGATTTTTACATTTTCTTTATTTTTCGCTGGTTTTTTCGTACATTTTACTAAAAATGCATCCTATATACAACCTCAAAACTTTTTGAGAATTGCAGTTTTCCCCGGAATGCTATATACTTAACAATATTGAATATAGAAAGTGAGGAATTTCCATGGCTATTACTGCCGATTTTCATATGCACTCTTCTTTCTCGGGGGACTCCGATACTCCCATGGAAGAAATGATATTAAAAGGAATCGAACTGGGACTGACCCACATGTGTTTTACCGAACACAATGACTTTGACTTCCCTGTTACGGAAGAAATGCCGGAAGGTATGTTTACTTTAAATCCCGATGCCTATTTATTTGATTTGTTGAAATATCGCCAAAAATATGCAGACCGCATTAATATCCTATTCGGTATGGAATTAGGCTTGCAACCCCATCTGCTTCGTCAGAACTCTGTTCTGGCCAAGAGCTATGATTTTGACTTTATCATCGGTTCCTCCCATCTCTGCAACAAAAAGGACCCTTACTACCCGCCCTTCTACGAAGGACGCAATGAGGAAGATGCATACAGGGAATACTTTGAGTCGGTATTAGAAAATATAAAGAAGTTTTCAAACTTTGATGTATACGGCCACCTGGATTATGTGGTGAGATACGGTCCTAATAAAGACCAGAATTATACTTTTGAGAAATATCAGGATATTTTAGACCCCATCCTGAAACTGCTTATCGAGAACGGCAAAGGAATCGAATTAAATACCGGCGGCTTAAAAAGCGGTTTGAAAGAATTTAATCCCTGCAGCGCCATTCTGAAACGTTATCGTGAATTTGGCGGCGAAATTATTACTATCGGCTCCGATGCCCATACAACAGGGCATATCGCCGGCCAATTCGAAAAAGCTTCTGATGTTTTGCGGGATTATGGTTTCAAATATTATACTATTTTCGAAAAGAGAATCCCCGAATTTAAAAAACTCTAATCACAACAAACGGCACCGTTCATAACGGTGCCGCTTCTTTTGCCTTCATTTAGCTATTTTGACATAATACGACTATTTTTTCCGGTGTGGTCTTTGCCGGTATACTTCTGCTAGTATTGGTATAAGTCACTACCAAATCTTTATTGGCCGGATTGCCTAAGAATTTTTGATTATTGGTTGTAACCACCTCCACTGTGCCTTCCATATTCAGCTGTAAAACCGCATCTGCACTGATTAACTCCTCATCAAAATGCCCCACATATACAAATCGTTCTTCCCGCTCAGGTACAACCACCACCGCACCGAATTGGGGCGGGAAAATAAGCGGTGCGGGCGCATCCGCCCGATAATAAAAGGTAGTATTCATACCAACCTTTAATTGTTCATAATCAAGCACAAAGGTAGCCGGAGTCACCATGAAATTCACGTAATTCTCGTTTTCTCCTTCTACCCCCATAAGCATCATGCATCCATAGGCCTGCTGACTTCCGTATCCTACGGGCTCGATGGACTTAATCCTTCCGGACATACTCAAATACTGATTCATCGGCATTTGTTCAAATCTGTAATCCATATGGTCTCTCCTTTTACAATACAAATAACCTCCATGTTACTATATGCTCTATTTCGACAAAAGCATCCCAATAACTTAGACCTATTAGCAAAATTTTACGAGATAATGGTTCCTCCACCCAGCACATATTCTCCGTCATAAAATACCACTGCCTGTCCCGGTGTGGCAGCTCTTACCGGCTGCTCGAAATGACACAAGACCTTACCATCAGGAATTTTTTCCAGCATACAATACTCTCCTTTATGATTGTAACGTATTTTGGCAAAAGCTCTGCAAGGTTCTTTCAAGTCTTCCATTGCCATATAGTTGACATTTTCACACACCACTTCTGTGGTGAATATGTCCTCATTCTTTCCAATCACCACTTCATTGGTTTCCGGACGGATATCCACCACAAATACCCTCTCACCCATGGGCAAATCCAATCCTCTTCTCTGCCCGATGGTATAATGGGTGATTCCTTTATGGGTGCCCAACACCTTTCCGTCTACGGTTACAAAATTGCCCGGCTTAGGCACTCTGTCACCGGCCATCCGCTCAATCAAAGACGCATAATCTCCGTCCGGTACAAAGCAAATATCCTGGCTGTCTGCTTTATGTGCCACAGGGATTCCTGCCTCTATTGCAATATTTCTTATCTCTTCCTTAGTATATTCTCCTACCGGCATGAGGGTTTTCGCCAACTGCTCCTGGGTCAGATTGTACAATGCATAAGTTTGATCCTTTGCTGCTGTTACACTGTTTCGAATGGCCATTCTTCCGTTTGGCAGCTTATCGATTCTGGCGTAGTGACCGGTGGCAATATAATCCGCTCCGATTTCCAGACTACGCTGCAAAAGAGACTCCCACTTCACATACCGGTTGCAGGCGATGCAGGGATTGGGCGTTCTGCCCTTCAGATACTCTTCCACAAAATAATCCATGACCCTGCATTTAAATTCTTCCTTAAAATTCATTACATAATAAGGAATCTCCAGATGTTCCGCCACCCTTCTGGCATCATCCACTGCACCGGTTCCGCAGCAGCCACCATTTTCCTCCTGTGCTGACACTTCCTCATCCTGCCATATCTGCATGGTTACACCGATTACATCGTAACCTTCTTTTTTTAATAAATATGCGGCCACAGAGGAATCCACACCTCCGGACAATCCTACTACTACTTTTTTACTCATTTCTCGCCTCCGTTATTTCACTCAATATTTTACCCATTTTTAATTTGTTCTGTCAACACTGCCCGCTGAATATGCTTATAATAATTCCCCTTCTAAGGTGGTTTCATTTATGACTGCTTACTTATCCAAAATAAAAATGGCCGGCGAAAAACATCCGTTGATTACCGGCAGCTTCCTATTAACTCTGGCAGGATTTATTTCCCGCCTCATCGGCTTTTTCTACCGCATGTTTTTATCGCGTCAATTCGGCGAGGAAGGCATGGGTATTTATCAACTGGTGGGACCTGTCATGGCACTATCCTTTTCTCTTTCAGCAGCCGGTTTCCAGACCTCCATCTCTAAATTTGTAGCAGAATATACCGGCAAACATCACAGCACTTCAAAACAGGTTAAGGATTATCAGCCCTTTCTTTTGGGCCTTAGCATTTCCCTGCCGCTTTCCGTATTGATTATGCTATTCGTACAAACCTATTCCACATGGATTGCCAGCGCCTTCTTGCAGGAACCGCGGACAGCTCCTCTTCTTCGCATCCTGGCCCTTTCCCTGCCCTTAAGTGCCGCGCACGCCTGTATCAACGGTTATTTTTACGGCAAGAAGAAGGCTTTGGTGCCTGCCATCTGTCAGTTAGCAGAACAGGTTGCCCGAGTTTTAAGTGTCTATTTTCTTTGTCTAGATATACTCAACAAAGGTCAGACACCATCCTTATCCATCACTGTAACCGGTATTCTTATAGGCGAAATGGTATCTGTCATTCTTTCACTTTTCGCCTTACTTTACACCACCCGAACCGTTCAGGAACACAGACAAATCCACATAACGAACGTCTCTACGGAACAAGGAATCACTTATCCTATGCTTTTAGGCATGGCAGTTCCGCTGATTGCCAACCGTATCACCATAAACTTGCTCCAAAGCGTGGAAACCGTCTCTCTCCCCGTCAAGTTACGCCTTTATGGGTACGACACCTCTACGGCACTAAGTGTATATGGCGTATTAACCGGCATGGCCTTTCCGCTATTGTTTTTTCCCAATGCTATTACAAGTGCCATTGCAGTGATGCTTTTGCCGCTCATATCCGAGCGTAGTGCTCAGGGAGACAAAGAAGGCGTACAAAAGCTCGCCATCAAAACCATTCGTTACAGCTCGCTTTTGGGTTTTTCCTGCTTATTGGTCTTTCTGATATTTGGCGAAAAACTGGGCATTCTCTTGTTTCACAGTCCTCTTGCCGGACTTTTTATCCGGGCATTAAGCTTTATATGTCCCTTTCTTTATCTGAATGGTACCTTATCAGCTATTTTACAGGGTCTGGGAAAGGTAATTCCTCTTTTTTTTATCAATGTCACCGCCCTCTTGGTACGTCTGGCGTTTATCCTGTCACTGGTACCGGTTTTCGGAATCCGGGCGTATCTGTGGGGCTTATTGGCCGGACAGCTCCTACAAAGTGCTTGCTACCTGTTTCTCCTAAATCACGCATCAAATAAGAAAACTCTGTTTTAAGAAACCGATTGCTTTTATTATCGATTATGCTATAATATCCCCATACCAAAAGTGTCATGCATGAGGAGGAGTATACATAACATGAAAAAGAAACTAGCAATTTTATTGTTAACTGTATTGGTAGTAATCTCTTTAACTGCCTGCGGAAGTGAAAGTTTTACCTGCGATCTCTGTGGGGAAGAAAAAACAGGAACCAAATACACATCTACCCAAGATGAGGATGTTGTATATTGTAAAGAATGTATTGATATGGTACAAGATTTAATGAATAATTTACAGTAATGGGAGATTTACTGTAGTATTATAAAAAAGCGGATACCGGCGTATCCGCTTGGGAGAATTGCTTCGCAATCTCCTTAATCTCCACCACTGTACTCGCGCAATTTCCTATAGTTTAAAAAAAGAGCCGTCCATTCATTTATTTTGTATGGGCGGCTCAACTTATTAAAAGCAACTTTTCTCTTTTTATCCTCTCGGATGCGCCTTTGCATACACATCTCTAAGCTGATTATTGTTTATCTTGGCATATTTCTGGGTGGTCGCAATATCCGAATGTCCCATCATCTCTTGG
This sequence comes from Lachnospiraceae bacterium, assembly GCA_017522685.1. The sequence continues at coordinate 166,769 of JAFWYN010000019.1, forward strand.
ACACTTCTTAGATCCGCTCCATTCTCTACCAAATGCGCCGCAAAGGAATGACGAAGGGTATGGGGTGTAATCTCCGCTTCAATCCCCGCCAATCGGGCATAATACTTAATAATTTTCCAAAAACCCTGTCTGCTCATGGCTTGTCCGGAACAATTCACAAACAGTTCTTCCACACCATAATTTACCAAAAGGGCATCTCTTCCCTTCTCAAGGTACCGCTGCAAAGTCTTCTTCGCCGTATTTCCAAAGGGAATCATACGCTCTTTGCTGCCTTCCTTGCAGATTACGCAGCCGAGATTCAAATTGATATCCGTTTGCTTTAATCCAATCAACTCACTTACACGAATCCCAGTGGCATACAGTAGCTCCAGCATAGCTCTGTCGCGTAGCTCCTTCGGCTTATCCCCTTTCGGTTGCTCTACTAACTTCACAGCCTCCTCTATGGTCATAATCTCCGGCAATTTCTTTTCCACCTTAGGTGCATGCAAGCACCGGGAAATATCTTCCTTCACCAGGTTTTCTTTATACAAATAATGGTAGAATGCCTTTAACGATGCTATATTTCTGGAAATGGTTGAAGTCTTAAATTTCTTTACTTCCAGATATTTGATAAAATCCTTCAACTCATTTTCCCGAACTGCTTCAATTCTGTCAATACCCAGACTTCCCATATAGTCAGCCCACTTCAGCAAATCCCTTTTATAGGACAGAATGGTATTGTTGGAAGTATTCTTCACATTATGCAGATATTCCAAAAAATCCTCTATCAGCTTCTCCATACCACTTGCCCTTTCCTCTGTTTGTCCTTTTAAAGAGAACAAGGCTTATTATACTGATTTCTTCTAAGAATTGCAATTGCCAAAATGCCTATTTTTCGGCACTTTTTCAGTGTTTTTGAACAATGCCACCATATGATGAAAATCCCCTTGGTCCTCACACAATATATGGTGTTTTATCACAAAATTTTTATAATTTTTTTCATGATATCCGGTGCGATCACGGTTTCACTGACACAACCCAATATGACAATAGCTTCTAAAATGATTAGCTGAACTGCCAATCTCCTATTTGCTGCACGGCGTTCCTTCAACAGCTTCAGGCTAAAAACAAATGCCGCCACATAGAAAAGATAATGCGGTACGGATGCTCCCAACATCACAAAGATACCTTTGATACCGTATCGTAATAGCAATGTCCCCAATACCACTCCCATCCCCATACCGTACCAGGCACTCATCAGATATCTCGTTATATTCCCCAAATAAGTAGTGGACATCACAAACATAAGCGGAACCGGCCACCACCTTTCCCGAAGCACATAGATTAATAAGGCCGATGTGTCAGAAGCTTCCATCCCCAATCCGCTCATAGAACGGACATCCAGCAAAGTTCCGGACACCACTTTTTCCCTTCCCCATAACAAGATTCCAAGAACACAGACCAGAAATGTTGCCACAAAAACCCTTTTTTCCGAAATCCTCTTTGCTTTCACTGCTTTTATGTACTCTCCCATGACATCCCTCCTTCATCACATACAATACCTTATGTATTGTATGCAATAGCAGGTCCCATCATGTGCATTTACTCAATCCAAATGCGAACATCCTGCGATGTTCGCTCTAAGAATTGCTAAGCAATTCTTATTAATCCCCACTACTATACTCGCACATTTTCTTATGCTAAAAGAAACGAGTAGGTTGCCCTACTCGTTTAGTAATTTTTCCACACTAACTAATTTTACACATAATACAAATAAATTTGTTGCCATGGCCATCTCTTCCGGTGTCGGGAAGGAAGGTGCAATACGAATATTGCTGTCCTTAGGATCCTTTCCGTAAGGATAAGTAGCACCGGCACCGGTCAATACTACACCGGCTTCCTTACATTTTGCCACAATTGCCTTTGCACAGCCCTCCAAGGCATCAAAAGAGATAAAGTATCCGCCGTAAGGCTTTGTCCAGCTACCAACACCTAAGCCGCCCAATTCCTTTTCCAATACATCCAATACCGCTTCAAACTTAGGACGCATCAAATCCGCATGTTTCTTCATATGCTCCTTCATTCCGTTAATATCCTTGAAATAACGTGCATGACGAAGCTGATTAATCTTATCATGACCAATGGTCTGTACCGTCATCTGACTCTCTATAAAATCAATATTCTCCAAAGACGATGCTACTGCTGACACACCGGATCCCGGGAAGCTCACCTTGGAGGTGGATGCAAACATATATACCATATTGGGATTGCCTGCTTTTTCACATTCATCCAGAATATTCAGGATTTCGTCCTGCTTATCTTCATATAAATGATGAATACAATAGGCATTATCCCAATAGATACGGAAATCTTCTGCCGCCGGCTTCAAATTCGCAAATCTCTTGATTACTTCATCGGAATAAGAAATACCGGTAGGGTTGGAGTACTTAGGTACACACCAAATACCCTTTACAGCTTCATCGTTGTTTACATACTGCTCAACCATATCCATATCCGGACCGTCCGCATTAAGAGGAATATTAATCATTTCGATGCCGAAATACTCGGTAATCTTAAAATGTCTGTCATATCCCGGTACCGGACAAAGGAATTTCACCTTATCCAGCTTCGCCCAAGGAGTGGAACCATTTACACCCTTAGTCATGGAGCGGGAAACCGTATCATACATGATATTCAAACTGGAATTACCACATACTACCACATTATCCTTCTTTACAGACATCATATCTGCCATCAATCTTCTGCACTCGCCAATCCCGTCTAAATCACCATAGTTACGTGTATCATTACCGAGAACCGTCTTCATATCGGACTCTGAATTTATGACATCCAGCATAGGCATGGATAACATAAGCTGTGATGCCCCCGGTTTTCCTCTGGACATATCCAGCTTCAATCCCTTACCTTTTGCATCTTCGTATTCTGCCGTCAGCTGTTCTTTTAATTTGATAAGTTCTTCGCGTGTTAACTCTTGATATTTCTTCATATTTCCTCCACAAATACCAATTGGATAATCGTATACAATCATACATTTCACCATATGATACTACAAAAAGCCTTATTGCACAAGAGTTTTTTTATATATTTTTATTTCTCGCACAAAAAAACCGTTGCACCTTAGCACAACGGTTTTTACACTTATGAAATTTTCAGTCAATCGAACTGTAGTCCGGTATTACTTCGCGTAATCAACAACACGTGATTCACGGATTACATTTACCTTAATCTGTCCGGGATATTCCATATCAGCTTCAATCTGTTTTGAAATATCACGTGCCAACAGAACCATATCAGCATCAGTAATCTGCTCAGGTACTACCATAACTCGAACTTCACGACCTGCCTGAATAGCAAAAGATTTGTCTACACCTTTGAAATTGTTTGTTATTTCTTCTAATTGTTTTAATCTGCTAGTATAGGTTTCCAATGTTTCCCTTCTAGCTCCCGGTCTTGCAGCAGAAATTGTATCAGCAGCTTGTACAATGCATGCAATCAGGGAAGTTGCTTCCACATCTCCATGATGTGATTCTACAGCATTGATAACTGTAGCGTTTTCCTTGTATTTCTTACAAAGTTCAACACCAAGCTGGATATGTGAACCTTCCATCTCATGGTCAACAGCTTTACCGATATCATGCAATAATCCGGCACGCTTTGCCAATCTCACATCCAAGCCAAGCTCTGCAGCCAAAAGTCCTGACAACTGAGCCACCTCAATGGAGTGCTTCAATGCATTCTGACCATAACTGGTTCTGAACTTCATCTTACCAAGTAATCTTACGAGTTCGGGATGAATACCATGTACTCCTACTTCCAGAGTTGCGGATTCACCTTCCTCCTTAATCATTACTTCCACTTCTTTTTGTGCCTTCTCCACCATCTCTTCAATACGAGCGGGATGGATACGACCATCAATAATCAGTTTTTCAAGGGCAATTCTTGCCACTTCACGGCGAATGGGGTCAAATCCTGACAAAATGACTGCTTCGGGAGTATCATCAATAATCAAATCAACACCTGTCATGGTCTCTAAGGTACGAATATTTCTACCTTCACGTCCGATGATTCTACCCTTCATTTCATCATTGGGAAGCTGAACAACAGAAATCGTAGTTTCTGAGACATGGTCTGCTGCACATCTCTGGATAGATGATACTACGTATTCCTTCGCCTTCTTGTCCGCTTCTTCCTTTGCACGGCTCTCATATTCTTTAATCATAACAGCCGTTTCATGTTTCACTTCGTCTTCAACAATTTTCAATAAGTAGTCTTTTGCTTGTTCAGAGGTTAATCCTGAAATTCTTTCCAGTTCCTGTAATCTTTGTTCATTCAGCTTGGATATTTCTTCTTTCATCTTATTGATGTTTTTTTCCTTCGCTGCTAAACTAGCTTCCTTCTTCTCGATTGCATCCGTCTTCTTATCAATGTTCTCTTCTTTTTGCTGAATTCTGCGTTCCATACGCTGAGCTTCTGCTCTGCGCTCCTTAATCTCTTTGTCGAGTTCATTCTTTGTCTTAATAGACTCTTCCTTTACCTCCAACAAAGCTTCACGCTTTTTCGTTTCAGCCGTTTTCAAAGCTTCATCAATAATCTCTCTTGCCTTCTCTTCTGCATTTCCAATCTTAGAATCCGCATTCTTCTTCATCAGACCGGTTGTTACCACATAGGTAATTGCAGCTGAGACAATAACAGCAACCAAGGCGGTGATAGCATACCACATACAGGACACCTCCTTATTAAATTATCATTGTACAAATATCTAATATAGAACATTACAAGTATGTATCTGTCCTAACAAGCAATTTACAACACTTAAATTTTAAACGTTATTCCTTGTTATGTCAAGTAAAATTGACCATAACTTCCAAAAAAACTTTGTTATTTTTCGCCAAACATCAACAGAATATACAAACTCCATATTCTACCGTTCAGAACAGCTTCATAGCTTCCTGTATTTTATCAGGAGAAAAGCCCTTTCTAAGCAGAAATCCATAAATTCTATTTTTTTCCTTTATATCACACTCTGCATCATAATGCTTCTTCTCCAGCAACTCACGAATCATGCTCTCTTCATCCTGTATACCGCCCTGCTCCCTCCAGCGTGCAAAGGCTTCCCTAATATTTTCCTTTGAAACACCTTTAGAAAGTAGTTGCATCTCCAACATCTTAGCCGATTTACGTTCTTCGTAGCAAGATATATAGTCCACAGCATACTGCACATCATCCACATACCGATAAGACTTTACATATGCAATCGCTTCTTCCAGAATCTTTTCCGGATAACAGCCCTCTTCCAGCTTATCCCGCAGCTGTTTCTCCGTATATGCTCTCTTCTGCAGTAAATTCATGGCCCGTAATTTCGCTCTGCGAGGCAATACTACTTTGATCAGTTCTTCATAATCTTTTTGTGAGATTTCTTTTCCTTCAGCCACCCTATACAGACGCAATTCGCCTTTGTACAATACAAAGGCGAATTCCCGGTCAATATAAACTTTACATCGGCTCTTGGACAATTCTGTTATTTGCGTAACGACCATCCTATTCTCCGTTCAAACCATAATACTCTCTGATTTTGTTCTCAATCTCCGCACAGATTACAGGATTCTCCTTCAAATAGAGCTTTGCATTCTCTCTACCCTGGCCAATCTTGTTGCCCATATAGGCATACCATGCGCCGGATTTATTCACTACATCAATATTGGCCGCCAGATCTAGAATATCTCCCACAGCAGAAATACCTTCTCCAAACATAATATCAAATTCCGCCTCTTTAAAGGGAGGGGCAATCTTATTCTTCACAACCTTTACACGGGTTCTGTTTCCAATCACTTCGCCGCCCTGCTTTAAAGACTCAATTCTTCTTACATCCAGACGAACAGAGGAATAGAACTTCAAGGCACGTCCGCCGGTGGTTGTCTCCGGATTACCAAACATAATACCTACTTTTTCACGCAACTGATTGATAAATACAACCGTACAGTTTGATTTGCTGATAACAGCGGTCAGCTTTCTTAATGCCTGGGACATAAGTCTCGCCTGCAAGCCCACATGGGAATCACCCATATCACCATCAATTTCCGCTTTGGGAACCAATGCTGCAACAGAGTCCACTACTACAATATCAATAGCACCGGAACGTACCATGGTCTCTGTAATCTCCAATGCCTGCTCACCGTTATCCGGCTGTGAAATATACAAATTATCAATATCTACACCTATATTTTTCGCATATACAGGGTCTAACGCATGTTCTGCGTCAATAAATCCCGCAATACCGCCACGCTTCTGCACCTCTGCAATCATATGTAATGTAACAGTGGTCTTACCACTGGATTCAGGACCGTAAATCTCTATAATTCTTCCCTTCGGAATACCACCCAAGCCAAGTGCGATATCCAAACTCAGGGAACCGGTAGGAATAGTCTCCACATTCATCTGCGCGGAAGGGTCTCCCAACTTCATCACAGCACCTTTACCGTACTGCTTTTCTATCTGACTGATGGCTGCGTCCAATGCTTTTAATTTTTCATCTCTTTCCATGATTTTCTCCTTTTCAAAGGAACAAATGTTCTTAATAATCATAGAATAAAACATTTGTTCGGTTTTGTCAACACTTATTTTTTACTTACAAGCAAATATTACACCTTTTTGTGTCCCATTTTCCACCCTCAAAGGCATCCACCTCCTTCATTTTTTCTTTTTTTGAATTCTGTGGCGAGATGCCTTGAAAGTATAGCCCCGGACCATACCTGAGAATTCAAGATTCTATAGATAGAAACATAAAAGAAAAGAGTACTGTAAAAGATACTCCTACAGTACTCTTTTATATGATATTTATAACACAATTCCAATCAAAATACAAGTGCGTTTCCGGCTTATTAACACATACTTACACTCCTATTTGGTATCCTTCATAACATCCTTATTCTTCCACAGATAATCAATTAGGGAAACTACCGTTAACACCAATGCAATCCACATAATCACGTTAGTAACTACTGCAATTGCTTCAATATTCGCAATCATGAGACACACCATAATCATCTGGAAGGTAGTCTTAAACTTGCCCCAATAACTGGCAGCAATTACCACTCCATTGTCAGATGCTACGGTACGGAAGCCACTGATAATAAACTCTCTGCTGATAATTACAATTACAACCCAGGAAGGAATTCTGCCCATTTCCACCAATGCAACCAATGCAGCACAAACCAGTAGCTTATCAGCCAAAGGATCCATAAACTTACCGAAATTGGTTACCAGATTATATTTACGGGCAATCTTGCCATCAATCAAATCGGTCAGACTGGCAATGATAAAAATAGCCAATGCAATATAATCCACATATTCTAAGATGCCGCCAAACAATGCCTCAAACCAGCCCCATCTCTGATGATTACCCAACAGTAATATTACAAAGGGTACAATCATAATCATTCTGAAAATCGTCAATTTATTAGGTAAATTCATTTTTTGTTTTTCTGCTTTACTCATGATACAGTTCTCCTATCAAATCATATTCGTTACAATCTGTTACCAGTACCTTTACCAGGTCGCCGGTCATCAGATTTGCACTTGTCTTTATAAACAGATATCCGTCCACATTGGGTGCGTCACGATAGGTTCTTGCCACATACACATCATCCTCAGCAATTTTACCCTCTATCATCACTACCAGCACCTGTCCGATCATGGCCTCTGCCTTTTCAAAGGCTATAAACTGCTGCAATTCCATCAACTCCCGCTGACGATTAAGCTTTACTTCTTCCTCAATCTGATCCGGCATAAGGGCCGCCGGTGTATCCTCTTCCTGAGAATAGGTAAATACTCCCAATCGGTCAAATTCACAGTCATCCACGAAATCAATCAACTCTTCATGGTCCTCCTGTGTTTCTCCCGGGAAACCGGTAATTAATGTGGTTCGAAGACAAATATCCGGTATTTCCTCACGAAGGCGTGCAATCATTGTACGCAACTGCTCCTGATTGGTCCTGCGTCCCATGCGCTTCAGCACGGCATCAGACGCATGCTGTATGGGAATATCCAGATAATGACAAACCTTAGGTTCCTCCTTAATGGTTTGAATCAACTCATCCGTGATTTCCTCAGGATAACAGTACAAAATACGAATCCAGAAAATCCCCGGAATCTCCGCCAGCTTACGAAGCAACTTTGGCAGTGACTTTTCTCCGTATAAATCCATACCGTAAAGTGTGGTCTCCTGGGCTACCAGAATCAATTCCTTTACGCCCTTTTCTGCCAATTCCTTGGCTTCTGCCACCAAATCTCCCATGGGAACACTTCGAAAATCTCCTCGCACCTTGGGAATAATACAATAAGTACAGTGCTTATTGCAGCCCTCTGCAATCTTTAAATAGGCAAAATGTCCGCCGGTGGTCATCACACGTTTCACACCGGTTAAAGGTTTTGCATTTAAATCTGCATAATGATTATGTCCCGTACCTTTCAAAGCCTCATCGATGGCTTCTGCAATACTATCAATGGCTGTAGTACCGATAATCACATCCACTTCCGGAATCTCCGTTTGGATTTCCTCTTTATAACGCTGGGCCAGACAACCTGCCGCTACCAGAAGCTTTATCTGACCGCTTGTTTTTAGCTCTGCCATCTCTAAAAGAGTATTGATACTTTCTTCCTTGGCATCTCCGATAAAGCAACAGGTATTGACCACTGCAATATCCGCTTCTGCCTCATCATCCGTAAATTCATATCCCTTTTGCAACAATTCCCCCATCATCATTTCCGTATCGACCAGGTTCTTGTCACATCCCAGGGAAACAAATAATATCTTCATCGTTTACATCGTTTCCTTCCCATGAAAAGAAAGGGAGAAACCTGCTACGATTTCTCCCCACTATCTGTCTAGTCTTCTGCTTCGTCAGATAAAATCTTGATTTTTCCCTGATTTAACTCTTCTACAGCCACAGAGAGGGGCTTATCACATTTGCCGTTTACCAGTGCTTCCCTGCCGGAAATCAACTGTCTTGCTCTCTTTGCAGTAGCCATTACGATGGAATAACGGCTGTTTACTACAGGTGCCTCACCGGGCTCTACTTCACTATTAACTACCTTCATTAAGTCTGAATAAGATGGATGTAACATTAATTTGCTCCTTTCGAGAACTCTTTCAGTTCTTCCCTGATTTGATTTATAAATTCTGCACAACGTTTGGGTGCGTAATGAGCGTTGATAACGATACTGTGAAGCTGTTTCACACATTCCTCCAAATCGTCATTTACCACTATATAATCATAGGCTTCAATACCTTCTGATTCTTCACTTGCTCTGGAAAGTCTCTTGGCAATAACCTCCGGAGTTTCCGTACCTCTTCCCACCAGTCTGCGCTCCAATTCCTTTGCATTAGGCGGTGTCACAAACAAAAGCAGGCTTTCGGGGAATTTCTCCTTAATCTTAAGGGCTCCCTGAATCTCAATCTCCAGTATTACGTCTTTGCCGGCTTGCAACTGCTCCTCCACATACTCTCTGGGAGTGCCGTAATAATTGTCACAATAGCAGGCATATTCTATCAATTTATCCTCTGCAATCTTTGCCTCAAACTCTTCTCTGCTTGCAAAGAAGTACTCCACACCATGTCTCTCCCCTTCTCTGGGCTTTCTGGTGGTCATGGATATGGATAATGCATAATTGTCGTAGTTTTCCATCAGCTTACGCATCAGGGTACCCTTTCCGGCACCGGAAAAGCCGGACACCACGATTAATATTCCTTTATCGGTCATTCTATCCTCCAACAGTACCTTACTCAATATTCTGTATCTGTTCACGTACCTTTTCGATTTCCGTCTTTAATTCAATAGCACAATTGGAAATCTCCAAATCATTGGATTTGGACAATGTAGTATTGGCCTCTCTGTTCATCTCCTGAGCGATGAAATCTAACTTTCTACCGATACTTCCGCCCTCTTTAAGAGTATTCTTGGTGGTCTCGATATGGCTGCGCAAACGCACGATTTCTTCATCCACACAAGCCTTGTCCGCAAAGATGGTCACTTCAGTCAACAGACGGTTCTCATCCACCTGCACATCACCCAGCATATCCTGAATCTTCGCTAACAGCTTATCATGGTACTCCTTAATAATCTGAGGCGATCTTTCAGAAATAAAATCTACCAAAGAAAGCATATTGTCCAGCTTGGCAATCAAATCATCGCGAAGATTCTCACCCTCAGTAATACGAGTCTGTACAAAGCCTTCTGCAGCTCCCTTGATGGTCTTCTGTAAGGTCTTCCACAATTCTTCTTCATCCATGGTCTGCTCTTCCATGGTAAACACTTCCGGATATCTGGACAAAGTAGATACTCTGATATCATTATCCAGCTGGAAATCCTCTGCCATCTCCTTTAAGTACTTCAAATACTCTGTGGCAATTTCCTTGTTGTAACGAATGGTGGTATTATTCTCCGTAAAATCTTCATAAGTAATGAAAACATCCACCTTACCACGGGAAATATAGTTCTTCAGCTCTCCGCGAATGGCTGACTCGAAGAAATTTAACTTCTTAGGCATCTTGATGTTTACATCCAGATATCTGTGGTTTACGGACTTCATCTCCACCGTAAATTTACGGTTATTCTCGGTAACCTCGCACCTACCGAAGCCTGTCATGCTCTTTATCATCTGTTCTTCCTCTCCGGGTGCGACTCTTTTTCTTTCAAAATACCTGGTCGCACACCTCATAATATTATAGAATATAATCGCCATAGCGTCAAGCTAATTTATCAAACCGGAGGCACAGAGTATCAATAAAGGCTGGACAGTCAAAACCCGTATCTGATATAATACAAAGCAAACATCGTAAGGAGGTACTAACATGGCATTTGACGGTGTTACCATTGCTAATCTGGTAAAAGAAATGAACGATACCATTATTGGTTGTCGTATCTATAAAATCGCTCAGCCGGAAAACGATGAGCTTATATTAACCATAAAGGGAAGCTGTGGCCAAAAGCGCCTTTTTCTTTCCGCCAGTGCTTCTCTTCCTTTGGTCTACTTCACGGAGAGTAACAAACCCAGTCCTCTGACGGCACCCGGCTTTTGCATGCTGCTTCGTAAGCATTTGCAGAACGGACGTATCGTAAAGGTTCATCAGCCGGATCTGGAACGTATCATCCATATAGACATTGAACATTTGGATGAAATGGGGGACTTATGTCAGAAAACCCTGATTGTGGAAATTATGGGCAAGCACAGCAATATTATCTTCTGCCATGCAGACGGAACCATCATCGACAGTATCAAGCATGTGTCCGGTCTGGTCAGCAGTGTGCGTGAAGTCTTACCCGGCAAACCCTACTTTATTCCACAAACCCAGGAGAAGCTAAATCCTTTGGATTTGCAGGAAGATAGCTGGTACGAAACGGTGCTTCACAAGCCCACTGCTGTTTTTAAAGCCATCTACGGAAGCTATATGGGTATTTCTCCCATTCTGGCTCAGGAAATATGCTTCCGTGCCGGTGTGGACGGGGAAGTCTCTACTGCCGCTCTCTCTGACACAGAGGCCCACAATTTGTATGAGACCTTTTCTCGGATTATGAATGATATCAAGAACGGCAACTTCGCTCCCCATATTGCCTATACCGGGAAACAGCCCGTAGAATTCGCAGCCATCCCCTTGACATTGTATGCAGAAGGTGCAGACCATATTGTGCCCTATGAATCCATGTCACTGCTTTTGGAACAGTACTATGCAGTAAAAAATACCATCACCCGTATCCGTCAAAAATCAGCAGACTTACGAAAAATAGTACAGACTGCATTGGAACGAAATATAAAGAAATACGATTTGCAACTTCGTCAGATAAAGGACACCGAGAAGCGTGATACCTACCGCATTTACGGAGAACTGCTAAACACTTACGGTTACGGCATTACTCCCCAGTCCAAATCCATGGAGGCACTGAATTACTACACCAACGAAATGATTACCATTCCTTTAGACCCGGACCTGACACCTCAGGAAAATGCCAAGAAATACTTTGACAAATACAGCAAGCTGAAGCGTACCTATGAAGCACTTACCGAGCTGACTGCACAGGTAAAAGAAGAAATCGAACATTTGGAATCTGTCTCCACCGCACTGGATATTGCACTCCAGGAAGAAGATTTGGTACAGATTAAAGAGGAATTGACCGAAAGCGGCTATATCCGTCGCAAAGGCGGTTCTAAGAAGGAAAAGGTCACCAGCAAGCCCTTCCACTACATCAGTAGCGACGGTTTCCATATGTATGTGGGCAAAAACAACTACCAGAATGATGAACTGACTTTTAAATTTGCCACCGGCAACGACTGGTGGTTCCATGCCAAAAACATGCCCGGCTCCCACGTCATCGTAAAATGTGACGGTGCGGACGAACTTCCCGACAGAACCTTTGAAGAAGCAGGTCGTCTGGCAGCCTATTATTCCAAGGGCCGTGAACAGGATAAAGTAGAAATCGATTATATTCAGAAAAAGTATGTGAAAAAGCCTGCAGGTGCAAAGCCCGGCTTCGTGGTATATTACACCAATTACTCTCTTATGATTGATTCCGACATATCCGGAATACAACAGGCATAACTTGGCAGAAAACCTTATTTTTTTCAGAAACCATACTTGTATTTACCTCTCCTTTGTTCTATGATAGAAGTACAAAAAACTATCTATAGGGAGAGGTATTATTATGATTACAACAGAAAGAAATGGTATGGCAACACCCTTCGGTATCCACGGCAAGCTTCATGTGGACGGGGCTAAACTGATGGACGAGCATCAGAACGTTTGTCAGTTAAAGGGCATCAGCACCCACAACATTTCCCTTTATCCGGAATATGTGAATGAAGGCTGCTTCACCCAGCTGACCGACAAATTCGGTATGAGTACCTTACGTATCGCTATGTACTCCGCAGAAGCAGATGATGTAAAGGGTTATGCGGATGGGGATGACGTGCATCGCGACGAATTAGAAAAGATGGTTCTTGAATCTGCCGAAATTTGTGCGAAACTGGGTATTTATATGATATTAGACTGGCATATTCTTTTAGACTATGATCCGAATATGCACACCGATATGGCAATCCGCTTTTTCAAAAACGTATGCCCTGCTTTAAAGAAATACGACAATATTATTTATGAAATCTGCAACGAACCCAATATGGATACTACCTGGGAACAGATAACCAACTATGCAAATCAGGTAATTCCCGTCATCCGCGAAATCGACCCTGATAAAGTGATTATCGTAGGTACTCCCGTTTGGTCCCAGCGTGTAGATGAGGCAGCTAAAGCTCCTCTCGCCTACCCCAATCTGGTATACACCTTACATTTCTATGCTGATACCCATAAAGAAGATTTAAGAAACCTTATGGTAAATGCTATCAAGGATGGTCTTCCCGTATTTGTTTCCGAATTCGGCATCTGTGATGCTTCCGGCAACGGTCCCATCAATGACGAAGAAACCGGCAAATGGATTGACCTTATGAACGAATATGATGTCAGCTTCGTTCTCTGGAATCTTTCCAACAAAGCAGAAACTTCTGCCATTCTGGCTCCTACCTGTACCGTAACCACAGAATTCTCTGAAGATGATTTCTCTGAATGCGGTAAGCGTGTAGCCGGCTACATGAAATAAAAACACAAAAAAGGGAGTCCCTGTATTGTTTGCAGGGGCTCCCTATTTCATCAATCTCATTTTCTTCGCCATTCTCACCAGCATATATCCTTTCGGCATTCCTTTCAGTTCGGCTTCATCCACTCCTCTAAGCAATATCAACAACACAAAGTAAACTATTATCGCAATCAATATTGTGGGGATTAAGGAAAGTATATTGGACTTGGTTAGCAGATACAAGCCCTGATATATGCCCCATGCTGCAGCTCCCATAAAAATCGCTGAAACAGCAGGAATTCCAAAGGTAGTGATGATCTCTTGTCTATATTCCAAGGCCTTCCTTGCTGACCATTGATTTAATATACAAATCACACCGGAATATACAACACCGGCAATGGCTAAAGCATATACATTCCAATCCGTCCAAAGTAAAATCGGTACTAAAACAACCGTTTGTACCACTATCGCTATAAGTGAATTCTTAATAGGTGTATTTACTTTACCAATTCCCTGAAGGATAGAATTACTGAGGGTGGATAATGCATAGAATACCACGGAAAGTGAAAGTGCCATCAATACACCGGCCGCCAAATCCGGATTTTCTGCTCCGGGATATATTAATCCCACAACGGGCTTAGCCAGTACCAATAAGCCAACCGCCGAAGGTATGGAAAGTAACATAATGGTTTTTACTGCCTGATATACCTTGCGTCTGGCACCCATCATATCCTTTTGGGCTACTGCATTGGCTACCGTAGGAATAATCGCCGCTGCCATGGCAGATGCGAAGGCAATGGGGATATTTGATATCTTGGAAGCCTCACTAAAGACTCCGTATTCCGCATTTACCAGGCTCTCTTCTACCTTCTTATACCCCAGCATAATTTCTTGAAACAGCTTTGTATTTAAGGATGCACAAAGATTGTACGCTGCAGTACTTAAAATAAAAGGTAATACTACTCCTGCTATGACTTTCGAGATTTCCCGATAGGAATCCACCTTGCCTGTCCGGTCTCTCTGCACTCTTTTTAGGAAATAATTCCTGTTCAGCATATAAATACCAAACATAAACAGAAGGGCCATCAGCACGCCCGCTCCGGTACCAATCGCACTACCCATGGCACCGTATACGGCCACATTTACGTCCTTGCCGTCTGCAACGGCTCTCGTAGCTATCTTCACAAAAATCCATGCTGCTAAGACGCTGATAATAGCATTTACAATCTGTTCCAGTATCTGGGATACGGAAGTCTGGACCATGGTTTTATGTGCCTGAAAATATCCTCGCAACACTCCCAACATACCATAAAGGAAAATGGTAGGAGCCAAAACACGAAGTATGGGGATTGCAGACTCTTCCACAAAGAGTCCTGCCCCAAAGTACAAAAACAAGCTGGCTATTAACCCCACCCCTAAAACATAGTACATGGAGCAAATAAATATCCTGTGAGCATTCCGATATTCCCGCAATGACAGCTTCTGGGCAATCACCTTGGAAATAGCGGAAGGTATGCTATAGGATGATATTAACAATATTATGGCATAATAATTGTATGTTGAGGAATAATACCCCAGCCCTTCGTCTCCAATGATGGCCTGCACAGGACTGGTATACAACAGTCCTATGATTCTGCTGATAAAGCCTGCAGCTGCCAAAATGCCCGCCTGCATAATAAAATCATTTTGTTTCCGGTTTGTCATTTCAAGTTCCTTATCCAATGAGCCAGTCGTACATCTCCTGATATTTCTTTGCGGATACATCCCAAGAGAAGTCAGCGGCCATTGCACGATCTACAATTTTATTCCACTCACGTTTTTTATCATAATAAATCTGTTCTGCGTATCGGATGGTTGCCAGCATCTCATGCGCATTATAATTCGCGAAGCTAAATCCGGTACCGGTTCCTTCATACTGATTATAAGGCTGTACGGTATCCTTAAGTCCTCCTGTCTCACGTACAATGGGCACGGTACCGTAACGGAGTGACATCAACTGACTCAGACCGCAGGGTTCAAATAAGGAAGGCATTAAGAACGCATCACAAGCTGCATAAATTCTATGCGACAGTTCTTCAGAATAGTAAATATTCGCAGATACCTTGTCACTGTATTTCCAATCAAAATGACGGAACATATTCTCATACTGTTCCTCGCCGGTACCCAATACTACCAGCTGAATATCATCCTGACACAGTTCATCCATCATATACGCAATGAGGTCAAAGCCCTTCTGGTCAGTAAGACGTGATACGATACCAATCATCATCTTCTTTTCATCTACCTTCAGTCCCAGCTGTTCCTGTAAAGCTTTCTTATTCTTCACCTTTTCCTTACGGAAGTTAATTGCATTATACTGCTTCACAATATAAGGGTCTGTTTCCGGATTAAAATCTTCATAATCAATACCGTTTACAATACCTCTCAAGTCGCCTGAACGTGCACGAAGCAAGCCATCCAATCCCTCTCCGTAAAAACCGGTCTTAATCTCTTCGGCATAGGTATCACTTACAGTAGTTACTGCATCCGCAAATACGATACCACCTTTTAAAAGGTTGGCATCATCATATGCTTCCAGCTTATCCGGGGTAAAATAATACTCCGGCAATCCGGTGATACTCTGTACCGTCTTAGGATCCCACTTACCCTGGAACTTCAGGTTATGAATGGTAATAACTGACTTCACACCACGGAAGAAGTCATTGCCCTGGAATCGTTCCTTCAGGTATACCGGCACCAGGCCTGTCTGCCAGTCATGACAGTGAATCAGGTCAGGTCTGAAACCGATAAGAGGTAATGCAGACAGTACTGCCTTAGAAAAGAAAGCATACTTTTCAATTTCAAATAATGCATTGTCCCCATAAGGCTTCATTCCGTTAAAATAAAACTCATTATCAATAAAATAATACTGAATACCGTCTACTTGGGCGCCCAGGATACCAACATAAACATCCTGCCAGTTATAGTCCATGTAGAAATGAGTAATATATTCCATTTTATCCTTCATTTCCTGCTTCATGCAGGCATATTTAGGCAAAATCACTCTTACATCAAAATACTGCTTATCAATACACTTCGGTAAGGAACCAACAACATCTGCAAGACCGCCGGTCTTAATAAAAGGTACACCTTCTGATGCTGCAAAAAGTATTTTTTTCATTCGAAAACCTCCATAGTACAAAGAAATAAATAGTTATTAAAATTATACTACAATTTATTCTGTAAGGAAAGAGTTTTTTCATAATAAAAAGCAATGACATCCATTGGATATCACTGCTCCTTTTTATCATTTCCCTCTATACCTCAGTCTTATTTTATCCGCAATTAATGCTATGAACTCTGAATTTGTAGGCTTTCCCTTTCCGGTATGTATGGTATATCCGAATAAACTGTCCAAGGTCTCTATCTTGCCTCTGGACCAAGCCACCTCAATGGCATGTCGGATTGCTCTCTCCACTCTACTGGATGTGGTCTGAAACTGTTTCGCGATGGTAGGATACAGCACCTTGGTAATAGAACTTATCATGGCCGGTTCCTTCACAGACATCATGATTGCTTCCCGTAAATACTGGTACCCCTTTATATGTGCCGGCACACCGATATCATGAATCATATCGGTAACATCCTGCTCCAAATCATGTGTAATCGGCTTCTGAATCACTTCTGACTCTTCGTGCTTTGGTCTCTCGACGGAAGGAACGGTAATCATTATCTGGAATTCTTTATCCTGATTCATCAAATCACTTAATATTCTGTACACCTCTCTGTTGTCCTTGGTAGAAACAAGACTCATTTTTTCCATGGTTTTTCCTCCAATTTACACCGGTTATTTCCTTGTTTACTCTACAGTAACTCATTATAAAATGCTTTTTTCGAGGTTACAAGCCAAACTCATCGCAATGTTTTTTAAATCCCTACAATTATTGTCCAATTCTCTCAACAAAAGTACTCCCTTCTACAAATCCCACCAAAAATTGATTGCCATAAAGCCCGCTGATACGCTATACTATTATTAGCGTTTTCGTCGACAAAGATACGAAAATGTAGGAGGTTCATATGATTAAACAGGAAATATCAGAAATCAAGAAATTATTCACCCAAAACAACTGCTCCATCACCCGTATCTGCGGATGCTATGTAGATGGAGAGAAAAATAAAAAGGCGGAGTTTAAGCAGGCATTCCTTGCACTGCCCGAAGAAGAAATGTTTAAATACTTCGAAATATTACGTAAAAATCTTTCCGGTAGTATCGGCAAAAATCTGCTCAATTTGGAGTTCCCGCTAAAGGCTGAGGAAGCCGGCGGTACCCAGGAATTCCTTTTAAAGCTTCGTGACAGCAAGCTAAAGGATGATGCTTTATTAGATGATTTTTATGACCGTATTATCAATGCTTATGATTATGTAGGCAATTATTTGATTTTGGTCATTCATGATGTGTATGATGTACCAGGCAGAGCTTCCGACGGTATCGACATGGATGATGCTTCGGATGAAGTCTACGAATATATCATGGTCAGCATCTGTCCTGTTAATCTTTCAAAACCGGGACTTAGCTATAATGCGGAGGAAAACAACTTCCAGAACCGTATCCGTGACTGGGTGGTAGCTGCGCCGGAAACCGGATTCTTATTCCCGGCCTTTAATGACCGCGGAACAGACCTTCACAGCACCCTTTATTATTCCAGAAACTCAGAAGAACTGAAAGAAGACTTTGTAAACCTGATTCTTGACTGCCCTCTTCCCTTATCCGCAGGCGGCCAGAAAGAATCCTTCCAGATGCTGATTGAGGAAACCCTACAGGAGACCTGTAGCATTGAAGCAGTGATTCAGATTCACGAAAAACTCAATGAGATGATAGAGGAACACAAGGAAGATCCTGCTCCCCTGATTCTGGACAAGGAAGATGTAAAAACCGTCTTTGCAAGTAGCGGTGTCTCTAATGAAAAACTGGAAATCTTTGACCGTTGCTATGATGCTACTGCCGGCGAAAAGACAGAGCTTGTGGTTAACAATGTGATAAACACCCGTAACTTTGAAGTGAAAACTCCCAATGTAATCATCAAGGTCAATCCGGAACGCATGGATTTGGTGGAAACCAAGACCATCGACGGCAGGGAATGTCTGGTGATCGATTTGGGATCCGATGTAGAGGTAAACGGTATTACCGTACGCCGTTCTTTCCATGAAGACAGTTATGATGAATAAAACCCAAACCGAAAAAGGACCACCGGATTAACCGGTGGTTCTTCTTATTTCACTAATTGATAACCGCATTCCCTGCAGAATTTGCCTGCGCCCGCCTCTGTTCCGCAGCCGGGGCAAAACTTGGGTTTGTTGGCAAGTTTCTGTTTTTCCTGTTCTTGTCTTTGTCTGGCTTCCTCCAGCAGGCGTGTCTGCTCTTCCCGCTTTTCTTCCACTTCTTTCCTAAGCTTCTGAAATTGCTCCATGGATTTCTCTTGCAGTTCCACACCATGTTTCATGCCGTCCACCAACACCATTTCCATTTCACGATACATATTTGCAAAATACTGATAATTTACGTCCCGGGTCGGGTCCTCAGACCAATTATTTCTCCTCTCAACCTCAACCTTTACCGAATTCTTGTTCAACTTGAACTTAATCTCATCACAGAAGTCCGATTGTACTCCCAATACCACATAAAAATCATATCTATATTCATATCTGGGCGGATTATAGCTTACTCTTTGTTTATTCTCGTTTAATCTGGTCAATTCCGTACAATATTCGTTTATATCCAACCTGCAATCCTTCAAATAAAGGAAAAAGAAAATATCTGCGTTTTCTGCCACATAATCATTCTCTTTGGATACAATGAAAAAGAACGGATATCCCTCCGTATATCCAATATGTATTTTATGGTATTCGCCAAAACTTCTTGTGATTTTCACATGCTTTAACTTTTCTTTGTTAAATTCTCTATATCCAAGATGATGCTCAATTTCCTTTACTGTGGCATGTCTACGTTCCTCAAACCAAGGGGACAGCTTAGACGTACATTCCTTACACAAATTGCCGTCCTCCAGCTTACGATTTCCTAAAAGACCGCTTTCTTTCCCGCAAATGGAACATTCCTTCTTCTCAAACATTTTCTTAAAAAAATCCATATGTAACACCTCCCGCATATGCTTTCGTATCAAGGCTGAATCTCTCCCAAATATTCCTCTAAAATCACCATAACAAAAATCGAAAAAAATGTAAACAAAAAACCACTATGGATTTCTCCATAGTGGCTTCCCAATCAATTCTTACGCCTGAGCAACATCCTTCATAGAGAAGCTGATTCTGCCCATCTTGTCCTTGCCTAAGCACACAACAGTTACCTTGTCGCCTAAAGTAAGTACATCTTCTACATGGTTGATTCTTTCCTTAGCAATCTTGGAAATGTGAACCATACCTTCCTTGCCGGGTGCAAACTCAATGAATGCACCAAATTCCTTGATACTTACAACAGTACCCTTGAAAATCTGGCCTTCTTCGAACTCGGTAGTGATGATCTTAATCATTTCTACTGCCTTGTCCATCATATCCTTATCGGTACCGCATACAGATACCTTACCATCATCGGTAATGTCAATCTTAACGCCGGTACGTGCAATAATCTCGTTAATGGTCTTACCACGCTGTCCAACCACTTCACCAATCTTCTCAGGATCAATCTGGATGGAGATAATCTTAGGTGCGTAAGGTCCAACCTCCGGACGGGGAGCTGCAATAGCAGGCTTCATACAGGTATCCATGATGAAAAGTCTTGCTTCACGACATCTTGCAATAGCACCCTCTACGATTTCTCTGGTCAAACCATGAATCTTAATATCCATCTGGATAGCAGTAATACCATCGGTAGTACCGGTTACCTTAAAGTCCATATCACCGAAGAAGTCTTCCAGACCCTGAATATCGGTTAATAATACGAAATCGTCATCGGTTTCTCCTGTTACCAGACCACAGGAAATACCTGCAACCATCTTCTTAATAGGCACACCTGCAGCCATTAATGACATACAGGAAGAACAGGTAGATGCCATAGAGGTAGAACCGTTTGATTCGAAAGTTTCAGATACGGTACGGATTGCATAAGGGAATTCCTCTTCACTGGGAAGTACGGGAACCAATGCCTTTTCTGCCAATGCACCATGTCCGATTTCACGACGTCCGGGTCCTCTGGAAACCTTGGTTTCACCTACGGAGTAGCTGGGGAAGTTGTAATGATGCATATATCTCTTGGATACTTCATTCTCATCCAAACCATCCAGCTTCTGCTGCTCTGACAAAGGTGCCAGAGTAGTAATATTACAAATCTGAGTCTGTCCACGGGTAAACATAGCAGAGCCATGTACACGAGGGATAATATCAACTTCTGCAGACAGCTTACGAATCTGATCAATCTTACGACCGTCAGGACGCTTGTGATCCTTTAAAATCATCTTACGTACGGTCTTCTTCTGATACTGATATACTGCTTCGCCAAGGATTGCCAACCACTCTTCGTTATCAGCAAATGCCTCTTCCATCTTAGCGGTTACTTCGCGGATGTTTGCTTCACGAACCTGCTTCTCATCTGTGAAAACTGCTTCTTCCATTTCTTCAGGAGTTACAATCTTCTTCATTTCTTCAAACATTTCAGCAGGGATTGCACAGCTGGTGTACTCATGCTTCGGCTTACCAACTTCAGCTACAATCTTATCAATAAACTCGATGATAGTCTGGTTTACTTCATGCGCAAGATAGATTGCTTCAATCATCTTTGCTTCAGGCACTTCATTAGCACCTGCTTCAATCATGATAACCTTTTCCTTGGTAGATGCAACGGTCAAGTTTAAGTCACCGTTCTTCCACTGCTCCTGGCTGGGGTTGATAATGAATTCACCGTCTACCAAGCCCACCTGAGTCATAGCACAGGGACCGTCAAAAGGAATATCTGAAATACTGGTTGCGATAGCTGCACCAAGCATTGCTACGATTTCAGGACGGCATGAAGGGTCAACACTCATTACCATATTGTTCAGGGTAACATCGTTACGATAGTCCTTAGGGAACAAAGGACGCATAGGTCTGTCGATTACACGGCTGGTAAGAATAGCGTTCTCGCTGGCCTTTCCTTCTCTCTTGTTGAATCCTCCCGGAATCTTACCTACAGAATACAACTTTTCTTCGTATTCTACGCTCAAAGGGAAAAAGTCGATTCCGTCTCTGGGCTTTTCTGATGCGGTTGCGGTAGAAAGCACGGTAGTTTCACCATACTGCATAAAAGCACAACCGTTTGCCTGCTTACCAACACGGTTAATATCTACACGTAAGGTTCTGCCGGCCAGTTCCATTGTAAAAGTATTATACATAGCTTCTCCATTCTGCCTTTATAGGCTATTTGTTTATTTCAATCGAACAGGGAGCTACCGAAACTACTGAAAAAGGCACGATTTTCATACATTTTTCAGCGGTCTCGGGGGCACCGCCCCATTCGAAAGTTACCATTTTACGCACAGAAAGACGGGGAAGCCAAATCTTTCGGACTTCCGCCGCCTTCATCATGTCAATTACTTTCTGATACCTAACTTCTCGATCAATTCACGATACTTGTTCAGGTCTTTTCTCTTTAAGTAGTCAAGAAGACCACGTCTCTGACCAACCATCATGTACATACCACGACGTGAATGATGATCCTTAGGGTTGCTCTTCAAATGCTCGGTAAGCTCAGAGATTCTTGCAGTTAATACTGCGATCTGAACTTCAGGTGAACCGGTGTCACCGGGGCATCTGCCGTACTCGTTAATAATTGCCTGTTTCTTTTCCTTTGAAATCATTTTTGTTTCCTCCTAAACTAAAATCTCATCTGACACCAAGACCGGGTCGGAGTGTCCCAAGCCTGAGCATCGGCTAAACCATACTTGGCTATATTATCATACTTTCGTACAATTGTAAACAGTTTTTTTAATTTTCTTAATCCTGCAAAATTCTTACATACTTCACAGGTGTACGGTAATTGTACTTACTGATCTTGATACCGCTCTTAGGGTTACTTGCATGGATTACCTGATTGCCTCCCAAGTAAATCGCCACATGATTGATGGTACCTGAACTATCCGCATAGAAGATTAAATCTCCTGCCTGCAATTCATCTTTACTGATTTTGGTACCGCTATTGGACTGGGATACGGAATAATGCGGCAGTTTCACGCCGAACTTCTTATATACACTTAATACAAATCCGGAACAATCCGCACCCTTGGTCAGACTGGTTCCGCCCCATACGTAAGGATTGCCAACAAACTGCTTGGCATACTCGCAAAGCTCCACTCTCACATCAGATACGCCCATACCGTACAAAAGCTCTGTCATGGTAATTGCCGTATCCAGGCTTTCTTCCACATGGGCAAATTCTGCGGAAACATAGCCTTCTTCGCTATCCACATATACCTTATACCAGCCATCCAGTTCTTCCACAAATTCCAACTCTTCCCCCTTCAAAATCTGTGTCATAACTGCGCTATTCACATCCGCTTCATCTCTTACACGAAGTCCGTCGGTATCGGCAATTACCACCTTATCCACCAACTCATTTGCACGAAGTCTGGCCTCGGGTCCTACCAACAAAAACTCAGTGCTTACATAACCTTCCACTTCGCCGGATTTAATATGTGCCCAGCCGCTTTCCTTATCAATATCCAAAACTTCACAGCCGGCATTCTTACACATCTTTCCTACCAGCTTACCCTTTGTAGAAGCTTCTGCACGTACATTCAGATTGCCGGATTCCTGATTTGCTATTCCGATATTAGTATATCCCCAAGATGCACCAACCGCTTCCTGAGCGATATATATATATTCTTCCTGTGTCAGATCCACATTAAACATGGACGCAATTCCCGCTTGCTGCAAAACATAATTGCCGCCATTTATTTCCGTAGCGGAAACATCCATAGGCTGCAACAACATGGCTGCTGCAACACCTATCCCCAATATGGAACATATACCCCTTCTTCTACCTTCATTTATCATAAAACACACCTCAAAACAATCATTACAATTTTGTTACAAAAATATTACACCACATTGGCATTATACCAACATGGTGTAACTTATGTCAATCTATTTTCGATAAATGGTAGTATTTTCCGGCATCAATATCAGCCGCCATTTGGTTCTTTAATGCCTCCACATCCGCAAAACGCATTTCCGGCCTTCTGTAGGTTAATAAAGCCACCCTGATTTCCTCACCGTAAATCTCTTCATCAAAATCATAAAGGTAGGTTTCCACCCCTATAATCTTCTCATCTGAAACAGTTGGTTTACTGCCTATATTGGTAATGGCGGGGTATGTTTTTTCTCCCCAATAAACCTGCGAAAAATAAACTCCGTTGGGTGGTAACAGCTTCATCTCAGAGGGAATCAGATTCAGTGTAGGCATGCCTAATTTTCGGCCCAGTGCCTTTCCGTGCAATACACTACCGCTAATCGTATAGGGCACTCCCAAAAGCTTCTGTGCCTGTTCCATCCTGCCCAGCTCCACCTGCTTTCTTACTAAGGAAGAACTGATTTCCTCTCCATCCAGAGTCACTTTTTCAATCAGCGTAAGCCTGTATCCCAGTCTCTCTGCAAATTCTTTCAGAAGCTTCGCATTTCCGGCACCTTTTGCTCCAAAGGATACATCCGTCCCTGCCGCAATATATCGCACATGCAAGCCTTCCCACAATAATTTCTCCACAAAATCCTGAGGGGTTACGGCTGCATTCTCATAGTTCATGGGATATTCCACCAGCACATCCACGCCCAGCGTCTCCAGTGCCCTACGTTTTTCTTCCTTTGTCATCAGCTCCTTACCATCCGCCAGTCCGAAAAACACTGCCGGTGACGGGTCAAAGGTAAACACACAGGCCTTCAATCCTTCTTTTTTAAGCGCCAGAATCTCTTGTAGCAATCTGAGATGCCCCAGATGCAGACCATCAAATTTGCCGATGGCTACCGCAGTCTCTCCATTCAGTTGACAATTTCTAATGTCTGTAATAATTTCCAATACTACTTCCTCGGTTTTTGAAACCTGACCTTCCTTACGTTTATTCCTCTGTCAAAAACATTTTCACGGGCTTATAACGCTTCTTTTCTGTTTCATAAGCATAGATTCCGTAAAATTTGTTTTTGCCGTAAACCCGCACCCATTCTCCGTCCGGGTACTTTATATTTTCCATAGTATGACTCACAAAAATCGGATTGCCATTATCCAAAAGTTTGCAAAACTCTTCTTTTACATGCAAAGCAGGCTTTTCCTCAAATACCCGCTCCACTGCATAAAGCCTGGTCTCGATACCCACGCTGTCCCGAATCTGCTCCAGCTCTGCCAAAGTAATGGCCTCCTCTTTCCGAAAGATTCCCACCTTGGTACGCTCCAGACTCTTCATGGTACCGCCGCACCCCAACTTCGCACCGATATCTGCGCAAAGAGTACGGATATATGTTCCTTTGGAACATGCCACACGGATTCTTACTACCGGTAGCTGCATATCCAGTATTTCCAACTCATGAATGATCACCGGTCTGGCCTGACGTTCTACTTCCTTACCGGCTCTGGCCAGCTCGTACAGTTTCTTGCCATTCACCTTCAAGGCAGAATACATAGGCGGAACCTGCATGTAATCTCCCAGGAAACTCATAACTGCTTCCCTAACCGCTTGCTCATCCGTTACGGGACTACTCTCTCTAAGAATCTGACCGGTAATGTCCTGGGTATCCGTTTCCACACCCAAAAGTAATTCTGTTACATATTCTTTTTCTTTATCCGTCAACAAATCACAGAGCTTGGTTGCACTTCCCAGACAAACCGGCAATACACCGGTTGCATCCGGATCCAGGGTTCCCGTATGCCCGATTTTCTTTTGCTTACAGATGCCTCTCATTTTCGCTACCACGTCATGAGAGGTAAAACCTTTTTCTTTGTATATATTAATAATACCGTTGTACATACTTATCCTCTTGCTTATTTATGGGCACACCAAACTAAATAGCACCGTTTTTCAACAGCTGCTCTTCAATATACTTGGACAGATTATTGACACAGTCGTGGAAGGTACCCTGCATGGTACAGCCTGCCGCACGCATATGCCCGCCGCCGCCGAAACAACCTGCCACCTCAGCCACATTCACCATTTCATCAGAACGCATGCTTACTTTAAATTCCTGATTACCGATTTCATACATAAAAATCGCACAATGAACGCCTTTTATGTTTCTCAGCTGATTTACGATGCCGTCAAAATCCTGACTGGTTGCACCATAAAAATCCATGTGTTTCTTTTCCATACAATTGACGATACAAGCACCATCCATAAAACGGATGCTCTCCATCAAAGCACGGCCTAACACCTGGGTCTGTAAATAGGTTCTCTGATAAAAGGTTTCTTCGATCAAACGCGGAAAATCAAAGCCATAGCTAATCAGCTTGGCTCCTACTTCCATGGTTTTTTGATTGGTATTGGAATACTGGAATACACCGGTATCATGAATGATTCCGGTATAAAGAATCTTAGCAAGTTCCTTATCCAGTGCTTCCTCACCCATATCCTCCATAACCAGGTCAAATACCAGCTCACTGGCTGAACCCACATGGGGCTTTATATAGTTCAATTCGCCGGTTCCCTGATTGCTGATATGATGATCAATATTGATTCGTTTCTTCGCATTCTCAGCATACTTCTGTGCCTGGCCGGTTCGCTCCATGCCACAATCCATAACGAAGAATACATCAAATATTTCTTCCTCCGGAAAATCCGTCACAATATCCTCGAAGCCCTTTAATTCACTAAACACAGCGGCCGGTTGCTCCAAATACACTTTCATATAGGTATTCTCCGGCATATATTTCTTTAAATAGCCATATATCCCCAGACAGGAGCTGATACAGTCTCCGTCCGGTCTGATATGTCCACTGATTCCGATTCTGGTAGCATCCTTACATTCTTGTAAAAGCTTCATCTGCCATCCTCTCCTTCATTCCTCAACAAAAAATTGTCGCCCGGCGGCGACAATTACAAGAATTGCTTCGCAATTCTTCTTAATTTCCACCACTATACTCGCGCAATTTCCTCTAACATAAAATACACAGACAGCCCCGCACAAAGCGGGGCCCATCTATCTTACTCTTCTTCCTCGTTTCCTTCCTGCGAAGACATTACATCATCAATCTTTTTTGACATATTTACACCGTACTCTATGGACTGATCCATAATAAAGGTAATGGCAGGTGTATTACGCAGATTGATTTCCTTTGCCAGCTTAGACTTAATAAAGCCTTCTGCACTTTTCAACCCCTGATAGGTTGCATTTCTGGCTTCCTCATCTCCCAGTACGCTGATCCATGCCTTGCAGCTCTTTAAGTCCGGAGCCACTTCCACAGCCACCACACTGGTCAGAGGACTGATGCGGGGATCCTTGATTTCGCCACGGATAATTTCCGCCAGAACCCTCTGCACCTCCCCGTTAATACGGGTATTTTTAATGCTGTTTTTTCTCATAAATAACCTCAACATACCGGATTATGCAGACTTGTCATTAATACATTCCACTTAGGCACGCTTTCGCTTCGTGAAAAACGTAACGGCACTAGGTTCGACAATACCTCACCAAGGGCCGACGTTTTTCAAGAGTCTTACGTTGGAACGTATTAATGCCAAATCTGCTTCACCGATTTAACTTCCTTAAAAATCCTTTTTGCTATCGTTTCGCATTTAGCGAGGAACTTCTACCATAATATATGCTTCTACGATATCCAGCTCCTGCATCTGGTCAAAGCCGTCGAATACAAGACCACATTCGAAACCGGTCTTAACTTCCTTCACATCATCCTTAAATCTCTTAAGGGATGCAAGCTCACCTTCGTAAATCTGATTGCCTTCACGGGTGATACGAATCTTACAGCCTCTCTGGAAGATACCGTCTAATACATAAGAACCTGCAATATTACCAACTGCAGATGCCTTGAAGATCTGACGAACCTCCGCATGGCCGATAATCTTCTCCTCGTAAACAGGATCCAGCATACCCTTCATAGCCGCCTGGATATCTTCGATTGCCTGGTAGATAACCTTATACAATCTTACATCCACGCCTTCACGCTCTGCAGTAGCCTTTGCGGTAGCATCGGTACGTACGTTGAAACCGATGATAATTGCATTGGATGCACCTGCCAAAGTAACGTCGGATTCGTTAATGGCACCAACACCGCCATGGATGCATTTTACCACTACTTCTTCGTTAGACAGCTTCATCAAAGACTGCTTCACTGCTTCTACACTACCCTGTACATCTGCCTTTACGATTAAGTTCAATTCCTTCAGATTGCCTTCCTTAATCTGGGAGAACAAATCATCAAGAGACATTCTGGACTTGGTTTCCTCCAGCATCTTCTCCTTGTTCTGTGCCAGATAGGTTTCTGCATAGGTCTTAGCCTGCTTGTCGGTAGCATGGGAAAGGAATACCTCACCTGCTGCAGGTACATCGGAAAGACCTAAAATCTCTACCGGTGTGGAAGGAGTTGCTTCCTTCACTCTTCTGCCCTTATCGTCAATCATAGCTCTTACCTTACCGTAGCAAGCACCTGCGGAAATAAAGTCACCCACATGCAAAGTACCCTTCTGTACCAATACAGTAGCCACAGGACCGCGTCCCTTATCCAACTCTGCTTCGATCACAAGACCTCTTGCCTGACGGTTGGGATTTGCCTTTAACTCCAGCACATCTGCGGTCAGAAGAATCATTTCCAAAAGGTCCTGAATACCTTCGCCTGTTTTTGCGGAAACAGGTGCAAAGATAGTACTTCCTCCCCAATCCTCTGAAATCAATTCATATTCGGTCAGCTCCTGCTTAACACGTTCAATGTTTGCAGAAGGCTTATCAATCTTATTTACTGCTACGATGATTTCGATACCTGCCGCTTTCGCATGGTTAATTGCTTCCACGGTCTGGGGCATTACACCATCATCCGCTGCAACTACCAAGATAGCAATATCCGTAGCGGTTGCACCACGCATACGCATCGCGGTAAACGCTTCATGTCCGGGTGTATCCAGGAAAGTAATCTTTCTGCCGTTCGCATTAACGGTATACGCACCGATATGCTGGGTAATACCACCTGCTTCCTTGTCGGTTACATTGGTCTTACGGATGGCATCCAAAAGGGAAGTCTTACCATGGTCAACGTGTCCCATTACACAGATAACGGGAGGTCTTTCCATCAAATCTTCCTCTGCCTCTTCCTCTTCCTTTAAGAGTTCTTCAATTACGTCAATCTTTTCTTCCTTTTCACAAAGAATATCATATTCCATAGCAATATTCTCTGCATCTTCATAGGAAATTTCCTGATTTACGGTTACAATCTTTCCTTCCATAAACAGTTTCTTCACAATTACGGAAGGCTGCAGCTTCATCTTATCAGCCAAGTCCTTGATGGTGATGGTCTCAGGCAATACGATTACCTTGATTACCTCTTCTACCACTTCTTCTTTCTTCTTTTCCGGCTTGATGAAGCGTCCCGGTTTGTTCTTCAGTGCTTCCTCTTCCTCATAGAAGTGATCCTTCTTGTTTCTCTTATCCTTTTCCTGACTGATACGTCTCTTTTCTTCTTCTCTATGCTTTTCGGTATCCTTTATAGGGGCTGCATCACCGCCGAAATTATTCTTGCTGCGATTATCCCTACTAAACTTATCTCCCTGACGTCCGTCATTTCTGCCGCCACGGCTGTCTCTGTCCTTGCCGCCGAAATCCTTGCCACCGAAGTCTTTTCCTCCAAAGTCCTTGCCGCCAAAGTCCTTACCGCTATTGTTTCTGCGGTCACCCTGGCTAAAGCCGGGTCTGCCCTGTATACCGCCTTCAGGTCTGTTATACCCCCCTTGACGATTGCCCTGACCACGGTTGTCGCGGTTTTCTCTGTTATCACGGTTAAACTGACCGTTTCTGTCCTGGCCCTGACGATTATCGGGACGATTTCCGCGATCATTATTTCTCTCAAAACCACCCTGACGCTGATTATTTCTGTCTCCCTGGGGTCTGTTATTGGTATTCTGAGGTCTTTCCTGTCTGTTTTCTCTAACAGGTGCTGCCACTTCCGACTTCACTGTTACTTCCGGTGTTTGTACCTGAACCTCTACCTTTTCAGCCACCACATCCTTCTTAGGCTGAGACTGAGGCTGTGACTTCACCATCTGCACACTGGGTGTGGGAGAAGGAGGAGTCAGGGGTTTAATAGCAGGACGTGATACAGGTGCCTGTGAAGGTCTGTTACCTGCATTATTATATCCGCCGGGTCTGTTTTGATTCTGAACCGGTCTGTTCTGGCTCTGCCCCTGTACCGGTGCCTTGGACCTTTGTCCGCCGGGAATCTTTGAATTTTGCGGATTGCTTACAAAGATAATGGTTTTCTTTTTCTTCTTTGGTGCTTCCTCATTTGCTACCGGCTTCTTTTCTTCAGAGGTAGCCTCGGTTGCCTCTTTCACCACTTCTTTGGATTCCGCTTCTGTCACTTTTTTATCTACCAAATGCGTTTCTCCTTTTTTACCGAATGCTTTACGCACGCTTTCAATCGCATCCTCCTCTACGGAGCTTTGCGCCGCCTTTGCTTCAATACCCTTTTCCTGTAAAAAAGCAAGGACTTCTTTACTTGTTATGTCAAGTTCTTTTGCTAACTCATGTACTTTCATTTTTGCCATGCATTCTACCTCCTATCCTTACGAACCGGCCTCTGTCTCGATAGCCTTTACTATTGCCTGAGCCAGACCGGCATCACATACTGCCAGAGAAGACCGTAAGCCTTTACCCATAGCCCATCCCAACTGCACCTTGGTACCATATTCCAGTAAAGGTACCTCATAAAATGAACATTTGTCGGTAAACAGCTTTTTGGTATTCGCTGACGCATCCACCGCAACGATAACTAACATGGCAGAACCGTCCTTTACAGCCGTTTCTGTCTGATATTCACCACTCACCAGATTGCGTCCTCTGGTTGCCAGTCCTAATAATGATAATGCTTTATTTTGCTTCAATCGCTTCAAACTCCTTATCCAAGGTGTCATATATTTCTGCCGGAATGCTCATCTTAAAAGAACGCTCCAAGCCCTTATTCTTACGGGCTTTTTGCAAGCACTCCTTACTGATACACAAATAAGCACCTCTTCCGTTCTTCTTTCCTGTAACATCTAAACATATGTCATCCTCTGCGGTTTTAATGACACGCATCATTTCTTTTTTTCCCTTCATTTCACCACATCCGATACACTGTCTCATGGGAATCTTCTTCATGAACCCTTATTCCTCTACTTCCTCATCATACTCTTCGTATTCATCATACTCATCGTATTCTTCATCCATATCCATGTAGTCTTCATAACGGAAGCCGGGTGCATCCTTTGCCTGAGTTTCAGACTTAATATCAATCTTGTATCCGGTAAGTCTTGCTGCAAGTCTTGCATTCTGACCTTCCTTACCGATAGCCAATGACAGCTGATAATCAGGAACGACTACCTTCGCGGTCTTTTCATCGGGATCCGCAAATACTGCTACAATCTTCGCAGGAGATAATGCATTCTGAATCAGGTTACCGGGGTTCTCATCCCAGTTTACGATATCGATTTTCTCGCCACGTAATTCTTCTACGATGGCATTTACTCTGGCACCGTTCATACCTACACATGCACCAACTGCATCTACGTTAGGATTGTTGGACCAAACTGCAATCTTGGTTCTGCTACCTGCTTCACGGGCAATGCTCATGATTTCTACGGTACCATCCTTGATTTCGGTTACTTCTGCTTCAAACAATCTCTTCACCAATTCCGGATGAGTACGACTTACATTGATACGAGGTCCCTTAGGAGTATTCTTTACTTCCAGGATATATACCTTAATACGTTCGGTAGGCTTGAAGCTTTCTGTCTTAACCATTTCAGATTCTGTCAGCATAGCGTCTGCCTTACCTAAATTAATGCTGATGTTTCTGCCCACATAACGCTGTACCACACCGGTTACAACATCCTTTTCCTTTTCGAAATACTGGTTGTAAATAACACTTCTTTCTTCTTCACGAATCTTCTGTAAAATAACGTTCTTTGCATTCTGTGTTGCAATACGTCCGAACTCCTTAGACTTAATCTCCACATTCAGAACATCACCAACTTTAGCCTTCTTGGAAACCTGCTTTGCATCCTCCAAAGCAATCTGTAACAAAGCATCTTCTACTTCTTCCTTGGTCTCTACTACTTCTTTCTCTGCGTAGCAAAGGAAATCACAGGTGTCTCTGTCAATCTCCACCTTGATGTTATCTGCCTTGCCGAAATGGTTCTTACATGCGGTTAGCAATGAATTTTCAATTGCCTCAAAAAGAGTTTCCTTACTAATCTCTTTTTCCTTCTCCAGAATATTCAATGCCTCCATTAACTCTTTGTTCATTTTTTCTCTTTTCCTCCATTCTGCCCTACCGGGCGGTTCCTTAAAAATCTAATGCCAATCTGATAATTGCAATATCACTTCTTACAAACTTCTTTTCTGCTCCGTTTTCTAAGACGGTAATGGTTTCGCTGTCGTATCCCAGCAACTCACCTTCAAATTCCTTACATCCGTCCACTGCCTTAAACAGCTTGATTTCCACATCTTCACCGATGCTTTTTTCCAAATGTCTGTCCTTCTTCAAGGTTCTTCCCAATCCGGGACTGCTCACCTCCAAAATATAGGCATCCGGTATGAAATCTGCCTGATCCAACGCATCTGACAGGGCGCGGCTCACTGCTTCGCAGTCATTAATATTGACGCCCTCTTCTTTGTCGATGTAGGCTCTTAAGAAGTAATCGCTGCCTTCCTTCACATACTCCACGTCATAGATGTCTACGCCATTTTTCTCTGCGATGGGAAGCAACAGTTCTTCCGTACGCGCCTCATAACTTTCCTTTTTGGACATTCCTTCCATCCTTTCATTAAACAAACAAGAAAGAGTGGATTGCGGTCCACTCTTATCTAGTAACTATCTTTAATTCTTCCTTAGTATATCCCTAAATGTGGGAATTGTCAACATGGTTTTGAAATAATTATTGTCTTTAATACCCCACCATGGTTCCCAGAAGCAATATTCCACAACAGCAGACTGCAATCAATGCCTGCAACTTCAAACTAAACTTAATCCACTTGCCATAGCTTACACCAACTACGCTTAAGGCAATCAGTAAACAAGGATTGGTAAAGTAAACAATATTGGAGAATCCATCCCCATAGTTAAAGGCCAATACGGTCAACTGCCTGCTGATACCGCATACATCTGCCAAGGGGCCTAAGAGAGGCATCAAAAGTACTGCTTCTGCACTTCCTGAAGAAATAAAGAAATTTACCACCATGGTAAACAGGAATATGCAAAGGATTCCGGTGTAGGGGGACATAGGCGATATCACGTCAATGGCAAACTGCAGGATACTGTCCATAATCCCAGCTTCGTTCATGGTATACTGGATGCTGCCAGCCATGAGAATCAACAGCATGGAAGGCATGATATTCAGCACTCCATAGCCAAAGTAAGATACTGCCTTGTGACTATCAATCTTGCTGCAAATACAGCAGCCGATACCGATAATCAAGAAAAATGCCGCCACAATAATCATCAGATAATCAGAAATACCATCCACAAATGCTGAAAGTAAAATCACCATGAAGCATACCACCAGGGTTCCCACAAAAAATCTGACGGAGGATTCCAGATGTGTTTTCTTTACAAATACACCCGTTACATCAAAATCTGAGGCTAGCGTTTTTCCTGCATTTTTCTTCTCACATTTCTTAGCATAAGGAATCAGCACCAGCAACAAGCAACCGTAAATAACCACATAAGTCAACACTCTCAGGGAAATACCGCTAAACATAGGAAGTCCCATGATTCCCTGCGCCACACCTGTGGTAAAGGGATTCAATACACCGGTGGAAAATCCACATCCCACTGCCGCCATGGACATGCCCAAACCTACCAACTCATCCCAGCCCATAGCCAGTGCTAAAGCCACAGCAAGAGGTACCATGGGAATGCATTCTTCAAAGCTACCGATAAAAGCTCCCATACTCAAGAAGAACAAGGTGACTACAGCCAGAAGCAAATACTTCCTGTCTCCTGTAAAATGCACGATTTTTCGCAACATATAATCCATAGTGCCACTTCTGTCCAGTGCATTAAAAGTACCACCAATAACCAGCAGGAAGATAATTACTGCGATTAAAGTTACTCCCTGATCGGAACCCAATACAAAAAAGGGAGAAAGCAACCATTTCCAAAAGGGAATCCCTTTTCCCGGTATCACCAGCGTCAAAATATATGTCATAATCATCAGAACCATCAGTATGCCTATGGCACTGATGAAGCTGCCCACACCGATACCCAGACCTTTTTTCTCTTTGCTACTCATTGGATAAATCCTTTCATCTATCACTTTTGTTTTCTATCATTTAACACAGCAGAAGCCGGGAGTATTCCCGGCTTGCAAAAACTTTCTTAAAACAATTTCTTAAACTTACTTGCTACATCTGAGATGGAATCCACTGCCACCTTAGCCTTTACGCCATCCACAATTTTATCCATGGCATCATCCGGCAAATCCACACCCAGAACCTCTTCGATTGCCTTAATAGGGTCCTTTTCAAACTTTTCCTTCATGTCCTTGTTAGAAGTAACCTTCTCAACCACTTCATTGATTTTTTCCTTAATGTCCATTTTTCTTACCTCTTTTCTTATATTGTAAGGAATTGTGTGATTCCCTTTTATTGATATAGTGCCTCATAGGCCTTTACTGCTTTCGCATATTCCTCTTTATCTTCGATTTCCTCTACGATAAAATCCTCACCCTGGCTTTCTGCACGGAACAGATATACACCTTCGGTGATTTCGTCACCCTTCACCTCGGAAACCAGCACATAATGCTTCTCTTCGTGGTCAAATTCCTCCACAATGGCAAATTCATGCTTCTTTCTATCCGACATCTCCAGGATAAAGGTGGTATATTCTTCATAATCCCCTGATTGGGTATTTACTTCATTACTCATATTAACCTCTTTCTGTTGCAAAATTTCAAGCAACTGTGCCGGTTCATCTATAAAAGTATTGGCACCGTGAAACATTAAAAATTCTCTGTCCCTAAAGCCCCAGGTGACTGACACACAGGGAAGTTCTGCGTTCATGGCAGTCATCAGATCCACATCTGAATCCCCCACATAAATAGTCTCTTCTTTCCTTGCTTCTAATTCCTCCAGTGCTATATACACCAAATCAGGTGCCGGTTTACGATTGTAGCCCTCCCTATCACCGATAGCCACTTCAAAACATCCCGGGAAATACTTTTCAGCTAATACCTTAACTGCACCATCCGGCTTATTAGATACTACTGCCATCTTGTAATTATGCTTTTTCAGCTCCTGCAAAAGCTCCCATATCCCCTCATAGGGCTTGGTCTCTTCCTCGCAGTGCTCTGCATAATATGCTTTATAGTACTCAAATATGGACTCAAAATCCGGATGTTCCTCTCCTTCCGGTACAATACCCTTCACCAGATTCCTGGCTCCGTTTCCAACCACCTTGCAAACTTCTGCCACGGTTTTTTTCGGCAATCCGTACTTGGTCAGAGCCCCATTGGCCGCATTGGTCAAATCCTGCAAAGTATCTAATAATGTACCATCCATGTCAAACACGATGGCTTTTACATTTTCTTTTTTAATATCCATTAATAACGGTCCTTTTTATTCACATTCAGGAAATATCCAAACACTGCACCTACAATACCGCCAATGATATGAGACAGGTTAGACACATTGTTTCTAACGGAAACTCCTTCAAATACCTGCTGACCCAGGAAAATCAATGCCACTAAAATAAAGGTCAAAGGAATCTCACCTTCCTTAAAGCTGGTAAAGGAAGTCAACAGAATAAACGCAAATACTACACCACTTGCTCCGCAAAGTGATACTCTTGGGAAGAAAATGAAATTAACTAAACTGGTTACCAAAGCGGTTATCAAAATAATTTCAACCATCTTCATTCCGCCGTGCTTTTCTTCCAGCATAGGTCCCAACAGTAATATATAAGACATATTACCAATAAAATGTGCCCAGTTCTGATGACCAAATACATGGCTAAAGAAATGTAAATAGGTCATGGGATTCAATAAAGAATCACGATAAGTAATAAACAAAATCTTGGTACTGTTTCCTCTGGTAATCATTCCCAAAAGCAATGCAATCAGGCAGATAAAGGAAAATCCCAAAATAACAGGTGCGTTAAAATTGATGGTAATGTTCTTCTTAATCTTCATACTCTTTTCTCCTTTGTTCATAAAAAAATCATTTTTATAACTCGTACGGTGTCATCTGGTATACGTAGTAATTCAGCCAGTTACTGTACAAATTATTGCTGTGTGACCGCCACTGTAACAGTGGCTTATTGTCGGGATTATCATCAGGATAGTAATTGTACGGTACCTGAATGGGCAATCCTTTATTTAAATCTCTGAAATACTCATTCTGTAAAGTATATCGGTCATATTCCGGATGTCCGTTAACAAAAATCTTCTTTCCGTCTTCCGCAATGGCCAAAAATACGCCCGCTGCTTCGCTTTCTGCCAATACGGTTAACTCGGGGCAAGCATGTATCGCTTCTCTTGGGGATTCCGTATGACGGCTGTGAGGTGCCAAAAATACATCATCAAAGCCTCTCACCAAGGGAATCTTACGATTAGCCACCTTGTGCTCATAAATACCAAACAACTTCTGAGGCAGCTTCTGCTTGTCAATTCCGTAATAGTGATACAGTCCGGCCTGCGCTCCCCAACAAATATGCAATGTAGACGTCACATGTGTTTCTGCCCAATCCATAATATCACACATTTCCTCCCAGTAGTCCACCTCTTCAAAGGTAATATCCTCTACCGGTGCTCCCGTAATAATCATACCGTCAAACTTACGGTTTCTGACATCATCAATGGTACAATAAAATTTGTTTAAATGATCCGCAGGTGTGTTTTTGGAAATATGATTCTTCACATTTAAGAAGGTCACATCCACCTGCAAAGGAGTATTGGACAGTGCTCTCAGCAACTGCAACTCCGTGTCCTGCTTCACCGGCATAATATTGAGTATGGCAATCTGTAAAGGACGGATATCCTGATGCATTGCACGATTTTCGTCCATCACAAATATATTTTCATTTTCCAGGATTTCCTTTGCCGGCAAATCGCTTTGTATCTTAATAGGCATTTACTTTCTGTCTCCTTTAAACTTCTATCGTTAAGTATTTTACCATAAATTCCTCTTCTGTCAAAATAGGAATTTGTAATTCCTTGGCTTTTTTATTTTTTCCGGAATTGGACATAATATCATTATTGATAAGGCACTGTGTCTTTGAGGTAACACTTCCTGTCACCTTTCCGCCCTTCTGCTCAATGATTTCCTTCAGTTCATCACGGTTAGCGTAATGATTCAGGCTTCCGGTAATACAAAAGCTCATACCGTTTAAGCTCTGCTCCTCTTCATTTACCACTATCTCCTGAAGTTTCAGTTCCGCCATCAGTTTTCGGATTTTCTCCACATTCTCAGTCCTCTGCATATGGCGAACAAATGCGGTAGCAATTACATCACCAATGCCTTCCACCTCACCAAGCTCTTCTGCTGTAGCACTCATCAGCTTCTCCATTTGATAATCAAACTGCTTGCACAATACCTTGGCGGTAGCCACACCGATTCCTGCAATACCCAGTCCGTAAAGCACTCTTGGCAAGGTAGTCTCCCGTGAAGCTTCAATACTGCTTATCAACTTCTTATAGGACTTTTCACCAAAGCCCTCCATATTTACGATTGCTTCTTCGTAACGGTCCAAATGATACAAATCTGCAAATTCCTGCAAAAATCCGCTGTCAATAAACTTCTCCAAAGTAGCTTCCGACATACCGTCAATATTCATGGCATCACGGCTGACAAAGAGCGTAAAAGCCTTTATACTCTTGGCATCACAAGCTTCATTGGTACAGTACAAAAACTGTGCCTCATTGACGCTACGGACCTCCGTAGCCCCACCGCACACCGGACAAGTCTTAGGAATTTCCAAGGTATCGCTTCCGGTTAGATTTTCCGCAATCTGCGGAATAATCATATTGGCTTTATAAACCGTAATCCTATCACCAAGCCCCAGCTTCAACGACTTACACATACTCACATTATGAACGGAAGCACGACTTACGGTGGTTCCCTCCAGCTCCACCGGCTCAAAAATCGCCACCGGATTTATGAGTCCCGTACGACTGGCACTCCACTCAATTTCCTTTAATATGGTTTCCTTGATTTCATCCCGCCACTTAAAGGCAATACTATGTCTGGGGAACTTAGCAGTACGGCCCAATGCTTCCCCATATGCAATATCCTCAAAGGTCATAACCAGGCCGTCCGAGGGAATATCATAGTCTACAATTCTTTTTTCAAAGGTATCAATAGCCTCTAAAATCGTATTCGGGGTCACTTTAATGTAATCCACCACATCAAAGCCCTGTTCCTTCAGAAAAAGGAACTGCTTCTCCCTACTATTTCCGAAATCCACACCCTCCGCATGTACCAGGGTAAATGCATAAAGCTTTACATTTCTTTCGGCAGTAATCTCATTATTTAACTGTCTTACGGAACCACTGCAAAGGTTTCTGGGATTCTTATATTTTGCAGTTTCATCAGCAATTTTGGCATTGATTTTCTCGAAATCACTATAAGTAATAACCGCCTCTCCACGCAGAATCAGTTCCCCTTTGTGCGCAATGCTTAAGGGAAGATTCTTGAAAGTCTTGGCGTTATTCGTAATGACTTCACCCACTTCACCGTTGCCACGGGTAACTGCTTTTTCCAACCGTCCGTCCCGATAGGTCAGTACAATGGTCAGACCATCCAGCTTCCAGCTAAGAAGTCCTTCTTTGCCCTGCAACCAGTCCCTCAGTTCCTCTCTATCCTTGGTCTTGCCCAAAGACAGCATGGGATATTCATGGGCTTCTTTCGGCAGTTCATCCACTGCTTCATAACCAACATTAACGGTAGGACTGTTTGCCAGAATCATACCTGTTTCCTCTTCCAAGGCCACCAGTTCATCATAAAGTTTATCATACTCATAATTGCTCATAATTTCCTTATCCTGAGCATAATACACTCGCGAAGCTTCATTTAAAAGCTCCACCAGTTCTTTAATTCTTTCCAACTTCTTATCTGCCATTTTCCTCTTCCTTCGCCAGCTGATATAATCTTTCCAACTCTTCCCCGGTTACTTTGCGGTAGCTTCCGGGTGTTAATTTGCCCAGTCGGATATTCATTACCCGTTCTCTTTTCAATTGTTTCACTTCATATCCTAAGGTCTGACACATACGTCTGATTTGACGATTTAGCCCTTGGGTCAAAATGATACGAAAGGTTAATTTCCCGATTCTCTCCACTTTGCAGGGTCTGGTTTGTACCGACAGTTCCTTTAAATACACCCCTGCTCTCATCTTCTTTAGGAACTCTTCCGTAATCTCTTTATTGACTTTTACCACGTATTCTTTTTCATGTCCGTTGGCACCACGCATCATGGCATCAATCAACTTCCCGTCATTGGTCAGGAGTAACAGTCCTTCTGACTCTTTATCCAATCGTCCTGCATACGTCACTCTGACAGGATACTTAATATAATCATTGATGATTTTTTCCGCATGCTTATCTTTTTCCGAACAGGTAACACCCACCGGTTTATAAAAAGCCAAAACCACGGTTGTGGCTTTGCCGGTTAACGTTTTACCATTCACCGTCACCTTATCGGATTCAGACACCTGACATCCCATACCTGCCACCGTACCATTCACCTGCACACGGCCCTCTTCTATGAGTCTGTCCGCTTCTCTGCGGGAACATACTCCGCAATCTGCCAGATATTTATTCAGTCTCGTCACTTAGATTGCCTCCATTTCATCCGCAAACCTTGCTTCCGGAATTCTCTCCGCCTCAAGCAATGCAGATTTGGCCAATTCATCTGCCATCTCATTAAAATATACATTGGTATGAGCCGCCACCTTGGTAAAGGAAATAGCGATTTTACCGCCCCAATTGCGCATGGCTTCCGCATATTTCTGTGTCAATTCCGTCTTGCTCTTCCAAGCACCGGTCACCCATTTTTCCACACCTTCATAGTCATAACGGATTTCAATCTTACGGAATCCGTTCTTCAAGGCCCATTTTACTGCAAACATGGCACCCAGCATTTCTCCTGTCACGTTACGAAGCTTGGCGGAATCCGGATTATTACCGCTTCCCTTCTCCGTCAAAATACGCTTGTCCGGCAGTAAGAATACACAACCAAAGGCATATTTCAGCAGAGAATGCTCATAGCTTCCGTCCACATAGGTCACTAAAGTATTTGTTTCTTTCGGGAATTCATCGGGTACCGCTTCATCCATATCAGGCACTGCCATACCCAAATAAGCACACGCTTCTTCCTTGGTCTTAAAACTCTTATATTCCGCTCCCGAATATCCGTCCACTGCCGCCTTACATTCGTCCCAGCTTTCAAATAATCCTGTTACAAGGCCCTTTTTTACTGCATATATCTTCTTTGCTGCCATATTTCAATCCCTTATTTTACTAGATAATAGCTTTCAAACAAATCCTTCTTAATGATACTCATATCTTCCGGATTCTCCGCTCTGATTACCAGATAATCACCTGTTTTTCCCATCAAATAATTATCTTCTCCTGTCAGAGTAAAGAGTTTTGTCTTCTGGGTTAACTGTCTTGCCATCACATGCTCTTCCTGTTTACTGATACACACACGCGCCTGATTTAACAAAGGAACAATCCGATTATCCTTCTTATTTTTTATGGTAGGTGCATATTCCACATCATCCAAACAGAAAGATTCCTGCAAGGTCAAATACTGGGAATTAAAGTCACTACCTTTCATAACCGTAATCTGACCATCCACACCAATCAATAATACCAGTCCCGGTTCCACCGTCAATTCCATATCCCCCTTCATGGTACGAATCAACAGACTGTCACCCACCCCATACATGGTATCCAACTGCAGGAAACCAAGCTCCTGAGGCTTTTGTACATATTCTGCCAAATCATCCTCTCTCCAATTATAGTTGTCAAAATAGATGATTTCTGTATTATCGTAGTATTCCCTCATTCGGGTTTCCAGGAAAAACTTTATGGCAGATATGGTGGGGCGATTACTGGTACCGTCATCCAATACTTCCATACGCGGCGTGAGACCGGTTTCCTCACAGTATTTTAAATACTCTCTGGTCAATAAATCCAGATTTATTCTACCGCCGGCTTTCACAAAATGACCACCGCCGGAACCGATTCCTTCACAGATTGCCTGTGCCATTTCACTGGCCTTTACCTCACGGATACAGCTTCTGACAGATATTTTTACACCCACTTCTGTTACACAGAATACCAGACAATTATCTACAGAATCCACAGCCAGCACCAAATCGCTGATAATACCCAATATATTAGGGTCACATGCATTAGCCTTTACCACTGCAAAACGATAGTCTTCATTATAATCACTTCGAAGCAATGCCGCACCGGCGATATCCAATTCCTCCAAGGACAAATTGGAATTACGGAATCTGGTAATGGCCGCCACATTAAACTCTGCTTCATCACGCAAGTCCATATCCAAAGGATGGGAAATCTCCACCAATTCATTGGTATCCGTATATAAGCCGTAATACATGGCTGTAGCCAGGTTTTTATTGGCATTGACATCATAACCTTCCTGCTTCAACATCTCCCATAGCAAGGTGGAGCAAGAGCCCAGATTGCTTCTTACTTCCGACAGTTCCGGAAGGGTGCCGTTAACTCTGTGATGGTCGATGACAGCAATGTTTCTGGCAGGAAAATGAGTCACATTTCCCTCCCCGTATCGACAATCCACTGTCACCAACAATTCCGGCGCCTCCATGGAATCACAATACTTAATGGGAATCTGCAACATCTGAATCATTAACATCAGATTGCTTTTACGAATTCTGCCATTACCTCCATATATAAGCGAAACCTTTTTTCCATGATCTAACAAATAACAATACAAAGCATATCCGCTTCCTATTGCATCTGCATCCGGATTATCATGGCACTGTACCACTATTTCATCAAATTTTAACAGCTCACGCAATCTCATAAACAGTCACCTCTCGCAGGCATTTTTACATAAATATACAGGGTAATTTTATCACAAAATCATGGTAATAACAACCATAGAAAAAGTCTTCCTTTAGTTTTTTCCAAAGAAAGACTTTTTACCTTAATTTCGTCCACACAAATATACTTTATCTTTATGTGCACCTTCTTCTATCAAAATTTCTTTAATGTTCCAATCGTATTGATTTAGTATCTCCTCTACCTGTTCCTGAGATACAGTATTCTTTACTACCATGACGAATTCTGTATTATAAAGGACAGATGCCATATCTTTTCTGTTTTTCAGTTCTTCCGGAGTCACCAGTAAAGTTTTTTCATAATTTGTAAACTCCATCAGGTTGTCGTAGTAACCGGAACCTTCGTACAAACAGATACAACTCTTTTCTTTGTACTCTTTTGCCACAGCCACCTGCTCCTGATAACCTCTATACAAATAGCTACCGTCATACGTTAACAGTTGTATCAGGCAATAGCAAGCCAGCAGACATCCCACAACTGTCCGTATCGTTTTACCTGCAGATGGTGATTTTACCGATAACGCAAAGACCAACCAACTAATGACAAAGGGAAATATTGCCATCACATAGCGATCCACATACATTGGAGACATTTTCGTCGCCAACAAAAAATACACAAGAACCGGTACAAAATACAACAAAATCTCTGTTCGATACGCTTTATGCTTGATAAACATAAAAATCAATACAATAAGGGAAGCCACTACAAAAATCAAGCCTATCAGCCAATTACCGAAGCACCTGTCTAATAGTATTCTTCCGAAAGTCGCCAATCTTTGTATATAATCCCTGATACCGCCTCGTAAATTGCCAAGTGCTTCTACCCCTCTGGAACTGGAGAACACATCAGATATGGCAAAGGGGAATCCAGCTACACCGATAATAGCCGCAATTACCATGGTTCGAATATAGATAATTAACTCCCTGACTCTCTTGTGTCTCCACAATGCCAATACCACCAGTAGGCTAATTGCTATACAGTAAAACAGGAAAAAGTACTGAGTCCAAAAGCCCATAACCGTAACGAATATGAGCAGCTTATTCTTTTTATCAAAGTTCTTTCCCCACCATTTATTCATATGGAGATAAAAGGTCAGCAAACAAAGGAAAGTCAAAACGGCATACATTCTGATTAACAGCATGGTAGCTACTGATGCTTGGGAACACCCGTAAAATATCGCCGCCACCACCCCCAGCCGCATTCCTTTTCTGTCAGAAGTTATCCCGTACCTATCCAACAGCATGCCGCATTTCATGAGAATAACTGCACAACCTATTATCATGAAAATATTGATTACGCATCCCATAACAGGATGGATCTTGCCCACAAACAAAGACGATATGGTATGCAATAGCATAAAGTGTACGGGAGGATGATTATCATCCTTCACATTAAAATATACGGAAAGGTAATTAAAGTTGTCCGTACCATCCGTAGTCAGATAATCCCGAAATTGCGCGCTACTTATCCAAACCGGTTCTTCATATACATCTGCTTTATAACTGAGCATCTTGCTATTTCCGCGATTCTTCACCACGTCCATTATGGTATTACTGATATTCCCCAGTTTTTCGCCCAGGGAATCTGCCTCTATTTCTTCCTGTACAAACTTAGCAAGCCGTCCTACCGGTTGAGTCGGTACAATCCAGGGATTATACTCTGCATTCGCCATTTCAAAGCTTATTAGTTCATCCATGTGATATCCTTCTTTTTGGAATGCAAACACCAATTGAATCACCAGGATACCTATTATAATCAACAATTGCCATCTATACTTTTTTACCAACTGAAACATCATATCTTACCTCTCTCAAATATGATACATCTATGGTATATGTTACCGATTTTACTGTCTTTCGTCAAGCATAACCGATTCCTTATATTACAAAAAAGCGTTGCTCCATATATCTATGGAACAACGCCGGTTTTTAAATACTTCCCCAAATCTTTTGATTCAGTTCTTCATCACGCTTTGCTACCAAATCCAACACAGCTTTCGCTTTTGCCTGCTTGGTAATCGCTTCCTTCTCATCATTGATAAGGTATTCCAAATTGCTGGAAATCATATCAATGTTTTCCTTGAATTCACGAATCAATTCTGTTGTCTTCGCTTTCGCCACTTCCATGATTTCTGCAATATATGATTCATACTGCATCTTGGTAGTGGTTTCAAACATTTCGCAAATATCATTCTTGTAGGACTTCTTATCATTAGTAGAGAAGATAAAGATTGCTTTCTGCTTGTTAATATACTCATCCATCTTCAATGCACGCAAGGTGGAAGG
The DNA here is from genome assembly GCA_017522685.1 of Lachnospiraceae bacterium. Next base: position 210,927 of record JAFWYN010000019.1, read on the forward strand.
CGGAACCTGTGTATCCGCAACGTTGGCAATTCTCTTTACCAAACCTTCATCAATACCCTTGTAACCGGTAATCTTCTTTACCAATAATGAACGAAGCTCTTCAATCTGCTTTCTTAAGATTCTTTCACGATTTTCCTTGTAGTAATCATCGATTTCAAGCAAATAGCGGTTTAATTCACTACAAATGATATTATTCTTTTCTTCAAATACTTCCGGTCTGATTGCAATCCACTTCATCTTGTCTGCGATCTTCTCAGCCTGTTCTTTTCTGCTCTGAATAATAGAATTCAAAGTAGCAATCTCTTCAAACTTAACCGGCAATTCCTCAGGACCACAGGTAAACATATATCCTGCATAGGTCGCATCAATATCCTTCACCATAGTTGTCTTCATGGTTTGAATATTCTCGGAAATCTGCTGCTTAGACAATCTCGCCTGTGCTTCGATAGCTTCGTAGTCATCCTTAATGAAGTTGACTACGCTGGAAATACCATCGTACAATCCCTTTGCCTTTACTGCCAGTGCATACTTCTTTGCATATTTAACAATCTCACGCTCTACGGCATACATACCGGAGTTAACGAAGATACGCTGCAAAATAGGCGCCAAACTCTTATCATCTGCCTCATCGCAAATCTTTAACTCTGCCATACAGTCAGCAATCATCTGCTTGGTTTCGTTGTCTGCATCTGCCATCTTATTCAGCTTAAAGAACATACCGGTATCAATTTCGGCATCATCATTCTTAATCAATAAGGGGTCAGAAACATGTACGTTATTGATTTCATTTCTATGATTTGCCAGCCACAAACGTTCATCTTCTGTATCTACATTATTCTTAATCGCCTTTGCGATATAAGCTGCCTTTGCAGATACGAAGAACAATCTTTCGTTTGCCAAATCAATACACTCGTTCTTTTCATTATAAATCTTGTCCGTTTCCTTTAAGGAAATCTCCACCTTTTTGTCCTTCAGGTTGCTTAAATCTGCAAGACTTCTGGTATCTGCCTGATTGATAATATGTAAGGAACGACTTAAATCGATATGTACTTTATCCTTTGTCTCGGCACTCTCTCTGGAAGAGTTAATCAACTTATACAGAATAGAGTTTCCGGTACCCTCCATCTTGGTAGGTTCATAAAGAATCACCAGGATAGAGTTGGTCTGCTGCTGAAGTGCCTTACGCAATACCATTAAATGCTCGTTGGAATTACTGTCCGTACCAGGTGTATCATAGAAAGTAAAGCTGATATTAGGATCCAGCATAATAGGGAAATGTACCTCTATAATACCGTCTATATACTCCTCGCATTCCTCTGAAGGCATGTTGGGTATGTTATTCAAACACTTCAATATCTGGCAAAGCTGTTCATGCTGTAAGAGATGGAACACTACTGCCGAATTAATCTCATTCTGTACCAATTTCTTGGTAAACTCACATTCATCGGTTGCTGAGAAAACAAAACTCTGCTTCTCTTCTGACCATACAATGCTTACATTAACACCTTCGTTAATGTCTTTTTTCTTAACCGTAAACATTACTGCCGGATTATCGTCGCTCTGAATACGGAACATTTTTGCTGTTTCCGAATTAATGCTTTCAGGCAAAATTCTCTTACCGATCAATGTATTAATAAATGTAGATTTACCGGAACTGTATGTACCTACCAAACATAGATTGATATCACTCTCACTCAGCTTTTTACGCTTTGTTTCGAACACTTCCTTACGTGACTGGAAATGTACCTGAATGTCTGAGTCTTTTAATTCAGTCTCAAATAACGCTATGGTTTCGTCACAGAATTCATTAATCTGCTTGAAAATTACATCTACAGCAGGTAATTCAATAAAATCCTTTATGAATACTCTATCTTCACCTACTGATTTATTATACTCAGCAATCTTCTCAATAAAGTCTTCATAATCTACTTTGGTTCCTTTAAACACCAAATTAATCTTATCATGTGAAAACTGCTCCCATATATCATCAAAAAACTGATTACCCTGATTCTGCAGTAAAAACTCACCATTCTCCGGCGAATACTGACTTAAATTAGGGCACATTTTATACGGGATATCTAAAAATTCACCTTTAACCTTAGCCAAAAAGCGAATTTCTTTCTTCACAGGATGATACATTATCATCAATTCTTTCATGATGCTTCCCTCCAATAGTCATTCTCATCACTTATAATTCGCTCATCAGCTTAGTCTTGTAAGAAGTAAACTCAGCTTCAGTCAACATACCTACCTTCTGAAGTTCAACAAGGTTGTTTGCTCTTACTTTGAATTCTTCTACAGAATGGCTGGATACAAATATGTCATCAATACATTTCTGCTTCAATGCTTCATATTCAGCATCCGTAATAAATCCAACCTGAGGAAGCATTCTGTACATAGCTACTCTGGTAGTATAATCTTCTACCATATCTACTTCTGCCAACAATTTGCTTCGACGTGTTACATACTCATCACCAGTCAGACATTCGCCTTCTTTCAAAGCTCCCATTCTGTTGATAATAGCCTTCAACTCATCCGGAGTCTTCCAAGGCATATCTAATGAAGTAGAGATTAATTCATTCTGCATGCTCGCCAACTCAGTATCGGAAATATATTTCTCCTGTGCCAATACAGGCCACTTTTTCAGCTTGCTTACCAAAGATTCTCTGGAATCATTCTTGGTAACCTGAATTTCATCCAGCAATTTCTTAACTTTCTCATCAAAGCTGCTTTCTTCAATCAGCTTGCACTCTTTCAATACAGGAAGTCTCTGAAGCTTACGAACAAATACATCCTTAGCATCATCCAGTTTGAATTCTACATCTTCTACCAGAGACAGTTTGCTCTTTTCATATTCATCGGTTGTAATAACTTCACCAATCTGCAGGAATGATAATTTCTGGACATTACGACGATATTCATTAATATCACTCACATCCAAATCACAGCACTCCTTAATAACATCAATACGGTTTGCGTCAAATTCCTTATCTGAAAGTAATCCGCAATCCTTCAATGCAATCAACTTCTGAATCTTATCATTGAAGTCCTTCAAATCACAGAATTCACTAACCAGTTCAAGACGCTTTGAAATATATTCTTTTTCTCCCAACAAGCCGCAGTCTTTTAATACTCCCAGCTTGTCCATTCTCTTCTGGAATTCCTCTTCGCTCAGCTCTGGTTTCTTTACAACAGGCTCTTCCTTCACTACCGGTGCCGGTTGGGGTACCGGTACAGGTATAGGTTCCGGTGCAGGTGCAGGCGTCGGCTCAATAGGAGCAGGCTTTCCGGGTTCGGGATTTTCCACCGGCTTAGGTTGATTTGCAGGTCTGGGCTGTTCCTTCACCTCCTGAGGTATAGGTGCAGGTTGTCCTGACATAGGCTTATCAGCAGGCTTAGGCTGATTTGCGGGTCTGGGCTGTTCTGCAGGCTTCGCCTGAGGTGTAGGGCCACTCGATACTGCAGCAGCAATTTCCTCCGCCGTAGTCGCCTTGGGTCCCAACTTTAATTCTTTTAACAGATTTCTCACTTCATTCATCTGCTTTAACTGGGGAAGGAATATCTTTATCTTCTTTGTACCATACAATCCCTTTTCCTGTGCTGTAAATGACAACGCAGACAATCCCATGTATTCTTCTTCCTTGATATCGGATATATCCTGAAGTGCAAATGCAAAGTCACCTGTATATCCGTTTCTTCCATCGGAATTACAAATTTCTGCTTTTCCGGATATCTTGGTGCTGTCAATTTTAATAAATAGGGCATCCTCTTTTTTAAACAGTCTGGTCCTTACGGAATTACCTGACCCACATGTATAAATACGTGCTTCTTCCATAAAGTTAGCCTCCTCTCAGTCTCAAGCACTACCCCTAATAATGCTTGATTCTTATCTTATTTTTTGTTATTTATTACATTTTGAAAAACACAAAAACCACACATTCACTATTATCCCCACGATAATAATCGAATGCCGCTTTAAGTCTTAATGTAATGATAGCAAATTTTTCCCCTTATTTCAAGAGAATTATATAAGATAATGATAGCAATAACTTCCAAATATTTCAAGGTTTTTTTGGCATGTTGCTACTTTATTTATTATATTTTTTCTTCAAATGTAACAATAGTAAAATGCTTTGACTTTCAAGATATTATGCCTTTTCCGAACCCCGTATCAATATATTGTGTTGTGTCTTTTTTCGCCACAATAAGTTGTGTTTTTCTGTTGTTTTGTGTCAAATTTATCAATTCATTTTCTATTGTTTATGAATTTGCTTTAATTATTTTTTCTCCGAAAATTTTGTCACGTCGCTACATCCGACACCACGTCCGACACCGGTACTATCTCCGGTCCTTCCGCAAAAATCTCCGCATTGTCCGCCACTTCCATAGGGTCTTCTGCCACTTCCCTGTCCTCTTTTTCCTCCCATAAGGAGTCATATTCTTCCTTATCTTTCTCTTTTGCCATTACGCCTATGTTTTTTGCAGCCTGATAAAGCTCCATACTGTACTCCATAAGCTTCTTCTCATCTGTAGGGGGCACAATACCTCCTTTCATCAGACGCCTTGCCACCTCCATGATTTTCCCCATGTCAATGGCATACTCTTCCATGGCCTCTCCCTGTTGCTTCGCCACTTCCATATTGGCCACAGCCGCCCACTGTTCAGTGACTTTTTCCATATAGGCCCGATATTCGCTCTGTTTCTCATCCACAGCCTGAATGGTAAGCTCCAACACCGCCGCTTCATTGGCATATATGTTTTTTCCGTCTGGAGTTGTGTTTATTTTTCGCTCCAGCTCTTTTTTCTGCTTCTGCAACGCAATTTGTTGTTCGTGATAGGACTTGATTTGCGTTCCGTAAGTTTGCCTTACTTCCTTGATTGTCATTTCTTCACATCCTTTTGATTAAATATATACTTCCTTGTATTTATTTATATCGTCAAAAAGTCCCGAAAACCTAAGCCTTCGGGACCTTTGAAACTCTTTGTTTTATATACTTGTGTAACCTACACCACACCCTGTGCGGTCATAGCCTCAGCTACCTTTAAGAAGCCTGCAATGTTAGCACCTGCCACATAATTGCCTTCCATGCCGTACTTCTTAGCAGCATCATCCAGGTTGTGGAAGATGTTTACCATGATGGTCTTCAGCTTAGAATCAACTTCTTCGAAAGTCCAGCTCAATCTTTCACTGTTCTGGCTCATTTCTAAAGCGGAGGTTGCAACACCACCTGCATTTGCAGCCTTGCCGGGACAGAACATCACGCCATTGTTCTGGAAGTATTCAGTAGCTTCCATGGTAGTAGGCATGTTAGCGCCTTCTGCCACTGCGATAACACCGTTTGCTACAAGTGCCTTAGCATCCTCTAAATTAAGTTCGTTCTGTGTTGCACAAGGAAGAGCCACATCTACCTTTACAGACCACTGGTTGGTACCTTCAGCAGCCTTATCATGATACTGTGCGCTTGGTCTTGCAGCTGCATACTCAGACAATCTTGCACGTTTTACTTCCTTTACTTCCTGAAGAAGTGCTACGTCGATTCCTTCGGGATCATAAATCCAACCGGTAGAGTCTGAACAAGTCACAGGCTTAGCACCAAGCTCCCAAGCCTTCTCAATAGCGTAGATTGCTACGTTACCTGCACCGGAAACAGCTACAGTCTTGCCCTTTAAGTCAATACCGTTACATCTTAACATTTCATCTGTTAAATATAACAAACCATAACCGGTTGCCTGCTTTCTTGCCAAAGAACCGCCGTAAGAAAGTCCCTTACCGGTAAGTACGCCTTCATAAAGTCCGGTCAATCTCTTGTACTGACCATACATATAACCGATTTCTCTTGCACCGGTACCGATATCACCTGCAGGAACATCAGTATCTGCGCCGATGTATTTGTAAAGTTCTGTAATGAAGCTCTGGCAGAATGCCATAACTTCTCTGTCTGACTTACCCTTAGGATCAAAGTCAGAACCACCCTTACCGCCGCCGATAGGAAGACCGGTTAAGGAGTTCTTGAAAATCTGTTCAAAACCTAAGAACTTGATAATACCCAAGTTTACGGAAGGATGAAGTCTCAAGCCTCCCTTGTAAGGTCCGATTGCTGAATTGAACTGTACACGGTAACCGGTGTTAACCTGTACCTGCCCCTTATCATCTACCCAAGGCACACGGAACACAAGCTGTCTTTCCGGATTTACCAGTCTCTCCAACAATGCATCTCTCTTGTATGCCTCTTCATTTGCTTCGATTACTACACGAAGAGACTCCAATACTTCCTTAACTGCCTGATGGAATTCGGGCTGTGCAGGGTTCTTGGAAACCACTAATTCAAAAACCTCATCAACATATGACATAATATATGTCCTCCTTGCAATCATATTTTAGCCAAGCATCACATTGTATACAAGTATGCTTTCACTAAGGAATATTATATTACGTCTGTTAAAAATACACAACAACTTTATCCCACTAAATCGCAAAAGTTTTTTTGAGTTTTTTATGCAAATTGCACAAGTACATATCTTTAAAGATATTTGGTAAACTGCCTGATATTCCTTTCCTCAAATTGCATTAACTTATGTGCCAATCCCTGTGCCTGTTCATCTGCCTGACTGTTATGATTCAACACCTTATTTAACTTAAGAACACCATCATTGCAGCCCTTAATCATCACCTCCGCAATACGGCTGGTGCTGGTATTAAACAGTGTATTGTACTGGATACCTCCCGCCAGTCTTAAGTTTTCCGCATAGCTGCTGCGATAAGGGTCTGCCTTGGCTTCCAGCAGCTTATCATAAGCCTGATTACGTATTTGTGCATATTCCAAAGATTGCTTTGATATCTGAGTGGCCAGTTTCTCATCAAACACCTTATCCGATACTGCATCAATCGCTTTCATGGCAGCTTCCGTATTCCTCTGGATTTCTTTGTAAATATTTACTTCCTGTTTCAGCATAATAACCTCCGTTCCGCCATTTCAATGCACCTTTTGCACCAATCAGGTACTATGTCTTTCCATCCCAAAACGCAAAAGGATGCTATTTCCATAGCATCCTTAGTATTTCTCGTTCTTTTTACTTTATGCGGTTATTGTACAAAATCTTCCTTTACATATCCGATTTGTCCGTTATAGTTAATCTTACACCAACCATTCTCTCGTCCCAGCAAGTCTACCACTTCTCCGCCGGCCAATACACCCAATCGATCCGCCGTTTCCGAAGCTGCTGTTCTTACATTCACATTGGAAGTAGCCGTTACAGTCCCCACTACAGGTTCCTTGGAAGCAGTATTCAATAATTGCAAATACTCAGACTTAATATAGCCTTCTGCATTTCCGATTTTAACCTTTGACCAACCGTTAACCTTCTGTTCCAGGACCTCAACCTTGGTACCTGCAGTCACCTTATCCACCTTATCAGCCTGTTCGCTGTCAGAAGCACGCACATTAACGGTAGTGGTAGCTTTAGCATAAACCGGTTCTGCTGTTGCATTATTCTCAACAGGTGCAGGTGTCACCTCCGGCACTTCTCCGTTCTCTCCTTCCGGCGTCTGAGTATCTTCCGGTTGCTCCTCCTTCATCTGATTCGCAATCGCTTCGCCGGTAGTTTTCTGTGCTTCCTTCAATACCTCCTGTATATACAGGAACAATTCCTCATTTTTAGTTAAGGTATCCTTGCACTCTACTTCCACGCGATTATTCAGTTCTACAACATCCTCTTGGGACGAAGCCTTATCTATATACGATTTCTCTTCATCGGACAATTCCGCATCATTCAGATAATAACTGCCATCTGCATTCTTGCATGCATAGTACAAATCCATACCCGAAACAGTATCCTCAAAACCGACAAACTTCATCTTATAATACACATACAAGAGATATGAATCGGGTTTCGGACCCGGCTTACTATATACCACTTTATCCAAATAATCTTCCACATATTCACTCTTTGCGCTGATAAAGAGTGCTTTCGTCTCATCCAAATGATTAATAATTTTTCTGACACTTTCAATATCGCCCTGTGCACATGCCGTATAATAAGCATCTATCATCGACACGATTGCGGAATCCGTATTTTCCGTCAGGGGTATCTGTACCATTTCTTCCTCTGTGGTCTCTGATACCGGTGTGCTTTCCCCCACCGCCGTACTGCTTTCCGCCACAGACGCTTTTTTTGCATCCTGTGCTCTCAATGCACATAATACCGTAATTGCTACTGCCAAGATAATAATGATCGGTAAAATCAACTTACTGTTCTCTAACAGGAAACGGCTGAACCGTTTCATCTTTTCTTTAAACATAAGACAACCTTTCTAAAATCCATCCACTACAGCCGGGTGATGTAAAATGCATCCGACAGGAATCGAACCTGCATTAAAGGCGTCGGAGGCCTTCGTTCTATCCATTAGACTACGGATGCAATTATTACAAATTTGTTACATCACCTCGACCATAATATCATATTTCATCCATTATGTCTACATATTGTTTCGTTAATTTTTTCTAAACTGGCAGTACCCCATCAGCCGTAATTCTCATTATTTCTTTCTACTTTCAACAATTTATCCTGTTCTGTATCATAGTAGTATAAATGATATGACAGCAGTTCTTCTTCCATCACATGATTCCTGTTTGCCTCCGAAATCATATCCAACAATACATCCGTATCATCCTCTTTCTGCCTTCTTAACAAAAGCACTTCATGAATGGAACTGGGCAACACAAAGAAATCACCTCCCAAAAGTTCAGCCGCCTCTTGCAGCATCCCGGGATACAATAATGCTATGGATCCGTGGCATTTTTGTTCATTTGACAATACATAGAGATTTGATGCCGTCGGTTCCAGCCACATATCCTTTAACAACTCTCCCAGGGACATAAGCATGGGCGGAAACATTCTCTTGGTATTTTCCACTGCCAGCTTCATCAATTCCTCATGATTGGTTTTCCACATGTCCATATGGGAATTATGTATCAAAATCATACCTTCCCCGATTGTATCATGATGAAACGCATAATAGAAGCAAATCGCCCAATCCAGAAATAATATATGCGGAATATCCTTCAATAATTCTTTATTCATTTCTGCGTTTATCAATCGATAGGCAATCCGCTCCTTTACCTTTTCAAAATCCATAAAGAAATCCATGGAAATGTCTGTTTTTACAGCACCCTGATGATAGCTTTGCACCACGTGCTCCGCCAGTTCTTCCAAATCAGCACCTTTTTGGTACTCTTCATACAGGGAATTCACATACAAAGTAGGTGCTATATTACACCCTTCCCTGTGTAGTATCAGCCCTAAATATACCACATTATTGTTCTTTCTGACTCTCTGGGATTTGATATGTACTCCATTTCCCAGCTTTTCACTAACCCTATGTTTCAATTCTTCTAAAAATTTATCTTCACTCATATTTTTCCTCACTCAATAATAATTCTCTCAACCGTTTTACAACAGAGACGAGATTTGCTTTGCCAATCTCGCTCTGATGAGCGGTCGGCAAATGTCCATTCGTGCAAGCACGATGGCCGCTTGTCTCGTCGCCATCACAAAAAAAGACAATGAACAGTGTTCATTGTCTTACATGGCATTCATACAATTGTATTTATACTCTGGACAGATATTCGCCGGTTCTGGTATCAATCTTAATCTTGTTACCGATTTCAACGAACAAAGGAACGGATACGGTAGCACCGGTTTCAACAGTTGCAGGCTTAGATGCACCTGTAGCGGTATCACCCTTAAAGCCGGGCTCAGTCTCAGTAACCTCAAGTTCTACGAACAAAGGAGGTTCGATAGCAAATACATTGCCATTGTGTGAGCAAACCTTACACATATCATTTTCCTTTACAAACTTCAGTGCATCACCAACGGTTTCTTCGTTGAGTGCAATCTGGTCATAGCTTTCCACATCCATGAAGTGGAACAAATCACCATCTGAATATAAATACTGCATATCTTTTCTATCAATACGCGCCTGCGGGAACTTTTCCTGAGGTCTGAAACTCTTTTCGATAACACCACCGTTAACGATATTTTTCAGCTTGGTTCTAACGAAAGCAGCTCCCTTTCCCGGTTTAACATGCTGGAATTCAATAATCTGATAAATACCATTGTCCATTTCAACGGTAATACCATTTCTGAAATCGCCTGCAGAAATCATAGTATATTCCTCCTAAACATTTATCACGTTATAATTCTTTTCTAGTTTATACTAAATGTAATCATATTTCAACTGTTTTTTTCAAAAAACTGTGATTATTTTCCTTTCTTCTTCCTGTAAAAATATAGTACTATCCACTCCAGTCTTCTTTTTAGTACAATCTGTATTTCTTCCTTGGGATGAATGGGTTTCACCAAACAGGACAGAATCCCCGTTCTTTTCGCGCCCCACACATCCGTAAATAATTGATCTCCCACAAAAAGGGTGGTTTCTTTAACGGTCCCCATACGTTCCATAGCCATTTCATACCCTGCTCTGGAAGGCTTATTAGCCTTATAAATATAGTCCGAACCCACCGAATCCGCAAACCCTTTTACCCTGGGTTCTTTATTATTGGACAAAAGCATGGTATGATAACCCATTTCGCGCAAATCGGCAAAAAAGGAAATTGCCCTCTCATCCGCCGGCTCACCATGGGGTACCAAAGTATTGTCTACATCAAAAATAACTCCCCTGTAGCCCTTTTCATACAAGCCTTTAAAATCAATATCATAGGTAGAATTTTCATCCCAATCCGGATAAAAGCATGCAAACATATGCCACCTCATACTTTCTGTTTCTCTATTCAGTAAATATGGCAGGACTCATGGTCCTGCCACCTTTCTTACTATTGCAACACTTTTTTCAGTTCGTCCATGAAGGTATTTACATCCTTAAACTCTCTGTATACGGAAGCAAAACGCACATAAGCTACTGCATCCAAGTCTTTGAGTTTATTCATCAGCAATTCGCCGATTACCTGACTGGCAATTTCCTTCTCTTCCATGTTGAAAATCTCATTTTCCACTTCATCAATCAATCCGGTAATGGCCTGTGCACTAACCGGTCTCTTATGGCAGGCTCTCAGCACACCTGCTTCAATCTTAGAACGGTCGTAAGCTTCACGGTTGTCATCCTTCTTAATGATAATCAAAGGAATGGTCTCGATTTTCTCATAGGTAGTAAAACGCTTGCCGCATTCATCGCAAACACGACGGCGGCGAATGGAATTATTGTCCTCTGCCGGTCTGGAATCAATTACACGGGTATTTTCATGGTTACAAAACGGACATTTCATATGTGCTCCTATCTGTGTATCCGATACACTTTCAGTTTATTCCGGAACTTTCCTTCTATGCTTTATCATAATATATTTAGCAGTTTATGTCAACCAATATGATGTCCGGCCCGATTTGCCGGATATCCTTGAAATTAATCTCTATCTCCTTATCCGCCTTAAACAGACAAAACCACCTTCCATAATCACTGACAATAATCTTGCAAATACATCCCTTGCATTCATCAAATACAAAATCACATACCTTACCCAGGCATTTACAATCCCGGATATTAATCACCTCTTTGTTCTTAAAGTCTGAAAACAACATACGCCCACCCCATAATCCCTTTCTAACATTATATGAATAACTTCATAAAATGTGGACCATACTAACCGTATACTTACTAAAGACAAGGCTTCAAATACCACAAAACAAATGCAGGAGGCGTATATATGTCATTAGGTAAGGTTGAAATTTGCGGCGTCAACACCGCCAAGCTTCCCCTTCTGAAACAGGAGGAAAAGGAATATTTATTTACATTGATAGAGGGTGGTGACCGGATTGCCCGTGAGAAATACATCGAAGGGAATCTAAGACTGGTACTAAGCATTATCAAACGCTTTTCTTCCAGCAACGAAAATGTGGATGATTTGTTTCAGATAGGATGTATCGGGCTGATAAAAGCAATCGATAATTTCGACTCCGGACTGAATGTGAAATTCTCCACCTATGCCGTACCCATGATTATCGGCGAAATCCGCAGATACTTAAGGGACAACAATGCCATACGTGTCTCCCGTTCCTTAAAAGATACCGCATACAAAGCCATTTATACCAGGGATATTCTGACCAAACGCAATTCCAAAGAGCCCACCATCGAGGAAATTGCCACAGAAATCGGCATTCCCAAGGAAGATATCGTTTATGCCATGGATGCGCTTCAAAATCCCATGAGCTTATTTGAGCCCATCTACACGGATGCCGGAGACACCTTGTATGTAATGGACCAAATCAGTGACAAAAAGAACAAAGAAGAAACCTGGGTAGAACATTTATCCCTAAATGAAGCCATGAAACATCTGGCTGCCAGAGAACGGGAAATCATTAACCTTCGTTTCTTTGAAGGTAAAACACAAATGGAAGTAGCTGACATGATCGGAATCTCTCAGGCTCAGGTGTCCCGCCTGGAAAAAAATGCATTAAAAATAATGCGCACCTACCTTTCGGCATAATGCGCACTATCCCTTCACCAACTTCCGCAATATCAAAAACATGATTGTACCCACCATACACCCCAGTGTATTGGCCACAATATCGTCTAACTGAAAAATACCTCTGCCGGTTACCAGTTGCATCAGTTCAATGGCAATACTGGTAACGGCACCCACAAATATACTTCTCAAAAACAGTACCTTTCCTTTGGCCCACCAACAAAAACAAAAGCCGTAGGGAATAAAAAGCAACACATTTTCCAATACCAAAGCATCGTTCCGCTTATTGATTTTCAAACTGGCTCCCAAGGCCAAATCCATCTTACCGGCTCCGCCACCTTCCCTGGAAAGGCATGTTATCATAAGTATCACACTCAAAAAGGAAAAAAAGCATACCGTTGACCAAAAGGGAAGTCTATCCTTCCCCTGTCTGCTTCTTCTGTCATTCACCCATTTTACTATCAATATCAGGCATCCGCTGATGGCCAACAAAAAAGGCACATACTTAAATACCTGAATCAAATCCTGTCGTAAATAATATAACATTTCTTACCTTTCCTGATAACTCACCCAATTTTTAGGGGCTTGTTCCCACTTTTCCTTGTCCTGAAACAGACAATCATTCATCCATGCAATAGCATCTATAATACCATCTTCCTCAAAATCAAACAACCTACTTGTTTTCTGTTCTTCCGGAGTCATAATAAAATTAAAAGGTTCCGGCCAAACTGTAGTTTTCAATTTTTTGCCTTCTTCCGTGGCAATCCCCTCTAACCGGTAGCGCATGCCCTGATGACAACCGGTATATTCCGTTTTTTTCAGATATTCCATAGACAATATATCTTCCCGTACAATCATATGCGCCTCCTCTTTCCGATGCAAATTCCTGCATTTCTATATCATACCCTTTCTTCCGGGATTTTTCAAGTCTATACCACACCGGTCATATCTCTTTTCAGCTGTTTCATAATTTTCTTCTCCAATCTGGATATATAAGATTGTGAGATTCCCAAAAGCTCTGCCACTTCTTTTTGGGTCATTTCCTGTCCGTCCGGCATACCCAGTCCGAATCGCATACGGATAATACACCTTTCCCTGTCATTCAACCGACTGACCGCTTTCCTGAGAAGCTTCCGTTCCACCTCTTCCTCTAATCCCTTTCCGATTACATCCTCCTCCGTACCCAGGATATCGGAAAGAAGCAGTTCATTTCCGTCCCAATCCACATTCAAAGGTTCATCTATGGATACCTCTTTATGCGTCTTACTGTTTCTTCGCAGGAACATTAGGATCTCATTCTCAATACATCTGGATGCATAGGTGGCAAGCTTTATATTCTTCCCCGGGTTAAAGGTATTGATTGCCTTAATCAAGCCGATTGTGCCGATAGAAATAAGGTCTTCCACTCCCACTCCCGTATTATCAAATTTTTTCGCTATGTATACAACCAATCGCAGATTGTGCTCTATCAACACCGCCTTGGCTTCTTCCTCCTGCTCTGTCCCCAGGCGTTCCAGCATACAAAGCTCTTCCTCATTGGAAAGAGGCGATGGAAGCACCTCTGTTCCGCCTATATAAAAAATTTCTCCTTCCGTATGAAAATCAGCCTTTCTCTTCCGAAACCATACTTTCTCCCCAATTCCTTCCGAAAAAAGCATTCTCAAAAACACCATCCTTTTCTTCCCCTTTCCTTTCCAAAATCTCCGGGCTCAATATCACCTGATAGCCCCCTGCTTTACCGCAAAACTCATCTCCTGCCGCCACATAAACACCACCATAGTTTCCGGATATTCCATCCCATTCCACCACCAATTGTTCCAGATAATACCCTTTTAGCACTCCCTTTCTTTTCCCCACACTTTGATAAGGTATGATACGATATCCTTCCGGCAACTTCCCGTCAAAAAGCAACATTAAAGTCGGCTCATCCACCACCGCCACAGGCTTTTGACTAATCGGCTCTCTTAACAGGTTCCCCGTATCCATAAGGGCTTTTATACGTACCCTTTCCTTGTCCTTCCGGACAATCACATAACATTCCTTCTCTTTTTCCCTGCTTCTCCTTATCCGTTCCGATATGAACATACAGCCTACCGCTCCGGGCACCAACACTCCTATCATACCGCTTACCTGAAATACAGACGGCAGTAATCGCCTTAACAATAACAGGCTCCCTCCCAACAGTAAGGTAGACGTTGCCATCTTTTCCAGTACCTTCCACCACTGTGAAAAGCCTCGCACTCGGAAGGTATATAGACACATGATAGCTACGGCCAGACCGAAACCGATTCCGCTCCCCAACATCCCCGTTCCAATCACCAAAGCTGACACCACCGATATTACTGCGCCACCCGCAGCCCCTATTAAAATCCGTTTTACAGACGCCGGATGATGCAGCATAACATTCACCATTATCAGCAGATATGTATTAAAGCACAAATGTAGTAGTAACAACATATCTGCATAAACCTCAAAATACATTTGCCACCTCCCTGCCGCCGGATTTATATTAATGCAATTATACCTTTCCACTCCCATGAATTTTGTCAAAAGATATGAACAAAAAGCACCCTTCCTATCGTTGTAAAACGACAAAAACAGTCATGCTCTTTCGAACATGACTGTTTCTAAATAGTGTCCTATTATTTTCTGGTTAAGAAATCCGGAATATTTAATGACTTAGACTTTACATTGCTCTGAATATCAATGGGCTTATTCAAAGAAATGGTAGGCTCAACGGGTGTCACCGGCACCTTGATGGAAGGTGTTACAGGTGTTGTAAAACCGGGATTCACACTGGGACTCTTATATCCAAATCCGGTTCCCACTCTGTTCTGAACCACTACATTTGCCACATCATCAATACCGGTTGCAATTACGGTAATGGTACAATTGCCGCTCTTATTGGCGTCATATAATGCACCAAAGATAATATTCACATCGTTGCCGCAAAGCTCCTGAACATAGCTTACTGCATCAGATGCATCTGCCAATGTAATATCACCGGATACATTTACGATAACATCGGTTGCACCGGAAATGGTGGTTTCCAATAAAGGAGATGCCACTGCCATCTTTACAGCTTCCAATGCCTTATCATCGCCTTTACCTTCACCGATACCGATATGTGCAATACCCTTATCCTTCATAACGGTCTGTACATCCGCAAAGTCAAGATTAATAATTGCAGGTAAATTAATCAAATCAGTGATTCCCTGTACTGCCTGCTGCAATACTTCATCAGCCTTCTTCAACGCTTCCGGCATGGTAGTTCTGCGGTCTACAATCTCTAACAGCTTATCATTGGGAATTACAATCAATGTATCCACAAATTCTTTAATCTTTTCAATACCGCTTAATGCATTCTGCATACGGGTTTTTGCTTCAAAACGGAAAGGCTTTGTTACAACACCTACGGTAAGGATGCCCATTTCCTTAGCAATCTTTGCTACAATAGGTGCTGCACCCGTACCGGTACCGCCGCCCATACCACAGGTAACAAATACCATATCAGCGCCTTCCAATGCGTTCTGAATATTTTCGCTGCTTTCTTCCGCTGCTTTCTCACCGATTTCAGGCTTTGCACCTGCCCCCAATCCCTTGGTGAGTTTTTCACCAATCTGAATCAGCTTAGGTGCCTTACACAACTGAAGTGCCTGTTTATCTGTATTAACGCCGATGAACTCTACGCCGTCAATCTGTTCATCAACCATTCTGTTTACTGCATTATTTCCCGCACCACCGACACCTACTACAATAATTTTTGCAGCTGCCTGTGTGTCATTTGTCTTAACTTCGAGCAAGGGTTTGTCCTCCTTTTATTCCGAATAAATTCCATATACTTTATCATATAATTATTTTACAAATTTATCAACCCATTTTTTCATAAAAATGCTATTTTTTTACTGATTATTTCTAATTATCTTCTTCAAATATGGTCATTTGAGATTCTTCCGTGTAATCCTCCAAATGTAAAACGCCGCTTTTCCCTTCCAAATGGCCCAAAACAGAAGGTAACATCATGATTTTCTCTTCCAGATTTACTGCCTTTCCCAATAGGATTCTCAGTTCTCCCATATACAGAACCACATCCAAATCCGGCTGGAAATGGATTCTTTCTGCCGCAATATCATACTTGTCCAACAAATTGGTAATGGTCATCACATTCTCAAAAACATTGTCATCCTCCACCGGGATCTTCTCACCCAATGCCACATGCTCAAACTCGAGTCCCGATACCTGAGGCACTCCCAAGGTCCTTACATTGGAGGTCTCTATCATATAACCATCCTTATCAAAGTACATAAAGCTGTCCATAAACGCTATATAGCCCGCCAAAGCCTTTTCATATACGGTTATTTTAATGCTGTCCGAAGTCAGAACCGTTACTTCCATAGCATCCACAAAAGGGATGTTTTCCACTCCCTTGTTGCGATATTTCATGGACAAATACCAGGAATTATTCCCCAACGGCCCCTGCATCACCATATCCTTTACTTCCTGCTCGGTATAATGAAGATTGCCTTCCACATATACTGTTTTCACCAAACGAGTACTGATAAAATAATATATGGCACCAACCACCGCCGCTAACAATATTAAGATAATCAGTACTCTTACAATAATTCTATTACGCTTCCCTGACACTGAACACCCGCGCTCCTAACTCTGTTAAATCCTTCGCAATATTTTCATATCCGCGCATAATATATTGGTAACCTTTTATGGTACTCACACCATTTGCCATCAAACCGGCCAAAACCATAGCCGCTCCTCCCCGCAGTTCCCATGCTTCCACCGCCTTTCCGGCAAGCACGGAAGGTCCCCATACTTTTACACGTCTTTCATCCAAAACCTTCACATTCGCTCCCATATCCTGTAGCGGTTCCACGATATGAAACCGATTCTCAAATATGGTCTCTTCTATTACACTGACACCCTCTGCACGCAATGCGGCCACCAATACTGCCGACTGCAAATCCGTGGGAAAATCCGGATACACCCCGGTTTTCAAACTCCCCACAGGCAGAAGCCTTTCCGGTGCCTGGACATACAATCCGTCCTCGCCCGTCTGACAAACAGCGCCCATTCTGCGTGCCACTTGTATCACTGCTTCCATCTGGTCACAGGGGGCCTCCTCCAGCCAGGCACTGCCGCCTGCCGCCAATACAGCAAACAGATAGGTACCTGCCACAATTCTGTCCGCCGGTATCCGCATTTCGCAACCATGCAAAGTCTCTACCCCGTCTATTTCCAGTCTTTCGCTTCCAATACCACTGATTTGCGCTCCGCATTTTACCAAATACCGGCATAATGCCTGCACCTCCGGCTCCTTGGCCGCACCTGATATCCGAGTATGCCCCTTGGCCAAAACAGCAGCCAAAAGTGCATTTTCCGTAGCACCAACGCTCACCTTGGAAAATTCAATATCCGCTCCGTGAAACCCATTCTCAACAGAACCGTATATCATATCCTCTTCCATGCGAAACACGGCACCCATTTTCTCCAAAGCCATCAAATGCATATCTATGGGCCGTGCACCGATCACGCAACCTCCCGGATATTCCATGTATACTTCACCGGTTCTTCCCAGCAATGCACCCAGCATGCATATGGACGAACGCATGCCCTGTACCGCCTCCGTAGGCATTTTCTTGCGCTTCATTAGGCTTGTATCTATGGTAATCCCCTTGCTGCTTTCCCTTATGACACATCCCATACTGCCAAGCAATTGCTTCATACGAAACACATCACTGATCCTGGGACAATTACTAATCCTTGACTCCCCTTTTGTCAAAAGTGTAGCCGCCATCACAGGCAAGCAGGCATTCTTGGAACCTTGTATCTTCACCTTACCCTGAAGGCATACACCACCATCTACACGAATAGAATCTATCTGCATTACAAAATCCTCCGAATTCAGACATATTCTATTATATGTATTCCTTTACATCACAGTACGTTGTCCGATTTATTTATGCTTCCCGAAGCTGTATCCTCTTTGCCACATTCAGAACCAGCCCCATTTCTACCAGCAGGAACAACACAGAAGTACCGCCATAACTGATAAACGGCAGGGAAATACCGGTATTCGGTATACTATTGGTTACAACTGCCACATTTAAAATCACCTGAATGGCAATATGCCCCATAACACCCACCACCAAAAGTGCGCCAAACAAATCCGGTGCATTATTGGCTATCAGCATCATTCTCCACAACAATACCAAAAACATGGTAATGATAATAATCGCTCCAAACAGTCCCAATTCTTCACAAATAATCGAAAAAATCATATCATTTTGTGCTTCCGGGATAAATCCCAGCTTCTGCATACTCTGACCCAGTCCCTTTCCGACCACTCCGCCGGAACCAATGGCATACAGTGACTGCAGTGTCTGATATCCTACATCCGAAGCATAGGCTTCCGGATTCATCCAAGCCAAAATACGTTTGAATCGAAATCCTTCCAAATCAGACATATTAAGTTTAGATATATAATACAGCAATCCGCCTATAGCCGCCGAACCAATGACTCCCAATATAACGAACAACTTATAATCGGGACTCGCCACAAATATCATAAACACGGAAATACCCAGTATGATAATGGCCGAACTCAAGTTATTCGTCAGCTTCCACACCAGCACCACCATAGGGATTGCAGTAAGCATCAAAAAAATCATCCCCCGGGGTTGACGTATCAATTTCCCCATACTGCACACCAGATTAGCCAGGAATAAAATCATACAAAGCTTAGCCACTTCTGCCGGCTGTATGGTCAGACCGATACCCGGAATGGGTAACCATCGTTTTGCGCCATTGGCTTCCACTCCAAAGAAGGGTACCATGATAACCAGGATTGCCGACACCAGATAACCCAGCTCCGAAAAACGGGCCCAGAAATGATAGGGAATATTGGCCACCACGATCATTGCTATCAATCCCAGAATCCCGGACAGCAGCTGCTTCTTCAAAAAATAAGCCGCATCGTTATACTTGGCATATGCTTCATAGGAACTTACGGAATATATCATTATCAATCCGAAACCCAATAAAAACAAAATAACGAACAACAATGTGTAGTCAAAAAAGTATTCTGTTTGCTCTCTTTTCTTCTTTACCCGTTCTGTCATAAATCCGTCTTTTCCTTATCTACTCTAAACCATTTACATAGTCTTTAAACATCTTACCCCGCACCTCATAGTTGGGGAACATTCCCCAGCTTGCGCAGGCCGGTGACAAAAGTACCGCATCACCGCTTTCCGCCAAATCCGTACAAAGTACCAGACACTCTTCAAAAGTATCCGCCATCTTGATTCGATCAAAGCCATGCTTTCGTGCACACTCCGCTATTTTCTCACGTGTCTGCCCAATCAGCACAAGCCACTTTACTTTATTATCAAAAGCTTCAATCCATTCATCGTATTCATTTTGTTTGTCATATCCGCCGCCTATAAGAATCGTAGGCTTACACATGGCTTTGATTCCTTGAATGGCAGCGTCCGGATTGGTGCCCTTGGAATCATTATAATAGTCCACACCGCCCTTGGTGGCCACATATTCAATCCGATGTTCCACAGCCTTAAAGTTCTTAATCACCTGCAATATGGTACTCATAGGAACCTTCATCCCCTCTGCCAGTGCAATGGCTGCCATCACATTTTCAATATTACAAACACCCACCAGATTCATGTCTGTTTTGGTATTCATAAGCTTTTCTGCTTTACCGTTTTCTGCCTTGTAAATATCTTCTCCTTGCAGGAAATAACCGTTCT
Organism: Lachnospiraceae bacterium; assembly: GCA_017522685.1. The sequence goes on from JAFWYN010000019.1 coordinate 231,181, forward strand.
CCAGCTCTCTTGCAGAAGAAAAATATACCACCTTTGCAGGACATTTCTCCCCGAATTTACGGGTATATTCGTTTTCATAGTTCAGTACACAAACTTCCTCAGTCAGCTGATTTTTCGCTATATTTTCCTTCGCCTCGGAGTACGCCTCCATGGTATAATGGCGGTTCAAATGATCCGGAGTTACATTTAATATAGCAGACACTGCCGGGTGGAAGGTATCCACTGTTTCCAGCTGAAAGCTGCTGATTTCCGCTACGGTTACCGTATCCTTAGTAGTTTTTAAAGCTTCCAGCGTGTAAGGATTTCCGATATTTCCTACCAGGAAGGTATTATCCTGACCCACATGGGCTTTCATAATCTCACCCATCAAAGTAGTTGTGGTAGTCTTTCCATTGGTACCGGTAATTGCCACTATTTTTCCCTTCTCTGCCAAGTATCCCAACTCTATTTCTCCGATAATCCGAACACCGGCCTCACGCAAAGCATTTACCAGGGGGATATCCGTAGGCACACCGGGACTTAATACTGCTACTTCAATCTGTTCGGAGAGAATATCACTTTTCGCCATCTGACCGCTATAACAAACAGCAGTAGCTCCCTCCGGTATTTTAGCCAAAAGCTCTTCCACCGAAAGTTTCTCATCAAACAGCACAATCTCTGCACCTAATTTATTCAATAATGTCATAGCCCCTACTCCGCTGATTCCGGAGCCGACTACCAAACATTTCTTACCCTTCAGCATCTTATTCTCCTTTCGTATCACTCAGATACACTTTCTTCTCCCTTTTCCTCACTTATCTCATTATAATCCATTATACCCAAATAAGGAAGGATATTTTCAAAAAGCTGTCTTACAATCGGTGCTGCAATCTGTCCGCCGTAATAAGTTCCTTGCGGTCTGTTAATAATGGCCAACGCTATAATCTGCGGGTCATCCGCCGGTGCAAAGCCTAAAAAGGACGAAATATATTGTCTTTCCGACCTGGGAAGTGTCTGACTGGTAGCCGTCTTGCCACCCATTCGTACCCCCTGCACCTGCCCATTCTTTCCGCCGCCTTCCGCTACTACCTTCTCTAAAATGTAACGCATGGTCTCTGATGTTTCCTCCGATACCACGCCCTCCTGCACCGGATACTCAAAGGTTTCCAATGCATTCCCTTGTGCATCCGTCACCTTGACTCCCATATGCGGTGTGATTCTTTTGCCGCCGTTGATAATGGAAGATACAGTGGTAATCAGCTGAACCGGGGTAATCTGAAAGGACTGACCAAAGGAAACGGTTGCCAGTTCTACAGATCCCATATTTTCCGGCTTATGCATAATGGTTCCTGCCTCACCGGGCAAGTCAATTCCGGTCTTTGTCAGCAGTCCGAATTGTTCAAAATAGCTGTAAAACCGCTCTGTCCCTATCTTAAGTCCCAAGGAAACAAATGCCGGATTACAGGAATTCATGGTAGCATGCACAAAATCCTGTGAACCGTGACCACCGTTTTTATGACAACGGATTCTGCGGTCATCCACAATGATATAGCCGGGACAGCTAAAGCCGCTTTCCTTGGTTACCACCCCTGCTTCCAGTCCCGCTGCAGCCGTTATGATTTTAAAGGTGGAACCGGGCTCATAGGTATCATTGATACACCCGTTTCTCCACATCTGATTCAGCAAATTCTGCTTTTCTTTTTCACTAATCTCCGCTTCGCCCTCTAGGGTTACCGTAAACGGATCGTTCAAATCAAACTCCGGCACATTTACCATAGCCAGTATCTCACCGTTTTGGGGATTCATCACAAGGATGGAAACACTCTGGGCCGACTTTGCTTTCATGGCCTGCTCTGCCAACTGCTGGGCATAGCTTTGAATATTTACATCCAGGCTCAGATGAAGGGTATTGCCGTCAACCGGTTCAATCCTTCTCTCTCCGGCAGTTTCCACCTCTACTCCTCTGGCATCCGTCATGGTCAGAATGGTACCCGCTTTTCCCTGCAGATACTCTTCATAAACCACTTCCAAACCGATAATACCCTGATTGTCACTTCCCGTAAAACCCAAGACCTTACTGGCCAAATCTCCATAGGGATAATATCGTTTGTAATCCTCATCCACTTTCACGCCGGCCAGATCATATTCTCTGATGGCATCTCCTACGGCTTTACTCACATTGCTTTTAACACGTTCAATGGAACTGTATTTTTCAACTCTTTTTCGCACTGTTTCTTCCGGCACGCCCAACTCTCTGGACAATACCCTGATTACTTCCTCCGGGTCTTCAATCTGATTATGTATGACCGACACGGTACAAACCGTTCGATTATCTGCAATTATCACACCATTGCAATCTACGATTTGCCCCCTGGCAGCTTTAATACTCCGTTCCCTTTCATGCAGGTCCGTAGCTTTCGCCCCGTAATAATCACTGCGCCAAATCATCAGATAAACCAACCGAAAAAATAATAGCATCAGCAATCCGGCACAAGCAAGAAAAATAACCAACACCTTTTTTCGATTGGCAAATCGATTCCTTGTATTTTGCAAAACAAAACCTCATAATCTGTGAATGTCATCTTTATACTGTATTCTCAGAATTATGAGGTTATTCTTCCTTTGCTTATGTTTCTTACCAGTCTATGGCAGGAATGCTGTCCCCCACAAGTACTTCACCGGTATCCGGGTCAAGCAGTGCTCCTGTCACCGGATCCTTTAGATAACCCGTGGCCGGATCCTTTTCATAGCTTTTCCACTCCGGCGCTTCATAAGTAGTATTACCCTGTCCGTTGCCCTCATTCAAACCTTCCATGGCCTCCTGTTCCAGGGTTTCATCCACCTTGCCGTAAGTATTCTCCAACTGCAATGCCTCCAGTTCTGCTATCTCAGATGCACTCAGTTCTTCCGTCATATAAATATTCAGATAAGGCAACACTTCCGTCAGCACACTACGCACAATACGGGTGGCAAATTTCGCATCATCCTGCTTTGCCGCATTGGGTCTGTCCACCACCACATAAATAGCAATTTCCGGGTCATCCGCCGGTGCAAAGCCCATAAAGGATACTACGTATTCCTTATTTCCTCTGGGCAAGGTCTGTGCCGTACCGGTCTTTCCGCCTATGGCATAGCCTGCAGGTCTGGCGGTTTTTCCGGTTCTCTGATTTCCGCCCTCTGGCATTACTACCGCTCTGCAGTATTGCACAATCTTTTCTGATGTAGCTGCTGATACGGTCTGTTTCAACACTCTGGGTTCGATGTTTTCTACAATAGCGCCCTTGGAATCGGTGATTTTGTCTACCAAGTGAGGCTCATAATAATATCCGCCATTAATCAATGAAGAAAAGCCTGCTACCATCTGAATCATGGTTACATTAAAGTTCTGTCCAAAGGTATTGGTTGCAAGATCCGCATCCCCCATTTTTTCATCAAATAAAAGATCCACGGTTCTGGCTTCTCCGGCCAAATCCACATTGGTTTTTAATCCAAAATTAAAAATCTGCTGAAATTTTGCAAAATTTGTTTTGCCGATAGCCTGTCCTATATGCATCATAGCCACATTACAGGACCATGCAATGGAACTTTGCACATCCACTGCACCTTCACCGGTACGCACATGACAGTGAATATCATGACCACCTATATGCAGCTTACCGTTACACTGATACACTTCGTTGCCCGTAATCGCACCACATTCCAATGCCGTAGCCACGGTAAAGGGCTTTGCTGTGGAACCGGGTTCGTAAGTATCGGAAATACAGAAGTTCTTCCACAGATAATTCAGATTCTGATACAGAGTAGCATCATCCATGGCATCCAAATCCGCCTGTGTAATGTATCCACCGGTCTGCTTACCTTTTTCATCCACCATTACATTTCCCAACAATTTAGAAGGGTCTTTGATATTATTCAGGTCAAAATTGGGATAACTGGCCATGGCAAGAATCCTTCCTGTATCCACTTCCATGATAATACAGCCCACATTCTCCGCGCCGTTTCCTTCCCTTACCGCATTCTTATTGGTTTCGTTAAATTCATACAGTTTGTTTTCTACGATTTTTTGGATATTTACATCAATAGTACTGTGAATGGTGTAGCCGTCCACGGCAGGCTTGATGGTTCTTTCTACTAAAGAATCATCTCCCAGATAACCGTATTCCCTGCCATTGGTACCATTCAACATATCGTTGTAATACTCTTCCAGACCATATGTACCCGTATTATCCTTACCTGTAAAACCGATCACGTCGCAGGCCAGTGTGGAATGAGGGTAAATCCTCTGATATACCTCTTCAAACCAGATACCTTTAATCAAGTCCTTTTCATTCTCTTCTGCCCTAGCCGCCTTATATTCCTCAAATGCCTGCTTCTGCTCGAAATTCAAAAGCTTCAGAGGGATATAGTACTTTGACGCCTTATTGGTTGCTACATGCTTACGGATTTCCTGCATATCCAACTGGGGATAACAAGCTTCCAATGCCTGTAAAGTAGGCTCCACGTACTTCTCGTCATAGTTGATAACAGATGCGTCGATTACCAGGTTGTAATATTTTTCACTGACTGCCAGTTTCACACCCTTGGCATCTACGATTTCACCTCTTTTGAAAGGCAATGTTACACTGCTGTAATCCTGCTGCTTCAAAATCTCTTTATTATACCGGGTACCATTCTCACGGGATATCCAAATCAAACGAATTCCCAACCCCACAAAAGCCAGTAGTACTAAAACAAATAGTACCACCAGCTTCTTTTGCATGTAGATACGAAATCTCTGTGATTTCTTATCCTGTTTTTTATTCTCTCTAGACTGCTCTCTTCCGGGTTCCCTTCCGGAACCTCTTCTCTGTTCACTCACACGCTTCACTCCAGACTTTAATTACTTTCATCCACCTTACGAACATAGTCGTAGTTTACACCTGCGTAAGAAACAATCTGTCCTTCCTTGGGATAGGTCATGCCCAATTCTGTGATTGCCACCCTCTTTACTTCCTCTATATCGATAGAACTTTCGATTCTGGAAAGCGCTTCCGCATTTTCCATACGCATAGTGTTCAATATCTTCTCCTGTCTGGCGATTTCCGCATTTAATGTGGTGATGTCCGCATTCAAACGGATATAACCAATCAACACAACCGCAGCTATCGAGAAAGCCATCAGTAAAAAAGCGATGTAACCCAAGCTCATATACTTAGCCTTTTCACGATTCTTTCTTGCAGAATTGCTTAATACCTTCTTTTGCGGTTCTTCAAACTGTCTTCTGACATCCGGCTTTGTTACTGTATTTCCATAAACATATGCGCTTCTTTCATAAGCGGTTCTGTTCACTCTGTTGCGATTTCTTTCAAATTCTGTTGCCACGTTTATACCTCCTGTATCCTTACCCAATCCTTTGGATGATATTTCTTTCCTATTTTTTCTCAAACACTCTCAGCTTTGCACTTTTTGAACGGCTGTTTACTTCCAGTTCTTCTTTAGAGGGTAATATGGGTTTTCTTGTAACCACCGTTCCTTCCGGCTTTTTCCCGCACACACATACCGGGAATTCAGAAGGACAGGTACAAGGATTCTCCTTATTCTTGAACGCCGTCTTTACGATTCTGTCTTCCAGAGAGTGGAAGGTAATAATGCACAATCTTCCGCCCGGATTCAACAAATCCACCAAGTCATCCAAGGCTTCCCTTAATACCTCAAGCTCCCGGTTGCATTCAATGCGGATAGCCTGATAGGTCCGCTTGGATGGATGACCATTCTGCCGCATCTTGGCCGGTATGGCAGCCTTAATAATCTCATTCAACTCTCCCGTAGTTTCAATGGGCTTATCCTGTCTTGCCTTCACAATATGCTTTGCAATATTCTTTGCAAAATTATCTTCTCCGTAATCTCTGATAATACGGAACAGATCCATCTCACTGTATCCGTTTACGATATCTTTCGCTGTCAGACTCTGTCTACGGTCCATACGCATGTCCAACTCTGCGTCAAACCGATAGGAAAAGCCTCTTTCTTCTGTATCTAACTGGTAAGATGAAACACCCAAATCCAACACGATACCGTCCACTCCGGTCACCCCCTGCTCCATAAGGGCCGCCTTCATATTGCGGTAGTTGTTGCGAATAATACAAACCTTGTCGCCATATACGGAAAGCCTCTCTCCTGCTGCTGCGATGGCTGCATCATCCTGGTCGATTCCGTAGAAACGACCGGTGTCCAATCTCTTACACACATGAAAAGCATGTCCGCCTCCGCCCAAGGTACCATCCACATAGATGCCATCCGGCTTGATATTTAAATATTTGATGGTCTCGTCTAACAAAACGGAATAATGCTTGAACTCCATGTTTACTCCTCAGAAAACTAAAAAATCAATCCCAAATCTGCCATGGCTTCGGTGATGGCGTTCATATCTACGCCTTCCTCCATAGCGCTCCACTGCTCTGCGCTCCAGATTTCAATACGCTTACCCATACCTACCAACACTACATCTTTTTCCAAACCGGCAAAGCTTCTTAGCTGTGTCGGCATCAGTATTCTACCTTGCTTGTCCACTTCTACCTGGGTCGCACCTGCCAGAAAGAAACGTGTATACTGTCTGGTTTCCAGCTTACCCATAGGCAATGCAGAAAGTTTTTCTTCGAATTCAGCCCAATTCTTGTTGTCAAACACAAATAGGCAGCCATCCATTCCCTTTGTAATTACGAATTCATCTCCCAACTGCTCTCTGAATTTTGAAGGAATGCTCAACCTGCCTTTTGCGTCCATCGTATGATTGTACTGACTCATAAACATCTGCAATCACCACCTTCAGAAGCAAAAACTACTCGTTTTTATCCCACTTTATGGGGTATTTATACCACTTCATGGGTTTTTATCCCACTTAATGAGTTAATTCTATACCATTACGCAGGTTTTTGCAATACATTTTTAGACAAATATTAAAAAAAATTAAAAAAATATAAAGTTTTACAAAAAGCAACAGAAAAAGCCGCCAAATTCCCTAAAAATAGGCAAAAAAATAACGCTCTGCCCTAAGACAAAGCGTCGTTTTTGAACATTCTATTCTGCTTTTGCTTTTCCTTTTTTCTTGATGTTAACTCTCACCAACACCTCAATAATCACCGACACCATAAACAACGAAATTCCCAGCATCTGTGACACCGCAATGTTAGTACCGGCAAATTTCAACTGATCTGTGCGGATTCCTTCCACGAAGAAACGAATGATACCATAGCCGCCTAAATAAATCAGACATATCTCACCATTAAACTTTTTACGTTTATGGTACCATGCCATAAATATAAATATCACTAAATTCAGCAGACCTTCATACAAAAAGGTGGGATGCACCTGAATGTAATTGGCACCGGCAGGGATATGACTCTGTATATTGGCCGTAATGTCCGATGGATGCGCCACCGCCTCAATGGGTATTCTCATTGCAAACAGATTGTCGGTATATTCGCCGAATACCTCACGATTGAAGAAATTCCCCCAGCGACCGATAATCTGTCCCAAAATCAAGCCCTGGACACCACAATCAGCCAATTGGAAGGGATTTCGCTTCTTAATCTTACAAAACACAAAGCATGTTATAAAGGCGCCGATTACCGCTCCGTAAATAGCCAAACCACCATTTCGAATATTAAGGATACTCCACAAATCATTCTTATAGGAGTCCCACTCAAATATCACATAGTACACACGGGCACCGATTACCGAAAACACCACTGCCCATATAGCAAAGTCCCAAATCTCATCCGGGTCCATACCGCATACCTTTGCTGCACGCTCTGCCATTAATATTCCGACTAGCACGCCCACCCATATCACAATTCCATACAAATAAATATCAAAGTCTCCCAGCTTAAATCCACTGGGCACATTCTTCAAATATATCCCCAGGTTGGGAAAGGCAATATCCATTGCATTCATGATTTCCTGCATAACAAACCTTCCTATACGTTGAATCTAAAGAGAATTACATCTCCGTCCTTTACTACGTACTCCTTACCTTCCATACCTACCAGACCCTTTTCTCTGGCTGCTGCCAAAGATCCCTGCTCCAGTAAGTCCTTATAATTTACTACTTCAGCCTTAATAAAGCCGCGTTCAAAGTCGGAGTGAATTTTGCCTGCTGCCTGAGGTGCCTTGGTACCAATCTTAATGGTCCATGCACGGGTCTCGTCCTCTCCGGCAGTTAAGAAACTCATGAGGCCAAGCAAACTATAGCTTGCCTTAATCAGTTTCTCCAAACCGGACTCACTTAATCCCAAATCCTCTAAAAACATTGCTTTTTCATCGTCATCCAGCTCGGAAATCTCCTGCTCAATCTGAGCACAAATCACAAATACTTCACTGCCTTCTGCTGCCGCAAATTCACGAACGGTCTTTACACCTGCATTGGAAGCCGCATCATCCGACAGTTCATCCTCTGCTACATTTGCCGCATAAATAGTGGGCTTATAGGTAAGCAGATTATAGGAACGTAAGATTTCTTCCTCGTCCTCATTCTCACATTCCAAGGTCTTAGCCATCTTACCGCTTTCCAGATGTTCCTTCAACTTCTCAATCAAAGTCACTTCCTTGGCCAAAGTCTTGTCCATCTTAGCCTGCTTAGCCACCTTCGCATAACGTCTTTCCAAAATCTCCAAATCAGAGAAAATCAACTCAAAGTTAATAGTTTCGATATCTCTCAAAGGATTGATATTGCCATCCACATGGATAACATTAGTATCCTCAAAACAACGAACCACGTGCACGATAGCATCCACCTCGCGGATATTACTTAAGAACTGGTTACCTAAGCCTTCTCCCTTGGATGCCCCCTTAACCAAACCTGCTATATCCACAAATTCGATTACCGCAGGGGTCACCTTCTTGGACTGATACATATCTCCCAACAGCTTCAACCTCTCATCCGGCACCGGTACGATACCGATATTCGGGTCTATGGTACAGAAGGGATAGTTAGCTGACTCCGCTCCTGCCTTTGTTAACGAATTAAACAATGTACTCTTTCCTACATTGGGTAAACCTACGATTCCCAGTTTCATTTTTATTTCCTCCTTAAAGCCCCTGCTGCCATGGGCTATGTATTAGAATTACCGATCTATATTCCGAACACAAAACAAAAGTCCGGCACGATATATTATAATATCACAACCGGACCCTTTTTTCAACTTCATTCTTTCTGTACCCACTCATTTCGTTATGGCATTTCAGGTGCCTCCCACGAAACAGCCTGTAATTTGCCATTCTTGCCCGCCTTGATTATGCTGCTGGTTACAAAATTATAAAAAAGCGGATACCCGCGTATCCGCTTGGGAGAATTGCTTCGCAATTCTCCTTAATCTCCACTACTGTACTCGCGCAATTTCCTATAGTTTAAAAAAACCAGACCTCATCAGTCTGGTTTCTATAAAATAATCTAATATTTCTTCCTATCCTTCAACTCCTGGTACAGCAACTTATAATTCTCATAGCGAAGCTTAGCAATCTCACCATCTGCCACAGCTTCCTTCACACCGCACACCGGTTCATTCATATGGGCACAGCCTGCAAACTTGCAATACTTCTCATGATTCACAAATTCCCGATAGTATTTCGTCAGGTCTTCTTTCTCCATATCAAACAGTCCCAAAGAACTAAAACCGGGAGTGTCCAGGATATAGGTATTCTCCTCCATGGCTATCAGCTCCGAATGTCTGGTGGTGTGCTTTCCTCTTTCTATCTTGCTACTGATGGCACCGGTTTCCATCCGAATACTGCTCTGCAGTTCATTGATAATGGAAGATTTGCCCACACCGCTGGGTCCTGCCACAGTAGTTGTTTTTCCTACCAGTTTTTCCTTCAGTGCATCCAATCCCTGTCCGTTTTTTGCACTGACCTGTATGGTTTCATAACCACAGGAACGGTAAATCTCTTCATAGGAATCCCCGTCCTGCTGTTCATCAATGTCCGCCTTATTAAAGCAAATGATACAGGGAATTCCCTGTTGCTCCATCATAATTAAAAATCGATCCAATAAATTAAAGTTGGGCTGGGGCTTTACAATTGCAAAAATCACCAACGCCTGGTCAATATTTGCCACCGCAGGGCGAATCAGCTCACTCTTTCGGGAAAGCAACTTTTCGATATTCCCCTTAGCTTCTTCCTCATCCAGAATCTGTATTTCTACATCATCTCCCACTAAAGGCTTCTGATTCTCTTTTCGAAAAATTCCCTTTGCCTTACATTCGTATATTCCTTTATCCGGCACATGCACATAATAAAATCCTGCAATTCCTTTTACTATCTTTCCTTGCATTCCGTTTCATCCTTATGGTTATTCTTTCACAAATTCGATTCTTCTGGTAAAGGATTTGGTCTCCTTCGTCCCGGTCGTCACCACTGTCTCACCGGTATTGGGATCCGTGGTTGTCTGTCCGCCCACTGTCACCTCATAGTAGAAGGTTAGGGTTCCTCCGGATGACGCGATTCCGTAATGATTTGTGGCCAACGGGAAGGTGCTTACGGTAGTATCCAAAAGAGGCTTGCCTGCATCTGTCACCAATGTTATCCTCACCGGTGTACCGGCCACATAATCCGGGGCTTCTGCTGAGGTAGGTGCTTCGATTCCTGCATTACATTTATAGGTCGCACTTTCCGGTCCCTTACTAACCATAATCTCCACGCCTTCTCCTGCATCCAGATAAGTATCCTTGGAATAGCTCTGATAGCATACCAGACCCTCTGCGTATTCTGCATTTGCCACATAGCCTACATTCTTAATCGTCAGTCCCGCTTCAATCACCTCTGCCGTAGCTGTCATCTCATCCAATCCCAGCAGATAGGGCATACGACACTGTCCGGCCTCTGCGCCTAAGCTTACCGTTACTTTTACTTCGCTTCCCTTGGGTACGGTTTCTCCGCCCTTGGGAATCTGACTGATGACATTTCCTTTGGCAATGGTAGAGGAATAGCTTTCTGCTCTGGTCACCTTAAAACCGGCATCCTTTAACTTGGTATAGGCCTTCTCATAGCTCAACTCATTTACGGTCGGTACTCTGATGCCTTCCATACCGGAGCTTACGGTCAAAATCACCGAAGTCCCCTTCTCTACCATTTCACCCTTTTCGATACTGGCACTGATTACGATACCCTCATCGTAATTTGCGGATTCCACATAGGTTTCTTCCGGCACCAGACCAATTCTTTTCAGTGCAGCTTTTGCATCTTCCAGCTTCCAGCCATCCACTTCAATCATTTCATTCTTTTCAACATAATTATCATCTGACAAAAAAGGACTGCTGTTTTCCGTACTACTTTCCTTGGTACCGATGGGACTGGTACTCTCACCGGTCTTAAAGAAGCCCAAAATCTTACCTAACAACACTAAAATAATCACACAGATTATGATACCGGCAGCAATTGCCAGTCCTGTGGTGATTCGCTCCATTTTCGGATCTTCGTCATCATATTCCTCGTCATACTCATCATAAACCGGTTCCTGCTGATAGATACGTCCGGTATTTCTTCGGGCTGTATTGGTATTTAATCTCATGGAAGGCTCATGACTTTCTTCCGGCATTCTCATTTGTCTGATTTTAGACATCTCTTCTGCGGATATCTGTCGGGTACCCGCTTCCATATCCGGATCCTGATTTATCACAAAATCCCCCTCCGGATTTATCAGTGCTTTCTTAAAATCCGCAATCAACTCCGCCATACTTTGATATCTGCGGTCCGGAGATTTCTGACAGCACTTCAATACAATACTTTCCACACTGGTAGGAATATCCTCAATAATCTCATGCAGGGGAATCATTTCCTCCTGAATATGCTTAATGGCGATGGCCACCGTGGTTTCCCCGTTAAAAGGCACTCTGCCTGTCAGCATTTCAAACAGCGTGATACCTAGGGAATAAATATCACTTTTGGCATCACTGTAACCGCCTCTTGCCTGTTCCGGAGAGGTATAATGTACAGAGCCCATTACATTAGAACTGATGGTATTGCTGGTAGCAGCCTTTGCGATACCAAAATCCGTCACCTTTACCTTACCATCCTTGGAAATAATAATATTCTGAGGTTTAATATCCCTGTGTATAATATGATTATTATGGGCTGCTTCGATGCCCATACCAATCTGAATGGCGATACTTAAGGCCTCTCTGTAATTCAGACATTGTTTCTTTTCAATGTACTTCTTCAGAGTGATACCTTCTACCAGCTCCATTACAATATAATTGATACCGTTTTCTTCTCCTACATCATATACATTCACAATATTGGAATGCATCAGACCGGCTGCTGCCTGTGCCTCCACCGTAAATTTGGACACAAAACTTTCGTTCTCAGCAAATTCCTGCTTGAGAACCTTTACCGCCACAAAACGATTCAATTTATGACATTTTGCTTTATAGACATCTGACATGCCGCCCGTACCGATTTTCTCAAGAATCTCGTAACGGTCACCTATCATCATTCCTAATCTAACCATACTATTCTCCATCCCTGTTCTTACGCTACCGGTTCCACCAATACTACTGAAATATTGTCCGTTCCGCCACGCTTATTGGCCTCACGCACCAGTACCTCTGCCTTTTCCACGATATCTCTCTGACCCATGACTATCATACGTATTTCCTCGTCTTCCAGCATATTGGTCAGACCATCTGAGCACATCAGAAGCATCTCCTGTGGCTTAAGCTCCACGGAAAAGAAATCTATTTCTATCCCATTACCCGCCCCCAAGGCTCTGGTAATGATATTTTTCTTCGCATGTGTCCGGGCATCTTCTTTTTCCAGCGCACCCATTCTTACCATTTCTTCTACCCAGGAATGGTCCTGTGTAATCTGTTGTATGGTATCACCAATCACATACAAGCGGCTGTCACCTACATTTGCAATCTGTACATATGGTCCCATGCAGGTTGCTGCTACAATAGTGGTTCCCATGCCTTCCAGTTCCGGATCCTGTGTAGAACGCTGATAAACCGTCTCATTGGCCACCTCTATCGCTTTTTTCATAATCAGCTTCGGATCCTTCTCCATGGATTGTTCTGCCACCTGGCATATGGTTTCCACCGCACAGCGGGATGCGTAATCTCCCGCATTATGTCCCCCCATTCCATCTGCCACCAAGAACAGATTGGGCAGATTGCCTACAGGTGTCTCACTGGTGTAGACATAATCCTGGTTATTCATTCTCTTTTTTCCTACATCCGTTATCGAAAACGTCTTAAGCACGTTCATCCTCCTATTAGTCCTCGGTGCTCTTGTTCATAAAAGAACGTCTGAGCTGCCCACAGGCACCATCTATATCCCGACCCATTTCTCTTCGAACGGTCACATTAATCCTGTTTTTCTCCAAATTCGCCTTAAAGTTTTGTATCTGCCGGTCTTCTGACTGTACATAATCCCGCTCTTTTATGGGATTCACGGGAATCAGATTAATATGGCAGTTTAAGGACGCAGCCAACTGTATCAGTTCATCGGCATCTTCTTTGGTGTCGTTAACACCGCCTACCAAACTATATTCAAAGGTAATCCTTCTTCCCGTTTGTTCAAAATAATACTTACAAGCTTCCATCAATTCCTGTATGGAATACTTATAAGCAATGGGCATCAATTTCTTCCGCTTCTCATCGGTTGTGGCATGAAGGGACAATGCCAAAGTAATCTGCAAATGTTCCTTTGCCAATCTCTTCATATTAGGTACAATCCCACAAGTAGATACTGTAACATTTCTTGCGCTGATATGCAACCCCGATTCATCGGTAAGAATCTTTATAAACTGCAATAAATTGTCATAATTATCCAAAGGCTCACCGGTTCCCATAACTACTACATTAGAAACCCTCTCTCCCGTATGCACACTTATGGCGTAAATCTGATCCAACATTTCGGACGGTAAGAGATTCCTTTCCAGACCATCCAGGGTAGATGCGCAAAACCTGCATCCCATACGACACCCCACCTGGGAAGAAATACACACACTGTTTCCGTGCTTATACTTCATCCATACACTTTCCACCACATTACCGTCATGCAAGCGGAACAGATACTTTCTGGTGCCGTCCAGCTTGGACTCCTGCACCTGCAAAATCTCCAATGAGGTATATTCATATGCCTGTTTACATTTTTCCCTAAAATCCTTGGAAAGATTTGTCATCTCATCAAAGCTTCTGACCAGCTTCTGATGCATCCACTGATACATTTGGCCTGCACGGAAGGCTTTCTCACCCATCTGTGCAAATTCTTCCTTCAATTCTTCCAATCGTAAGGACTTAATATCCGTTTTATCCTTCACCTTATAGATATCCATCTATTTTAACCTCGTGTATCATACTTTCCCTATTAACGGACGATTCTTCTGAGTCTTGCATAATAAAATCCGTCAGCCTTTACAAAGCCCGGTAAAATCTGTCTCTCTTCTTCCAACTCAAAGGGATAATTTTCACAAATCCACCTGACCATTTCCTGATTTTCCTTTTTATGAATGGTACAAGTACTGTACATCAGCACGCCGCCCTCTTTCACATATTGCCAGCTACTGTCCACTATCTGCTTTTGCAACTCAGTAAGGCTTTCCAGACTCTCCGGTGTCACATGGTACTTGATATCTCTTTTCTTACCCATAACACCTAAGCCGGAGCAGGGAACATCCATAAGAACCACATCCATCTGACCATGCTTGGTTTCATCCTTCACCGCAGCATCCCAAACTTCCGTAACCACCTTATCTGTTAATTGCATTCTCTCTAAGTTTTGTATTATCAGCTCAACCTTATGTTCGGAAACATCCCTAGCCAGCACCTCTGCAGCCATTTCCGCCGCCAACATGGTTTTTCCACCCGGTGCGGCAGAAATATCCATGCATTTATCGGTACTTTTTAGGTTTGCAGCTTCTACGCAAAGCACAGAACTTACATCCTGCACGATAAAAGCACCTTCTTCAAATCCCGCCAGACTGCTCACACCATCTACTGCCTCCAGCGTGTATACATAAGGAATTTCCTCGGACCTCGTCGCTATCACACCCTCATTTCGCCACTGCTCCAGATATTCTTCTCTCTGCTGCTGTGTCATGCTCTTTCGGAAACGCACACTGATGGGATGAATATCTGCCAGAGCTTCCAATATCCTCCGGGTATCCTCCCTGCCGTAATCCTCCAGCCACATGGCTACAATCCACTCCGGCATGGAATATTTTACGGACAAATACTCCAGCTTATCCTTGGGCATGGGAAGCCTCTCTTTGTCCCTTGCTATCTTACGTAAGACTCCGTTTACAAAGCCCTTCAAATTTACAAATTTACGTTTCACGGCCAACTTCACAGCTTCATTACAGGCTGCTGCATCCGGAATCTTGTCCATATATATAATCTGATATACGCCCATGCGAAGCACACATCGGATCAAGGGCTTCATCTTATGAACGGGCACTGTGGAGTATTGATTCAAATAATAATCCAACTCTATCTGACGTTCGACACAGCCTTCTGCCAATCGTTTAATAAATCTCTTATCCTGGCTGTCCAAATAGTCATATTTATCCAGTACAGACTTTATCAGCTGGTGAAAGAATACATGATTTCTTTCTACTTCCAGCAAAGTATCTAATACAATTTCTCTGGTATTTTCTGCCATACCGTTTTAGCCTTCCTTAATCTCTGCTTTTACCGCCGCCAAACAAAATAATCAATCGTAATAACTGCAGAATAGAAGAAGCTGCTGCCGCTACATAGGTAAAGGCAGCTGCCCTTAACACCTTTTGACTGCCGCGACGTTCTTCATTCGTTACAATCCCAAACTGCTCCAACTTGGATACCGCTCTGGTAGATGCATTAAACTCTACAGGCAAGGTAATCAGCTGGAACAATACTGCCAAAGAAAATGCCCAGATACCGATTTGTATCAGCACCTGATTATAGCTTAGTAATACACCCAGAAATATAATAGGGATTCCCAGCGTACTACCAATATTTACTACCGGAACTAACGAAGTCCTGATAGATAATGGTGCATATCCCCGCGAATGCTGAATGGCATGCCCACATTCATGTGCTGCCACACTAACAGCGGTAACGCTGGCACCGTAAAAATTCTCTGTAGATAAACGAACCACCTTTGCAGAAGGATCATAATGATCTCCTCCGGTGATACATTCCACACTTACATCATACAAGCCCTCGTTGTCCAAAATTCTACGTGCACAATCCACACCGGTAATGCCCCGCTCAATTTTCACTTTATGATATTTCTTCATGGTACTGTTTACTCCGGCACTGGCCAAAAGACAAATCACCGCACCAATCAACACTAAAATATAGGTATAATCAAAATAAAAACCCATCTTTCTTTTCCCCTTTCTATCTTTCCCGGGTTAAGTGCTCGCCTTCCTGCACTTTAACGCCTAACAGGAAATCATGTGCACTCATTCTCTTTTTTCCTTCCAGCTGCAGACTGTATATTTCCAGCACACCTTCCCCGCAAGCCACCTTGATAGCATCTTTGGTCACCTCTGTGATGGTTCCCGGTTGCTTGTCGCAGGTTCTATCCGCCACCTTGGTTTCCCAAACCTTCATCTGCTTTCCTTTATAGAAAGTATAAGCAGATGGCCATGGATTTAATCCTCTCACAAGACGATTTATTTCAATGGCTTTTTTTGTAAAGTCAATATTGCCCATTTCTTTGGTTATTAACTTAGCATGACAGCTTAAAGCATCGTCTTGCTTTTCCGGAACCAATGCGTCGTCTTCCAAAAGCTCAAGTGCTTCCACGATAGCTTCTCCACCCAGCACCATCAATTTATCATGCAGAGTCTCAAAGGTATCCGTATCTTCAATCTCTATACTTCTCTTATACAGCATATCACCGGTATCAATCCCTGCATCCATCTGCATGATGGTAACACCGGTTTCTTTTTCTCCATCCACAATCACCTGCTGAATGGGAGATGCACCTCTGTACTTGGGTAGTAAGGAACCGTGGATATTTAAGGAACCGTAGGGCGGCATATCCAGTATCTCCTGGGACAAAATCTGTCCAAATGCAGCTACCACAAACACATCCGCTTCGTAACGGGCCAGTTCAGCAATTGCTTCCGGTGTTTTAATTCGTACCGGCTGCATCACCGGTATATTATGTGCCAAAGCGCATTCCTTTACCGGCGGAAACTGCAATTCTTTACTGCGTCCCTTAGCTTTGTCCGGCTGTGTTACCACTGCTGTTATCTCATGTCCTGCTGCTATTAACGCTTCCAAAGCACCCTTTGCAAAATCAGGAGTTCCCATAAATACAATCTTCATGCTTGTCCTCCGCACTTCAACTTTATCTGTCTTAATCAATCTCTTCTATTTCGTTATAATTTACAGTAGTTAAATCGCCTTCTACCTTCTCCACATAAAGGTGTCCGTCCAAATGATCCAACTCATGGCAAATAGCTCTGGCTAAAAGCTCTGTCCCCTCCAGCACAAAGGGCTCCATATTAATATCCAGGGCCTCAGCTTTTACATAATTCGGTCTTGTCACCTGTCCCGCTTTGCCCGGAACACTTAAACAGCCTTCCTGTCCGGTCTGCTCACCATCCGTTTCTACAATTCTGGGATTGATTAAAATATATGGCTCATCACCGGTTACATCAATCACCACGATTCTCTTTAAAACTCCTACCTGGGGTGCTGCCAAACCTACGCCGTTGGCTTCATACATGGTATCCAACATATCTTCAATCAGCATCCTGGTGCGGGGAGTCATCTCCTTAACCTCCTTGCACTGCTTGTTTAAGATATCGTCTCCCATTACTCTAATATTTCGAAGTGCCATTTTTCTTCTCCTTAATCTCCGTGTATAATACCCATTCTTTCGGGACTGCTACACTGTTTCGTCCCTTTCGGGACTGCTTCGCTGTTTCGTCCCTTTCGGGACTGCTACGCAGTTCCGTCCCTTTCGGGACTGCTTCGCTGTTTCGTCCCTTTCGGGACTGCTTCGCTGTTTCGTCCCTTTCGGGACTGCCACGCTGTTTCGTCCCTTTCGGGACTGCTACGCAGTTCCGTCCCTTTCGGGACTGCTTCGCTGTTTCGTCCCTTTCGGGACTGCTACGCAGTTTCGTCCCTTTCGGGACTGCTACGCAGTTCCGTCCCTTTCGGGACTGCCCCTGTAAATCCTGCGGATTTACAGGTATTGTTACTTCGTACAATAGAAATATTGCTAAGTAGTCCTTAGCAAGCAAGCTTGCACGGTCTACTTACCAACATTTCTGCAGTCCCGAATGATATCATATCATTATAACCCATTTATAGGGTTAAAGTCAAATTGGATGTTGAGGCGGCGAGTGTCCATGACATGTAAATATGCTTCCAGACAATCCTTGGTTTCCACCAATAGCTCGTATGCCGGATGTTTTACATAAAAGACAAAACGATAGATATCATTTATCTTTCCGATACCGGCGGGTGCCGGCCCTATAATCTGCAAAGGAAATCCCTGATTGTTTTTCCCTAACTTCTCTGCCTCTTTAGCCAATTCTTTGGCTACCCTCAGTCCTTCCTCCTCCACTGCCGCATATACCTGCACTGCCATCATATGCACCATGGGCGGATACTGCATCAAATCACGATATGCCAGCTCCTCTTCATAAAAAGCCTCATAATTCTGATTGGCAGCATGTATTATAGCATAATGCTCCGGTTGATAGGTCTGTATGACCACTTCACCGGGTTGCTCTCCTCTGCCTGCACGCCCCGCAGCTTGTGTAATTAGCTGGAAGGTCCTCTCTGCCGCTCTGTAATCTCCTACGGAAAGAGACATATCTGCCGCCAGTACACCAACCAATGTGACATTAGGAAAATCGTGTCCCTTTACAATCATTTGTGTGCCTACCAGTACATCCGCCTCACCATTTCCAAAGGCTTCCAGGATTTTCTCATAACTGCCTTTATTCTTGGTGGTATCCGCGTCCATACGAAGAACCCGGATTCCGGGATACATTTGCAGCAGTTTCTCTTCAATCTGCTGAGTACCTGCTTTAAAGCCGGATACATATTTAGAACCACAGGATGGGCATTTTTGAACCATACTTCTTTCATACCCACAATAATGACAAACCAGGCGCCCTCCCCTGTGTTCAGACAAAGACACATCGCAATGAGGACATTTTATCACCTCACCGCAAGCCCTGCAGGACACAAAACCTGCAAGTCCTCTTCGATTGATAAAAAGCATACTTTGCTGTCCTTTTTCCAATCGGTCAGCCATAAGCTCCTGCAACCTTCGACTGAATATAGTGCGATTTCCCTGCTTTAATTCTTCCCTTAAATCCTCTGTGTATACCGTGGGCAATGTACCTCCCGCCACTCGTTCCGTCAACTTAAAGATACCGTACTCTCCGTTTTGTGCACGATAGTAAGCTTCCATTGACGGAGTTGCCGAACCTAATACCAAAACGGAACTGGTACGTTCCGCTAATGTGGCCGCCACCTCTCTGGCATGGTATTTGGGCGTATTTTCACTCTTGTAGCTTCCTTCATGTTCCTCGTCCATGACGATAAGGCCCAAGTTGGGAAAAGGGGTAAATAACGCAGACCTGGGACCGATAATAACATCAATCTCGCCCTGCTTCGCCCGTTGACACTGGTCATATTTCTCTCCCTGTGAAAGCGTGGAATTCAATACACTGACACGTTCTCCGAAATGCTTATAAAACCGCTTCAGTGTCTGGTAAGTCAATGCAATTTCCGGTATCAGCACAATGGCCTGCTTGCCGCGCTTCACCACTTCTTCTATCAAACGGATATATACTTCTGTCTTTCCGCTTCCGGTCACTCCATGAAGCAGATAACTCTTCCTTATGCCCGCATCATACTCACCGCATATCTGAGTCACTATACTTTCCTGCTGCGAACTCAACTTCTTTTTTTCATCCCTGGCATCCATTTTTTTCACCGGATTGCGGTAAACATCGGTACTTTCCACCTTCACCACACCGTTTCTGACCAATCCCTGTATGACTGCCGGAGACACCATCAGCTTCCCTGTTACCAAATCATAGGGCAATTCTTCTTCCTGCAGAAGTTCCTCCAACAAGCGCACTCTGGCGGCTCGCCCTTTCATGCGCTTACTCTCTCCCAGCAGTGCTATGGCTTCTTCTCTGCCGGCCTTCAGAACTACCGTCTTATATTCTTTGCCCTTTACCGTCTGTTTCACCGGAAGAACCGTCTTTAAGGCCTGAATCAGTGTTCCTCCGTAGTTTTTGCGTATCCATGCAGCCAAAGCCATTTGGCGGTCTTCCACGCCCACACCCTTTTGCACAAGGGCGCGGATTTCCTTTATCTTTTGCGGGTCATAATTGCAAACCTCACTTAAACCAACCACATAACCTTTGATTAACTTATTGCCCTTCCCAAAAGGCACCTGCACACACATACCGATTTCCAGTTCATCAGCCAGCGCATACGGTATCTTATACTGAAATGCCCTGTCAACTTTTTCATGTGATATATCTACAATAATATCTGCAAATTTTTCTTTCAAATGTAACGCTCCTGTTTCTTACGCTTCTTTCAGCTCCTTTAATACCTCTGAAATCAGCACTCTTTCATCCATGGGATATTTCACTCCCTTTATCTCCTGATAATCCTCGTGCCCCTTTCCGGCCAACACCACAATATCTCCGGCTTCTCCATGCTCTATAGCATAGCGAATGGCTTCCTTTCTATCACAGATTTCCACAAATCTGCCCTCTGTTTTCGCCATTCCGGTCTTGATATCCTCAATAATATCCTGGGGCTCTTCAAATCTGGGATTATCCGAAGTGATAATAGTTAAATCCGCCAGCTTTCCGCTGATTTCTCCCATCTCATATCTTCTTAGCTTCGAACGATTACCTCCACAGCCGAATAAACATACCAAACGATGAGGCTCATACTCCCTTAACGTGCTTAAAAGGCTCTCCAGACTCATGGCATTGTGGGCATAATCTATGAGTAGGGTAAACTCATCAGAAACCTTTACCGGCTCGATTCTTCCCTTTACCTTTGCTTCCAGCAATGCCTTCCTGACAGCATCTTCCTTTACATTAAAATGCCTGCAGATAGCAATAGCCGTCAATGCATTATATACGCTGAATCTTCCCGGTGTGGCGATTTCAGCTTCAAAATCCATAAGTCCCTTTACCCAAAACTTTGACCCCAGAACATCGCCCCTACGCATCAGCTCTAATCCTTCTGCGCGGATATCCGCCTGTTCACCCATGCCGAAACGCTCCAAGACACAGGTATGTCCCTGAACCACCTGTTCCCAATGCTTATCATCACAATTGACGATTCCTACTTTACACTGTCTGAACAACATACTCTTACAACGCATGTAATCCTCAAAGCTTTCATGCTCGTTGGGACCGATATGATCCGGCTCTAAATTGGTGAAGATACCAAAATCAAACACAAATCCCTGACTTCTGTGAAGCATCAGACCCTGTGATGAAACCTCCATCACTACAGCCTCCAGTCCTGCCTCCACCATTTTGGCAAAGTAGGCTTGTAACACATAGGATTCCGGTGTGGTATTCACTGCACTGATATGTTCATTTCCGATAATCACCTCTATGGTACCGATTAATCCCACCTTATATCCCGCATTTTCCAAGATGGATTTTACTAAATAAGCCGTAGTGGTTTTGCCCTTGGTACCGGTCACACCAATCACCTTCAGCTTTTCTGCCGGATTGTCAAAATAGGCTGCCGAAATAAAGGCCATGGCATAACGGGTATTTTCTACTTTAATAACCGTAACATCACAGTCTTCCAAGCCTTCTACTTCCTTTGATACCACCAATACACTCGCCTTCTCAGCCACCTCTTTAGCATAAGCATGGCCATCGAAATTGGCACCTTCAATGCAAATAAACAGGCAATTCTCACATACCTTACGGGAATCATAGATTATGGACTCAACTTCTGTATCTATACTTCCCTGTACGCATTCATATTCCAATTTACCCAATAAATCAATCAGTTTTTTCATCATATTACTTCCCTTCTTTTAAGGGTTTTCCCTTACTATATAATAATAGGATATTACATGAAATATGTAAATGAATTTTCGAAATGTTCCTTGTGAAAACTGTATAAACCACAAGAAGGCTTCGATATCTCGAAGCCTTCTCGTGATTTTCTTATGAGGGGGGGAGATAGTTTATTAACTATCTAATATTACAATACACTATAATTGTGTCCAAATTGTGTCCAAATAATAAATTTTAAGAAAACATTTTCCGTAATTCTTCAACATTCTTCTCTAACAGTAATTCTGCATGATAAACTGAAGACTTTCCTTGCCTCTGTAAGCATTAATTCCGGTCTGATAGGTTAGGGACACAAGATAATCTCCTCTGCCTTCAAATAACTTATCCCCACTACCTTCTCCGTATTTTTCATCCAAAAACCGGCAAAAGGCATCTACATCCCCAAAATACATTAATTCTTTCCTATTGTCATATCCGCCTTGTCCTGTTTCCACCTGAAATCTTGCATATGCGCCGGTTGCCCCGATTCTTTTTGCTCCTACAAATCTCACATCCTTCTGGGCAAAAAGCGGTTTCCCATTCCCTACACCAAAAGGCTCCAGCATTTGCAACTGCCTGGCCAGTTCCATCCCTACATATTCAAGGGGCATGGGTACATCAATATGCACTACCGGCACAAAGTCCGATTCTTCCAGCACTGCCTTTTCATTAAGCGCCCTTCGAAAGGACTCTACATCACAATGACACAAGCTTAACCCAGCGGCCAGCTTATGACCTCCGAATTTACTAAAATGCTCCTTCACCTGTATCATGGAATCATACATATGATAGGCTTCTATGGAACGTCCCGAACCCTTTATACCTTCCTCGCCGTTCGTCAGTACAAAAACCGGATGATGATACTTTTCCCGAATCCTGCCGGCAATAATCCCTGCCAGACTTTCATGCACATGGGGTAAATACACCACCATAACCTTATCCTCGAAAAGTTTCTTTTCCTGAATCTGTGCTTCTGCTTCTTCCACACCTTTCAAAGTCAGATTTTTACGGCTGTCATTAAGTTCCTTCAGCTCCGTAGCCGCGATCATAGCCACTTCCTTACTTTGACTTTGCATCAACTCCAAAGCTCGTAAAGCAGTATCCAATCGTCCTGTGGCATTCAAGCAGGGGCCAATTACAAACCCTAAATGATAGGCACTTGCCTTTGCCGGTTCTATTTCGTTTACCTCAAACAATGCCCGTAGTCCCAAATTGGCAGTATCCTTTATCTGCTTCAACCCTTCCCTTACGAAAATACGATTTTCATCCTTAAGCTCCATTACATCACAGACCGTTGCCATGGCTACAAAGGGCAATAATTCTCTGAGTATGAGTTCCGCCTTATCATATTGTAAGTTCTCGTACAACGCTTGCACCACCTTATAAGCCACTACACCACCACAGATACTCTTAAAAGGATAGCTGCAACCCGCTTGCTTAGGATTCACGATTGCATCCGCCGGCGGCAATATTTCATAACGTTTGCCCTCCGTCTCCTCAAAGGGTACTTCATGATGATCCGTAACAATGACCATCATCCCCAAATCTTTAGCAAGCTTCACCTGTTCCGCCGCTGCGATTCCGTTATCACAGGTAATAATACAATTTACACCTGCTTCATAAGCCTCCTGTATCAGATGTTCATTTAGTCCGTATCCATCCTTCATCCTATGAGGAATGGCCGTATCCACACAGGCACCCACCTGCTGAAGCCCATAGGTCAATATGTAAGAAGAACAGATGCCATCCACATCATAGTCACCAATCACTCTGATATGACTTCCGGCCTCTATTTCCGCCTTCAAAAGTTCCACCGCTTTCTCCATATGATGCAACAACCGGGGAGAATGACAATCTTTTAAGGTACCGTATAAGAACTTTCGTACATCTTCCTCCTCCGTTACGTCTCTATTGCGTATAATACGTGCAAGAACAGGATCTATATGAAATTCCTGACTCCACTTCTGAAAATCAGCCTTTTTGGCCGCCACTAACCACTTCTCCATATCATATCCTCTTTCAAAACAGGCTGCCGCAATGCGACAGCCTGCCAAAAATCAATTATATATCCTCTTCCGGTCTGGGCGGGAACTTCTCGCGAAGTACATGCCACAATCCACCGGCTATGCAGATGGATGAATAAGTACCACAAAGAATACCAACCATCAAAGGTAATGCAAATTCACGAATACTGGTAACACCAAGTACATACAGGGCTGCTACCATGATGAAGGTGGTAAAGGAAGTAAAAATACTTCTGGACAAGGTCTGTGTTACACTCTTGTTTACCACATCCTTTAAAGTTTCCTTTCTGGTCATCTCTGCCATATTTTCACGTACACGGTCGAAAATAACGATGGTTGCATTAATAGAATAACCTACTATTGTCAGCATACATGCAATAAAGGTATTACTTACGGATACTCTTGCCACTGCATAGAATGCAAGCACAATCAAAACGTCATGCAACAACGCAACTACACTACTGATACCGAAACGGATATCACTGAATCGGATACGAATATAAAGTAGCATACAGATAATAGAAACAGTCACTGCAATCAATGTATCCGATTTCATTTCATCACTGATGGTAGAACTGATGGTTTCGGATGTAATCATGGATTTCGGAACATTAAACTTCTCCAAGAACATCTGATCCAACGCATCTCTTTGTTCCATATTTAAACTGGAGGACTTAAAGATAATTTCGTTAGAGTTCTGTACTGTCTGAATCTGTACAGCACTACCGGTCACATCCTCTACAAAAGGTACCACATCACTGGTTACTTCTTCCAAAGTCATAGGTTTATCAAAAGTTACTGCTGTAGCAGTGCCGCCCTTGAAATCTAAGCTGAAATTCAATGCATCTCCGGTATTTGCTTTATAAACACCCATTACAATAAATCCTGCAATTACAAGTGCTGTAGATACGCTGAAGAACCACTTTCTCTTACCGAGAAAATCAATGCTTTTACGTGCCTTTGCCACACCGTACCACTTTTCATCCTTAAATCCAATTCCGTAAAACGCATATAACACAAGCTTAGTAACTACTAATGCTGTAAACATGGACAATCCGATACCCAATGCCAAGGTCTGTGCAAAGCCCTTCACGGTGCCGGGTCCTAAGAACCACAATACAGCTGCCGCAATCAATGTGGTAATATTTCCGTCAATAATTGCAGACAATGCCTTATCAAAACCTGTTTTCAAAGAAGTTCTGACACTGATTCCCGCCGCAATTTCCTCACGAATACGTGCAAAAATGATTACGTTTGCATCCACCGCCATACCGATGGAAAGAATAATACCTGCAATACCGGATAAGGTTAAGGTAATCGCAAATCCGTTTAATAAAAGCACAACTAATACTACGTACAGTGACAAAGCAATCACAGAAGCTACACCGGAAATAAAATAAACAGCAATCATAAAAATAGCTACAATAATAAATCCGATTAATCCCGCCTTCAAACTGGTGCTGATAGCTTCCACACCAAGCTGTGCACCTACCACTTTAGAATGTAATTCTTCTAATTCCAGTTTCAACCCACCGATACGGATGGTAGAAGCAATCTTTTCAGCTTCTTCAAAGCTTGCCTGTCCCTGAATAACAGCTGTCCCCTGCGTAATAGGTTCATTTACACCGGGTACGCTGACAAACTGTCCGTCATAATAAATACCTAAGGTTTCTCCCTTCGTATAGGCATCTGTAGTAGCCTTTGCAAACTTAGCTTTACCTTCCTCGGTCATAAGAAGGGATACTACAATCTCCTGATTGCCCATCTTATTTTGCATACTCTCCGCCTTGGCATCTGCCACATCGGTACCCACCAAACGAATGGAACCGTCTGCTTCCAATTCCTCTAAGGTTCTGTCCAGAGTGTACTGATAAGATACTGCACCGTTTTCATCGGTTACTGTTTTCCAGGAATAATTCTTAAGTCCTGCCGCACTGGTTTCTGCAATAAAATACAAGGTACCGGGTCTGCCTAACTCCTGTAAAATCTGGTTTGCGTCAGATACACCGGGGATTTCAATATTAATACGGTCTGCACCTTCCTGATATACAATGGCTTCCGTACTATACTTTTCCACACGCTTCTGCAACTTTGCAATGGTATCGCTCATATCCGTAGCATCCGGGGCTTCCTCTCCTACTACCTGATAGGTGATGCTGACACCACCGGCCAAATCCAGGCCCAAATTAATATCAGAAGCACTGCCCTTTCCTTTGCCGTCAATACCCCAAAGGTCAATAAAGCCGATACCCACAAAAGCTATGAGCATTATAACTAATACTAATATAGCTCTACTCTTTTTCATAACTACCTCACTTTCTTACTCCATCTGTGCTGCTTTAATCATGATGGCACATTCCACACGCTTTCTCTGCAGTTCGCAACCCACATCGTATGTGCCATTGATAGAGTTGGTAAAATTATATGCATTGGCTGCACAGCCACCACTGCAATAAAACTTAGCAAAACATTTCTTGCATGCATCCTTTGCATAAACATTACAACACTTAAATTCATCCATAATATCCGTGTTGGTAATGCCGGTATCCACATTTCCCATCAGGAACTTTTCCTGTCCTACAAACTGATGACAGGGATAAAAATCTCCCCAAGGAGTAACGGCCAGATACTCTGTACCTGAACCACAACCGGACAGACGCTTTGCTACACAGGGACCACCCTGTAAATCTATCATAAAGTGGAAGAAATTAAACTTCTGTCCCTTTTTGTTTCTTTCCAGAATTGCTTTTGCCAGACGGTCATATTCTTCCTTTAAGAAGGGCAAATCCTCTTCTCTGATAGCATAAGCCTCTTCCGGCGGTGCCACTACCGGCTCCACGGAAATCTGCTGAAAGCCTAAATCAGCCAAATGAAGCACGTCTTCAGCAAAGTCCAGATTATGATGCGTAAAGGTACCTCTCACATAATAATTCATCTGGTCGCGACTCTCTGCCACCTTTTGGAACTTAGGAACAATCATATCATAGCTGCCTTGTCCGCCACGGAAAGGACGCATCTTATCATGCACTTCCTTACGTCCGTCAATACTGAGTACAATATTAGCCATTTCCTTATTGGCAAATTCTAATATTTCATCATTTAACAATACGCCATTTGTCGTCAGGGTAAAACGGAACTTCTTATTATTAGATTCCTCCAGGCTTCTGCCGTATGCCACCAGGTCCTTTACCACCTGCCAGTTCATAAGAGGCTCTCCGCCAAAGAAATCCACCTCCAGGTTTACTCTGCTTCCGGAATTGGCTACCAAAAAATCCAGTGCTTTCTTACCCACTTCAAAGCTCATCAATGCTCTGCGTCCGTGGTATTCGCCCTCTTCCGCAAAGCAATACTGACATGCCAGGTTACAGTCATGTGCTATATGTAAACACAATGCCTTTACCACTGTTTGTCTATTCTTAAAATCAAAGATGTAATTTTCATAAACATCCGGCATGAAAAGCTGTCCCATCTTTTCCAGCTCCAGCACCTCATCCACCGCTTCTGTTATCTCCGCTTCCGGATAAGGAAGATTGGTCAGATTTAATACTGCCGCTTTAATGGTATCTGCATCCTTGATGCCTTCATTTACCAATGGTTCTACCAAGGGAATCATGTCATAAACAATATCATCCACCACATGTACGGAACCGCTGTTTACATCCATGACAATGTTAAAACCATTACTTTTATACTGATGTATCACGTTATTCTACCTAATGCCTTTCTATTCCATAAACGTATAGTAAGCAGCGACGTAAAATCGCTGCTTACATAGTTCGTATCACTTTGACTATTTAATCTTTTCGCAACTCTGATTACCAACAGTACAAGAAGTCTTGCAAGCAGACTGGCATGATGTCTGGCACTCGCCGCATCCGCCCTTCTTCATAGATTCCTTTAAATCTCTTGTTGTTAATGTTTTAATGTGCTTCATATTGTAGCCTCCTTAGATTCTTCACTTACATAATTACAAGAATATTTGAATTATAACACAAGTCTTCCTTTTTTGAAAGCCTTTTTTCACTATTCTTCAAATTTTTATATCCTATCAGCTTAGCATTCCGCCCATCATACCGCCTCCAACACATAAAATCAAGGTAGTAAACAGGGAATTTGCCACTTCTGTCATGGGTTGACCTGCAATTATGGAAATCATAAAAAGTACTATAAAATAGGCACCTCCCATTATTGCTCCCCACATAAATCTTTTTCTCTGCATCTGTTTTCCGGCTAATCGGCCTGCCAAGAAACAAGTCAATACATATGTAACGGTAATCATCACTCCCAAAGTATGTTTTGATAAACTCAGCTTAAACAACAAAAATGCCAACAGAAACAGAATGAGTACTGTCATTATGTATGCCGCTCCCAAATCTACCAATAGCATAATCCATGGTATACCTTCCTCTTTTTTACGCATCATCTTTTTCATTCTTATTTTGTCCTCTTATTTCAAAAAAATATATTAAAATATATTCAGTAATTATGTATAACTTGACAATTCCTTAATAGTTATTGTATCATTCATATTACATTATATTTTAAAAAGGAGTGTTTTTTTATCATGGATGCCTCGGGTGTCATACAACTGATTATACTTATTGTTCTTATTTTTTTGTCGGCATTTTTCTCATCTGCCGAAACCGCATTCAGCACCGTAAACCGCGTAAGGATGCGTGCTTTGGAGGAAGAAGGAAACAAACGTGCCAAGAAGGTCAATCTCATCTTAGATAATTACAGCAAAATGATTAGTACCATATTGATTGGTAACAACATCGTTAATATTGCCGCATCTGCATTGGCCACTACCTTGGCCATTCGTATTAATCTGATGATTGGTATTGCTACCGGTATCTTAACCATTGTAGTATTGTTATTTGGTGAAATCATCCCCAAAACCTGGGCAAACCTTTATAACGAAAGCATTGCACTTGTTTATAGCGGAGTTGTCTATTTCTTAATGAAAGTACTCACACCGGTTATCAAGATTGTTGACTTCTTGTCAAAAGCCATCATGCGCTTGTTACATATCGATCCCAACAAGAAAATGAGTACCATGACAGAAGGCGAACTCAAAACCTATGTAGACGTAAGTCATGAGGACGGCGTTATTGAAACAGAAGAACGTGAAATCATCTACAATGTATTTGATTTTTCCGATGCTGTTGCAAAGGATATTATGATTCCCCGTATCAATATGGTTACAGTGAATGTAAATGCTGATTATCATAAAGTATTTTCCGTATTTAAGGATTCCATGTATACCCGTATCCCTGTTTATGAAGAAGACAAGGATAATATTATTGGTTTGATAAACATTAAGGATTTTCTCCTTACCCCCAATCCGGAGAAATTCTCTGTTCGTAGCATTTTAAGAAAAGCACATTATACTTATGAATTTAAGAAAAGTTCTGATTTAATGCTGGAACTTCGTGCTTCCACTTCTTCCGTTGCGTTTGTCTTAAATGAGTATGGCGCTACCATTGGTATGATTACCCTGGAAGACCTGTTGGAAGAGATTGTGGGCGAAATCCGAGATGAATATGATGCGGACGAGGCTGAATTTATACAGGAAGTTGGGGAACGCACCTATCTTGTAGAAGGCAGCATGAAGTTAGATGATATCAATGATGCACTAAATACAGAATTGGATTCTGAAGACTATGATTCCATTGGAGGTATTATCATTGAGCACTTGGATCGTCTTCCCGAAGAAGGCGAGGAAGTAACATTGGAAGACGGCACTGCTCTAAAGGTTATGAGCATTGACCAAAACCGTATTACCCAGGTACAACTGGTTCTTCCCGAACCCTCTACAGCACCTTCCGATGCTGATGACCATGACAATTCCCAGTCGGAAGAAGCATAAATTGAACGGTTATTGAAGAGGATGTTACATGACATCCTCTTTTTAAGTTACTGTTTCTATTATTCCGTCTGCAATTGCCTGTGCCACATCATCAAACCGGGCATCCAGCAACGCATTATCAGCGTCCGTATTGATAAATCCCACTTCAACCAACACTGCCGGCATCTGAGTTCTTCTTAAAACTGCCAGATTAGTCCTTTCATTTACTCCCTGATTTTCAAATCCTACCTGTTCCAACTGTTCATTAATATTATAAGCCAACCTTGCCGCTTCTCCGTATCGGTTGTATACCAGGGTTTCGATCCCTGTATACTGATTTGGCACCGGACTTGAATTACGATGGATGGATACGAAATAATCCGCACCGGTCTGATTCGCCTCCTGTGCCTTTTGCAGCGGTGTTTCAAACACATCATTCTCTCTTGTGTAATATACATCCACACCATTGGCTTCCAGAATCCTTCCCACAGCCAATGTAAGTGCCAATGCATCATCCTTTTCTCTTCTGCCATTATAAACAGCACCGGGATTTTCACCACCGTGCCCCGCATCTAAAACAACGAAAGCCATATATTCTATCCCCTTATATCGGTTACTATAGTTTATGTACATCGGTCTATATCTGTGCCAATACAAATCGTCTCAAAAATACAAAAAATTCAAAAAAATCTCTTGCCTTTTCCCCAAAACTATGTTAATATAATTTTTGTCGTTAGAAAACGAATGCCGGCGTGTCGGAATGGCAGACGAGGCAGACTCAAAATCTGTTGTGGGCAACCACGTGCGGGTTCAAGTCCCGCTGCCGGCATAAAAGAGATAACAATATGTTATCTCTTTTTTGTTAATCTATTATTACAAAGGAGAACTCTATGAAAGCATGCAAAATTATCTTTAACATTTTAGGCATTCTGTTAGCCATTATTTTCAGTTTCCTAACCTTCTCTTTCCTGGTTACCTCTCCGGTGATTTCAACCGGTACTGCACTTTTACAACCGGATACTCTCCAGCAAATTATTTCCGATATGGATTTATCTAAACAGTTGGAATCCACACTGAAGCAATCCGCTCCCGATGAATTGGCTGAGCTGGATGTGGAATTCGTCAATGATTTAGTGGATTCTGAGCTTGTAGGCGATATTTTGGAATTATACATAGACAATTTAATGGGCGTCCTGGAAGATGACCGCATGGAAAGCATAAACCAATCTCAGATTCATAAGCTTTTGGATAAGCATATGCCGGACTTAGTAACCATGGTGCGCAATTCTCTGCCCGAGGAAGTTCCTGTGACCGACGCAGAGATTACAGATTACGCTATCACAACTATCGAACCCGCCCTGGTTTCTATGGTAGCTGAACTTCCCGATTTAGAGGATATGGGCGTGGATGATACCACAATCGATATTATCCATATGTTATATCAGGGAACTATTGCGAAGTTTTCCCTCATAATGATTATCGTATTATCTATCCTCATTGTTTTAGTACGTTTCCCCCGATTTAAAGGCTTTCTTTGGTTGGGAATCACTTACTTATTGGCATCCGGCATTTTAGCATCTCTTGCAACACAGGCTGATACTTTTATGACCTCCCTCATACCTGCCGATGCGGCCGATACCTTGGGATTTGCCATAACTCCCATCGCAAATCTGTTTAAGAATCATATGAATACCTCAGCACGAAATACCGTTATCTGCGGCGTCGTATTTGTATTGATATTTGTGGCCGGACGCATTCTTCTGTCCGTATTGAAGAAAAAAGAAAACACTGAAGAAATTGCATCATAATAAACGTATATCCAAAACGGGAAGCCTCACATAAAGGCTTCCCGTCTTTTCATCTATATCAGATTCATTTTCACTTTCATATCATTTCCCTGTACTGTCACATCAGCCAGGCTTCCTATTACCAAGGGTATCATAGGCGGCAAATGCCCCATATCCGCATCCATAATAACAGGCACATGGTACTTTCCTGCCACAGCAAGCACTGCCTCGTACTCATCCAAGCCCATCATACTTTCACCATTTCTGGGACGTCCAAACACAAATCCCTTCACATGTCGAAACCATCCGGCATGCTCCATCTGCCACATGGCACGTCGTATACTGAAAACATTTAACTCACAGGCTTCTATAAACCAAAGAATACCATCCTCTTTGTATTTCTCAATAAACTCGGCTGTTTTGTCATACTCGGTACCAATCAGATTAATCAGGCAATCCATACAACCGCCCAAAATACGGCCGGACATAGTTATTGTCTCAGGTGTCTGTTCTATAGCTTCCTGCCACAGGTATCCATCCCAAACCTTTAATGCACGTGGTTCTGTCGTATGATAGGGAGCCAAAGGATTCTCCTCACTCTTTAAGGATTCCTTTTCCCAAGTGGCATATCCTGTCATTTCTGTCTTCTCACCTGTCAGCAAAGCATGCACATCCCAAAGGGATTCGTGCCAGGGTTCCATCCCATAGGTACCTGCACAGGGACCGTAAACAGAAGCGGTATCGCAAATAGTCGCTAAAAGGTACGTCATATTGGTATTGTCCGAATAACCCACAAACCACTTTGGTTCAGCCTTTGTGATGGACTCAAAATCCACATAATCCAATATTTCACACATCAGCTCTCCGCCACCGCAAGAAATCAAGATATCATTTTTCCGGTCTAAATACATATTGGTCAGCTCTTGTCCACAATTCTCAGGGTTGTTACTGATACCCACGCCGCAATTTGCATAGGCATTTTCACCAGGATTGGTCTGATAACCTAACTCCTGCCACTTTTTCAAGCCATTTTGAAATGCAGAATAATATGGCTCTGTTGCACAACCAAAGGATGGCGCCGGAAACCCGATACAGCCACCCTTTTGTAAACTTTTAGGATATTTCATAGTTGTTCTCCTTGCTTATACATCCTCAATCTGCCAATCAATAGGAATCATTTTGTTATCCAATAAGAATTGATTGGTCTGACTAAAAGGCTTACTGCCAAAGAAGCCCCTGTATGCCGATAATGGACTGGGATGGGGTGCTTCCAAAATCAGATGCTTGGGATTGTTTAACATACTCTTCTTCATCTGCGCCGGACGCCCCCAAAGAATAAATACAATGGGTCTGTCCTGCTTGTTCAGTGCTTTAATAGCAGCATCCGTAAACTCCTCCCAGCCTTTCCCCCTATGGGAATTAGCCAGATGTGCCTGTACAGTTAACACGGTATTCAGCATCAATACCCCTTGCTTTGCCCATTTAATCAGATATCCGTTATTGGGTATTTTGCAGCCCAAATCTTCATGTAACTCCTGATAAATATTCACCAATGACGGAGGAATATCTACTTCCGGACGCACGGAAAAACACAACCCGTGAGCCTGTCCGTCATTATGATAAGGATCCTGCCCAATAATTACTACCTTTACCTGACTTAGAGGTGTCAGATGAAAAGCCGTAAATATCTCATCTGATGGCGGAAATACCTGTTTCGTATTATATTCATTCTTTACAAATTCATACAATTTGGCGTAATAAGGCTTCTTAAACTCCGGTCCCAATTCAGCCAACCAGTCATTACTAATCATGCTCATTTGTTTATCCTCGTATCCCAAGCTACAAACGTACGGATACACCCTTATCTCTTAAATACTCTTTCACCTGACGAATTTCCAATTCCTTATAGTGGAACAAAGATGCAGCCAAAGCAGCTTCCGCACCACCTTCTGTCAATGCTTCGTAAAAATGCTCCATGGTACCTGCACCGCCGGATGCAATTACGGGAATATTAACCGCACTTGAAATAGCCTTGGTTAACGCAATATCATATCCTGCCTTGGTTCCGTCACCATCCATACTGGTGAGTAATATTTCTCCGGCACCCATTTTCTCGGCTTTTATAGCCCATTGCACAGCATCCATACCCATATCTACACGACCACCGTTTTTGTAGATATTCCATCCGCTACCATCCGCTCTCTTCTTTGCATCGATTGCCACAACAACACACTGGCTTCCAAACTTGTCTGCCGCATCCGAAATCAGTTGCGGATTCATAATTGCCGAAGAATTAATGGAAATCTTGTCTGCGCCTTCACGCAGTAGAACCTTAAAATCCTCTACCGTACGTATACCACCGCCTACGGTAAAAGGTATAAACACCTTACTGGCCACTTGACGCACCCATTCCAACTGAGTGGAACGGGAATCCGCCGAAGCATTAATATCTAAAAATACTACTTCGTCTGCTCCTGCTTTATCATAAGCTGACGCTACTTCTGCTGCATCTCCGGCATCTCTCAGATTTACAAAATTAATGCCCTTTACCACTCTACCGTCTTTAATATCCAAACAGGGAATAATTCTTTTTGTATGCATTTTACACTTCCCCCTTTACTACCTTCACAAAATTCTCTAATATTTTCATACCTACTGCGGAACTCTTTTCCGGATGGAACTGACATGCAAAAGTATTATCTTTCTCTACGGAAGCATGGATGGTCACACCATATTCCGTCGTTGCTCTTACAATCTCAGGTTCCTCCGCCTGCAAATAGTAGGAATGCACAAAATAAACATATGAATTTTCAGGAATATCCTGATATAATCTGCCCTGATTTGGGTATGCTAAATTATTCCATCCGATATGCGGAATCTTCAGTCCGTCACCTTCGGGTATTCGCATAATTTTACCTTTCAACAGTCCCAATCCTTCTACTCCCGGTGTTTCCTCTGAGCTCTCAAACATCAGCTGCAGTCCCAGACAAATCCCTAAAAAAGGAGTCTTCTTCTCCACTACCTTATGAATGGTTTCCACCAATTCATAAGCATGCAACTTTTCCATGGCATCTCCGAAAGCACCTACTCCCGGCAATACCACTCCTTTTGCATTCATAATGGTTTCTTGGTCTCTGGTTACCACAACCTCCTGTCCCAAAGCCATAAATGCTTTTTCAACACTCTTAATATTTCCTGCATCATAATCAATAATTGCTATCATGTTCTGTCACCTATCGTTAATCCTTTATTGAAATAATCTTTCCTCTTCCTCCGGCAAAATATCCGGATATTTTTTGTATATAGCATCTCTCTTTTGCTTCTCTTCAACAATCTTCAGCAAAGCCCTTGTGTAATCCTCATCCTTTTCCAGCTTGGCTATTTGAGAAGCACATTCTACATCGGTATCATAATCCGCTTCCAATATGTCCTGTACCTGTTCATAGGTATTAACCACAATATCCGAACAATTCCACTTATCGGCATACTGTTCCAATTCAGGATAATTATGTACATATTGAACCAGTTCATCCAAACCTTCCAGCCACTGCTCCTGCTTTGTATAAGTTTGGTAATCTCGCCAGAAGATACCATCCTTAAGTATCAATTCCGAACGGTGATACATGGCTGACTGGCTGTCATTGAGCCTCTGACCATATAAAAGCTGGTAACATTCCAAATAGTCTTTTTCTTCAAATGCTTCCCTTGCAAGTCGCTTATTTGCATGTCCTGTAAAGTAATAATTCACTACCAAAAAACCGCAAAGAATCAAAATACTCGCCAAAAAAACCATAGCAATTTTCTTCTTATTTGGCGGTTCTTCACTCTCTGCTTCCAGCTCCATTATAGCCTCTTCAATAGTGCCTTTTTCCTTTATTCTTATCTTTTCTTTTGTATCTTTTCCAGCCTTTTTCTCGGTCTTCTTTTTACTTTTATCCTTTGTTTTTTCTTTCTTTTTCTTATCCTTCTTCTTTTTTTCCTTTGGGGCAGCTTCTTTCTTAACAGGTTCTTCTTTCTTTTTCTCTGCAACCGGGGTTCCTTGTAACATTGTCAATGCATCATCCAGGGAACTTTCATTCCTATTGGTAGCATAATCTTCCGGCAGTTCAATACTTTCCCAATCTAACGGTTCGCCACTCTCCGTTTTCTTATCTTTCTTTTTAGGCTTTTTAGCAGGTTTCTCCTTCTTTTCCTTTTTCTCTTTTACTTCTTTACTTTTCTCCGTTTCCTCTTTTTTCTTACGGGAAAATTTACTCAAAAGTCCTTTTTTCTCTTTCTTTGTTTCCTCGCCCGAAAACAAATCCATCGCATCATAAGCGGTTTCTCCGGGCTCTTCCTGCGCATTTAATAAAGCAGCAATACTATCATCCACTGCTTCATTCATCTCGTCCTTGGTCAACAATGCCGAAATATCCTGAATATTTTCGTCATTCGACGACTCCAAATCTGCCAGTAAGCTCATCAAATCTGCATCCAAATCTTCCGGAAGACTATCATCTGTTCCTCCGGACTGCTGATTCAGCAACCATTCTATTTCATCCTGGGTCATGTTCATAGCACTTTCCAGGCTATTATCAATCGTTTTATCCTTTGAATCCATAGTCTGCCCTACCGCAATATACTGCGTACCTTTCTTAGTACTATCCTGCTTCAACTATATATCGATTTCCGTTATCCAGTCAATAGACTTTTTATTTACAGCAATCCCTTTATCTCTTAATTCCTCAGACATATGATATAACTTTTCATTTACCCGAATAAAAGTCGCTTTTTGATTGTAAAATGCCACCTTTTCAAATGGCCAACGAATAATATTCGGAAAAGTCATATCAACTCCCAGTTCTAACACACAAAGCTTCTTATTTAATGTACCTTGTAGCCATTTGGTATACATTTTCCAGTCATTCAGATAGCCATCTTCATCATATTCAGATGTATACACATTATTCAAAGTCATAGGTGCTCCGCAATCGGCACATATCCCTAATTGAAACTCCCCATCCGAATCAGCCTTTTGTCGAATATTCTGTATTTCTTCATCTGTCAATTCCTGCAAGCTCCCTTTACAAGCTTTTGTACATTGTTTTACTTCTAAATTACCACAGGGAGATACTATTCGGTCCTTTTTAAATCCGCTTTCCTTCAGAATATTATTGGTACAGGTAGTGATAACAAAATAATTCTTCCCATTCAGCAAATCATTTAGTTCTTTCAATGCTTCAATTGCTTTTTCTTCACATCTGTATCTCAATTTTTCAAATTCACTTCCAATACCAATCAGTATCAGATCAGCTTCCATTATTTTGTCTAAATACTCTTTTTTCATATTCTTCCATTCCATACTCAAAAAGCCGGGAATTCCCGGCTTTTTGTTTTTTAGCTAATTAAACCATCCACAATCTGAACAAGGTTTCCAATCTCAGGCTTTGAAAGCTGTGCATTCGCACCTAAAGCTTCTCCCTTTTTCTTCATCTCATCATTTACCAATGAAGAAAAGATTACAATCGGTATATCCTTTGTTCTATCATCATTCTTCAACAAATATGTTAATCTGTGTCCATCCATTTCCGGCATCTCAATATCTGTTATAATACATCTTACATTTTCATCCAAACGTCCCTTATCGCAGAAATCCATAATCATATCATATGCTTCCTGACCATTCTGTGTATGAATTATTCTTTCATAACCTGCCAGTTTTAAGGATTCTACAATCAATTTATTTAACAGAGGGGAATCCTCAGCAATCAATATCGGCACATCACATCTTTCACGAACACCCAATGCCTCTATCTCTGATACTTTTAATCCTGTCTCCGGAGAAATATCTGTGACAATTTTTTCAAAATCCAGTATTACTATTAATTTGTTATTTACTTTTACTACACCACTGGATACACCTGTATCCATAGAAGAAGTAACCGCGCTTGGCTGATTAATATCCTTCCACGTCAATCTATGTATACCCATAACTGCTTCCACATGAAATGCTATATCCAAATTATTAAAATTGGTAACAATAAATAATCCGCCAGGCTTCGCCTGTCCTCTTTGCAGACAATTTCTTAAATCAATCGCCGTAATCATCGTATCTCTCGGCATGAATACCCCTTCCACACTGGGATGGGCATTGGGAATAGGCGTCGGTTCAAGATATCTGATAATTTCCTTAATCTTTGCCACATTGATACCATATGAATTACCATCAACAATAAATTCAAGAATTTCTAATTCGTTTGTTCCGTTTTCCAATAAAATTTTTGTATCCATATTGCCTCCTCATGCCAATTTATTATATATTGAGATAATTATAGCACATGTTCACAAAAAAAACACTAAAATCTGAAAAAATATTAAAAAAAGAGTAGTTTTCACTACTCTTCTTTCATATTGATTATACACTCAAAACCGAACACTGATTTATCTTTCACAAAACATCTCTCAAGTCTTCCTTTCGGATAACTCTCGATTCTTTCTCCAACCATTGGTTAAGCCCTCGACCGATTAGTAAATGTCAGCTGAATACATTACTGCACTTACACCTCATTCCTATCTACCTTGTCGTCTTCAAGGGGTCTTACTAACTGGGATATCTCATCTTGAGGGGGGCTTCACGCTTAGATGC
>JAFWYN010000020.1 GCA_017522685.1 Lachnospiraceae bacterium
ACTACGGGATTGGTATTTAGATAGCCTTGCTCGATGTGGACACATGGGTAGGAGTCCAAATCATCCGGCAGGGCTTTTATTAAAAATTTTCTTTCGATTTCCATAAAATACTCCTTTGGATTATTTTCTTAATCATAACACAGAGAAAGGCAGGTAGACAAGAATGAAAAAAATTGCAATCTTTTTTGCAGAAGGTTATGAGGAAATAGAGGCACTTACTGTGGTGGATTTGTGCCGTCGGGCAGGAATTCAGGTGGATATGGTTTCCGTGACGGATTCTATACAGGTAACCGGTGCACATGGTATACCGGTTGTTATGGATAAGATGCTTGAAGATGTAGAGTTTGATTCCTTAGATATGCTTGTTTTGCCGGGCGGTATGCCGGGAACTCGCAATCTGGAACAGGTTAAAAGTCTTATGGAACAGGTAAAAGCCTTTGCGGCAGCAGGAAAATATATTGCGGCTATTTGTGCGGCACCTTCTGTGTTTGGCCATCTGGGATTGTTAGAAGGGAAAAAGGCATGTTGTTATCCGGGCTTTGAAGAGGAACTTACCGGTGCCAGTGTGACTTATAACCGATGTGAAGCAGATGAAAATATTATTACAGGCCGCGGTATGGGCTGTGCTATTGACTTCTCCCTGAAAATCATCGAAAAGCTGGAAAACGACGATGTATCGTCTAAAATTGGACGACAAATCATCTATTTCTAAATTTTTTATTAAATCGACAAAAAAAGTGCGACGAAAACGCCTCCTTATGCATATACGTAATAAGGAGGTATTTTTTTATGCAGTTTTTGAAAGGTGAATTTACAGAACAAAATAAGGTTCCCTTTGTCCGGGAGGAACCGTTTACCTACTTTACCGGATATCATGTTTTGGAGCCCTTGATTAAAGACAGGGAGATTTCAGACATTAAAGTTATTTCTTATGACCGGGTGCGGGTGAAGCGTTTGGGCAGGCGTGAGGATAGTGCCGTATGCTTTAAGACGCCCCAGGAGCTGAAGCAGTTTACAGAATTTGTGGCTGCCAAAAATCAGGTCAGCATTTCCAGAGCTCATGCTATGCAGAGCTTTACCGACAAAGTCAGCAATAAGGATTTTATCCTTCGTTTTAATATAAGCCAGTCCATCATTAATTCGGTGGACACGCCCTATCTGCATATTCGCAAGATTCCAAAGGAAAAGCCAAGCCTGAAGGATTTACAGGAAGTGGGTATGCTCTCTAAGGAACATGCGGAATATTTAAAAAAGCAGATACGAAAAGGATATGTTCTTATTGCCGGCAAGGGTGCCAGTGGGAAGACCACGCTATTAAATGCACTCTTAGATGAAATACCGCGAGACAAGTCTGTCTTAGTTATTCAGGAAAATGAGGAACTATTCAGCAAGGTACATCCGGATATGATGTTCCAGCACATTTTGGAACAGAAGGGCGAAAGCAAGGTGCGCTATGGGTTAAAGGAGCTTAGCATCAATGCTCTTTTGATTGACTTGGATTACATTGTAATCGGTGAAATCAAGGGCGGTGAGGCACTTTATTTCCTGAATGCTGCTTACACAGGGCATTTGGGACTGGCAACCGTGCATGGACAAGATGGTGTGGCAGCACTTTATAAGCTGGCAGACTATGTAAAGTACGAATCGGATTACAGCCAGGAGGAAATCAAGAAAATGTTGGGCTGCATCTCAACGGTGTGTTACATGAAGGATTTCAAACTGGACACCATTACGGAAGTGAAAGTGGATGACAAGGGGCTAATCACTACCAGGAGCGTTTATGAAAGGGAGGCAAAGCATGATACTATTGCTTAATGGCATGGTTTTACTACTACTGAACATCGGACTCACACTGATTATCAGTTGGTTGTGGGATACCGGTGTGCAGGAGATTGTGATTTACACCAAGCATTTTCTTGTGTCAGAGACCAAAAGGCTAAGAGTAAAAATTTTGCCGGATGTAAACAGTACCAAGCCATGGGACAGGCTGGAGTTATTATTGTTTTACAGTGGTATCCGCAATTATTTTCCCTTTGTCAGTGCAAAGGTGTGGATTATTTTTTGTATGCTGGTATTAAGTTGTAGTT
Organism: Lachnospiraceae bacterium; assembly: GCA_017522685.1. The sequence continues at coordinate 2,088 of JAFWYN010000020.1, forward strand.
TTCTTCTGGTTGCAGTCTTGAGTAAAAAGCTCTGGTATGCTGCATGGTTTTGCATCGTATTAAGTGTGCTTATGAGGATAATTCTTGAAAGCACGCGGAGGAAAAATTTACGTAATACGGAGCGGTACCTACTGGAGCTTTTAAATGTGACTGAAAGTTTTGCAGCTACCGGCGAGGAGCCAATTGCCATTTTAAGTCATTGCAGTTCCTATTTGAAGGGTCCTATTGGACAGGCCTTGAGAAATGTGGACAGACAGGTGAATCAAGGCTGGTCAGGCAGGATGATTTTAGAGCAGCTAAAGGTTCGCCTAGAGCATCCAAAGTGGCAGGAGTTTATACATAATCTGAACGTGTGCAGCATGTATAACAGCGATTTTGGCTCTGTTTTTTCCAGTTCCCGAAGAAGTATTCAGGCTTATCTGACCAGTAAGAAAGAACGGCAGAGTATTAAGCATACTGCCGAAATGGAAATGACCGCTATTGTGGTATTAAGTCTTGTTATCCTTATGGTGCTTAGTAAGTTTCTTATGGTATCCATATCAGAGCTTATGTGGGGCAATTCGGTCAGCAAGGGATGTACCATTTATATGGGGCTGATTGTACTGCTGTTTTTCTGGAAAATAGGAGCTTATGAAAAGGAGTAAAGCTATGAGAAAAATTGTGGAAAGCTTAACAGAGGAACTGGAGGAGTTTCTGAAAGCTTATGGTGCGGAAGCATTGCATGAGCTTGTAATTTACAGAAGTGTCGGGCATTTTCTGATAAGCAGTGCTTTGTCTGGTTTTATGTGTTGTGCAGTTTTGGTCAGATGGCAGTGGTTTGCAGGGGCGTTTGGCTTTGTAATAGGCATGTTTCTTCCGGTAATCATTTTATATTTGTCCAATGAGAGGGACAATGACATGATTTTAAAGGATTTAAAATGGCTGTATGAAACCATTTCCGTACAGTTACAAGCAGGGCTCTCTATTCAGCAGGCATTGTTGGAAAGTGAGGAACTTATCAAAAACAAAAGGTTAAAGGGAGCTCTTCACAAGCTGGCAGAGTGCTTGGTAAATGGCGAGAATATGGCAAGGTCTTTAGATGACTTTGAAAATCGCTTTCGAAATCATTATGTCAGCAGTTTCTGTCTGATACTAAGGCAAATGCAGGATTCCGGGTATGCAGTCAAGTTATTGGAGGATATCAGGCTGCAGATAGAGGAAATGGAACGGATGCAGTTGCACAAGAAAAAAGAAGCACTGGAGATGCAGCTTCAGGTGTTTCAAATGTTATTGTTTATCGGCGTTTTAGTGCTGGTAATGTATGGCTGTATTTTGGCAGCAATTCAAAATATTAATTATTTATAAAAGGAGATTTTTAAGTATGAAAACATGGTTAAACAAGGTATTTATGGCAAAGGACAATGGAGATAAGGCAATTGTGGTAGAAGTAGGTTTGGCAGTAATTGCAGTAGTATTATTGGTAATTTTCCAGGGGGAAATGAAAGAATATGTAGAGACCCTGGTTGGCAATATGACTACGGAAATCGGCGAAATCTTATCTACTGGTGTGGGAGCCTGATTGAGATGAGAAAAAAGGATGCAGGATTTGCAGAAAAACTATTGCCGGTGCTTTTAAGCACCGGCATGGTGTTTGGACTGGTGTTATTATCAGGACGGTTTATGGAAGTGTTTCGGACAAGAGAAGAGTTAAATCAGATTGCCAGAGCTTATATGTTGGAGATGGAAACAATGGGGTGTTTGAAGAGCACCGCCATGGAGGCTTTGAGAGCAGATTTGGAGCAGGAAGGGCTCGCTAATGTAAATTTGACAGGGACCACTACCTCTCCTGCAGGCTATGGTGAGCAGATTGAGCTGGTTATTGAAGGGGATTTAAGTGTAGATTTACATGTGGCAATCCCATTTCTTTATGAGACTGTTCAGGACTGGGAGATTCCTATAAAAATAAACTTATATTCCACAGCTAAGCATTAGGAGGAAATTGTGAAGAAAAAAGACAAGGGTGCAATTCATAAGTTGTTGGCAATGATTATTCTGATGTGGGCAGTGATATGCTGGTGTGTTTTGCTGGAGGTTCTGCGTGCCGGATATGTCAACCAATATTTGGAAGATTGTATTACACAGGCTAATTTGGCAGCCCTTCTCATAGATCCATATCATTATGGGGCTACCGGGGAATTGGTGTTTGAAAATGTGGAGGAAACAAAAGCTGTTTTTTCTGAGTTTTTGGGGAAGGGTTTGGGAACTGAAAAGGTAAGACAGAAGTTGGGAATTACAGGAGAAGTTCAAATTTTGGATTTCAGAGTATATGAAGTGACTTCTATAGGAACTACAGAATTTGTTTATGATGCCGTCCATGCTTGCAGTCAGACACTTTATGATAAAGCGATTTCTGTGGCGGCTCCTGATGGTACGGATATTCAAAATAGTTCTGTTTACGCTAGGATTGCAGTTCCTATAGAATTCTTGTTTGGAGTGGAGATAATGGCAGTAAAGGAGCATTGTGTAGATATGGTAAGTGAGGAAATGGTGTATGAATAAGAAGAAAAAATTGTGGATTGGGGTTATTAGTCTGGTACTGGCGTTTCTGATGTTTTCCGTACTGTTAATGATACAAAAAAGTATGCAGAAAGAGCCTGTGTATGCGGAGGTAATATGTGTTAAGGATACGGTTTCTGAGAATATGGTAATAACCAAGCAAAATGTGAATCAGTATTTTGAAAGGAAGAACATTCCGGTGGATTGGCTTCCAAGTGACTGTGTATCAGATATGGAAAGCTTGCATGATATGGTTCTTGGAACGAAGCTATCAGCAGGAACTATTATGACAAAGTCCATGGTCACGGAGCATACGGAATATTATAAGGAATATCAGGAACTGACATGGATTAGTGTTCCCATTAAAGAATTGTATGAGGGGGTAGCAGGGAGTATCCGGGTTGGAGATTATATTGATATTTACATGCTATGCAAGGAAAATGAAGAGTATCGTTGCAGTCTGTTGGCGGAACGAATCCGGGTTGAGGCTACGTACAGTGACAAAGGAACGGTTATAGATGAGGATAGTCAGGAGGGCTTAAGTCAATTGATTATTATTCCGATGGAACGAGAGCAGGTAGCATTGTTTTATGAAATTTTAGCCAAGGGAAATATCAGGATAGCAAAATATGAAGCAGTATAAAGAAAAGGTTGTAAGAATCCGTGTCATGTGTGTTCTGTGCCTGCTTTTGGCAGCAGTGCTGATTGCTATGAAAAGCAGTGCTGTAGTGGCTGCTGCGGATAAAGCAGGGGACATGGCAGTTTATTCGGGGGTAACCGTCAGCCCGGATGGAACCGCCTGGACTACAGATTATATGGATCGGACCAATGAAAGCCTTCCGGAAGGATATACAATTTCTACAGGACAGGTTTCCGGCTTGCGTGTTTTGAACGAAGGAGAGCACTATTATCAGGCACCTGCGGAGGGAAGCGTAAGGATTGGCAAATGGGTGGTTGCATGGAAGAATGCCCAATGTATTCATACATTTGAAGCAATGAATTATAGGGGATTTCAGACCAATGCCGGCATATGTGAAAACTATTATAATAATGGTTGGAATGCCTATTGTGCAGACTGTAATGAGCTGGTTACTGATTTGTTTTTTTATGCCAAAAGTGAGACCATAAAGGGCATTTTAAGCATGCCGGCAGAATCATGCTATTTATTTATTTGTCCACACTGTGAAGGCTTGGAGCAGGGGAGCAGCTATCAACATATTTGCAGAAAAATTTCTTACAATCATTATACGGTCAGCTATGAAAAGAATGCACCGATAAATGCAGATGTAAATGGGTATATGAGTATTACACGCCATATGTATAACAATGCAGCCATTTTTGAAGGAATGGAAGCTAAAAAAATAGGATATGGGGATACAAGGCTGCGTAAAAATGCATATACAGCAGTAGGCTATGCATTTATCGGCTGGAATACAATGCCGGATGGAAGCGGAGCATGGTTTCAGGATGGGCAGGAGGTAATAAACCTGACGGATGAAAACAATGGCGATGTAGTGCTATATGCCCAGTGGGAAAAGGTAGAGAGTACATTAAATATTAATCCAAGTGGCGGTACCTATGAGGGGAAAGCTGGAGTTACTTCGATATCCGGAGTATATGGGGAAACTTACTTTGTGGATAGTAGTAAACTGATACCATCCCAGGGACATCTTGTTACGTTTGAGGCAAATGGCGGATCGTGCATGGGGAGTTTGCAGACGGAAAAAAGCTTCTTTGCATGGCAGAAGGGGGATAATTTTCAAGGGTTGTTTGAAGATGATACCTATACCTATTTGGCGGATAGCGGACACACAGATACTATTACCGCTGTTTATCAGGATGTTCCCTTTGCGCTGCCGGCTGCAACAAAAGAAGGCTATGCTTTTGCTGGCTGGTATGAGGACGAAGCATGCACGGAATTTGTAGGACGTGCCGGTGATGAGTTTACAGCAAGCAGGGATATAACGTTATATGCACGATGGTCTCAATTGGTCTTGGAGGCAACCGATAATTATCAGGTATATGGAGGTTTTGGGGCGGTAAACTTAAGCTGGTCCCAGCCGGACGAGACAGAGAAATACTACAAGCTGTATCAGTCTCGGAACAAATCAGACTGGACCATGATATATGACGCGGATACGATAACTAACTCCGTTACAAATGTGTCTGAAAGGATAGATTATAACTCTCAGGTCAAAACCTATGTTGTACAGCGTGCTGGATATTATACGTTATCTGCATACGGGGCAAAAGGTGGCGATTATGGAAGCTATTCCGGTGGTGCCGGAGGTTATACCACTGCAACATACTGGCTAAAAAGGAATGACATCATTACGATTTATGGTGGTACTGCCGGAAATGTAATGAGTGGCGGCGTCAATGGAAGTATTGCAAATGGTGGAGCATCTCTATCTTCAGATGGCGCCGGTGGCGGAGCAGGTACGGAGATTTATATTACTCGAAATGGAGTAAAAGAGCTTTTATTGATTGCCGGCGGCGGAGGCGGTGCTAATCGTTCTTATGCCGGTGGTGCCGGGGGCAGCAGCTTGACGGCGGTAAGCAGTTCTTCTGGTACAGGTTCCAAATTTGGCGGCGGTGGAGGTGGCGCACAGGGTGGTGCTTCAAATGGAAGCAGTATTGTTACAACGATAGATAACCCGGCAACAGAAGATATTGCCTTTATGAGTCATGTTTCCAAAACATATAGAAATTACGCCAATCATGCCATTGCCGGATATATGGAAAACAACAGGACCGGGTACCCGATTTACCAAACCGGTATTTATGGCAGAGCACCGTGGGGAAGTGAGGCAGTACAGCACATAGGAAGTTTGAATAGAGCAATTAGCATAACGGAGACAGAGCATTCTTCTGATGAAGAGTATCACTACAAAACATCAACCAATTCATATGCAGTCGTTGGTCAAGCACCAGAGCACTATTGTTTGCAGGCAGGAGAAGGATTTGTCAGAACCTTTACTGCAACATACCCTACCAATGGAAATACAAATCTGGTTCTTTCGGCAAGTCAGCAGACTTCCTGGCATGCAGGTAATGGTTATATTCAATTTATTATAACAAACGCAGATACCGGTGCGGTAATTCATTCCAGACGAGTGGTGGAAGCAAATGCAAAGTATGCAGAGGATTATGACGATGATGGCGAGATTACTGCCAGTGGCAGCCATTTGTATGTGGGATGCTGGGCAGATTTTACGATTCCGGCCGGTGTAAAAAATGTAACGGTAACAGTTAAAATATTTATTTCAGCCTGGGATGCGCATGCATATGCATATTTTACAGATGTTTTCTTTTATGGCAAAGAAATTGTGACAATTGGACCCACGACGGGCGGAACCAGTTATATTAATACCGGCTATGGCTGTAAAAATCAAGCTTACAGCGGCGGAGGAAATAATGGCGCAGGATATGGCACCATTACCGGTAAAATGGAGGCATTTCTGGAGCAGACTTCCTTGGAAGGAGTAAAAGCCACAGATACGGCGGCACCTGATGTGGTAATTTTGCAGGAAGATTGCATAAAGATGCTGGATACCAATAAAGTAAAGGTAACCTGGATCAAACCAAGAGATAATGGAACTGTTTATTATCATAAGTGTGAAAGTTATTCCAGGGATACGAAACAGTTGGAAAGTAATATTACAAAGAATACTCTTGTCAGTGGGGTAAAGGGATATTATTACTATATTGATACCTTCGATACAGGGACTGTTACTAAATCACATGTGTATGTGGAAATGGCAGGGGCTGAGGGTAGTGTAGAGGTTCTTTTGAAAGAGGAGGTGCAATATCTGCATGTGGCTGCAGTGGACGTGGCCGGAAATTTGAGTGGTACTGCCACTATAGCACTGGGGAATGAAGATGGACCACAGTATCCGGCGGATGATTCTTACCCTGAGAATGCAAAACTATTTACAGAAAAGCTTACCCTTGAAGATACAGAATTTACACATCAAGGGGAGGAAAGCATTTGGTTTGTAAAAGCAGACGGAGTGACAGAGCATATATTGCATGTAGGTGCGAGTATGGACAAGGCAGCAACCTTTGATTTTCAGATTAACACATTGCGTATCAATGCTGAGAATGAGACCAGTCAAGGGTGGATGCAGGTAACTATTCCGCATGGTGATACAGCACTTAGTTCGGAAGCCTTTTTAAATGATAGTTTGAGCATACAGGTGTCCGGAGAGGCAGAAGCGTTGTTAAGGCCTGGAATATTCATGGGGGAAAGGCTGAATCATGCAGTGCAGGTGAAAGTGTCACAGAATTTTACGGTGAATTCGGACACGTCTGCATTTTACCTATATCCTCAGGCAATAGCAGAGTTTAAAGGAAAGGCATATTGTTCTGAAGAAGCGCGGGATGTTCAAAACGGATTGACCATTATTCCGGATGGAGAAGCACCTGAGATATATGGTTTGGAGGAATTGCAGAATTTGAGGATTTTGGATATTACAGAACAGGCAAAACAGGTGACTTTATGGGCAAAGGATACCATAAGCGGTTTGCAGGAGTTTACCGTTTTTGTTCGCAATAAGGACAATCATATGCAGGCGGAATTTTCTTGTGATAGTGAAGGAAAGGTAATGGTGGAAATAAACAAGGAGAATTCATTATTTGTTGGTGAAGTGGCAATTTCAGCTGTTGCATCAGACCGTGTGTGTAATGCCAAAGTGGTTGGAGAGGAAGGCTTAAGTTTTACACTGGAAACCAACTTGTACAAGGAACGGAATCCGGAGGAGCATATTTTTAAAACAGGGGATGGAGCAGTTTTGGATATATTCACCAGTGGATATGTGGAACGCATCGAAGTGATATTTCCGGAGGAGCTTTTAGGAGTAGAGCCTGATTTAAATTGTGTGTTTGAATATGAACGTCCGGCTCTTCGACAAAAGGAATGCTTGAAATTTTCTATTCCCCTTGGAATTGCGGAACAGGAATATGAAGTGATTGTAAAAGCATTTAAAAATGGTGAGGTATTGATCAGCAAACCAACCTTTGTTGTGGTGGAAGGCACGGTGTTAGATGAATTGCGTACAAGGATTCGAAATAATGGCCAGTTTGATTTTTGATGGGTATCTTGTTTGGGTTTCGTGGCAGGATGTTCAAGAAATGCAGGTGGTACGTTATTCCCATTTGCTTGGTGTGCTGGCTTTTCTGTTACAGGTAGTCATAAAGATGATGACACCGAATGAAAGGGAGCTGCATAGTATGGTGGAGTATTTATCAGCAGGATTGGTTTTGCTGGTTCTTCAGATATTGGCGCATTTTTTGAATTTATATGGTCTTGGAGATGTAATTGTATTTTTTTTGTGTGGTTTGTACATGCTTTTGGAAAAAGGTGTGGAACACTACTTGTTGGCATATTTTATGGTGCAGGCACTCTCCGGAAGCTTACTATTGGTGGTTCAATTCCTAAAAGGAAACATAAAAGGGATGCGTTTAAAGGCCCCGATTCCATATATTCCTTACATAAGCGTTGCTTTTATCTTGACAAACATGGTACTTTAGCGATACATTTATATTAATTATGGTTACACATACAATAAGGAGCAAAAGTTCATGAGTAAAGAATTAGCAAAGACATATGATCCGAAAGGAATTGAAGACAAACTCTACCAGAAATGGTTAGAGAAAAAATACTTCCATGCAGAAGTGGATAGAAGCAAGAAGCCATTTACCATTGTAATGCCGCCGCCAAATATTACCGGTCAGTTACACATGGGACATGCATTGGACAATACGATGCAGGATATTCTTATCCGCTTTAAGAGAATGCAGGGCTACAATGCACTGTGGCAGCCGGGTACAGACCATGCTTCTATTGCTACAGAGGTAAAGATTATCGAAGCAATGCGTGCAGAAGGCGTTACCAAGGAAGACCTCGGTCGTGAAGGTTTTTTGGAAAGAGCATGGGAATGGAAGAAGGAGTACGGCGGACGTATTATCAGTCAGTTAAAGAAATTAGGTTCTTCCTGTGACTGGGACAGAGAACGTTTCACTATGGATGAAGGCTGTAATAATGCTGTTACCGAAGTGTTCTGTAAAATGCATGAAAAAGGCTGGATTTACAAAGGCAGCCGTATTATTAACTGGTGTCCGGTATGTAACACCTCTATATCTGATGCAGAAGTAGAGTATCAGGAGCAGGCAGGTCATTTCTGGCATATTCAGTATCCGGTAATGGATGATAACGGAGAACCAAGTAAGACAGAATTTCTTACATTTGCAACCACACGTCCGGAAACCATGCTTGGTGATACTGCAGTGGCAGTTCATCCGGATGATGAGCGTTATAAACACTTACATGGTAAGAAGGTTATGCTTCCGTTAATCAACCGTGTAATCCCTATCGTAGTGGATTCTTATGTTGATATGGAATTTGGTACCGGTGTAGTAAAGATTACTCCTGCGCATGACCCGAACGACTTTGAAGTTGGTAAGCGTCACAATCTGCCGGAAATCAATATTATGAATGACGATGCAACCATTAATGCAAATGGTGGTAAGTTTGAAGGGTTAGACCGTTATGAAGCCAGAAAGCAGATTGTTGAAGAATTAGACGAATTAGGTTTATTGGTTAAGATTGAAGATTATACACACAACGTTGGTACACACGACAGATGTAAGACTACCATCGAGCCGATGATTAAAAAGCAGTGGTTTGTTAAGATGGACGAGCTTATCAAGCCTGCTGTAGAAGCAGTGAAAACAGGCGATATTGAACTGATTCCGGAACGTATGGATAAGACCTACTTTAACTGGACAGACAATATCCGTGACTGGTGTATCAGCCGTCAGTTATGGTGGGGACATAGAATCCCGGCATACTACTGCGATAAGTGTGGCGAATATATCGTATCTAAGGATGCACCAACAAGTGCATGTCCTAACTGTGGCTGTGAAAGCTATACACAGGATCCGGATACGTTGGATACATGGTTTTCTTCTGCATTATGGCCGTTCTCTACCTTGGGTTGGCCGGAAAAGACCGAAGATTTGGATTACTTCTATCCGACAGATGTATTGGTTACCGGATATGATATCATCTTCTTCTGGGTAATCCGTATGATTTTCTCCGGATTTGAGCAGATGAAGGAACGTCCGTTTAAGACTGTATTATTCCATGGTTTGGTACGTGACAGTCAGGGACGCAAGATGAGTAAATCTTTGGGCAATGGTATTGACCCATTGGAGATTATTGACCAGTATGGTGCTGACGCACTTCGTTTGACCCTTATTACCGGTAATGCGCCTGGTAATGATATGCGTTTCTACTATGAAAGAGTAGAAAACAGCCGTAACTTTGCGAATAAAGTATGGAATGCATCCAGATTTATTATGATGAATATGGCAGACAAGGCGGTTACAACACCTGCTCTGAATGAGCTTGCACCGGTGGATAAGTGGATTTTATCCAAGTTAAACAGCCTTGCAAAAGAAGTAACCGACAATATGGAAAACTTCGAATTAGGTATTGCGGTTCAGAAGGTATATGATTTTATCTGGGATGAATTCTGTGACTGGTATATTGAAATGGTTAAGCCTCGTCTTTATGCTACAGACGATGCCGGAAGCCAGAATGCTGCATTGTACACATTAAAGACTGTTTTGCTGGATGCTCTTAAATTATTACATCCATACATGCCGTTTATTACCGAGGAGATTTTCTGTACCTTACAGAGCGAAGAGGAATCTATTATGATTTCCAAGTGGCCGGAATATACCGAGGAACGTCACTTTGCTAAGGAAGAACGAGATATCGAGATTATCAAGGAAGCAGTTCGTGGTATCCGAAATGTACGTACGGAAATGAATGTTCCGCCTAGCAAGAAGGCTCTTGTTTATGTGGTAAGCGAGAAGGAATCCTTAAAAAATACCTTTGAGGAAGGTAAGTTATTCTTTGCTTCTTTGGCATATGCTTCTGAAGTACAGGTTCAGTCTGATAAGACCGGTATTGCAGAGGATGCAGTTTCCGTAGTGATTGCAAATGCTACTATCTACATTCCGTTTGCGGAATTAGTGGACATTAAGCAGGAAATCGAACGTCTGCAGAAGGAAGAAAAGCGTCTGGAAGGTGAATTAAAGCGAGTTGCAGGTATGCTTGGCAATGAGAAATTTATTTCCAAGGCTCCGGCTGCGAAGATTCAGGAAGAAAAGGATAAGCAGACCAAGTACATGCAGATGATGGAACAGGTTAAGGAAAGACTTACACAGTTATGCAAGACTATGTAGCAAATTATGAGGAAGCGGTAGAGTATCTCTACCGTATTCCTCGTTTTAATTCTAATCATTCCCTACAAAAAATAGCAAAATTTCTGACTCAAATGGGTCAGCCTGACAGGCAGATGAAGATTGTACACATTGCCGGAACCAATGGAAAAGGTTCCACATCTGCCTATCTGGCGGGCTTATTAGAGTGTGCCGGTTTAAAGGTGGGCTTGTTTACATCCCCTCATTTGGTAGATGTGAGAGAGCGTTTTCGTGTGAATGGCAGTATGATTTCCGGAGAATTGTTTGTGGAAGCGGTACAGTTTGTGCAGAAGCTTTTAAACAGCACGAAGGATGACTATCAGCCATGCTATTTTGATATGATGTTTTTTATCGGTATGTATGCTTTTCAAAAGGAAAAAGTGGATATACTGGTACTGGAAACAGGGCTTGGCGGCAGACTGGATGCAACCAATGCAGTAGCGGACAAAGTGCTCACCATGATTACCCATATTGCACTGGACCATACTGAATATCTGGGAAATACGCCGGAAGCAATTGCGGAGGAAAAAGCAGGCATTATGAAGGGAAAGGTGCCTTGCATTGTGGCGGCACACAATGAAGAGGTGGCTCATGTTTTTCTGAAAAAAGCGACAGAACTTGAAAGCGCATGTCGAATTCTGGATAAAGAAGTCTGCTGCTGTCAAAGAGTTTATGAAAAATCCGTTGCTTTTTCATATTTTTCCAGTTATTATGGAACTATTCCAATTACGTTAAATACGCAGGCTTTGTATCAGATCGACAATGTGTGTCTGGCTCTTGCAGGGTTTGAAAATTTAATAAAGCAGGGTGTCCTAAAGAAAGAGGATGTATCGACGGAAAAGCTACAAAAAGCACTATATGAAACCACTTGGGCAGGCCGTATGGAGGAGACGCTTCCTAATGTGTTTTTGGACGGAGCACACAACGTGGATGGTATTAGAGCGTTCCTTGACAGCGTGAAAGAAGATGATTGTAAAGGCAGGCGCACGCTTATTTTTTCAGCAGTATCGGACAAAGAATACGGCAAGATGCTTCAGATGATTTTGGAAACCGGATTGTTTAAAGAGGTGCTTGTAACGGAGGTTTTTGGAGAGCGCGGAGTGCCTGCGGAGAAGTTGCTTGCATCAGCCAGGATATTAGGCAAGGAGCTTCAAAAGGGTCAACAGGAAGAGAATGAGTTGCCCCAAAATGGAACAATATGCAACAACATTCCAAATTTTCAAGAGGCAATCTGCACTGCATTAACAAAACAACAACATTTTGATTATATATATATAGTTGGATCATTATATTTAGTAGGACAAGTTAAAAAATTACTTAGTAATCATTTAGCGTTTTCTGGGGAAAGAAAGGAGAGCCGGCATGATTCAATTTGAGGAAGAACTCAAAAAGTTTTACAAAAGTCCTGAAGTGGGTGACATAGAAGATGTCATTTACAATCAGGATATGACAGATGCTACAGATCTTTTATTTAAGATTATGCAGCAGGACAATAATGGAACTACAAATAGGAGATAGTGTATGAAGTGTTACCGTTGTGGTGCCACTCTTACGCAGCATGATTTTTGTACTGCCTGTAAATGCGATGTGAGACAGTACAAGCTTATCATCGAGGCCTCCAACCGTAAATATAACGAGGGCTTAGAGAAGGCACAGATTAGGGATTTAACAGGCGCTGTTACTGCTTTAAAACAGAGCCTTAAATTAAATAAAGAGCATGTGGATGC
>JAFWYN010000021.1 GCA_017522685.1 Lachnospiraceae bacterium
ATCACAAGCCAGTCTTAATTCGCTCATTCTAATCAGAACCACATCCCTAATCATATTTGCTGCCGTCATAGTGTCATCCAATTCACTCAGATATACCAAGGCAGACTCCAGTTCTTCCGTTTTATCCGCAATTCTGTCAGTCAGAACCGATAACTTTTTCATCAGTCCGATTTCATAGCTACAGGTTAAAGCTGCATCTACTGCCTTCTTCGTAGCTACTGCCTTTGCCAACTCCTGTACATAGCATTCCACTGCCGGAGCAATTTCCGTCCTTGCCATATCCACCATGGTATTTGCTTCTATCGTCACGGTCTTACAGTAATTTTCCAGCATAATCTCGCATCTGGATTTCAGTTCTGTCTCCGAGAATACCTTATGGGATGTCAGCATCTGCACATTCTTTTTATCCAGCAAATGCGGCATACAATCCGGTGTCGTACGATAATTCAAGAGGCCTCTCTGTTCCGTAGCTTCTTTAATCCAAGTGTCATCATAGCCATTTCCATTAAAAATAATATTTTTGTGATCCTTAATGGTTTTCCGAATCATCTCATGCAGGGCATCTTCAAAATTTTCTGCCTGTTCCAGACGGTCTGCATAGATTTTCAGGCTTTCTGCCACGGCACTGTTTAACATAATATTGGCACAGGCAATACTATTGGAGGAACCCAGCATACGAAACTCGAATTTATTTCCCGTAAATGCAAATGGCGAAGTACGGTTCCGATCCGTGGTATCACGATTGAACTTTGGAAGTACATTGACACCAAGCTTCATCTGTGTTTTCTCTGCTCCGTAATATGGTGTATTGTTTTCGATTGCCTCCAGAACAGCATTCAGCTCATCTCCAAGGAAAATCGACACCACAGCAGGCGGAGCTTCATTAGCACCAAGACGATGATCATTTCCGGCTGTCGCAACAGAAATTCGAAGCAAATCCTGATAATCATCTACCGCCTTAATCACAGCACATAAGAACAATAAAAACTGCGCATTTTCATACGGTGTTTCTCCGGGAGATAGCAGATTTACTCCGGAATCCGTCGAAATAGACCAGTTGTTATGTTTACCGCTTCCGTTTACACCGGCGAATGGCTTTTCATGAAGCAAACATACCAGACCATGCTTTGCTGCTACCCTCTGCATAATCTCCATAGTCAACTGATTATGATCAGTTGCAATATTGGTAGTAGTATAAATCGGAGCCAGTTCATGCTGTGCCGGAGCCACCTCGTTGTGCTCTGTTTTGGCGAGAATTCCCAGCTTCCAAAGTTCCTCATTCAGTTCCTCCATGAAGGCAGCAACTCTAGGCTTAATCACACCAAAATAGTGATCATCCATTTCCTGACCCTTTGGTGGCTTTGCACCAAACAACGTACGACCTGTAAATCGTAAATCCCGCCGCTGATCATACATTTCCTTATCAATCAGAAAATATTCCTGCTCCGGTCCCACCGATGTACGAACACACTTTACATCTTCGTTTCCAAACAAACGTAATATACGAAGTGCCTGCTTATTCAGTGCTTCCATAGAACGAAGCAATGGTGTTTTCTTATCCAATGCTTCTCCACCATAGGAGCAAAAAGCGGTAGGAATACACAGAGTCTTACCTTTTATAAATGCATAAGAAGTAGGATCCCATGCGGTATATCCTCTCGCTTCAAAGGTCGCTCTTAAACCTCCGGACGGAAAGGAAGAAGCATCCGGTTCTCCTTTAATCAGTTCCTTTCCTGAAAACTCCATAATTACTCCACCATCCGGAGACGGAGAAATAAAGCTGTCATGTTTTTCTGCCGTTATTCCGGTAAGAGGCTGAAACCAGTGTGTGTAATGTGTCGCACCGTTTGCTACCGCCCAATCCTTCATTGCAGACGCTACCGCATTTGCCACACTAATATCAATCTTTGCACCTTCATCAATTGTCTTTCTCAAAGACTGGTATACCTTCGCCGGCAGATTTGCTTTCATCACTCTGTCATCAAATACCAGACATCCAAAATAATCAGAAACCGTTTTCATATACGAATCCTCCTTGTTTCTTATCTTTATAAAGAAAAGACGTCCTCCATGCTTTTCAGCATAAAAGACGCCTTTGTCTTTCACCGTATCCGTTGTTTTCTATACAATACCCTGTGCTTCCATAGCATCTACTACCTTCTCAAATCCGGCAATGTTAGCACCAACTACATAATTACCCTTTGCACCATATCGTTCAGCGGCATTAGCCATATTATGGCAGATATTAACCATGATATCTTTCAATTTTGCATCAACTTCTGCGAAAGACCAGCTTAAACGCTCACTGTTCTGGGACATTTCCAGTGCAGAAGTTGCCACGCCACCTGCATTGGCTGCCTTACCCGGAGCAAAAATCACGCCATTCTTTTGCAGATATTCCGTAGCATCTAACGTGGTCGGCATGTTAGCACCTTCGCAAACTGCAATACAGCCATTTGCCACTAACTGCTTTGCATCCTCTAAAGTCAGTTCATTCTGTGTTGCGCATGGAAGAGCAATATCCACCTTTACAGACCACACACCACGTCCATCATGATATTCGGAATTTAGACGATATTTCTTGTATTCAGTTAATCTTGCTCTGTTTACTTCCTTGATTTCCTTTAATGCAGCCACATCAATTCCCTCCGGATCATAAACCCAACCTGTGGAATCGCTGGCAGTCACTACCTTTGCACCTAGCTGCTGTGCCTTTTCGATGGCATAAATGGCAACATTACCGGAACCGGAAACAGCAATCACTTTTCCTTCCAGAGAAATACCGTTCATGCTTAATAATTCCTGTGTTAAATATAAAAGCCCATAACCTGTTGCCTCTGTTCTTGCCAGGGAACCACCGTAGCTTAATCCCTTACCGGTAAGTACACCTTCATATACTTCTCTGATTCTCTTATACTGACCAAACATATAACCAATTTCTCTTGCTCCGGTACCAATATCCCCCGCAGGCACGTCAGTATTTGCACCGATATGCTTGCAAAGTTCTGTCATAAAGCTCTGACAAAATGCCATGACCTCACGGTCTGACTTGCCCTTTGGATCAAAATCCGAACCACCTTTACCACCACCGATAGAAAGTCCGGTGAGCGAATTCTTAAAAATCTGTTCAAATCCTAAAAACTTGATAATTCCCAAATTAACGGAAGGATGCAGTCTTAAGCCGCCCTTATACGGACCAATGGCACTATTAAACTGTACACGATATCCTGTGTTGACCCGTACCTGACCCTTATCGTCCACCCACGGAACTCGGAACTTAATCTGTCGTTCCGGATTTACTAATCGTTCAAGCAATGCATTCTTTCTGTACTTTTCCTCATTTGCCTCTACAACTACACGCAATGATTCCAGTACTTCTTTGACTGCCTGGTGAAATTCAGGTTCTGCAGGATTCTGCTTTACTACTTGTTCAATCACTTCATCAACATATGACATCTTTTTGTCCTCCTTTAATTTGAATGAAACAGAATAAAAAAAGACAATGGGTCTTCAAGGTATTACCCTCAAAGACTCCATTGCCTTTATGGCTGTGATAATACACCCTGAAAAAACAAATGTCAATCCCTTTTTTTATTTTTCATTTTATTTTTCTAAAACAGCATTTTTCATTTTTTCAATATATGCACCTACAACCTTTTCGGAATTCACACCATTTTCTTCAATCAGCCTGATAACAGCAGAACCCACAATCACGCCGTCTGCAATTTTTGCCATTTTCTTTGCCTGTTCCGGCGTAGAAATTCCAAAGCCGATAGCACAGGGAATCTCTGTATTTTCCCGAACAACCTTAACCATAGATGCTAGGTCGGTTGTAATCTCACTTCTGGTACCGGTTACGCCAAGGCTTGACACAATGTATAAAAATCCTTCCGCTTCCTTTGCTATCTTGGCAATTCTATTTTCAGAAGTCGGTGCAATCAAGGATATTAATGCCACATCATACTGTTTACAAAGCGGTGCAAACTCCTCCTTTTCCTCATAAGGCAAATCAGGAAGAATAATTCCGTCAATCCCGACTTCCCAGCAGGTACGGATAAAGGTTTCTGCGCCATAGGAAAACACCACATTGGCATAGGTCATAAACACCAGTGGGACAGTTACATCCTTTCTAAGTTCCTTAACAAAGTTAAATATCTTATCTGTGGTTACACCGCCTTGCAAGGTCCGAAGATTCGCTCCCTGAATTACAGGACCTTCTGCTGTAGGGTCAGAAAAAGGAATGCCCAGCTCAATCAAATCTGCACCATGTTCCACGGCAGTCCGCACCAGCCTACCTGTGATTTCCAGGTCAGGGTCACCACAGGTAAAAAATGGAATAAATACTTTCCCCTTTGCAAATGCTTCTTTAATTCGTTCTGTTCCTGATTTACTCATAGATATCCTCCCCTCTGTATCTGGCAATAGCAGCACAATCCTTATCTCCTCTGCCTGAAATAGTAATTACAATTATTTTATCCTTATCCATTGTGGGTGCCAGCTTCATGGCATAGGCTACCGCATGGGCAGACTCTATTGCCGGAATAATTCCTTCGGTTCTTGATAAAACCTCAAAAGCTTCCACCGCCTCATCGTTTGTCACAGGTACATATTCTGCCCTGCCTGTATCATGCAGGTTGGCATGC
>JAFWYN010000022.1 GCA_017522685.1 Lachnospiraceae bacterium
CGTTTGTGAAGTTTGTTATTGGTGGTACTTTAACAATACTATCCTGGGACAATCCTGTCACTGCCTATTTTTGAAGAAATAGAAAAACTGCGCCACAGCCTTGGCAGGCCATCGCGCAGCGATTTTGTTCACTTTCAGTTTTTACCATTGCCTACCATAGTCCTGGAGAGCCCTGGGCAGCTCCCCGTAAGACACAGGTAGGTAACAAAAGACACCTTGAAAATTCGAAGGATTTTCGAGGTGTCTTTTGTCTTCGCAGTAATCCTACTCCCCCCTATAATACACCTCCCCGGCTTCAATCACATCCCCTCTCTGGTCCAACAGTTCCGACACCGTTACCAACTGATACCCCCTGGCAATCAGTTCTGGTATCACTTTCTCCATAGCGTCCACAGTACTTCCATGCAAATCATGACAGAGAATAATATCCCCATCCTGCACCTCATCCATGATGGTATGATACAATCTGTCCGCATCCTTATATTTCCAATCCAAGGTATCCAAAGACCAATTCACCATAACAATCCCCATATCCTTACACATATTTTGTACCTGACTGTTATAGGAGCCGTAGGGTGGTCTGAGAAGTGCAGTATCCGTACCGGTAAGCTCGTAGATTTTAGTGCGGGTCCCTGTCAATTGGTTATTTAGGTCCGAAGCGTTCAGTTTGGTCAACTGACGGTGATCCCAGCTATGACCGCCGATTTCATGCCCTTCAGAAACCATACGATTTATTACATCAGCACGATTCTCCAGGATATTACCTATGACAAAAAAGGTTCCGTTTCCGCCATATGAGGCAAAGATATCCAAAAGTCGGGAGGTGTGCTTGCCGGGACCATCGTCGAAGGTCAGGGCAACCATGGGCTTGGTAGGGTCGATGAGCTGAGTTTGAGGCGCTGTGGAAACTTTGGGCGGAGTAAATGTGGGGACAGGGGAAGGCACCTGCACTGTCACGGATTCTCCGGAAAAGGATAAAATACCTTCCAACTCGGCATAGGGATAGAAAAGGACCTTGGTGCCTTCCGACATGGGAAGATAAGTGCCCCTTGGTAATGTGATTTCCAGACCTTCGGAGGTTAATACCCAGTGATCCAGAAAATGTTCGTCTATCAAAGTAGTTTCTACTCCGGCAGCGGTAGCAACCATGGTTTCCAAGATAGAGTAGCCTGAGGGAACCAGTAAATCTTCCAGCCGTATAGATTGCCCGGTTGAAAGGTCTCCATGAAAGGAACCTATAATATCGATGGGGTGTGCCAAATAAGGTTTATCAAATATGCCGGTGATTTGGATACTGATCCACCTATTGTCGGTCAGATAGCTTTCATATTCGGCAGTCAATTCACCGCAGTCCCCGTTTGTCTGATATCCTAGACATTCAGCCTGATATTCGGCAACGGTTTCATTTACCCAATGGGTGATGGCATCATCCATTGCGGGAAGATTTGTCTCCGGATATAGAATACGAATCACCAAATCCTCGCCCATTTGCATGAAGGCAGTACTTTCTCCGTACTCTCTTGTGGGGGTATTCAATTGAGACCCGGTTGACGGAGGAATGGGTGTCAAGGCAGACGGGGCGGAAGAAAAAGGTTCCATAGTAGCAACCGGGGATATTGTAGGAGATGGAGTTCCGGGGGCAGGTTCTGTGGAACCATTGCAACCACTGAGGAATAGGGATAGTAGTAACAGAATAGAAAGGAAGCGTGTTTTCATGATAAACTCCTTGTATTGCAAAATGCATTATTTGTGGCAAAAATAAATTATATATCCATATTATGCCGTATTTATGGCAGTTTATATGGTTCTGCTACAATTTTATAAAACTTGGCAAATATTTTGTATTATGGTAAAATGACTTAAAATCAAAATATGGAAGGAACAAAGGATGAAAGAACAAGAAAACAAAAAAGCAAATATTCTGTGTTGGATATCCTTAGCATGCGCATTCGGTCCTTGGATGCTGTGGATGGTGACCGACAAATTAAAGGATGTTGCCGCAGGGAATTCCTTGGGGGATGTTTTGGGTGTTATATGCAACGTTGCCGATGCCTTGTCACTGTTTGGTTGGCTGGCAGCACTCATTCTGATGATTTATGTACGTATTAAGTATCCTAAGAATGTATTTGGAAAGATACTCATGGTACTATATATTATTGTCATTATCCTAGTTATTTTGTTTATCATATTTATGTACATTATGTGTAGTACATTTGTGAGTGGTTGTGAAAGCTGTATTGTTGAATTGCGGGGATGTGACAGTTGATGAATGCGATATCACCTTATTCCATTACCTTTGTTGGTGCTTTTATTGTCAGCATTGCAGTGGTCTTTCTACTTTTAAAGAAACGGGGTGTACCCACGAATTACATTGGGTATTCCGTATTATTGAATGTAGTGCTGATTCTGTATGGGGGTAAAATGTTTACTGTCGTAACAAGGGGCTTCCAAATCAGTATCTTTACAGCCGGGTTCTCCAGCCTTGGGGGTGCCATAGGATTGTTAGTGGGCATTTTTGTGTTTGGAAAAATATATCCGGAAGGAAGTACATCCCTGTGGGAGGCATATGTTACCGTATTGCCTCTGCTGTATGGAATTTCCAAAATCGGTTGTTATCTGGTAGGTTGTTGCCACGGGATTTCTTATGAAGGGCCGTTGGCAGTGGTATATGACAGTGATTATATGCAGGGAGGTCCTTATTTCCCAGTACAGTTGGCGGAAAGCATCGGCTTCCTGGGAATATTCGTGGTAGGACTGCTGATTTATCTTAGGTCCAATAGAAGAAATCTGGTACCGGTCATTATGATTTTATGTGCTACTACCAAATTTTCGCTGGATTTTCTCCGAGAAGAACATCTGGGTAAAATAGTATCTGCCAATCAGCTGGTGTGCATAGTATTTTTCTTTTGGGGAGTAATCACTTTGATTAAGAATAAGAATAAAATCCACGCGGTATAAGCAGATTAGCGACGTGGACTTCGTACAATAAGCAGGCCCGATGTATGCAGCATATCGGGTCTGCTTAAAAATTTTAAAAATAGATTAACCAATCGGAACCTTTCGGTACTATCTATATGAAAGCTTTCAAATACAATAAATGTCCGGCTTGGGTTTATATATGCCGGCAACGGAGAGAACCATGGAACAGGAAAAGATAGTAGCCTTTTTAGAGGAAAACATCAAAACAATTTATGCCTATGCACTTTCTCGGATTTCAAAAAAGGAGGATGCAGAGGAGCTGGCAGGAGATATTATGGTAGCTATTTTGCAGGATGGGCACAGAGTGCAGCGGGAAGAAGCTTTTTTCGGTTATGTATGGAGCATTGCAGCCAATACCTATAAAAAGTACCTGCGCAGACAAAGCCGGGCTGTTATGGCTGAGCTGGAGGCTGCAGACGCGGAAACAGAGGATTTTTCAGAGTCGGTGATAATGAACCTTTGGCAGAAGGAACAGACCGGGAAGCTTCGCAGGGAATTGGCGCTTCTTTCCAAGGAATATCGGGAATGTACGGTGGCTTATTATTTTGATGAATTGTCCTGTAAAGAGGTGGCAGAAAAGTTTCATATCTCTCTGGAAATGGTGAAATATTATTTATTTAAGACACGAAAGCTGTTAAAGGAGGGCATCGAAATGGAAAGAGAATTTGGAGAAAAGAGCTATAAACCGGGCACCTTTGAATTGGTGACCATATTTGATAAGAATTATAATGAAGAATATGTAAATTTATTCAGACGTAAGTTATCAGGTAATATCCTGCTGAGTGCCTACTATACTCCTATGACCATCCGGGAATTGTCCATTGAAATGGGTGTTTCCACGGTCTATATGGAGGATGAGGTAGTGTTATTGGAGAAGTACGGACTGCTGAAAGCCCTGCCAGGTGGCAAGTATCAGACCAATTTGGCAATCATAACGGAAGAATATACCAAGGAGTTTTATCGTACCGTAAAGGGAGAGTGTCAGAGAAGGCTGGCACAGGTTTTTGAGGCAGTACGAGGAAAGCTGGGTGAGATAAGGACAGTAGGCTTTATCGGCAATCAGTTATCAGAGAATCGTTTACTTTGGGGATTTTTGTACATGCTGATGCATCACGGCTACCAGGCTTTTAAGGAAAAAGAGCAAACTATGGGTACCATAAAGCTTTACGGAGAGGCTACCGGTATCTGCTATGGTGTAAACTTTGAAAAAACCGCCACGGAGGAATACGGCAGCGGGTATTTTGCAGGTTTTTCGGGGCTGGATGAACGATATGCGGCAGCCTTTGCAGACTTCGGTATTTTGCCTGTAGAGAATCATTATACCTTGCAGTATGAAAACGTGCGGGAGAAGCTTTATAAAGCCTTGGAAGAACCGGACAAGGCACCATTCATGATTTTGACAACCGCAGAGTATGGGAAGTTAAGAGAGATTTTACAGGAAGAAATCTTATGCATGAAGGAGCTGTATGAGTATCTGACAAAGCAGGGAACGGAGCTTATGAAGGTACATGCACCTGCCCATATGGCAGAAATGATTCCCTTAGTGATAGCACGAACCATTTATTTCCGTACCGTAGGTCTGGTGGGCGGCTGTGCCCTGCAGTCCGGGGCCTTAGAGCTTCCCAAGGAGCCGGGACCGGTGGCGTTATATGTTTATGCGATTACGGAAGAGAATAAGCTGGATTATACTCTGGATGTAACAGAAAAAGATGTGAAATATTAAAACTTTTTAAAACCGTTTTTTCATTCCCGACACTATATAAATGAAGGGATAGAAAGGAAACGTCATGACACGAGAAGAATATTTTTGCAAAGAATTTGTGGAGAAAATTTATTATTTCTGCCTGAAAAAAACCGGTAATGTGCAGGAGGCGGAGGATTTAAGCAGCGAAATTGCTGTGGAAATTCTGACTGCATTAGGGAAGGGAACCATTCCGGAGCATTTTGAGGGATGGGTCTGGACCATCGCACGAAACCGATACGCAAGATGGGCAGATAAAAAGCGCAGAAGAAGTGAGAATGAAAATGATGAGGAAGAAGCCATGTTGCAGGTTCCTTCCAAAGATAACCCGGAAGAGGATTTTGTAAAAGAAGAGCAGCTGCAGGAGCTTCGAAGGGAGCTTGCACTTATTTCCAGGGAATATCGTCAGATTCTGGTGGCTTTTTATGTGCAGGATGAAAAGGTATCCAC
Organism: Lachnospiraceae bacterium; assembly: GCA_017522685.1. The sequence continues at coordinate 5,171 of JAFWYN010000022.1, forward strand.
CATTGCAAAACGACTTTCTATCCCTGAAGGAACAGTTAAGACAAAGCTGTCGAAAGGACGACAGAAGCTGAAGGAGGGAATGAATATGGCAAGAACCTTTGGAAAACTAAGTTATGCACCGGAGGAGATAGAAATACATCAAAGTGGCGGAAAAAGTAGAAATAATGACCCGGACCGTTTTTTATGGGATGAGTTAAACAGTAAGATTTGTAAGAATATTTTATTGGAGGCTTATCGGAATCCATCCACTATGCAGGAATTATCCCTGGCATTGGGGATTGCAATGCCTTATTTGGAGGATTATGTGGAGGAAATGACTGCTGCCACATTGATGATTAAGAAGGGGGATAAGCCGGAAACGTTCACCTACGAAACCAATTTTGTGATTATCAGTGCTGAAAGCATGCGAAAGATGAATGATAAGCTGGCAAGGATTCAGAAGCCCTTTGTGGCGGCTGCAGAAGAATACCTTAAAAAAGGAAGGGAACTCCAGCTGGCAGCAGGTGTACATATTTTGGGACAGTATCAGGATTATGAGGAGCAGAAATGGACATTGGCACTGCGACTGGCAGATGACATCCAGTGGTCTGTTTATACCAAACGGAATCTGGAATTTCACTATGATACGGTGCGTCCCAATGGCGGTTCCTGGGATGTGATGGGAAGTCAGTATTACGAAGGACCTGAGTTTATGTGGGTAGGACATTCTTCTGACGGAATCGGCGTGATGAATGCTTTCTTGACTCAGTGGGAAGTGGATGAGGAAGAGTATAAGGATGCGTATGTTCGTCGGGAGCATGTAGAAATCTTTCAGAATATCATGGAGGGAGTACAGGATACGATATCGGACAGAGAGTTTGAAAATCTTGAGGGTGCTGTCCGCAAAAATGCAGAAGGAAAGTATGAGATTGCCTTCGGAGTGTCCAGCAAGTCACATAATACCGATGGATTACGGTATGGTATACCGGTAGATGTGTACAACAGAGAATTGTTACCATTATGGAATAGCATGCAGGAGCTGGCAAAAGAATATCTGGGTGATTGCGAAGACATAATGCGCAAAGAAGTACCGGAGAACCTGATGAGTCAGTTTAACTTCTGTATGCATTCCGTACCCTTTTTAAGAGGCATGGTAACAGAAGGGCTGTTAGAGAAGGGATTTCTAAAGCCGGAGGAAGAAGTGTCCAAGTTGAAAGGGGTATTTATGGTGGTGGATTAAGCCGCTGAGAAGTTGAGGGAGGAGTCGGTAAGCACCGATTCCTCTTTTGTATAAACTGCACAAAACCACAAATGTAAATGCTTACATATCTTACAAAATGCGTAGAAGTAGTTAAAAAAAACTTGACTATTCTTTAGCAATGCGTTACAATAAAGTAAATCGTTTTACTAAAACGATTTACCGAAACGCTTGTGAGGAGGGGAGCTTATTTCCCGAAGCAGCAGAAAGTCTGATGTACAGCATAGGAAAGAAGACGAAAGTCTTCATAGGGAGTTTCTTGTGTTGGCATTGATAAGTAAGTTGTTTTCTCCCATTATCTTTTTTAGATACCTCCTTTGATAATATGCTCCCCATTTCTCAACAACAAGTTATAAAAACGTTCCGATTTATATCCGGAAGATGCTTTTGCATTCCGGATATTTTTTGTTAAAAAGGATAGTATTATGGTTAATGCTTGTCTTTGTAAGCAGTTTACCTATACTTTCCGTGTGAAGTATGGTATGATTTGATTAGATTCTATACATAAGGAGAGGAGTGGAGCCTGATGATAACGGTAAAAGAAATCGCACAAATATGTAATGTTTCAGCCAGTACGGTTTCCAATATATTGAATGGAAAGCCGAATGTGGGCGAGGATACAAGAAGAAGAGTGCTTGAGGTGGTTGCGCAGACCGGCTATCAGCCCAACTATTTTGCGCAAAGTATGCGTAAGCAGAGTAATCGAATGATTAGTATCGTCGTAGAAGATTTGGACGAATTCAGTACCGCGCCTATTGTAGAATCAGCTATGGCTTACTGTGATGATATGGGCTATCGTACAATCCTGATGAATTTGCGTTTATATGATAAATGGAAGGCAACCTGGTATGATGATGACGAGAAGGTAAAGCAGGTATTGAAGCCGGCGATACAGGAATTGCAGTCTATCCGAGTGGATGGTTTGATATATATTGCAGGTCATTGTCGTTACATCGACTATTTCCCGGAGGATTTTAAGGTTCCTACAGTACTTGCATACGGCTTGTCCAAGGATGCAAAATACCCATCCGTGGTCATTGATGATGAAAAGGGCGGATATGACATCGGAAAGTATCTGCTTTCCATGGGACACAAGGCAATCGGTGTAATAGCCGGTGCGGATGACAATCTGCATACCCAGGCCAGATTGAATGGTTTCAAGAGAGCACTTGCAGAGGCAGAGGTTCCTTTTGATAATGATAATTTGCGTTACGGTGAGTGGAACCGTGAGTCCGGATACAGAGAAGCACCTTATTTGTTAGAGAAGGATATTACAGCTATCTTCTGTATGAATGATTCCATGGCTGCCGGCGTATATGATTTTATGTATGAGAGAGGAATGGCAGTAGGAGAGGATTTCTCTGTGGTGGGTTATGACAACAAGGATTTGTCGGATTATTTGCGCCCCAGACTGACCACCAATGAATTGCCTTTAAAGAAAATCGGAAGAGAAGCGGCAGAGATATTGCTGAGCTTTTTGGGTGAAGAGGACAGACAGATTCAAGGGAATGACGTTATTAAGATACCTTGTGAAATGATATATCGTGAATCTGTATTAAAAGTATAAATTGTTTATAAAATTCGAACTTTGAACCACAACATATTGTGCGAAAAACTTAAAAATACACTATACAAACACAAGATTTAGTGGTACAATAAGCATGTAGTTTTTCGATAAGGAGATGCGATATGAAGGTTATTAAAAGAAATGGTTCAGAAGTAGAATTTGATCTTGAAAAAATTATTAACGCGATTACCAAAGCGAATAAGGCAGCAATCCGCCAGGAGTTAACCCCTGCCCAGATTGAGGAAATCGCAGAGTATATCAATTTTAAGTGCATGAAAATGAATCGTGCCATATCCGTAGAAGAGATGCAGGATATGGTAGAGAATCAGATTATGGCACAGGGTGCGTTTAACGTAGCAAGATGCTATGTAAAGTATCGTTATACCCGTTTCCTGATTCGTAAGAGCAATACTACAGATGACCGTATTCTCTCTTTGATAGAGTGCAATAACGAAGAAGTAATGCAGGAGAATTCCAACAAGGATCCCATTATCAACAGTGTACAGCGTGATTATATGGCCGGTGAAGTAAGCCGTGACCTGACCAGACGTATTTTGCTTCCCGAGGATGTGGTGAAGGCAGATAAGGAAGGTATTATCCATTTCCACGATTCGGATTATTTTGCACAGCATATGCACAACTGTGATTTGGTCAATCTGGAGGATATGCTTCAAAACGGTACCGTAATCAGCGAAACCTATATTGATACTCCTCACAGCTTCTCTACTGCATGTAATATTGCCACACAGATTATCGCTCAGGTGGCAAGCAACCAATACGGCGGACAGAGTATCAGTTTGGCACATTTGGCACCTTTTATCCAGGTATCCAGAGAGAAAATCCGTAAGGAAGTACTGGATGATGCGGAAATGATGGGCTATACTCCTTCGGAGGAAGTGATTACCCAAATCGTTGAAAAGCGTTTGAAGAAGGAAATCGAGAAGGGTGTACAAACCATTCAGTATCAGGTGATTACTCTCATGACCACCAATGGGCAGGCACCGTTTTTAACCGTATTTATGTATCTGAACGAAGCCAAGAATGAGCAGGAAAAGGAAGACTTGGCGTTGATTATAGAAGAAATGCTTCATCAGCGTATTCAAGGCGTAAAGAATGAAGAGGGTATCTGGATTACTCCCGCATTCCCTAAGCTGATTTATGTATTGGAAGAGGACAATATTTTCGAGGATACCAAGTATTACTATCTGACAGAGTTGGCAGCAAGATGTACTGCCAAGAGAATGGTTCCTGATTATATTTCCGAAAAGAAGATGAAGGAATTAAAGGAAGGAAATTGTTTCCCTGTTATGGGTTGTCGTAGTGCCTTGACTCCTTGGAAGGACGAGGATGGCAATTATAAATTCTACGGCAGATTTAATCAGGGTGTGGTAACCATCAATCTGGTGGATGTGGCACTCTCTTCCGGCGGTGATTTTGATAAATTCTGGAAAATATTCGATGAAAGACTGGCACTTTGCTTTAAGGCATTGATGATTCGTCATAATCGTTTGAAGGGTACTCTTTCCGACGCGGCACCGATTTTATGGCAGTATGGTGCATTGGCGAGACTGAAGAAGGGTGAGCCCATTGATAAATTATTATATGGCGGATATTCCACCATTTCCCTGGGATATGCAGGACTTTGCGAATGCGTGAAGTATATGACAGGCAAGTCCCATACAGACCCCACTGCAAAACCTTTTGCTTTGGAGGTAATGCAGCATATGAACGATGTCTGCAATATCTGGAAAGAAGAGACAACCATCGGCTTCGGTATTTACGGTTCTCCCATTGAAAGTACCACCTACAAGTTTGCAAAATGCTTACAGCAGCGTTTTGGTATCATTGAAGGTGTGACGGACAAGGGATATATTACCAACAGCTACCATGTGAATGTGACCGAGCCCATCGATGCATTTACCAAGCTGAAATTTGAGTCTGAATTTCAGTCACTTTCCACCGGTGGTGCCATCAGCTATGTGGAAGTGCCGAACATGCAGGACAATATTCCGGCGGTTATCAGTGTGATGCAGTTCATATATGATAATATTATGTATGCGGAGCTCAATACCAAGAGTGATTATTGCCAGGTGTGCGGATACGATGGAGAAATCCAGATTATTGAAGAGGATGGCAAGCTGATTTGGGAATGCCCTCATTGTCACAACCGTGACCAGAATACTTTGAATGTAGCCCGCAGAACCTGCGGTTACATCGGTACCCAGTTCTGGAATCAGGGCAGAACCCAGGAAATCAAGGAAAGGGTGTTACATCTGTAAATGAATTATGCAGAAATAAAAACATGTGATATAGCAAATGGGGAAGGCGTAAGGACTTCCCTTTTTGTGTCCGGTTGTACCCACCGTTGCAAAGGGTGCTTTAATGAAATTGCCTGGGATTTTGAATATGGTAAGATTTTTGATGAACAGGTGGAGGAATATATTTTAAAGGAGCTTAAACCGGCCTACATCGCCGGCTTGACTCTTTTGGGGGGGGAGCCTTTTGAACCTTGTAACCAAAGAGGGTTACTTCCTTTTTTGGAGAAGATGAAAGAGCAGTTCCCCAATAAGAATATTTGGTGCTATACGGGGTATCTTTATGATAAGGATTTGTGCCAAGGGGGCAGAGCTTACTGCGAGTGTACGGACCGGATGCTGGAGTTGATAGATATATTGGTGGATGGTCCATTTGTGGAGGCGCAGAAGGATATCAGACTCAAGTTCAGAGGGTCTGCCAACCAAAGGATTATTGATTTGAGAAAAACACGGCAGGAAGGTGACATTTGCCTTCATGAAATACGATAAGAACTTTATGTGAGAGGTAGGGGGACTAATCTTAACAAGGAGTTTTTCGTATGTGGAGAAAACTTATTAAGACAGACATGGTAAAAAGATACAGCTTTAAGCTGTTTATTAGAGTTGCCATATTTTTATTTGTGTTTGTACTCTATATCATTAATAAGGAGCTGATAAAGGAAATCCTTAACATGAAGTTTTCTTTTGGAATTATCAATTACGGAATCACGCCCATGCATGTAATATGGCTGGTTTTCATGGTGATGATGATTACACATCTGTTTCCCAACGACAAGCTTTCCATGGCACTGCGTAAAAATAAAAAGGAAACCTATGTGGAGGTGCCGGGATATAGCCAGCTGGAGCTGATGAAGTTTGTGCAGGAGCAGAATATAAAGGCTTGGAGTATTATGCTTCTTTGGCTTTGTTTCAATGCCATCTGGGGGATGCTGTACCTTTTTGGAATGATTGATGGTGCAGATTTGTTTATGCTCACGGTCTTTTATTTTCTGTGCGATTATATTTGTATTTTGTTTTTCTGTCCTTTTCAGACCTTTATTATGAAAAACAAATGCTGTGTCAATTGCCGGATTTATGACTGGGGGCATTTTATGATGTTTACTCCTATGCTGTTTATTAAGAATTTTTACAGCTGGAGCCTGTTCTTTACTGCTTTGATAGTGTTAATTCATTGGGAGATTATGTATGCCAAGTATCCCCAACGTTTTTGGTC
>JAFWYN010000005.1 GCA_017522685.1 Lachnospiraceae bacterium
CTATAACCTCATCAAGTGCATCTAATGCTCTAACAACATCCAATGCATACCAACAACATATTGCATCGTCAAAGTCAATCACACAGAAAGACTCTTCCTTGTCATCATAGAATACATTATCCGGCTCGAAATCATAATGAATAACACCATAATCAGATGTCGATAAGGGAAGACTCTCTAATTCCTTAAACACATCCGCAAACTCTTTCCTGACAATTTCCGAAGCACCATATTTCTGCATTCTCTCTTCTATTTCGCATAGAAGCATTTTGTGGTTACGCCGTTCTTCGGAATATTGATATTCCTTCATCAGCGCATGCAATTCTCCCAATGTCTTTCCGTATCCCTTGACAATTTGAAGTGTTCCTTTGGTTTCTTCCAAACTATTTCCGGAGACCTTTTCAAAACAGGAAACATTGTAAGTTCCCCACTCCGTATTGATTTGTCCAAAAAGTTTTCCGTCTTTCATCGGTACCGGACGCATAGCAGGAAATCCCTTATCAATCAGCCATTCCATCAAACATATTTCAGACTTTACATCATCAAGCTTTTTTTCCTCTACCGGAGACAATCTTAAAAAACAGATTCTTCCACCCCTTTTCGACTGAAACGGATAAATTGCATTTGATGAAATTCTAAAATCCCGTAACATTTCATCCACCGAAGCCATGTCACACTCATAAAACTCCATACATTTCCTTGCCAGGTCAAAATTCTCAAATAAATATTTTAATTTTAGCATAGTACCCTTTCTGCAGGCACCTCATGCCTGCCTGTTAATATTCAATAATCACCTCTGTCATCATTTTTCTTTTATCTCGGCTCATAGTTCTCATGCCGAACACCTCCTTTCAAAAATTGCAATTTAACCCTTCGTCAACTTTAAAGCTTCGCGAGCTTTTCCATTGTTACATCCCCATTTCTTCCAATTCTTTCAACATAAATTCTTCCAATTTCCTCTTATCCGGCAAATGGAGCATATATGTTGAGACAAACAGTTGGTTATCCATTCCTGACAATGCATATTCTACCATTTGCGAACCCTTATCGGTGCAAAGCAAAATTCCAACCGGTGGATTGTCGCCAGGCATCATTTCATTCTTTTTGTAGTAACCTACATATGCATTTAATTGTCCTAAATCTTCATGCTTAAACTCGTCATTTTTTAATTCGATAATAACATTACAATGCAACAATCTGTTATAGAAAACCAAATCAATAAAATAATATTTATCATCAATTATGATGCGCTTTTGTCTTGCTTCAAAGCAGAAGCCTTGTCCCAATTCAAGCATGAATTCCTGCAAATGGTCCATTAATGCCTGTTCTAAATCGGATTCGCTTACAGCTTCTTTGGCATCCAAGCCAAGAAATTCAAAAGTAAACGGGTCTTTGATGGTTAAAGCATTTGAACTTGCATTATCCACGGATTTCGTCAACAACAGTTCCGGATTTTTGCTGATTCCGGCTCTTACAAACAGATTTGTTTTTATTTGCCTACGAAGTTCTCTTACGCTCCAATTGCATTTCGTACATTCTGTTTCATAAAAAAATCTTTCAAAAGAATCTTCAATTACCATAATTTCCCTAATGTGGGAAAATGAGAGATTGCTTACCAAAACTTCAGGCTTTGTTTCAAATTGGTGCGACACTGTCGAACTTTTTTCGAAATCCGGTAATTCAAATTGGTTCGACACCGTCGCACCAATTTGAGGATACAACAAATAGAAATTACGGCAAAGCTTAAACAATGTGGAGTTCATTCCTTTTTGAGAAATCTCTTTTTCCAAATTTTTCAATAGCTGTGTTCCATATTCTGCTCTGTCACTTCCAGCCTGTTCATATTCTACGATATAGTATCCAATCGCCCAATTTCGTAATGTCATAAGCTGATTCACGGCGCTTTTGGCCGTGGAACCTGCTTTATCATTTATGCTTTTTATAGAATTTGCTAATTTTTCAAACTTCATGGTATTATCCCCTATTTGAAATGATTGTACTGCCATTTATTATAGCAGTGATACTTGTTTATATCAATCCGGAAAGAATTTTCGATTACTTATTTTTTCTACTTAAATGAAAGAGGATAATACTTTTTGATTAATATTATCAATATCTTTAAGTAAATGAAACCGGTGCCACCTTCCCGGATGTGATGATGTTACCGGAAATATCCAGATTGTACGGTGTACTGGTGGATGATTTGTATAAAGATGATTTGCAAGGATATGACAAGCTGTCCGACCGATTGGTAGCAGTGTATTATGATACCATGAGGTTCGAAGACTTTACATCAGCTGTACAAGAGTACGAACGAATGGAAAAAGAAGGAACCATAGAGGCCTGGGACTATAACGCACGTACTTGGCTTTATGGAAGAATGATTTATGCTTCTACCAAAAAAATACTGGAAGATTACGATAAAACCATGGAACTGAGCAAAGAAAATGATCCGGAACTGTATTTCCGTGCGAGAAACGAGAAGTTAATGTTCCGATGCGGTTATACTGCAGATGGTCCGCAGTGCATTGAGGAGCAGTTGCAGGCAGTAAAGGAGCATCCGAAGGACTCCGGAGAATGGGGTTGTCTGGAGGCTGCTTATTATAATACAAATCAGTTTGAGAAATGCTATCAGGTAGCAAAGGAGGCAATTGAGAAATTTCCGGAGGATTCGGTTCACTATTTGTATGCGGGTGATGCATGCAAGGAATTGGGAAAGTATGACGAAGCATACTGGTACTTGGAAAAGCGTCATGAATTGGATCCTACGAAGTTAGATTGCTTATACGCAATTGCATTTTGCCACGAGGGTCTGGGTGAGTATGATAAAGCCTATGAAGTATGGATGCGGATTGTGGGACTGCTAAATGGACCGGTTAATGAAATTAATGTGAAGTTTCCGATGAGGAAAGCGGAGGAATGTAAAGTAAAGATGGGGCAGAAGGAGTAAGAGGAGCCGGGATAGTGCAGATGTACACTTTGGTTCGAATAAAATTGTTACTGAGGACTCACAAAAACTGTGAGTCCTCATATAAACTTCTTTATTCCTTCCACTGCAACCGATGCAGTTCGCCTTCCAGCTGCATGCTGGCAAAGCCCTGCTGGCGGAGTGCTTCGTAAAGCACGATTGCCACGGAATTGGATAAGTTCAGGGAGCGGATTTCGGGAAGCATGGGGATACGGATACAGGTATCCTCATAGTCCACCAGGATTTCCTCCGGGATGCCGGCACTTTCCTTGCCGAACATGATGAAATCATTCTCACCGAACTCCACCTCACTATAGGTATGCTTGGCCTTGGTGGTAGCCATCCAGATTTTTGCACCGGGGTTCTTGGCCAGAAACTCTTCAAAATTCACATAACGGTGCACATCTAAGTGCTGCCAATAGTCCATACCTGCTCGCTGGAGGCTTTTTTCATCCAGACGGAATCCTAAGGGCTCGATTAAATGTAGGGAGGTACCGGTAGCTACACAGGTACGTCCGATATTGCCGGTATTTTGAGGAATCTCCGGCTGATGTAAGATTATGTTCATTCCTTCACTTCCTTCTTCTGCGCAATCACCAAATAAATCAACAAAGGTGTACAAACCACCAAACTATATATATACCGCAATGCAGCCATGGGTCCTAACATACAGGTTCCCAGATAGCATATGGGAAGACAACCCAACAAAAGATACTTGCCCTGCTTTTTGTAGGCCGCCCACAACATATATAGAACTGTCATCCAAAAATAGGGGGCATTTCGGAACAGATACCCTAAGATTGGTACATAATGGTAATCATTGGTCCAAAACAGCTTATTATACATTTCCTGTGCCCATGGGAAATAAGATTTTTTCTCTATCTCTTCTCCTATACCAATCAAGGTATGGTACAGCGAAATATCCGCAGATACATATACGCCTTGATTCAAAGGATACCAATATCCCATGGTGTTCGTCACAATACTCTCCACATATTCATCCGGAAACAATAAGCCTGTCTTTATCCACAGCTTAAAGAAGTTCAGCATATTATTCTCTAATTTGTACTCATTGGCTTTATTCTTCACCGCGTCTGAAAGATATGGATTGTAATTCGGGATATCATCTTCCTGAATATATGTCACCACCTCATCATATATCTCCGATGGCACATCCTCACTCCGATAGGAACATACACGTGCCAGACACTGTAACGGAACACTAAAACTTTCCCGATATTTTGCACTAATCTCTGCATTGGTATATTCTATCAGTCCCTGATTTACCAGCTTGGTTCCCAAGAATATGATACAATACAAAATCAATATCGTTCTTTTCTTCTTCCATCCTTTATGGAATATCAACAGAAGAATACCTGCTGCCATTACGGCGTACAATGCATTGTTTCGAAACAGGGATAGAAAAATACCGCTTATGGTCATCTTCACATAAAAAGACTTTCCCAGCGAATCCCCGTCCAGTATAAACTGTGCCAGAAAAATCATAAAATACAGAAAGAAAGCAGCACAGAGTACATCTTTCGTTGCTGATATGGCAAATAAGGCATGCATGGGAAATAAAACAAACCACAACAAGGTCGCTGTTCGAATGCATTTTGGTACCCTCTTCTTATAAAAATACAATAAAAGGTAAGCAAAAGAACTGCTTAATACCAACATCTGCAACAAAGTGTAAAACTGATATCCGAAGGAAGCATTCCCGTGAGCCACACCAAATTCATAAGCCTTTCCCATCAGTAAAGTATGGATCAAAGGATGATGGGTTTTATAGTCTCCCGTAATCACATTTTGCATCTGGTACTTAGCATCAAACACAAAATTTCCCGGCCATGCACCCAGAAAAACCGGCAGAAAGCTTGCAAATATGATAGCCCAGACAATCAAAAAATACACAGTGGGCTTTTTAGCCGGTTCCTGTACTTCCTTGCTCATATACCAATCACTTGCTTTGTCTATCAGTACGAATAATTCAGCAATCAACGGTGTGGTCAACATGGATATACAGATGACCATACCTATTTGCAAAAATGTTTCACCGATACTTCTGAATATATCATTCACGAAATGTGCATAAGCTCCGTAAACAATCGCCAATGACAGCAGGCTGCCGCCTATGTAAGCAAACACTTTCAGCCGGGTATCATCCCGTTCTAAAAATCTTTTATACAGCCAAATAATTAGTCCGTACAGTACAATGGAAAGCAAATTGTAACCGAAATATTTGCCTCCCCAATATTCCGCCCCCGTACCATGAAGTGATATTACTTTTGCCAGGGATAAAACTGCCAAATAGGCAAATGACCAAATCAGAATATTCTTTATCCACCTATGAGAATCCATAAACTTAGTCATTCTTTCTTATTTCCTCTCCTCACGCAGTTTCTTTACAAACCGCTCCAGTCTTTCCATAGCCTTCTTCAGATTCTCCAAAGAGTATGCATAAGAAATACGCAAAAAGCCTTCTCCGCAATCACCAAAGGCGGTACCGGGTACTACTGCTACCTTTTCTGTTTCCAAAAACTTCATGGCAAACTCATCACTGGTCATGCCGAATTCCTTGATACAGGGGAATACATAGAATGCACCGAAGGGTTCGAAGCACTCAAGACCCATCTCCTTAAAGGAATGAAGCAAATAACGTCTTCTCTGGTTATAAACATCTCGCATCTCAGCCACGTCAGCGTCTCCGTTCTTTAAAGCTTCAATAGCCGCATACTGGCTGGTGGTAGGCGCACACATAATGGCAAACTGGTGAATCTTGGTCATCTGGGTGATAATATTTTCCGGTCCGCAGGCATAACCCAGTCTCCAACCGGTCATGGAATATGCTTTGGAGAAACCGTTAATCATAATGGTACGCTCTCTCATACCCGGCAGAGTAATGATGGATACATGATCCTCCGCGTAGGACAGCTCAGAGTATATTTCATCGGAAATCACAAAGATATCCTTCTCAATAATCACTTCTGCAATGGCTTCCAAATCCTTCTTTTCCATAATGGCACCGGTGGGATTGTTAGGGAATGCCAGAATCAACACCTTCGTCTTATCGGTTATGGCGTCACGTAACTCCTGTGCGGTAAGGCGGAACTCATTCTCTGCCTTTAAGTTAATAGCCACAGGTACACCACCTGCCAATACGGTACAGGGGTCGTAAGAAACGTAACAGGGCTGGGGAATGAGTACCTCCTCCCCCGGATTTAACATGGCACGAAGAGCCACATCAATTGCCTCGGAACCGCCTACGGTTACCAGCACTTCATTGGCTGCATTATAGGTCACGCCCTGCTTTCTGTTTATGTAATTGCAAATCTCCTGCTTTAATTCCTTCATACCTGCATTAGAGGTATAGCTGGTACGTCCCTTCTCCAGGGAGTAGATACCCTCCTCGCGAATATGCCAGGGAGTATCAAAATCCGGCTCGCCCACGCCCAGTGAAACTACATCCTTGTCGGTCATTTCACTTACCAGGTCGAAAAATTTACGAATGCCGGAGGGCTTTATTTCAACAACTTTGTCTGCTAAGGGGTTTCTCATAGGATAATCATCTCTCTTTCATCGCTCTTTTTCTTGTCCAGTACGGTACCGTGGTCTTTGTACTTCTTTAAAATAAAGTGAGTGGCGGTACTTAAAACACTGTCAAGGGGTGCCAGTTTCTCGGATACAAACATGGAAATCTCCTTCAAGGTCTTTCCTTCCAAAGAGATTAACAAATCATAGCCACCGGAAATCAGGTAAAGTGCATTTACCTCCGGATAGTTGTAGATACGCTCTGCGATATGGTCAAAGCCCTGACCTCTCTGAGGGGTTACACGCACCTCAATCAATGCGGATACGGTTTCGATACTGGTATTCTCCCAGTTAATCAGAGTATGATATCCGCAAATGGTACCATCCGCTTCCATGGCTGCCATTTCATTTACTACATCGATTTCCTCTACACCTAAAAGAACCGCCAATTCCTTCAAATCAATACGGCTGTTCTTTTCAATAATCTTTAATAACTGTTCTCTCATGGTTCTATTCCTCCTAAATATACTTATACACTTCATCAGCGGCCGGTTTATCCAGAAACCGCTTCTCTTCTCCGTTGAAAATCAATCTGTCGTTACTATCGGTAATCTTTCCCACTACCACTGCCGGTATTCCCTGCTCCTGCAGTGCAAGTACCAGACTGTTGCCGTCCTCCGCGGTCATCACCAGACAGCCTCCGCTTAAGAGTTCGTAAGGGTTCACATCACAAAACTCGCAAACCTCCACCGTCTCCTGTCGGATGGGCAACTTCTTCATATCAATTTGCAGTCCAACGCCTGAGCTCTCTGCCAGCTCCCAAAGTGTGGCCAGTATACCACCCTCTGAGGCATCATGCATCACGCAAACGCCGGACTTTATGGCGGTGGCGGCCTCCGGGATGATGGACAGATACTTGTCAAAGGAGGTTGCTTCCTCCACCAGATACTCAGGATATCTGGTCAGTAAATCTTCCCTTTTCTTATTGGCCAAGATAGCAGTACCTTCCAGACCAATCCACTTGGTCATCACGATATCCTGCCCGGGCTTGGCACCCTTTGTAGTATATGCTTTATCTGGCGATACCTTTCCATAAGCTGTGACCGTCACTAACTTTTCGCTGACATACTTACTTACGGTAGTGTGGCCTCCGGCAATCTGTATCTTCAGCTCTCTGGCTACCTGGGCGGCACCGTCCATAAGTTTTTTCAACTTCTCCTCGCTGGCCCTTTCCGGCAAGGTAATGGCCAGAGTCACCGCAAAGGGTTCTGCACCTGCCGTAGCCAGATTGTTGACTTCTTTATAAATTGCGCGAATCATATCCTGCTTTGCAGGCACTGCAAAAATACCTACCGCACTGACCAAATTGCTGCTCTCACACGCAAAAATGGCGCAGTCTTCCCCTATACCTGCGCCACATAAAACTTCTTTTCTGTTTTTCTTTATCTGCTTAAGGACAGTTCTTTTCAAGATACTGTCTGAGAGCTTTCCTGGTCTCATAATCTTTCCTGCCTTGTTTTGCTTACCTTTCGGCTGCCATGCAGCCTTTCAAATCTTTCGTCCGGCTTATTGGGGTGCTACCGGAGGTGCTGTCAGGATGGCAATCACATTCTGCACATGGTCGATGTTAGCCGTACCGATGGCTGCCATGATTTCATTATATGCATTGGGGTCCGGCGTAGCCACACCTACCGTAGCATATCTGGGAGTCATCTTGTAAGTACTGGAGTTGACCAAAGTACGTTCTACTACGGTACCATTCTCCTTTACCACCTTCCAAAGCTTGGCCTTATAGCCGATATGTGCACTTTCCTTCACAATATAACCTATGGGACGACCTGCATCCACATAAATCACATCAGGTCCGGGAGGTGTTTTACTGATAATCTCGCTTTCATAACGCACCTCACGGTTGGGGTCTCTGGTTTCCTTACCGTAAATAGTTACGGTAATCTTTTTATTCTTAATAGTACCTTCCACGTAAATGGGGGCATCTGTGTTGTTTACAAATTTAAAGTCCTTACCTGCGGACTCTGCAATCGCTGCGTCTGCGGAAGCATCCACATATGCCACAATCATGGAGTGATTATAGCGCTGAGTTACATCCAGCTCCGCCAGAAGCACTGCATTATATAAGGTAGTGGATACCTGACAAATACCACCGCCCAAACTATCTACCACCTTACCGTTCAGATAAGATGCTGCCATATAATATCCGTTAGCCTCTGTAAAGGGGGTGATTGCCGCCAGTGTGGAAAACTCCTCCCCGGGATATAAGGTGATCCCGTCAATCAACCGGCAACCATTGGTTACATTGGCACTTCTGGACTTGCCTGAGCTGGAAAAGGATGTGGTAAAGGTGCCCAGTACATCTTGTACCTGGGAAAGCTCCTGTGCACTACCCTGGGGCAACTCTTCATTGACGGCCAACGCAATCGCCGCATCCGAATAATCCCACTCCTCCAGCATAAAATCATTAACTACATCAATGGACTTCTCCACATCCAGATGAAAACCGCTTTTTCCTTCCTGTACTTTGAAGGCCCCGTCTTCTCTGGAAAGGGCAGCATCCACCGCATCTGAATCAAATACCGTACACTGCTCCTGCAGGATATCGTTGATGGCATTGATATCGTAGCTCAGTTCTAAGTCATAGCGAACATTGTCATGCTGCAAATCCTTCATCATTTTATAGCGGACAATCACATTGCCATGCTGACCGATTTCAGCCGCCTCTTTGATAATCTCCGGGTTGGTCCAGTTGATACCAAGCTCCGCTACCGTCACTTCTACTTCTGAGTCATTAGCCGCTTTTAATGTAATGGTTCTCTCACTCAAACCGTCTACATATTCCTGCACTGCTGTTTCCGCTTCCGCCGGTGTCATACCGCCAACATCCACGCTCCCTATGAAAATACCCTGTTTAATGCTTTGCTCTGCCGCTTCTGCAGTCATGCTGCAGCCAAACATGAGCATACCGCCAAACAGCAGCATTGCACATTTATGTATTAATCTCTTCATATACACCTCTTGCATATCACAAGCTGGGCTTGTGATACTGCCTAAATAAAAAGTGAAAAATCTTTGATTTTTCACAATACTCCTCACTGGGTTCCATTCCTTGAACTATACTCCAAAATATGATAAACTTGGAATAGCCATAGCTAATACTAAAAACAATATGATGATGATAGAGACAACTCTTTTTGATTTTTTACTATGAAAATTAAACATCATTACCTCCCTTTGGCACCGTTTGAAGTACCTGTTAAATAAAATATTCTGAAAGGATATTATATATGAAAATTCCCTTTTTGGCAACCCTATTCCTCTTTTTGCTAGTACTTGGCAGAGCCTTAAAAAAGAATACCAAAGCCATGAACGAACAGGAGCAGTCTTTCTGGCAACGGGAACGGGCCGCTAACAGTGTCCGCAAGAAGCCCTTGGATAATTTGGAATATGTCTTTCTTCCCTTGGAACAGCTTCCTACAGAGGTCCACAGGGATGATGCCATCGTGCAGGAATGTTTGGACACCTTAACCATTTTAAAGGACAGCAAAATAGTAAACCTTACGGGTATCACCAATACGGATTTGAAGCTGACCTACGGCACCGCCAATATCACCGTTCTCACGGAATATGACCAGAACTATACTTCCCTGGTTACCACTTTGCAAAAATGGGCAAACAAGCTATATGAGCTGGGCGATATGACCCATGCAAAGATTGTTTTGGAATATGCCGTATCCGTCCGCAGCGATGTTACCGCCACCTATTTGTTGCTGGCGGCGATCTATAGTCAGTCGGGACTTTCTGAGCGTATTCCCGAATTGATTTCCGCTGCCGAAAAGCTCACCGGCACTTCCGGCAAAATCATATTAAGAAAGTTACAGGAAACATATCCGTCTCTGTAAGCTTTTCGCCATACCATATTGTCAATCAAATGCGTGTTTTCTTTACTTATTAGTATTGAAATCACGCATTTTTCCATGTCAAAACTACATTTTTCTATATGCAGACAGAAGAGTCATCAGGTATAATACAATTGGAAATGTGTAGCAGAATGCACACACCAGACATATCGGAGGTAAATGCTATGAATAATAAAATGAATCCCCCCATGGGGTGGAACAGTTACGATTATTATGACACGGCTGTCACAGAAGCTGATGTAAAGGCCAATGCAGACTACATGGCCAAATATTTGAAGCCTTATGGCTGGGAATATGTGGTAGTAGATATTGAATGGTACTCTTACGGTGCAGCCACAAGACGTGATGAGCACCAGTATATCCCCTTCGGAGAGGTGGAGATGGATGAATACTCCCGCCTGTTACCCTGTCCGGAACGTTTCCCCTCCTGTGTGGACGGCAAAGGTTTCAAACCCCTGGCAGATTATGTACATAGCTTAGGCTTAAAGTTCGGCATCCACATTATGCGTGGTGTACCGCGAATTGCCGCACATACCCATGCAGCTATAAAGGGTACGGATTTGCCGGCCGGCGAAATTGCCAACCCTTACTCCATCTGCTACTGGAATCCGGATATGTATGGTGTATATCCGCACAAGCCCGAGTCACAGCTATATTATGATTCCCTGATGGAGCTGTATGCACAGTGGGGCGTGGACTTTATCAAATGTGATGACATCTGTCGTATGGATGCCCGTTCTTCCAAAGAAGAAATTGCCATGCTTCACAAGGCTATCAAAAACTGCGGCCGGGAGATTTTACTCAGTTTGTCCCCAGGTCCTGCTATTCCGGAAGAAGCTTCCTTTTATCATGAGAATGCTACCATGTGGCGTATCACCGATGATTTCTGGGATTCCTGGCATTTACTGAGGGATATGTTTGACCGTTGTAAAACCTGGGAAGGTCAGGCCAAGCCCGGCGGCTATCCGGACTGCGATATGCTTCCTGTGGGTACCATCGGTAAGGGATTTAACCACGAACGTCTGACCCGCTTTACAAAGGACGAACAGCTGACCATGATGACCCTATGGTGTATGGTAAGCTCCCCCCTGATGCTGGGTGCGGAATTGCCTAAATTGGATGATTGGACCTTAAGTATTCTTACCAATCAAAAGGTACTGGATTTGATGAGCACAACCAAGGATGCTAAGGAATACTTGCGTGACGAAGAAACCATTCTTTGGAGAAGCACACAACTTTCAACAGGGGACACGAACCTGGCCATCTTTAATATTTCCGAAAAGGACTTGGATATCTGCCCCGCAGACTATATGAAGGTGGTAGGCGATACGGCTACCGACCTTTGGACAGGAGAGTATATGGACCTCACCGATACTTTCACCATCCCGCCACACGGCGTATTACTGATACAGACAAATAGCAAATTGTTATAAAGGAGAGAATATCATGAATCATATTACTTTAGGTTACACCCCCGCTTTAGGCTGGAACTCCTGGAACACCTTTACCTGGGATATCAGCGAGAAACTGATTATGGAAACAGCAGATGCTTTGGTGGACAACGGCTATCTGGAAGCCGGCTACGAATACCTGGTTATTGATGACTGTTGGAGCTTAAAAGAGCGCGACGGACAGGGCAATCTGGTACCGGACCCCAAGAAATTCCCTAACGGTATGAAGGCCGTAGCGGACTATGTACACAGCAAGGGCTTAAAATTCGGTATGTACTCCTGTGCCGGTACCCATACCTGCGCCGGACATCCGGGAAGCTTCGAGCATGAATTCCAAGATGCGAAGCAGTTCGCTGAGTGGGGTGTGGATTACTTGAAATACGATTATTGCTTTAAGCCCCGCTATATGAACGGTGAGCTTTTATACAAACGTATGAGCCTGGCTCTGAAGAACTGCGGCAGAGAGATTTTATTCTCTGCATGTAACTGGGGCGAGGACAATGTACACGACTGGATCCGTGAATCCGGCTGTCACTCCTACCGTTCTACCGGCGATATACAGGACAATTGGGACTCCATCCGTCACATCGCCCTTTCTCAGATTGACAAAAAGGCTTTCACCGGCAACTACTGCCACAACGACATGGACATGCTGGTGGTAGGTATGTACGGCGGCAGCAACAGTGACTGGATTGGCAGTAAAATCGGCGGCTGTACGGATGCACAATACAAGAGCCATTTCTCTCTTTGGGCGATGATGGGTTCCCCTCTGATGATTGGTTGCGATATCCGCAGTGCCAATCAGGTGACCAAGGATATCCTGCAGAACAAGGATGTTTTAGCCATCAACCAGGACCCCGAAGCACGTGGTGCTTACCGCATCAAGGTAGAACCCAACTGGTTTAACGAAAAGGATGCTTTTGTATTGGTAAAGGCATTAGGCAATGGTGATTTGGCTATCGGCCTCTTCAACTTCAGCGACAATACCCGCGAACTGACGGTACAGTTCTGGGATATGGGTATCCCCGCTGCTTCCGGTGCTGCATTATCCATGTATGACTGCTGGGAGCACAAGGAGCTTGGCATCTTCAAGGAACGCTTCGCTGCCCATGTACCCTCCGGTGACTGCGTCGTACTTCGTGCAAAGCTGGTGGTATCATGACAGATTTTCACACCTATTGTAAAAAATGCAACGCCGTGCTCACTTCCGACGAAAAAGCTATCTATATGAAGATGGTGGACCGCAGCGCTTCTGAATTCCTGTGCCTGGATTGTCTAAGCGAAGCTCTGCACTGTGAACGCAGTGCTTTGGAGGAACGCATCCGGTATTATAGAGAAAGCGGTAATTGCGTACTGTTTCGGTAATCATATTGATACATATATCATCTATTCTACGCCCTGACTCAACAGGGCGTAAATTTTTTACGAAAACCTATTGACACTTTGAAATCCGCATGATATCATTTTGATATCAGTTAAAAATCACTATATGAGGAAAGGTGGAAATGATTATGAACGAAAAAATTTACAAAGGAAAGAAAAACGGAATGGCTGTATTGATTCTCAGCATCCTACTGTATGCGGCAGCCTTTGCAGGTGTTGTCCTGTCCGGTATCGCATTGGATGAAGGAAAATCCGCCCTTGGCGGCATCGGCATGGGTATCAGTGTTCTCTATGTTTGTATTGGTTGGATTTGGTGGTGTGGCTTGAAAATCATTAAGCCACAGGAAGCATTGGTTTTAACCTTATTTGGTAAATATGTAGGCACCTTAAAGGATGAAGGCTTCTATTGGGTGAATCCTTTCTGCTCCGCAGTAAACCCTGCAGCCAGAACCAGACTCAGCCAGAGCGGAGATGTGAAGACAGCAACTTCTATACCGGCCGCACAGGGAACCGTACAGGTAAGTCCGGAAGCACTCAGCAAAAAGATTTCTCTCAAGCTGATGACCTTAAGCAACAGCAAGCAGAAAATCAACGACTGTCTGGGCAACCCTATTGAAATCGCTATCGCTGTTACCTGGAGAGTAGTGGATACCGCAAAAGCAGTTTTTGCAGTAGATAACTACAAAGAGTATCTGTCATTACAGTGCGACAGTGCTTTAAGAGATATCGTACGTATTTACCCTTATGATGTAGCACAGAATGTGGACACCACCGGCGACGGAGTGGCTGATGAAGGCAGCCTGCGTGGTTCCAGCGAAGTAGTAGCTAATCGTATCAAGGATGAAATCCAGAAGAGAGTAACTGATGCCGGTATGGAGATAGAAGAAGCAAGAATTACTTATCTGGCATACGCTACGGAAATCGCAGCCGTTATGCTTCAGCGTCAGCAGGCCAGCGCTATTATTGATGCTCGTAAGATGATTGTAGATGGTGCTGTAGGCATGGTGGAAATGGCTCTCGAAAGACTGAACGAGAAGAATGTAGTAGATTTGGATGAGGAAAGAAAGGCGGCAATGGTATCCAATCTGCTGGTAGTTCTTTGTGGCAATCATGATGCACAGCCCGTTGTAAATTCAGGAAGCTTATACTAATATGGCTGAAAAAAAACAAATCCCCCTCAGACTATCCGAAAGTCTGTACAATGCCATTGCTGCCTGGGCGGAAGATGATTTTCGCTCTGTCAACGGGCAGATAGAGTATTTGCTGACAGAGTGTGTCCGCCAAAGAAAGAAAAACGGAAAGTACGTTTCGGACCAGATAGATGTACCACCGGAATTAGACATAGAATAGCACAGTTACCTATATGGAGTACTCCTGTTTCTTTGACAGGAGTACTTTCTACATGTTAAGATAAACCGGAATGTATCAAGAGGAAAGGAGGCACCTCATGGCACCTCAATATGAAGCCATCCACTGGCTGAATTACAGTAACTACGAAGATTTACGGTTCTATGAAATCGGTCACCAGAAATGTGAAGCCGGATATGATTTCGGTCCCATTATCCGAGATAAATTTATCCTGCACTATGTGGTAAAGGGTAAGGGGTACTTGGAAATGGATGGACAGATTTTTCCCGTGGAAAGTAAACAGGCCTTTGTAATTCCTGCCGGAGTTTTAAGCTATTATCAGGCAGATATGGAAGAGCCCTGGGAATATATCTGGCTTCAGTTTCATGGTCCCAAGGCAGTGGAAATTCTGCAAAAGGCAGGTCTGACCCGCCACGCACCGGTCTTTGTTCCTACCGCCTCCTGTAACGAATTGGAATGTTGTCTCTTCGCCATGCTGGATAATCCATTTAGTGAATATGCCACCATGGGCAAACTGTATGAGTTTTTTCAGCAGCTGATAAATCTGTCTGCGCACACTCCCCGTGAGTGTAGCCGGGAGGATGCAGGTTTAGGATATGTCCGCACGATGATCCAATATATCCACGAAAAATATTCAGAACCCATACACATACAGGACATTGCTGATTACTGCGGCCTGGATCGTTCCTATTTAGGCAAAATATTCAAAACGGCCACAGGACAGACTCCACAGAAATACCTTATAACACACCGCATGAAGCGGGCCATTGAACTGCTACAAAAAACCGATATGCCCATAGGTCATGTGGGTTTCTCGGTGGGTTACAATGACCCCCTGGCCTTCTCCAAGGTATTTAAGCAGGAGACCGGCCGGTCCCCCAGTGAATACAGACAGAAAAACGGCACCACCTGATGGGTGGTGCCATTGCTTCATGACCTGGCTCGTATCCTTATAATCTACTTACTATATCTCTCACGATTGCCGATAAAGGCAAGCTTGTGAATGACACCCCTAACAATAACAATATTGCTCCTATCCTTAAATTTCTCCTGGGTTCATAAAAAATCGTAGGAAAAGAAGGATCAATATATATATCATAGTATTCCCCTTGATTATAACTCACTACATTGGAAAATATATTATCGCATACCTTATACTTTTGCCCACTATAATAAAACTCAAAAACGGGGCAATATGTAATATGACTTCTTCCATTACTATTACTCCAATCAGTTTTCACCTCTATACACCATGCTTCTATCTTCAAGGTACAACGTCTTCTTGGAAATATAGTCTTCTTACTGCCCGCAATAAGTAAAACAATACCGACAATCAAAAACACCGATACACCTATAAACGGAGCAATCAGTGCAAAGAAAGATTCGCAGGCAGACCAAAACTTCTCACTGCCATAGCGCTTTAAAAAGCTGTATGCGATACAGCCTATTCCAATTAAAGGAAACACAAACAGTAAATAATCTACCTTACTGAAATTTCTCTCTTTTATTTTCGGAATGATAAATATACAGCTAAATACACAAAAAATCTGGCCAAAAATTGCGGGCATAAGCCATGAATATTCTGTTTCACCAACCCATATCATTGCTATAATAGAACCTATAAACCATATAACCACTACTATTCCAAGTATCGTACCCTTTTTCATTTCACTACTTCCTTATCTTAGCCCAATCATGCCAAATTCGTTTCATCTTCCATACTTCTCATAAATCTTGTCCGTGTACCTGCTGGCCTCACTGCGGCTCAGCTTCTCCACATCATAATCCACTACCAATCCATGCTGCTCTATCAGCTTGTTCAACCGTTCCTTCTGGACCTTGGTGGCCGGTGTCTCCTTTTTTGCTGCATAATGCAAAGGCTGGGGATCAAAGATTCGGGAATCCTTCTCATAGAATTCCTCTGCCAGCTTCTGATACAAAACCGAAGTAGCCTCCGCGTCTGCATAGGCCCTATGGGCCACATGAGGTATCTCATAATACTTACAAAGATATTCCAGAGAACGCTTCTGTAGCTGCGGCAAAAAGCATCTGGCAATCCTAAGGGTATCGATGCCTTGCTTCTCCAAGGTCAACTTCTGATTTACCGCTGCCTTTTTCAGGAACGAATAGTCAAACAGTACCCGATGTCCCAGCAAGGGCAGGTCCTCTAAGAACTCCAAAAGCCTGGGCAAAACCGCCGTAATCTCTTCCGCTTCATCCACCTGTTCCTGGGTAATACCGGTCAGTTCTACGATACGTTCCTCCAGCTTCCGCCCCGGGTTCACATAGGTGGAAAAGGTATCCACAACCTTGCCATCCCGTACCTTTACCGCGCCGATTTCTATGATTTTGTCCAGCTTGGGATTCAGTCCCGTGGTTTCCAAATCAACACATACATAGGAGTTTATCATAAATGTCTCCGTTCTTATTTCTTTCCGGTGGCTTTCTTTTTTGCTGCCTTCGTCCGCTTCTCATAATCCGGGCACAAATGCTGCAAAAAGCACTCTTCACATTTGGGGGTAGGTGCCTTACAAATGGTTCGTTCCAAAGTAATGATATGAATGTTCCAAAGAATCCAATGGTCCTCAGGCAATTCCTTCATCAGCTCCATCTCCGCCTTCACCGGGTCATCGCTTTTACTTACCCCAAGCTTCTTGGAAATCCTCTTTACATGGGTATCCACCACAATACTGGGCTGGTGGAAAATATTACCACGAATCACATTGGCGGTTTTTCTGCCCACACCTGACAAAGCTGTCAGTTCTTCCATAGTGCTTGGCACTTCTCCGGCATGCCTCTCCAATAGCTGCTGACAGCATGCTATGATATTCTTGGCCTTATTATGATAAAAACCTGTGGAATGGATGTCCTGCTCCAGCTCCTTCAAATCCGCCTTTGCAAAATCCTCTACGCTTTTGTACTTTTGAAACAAATCCTTAGTCACAATATTGACACGCGCGTCAGTACACTGGGCACTGAGCATGGTGGCAATTAATAGCTGCCACGCATTTTCATGATCCAAATAGCAACGATACTCGGTGCCGTACCGGGCATCCAGTGCCGCTAAGATTTCTCCCGTTCGTTTTTTCATATATACTCCCCTGCATATCACAGACAACGCTTGCGATATTGCTTAAATAGAAATTGAACAAATATCCTTAACTAACTGTTTCAACTTTTCATGCCACTGCGCAGGAAGCTTAATTCCGGAAAACAGTAATTCTTCCGTAATAGGGTCCTCTTCGCCGGTAATAAGGCACAAATAATCCAAATACTCCTCCAAATCCTCCGGACAAAGGGCCTTAATCAGATAATAATCAAATAAGAGTACCACATACTCTGAGAAAGTATGACTTCCATCCTCCATGTTGATATTCTGCTGAAGCATCCCATCCGTAAACTGATGAGTGTACTCATGAAGAAGCTGCAAAAAGGTCATTTTGTACTCCTTTTCCTCTTCTCAAAAGGTACGATAGCTGAGAAAGCATCATAGTATCCCAAACCTCTTCCGTTGCAGGTCATGCTGTAGGAAATACCTGCTATGGCTCTGGACTTTTGAAAGTAACTACCTAATACTTTATACTTTCCCCATTCTTTTGTCAAATAGTCCTCCAGCCTAACACGTGCCGTTTCACTCCTATCATACATGTCCTTCCAATAGGATTCATAAAAAAGTGCTTCTTTCTGCAGCAATTCCCAAAAAGGATACAAAAAACAATCTTTATCTTCGGCGGTAAAATAGGGATGTTGCTCCACCATATACTTCAAAGCATCTAAATTCTGACAGCCAAATGGCAGGAAATTCACCATCCCCAACCGTTCAAAATGGGCATTGTAATACTCTGCCAGCTGACCCATGGGCTCTGTGATATCCTCAAACTCTCCGCCTTTTGCTTCCCTTATCTTGGCAATATACTCTTCCGAATACAAATTGGAAGGATTGTTTACCGGCATGTGTGCCAGCATATGATATACCAAATCAAATACATAAGAATACATAAATTCCACTTTCACTACTCCTCCATCCTCTCTAAAGTTATTCGTTTCCATGTTTTAGCTCCTCCCAGACTTGCTTTGCAAATCCTTCTGCTTCTGATAACATTTCCTTTTGAAATACCTGATTTTCCACCGCTTCCACAGCCGTATTTCCCAAACTGTCAAAGAAACTTAGGTTCTCTTGTTCCTCATTCAAAAAACGGATTCCCTTTAAGCGATAAACCGGTGCCTCATCAAACTGCTTTGCCTGTATATAAGCCTTTTCTATTACCTCTTTGGCCGCTTCCAAACATCCTGCCGACGCTTTGCATACTCCATACTGAGCTAAAAATATAGCCTTCAGCTTATCCGTATAAGCTATTTCGTTACTCTTCTTTATACTATCCAGAAAGTTACATGTCCACAACGCCGCCTCTGCTGCCCTTTCATCTCCTTGCTGACCATACATGCTAACCAGTCCGGTCATGGTAAACTGCACTTGGCGAAAAAAATCCGTAAATGCCTGAAACAAATAGGGTTCTGCCTCCTTAGACTGATGCAACTCTGTAGCATGCAGGAAACCAATGATGGCACTATTTACATGGCAAACATTATTTTGTTTTAACATCTCCAATGCTCCGGTCATATCTCCCATCATCATACAGTTATTGGCAATCTGATTGTAAATACTGACTTCACTAATGCCCCTATCCTGATTCTGATACAGTAGCGGTATGGCTCTTCGAAATAATTCATTGGACCGTTCAATGGTCTGCTTATCCCTAGCCTCAGTGAATTTCAACTGATACATTACAGCTCCGCTATAAATCACGTAGAAATAATTAGGATATTTCTGCAGGGCTTTCTCCACTTCCTTTTCCGCACCTTCAAAGTCCTTGTCTGTAGTGAATTGTTGTATTCTGGTAACACAGTCCCGGATGCTGTCGTGTTGTTGTTCATATCCCAGCAATGCATCTACGGACAACTCAAAGAACTCCGCAATCTCCACCAACATCCTAATCTCCGGCATGGATAAACCTACTTCCCATTTGTATACGGCTCCTACGGTCACCCCTAAGGCTTCCGCCAGCTGCTCCTGAGTGAGACCCTTTCCCTTCCTTAAAGCTTTTATGTTTTCCGCTATTTTAATCTGCATCCATTTGCACTCCTTCTTTTTCTTCTTAATACCAGTTTAGCACCTTAACGCAAAAATTGGAACACACTAATGATACATTTATGTTGTTCCAATTTCTACCAACGGTATGGGTCATATGACAAATATCTTAAAACTGAATATATAAATATCCATCCTCAAATCTAGCTCCTACAATCTCTTTTTCTGCAAATTCAATTGGTATTGGAAACTTTCGGCTTTCATTCCTAACGCCTACCACCAACTCATTTTTATCCTGTTCCAATCTCAATTCTTCCTTTTCTGCAAAGGGAAGATAAATCTTAAGCCACCTTTCTTCATTGTTGATACTATAAATCTCTTTCTTAAATAACACCTCATCAGGGTCAATTTCAGCAAAAATAGCATCACCTACTTTTTCCAAAATATCTAACGTACGCAATTCTTGTTGCTGCAATTCCACATAAAAGCGCGGCACTTCACTAAAACTTTCTTTTATTTCCTGTAATCCTTCTTCTTGTCGCTTTATCCATTTATTAAAATATCCTTCCATAGCTTTTGCCGGATATATATGGTTAATCATAATGGCATCCACATTATAGTGATATAGATACAAACAGGTAAAATTACGTTTTGCTTCATTGATTACTATCTTTTCGGGTGTTGTTACTACACGCAGACT
This sequence comes from Lachnospiraceae bacterium, assembly GCA_017522685.1. Next base: position 20,423 of record JAFWYN010000005.1, read on the forward strand.
TACAACCTCCTTATTTAATAATAATTCTTGCAACCTTTGCATTTTATCCATTAAATATTCTATATCATCAAACACATTATCCTTCGGCATGGGAACTTTCATAACCTTTTCTACAATGGGTCCTACTGTTTTTACTCCTGCTCTCTTTATCGGTAATACCTTATCTATCATTCCGGACAACCTCTCCGGATATTTTAATAGTGCTAATGTCTCCCCCGTAGGTGCACAGTCCACAACAATCGTATCGTATTCCCCACTTTCATACACTTCTAAGATTTTAAACATGGAAAACAATTCTTCTAACCCCGGAAATACTAATAGCTCCTCCACTTCGATTCCACTTCCGCCTTTGAGCGTAATCAGTCGCTTAAAGTATTCCTTCAGATTTCCCCAACTCTTTTCACTTTCATATACTGTATCTATTTCCATTGCAAATAAGTTATCTGTAATCTTTGTGGGTTCTTTGTCAATTCTTATGTCAAAAGAATCTCCTAAACTATGTGCCTGGTCCGTACTCATCACAAGTACTCTTTTTCCGTACTTGGCTATTTTGCATGCTGTTGCCGCAGCCATACTTGTCTTTCCCACTCCACCTTTTCCGGTATATATAATCACTCTCATCTCTTACCTTCCCTTTTCTCTATCCTATATCCACCTTTTTAACTTTTGACGTTTGTTCCCGGCTTTGCTGTTCATTAAAAGTATGGCTTTCATTCCTTTCTTTCAACACTTCAGCCAAAACTTCCAAAGCTATCATTTTCAACTCTTTTTCAATCACGGTTAAGTGTTCGCTTACTCTTTCCGGAAATAGCGCATAAATGGCTTTTCTCTTATATTCCCCTGCTAACTTAATTCTACCTGCAACTTCACTATTCATCATAACCCGCACTTCCTTTCTCAAATACAATCTTTAATACTTCTTCCTCAAATTTTGCCCCTGTAACTGTATAATTACGAAGAATATTCGGAAGCGGAATATTCCGCTTAAAATTGCCTATTTTTATAACAATATCTGTATTGCCCTGATATAAATCAATATTTGATTTATCTGTACACGGTAAAAATACATCCAATTGATATCCTGTCTCTATCTGCTTAAAACATTCTCTTTCTGTAACAATTTTCTCTTCAAAAACTGCTTTATCAGTTAATACATCCTCAACAATTCTTCTGACATTCTCTACACCTCTTAATTCTTCCTCATACCAGGGTATCTCAAATATCGGAAGTACCGAAAAAGTCTCTTTCAGGCAAGCTACATATTCCCTTTGAATCGCAAGCCATTGCTTGAAAAAGTCATTATTAATATCCTCCGGAAGAATTCTGTTAATATAAAGACCATCCACATTGAAATTGTAAAGATTCATGTACATATAATTTCGTTTTGTTTCCTCCACAACCATTTTTTCCGGTGTGGTTACTATCCTTATACTTGTAACAGCCCTATTTTTTAACAGCTCCTGCAATTCTACTAACTTCAAGTACATTTTTTCAATATCACTCATTGCACTTTTATTAGGCATCTCAACCTTAAACACTGACTTCGATATAGGCGCCAGCATCCTAACACCAACTTTACCAATCGGAAAGAGCTTCTCCATATACCACGAAAGCAATTCCGGGAACTTCAATAACGCAAGCGTTTCACCTGTCGGCGCACAATCCACTATAATTCTCTCATATCTTTCACTATTATAGAGGTCAGCTATTTTAAGTAAAGAAAACAATTCTTCCATTCCCGGCATCATTCCCATATCCTGAAGATTGGAACTACCACTTTCCAATAATACCTTTCCCAAATAACTCATAATGGAAGAAAAATCATTTTCCATAACATATTCCGGATCAATTTCATAAATATCTAAATTCGGAAGCACTTGTTCCGCTTCTTTTCCTAACTTGTGTTCAAATATATCTCCCAGGTTATGAGCCATATCCGTGCTGACAAGTATGGTCTTTTTTCCTTCTTCTGCACTCTTAATCGCATGTGCTGCTGCGATACTGCTTTTTCCTACTCCACCTTTTCCTGTAAAAATATAAATTCTATTCATAATTCGTTCCTCCACAAATTTCTTTCTCCGAATATTTCCACATTCGAAGTATTATCCTTTTTATAAGGCAGCTTTTAGCCGCCTTACGTCGCTACTGTATGGTAATTCTTCGTACCTTTTTCGGTGTTTCTTCTTTCCTTTTCTCTTGTTGCAGTACCTCTTTAATCTTATTTGTCATTTTATGAAAAAGCTCTATTTCTTCTTTGGTAAAGGAACTCATAACCATTATTCCGTAATGTAATAATTCATTAACCAAATTCTGAAACTGCACCCTTCCTTTTTCACTAAATCCGATAATTACTACTCTCTTATCCTCTTTAGAACGGGTCCTCACTATCAGTTCATTCTTTTCCATTCGATTTATAATTCCCGTCGCTGTGTTTAGAGGTACATGTATATATTCCGCAATTTCTGTCATGTTGACCTCATTTTTCTGATAGAGTAACCAGAAAATTAATACTTCATTTTTAGTACAATTAAGAAAAATGTTTTCCCATATATTCGAAGACAACAATTCCTTAACTTCCTCTATGTATTCTATAATCACCTGAAATGTCTCTTGAGATATTCCTTGTTCATCCAGTTTCATAATAACTCCTCTATAACACTTCCCCAAATACTTCGAGCCTCGAATTATTTTAATTCTACCTCCGAAGTATTTATTTGTCAAGTACTATTATTCAAAAAGGCTGATGAATTTTACGTCCGCAATCCATCAGCCTTGTGTTTTGCATTATTCACTTAACATCTTAATAATCTCTTGGAACTCCGGTTTCTCCCTCACTGTGTCGAATTCCGGCTCAGTCAAACTCTCGTCACGCAAGATAATCCTTAGTGGTCTGGAATCAACTCTGTCCCAATTTACCCGTTTATAAGTTCTCTCACCCAGTAATAAGCTGTCGACCGTCTCCTCCTCAGGACGGTTATCAAAAGCAATGGCGGCTTCTGCTGCAATCCGTAACTGCTCAAGGGCTTCCTCTTCCCTCCCCAGCTGTAGCAAAAACTTGGCACCCCAATAATGATTATCTTCATTACACCATGTGGCAAATCTGGGATGATTATCATTCATCAGATTTTCTAAAGCATAGCATTTATCTAATACCTTAATTGCATCTTCCGCAGGAAGCAGATGCATCAAATGATCCATGGCATCCATAATATGATCATAGGCTTCCGCCATATACTTTCTGGTATGAGACAGCTTTTCTTCCTCCTTCAAAGCCCACCAAATAGAACGTTCCCTGCACCATTCCATATTGGGAAGTGTTTCATATATAGCACGCCCCATGGCTTTTCTGCCCATCAAACAATGTTGAAATGCCAACCGGGCAGTAGACTCCATGCGTATGTCTACATCCGGACAATACTTCACGATACGTTCACCCAAAGCTACGATTTCTCCATCATACTTCTCTTGATTCTCCTTCCAATTAGGAATATCAGCATCATCGCTTGTGCTTAAAAACAAAGAATACATCAATTGATTCAGCAAAACATAATTATTTGGATATTCTGCTACCCCTTCCCTACTAATCCGAATACATTCCTCTATATTTGCTACACTGACAGCCTTCTGAAAATTCTGCTGATATCGCTCCACCGCCTGCTTTTCCACAGTTTCGTCCACACCCAGCAGTTTATCCACAGAGATACCAAAAAAGCCTGCAATGGTTGGCACCAGTTCCATATCCGGATAACAGGTACCCTTTTCCCAACGGGACACAGACTGGCAGGACACTCCCAACACTTCTGCAAACTCCTCCTGGGTAATCTCCCTTTCCTTTCGAAGTCTCTTAATTATTTCTCCTACTTTTAGTTTCATACAATCTTCCTCACTTATCTTTTCGGAAAGTAGCGCTCTTTCTGATTGTATTGTATAAAAAACCGTAGGGATATGCAATGTCACGTTATGAGAGAATTTTTCACCATTTTGGTTAATTTTCTACGTACTCCTCCATTTCTGCCTGATTCTCCGCAATAAAGCCTCCTGCCTCTGCTTCTGCTATGGATTTATCCAACATAGCCAGATATTCTGCATTTCTCTTAGCCTTCAAGCCCTCGATATCAATTACCACCGTCCGTGCCTCACCGGTCAAGGGACTTCTCTCTTGGTAGTCATACAACACAAAGTATTCTTTCTTGCATGACACACTTGTCACATTTCTGTCCATTCTTTCCCACACCGGGTAAGCAAAGGGCTCTAAATGGGTCATTCTGGACAGTTGCTTGGAATCATAAGCCTCATAAGCAGGCAGATACTCTCTCTTTTCCTCTTCCTGCTTATAAAAAGCCCTGAATACTTCCTTATGTGCTCCCAAATCCTTGGCAAAATCAGGACGGCTCTTCAGATTCTCCCTTAGATACATATCATAGGTCAAAAGCTCCCGATACACGCACCTATACTGTCCGTCATACTCGCAGGCAAACTCCAATAGCATCTGATAGCGATAGCTTCTGGCAGGGCTGTTAACAAAATAGCCCCTCTTCTCATAAAAGTCTGCCAAAGCTTCATACAAAGCAAAGGGCGTCTCAAAAGCCTGCTCCAAAAACTGCAGGGTATGCACAAACTGATTGCTGTTGTAATACAGCTCCACCATTTCCTCTATTTTTTTCAAACGTAGCACATCATCGAAGCTTAACCATTTGGTAAACAGCACTTCGTAAGGTGCCTTATCCGTATAATAAATACCGTACTCTGCGGCTCTCTCGCACATTTCCGAACCCTTCAACACCTTTAAAAAGCCCAGCTGCAGCTGTTCCGGCTCCATGGCATAGACACGGTTGAAGGACCGGCCAAAGCTCTCATAATCTTCATAGGGTAGTCCCGCAATCAAATCCAGATGCTGATGCACATTCTTGCCGGCATTAATACGTGCTACCACTGTCGCCAGTTTCTCCACATCCATCACCCGATGTATAGCTTCCAAAGTCTTCGGATTGGTGGACTGCACACCGATTTCCAATTGTACCAGACCGGGACGCATCTGTCCCAACAGTTTCAGTTCTTCCTCGTTTAAAAGATCCGCTGCTATTTCAAAGTGAAAATTTGTGACACCATTGTCATTATCCAGCAAGTACTTCCAGACAGAAGCAGCATGTTCATGGTTACAATTAAAGGTTCTGTCCACAAACTTTACTTGTTTCACCTTCTTGTCCAAGAAAAACTGCAACTCCTTCTTTACGACACTCATGTCACGTAGTCTTACCTTTTTATCGATGGAGCTTAAGCAATAGCTGCAACGGAAAGGACAGCCCCGGCTGGATTCATAATAAATGATACGATTCTGAAAAGGCTCCATATCCTCGTACAAAAAGGGCAAGGTACTGATATCCGTAAGCTCTCTGGGTGTGGTAAAACCTCCCGGAAGACAAAGCCCCGGAATCGCTGCAAACCGACCCTCCTCACAGTTTTCCCGGTTTACATAATATCCCAGTAACTCCCGAAAGGTGGCCTCTCCTTCTCCAATCATTATTCCTGCCAGCTGAGGATACTTCTCCAATAATCCGGGCGCATCATAAGTCACCTCCGGGCCTCCCAACCAAATGGGTACCTGAGGCATCAGCTTGCCAAGCTCCGTCACCAATTCCAGCATCTGCTCAATGTTCCAAATATAACAGGAAAGCCCGATGACATCCGGCTTTCTCTGATAAATATCCGCCAAAACATCCGTAAAGGCGTGATTTATGGTATACTCTGCAATCTCCACATGCTCCTGCAGTTCTTCCCCGACATAAGCCCGCAGACTGTAAAGAGCAGGATTGGAATGTATGTATTTCGCATTCAGTGCCACCAGTAAAAATTTCATAGGCTTCTTCTTAACCCTTCCTCAAACTCTTCTATTTTAGAACATCTTGCTGCTATCTTTACCCATCCATTCAGAACATCTATATCCGTCTGTTCCACAATGGCTGCTTCCAATACTTCAGAAATTATTCCTATATCTCCCAGAATATCTAACAACAAATCCTGTACTCCCTGAGTTATTCCTTGAGTTATTCCCTGACTGATTCCTCTCTCTATTCCATCAGCTAATCCTTCTTCATAACCTTCCCTTCGAAGATTTGCCAAATGCAACTCTTCGTTATATTCAAATATACTCACTTCCATCGCCTCCGCCCGGTTCTTCTTCAAAAACTCCGCCAAGATATCTTCTTTGATACATTCTGTAATCGTCCGCTCCACAGCCTGTTCAATGGGCATCTGCATAGCATACCCTCTTACTTTTTCCGTATATTGCATATATTCTCTTAAAGTTTTACAATTACTCAAAATCTCTGCATTATTCCCCGCATTGATATTCAGCACGGTTACCATCAGTTCCAGTTCCGGTTCATCCTGTTTCTTCGAAAAAGCATCCGACAGCTTATACACTCTTCTCTCCGGTTGCTTTTCCCTGCCATTATAAAATACAATGAATTTCGGTGTCGGTATCTTTACTAATGTAGTTCCGTATAAATCACTGTCCTTTACAATATTTTGTAATAGCTTCGATACATACAATAAATCTCTCAGTGGAATATTAGGATTCACTGTTGACTGGTGCTCATACAGATTTACCTGGAAATTAAAGAGAAATGACACATCATTTTTCATATTCATATAGATAGCATTCTGCAGAGTATTAATCTCCAAACCGTTCACATCTGTATAATGCGTTCCGTTCACTGCATTATACAGGCTTAACAGCTCCTTCTTGTCCAGATATAACATTCGAAAAATAGAATCCTTGTAGTTACGTTGCATTTTCATTTGGTACCCTCCTTACCGCAGGAGCATACCCTTTCAGAATCCTCCTGCTTTCAATTAAAATGTGAATGAAAAGCATGAATTTCTGAAATACAATAGAATAAAAGATTCAAAGAATTGAAAAAGAAAATATGCTTTGTACTTAATTTATCACTTGCGTTAATAATATGCAAGAATTTTTTGTTTAAAAAATGCATCATCTTCACAGCACCAAGTACCATGAAAACAATGCGTTTCAGTAACAATATTCCGTTTTAATCTTGGATGTCCTTATGCGGAGACATAATAAATTAAAAAATGTCCAAGAATACTTTTATTCACAATCTCTTATGCTTCTGACAAACGCTGTTATTGCAAAGCAATTTTCTAACGCTTCACCTTCACAACTCCAATAATTTATAGTTCCTTCGTGAATTGTATAATCATAGTGTAACAATTGTTTAATCACATTTTGATACTTACATTCCTGAGTATTTAGAACCACAAGGTCATTATATGCTTCTAATATAATCCTCATTAAAGTAGCTTTTTCATTAACATTAAGATTAGCTTTTTGATAATATTCAATGTAACTTTGCAATTGCTCAGCATTTGCCACCTCATATTCCCAATCTTGAGTAAAATCATTTACGCCTTCTAACTGTAAATCTTTTGTCAACTTGGTAATTGTCTCTTTTGATGGATATTTCAACTCTTTGCCCATTTGATTATCACTCCCTATTAACTATTAGGATATAAACTACTATAAGGATATGCTGTCCTTATGCTTCCATCTGGTTTCATTACAATCTTTACCCTATCTGGAATTACCTCTGTTCCGTCTGGAAGAATTGAGCGTGCTTTTATATCAGAAGGCAATTGGACATCAAAAACACCTTCTCTATTTTTAACTGCATTAGCCAGAAAATCTGCCGCTTGTTGATCATCAAGCCATTGTACAACTTGATGTGGATTTTCAAATCCATTAGCTCTATCTATTAATTGTTGTTTAGTTATTTTTTTACCATGTTGTGAAAATGTATGACCATATGTCGGTGTACTTTTCGGGTTTCCCCATTTAAATTTAGTAGAACTACCACTCTTACAACTCCAGCTTCTCCGCTACCATATCCCAGATATCCTCTTCCACCTGCTGTAAAGGCTTTCCGCTCAGTTTCATGGCATCCATAGCCGCAAAGTAAAACCAGTTGATACCGGTTTCCATGGTCTTTTTCACAGCACGGTTCAACACCAGGCCATACGCATCCACACCGGATTCTGCAAAGGTTTGTAGCATCCCTTCCAAATCATAGGGGATACTGATCAACTCATACTCCCAGCCCTCTTTATTTCCTTCCAGGATGGCAAAATCCGCATGTCCACCCTTTTCATCAATGGCCAGTCCCAAGGAACCGGGATTGATATAAATCTTGTTATGTAAACTAATAGTTTCCTGATGATGGGTATGTCCGCCCAGCAGATACTGAGTGGGAAGTTCCTTCATGACTTGGTCCTGCAAAGCCAAATCATACTTGAGATTCCCCCTGACTTCCTCCGGTGCCCCATGGCAAAGAGTCAGCTCCGGACAATCTCCCAGCTTCACATGGTCCATCACCGTAGGCAGACCTTCGAAAAAGTCCATATCCTGTTCCGTGATATTCTCATAGGTATAAAGCAAGGCACCGCTGGGAGAACTGATATGCCAGCCCTGGTCCTGCTTTCTGTGATTCAGCAAATACTCTTCTCGATTGCCCCGCAATATGATACAGGGATACTTTTCCATCAAATCGTACAGCATATCCAAGGTTCGTCGGGGATAGGGCATGTCCGTCACATAGTCCCCCAAACCGATGATAGTGTCCACCGGATGTGCCTCTATATACTCTAAAAACGCCTCAAAGGCCTTGAAATTCGAATGAATATCACTGATTACTGCTACTCTCATAAGCTAATCCTCTATCCTCTATAACTTACGGGGACCGTCCCCGATTTCTACCACATAAAAATCTGCCGCGTATCCGATTTTGGCTTTATAGGCCTCGCCAACACTACGGATAAAGTCTTCCACACAGCATTCCTCCACAATGCTGACCGTACAGCCGCCAAAACCTGCACCGGTCATACGGGAGCCTATCACGCCCTCTACCTTCCAGGCTTCTTCCACCAAGGTGTCCAGCTCCACGCCTGTAACCTCATAATCATCTCTAAGAGACACATGGGAAGCGTTCATTAGCTCACCGAAACCTGCAATATCTCCTGCTTTCAAGGCCTCCACTGCCTTCAAAGTACGCTGATTCTCATACACTGCATGCTTAGCACGTCTCATACGTACTTCACTCTTGATAGCATCCTTGTACTGTTTAAAATCCTCTTCACTCAACTCGCCCAAGGACTTCACTGACACTACCTGTTGAATCTCTGCCAATGCTTCTTCGCACTCGCTGCGGCGCTCATTGTACTTGGAATCCCCAAGCCCTCTCTTTTTATTGGAGCAGGCGATGACGATTTTCGCCCCCTCCAGCTGAATGGGTGCATATTCATAGGACAAATCTGCCGTATCCAGAAAAATGGCTCTATCTGCCTTACCCATGGCGATGGCAAACTGGTCCATAATACCGCAGTTCACACCATTAAACTGATTCTCCGAGAACTGCCCAATCAAAGCCAGCTCCTGATTACTTACCTCAAAACCAAACAAATCCCTCAAAAAGAAACCGGTTAATACTTCCACGGAAGCAGAAGATGAAAGGCCGGAACCGTTGGGAATATTGCCGCTTAGCAGGATGTCCATACCATAGGGAATCTTCATGCCCTTTTGCTCAAAAGCCCACATCACTCCCTTGGGATAATTGGTCCAGTCCGCAGCCGGGTCCGGCACCAAATCCTCCAGAGTACAACCTATTACTCCCAGATGGGTGAAATTCGTAGAGTAAAACTGCAGCACCCTGTCCTGACGCTTCCTTACCACACCATAAGTACCGATGGTCAACGCACAGGGAAATACATGGCCACCGTTATAGTCCGTATGCTCCCCGATTAAATTCACACGCCCCGGTGCAAAATACACCTGTGCCCCTTCCCTGTCGCCAAATATTTCTTCAAATTTCTGTAACAGCTGTTCCTTCATCTTCAACCACCTCTGTAGCATAATCATGGAGCCGGCCTTCCCGCCGGCTCCATGTTGTCATTCTTAAATACTCTTATTATCTAAGTCTTCCTGAACTTTCTTCAAATCTTCACGAATATTTAATGCCTGCGGACAAGCGGCCTCACACATACCGCATTCCACACAATTCTTTGCCTTTTCGCAGTCCTTCATTTCAGTTTCCCAGTTCCATCTTACCGCATCATAGCTCTGGTACATATGGTAGGTATTCCATACTCTGAAGTTCTTCGGAATATTAACACCCGCGGGGCAAGGCATACAGTAACCGCAACCGGTACAACCATTCTGCACACGACTGTTGATGATATTTACGATTTCATCAATACCCTTTGCTTCTTCCTCTGATAAAGGCTTGAAATTCACAAAGGTCTTCAGATTGTCCTCTACCTGCTCCATGGTACTCATACCGCTTAAAACCACCTTGATATTGGGCAGGGTGCCAACCCATCTGAGTGCGAAAGATGCCACACTTGCATCCGAATCCAGTTCTGCAAATTTCTTCTTAATATCTGCACCAAAATTGGCCAGCATACCGCCCTTAATAGGCTCCATGATTACCAGCGGGATATTTCTTTCCTCTGCCAGCTTATAGCCCTTCATACCGGCCTGTTCATTGGTATCCATATAGTTTAACTGAATCTGGCAGAAATCCCAGTCTCTTGCACAAAGCATCTCTTCAAAGGCCTCATAGCTGTCATGGAAGGAGAATCCCAAATAGCGAATTTTTCCCTCTGCCTTCAGTTCTTCCAATCTTTCCACTACCCCAAGTTCTACCATCTCTTTCCAACGGCTAAGGCCCATGGCATGTAAAAGATAAAAGTCCACATAGTCTGTCTGTAATTTCTCAAGCTGCTCGTTGAAGTACTTATCCACATCCTCCACGCTCTTTACAAACCATACCGGCAGCTTGGTAGCCAAATAGTAGGATGCTCTGTCATACTTCTTCAGCGCCTCACCTACGAAAAGTTCACTTTCTCCGTTGTGATAGGGATATGCGGTGTCAATATAGTTCACACCTGCCGCAATGGCCTTATCCAACATCTTCTGTGCCTTTTCCCTGTCAATCTTCCCCTCCGCGTTGGTGGGAAAACGCATACATCCGAATCCCAAAAGGGATGTTTCGATTCCCAGCTTCTCCATTTTTCTCAGTTCCATTGTAACTTCCTCCTATGTTTTATACTTTAAGCATCTTTAGCCTCCCCTTTAAGCCTGATGCCTTATTTCATTTCTACAATACCCTCTTCCGAAATCACGATGCCCATATCCGCACTGTAAGTGTTCAGGCGATTGATAACCCTTGTGGCGTCCTCTCCGGCAAGTGGTGTGGGCTGAAAATCATTTTTACTGCTTACAGAGCTTATAGAACAGGGAATCACTAACGCATCCATATCACCCTGCAACTCACCGTCCACAAAAGTGAAGGTCTGCTGAAAAATCATGGTATCCTTATCCGTGGGATTCCTGTTTGCACCAAAGCAGAAATTGCCCAAGCTATGTAGAATTAACTTTCCCTTATATTCTTCGATACCCTGAAGTACGTGAGGGTGATGGCCGATGACCAAATCGGCTCCCATATCGATACATTTCCGGCCAAGTCTCTGCTGATAAGCTTCCGGATAATTGTCCTTCTCCACACCCCAGTGGCAGGCTACCAGTATCAAATCCACGCCGGCTTCCTTCAATTTATTGATGCCTTCTTCTACCAGCTCCTCCGATCCTTGACCCCAGGCCACCTCATTGACGGATACATAACCTACCTGAATGCCCTGTGTCTCATAGATAGCCACATTTTTATCATAAGCATACACAATATTTTCTGCATTCAAAGCTGCTTCCGTATCCTTGGTGCCCTCTGACCCAAAATCCAGACGGTGATTATTGGCCATGCTGACTGCTTCCACACTGCCTTCCGTCAATATCTTTGCATACGAAGGGTCACCTTTTATATTATAGGCTCTTCCTGACGCTGCTGCGTTGGAAGTGGTTAATACGCCTTCCAGATTCACAATCGTCATATCATCTGCCGCAAAAATCTCCTTTACATTACGCAGAAAATACTCTGCTCCTCCCTCCGTATCATAGGCTTGGTTGAAGGATGAATTGTAATCCTGCTCTATATGATTGCCCAGAGAACAATCCCCTGCTGCGGAAATAGTGATGGATATCTTGTTTGACTCCGGCATGGTCTGAACCGGAGTACTGTCCGCCGGTTCCTTTTGTTCCTGCTCCGGCAGCTTATTGACATCCTGCTCTACCGATTGCCCCGGCGCCAAGGCAAAATCTTCTTCCAATCCGTCATAAACATATCCGGACTTGGGAATCACTGCATTTACATCTGCACCGCAGCCTGTAAAGCACAGTACGCTTCCCAGCACATACCCGGTGATTATTACCTTTCGAAACTGCTTTTTCTTCATGAAAACCCTCATACATCTCATTTGTCTATCTTGCCTGCTACTGCTTAGGCAGGAAACCATCCTTAAGCCCTTCTCCCCGCAGTTCAATATTCGCTTTTACAGGCCCTGCCGGGAAATAATCATACCCTGTTCTGTCTCCGGAAACAGGCTTATAGAAGGTAACACCCTGTATCTCATAGGACTCCAGCTCATAGGTACCGTAATCCTGCTGCCACATATAATAGGGCTCATTTCGATAAGCATAGCAGTATACTCCCATAGGGTACAACTTATATACTCCATACAAAAGTAACATGCCGTACACAATACTTTCTAATTTATTCCAGCCCAGTCGAACCACGATCCAACCAAGTACCAAAAAGTCTGTCAGCAACACATAGGCATATCCGTAACGCATCAAAGGTGCGCTCATCTGCCAAAACAGATAGGAGCTGATTACCGTCAACAGCACCAATGCCATATCCAGATGCTTCCACTGCTTTTTCACAAACATCCAAACCAAGCCTATCAGATAGAGACCGATACATCCCACGCAGCCCAAAATCAACAGCTTCTCCGTACCGGACAAAGTAGTCCTAAACCAATTGGGGATCCAAACACTCGCCGGAGTGTCCAAAAGTGCCACATTATACAATGCCTTGCCCCAGGCTGAAATCTGTGCCGCATCAATCTCCATAAGCTCTGCACTCATTTCCCAGTCAAAAGAAAATAAGTCCAGGGCAGGCAATGGATACACCAGCCATCCGGAAATCACCACCGTCCGGGCAAACCAGGGGATGGCCACCACCAAACCCATGCATATGTAAAGTATAATTTCTCTGACTCTTTTTTCCTTTATCAACAAATAAGCCGGCTTAATCAATAACAACAGTACAAGACCTGCTGTCAGCTTCAAGGTCAATGCATATACTCCCACCACACAAAGCAGGGCATAGGGTGCAATCTCCTTTTCTTCTTCCTGTAATAAATCCAGCCACTTTATGATAATAAAGAAGATGACACACATAATAGAGTAATCTGATGCCGGAGATACCACCTCGTCAATAATGGTGGTCAGATAATAAATGGCCCCTGCTCTGGCATAATCCGAAAGTAAAAATTTCTTCCTCTTCCAGCTCTTCGTAATATCTAATGCACTAATACTCAAAACCAATGCAAAAAATCCGCTCATACTATGCAGGGACTCTCCCAGCAGAAATCTCATGCTATACAAGGCGCTGACTGCAAAAAAGGAACTGTTATATGCAAATCTTTCATGAAGATTACCCAAGCCGGGCACTACACCATACTCCTCAATCCAACGGATACTCTGGCCATGGTACAAATCACTGTCGTAATGGATATATCCCCGGGAGGTAAAAAATGCCCACAGGCCTATCAGAAGAATCACGATAATCCACTTGATTGGTCCATATGACGCCACTCCTCCTCGAAGGATTTGCAGGATATCCTTCCTGCAAGCAATCAGACATATAAGACAAGCACCTACAAGTAGCAGATTGGCAATCAGCGATACCGACCCCAACAAAGAATAAAACTGCGCATACACTGTAGCCAGCACCAATCCGGCCATCAGCAGGCTATCGGTTCTCTTTAATTTATAGTGAAATATTTTAACGGAAAAGGCTGAAAAACCGCAGCCCAACAAAAAAACCGTTGTTCCCGTATACAGCCAATTTACCAAAATCATTAACATACTTTCCTGCTCCTGTTCCAAGGAATTGCTCCTGCACAAAGCCTTTTGTACCCACACAATACAGCATTCTCCATTATTATACTACAAAACACACAAAAAGAACATCTCAAAATACCAACTTTGAGATGTTCTTTCGATTTTCCCTTATTGGGCCAAATCCAAATGCTGCAGGGTACCTGCATTGCCATTCTCATATAAGAATATACCCGTACTACGGATGAATCCGTTGGCCACATTCTCTGCGCCCTTCAATGCAAAATCCGTGGCCACATTTTGCAGACAGATAGCTCCTATCCCTTTCTGCGCCAAGGTAAATAAGTTGTCCTGACCGTTTTCGTCACGACACCAGATTTTCAACTTATTCCAAATGCTGTCCCCTTCATCAATCCAACCATTACCGTCCTCATCATAGGCTGCCAAATCCGCAAACCCGTTGCCGGAAGTCGGCCCGAACAATTCACCGCCGTCGTTTATCCGGCCGTCTTCATTCTTATCCAGGGCCAGATAACCACTGCCGGCACCTAATTCGGATATTTCCTCCGCCGCACCGTCACTGTCCAAATCAAAGAAGAACTTTTGGTCAGACAGCTGTGCTGTATCCGTATCAAAATTGATGACCAATGGGTCGTACAACCTCTGGAACTCCGTCATTTCATACTCTTCCCGGTAGTACTGTTCAAAGGTCCTGCTCATGCCCACCTCCAGGGAAAAAGTAATCTCCCTGCCGTCTGCCATGGTCACCTTACCTTGGGAAGAAAAAGTAACCGACTCCTCTTCACGATAATAGCTCTCCATGGATACTGCCACCTGCCTCATGGGGGTAAACTCCAAGGTGGCTGTATTCTTCGGGGAAAGCCCCTGTGCCTCCACTTCCCCAAGATACTTCTTCGTCTTGTCATCTCCAAAAAGCAACATAAAAATATAGCGGGTGGTATACTGTCGGAACCGGTCCGCAAAATCTGTGGTGGTACTGCGAATACGGGGCCTGTTGGTCCGCATACTCTCCACCTTTTCCTGCAAATCATAAGTATAATCTGTGGTTGCTTCTCCTATAGCCGGCTGTTTCTTCTCTTCCTCATGGGCTTCCAACTCTCCACCCAAAAGGGAGGTCCCGGCCTGTGTTTTTTCTTCCTGTCTTTCCTTTAGCACGAAACGGCTATATTGTGTTCTCGAAGCGGTATATCTTCGAGCGGACTCCATTCCTATCACTCCAGAATCAATACGCAATACTGCTCCTTTCCATGCGTCACTTGTTTTTATTCACCTTCCCTGATTCCTGCAAAACAAAAGGATGGTATCTCATGAAAACCTCCTGTTTTCAATCCCTACCATCCGTGGTGACGATTTGTGAATACTCAATCTTATGGCCATAAGTATTTGTACTACATATATCGTCTCGAATCCGCAAAAGTTTAGTCCCTATCGTTCATCTCCTAAATACTCAACACTTCTGTTACTGATTATAACAAATATTATTGCGAACTGAATCACTTTTTGTTATAATAAATCTACTTTTGATAGATTTATAGGAGGGTAATTATGGGATTTTTAGACAACCTTTTGAAAACCGGATTAAAGGCAGCAGAACGTGCTATGAACAGAGCCGTAAATGATGCTGTATATGACAATGTACATAATACTGTAGATAAGGGATTGCGTGGCGGAATGAGCCAGACAGATGATGCGATTCGTAAGGCTGTGAACGTTCCTTCTTCTAATACTACTGCTTCATCAACCTATACATCCTCCTCTGCCGTACAAAGTACCAGTGATGAATACGATGACAGACCTTTTGCACAGAAGCTTCCTGATGTATTAAAGAAAATCGGCGAGTTTGAGATACAGGAAAACATTTCCCCTGCTTCTATTGAAGCAGAAGCCGGCTTTGAGATTTACAAACGCGGTGGTTGCTATCGCCTGCCCAAGGATATCTCCTATGCGGTTTACAAGAATGGTCAGAGAGTATTGTTCATCAATGTCTATGATACTTATAAGGAATATACACATATGGCCAACCGAACCATCAAGGATTACTGTGACAAAAACAGCACTCCTATGATGGACTTCTTCGAGTATATGCCCAACGAATTGGACTATATGGAAGAGAGAATCCGCAAGGCCATCGGCTAATTAGACAACTTAATCAAGTCTGTTCCACGCTTAAGCGTGTGATAGAAATAGAAAAGAAAGAGAAATGTGACGCCATTGTTACACCTGTGACAGATGAAGCATTCCCATATCCGTTATGGTGCTTTGCAGGTAGTAGGGATATGTTCAGTCTGGTACAACTAAGCACGCTTTAGTTGCTTCAAAGTAATTTCTCTTTCTTTTTTTGCTTTAGAGCCATGCAGTTTCGCTGTCCAAGCTCGCTTGGTAAAGACTGTTTTTAGGAAACTATATGGCAATTTGCCATTAAATGAGCAAAAGGAAAGCCTCGAAGAGGCGGTTTTGCGAATTGAATGGCTCTAAAGCAACGCGGTAAGAGCCATTCAGCTGGCTCAAAAACAGAACTTCTATGATATTCAAGGAGAACCTCATGACCATCCAAGAACAGCTTTCCTGTCCGGAATACTGGCAGGAATTTTTAAACTATAAAATTGAAAAACAACACTTATCCGCGCGTGAACAAAAGGTGCTGAAAGAATACATTGCTGAAGGAAAATACCTGTCGGTTCCAGCATATCTCTCAAGAATCGACTGCGAACTGCCCCTTCCCCGCAAAAAGGAAGTCAACAAAAGTGGTGTCTCTAAGAAAAGAGTGGTTTACTCCTTTTCTGATGACTTCAATATGCTGCTAAAGATGCTGACCTACCTTCTTTTCCGTTACGATCACTTATTTGCCCGTAATTGCTATGCTTTTCGCAGACATTATGGGGTAAAGGATGCTGTACGTCGCCTCAGAAACACCCGTAACATACACCAAATGTACTGCCTGAAGGTGGATATCAGCAATTATTTCAACTCCATTGATGTACCCATGCTTCTTCGTAAGCTGGAATTTTTAAAGCCGGAAGATTCTGCCGTTTATGATTTTCTGGTTCGCCTTCTGACCGCAGACAAAGCTATTTATGATGAAAATGGATCGACAAATATTCTTACCGAAAAACGCGGTGCCATGGCCGGCACTCCCATCTCTCCCTTTCTGGCCAATGTATATCTAATGGAAATGGACCATTCCTTTGAGCGTAAAGGCATTCTTTACTTCCGCTATTCCGATGATATTTTGATATTCGCAGATACGGAAGAAGAATTAACCAAATTACAAGCCCGTCTCTATGAATATATTGAAACACACAAACTGGCTATAAATCCTTCCAAAGTACACTTGAGCAACCCCGGTGAGCCTTTTGACTTCTTAGGTTTTTCATTTCATGATTACAAGGTGGATTTGTCCGATATTACCATCCGAAAGATGAAGGATAAGATAAAAAGAAAAGCCCATTCCCTGCGCCGTTGGCAACAAAAGAAGGAACTGTCCGGCGACCGTGCAGCCAAGGGCTTCATCAAAGCCATGAACCGCAAGTTCTACGACAATGGAGAGGGCACCGAATTCTCCTGGAGCCGCTGGTTTTTTCCCTGTCTGACCACCGACGAAGGCCTGAAAGAAATCGATGCTTACATGCAACAGTACATCCGCTACTGTGTCACAGGCCGCCACTATAAGGGCAACTACCGTATTACCTACGACCAAATGAAGGATTGGGGCTATCGCAGTCTGGTGCATGAATACTATAAACAATTCAAAACGATAAATCCCAAGGAGGAATAACATGGCATCTGATTTTGAGAATACAAATGTTTTTTCCCTTTCCATGTTACACCGGGTAATAGCCCATATCGAAGAGAACCTTTTCGACGAGTTAACACCAACCTCCATTGCCTCGTATTTTTTCATCAGTGAGTCAACCTTATCTTCTCTTTTCAAGGTAGTTTGTGAAATGACCATTATGGAGTATATCCGAAACAGAAGGTTAACTATGGCCGCAGAAGAATTGACAACTTCAAATACACCAATCATCGAATTGGCCTACAAATACGGTTACGAAACTCCCGAAGCCTTTACCAAGGCATTTTCCAGATTCCACGGATTTCCGCCCAGCTTTATCAGACGCGGATTTCCTGTTTCCAAGTCATTTGCGCCTATGGAAATTGCAGTCACTATTCAAGGCGGCTGGAATACCGGAAACCTGACAAAATCAAATGATACAGGACAGGAACAAACCCAAAATACTACTTATAATACTCCTATAAACAATATAGGAGGAAACCTTATGGAACCAACAAACACTACTTATCAAATTGATATTGGTACGATGCAGTACAAGCATGAATGGAGCATACTCCATTCTTTGGCAGGTAGCCTGATTCAAAACCAAATACCCTTCAAGGTTGACGGCAAAACTATGATTTTTGCCCATGGTCTGGAATTTCCCTTGGACAAGATTTGCCTGACCTTTAAATGGAAGGATGAAGAAATCGTTAAATCATTTTTCCGCTACCCGGATGCCGCGAAACAAACCACTGATGAATTTAAGTATTTTGATATAGCATATCAGGGTATAAAAGTAAGGTGCATGTTTTATGGCAATTGTCCGGGTGATGATACGGATGATTTTCTGTACAAAAATACAGACATGGTACAGATTGACCATCTTTCCGTTCCCGTACAATCTCTGGAATTTTACTACAATAATGCAGAGAAAGATACCGAACATTACAAAATGGTAGAAAAGAGGTTGGGGAAACATGAGAGATTATAGTGTACAAAACAAAAAAGCATGGGAATACTCAGCTTATGAATTTTGGCTGAAATATAACGGAACTCCTGCCGTTCTGGCAGAGAAAGCCATGAGAGACCCTCAGCAAATGTTAAAAAGATTCACAACCTATTTTGACAAATATGAAGGTGTTAAGATAGCTAATATCTGTGGCTCCTGTGGCAAAAAAGCAATCCCCCTGGCTCTCTTGGGTGCAGAAGTAACCATCTTTGACATTTCAGAGGATAACCGACGCTATGCTCTGGAAGTAGCAGAAGCCGCACATGTAGATATTGATTATGTAATAGGTGATGTGCTGGACATTGATCATGAGAAATACGCCGAGTATTTTGACATTGTTTTTATGGAAGGCGGTATCCTACACTATTTTCACGATATTGAGGAATTCATGTCCCTCATGAATCTGCTGCTAAAATCGGATGGGAAAATAATCTGCAATGATTTTCATCCCTTCACCAAGATTATTGATGTCCTACATCTCGAACAACCAACCATGACTTATTTTTCAACCGAAATTTTCGAGTTTGAAATGGCGCATGCCCGTTTTTATGAAGAAGAAATAAGAACCCAAATGCCCAAATGTCTCTGTCGGAAATACACCATCAGCGAAATTATCAATGCTGTAATCCATTGTGGATTTACTTTGGAAAGGTTTGATGAACATCCGGCATGGGAAAACCCTGACGTTCCGGGTGAATTTACTATCGTAGCTAAAAAGTAATTTCATCACTGTACTCGCACACTTTCCCATACCATAAGTATCCCCGGAAACCTCTTGGTCTCCGGGGATTCATATTTCTTATACAAGCTTACTTCTCCTGCCTTTGAAAAACGTAATAATCTGTCTCATATCCACCCCAGCGGTAATCACCGCTTTTCCATTCCATAAACAGATATTCCGTCCCGTCAATATTCTTGATTTCGTAGGCACAAGCCGTACTGTTCCATTTGCGCAGCAAATAACCCTTGGTCCATTCCTGTTTTGCCCTTCCGCTTATGATTTCCTCTCCGTAAACACTGACACATTCTCCTTCGGGAAGAAACTCTATTTCCTTGAAATAGGGAACAAAATTCTCTCTTATGGCTTCCGGGTCAAACTCCTCTTTATGCTGTACAAAGCTTACTGCTTCCCACTTACCCACAATCCTGTCATCATTCACAAAGGGCATATCAATATTATCCTTGCGGCTGATCTCAGCTGCACGATAATGTCGATTATCCAGACGGCGAAGTACCAAAAGTGTGGTTCTGCCGGTTTGCAAATAATCATAGGCTTTCAGATTTACAAACATAAAAAGTTCATCTTCCTGTTTTTCAATGGTGTACTCATTCACATAAGAACAATCACCACCGTCAACCAACAATTTGCCCTTCGTCCATGAATAGCACCAGTACCATTCCCCCTGGGGAAGGAAATAAATTTCACGTTTTTTACTGCCAATTCTAATTTCGGGAAGCTTCTTATCCAGCTCATACTCCTTACGACTATTGTACTCGCCCAGAATCTCCCATTTACCGATTACCTTGTCATCGTTCTCAAATGGCAAATGCACATCCTCATGCATTAATTCTAAATTTATTGTTTCCATAAAAGTACCTCCTGATATTTTTTCACGAAGCACATCAAGCTTATCCAGAACTTGCCTAAGCTGCTCTTTCTTTTCATCAAATACAAGACTTATTTCCGCTTCCGACAGATTGCCGGCCATAATTTTCTTGATTTGTGCAAGGGAAAACTCCGCCGCCTTCAATTCATTAATACGCTCACATACTGCAACCTGACTTTGTGAATAATACCGGTATCCGGTAAAACAATCGTGATATATCGGCTTTAGTAGGCCATAGCTGTCATAATAGCGCAAAACAGAAACGGGCACATTACAGGCCTTGGCAAATTCTCCGATTTTCATTGATGCCACCTCCTAATATTCTTTAAGGTACCTTATGTACATATCATAAGCTTAAAGTATGGTTTAGAGTCAAGGGGTTTATAAAATTAATTTTCCCATTCCTCTAATCCGCTTTCCGTAAGCCGATATACCACATCGCATACCTCATCCATGTACTTTCGGTCATGAGAAATACTGATGATGGCACCCGGAAATTCTGCCAGGATTTTATGTATCACAGGTCCTGACAGGGGCGAAAAGTTACGGGTCGGTTCGTCCAGTATCAACACATTGGTTTTAGACAAACTGATCTTCAGAAGTAATACCTTGGCCTTCTGACCACCGGACAATTCACTGATGGGGTGGTCCATCTCGTCCGCTGTATACTTTAAGGCACCCAGGTAGGTTCGGATTCTGGTTCTCTCTTCCTTATCTCCGGAGGTATCCAAAAAGTCCACCGGTGTCTGTGTCATGTCCAATATATCTTCATAGTTCTGCGGAATATATTGTGCATGGATATCCTTTCTCGCCAAAAGAAGCCCCGCTATTTTCTTTAAAAAAGTGGTCTTGCCGGCTCCGTTATTTCCCACAATACACACTTTCTTACTACCACGCATGATAAGCTTTATATCTCTGGCCAGAACTCTCTCCCCATCCGGCGTCAACAACTCGTCCAGCTCATACTCTATCACTGTCTTTCCTGCCGGAATGGCTAATTCCTTAGCACCCAACTTAAAGAAGATGGCTTCTTCCTGCTCCGGTATTTCCGTCATATTCTCATCTTCTCTTTCAAAACGCTTTTCCATAGCTTTAACCGAGTGCATTTTGTCCTTCAGATTTTTAGCTATGGCAGGTGCCTGTCTGGAACATCCGGCTAATTGTGTCTGCACATCCTGGTAGATTTTAGCAAACCGTTCGTCCCTCTTACGCTTCTCCCTACGTTCATTCAAGGCTTGCTGCTCCTGCCTGTCAAAGTTGTGAATCCTCTCCTCCACATACTGTCTGTAGGGCATCTTGGCCACCGTAAATTTCGGCTCTGTCTTACGCTTCAGCTGCTCCAAATGAATCACCATATTGGCCGTATTCTCTATCAGAGTTTCATCATGGGAAATATATAATACAATATATTCCCAGTTGTTTATCAGGTCCTCTAAAAACTCCAATGTGGCAATATCAATATCATTGGAGGGCTCGTCCAGCAAAAGCACTGTAGGCTTTTCCATCAAAATACGCATCAGCTGTGCCTTGATTTTCTCGCCGCCGGATAAGGTACACATCCGCTGTTCTCTGTAGAAGAAATCCATATCCACCCGGAATTCCTTTGCCATCTGCGTCAATTCCTTGGGGGAATAATCAAAGAAAAAGGTACTTGCCGCAAAGAACTCATATATGGTCATTTCTCTGGCGGATAAGGGCAACTCCTGCGGCAGGTAACAAAGCTTCTCCTTGCCTAAAATACGTTCTCCCGTACACTCCACATATTCCTCCGCCAGCTGAGGGTCATAAATCCATTTCATCAAGGTGGATTTTCCGTTCCCTTCCTCTCCGATAATCACGGCCTTATCCCCGTGATTTAATACAACAGAAAAATCCTTTATAATTTCCCTTAAATCTTTCTTATGTGTGATATTCAAATTCTTAATCTGTAACATATAGGCCTCCTTTCCAAAGAAAAAGTCTGTTTGCATACCCAAACAGACTCATACTCAAATAAAACCTATATCATTCACCTATAGAGAAAAGCAACAACTTCTTATAGGGAATCAGTGGGTTTCCATAAGTACGATAATCTAATTCGGCATACACAAACAAGCCTATTCTTATAGGCTACTCTCAAACTATTTGTTTCCTCCAAATCAAACTATCTGTTTCTCATTTCTCCACCGCTCACTTACTTTGTGCCTTTCCTTAAATCTGCATTAACCATAGCACAGAATGTCGGAAGATGCAAGGGGGGAATTGCCCCTTACCTTCACACTTTCTTATCCTTCTGTGTCAGAAGCTTGTCCATAGGCGGATGAATCATGTATGAATTCTCCAGCTTATTAATTGCACAAAGCTTTTTACCTGCATCCTTACTGGATGCCCCACAATGGTATGCCTGCTCTGTGGGCATACCATAATCTATCACTATGAAACGCCCATGACCGTTTTCTGTAAAAAGAATCACTTCTACTCCTTGCCTTTTCTGGGATAACAACTGCAAGGTCTTGGCATCCATATAATCATCCACTACATAGATGCTGGTAGTCGCCTGTTGATAAATATCAATGTAAGCTAAATCCGCTTCGAATTTCTGCCCTTTATAGATTACAAAGTTTTTGCAGTCTCTATCTGAAATAAAGTTCTCGCTAATAGTATCAATACTACGCAAAATGTCAGTAATCTCCTGCTCATTCTTCTTCTGCCTGTCGGTCATATTTGTCATCTGTGCAGAAATCTCCGATACCTTTGCCGTTACCAGTCGCATTTCTGACTGTGTTACAAACTGCTGGTTTTGCTTTATGTAATGTCTCATTTCCCGAAAGGCCCGCATAATAAAGATGCTTTGTTTTTCTGCTAATTCGCCACGCAGGACAGTTGCAAGCATATATATTCCTTGTTCTGTAAAAGCATAAGGAAGCTTTCTTTTGCCCCCCCAACTTGAAGTCGCAAATTGCGACTTCAAGATATCAAACTCTGCTTCCTCCAACTGAAACATAAAATCATTCGGAAATCTATTTATGTTTCTTTTTACCTGTTCATTCAATCTTTTCACTTCATACCCATAAATCTCTGCCAGATCATAATCCAGCATTACCTGTTGTCCCCTAATAGTATAAACCCGATTGCATATCGAATCAGTGGACAATAATTCCTTGCTTTCCTCCATAAGCCAATACCTCCGTATGTAATTAATAGTCTTAGAAAAACTTGGCAGAAACTGCCTGAAATCAGATGATAGATTTTTAAGACAATATCAATATAACATAATCATTTCTTATATACAAGAAAAACCAAGGCACCCGGACCTTGGTTTTCACACTCCCTATATAAACAACGTAAACTTATTTTCTTTTACTTTCTTATACTCCTCATCGGAATATAACAACTTCTTATCCTCAGAAAGCATAGCACGTAAAGCCACCTTCGTCATATGGGTCACATCCTCCCGCTCTAAAGCCTCATTCACTTTCATAAATAAGGCTTCGCTGTTTTCATTTCCGTCACTCATAGGCTCGCCTTCCACATAATCCATCAATAATAATGCATACCAGCCATTACGTCCGCATCGTATACCCAGCATGGCATCCATCTTTGCCACCACATGAGTCTCTTCCAATACTTCCCGTTGCGCGGCTTCCTCCGGAAGCTCGTCCACAGTACAATGTCCTCCGGGAATTAACAGCTGACCTGCAGCCCCACCGTAGGTGTGACGCACCAGAAGCACCTCATCCTCCTTACGGACGATACAGCCTACTGCCAAAGAATAATTATCACTCATAATAGTTCCTCTCCTTTCCTCTACAGAAGCCTCTGAAGCAATTCGCCCAGCTCCCCGAAATCATTCACCACATTTCCTTCATATTCCTCGCCGTCTCTATTAAGGAGTATGGCAGTCATTCCCAGTTCTTCTGCCACCCGCAGATTCTTCACACTATTATCCACGAAAATGCAGTCCTCCGGTTTGCATTGCAGTCTCTCAAGGGCACACTCAAAAATTGCCTTATCCGGCTTGCGTAAATGTACCTCTCCACTGACAATTTTGTCCTTGAAATAGGGGTTCATGCCATAATACTCCGTCAAAAATTCACTCCATTCCAACACATCATTGGACAGTAAACACATCTCCATCTTTTGAGTAACACTTGACGCGAAATCATGGAACTGCTCATCCAAGGTCAGGTAGTTCTTCAGATAATCCTCCATAGTCTCACGTGGGTTCCCATACCCCAGATAGCTTAAGAACTCTTCATTGGTCAGCTGCCCTTTCTGGGCCTTGGAAAATACCCTCTCCACCTTAAAAGCATTGGTCAGTCGGTCATATTCCTCCTCCGGAAAATGCTGAAAGGTATAGGGGATGAAGTACCCCTTACTTTCTTTAATAATCACTCCATACATATCGATTAATAATACTTTATTTCTTTCCATAAGATATCATCGTTCCTTTCGCAAAAGTATAGCCCGCATCCGGATGTAACTGGAAAAACTCGGCAATCCGTATATTGCGGGTACAATAATCCGTAGCCTCCTTACGGGACATGCCGTGATTCATGAGGAAATGAATGATATTCTCCATCTCCTGTGGACTTTTTCCGGCATACCAGTCATTGTACTCCAGGAAATCACGCTTGGTCTGTTCATAATCCTCCTGATCCGGTGTGACGAAAGCCACCTTATCCTTCATCCTCACATCCACTTCCTTTAGTCCCAGCTTCTTCATCATATGGGCAGTACGGATGGCTACCGCATAGTCACGTCCCTGCTGCTCCAGCTCCGTCCGCCAATGTGCCTCCGTGCCGTCATGCTTACAAAGCCAGAAATAATCCATGCCATCCACATAGAGACCGTCACACTCAAACTCCCTGTTGGCGTCGATACAAACCACTTGAGCATCCTTCTTGGCAAACTCTATCATCTTTTTTAAGAATGCCTCCGGCGTATCCAAATGCCTAAGTACCCCCTGACAAATCACCAAATCATATTGTTCCTTCACATGATATTCGTACACATCCTTGTGCAGGAAACGCACCTCATACTCCTTGTCTGCAAACAGCTTCTGTCCTTCCTCCAAAAGCCTTTCCGACAAATCCATACCCGTATAAGTACTTCCCTTTGGCAGTAGGGGCATTAATAATAGTCCTAAGAATCCATAGCCACAGCCGCAATCCAGCACCTTCACCGGCTTCTCTATCTTCCATACTTTTTCTATTAGGAACTGCATATAATCTTCGTTCCAGGACCTCCTACGGGACCGTAGCAGGTACTCCAGCTTCTGCTCCCAAAACTGTCCTGTTCCCGTCTTTTCCTCTATATACTCTTCCCCCTGCAAGGGTATCACCCCCATCAGCTGGTCTATGGACACCTTAAAATACTCTGCCAGAGCAGGCAAAATCGTAATATCCGGCAGGTTTACTCCCTTCTCCCACTTACTGATGGTTTGGAAGGAAACGCCCATGGCATCCGCCAGTTCCTTTTGTGTCATCTTTTTCTTTTTTCTCAAATCTGCTATTCGTAAATTCATCTCTTTCATAGGCATTACTCCATACACTTGGTTTACATTACTAAGGCCTTGCAGTTCTTATGGTTTCATTATAGCAGATAGATTCGCCTTTTGGCACTAATTATAGGGGAACTAAATCGCCTTATTGGCGAATTATATGTAATTTTAATGCTTTGCCTTGCTTATCCATCAATATATTTAACCAGCAGTTAATAGTTAGTTAACCACCAATATCTGTTCTTTTCCTCTTTTTATGATATGATTAGCTTATAAACAAAAGCTTAGCAATACCGGTTACGCTTTCGCTTTCTGTCAAAAATGATACGGAATTATGTAGAAAAGGAGATATTACTATGAACATACAAATGGGAGAAACCATCAAAAGGTTACGAATCCAAAAGAACATTACCCAGGAGGAGCTGGCAGTGGCTATGAATGTTTCTGCCGCAGCGGTTAGTAAGTGGGAAACCGGCATTACCTTGCCGGATATCTCCCTGCTTCCTCAGCTGGCTTACTACTTTAAGGTGTCCATCGATGAACTAATGAATTACAGTGAATCTAAAATGGAACAGGACATTTTAGCCTTTTTGGAAAAGCATACTGTCGCTATGGAAAGCTTTTGCCTGGTGGAGGCTCTGCAGCTATCCACCGCTGCCATCCGACAGTTCCCCAATGACTACCGGGTCATGATTATTTATGCTTGGGACTTAATCGGAGGCTGTGCGGACAATGATAACGTTCAAATCCTGCAACAGGAAAAGGAACTGGAAAAGCTTTGTGAACGTATTTTGAGCGGATGCCGAGATATTGCTATCCGACTGGATGCTCTTACCATAAAAGGGAAACTACTGCATGCGGCCGGCAAAACAGAGGAAGCCAAAACCCTTTACTATAATGAGCTTCCTGATATGTACCGCACAGCCGGCCAGAAATGTGAACAACTCTTCCCTAAGGACTCTGCTGAATTTGCCGCACAGCTGCACCAAAATATGAAGGACCTGACACTTTTCTTCTTGAACAAGAAGTCTAAGGATATATGGTTCTGTAAAGAAGGTAGTATGGAAGAAAAAACAAATGCTGCAGTAACATTCTGCCGGGCTTTAAAAGATTTCGGAGACACCACGGGAATGAGGGAAATTGAAGATTATATCGCTTACTTTGCCGGCGACTTTGCATCTAAACTCACAGCAAACAGTGCCGATGAACGCCTTGTTGCTATAATGCAGGAGGTTATGAAATAGTGCCACCGATTAATTCTAGTTTCCTGTGGCATAAAGTATCTATATGGCTATTTCTAAGCATTTGGTACCCATTTTCATAATGATTTTGTATGTTTTCTGTCTTTTTCATGGCTTCAACGTATCTCTACATAAATAACTTAGAAAAAGTATCCATTTATACCATAAAAAGGATACTTTTTCTTGCCTTTGACCAGTATAGATACAAAGCTGTCACACTATTATTACTGCAAGAGGTCGAATTAACAGGCCACAAAATTTCTATTGACTATATTTTGTAATGGCTTCACTGATAAACTGCGCCGTTCCTTCGCCGTGCTTGTCGATGTTCTTACGGAATCTCTCGTCTGCCACATACATCTGTCCCAGTCCTGCCAATATCTCTTTGGTGCAGGTATAGTACTGCTCGGTAATGTGATTTTGAAGCTTTTGCACCAAGGCAAGTGCTTCATCTGAGTCTGCCGTAGCTCCGCGGTCCTTACAGCGGGCAAACTCTTCCATAATGATATCAAGGCCTGCATTAGCCTCCTGCCACTTATCATTGGAATAACCCTTGGTCTTTTCCTGATGCTCCTTGTAAGCATCCGTCTTTCCCCAACGCTCCTTTACCTCTGCCTCGTACTGCTTTTTCGTTTTTTCATATTCTTTGTTATCAAATGCTGTCATTACATATTCTCCTCTCTTTGCGCTATCCAGCGCATCTATTAATCGCTCCAAACGTTCCTTTTTCAAAACCAGCAGTCGCTTCTGCTGTTCCAAGGCCTTTTGTTTGTCGTAGCCCGGTGATGATAAAAGTTCACATATATTCTTTAGAGGGAAATCCAACTCCCGATAGAACAGTACCTCCTGCATACGCTCCAGGCAAATCCCATCATAGTATCTGTACCCGGTCTGTTCATCCACGTATGAGGGCGTTAGCAGCCCGATTTCATCATAATAATGCAGTGTGCGCACACTGACTCCCGTAAAATCAGCAAATTCTTTTATTTGCATTCTCATGATAATTCGTCTCCTGTTCTGTGAGAAATAGTTGTTTTTCGTATCCCTACTGATTATAGCATATACTATGACGTAACGTGAGAGTCAAGGAATTTTTATACTTTTGTAAAATTGACATTACGGACTCAAGAAAGGGACTCAAAAAAACGAAGGTGTGCGAGACGGGGAGTCGAACCTGTGACTTGCAAGCAAGTCACGGCGGAGTAAATGCTTCGCAAGGACGCGAGACGGGGAGTCGAACCTGTGACTTGCAAGCAAGTCTCTACGGAGTAAAATGCTTCGCAAGGACGCGAGACGGGGAGTCGAACCTGTGACTTGCAAGCAAGTCACGGCGGAGTAAAATGCTACGCATTTTCTCCTGGATTCGCTGTGTGGGTCTAGTGGTTAAATAAAAAAGGATATCCGATTGGATATCCTTTTTATTTAAGCGCGAGACGGGGATCGAACCCGCGACCCCCTCCTTGGCAAGGAGGTGCTCCACCGCTGAGCCACTCGCGCATGTGTCTACAGGCAAAATACCTGTATCCTTGAAGGTATGAAAATTAAAATGTTTCTGCTGTGTTTCTCACAGCAAAATTTATATTACATGGTAAATCTGAAAATGTCAAGTACTAAATATAATTTTTTATTTCTCTGATTTCAATCACATGACCATCCGGGTCTGTAAAGCGCAGCATCTTCTGTCCATCCGCTAAAGTTTGCAAGGGATTTAGGAAGTGGATATCCCATCCGCTTCCTTCCACCTTCTTCAAAAATGCATCCAAATCATATTCTTCAAAGTACAACACTGTGTCCTTGCCGCCATAACTTACCGGCTCTCCCACAGCCTGCTCCCAGCTTGCCCTTTCCTGTAATACCAGTCCCTGCGTCAATATGACATTGGTGTCAAAATCCCGCAATACATCCAAACCGAATATTTCTTTGTAAAAGCTCTTTGCACGCTCCATATCTTCTACCACTAACAAAAAATTCTTCAGTCGCATAGCTGCTCCTTCCCGGAAATGATTCCCTAGTCCGTCTTTTTCTTTTCACTATAATCTATGATACAGGCAATTCCTCCGTAAATCAATGCTACCACCGGCCAAATAATCCAGGTAATATCCCAACGGTTGGTCAAAAAGCTGAGTCCTAAGTAAATCGCGGTTGCGGTACACCAGTAGATACCGCCCACCAGCTCATGTTTCTCCATATTCTTCTTCATATCAGGTGCATAGTCACCTCTCTGTAACAGCTGCAGATAGGAACCGCATTCATTGCCCCAACGGATGAAAAGATACACTGCTATGGCTACGAATATTAAAAGCACAACCAATGCCGACATAACCGCAATCGCCTTTGAAGTCAGAATAGAAGTGATTACCAGCGTCATGGCTCCTAAAATACATAAGCCAACACCAATAGCGCGGGTCATGGTAAGCATGGGCTTTTGCTTTTTCATACGATCCTCAACGATACCGGACACACCGTAATTTAATACAAAGTCTTCCTTCAGTACCCATTCAAAATCACTCATCATGCTGCAATCATAAATAAAGATTACCACTGCCACAAGTACCATAAGCATTAATGCACCCAGACCAATGGCTACTGCCAAAGTCTCCCCCAACGGTCCACTAACGGCAATACCGATTAAAAAGAAAAGGACTGTGGGAGACAAAATACAAAGTACCACACCGATACCGATACGGACTGCTGATTTTTTCTTCATCTCCATAAAGCTATGCGCTTCTTCTGCAGAAACATGCTTTATGTTGGCGGGCTCGTAAACATCCACCTTGGTTTCAAATTCTTCTATTTCATCCTTTAATAAATAATCTGTAGATACACCAAATATCTGACAAAGCTTTAATATTTTGTCCAAGTCCGGTACCGACTGACCGCTCTCCCATTTGGAAATGGACTGTCTGGATACGTTCATCTTTTCTGCCAGATCCTCCTGGGACCATGCACATTTTTTTCTTAAATTAATTATCTTATTTGCTAAAATCATCTTTCTTCCTCCTGTGGGTGATTTCGGTAGCGGCCGCTTACCTTTCATGCCCTTATCCTACCCTATTTCCCGGTTGCATGCTATCAATCGGGCTTGGAACTTACGCAACTGAGGGTTGCAAAGTACGTATTTTCGATGGAAATTCTACAAAAGAAGGGTGCAATCCCCCGCTTTCATGGGCTTCGCCCATGTTTTGCTTCGCAAACAAAAAAGCAAGGTTCATGACCTTGCTTTTTTAAGCGGGTGATGGGAATCGAACCCACGTATCCAGCTTGGAAGGCTGGTGTTCTACCATTGAACTACACCCGCATATATATAAAGCACTCGGCATAAGCCTCATGCAGTATGCCCAGAGCCGGAATCGAACCAGCGACACAAGGATTTTCAGTCCTTTACTCTACCAACTGAGCTATCTGGGCCTGTGTTTCCTCGATGTGTTACCACCGATTCCTAACAACAGAAATAAATATACACAGAAAAAACCAAAAAGTCAATAGATTTTTTTAATTTTATTATCTTTTTTCGTTTTACTTCTCATGGCTGTAATACCACAAGAGTAACTCTACCACACGACTGTAGCTTATCATACCATCTTCCACTCCATTGGCCTTCAGCACTGTATCTGTAAACTCATCCGATATGGCCTCCACTGTTTCCGTATCCAGAAGTGCTTCCTCCTCGATACGGTCCCAATCCTCCTGCTTTAGGAAGACATTGTCCTCATGGACCTGCTCTGCAATCTGTGGTGCCGCCAGATAGGCTTCCCAGCCCACTGCATCATAAAAATCATTATCCAAATAGTACAGCACACTCAGATACCCACAGTATTGAAAGAATGGATTCTCTGACTGTATACATGCCAGATAACCGATAAAATTGGCCTCATCCTCGTAAATATACCCTCTCAGATGGGCCAGCTCATGGCACATGGTCTCCGGGTAATTGGCAATATACATTACCTGATTATAATTTGCCTCCATGGAGAAAGGAAAATAGTAGCCTGAAGTATACTGCTGACTGAAAAAGTCCGATGCCGCCAAGGGCTTTAGATTTGGATAGTATCCGTCCAGCTGGTCATACTCCTTTCCCAGCTCTTTCATAGCACGGATTGCCTCCGCTTCCATATCTCCGTGAAATACCAAATCCCCATTTTCGTCCCTTTCCATCTCTTGAGACATGGAATTGCATCGTTCCACCACCATATTTCTCACAGCAATCAAATCATCCAGGGTATAGTCACCGTCCTCTTCCCCGTAATACTGCTCTGAAAAGGTGGATGCATGGTACAGAATACTGCAATTTAAGGTCATAATCACGCATACTACCAGCACCGTCCAGGCAAAGAAACTAAAATAACCCTTGGAAAACTTCCAAAGGCCATTTCGTATTTTACCGGGAGTACTTCTCTGACTAGTCAGCAAAGAATATACTCCCAGTGTTAAACATATTAATATACACAGAACAAAAATCAATACGCAAAGAACCCCTGCCACCAACAGGATTTCTCCTACAGAAAAAGGAAATACTCCGGTCAGTCTGCCGTAGGTATTTACCCAAACAGGAAATATATATCTGATATACGCATCACAGAATGACGTACTACTCCATGCAATCACATTTAATAATACAACAAAAACTGCTATGGATGCATATATGATTCCTGTTTTTTTCTTCATTTGATTATTTCCATTCTATACAATCTTCATAGGTATCCCAAATACAGCAAATCCAGGTCTTGCCCTGATTTAACACGATTTCATTACCCTTATCATCGTAGAACATGTTTGCTGAGCTGTCTGCATAGCGGCTCCAGCTACCCTTAATCACCTTACCGTTGGTAAAGATATAAGCATCGCCCTCACCATGTACACCAAAAGCTAAATAATCGTAGCTTGCAGGCTCGCGAACCGCACCGGTACAAACCTTGAATACTACGTTAGCAACTGCAAGCTGCTCATCATTGTACTCGTCGATCTGGGGCTCATCATACTGGAAGCGATAGTAAAGACCATCTTCTTCGTTGTACTCAAAGCTGGGTCTGTGACTACCGTAACCACTCTTGTTGCTTCCGCTGCTTCCGCCGGGGTAAATCTTGGTAGCTTCTTCATATCCGTCATAGGTGGACGGCCAACCATCATTTGCAAAGGTAAATGCCTGCTCGAAGCTCTTGCGGTAATTCTTGGAATATCCAAAATACTCTACACCGTCTTCATACTCATCAATATACATATAGCCGGTGTATTCTGTCTTGTATCCGGGTCTATCTCTACGGAAAAATGCCTTCTGATAAGGATTGTGAATACCGGAAACTGCCTGGCTGATGTTGTCGATTCTGTCACTCTTCAATAATTCCTCAACAAAAGGAACTGCCAGACCCCAGTTTACATAAATAGCGTCATAAGACATTGCTACGTATACATAGTAGTCACGGCTGCTTCGTACGGGTCCGATAAACTCTAATTCATCATAATCCTCTAAAAGCATCATCAAACGGGTAATACGTCCCTCGACGGGTGCTTCGTAAATAATACTTGCCAAGGAAATACCGTACTGAGGCATAGCTGCTTTATTATTCGGAGTCATAACTGCCATGGGACGACGCTGTACGATGGATGCGTCCTTCCATTCACCGGTCAGATAACTCTGCATCATACCGTTTTCATCCACATATCTGTCCTTGATGGTAGCTGTATCTGCCACTCTGCCGGGCTCTTCGGTTGCTTCCGGCTCCTGTGCATCGTTGCCTGTGGAAGGATTCGTAGCATCAGGGTTGGTGGAAGGTACTTTGTCATCAGGTGTAACCGGCTGCTGCTCAACTTGCTGAATCACGGGCTCCCTATCTCCGGTTCCTGAACAAGCAGTCAAGGCACATGCTAACAATACACAAGTTACCAATAATCTTAACTTCTTCATATCTCTATTCCCTTCTATATATGCTGTTATCTCTTGTATCAGATAATCATGTATATTGTATCGCAAACCGCATTCCTTGTCCACTTATTTATGTTTTTTAACAAAAACTAATTTTTCCAATTTCTCTTCTGCCATCTCCCCCCACATCAAAAGACTAATCCACCGGCCAAAA
The DNA here is from genome assembly GCA_017522685.1 of Lachnospiraceae bacterium. The sequence continues at coordinate 53,661 of JAFWYN010000005.1, forward strand.
CAGCTCATCCAAACTCTTATTTAATGCTTTACAAATATCAATACATAAGCTGATACTGGGATTATAATTCCCCGATTCTATGAGACCGATGGTCTGTCTGGTAACCCCCACCTTATCCGCCAGTTGCTCTTGTGTTAAGTCACATTCCACTCTTGCAATCTTCATTCTCTTATTCTTCACTGCCATATTCCACTGCCTCCAACTGCTTATCTGCCTGCTTCTCAGCCTTTTTCACAAATAAAAGCATGATAAAATAAAAGGGAATCCCCCACATAGCTGCCATAATAGGAATCAATGCTAATAACTTTAATGAAATCTCACCCGTCATAATCATAAAAAACACACTCATAAAACAACCGTATCCCAAAGAACCAAATACAACTCTTTTTCCAAAAGCTTTTGTGCCTTCCTGCTCTTTCTTCTTACTGCCCCATACTAACCAGCCTCTCTTAATGGATAATACGGTAATAAGCAATGCTGCGGGAACCCAAATTACCAGATAAGAAAGCACCCAGAAGAAATACTCTCTTGCCCAAATTAACAAACCAAACATCAACAGGAATTCACCCTCTACCACAATATTGAACGCAAGGTTAAAAGCCTTCGCCAGAACAGCCTCGTGTAAGGTCTGGGTGGCTTCATCTCTCTTATTCATAAACAAGATACCGCTTTGTGATTCCTTCACTAAAAAATAAAGAATCATGGTGAGTTCTATGATAATCTCCAATGCATACAGATAAAAGGGCAATCCCTTAGTTATTTTAAAAATCAGACAGGCATTGGTTAATACCAACATCAGAACATACATCCTTGCACTCAGCTTATTGCTTTCCTTTTCAATTCTTTCATCAACCACTTTTTGTTTTCTCTTAAACATATTTTCCTCCATTCTGAGGATTCGGTTTCAGGCAAAGCGCTTTGCCCCCTCATAAGAACCAAAATCCCTCATTCCTTTATTTGATGAGTTTACTATATCACACCATTTTGCAAAATGCAATATATATTTTACATTTTGTTTTAAAAAATTTGCAGAGAGCAATCTTCTCCCTGCATTTACATATCTTATAATATGGTCTCCATGCCGATTTTCTGGGGCTTTAAGCCACATGACTCGTAGAATTTCTTGGCACCTTCATTCAGCGCCCAGACGTTCAAGGTCACATTATAGCAGCCCTGCTCCCTGGCAAATCCAAGCACATATTCATACAGCTGCCTGCCTACATGCTGTCCTCGGATTTCCTCATCCACACACAAATCATCGATATAGAGAGTCTTTATATCTGTCAGGATATTGTCACCCACATGCTGTACAAACACACAAAAGGCATAGCCTAACACCCGCTCCGACTCATCCACACCTACAAAGATAGGTTTGGAATCGTCCTTGATGAGTTCCTCCAGCTCACTGTCCGTATATTTGCGGACACCTCCCTTAAACAAATCCGGTCGTCCCTGATGATGTACCTCCAGCACCTGGCTGAGTAATTTCAATATATCCGGCATATCCTTTTCTAACGCTCTTCTGATAATCATAATATTTCCTCCCGATTTAAAACAGGACCCTTAAAAGAGCCCTGCTTTCCAAATCATTTTAGTACCTTTCGGAAGAAAATACAATACCCCCCTACCGGAAATTATTTCAATACCTATTCCTTTTCAAACTCAACGGTAATTCCGTTTTCCCGTCCGGTTTCATCGTAGGTAACGTTTACATTCTCCAGATTCTCTTCATCTGATATAATGATAGCAACTTGTTCTTCGAGATTTCCCTCATTCTGGTAAGGTGGCAACTCAATCTCATATCCCACCATTCCTTCTTCCAATTCCATTTTCTTAACTTCTGTATCCACGCCATTGACTTTCAAGAACACCTTTTCCACCCAGGTCTCGCCGGTAGCTGCATAACAAACACCATTACTTCCTGCGAAACCAATTGCTAAGGCAACTGCTGCCACAGCGATTCTCTTTGCGATATTTGCACTTTTTTTCTTCATGATATCCTCCATTCCTACATCTATGGAGGCATGTAATCCCGAAAATGCCTGTTTATATTTTTCCTTATTTGTCATCTTCCCATTCCTCCTTCAATGCTTGCTTAAGCATCTCGCGCCCTCTGGAGAGTCTTACCTTTACATTACTTTCGCTTACCTTCAGTACCCCGGCAATCTCCTTCACAGAGTAATCCTCGTAATAAAACAGATGTATTACCACACGGTACTTCTCCGGTAAAGCAAGCACGGCTTCAAACAAGTCGCTCGCCTCTTTGGTCTCAAAGGTTAAGTCTTCCATGTAATCCTCCAGTGGTTGCTTATTACGCCGCCAGAAGGTCAGGTTTATGTTCTTTGCCTTGTTGATGGCCACCCTCAGCAGCCAGGCACGTATATGCTCTTCACTTTCATATTCTTTTTTACTTAAATGGTACTGTAGAAAGGTGTCCTGTACAACATCCTCCGCATCCTCCCGATTCTTACAAATCTGGAAGGCTGCCACGAAGAGATTGCCTCGGTACCGTTCTATCAGCTCCTGTACGGGTATTCTCATGAGTATCCCTCGCTTTATGTTTTTCAAAGGCCTTCACTAATAGTACAAGTGGGAATGGGGAAAGGTGACAAAATATCTCAATTATTTTTCAAGGCACCTCAAATATCACTTCCCAGTCGCCTTCTATACAGCCATCCGTCACAAAGTACGTCGCCTCCATTTGCATACCTGCAAGCTCCTCTTCGCTGACGATAAACCACTGCTCATTGAAGGATACGGTTTCTCCGGCAAGCTCCTCCTGCCAGTCCACACTGTAATCCGCAAAGTACTCATTGCCGGCAGCATCCACCCATCGAAGTGCCATATGCCGGTCCGCTTTCCCCAAGCTGCCCCGACAGTTCTGAATCCGCAGTATACCATCCTGATAGCCCATGGCGGTAATCTCCAGCTTATTCACATTGGTACTGTCGTAGGTGCCCTGCATGACCTGTGCCCCCCGTCGCCAAAGTTCCTCTGTACTTTTACCCAGATATTTCTCTATCCGGCTGTCCGATGCTCCTCCGGCACCATTCAAGGTCACATCCTTAAGTAGCGGGTTTCTATCCAATGCTTTCAAGTCCACCACCTGTGTTTCCTCCACACAATTGGTCAAAAGCATCCTTACACGGAAGCGAAACTTGCCTTGATCAAAGGTATCCCAGCTGCCTAAATCCAACTTGAAATAGGCCTTATCCTCTGCAGCATCATATTCTAAAAAGCTGCATCCGCCTACATTACTATCACCGCTATAGCAGGTCAACGTATAGCTATCATACAAATCCACTTCTCCCTGAATGTAGTCATAGCCCGGCTCATCGGTAAAGGATACCACCACCTCAGCGTTCTTTTCCTCCACACGTACAGCCTCTACCTGCATTTTGATGCCTGCCTTGCTGTCAGTAAGTGCCTGGGGCAACACATAATCCGCCAGACCCGGTGCATATTTCTCTACGATTCTGTAGGCAACGGGAAACTCTCTGGCCAATATAGGTGTGGCTACACCTCCGCAAACCAGCACTACCGCTAAAGCGGCCACTACGGGTCTTAAAGCCACCCACGCGCCATGACTCTTAGCCGCACTTCGTTCTTCTATTTTTTGAAGCAGGTCCCGGTCAGGCACCTTGCTGTCATACGCTTTTTTATAAGCCTCCTGAAACATATTCATCCTCCTTTAACATCTCTTTCAGCTTCTGCCTGGCTCTGGTCAGCCGGGTCCGCACTGTGGAGGGTTTTGCCTTCAATAGCTCCGCAATCTCTTCCAGACTGTATTCCTCATAGTAAAACAGATGCACTACCGTACGATACTTCTGAGGAAGCTTTTTCACGATTTCTATCAGCTGATCCTCTTCCTGCTGTGCCTCTGTTTCTTCCCTGTCCACTTCTCCCAGACTCACTACCCTTTGACGCCAGGCCGTCTTCCACAAATTCTTCGCCAAATTAATGGTTACTCTTAAAAACCAGGCCTTGGCATGCTCTTCACTTTCAAACTCCGGCCTTTTTGCCAGATATTTTAAAAATACCTCCTGATGAATATCCTCCGCATCCTGCGTATTTTTTACCATGGAATAAGCCATACGGTAAACCGCGGCCGAATATTTCTCAATCAGTATATAATCCTCTGCGCGCATTGGTTGTTTCTTCACTTCCTCACCACCTTTCACTCATAATACAATTTAGATTCGTAAAATGCTACAAAATATGCTAAGATTTTGTAACAAAGCATCTTTTCCTGTGTCTATAGTATAGAGCAGAACAGATAGAAAGGAGGTGCCTGTCTTGAATTCCATGAAAAGTGATATGAATATCATATACCGATGCTATTACAAAGAGGTATATGGATTTTGTTTTCAGCTTTGCGGACAAAATGCTCATCTGGCAGAAGAACTGACTCAGAACTCTTTCTATAAAGCCATTCTCTCTGCGGATACATTCAAAGGTAATTGTGAAATCAAAACCTGGCTTTGCCGGATTGCGCGCAATGATTACTTCAATTACCTGCGAAAAGAAAAGCATTTATCCAAAACCCAGGCCGCGGAACAAGTATTGGAGCTTACACCGGACCCACAAACTTCCATACTGCAAAGAATGGAAGATTCTGAAAGTGTCTCGGAAATCCTTCAAACCTTGGACTCCTTAGAGACTCCATACGGTGAAGTGTTCCGGCTGAAGATCATCAACGATATGGAATACAAAGAGATTGCCTCCATTTACGGCAAATCGGAGAATTGGGCAAGAGTCACCTTCTATCGTGCCAAGCAGAAGATTATAGAAGCTCTGAAAGAGAAAGGATGATATCTATATGAATACTGAAAAAATAAACTGTGATATAACAAAGGATTTACTTCCTTTATATGTAGATGATGTACTATCCCGGGAAAGTAAGAATGCTGTGGAAGAACACTTACAACATTGTCCCCAATGCAGAAAAATTGCGGAAGGGCTCAACGCCTCCCTGCCGAATGTTCAAGCTTTACCGGATACTGAAAATCACTTTTTCATACAAATGCAAAAAAAGTTCCGGAAATTATCACTAATGCGAATCCTGCTTGCAATATTGATTGTTATAATCATCTGGGGCCTCGCAAACTGTTATCTGGCAATACACTATCGCCCCATTAACCCCAAAGCATTGCCGGAATACATTGATGAATGTCTGGATGTGGTATCTATCGGCGACGAATACTATCTGCATCAGACAGATTTTTTTGCTCAGGGTGAAATCGTACTGCTGGATTGTGAAAATGGTGAAATCAACTTTTACCTGGGGGAAAACGGGCTGCGCAGTCTGGGTCTGGGAAGAAGCTGGATGATTACTCCTAAGTATCAGAGACTGATTGACCCTGCTGTAATGTCAGAGATAAATACTGTAAATTACTGTAAGCCGGATGGAAGGGTTATCGTAACACTGTGGAAAGCAGGAGACAAAATCCATACAGTATATAGCAAATAATCCTGTAAACATATATTAATCTGCTTAACGCACTAATATTCCTTACTTATTTTGGATAAACTATCCTGTAAATACTTTTTCAGGAGGTTTATCATGAAGCGAATTCAAAAAACCATGGACGGCAATCAGGCTGCTGCCCATGTGGCTTATGCCTACACGGAGGTGGCTGCGATTTATCCCATCACTCCTTCCTCCACCATGGCAGAATACACAGATGAATGGTCTTTGGAAGGCCGCAAAAACATATTCGGACACCCGGTACAGGTTTCCCAGATGCAGTCGGAAGCCGGTGCCGCAGGGGCCATGCACGGCTCCCTGATTACCGGTGCCCTGTCCACTACGTTTACGGCTTCTCAGGGACTTTTGTTAATGATACCAAATCTTTACCGGGTAGCGGGAGAGCTGCTGCCCGGTGTCTATCACGTGGCTGCACGTACCATTGCCACCCACGCCCTCTCCATATTCGGCGACCATTCGGACATCTATGCCTGCCGCCAGACCGGCGTGGCTATGCTGGCTACGGGTAGTGTGCAGGAGGTTATGGATTTATCCCCTGTGGCTCATTTAGCGGCAATTAAGGGGCGTGTACCTTTTCTTCACTTCTTTGACGGCTTTCGAACCTCCCATGAACAGCAAAAGATTGAAGTTTGGGATTATGCTGATTTAGGACAGCTTATGGACCGGGAAGCTCTCCAAGCCTTTCGGGAACGCTCCCTTCATCCCTCCCACATGAAGATGATGGGATCTGCCCAGAATCCGGACATCTTTTTCCAAAACCGTGAGGCCTGCAATATCTACTATGACAACCTGCCTGCCATTGTTGAAAATTACATGGTACAAATCAATGATCGGCTGGGCACTTCCTACGGACTCTTCAACTACCATGGTGTGCCCGATGCCACCCACGTAATAATCGCCATGGGCTCCGTATGTGAAACCATCGAAGAAACCGTGGATTATGTAAATCGACAAGGTGCGAAAACCGGCGTAATCAAGGTGCACCTGTATCGTCCCTTCAGTGCTGCCCACCTGCTTTCCTGCCTGCCACCTACGGTAGAGCGCATCACCGTACTGGACCGCACAAAGGAACCCGGCGCTATGGGCGAGCCCCTGTATCTGGATGTGGTAGCAGCTTTGAAGGGAAGCTCCTTTGCGGGGCTTCCTGTGTATTCCGGCCGGTATGGTTTAAGCTCCAAAGATACTACACCTTCTCAAATTCTGGCGGTGTTAAGTAATGCAGAAAAGCCGGTTTTCACCATAGGTATCCGGGATGATGTGACCCACCTCTCCTTAGATGTGAAAGAGCATATAGACCCTTTACCTGCGGATATCTACAACTGTAAATTCTGGGGACTTGGGGGCGACGGCACCATCAGTGCCAACAAAAACTCCATTAAAATTATCGGAAATCACACAGACAAATACGTGCAGGCATATTATGATTATGATTCCAAGAAGTCCCGGGGACTTACGGTCTCCCATCTGCGTTTCGGTGACAGTCCCATTCATGCCCCTTACCTGGTGCAAAAGGCCGACTTCGTGGCCTGCCACAACCCTGTTTACCTGCACAAGTACAATATGGTGCAGGATATCAAGGATGGGGGCACCTTTTTGCTGAACTGCTACTGGAAGGAAGAGGATTTGGAGGAGGCTTTGCCCCCTCAGGTAAAACGTTATCTGGCAGAGCATCATATTCACCTGTATATCATTGATGCCATCCGTATCGGCAAGGAAATCGGTCTGAATAATAAAACCAGCACCATTTTGCAGGCTGCCTTTTTCCGTGTGACAGCCATACTACCGATAGAAGAAGCCGCCACCCTGATGAAGGAGGCCGCCGAAAACAGCTATCGCAAGAAGGGCGAAAAGATTGTGGCCATGAACTTTGCCGCCATTGACCGAGGTATCTCAGATGTGATGGAAATAGAGATTCCTGAAAAATGGGCTACTTTGACAGGAGAAGAACCCTTTGATGCACAGGTACTACCGGATCACTCAGATATCACAGATTATGTGGTGAATCTGCAGAAGAAAATCACCCGTCAGGAGGGTAACGACCTGCCTGTATCCGCCTTTCTGCCCTATGCAGACGGCGCCTTTCCGCCCGGTACCTCTGCCCACGAAAGGCGCAATGTGGCCACAGAGGTACCTCGCTGGCTTCCGGAAAACTGTATTCAATGTAACCGTTGCTCCTATGTCTGCCCACATGCTGTTATCCGTCCCGCCGTACTGACAAAGGAAGAGGCAGAAAACGCTCCAAAGGGCATGCAGCTTTTGCCCCTTACCGGTATGCCGGATTATTTCTTCGGCATCACCGTATCCAAGGTGGACTGTACCGGCTGCGGCTCCTGCGCGGGCGTTTGTCCCGGCAAGCAGGGCAATAAAGCTTTGGAAATGTGCCCCATCCATGAGATGGAAGAACATCAGGAATACTTCGACTACGGTAAGTCATTGCCCATGAAGCCGGAGCTTCCGGAGAAATTTAAGAAAAATACCGTAAAGGGAAGCCAGTTCTGTCAGCCCCTGCTGGAGTTTCATGGTGCCTGTGCCGGCTGTGGGGAAACACCCTATGCCATTCTGGTGACTCAGTTGTTCGGAGAACGGATGTATATCGGTAATGCCACCGGCTGTTCTTCCATCTGGGCCAATTCCTCCCCTTCCGCCGCCTATACAGTGAACAAATGTGGCTGCGGTCCTGCTTGGTCCAACTCCCTCTTTGAGGACGGTGCCGAGTTTGGGTATGGTATGCTGTTAGCTCATAAAGCACTGCGTGTAAGGCTGAAGGAACTGGTGGAATGTTTGGAAAAAGAACTGACCGGCCAAAAGGAATATAGTGATTTGGCTGATACTTGTCAGGAATGGTTGGAAACCTTTGAAGACGGAGACTTGAATAGTGGTGCAACCAATCGGCTTGTAAAAGCAGTCCGCACAGCACTTCAGAAGGGAGAAAAAGGCAATCCCAACGGTTCTACTCCCAGGCACCTGGATAGCCCATCTGATACCAAAACACAGCCGGACACTATTGCACCGACACAGGTCTTACAGCCCTCTTCCGTGCCTGCCACTTCCGAAGTTGTCAGAAAAGGTACCAATACTCTTCCGACTTTCCTCCCCACACTGACAGAGCTTCTGACTTACAAGGATTATCTGGCGAAAAAGTCCCACTGGGTATTCGGTGGGGATGGCTTTGCCTACGATATCGGTTTCGGCGGTTTGGATCATGTATTGGCCAGCGGGGAAAATATTAACATCCTAATTTTCGATACGGAGGTATACTCCAATACCGGCGGTCAGGCTTCTAAGGCTACCCCCACCGGTTCTACCGCTAAATTTGCCTCCGGAGGTAAGACTACCCGCAAAAAAGACCTGGCCGCCATGGCCATGACTTACCCGGATGTTTACGTAGCACAGGTGGCTATGGGTGCGGACTACAATCAAACCATAAAAGCCCTTTGGGAAGCCGAGCATTATCCGGGTCCTTCCCTGATTATCGCGTACTCCCCTTGTATCAGTCACGGGGTAAAGGCGGGCATGGGAAGTTCCCAGCACGAGGAAGCAAAGGCTGTGGAAACGGGCTACTGGCATTTGTTCCGCTTTAATCCCGCCTTACGTGAACAGCGACAGAACCCCTTCCAACTGGACAGCAAAGCCCCCCACCTGGATTTCGATGACTTCCTGGCAGGGGAAACCCGCTATACCGCTTTAGAGCTGATGCGTCCGGAAGATGCCAAAGAACTTTTCACCAAAGCAGAAGAGGACGCTAAGAAGCGCTATACACATTTGTGTAAGCTACAGCGCTTTTACGAACCGGAAAATGACACGGATATTTAATTCAACTTTGCGAAATTATGGCATAGAACGATATAGAAAGGAAATAAAATCATGGAATATCAGAAATTTATTTGTGAACCCTGCGGCTATATTTACGACCCTCAGTTGGGGGATTCGGACTCCGGAATCCCTGCCGGTACTCCCTTCGAGGAGCTGCCGGAGGACTGGGTATGTCCCATCTGTGGCGTAGGTAAGGAACAGTTCCTGCCCATGGTGCAGTAGAATGTTAAGACGGCGTCCATAATCGGAACGCCGTCTTACATATTACTTTATCATCGCTTCATACACCTGTCTGGTCTCTGCATCATCAAAGCCACTGAACAGGTAAATTTCATCTTCTGTTTCCAAACGGATAAACAAGCCATTCTCCGGATTCAGAAGGACTTCACAGCTTATGGATTCGTCCCTTAACCGATAATTTCCCTTTTTTACATTATCCATACTGGTACCGTAATTACGACCTATATTCGGTAATTCTGTCAAAAGTTCAGCTTCCTTTACTTCCTCTAAAGGGACACGATATTTTTCCGTCACATGCTTAGCAACCAGACAATTCTCTTCCACCTTCAGCTGAATCGACGTAAACTCATCCAACATAAGCCAGATACCGAAAACCGGCATGGAAAGGAGTGTAAGTATCAGAAAAACTGCTACGCCCTTTCCTACAGGAGTGGCCAGATTAATTGTTGTTCCCAAACCTACCCGCTTATTGACCATGGTATGTTTATCCTTGGGATTACAGTAAAGCATGCCCCAGAGCCAATGGGCATCATCCCCTTCTTCTACCTTCAGATCCATCTTATCCGCATACCTTTCTTCCAAGGCTTTGCTTTTCTGAATCACCCAAACAAGCAGAATCACGGTAAACAGGATATACAGACCCAGCAGTAGCCAGAACATACCGGTTACTTCTGTCTCCTGCACCTGATAAAACAAGATACCCACCGTATAGAGGGCATTAAACCAGGAAAAAGCCACCCAAAAGTTCTTCCACATATTTTTCCGGGCGCGGGCGTAATTCACATTCACATTACTGTCCGAGCTGACAATGGCTGTTTTCTCCTTGTCCATCCAAAAAGCCAGTCCCACAAACATCAGTGTCATACCTGCAAAGGTAGCTGCCAGGATGATTAACATGGCTTCCCTGCCGTCCCGAGGCTGTAAAACAGCCCAAACCACACAGGCGATGCTGATTACTACCGGTCCTAAGAAATGATACCACTTCACCTTACGGATTCCTGCGGCTTCTTTTATTTCGGTATATCTTGGCTGTGCTTCTCCTGTAGTCCAGCCCTTTTCCAGCTTTACCTCCCTCAGCTTCTTATTGGCTATACCGAAGGGCCAGAAGAACACAAAACAGACAAAAAGAAACCAGAAACACCAATAGGTAAAGGCAATGGAAAAGGAAGGAAGAATCAGTACCGGTACGGAGGTCAGAAAACTGATCCATAGCAACTTCTTTATCTGTTTTTTATAGGTATTTCCTATCTCCGTTACTGTCTGGTCTTCCGCCTGCTCTTTACTCAGAGAAACGCCGTAATAAACCCGCTTCTTCGGGTCATGCCCTTCATTCTTTAAGCAGAAGTACATAATCAAAACAAAAGGATACATACAAATCACTAAAATCCAATTCACCCAACTCATAACTTAACCTCCCTCATTCTTTCATAATAATCTCATACACTTGTTTCGTCTCTTCATCATCCACACCACTGAAAACATAGGTTCCCCAAGAGGTGTCGATACGCAAGAACAGGGTATTGTAGTCATAACCCATGACTTCGCAGTCCTTCTTCTCTTCTTTCAAGCGGAAGCTTCCCTTTACCAGAGTATCCGTATTCCAGCCGTGATTGCGGGTCATCTTCGGCCACTCTGTCAGGAGCTGCGCCTCTTTTATACTGTGTAGGGCGATACGGTACTCGTTGGTATGGCTTGCTACCACATAGCCCTCCTCCACCTGCAAATGGATGGGAGTAAACTCCTGCACCACTCCGCTTACGGCCAGTATCAACACATGCAGGGCTAAGGCGGCGATAAGAACTACCACACCCTTGCCTACGGGAGTAGCCAGATTAGTGTCCGTGCCCATACCGTTTCGACTCTCCACCATGGTATGCTTATCATGGGGATTGTAATAAATGAGTCCCCAGAGATAGTAATCATCCGTATCCTGCCGAAGGATATCCATTTTGTCCTCATACCTCTTATCCAGTCCGGCTTTTTTGCGTAACATCCAAAACAGTAATACCAAAACAGCCACGGTATACAGAATTGCCAACACCCAAATACTAAGGGTAATATTACTCCTTTTCAGCAAGAAGTATCCCTGCACCACAATATATATCATATGCACATGGGAACAAGCCACCCAGAAATTCTTCCAGAGATTCTTCTTGGCCCGGGCGTAATTTACATTTACATCACTGTCTGTACTGACCGCCATGGTCTTCTGTCGGTCCATCCAAATGGCTACCAGCCAGTATAGGAAGGTAATGCAACTGAAAGTTCCTGTCATCAAAAGCAACAGCCGGTTGTCTTGCTGTTTATGAATCAAAACCGCCGCTATGACGGCCGCTACACTTAGAAACGCCTGCGGTGCAAAGTGAAACCACTTCACCCTGCGAATGGCTCCGGCCTGCTTTAACTCCGTATAAATCACCGGCTCTGCATTGGTCACAAAGCCCTTCTCCAGCTTCCAGGTCTTCAGCCTATGATTGGCTACTGCGAAGGGGACGAAAAAGGCCACAGCTGACACCCCAATCCACAATAAAAAATACAAATCCCATACAGACGCCCAAGGAATAAACATGGCCGGCAAGGGCATCAAAAGTATCCCTAACAGCCACTTTTTCATTTCTTTATGATAGCTTTCCGTCACCGCTTTCACCTTCTGCTCTTTGGCAAGCTCAGAAGTCAAAGTCACTCCGAAATAAACACCTTTCTTAGGCGTGGCACCCATTTTCACAAAGAAATATACAAACAGTATGGCCGGATATAAGCACAAAAGTAAAATCATCACTGTCCAATTCATAATCCTATCTCCTCCTATTCCCTCGTCCCGGCACTAAAATACTCCTCCACCAGTGCCATAAACTCTTCCTGACTTACACCACGCACCCGGGCCTCGGACACCAGCTGCTTCAGCTGCTCCTTGGATTCCAAAGGAAGCTCCGGTGTCATACGAAAGCTTTCCCTCACCCGCACACCGTTCCGTCGGTCCGTCATGATATAGCCCTCCTGCTTCAGTAGCTGGTAGGCTTTATTTACCGTCATGGAATTGATACCGATTTCCTCCGCCAGTGCCCTGACCGTGGGTAGCTTCTCTCCGGGCTGTAACCGACCGTCCGATATGCCCATGACGATTTGATTCCTGATTTGCTTAAATACCGGCACTTCTGAGCCGTCCTGTAACATAATAACCATGGTTTTCTCCCGTTAAATGTCTCTTTGTATTACTTAGTATAATACAAACAATACAAAATTGCAAGCAGAATTTTACGTATGAGAAAAAAGCTAGCAATATACAATTTAATTCGGAGTTAGTTAAGAATGTCCTTCCAATTTCTTTTGTTATAACCAATTCTTAGGACAATAACGATTTGTAGAATATCTATGACTTCATAAAAAATATAATTATTTTTGTACGGCATACAACGAACGCCTTGACTTTGTAGAATATCATCTTGAACAAGTGGAAATTTACATGGAAAAATTTTAAGCTGAGAGATTGAATTTCTTAGACCTTTAATATAATTTCTTGCGATATCCGATTCCAGTAGAATGAATGTAATGTAGTCGCCAATGTCAATAAGATCATCCTTGACTCGCGGGGTAAGGGTTATCCGATATTCATTCATCAACACCATACCTTTCTTCCAGTTCATCAAAAGTTGCTTCAAAATCCAACAATTTGTTATTATAGACATCCTGCAAACCTTCTTGAACAAAACTACGTATTTCCAATCTGGCAATTTCTTCTTGGGAATAATTGATTGTTGCTTTCATAAAAAACCTCCTTTTCTTTTGTTATCCTCATTATAACACTTTCATATTATTGATACAATATAAATAAAAATATGAAAAACGGGAAAAAGATTAACGTCCTTTTCCCTTTTCTCTAAAACCTACTATTCTTCCAACTTCCAAATAGCCTTATTTCTTCTAAAATACAAACATACACCTATGCCGCAAAACGCCAGTACAAAGTACAACAGTGCCGCGCCGGAACCCTTGCCTTCTCCAAACATCCGAGTCAGCAGGCTCTCTTCTCCCTGACACGCCATAATCGGTTCAAACACCCGGTCCACCAGCAGTCCTCCTAACAGATACCCGATGGGTATGGTGAAAAACTGAAGCGAATTACGCACTGCAAACACTCTTCCCTGCATGGTATCCGGTATATTCAGTCGCAGGATTGCGTCCAGATTGGTACTCATCAGAGGGATGGTTATCCAGCCTAAAAACGCCCCCAGACACCACACAAAGGGCGTTCTGCCGAAAGCCAGCAGGAAATTCTCAAAGCCCATGGAAAACAGCAGGCAGTTGCAAATCACCCTTACCCTGCTTTTCGGCTCCCGGATGACAAAGGACAATATACTGCCTAACAGGGTGGTCACTCCCACTGTTGCATTGACCAACCCCAACACCTTTTCGCTTCCGCCCTCTCTGGACAAAATCATGGCAGGCAAAGCTGCCTCGTACACCGATGCCACCAGATTGATAGCCGCCAGGAATAAGATGAGTCCCAAGATTCCTTTCTCCTTCTTCAGGTAACCGATACCTTCTCCTGCTGCCTGTAGCAGGCCTTCCTTCCGGGTGCTTACCTCTTCCCCCTTAGGAATCTTTATAAATGCCGTCAGCACCAGAAAGGCTACCGCGAAGCTCACTAAATCAAAAGCAATCACTGCTTCCATTCCTGCCAGACCTAATATGGCTGTTGCAATTACCGGTGTCAGGATAGAATTCACAGACCTGGAAAAATATCCCAATCCGCCCACCTTCTGATAGTACTTCTTGGGTAGCAAACGGCTCACTGCCACATCAGAGGCGGGTCTTTGTACCGTATTCATGGTACCGTTCACCATATTTATCACATAAAGATGCCATATCCTAAGCCGGCCCTGCTGTAACAGCACAAGTGTAACCACCGTACATACGGCTGCCAATGCATCACAGATTAACATAGTCCTTTTCTTGTCCCAGCGGTCACTTAAGGCTCCCGCAAAGATGCTCAACACCACATAGGGGGTGTAAGAGCTGACCATCAAAAGGGCTGTTTTTAAGGCAGACCCTTCCTGTGTGTAGGACCAAATGACTAGGGCATAAGCGGTCATGGCGCTTCCTAAGCCCGAAAACATCTGACTGGCCCAAAGTGTTAAATAGGTTCTCATTTCGTATAAAGTTGTTCTATATTTTTTCATATTTGCTCCATGCTCTCCTTTCTAATTGACTTTGCATGGAGCTATAGCAATGCACAGAATCACCCTTTTTACCTCTCTTCCCGTAAAACTCTGTATCATCTCTTTAAATAATCGCAAATCTCCTGAATAATCTCCGGAGACGGATAACTCATCCCGTTCACGCCATACATAACGGCATAGGAGAAATTGTCTGCCAGTGCTTCCTCCGGGTCTATCACATAGTCTGTATTTCGCCCAAATACTTCCCAAAAATTCTCTGCACTATCCGAAGGATACATCACCGATAGGTCGTCTAGGGGTACCAGCCCCACCATCATCAAGTTAAACATATTATCGCCCGACTTCTGAAAAGGCCTTGTAGAAGCCAGTACCACTACACACTCTCTGTCCTTTCCGTCAATCCGAAAAGTAGCATAAGAATTATGCTTTCCCACGTCAGGATTAGAAAGCATCTGTTCACGAACCTCTTTGGAAAAAGCAAATTCTTCTTCCTGAATGGAAAAACCAATGATACCATACATATCTTCCCTGAAACCGGCATCGTTTCTGGTCAGACAGTGGAACAGCTCATGAACCAGTATGGTGGTACCATAATCTCTGGCCCACTGATAATTACTGCTTAGAAATGAAATCAAACCTTCTCCCACATATATATGGGTCCCGTGAGTATAAGCTGTGGCTCCGGCTTCTTCCTGCATGGTTGTTTTCACGAAGGTAACTTCTCCGATATCCGGCAAAGTATATTGATTCTTTTCACAAATCTCCCAAATACTCTGCATACAAGCAGATATGCCTTCTTTCTCCTTTTCCGTAAAATCCCGCACCTGCTGCTCTGCAAAGGCTATGTATTCCTCCAGGGTAGCATCCTTTTTCTGCATACGAAAATCCAAATCATTTTGGGTCAGGCCCTCTAAATAGTCCTTATTAGCCTTTATGTAAGCTGCCCCTTCCTTGGCATCTGCAAATCCATATTTCAGTCCTTGATGCGTGCTTTCATTCTCTTGGGTCTTATGAGGTGTATCATCCTTGGTTTCTGTCTCCCCGGCTCCGGTATTCTGCTCCGTTTGTACTTCCTTACTTTCCGCAACCGTACTTTGCTCCACTACAACGGGTTCTTCCAAGGCTTGCTTTCCGCAAGCCGACAAGGTCATTGCCAACCAAAGGCTCATGACCGCTAATAGACTTTTTCTTTTCATTCTTTTCTCCATCCCCTCTGTTATTCTCTATTTCAGTAAGGCCTTTACTTCCTCCCAGCTCTTCACCGTTAGAATTCCCTCCTTGGGCTCCTGAGGCTTCTCCGTAGCCCCCAAATACCACACCGGGAACAGACCTGCATTCTTAGCACCTTCTATGTCGCACTCGTAATTATCCCCTATGTACCAGACCTCCTCGGGGGTAAGCTCCGCCTTATCCAAGGCAAATTCAAAAATACGGCGGTGAGGCTTCCGATACATGTACTCACTGGTAGCCAGGATAAATTCAAACTCCTGGTCCGGCAAAACTTCCTGCAAACGGTTTTGCAAGGCTTCCCCGGAATAAGTAATATTGCTGAGCACTGCCGTGCGAATCTCCTTCTCCTTCAAAAAGCTTAGGAAATCTTCCACACCTATCGTAGGTACGCCCGGGGATGCCGCATCCCAGAATACCTTATCCCTCTGTGCTCCACGGATGGAAAGCTCCACACCTTGGGACTCATACAAATATCCGCAGAACATATCGTTGGGGATTTCCACCTGCAAAAGATGTCTTCTGGCAGGATCAAACCGGCCCAGCTCCCCGTTCATTTCATCCGCCACTGCCTGTATCTGGGCAGCGGTACGATTGTATTTATTCTTGGTGGCGTACTGAAGTACCGCTTCGGTCCCCTTTACACCATCAAATTTTGCTTCATTTACCAATGTCTGACCATAGTCAAACAGGATCATCTTGGGTTTCGTCATCTTTCTTCTCCTACATCAGAAACTTGGGCTCATCAAAGGTGATTCCATTCTCCAATAAATGGTCGATACACAGCTTATAATACTGCGGCACCATCTCCTCGGTCTCATCATGGGCATGCAGAAGCAGAAAATGACGATTGCCTTCCTCAAAGAGAACCGCACCGTTTTGAGGATTCTTATCATGCATTTTCTCCCATACACTTTCCTTGGTAAAATCAGAACCGGGACGAATCATATATTCCGCAAAATCAAAGGTCCAGAAGGTGTCGATATCCTTTTTCAAGCCGAATTCCGACCACCATGGATAGGGAAGATGATTGTCATCCACCTTGTGGAAGCCCTTCTCCTTAAAATATGCCTGCAAAGCATCCTTATTGGCACCACCCTTGTCTCCAAAGGGGAAACGGAAGGGTCTGTACACTCTTTCCACGCCGCAGTCCTGATACAGCTTGTCCAACACGGCTTCGCACTTCTCGATATCCTTTATGGCCTCTTCCAATGTAAGAGTTGAAAATGCCTTATGGGAATAGCTGTGATTGCCCACAATCATACCGCTTTTTACTGCATAAACAGCTTCCTCGTAGTAACGTTCTACATTCTCCCCTACTGCAAAAAGGATGGCTTTGATATTCTTCTCCTTTAAATAATCTACGATAGCCGGTGTGTTCTTAGATGCAATGTCGTCAATGGTTAAAATCGCTGTGTTCATAAGCTTGCCTCCTATGGTAAAATGTGTCCTGCTGCCAGGAACAGGCGATACCATTCCTGTCGGGTTAAGTTTATTTCTGAAGCTTTAATAATCTCTGCCAAACGCTTCTCACTGGCGGTACCGGTCACCACCTGCATACCTGCGGGATGACGCAGAATCCAGGCTGTGGCAATGGTAGTCTTGCTGACTCCGTACTGCTCTGCCAGCTCCTGCAGCACTGCATTCAGCTGTGGATACTTCTCGCTGTCAATAAAGCACCCCTGCCAATTAGGCATCTGGAAGGGTGACCATGCCTGAATGGTCATATCGTTCAGCCGGGAATAATCCAGCACACTGCCGTCCCTCTCAAAGGCGCCATCCGATGTCATGTTTACCTCCAAACCGTTGGCCACCATATTGGACACGGGGATGCTGAATTGCAGCTGATTGATAATCAACGGCTGCTTTACATACCGCTTCAATAACTCAATCTGCATGGGCTTATGATTGGATACACCGAAATACCGCACCTTGCCCTTACTATACAGCTCCTCAAAAGCTTCTGCCACTTCCTCCGGCTCCACCAAGGCATCCGGTCTGTGAAGTAGCAGGGCATCCAAATAATCGGTCTGCAATCTCTTCAAAATACCATCCACAGAAGCAATGATATGCTCCTTGGAAAAATCAAAAAAGCCCTGACGGATACCGCATTTGGACTGTAAAAACAGCTCCTCACGTTTGATGGATGAATCCTTTTCCATGGCCTCACCGAAAATGGTCTCGCTCCGTCCCCCACCATAGATATCCGCGTGGTCGAAAAAGTAAGCCCCCTGCTCCAAAGCCGTGTGCAGAAAGCTCTGCATCCCACTAACATTCTTATCAGACAGTCTCATACAGCCTACCACAATGGCCGGCATCTTCTTTCCTGTTGTCCCCAATAGTATCTCTTTCATTTGCTTCCCCTTTCATTATGAATGAATATCTTCTCACTCTTCTATACATAATTTATATTTCAAAAACTCTATAGGTTTGGCATCATAGCCGGGTAAGTTGTTTTCATTCTTCTCAATAGAATACTTAAATTCTCTCCCATAATAATTTTCAAATGCCCTTACTATCTCTAGCAATGCATTCTCACATCCATTCCTGCTAATGGTCAAACTCATATAATCCCAATATTGCTCATAATAAAATTCCAGTATACAACCATTAATATCCCACTCCACAACAATATGATTGTCGTCTATGATAATGTCGCCAAAGGTCTCTGCTTTTACTACAGTTATATTAGAATTGCACTCGAAAACCTCCATATACATTCTACACAGTTTACTTTGAAGCATCTTGCTCCCGGACTTCATGCATTCCTGTTCCATATAGTACTGGTCGTTTATTTCCTTGAATATATTACCTTTTAATTCAAACTCAAGATATATATTTTCCTGCTCTAACATTGCCTGCCCTCGTATCATTTCAAAATCTGTATATTAAATATACCGTTCCGTCAACACCTGAAACTCCGGCTTAGTCACATAGGAAGCATAGGTCACCCTGCCTTCGAAATTCAGTATCTTTTCAAATCGGTAACGCAGAACAGGAGTGGTTACATACTCCAAAGCTTTTTCCTTCGGTACCCAGATGACCTCTTGGGACTCCTCAGAAGTACGACACTCGCCTTCTTCGTATTCACAGATAAAGTCAAACATCACTTTTGTAGGCACCGGTGTTACCCCATCATAAAAAGTATACTTACCCACATTGGAATACACTGCACATAGGCACTTTACCTTTGCCTTAATACCGCTTTCCTCCATGATTTCCCGAAGTACACCGGCCTCCAAATCCTCGCCCTCTTCTATCTGTCCACCGGTACAGTCCCAGCCCCGATTAGGTGTCTTAATCAACAAAAGATTGCCTTCCTTGTCAAAAACATAGCCTGCTGCGGCTACAATATGTGTGGGAAATGCCATATGCCTTCTACCTCCTTCTCATACACAAAATGGCGGGGGTGTTCCCCGCCAACCACTTCAAAACTGTAGTTTTATTATAAGTTTTTTCCCTACAAATAGCAACCACATTTCGTTCTATTTTTCTCCAATATAGAAAAATCCGTTGGACACATGCCCGTTCATAGTTGTGAAGGTTAATCTCTCAAATCTCTTTTCTTCAAAGGCTTCCGTTAATTCATGTATATAGTTTTCCTCATGATGCCTCAAAACAGCCCCTTCGCTAAGCTCGAACACACCATATGTCCCATACTCTTTTGCATATTTCTCATACCGGGAAATATTTCTCTCGTCCGTATTCAGCAGGAAATCATTGATATACAGGATTCCTCCGGGCTTTAGGACACGCCTAATTTCTGAAATAAGTTTTCTTTGTTCAGCCTCGGATGGTATACAAGTCAATACTGCCAAAAGGATAACCGCATCAAAATAATTGTCTGGGAAATCAATAGAATCCTTCTCTTTTACCAACAAATCCAAGTATGGGAACTGCTTTTTTCCACGTTCAATCATACCCTTGGAAAAATCGATACCGGTAAGGTTCTTGTACCCCCTATGATGAAGCTCGTTCAGCGTCCTTCCATAGCCACAACCCACATCCAGTATCCGGGCATCTGTATTTACATACTGCGCAAATGCTTCTGCTTGAAAAGATGTGGTAAACTGCTTTGTTTCGGATACACTGTCCCAGTAGTCCTTAGGTTGCATAGGCATTGGGGATACTATCTTTTCGAGTTCAATCTCTTTTATAGCATGCTCTATTATATTTCGACATTCTCTGTAAACTTCCATGGAACATCCCTTGGGGTCCATGATTCTCTCATCTAATATTCTCACCCTGTCAGGAGATACCCCATAATCTGTAATTAGCCTGTCCTTAATTCCACTGTCCAAAGCAAAATAATAGTATTCCTCCCCAATAAATTCTTCTGATATTCTCTGTCGCTTCCTGCTGCCTATGTTTATCCCTATCTCCTCCAAAGCATTCTTCGTATTCTGAGCCACTTCAGCGGTATTGTCCGCATGGATGCCGCAACTGCACACTTCCACACTATCCTTCCAAAGATCTCTGGCAATATATTCTGCCATGATGGACCGGGAATTATTGCCGTTACAAACAAAACATATTTTCCTGATTTTCATATTTTTCTCTCCTTCGACTTTATTTTTGGATATTATAGCTGTTATAATGGTAGTTGCATATGAGATTTCTCACATGGAGGAAGCGTAAATGGATATGAATATATTACATGACATATTTGATTTTGATATTCGTCCCTATACGATAGTCAAGGATTTTCAACCGGAAGAATTTATCATACGGGAAGGGGAACGTCCTTCTTATCTGTATTATTTAGTGGATGGCAGAGCCAAACTTTTCTTATCCCACGAAAACGGCAAGATCTCCCTGATTAATTTCCTGGAAGGTCCTTGCTTCATAGGGGAAATGGAACTCTTAGATGAAACAAGACTGCCTCAGGGAGTGAAAGCCATCTCCTTGTGCCGATGTTTTCAGATTGATATATCCGAATGTGGTGAACAGCTTTTACGGGACACCAAATTCCTACGATATTTGTGCTCCTTTCTTAGTGAAAAGGCAACCCAAAATACCAACAACTATATGCGCAATCAATCCTATCCCCTGAAAAACCGATTTGCCGATTTCATACTGAAAATGTCTATGAATGGTTACTACCGGGAGCCTCATACGGAAGTTGCAGAATTTCTGGGGGTAACCTATCGACACCTATTATATGTACTGGCAGGATTCGTGCAGGAAGGTATTTTACAAAAAACCAACCAAGGGTACTTATTAACCGATGAAGGGAAATTAAAAAGCCTAATCAGTAAATAACCGATTAGGCTTTCTCTCTTTAAATATCCTCCAACTCCACAAAGGTCATGCCCTTGGGAGTGGTAATTCCTGCATATACGGCGGTATTAAACCTGCCAATCTTCACATAATGCTCCATCATCAACTGGGCAGAAAGAGGCATCTCCAGTTCGCAAACCGTCTCTATATCATGCCATTCCAGCCTACCTTCAACACTGGTAAGCTCCTTATCTCCCGCATTCCACTCAGCGAAGTAGTAATAGTTCTGACGGATTTCTCCGTCCTTAAGACGTTTGGTGGCATAGCGCAAGGTCAGATTCTGAATCTCCTCCGGCTCCAGACCGCACTCTTCCTTCAGCTCCCTCAGTACGCAGGCTTTTGGATCATTGACCTCCTCCGGTTCGAAGTGACCGCCGGCTGTCCCCACATACACATTATTCACTACCTTACCGCCCTGACGGTACAGCATCAGGATTTTGTCCTCTTTCCGGATATAAATAGCCGTCATATTTCTTAGTTTCATTTATATCATCCCTTCGTACTAAAATCTATTTTAATTCCCTTAGGAATAAAAAACAACATCTATTCTCTTTAGGTTCTGCCTATAAAAACCTTCTCGCCCTTGTTTGGGCAGAAATTCTTCACTTTGGCTAATCTTTCTTCTACCTATTCTGCACCCTTCTATCATTTTTAGGTAGAATTCTTACGCTTCTATAGGTTATTTTTCTACCTAATCAGTATATTTCTAATCCTTTTAGGCAGAAGTTCTACGCCTTGGCACGCTATTTTTCTACCTATTCGCCATCTTACTAGTCCTTTTAGGTAGAACTATCCCTCTTAAAAATACCTCTTTTCTACCTATTCGCCACTTTGCTATCGCATTTGGGCAGACGTCGTCCAACACATCATCTTTCGTCCATGATGTTACTTCCCACCACTGTACTCACGCAATCTCCTATAGTTTAAACTACAAACAGGGCTCCGGCACATCCCGTGTCAAGCCCTGTCTCATTATTAAACCTCGTACTCACTTAAAATTCTGTCTGCCAGCTCCTCGTAGGAAATCTTTTTCTTGGCAGTCAGCAGCTCGCCCTGATAAATCAGGTACTCTGCCGGCATGGGACGCAGATTATACTCAGATGCCATGGAGCGGCAGTATGCTCCGGCATTCATGATAGCCAGATAATCACCGATACGGATTTCCGGCAATTCTCTCTGCATAGCAAAGCAGTCACCGGACTCGCAGGTATTGCCGTACACATCGTAAAGCTTCTTCTCGCCCTGAGGATTGCTCAGATTCACCACATGATGATATGCACCGTACAACACCGGACGAATCAAATGAGGGAAGCCGGAATCGGTTCCTACGATAAGGCGACCCTTGTTATTCTTCACAGTGTTTACCTGTACCACCATACAGCCACTGTCAGCTACGGTAAACTTGCCGGGCTCGAAGTACAGCTTCAGCTTCTTGCCGTATCTGTCGCAGAACTCTCTAAACAGCTCCACAGCCTTCACGCCGAACTTCTCGTAATCGATTTCCACTTCACCGGGCTCATAAGGCACCTTAAATCCGCCACCGAAGTCCACGAATTCCAAATCCGGGAAATCCTGTGGATTGATGATACCTAAAAGGTTCTGCATGCTTTGGAATACCTTGCCGGTATCTGCAATACCGCTTCCGGTATGCTCATGCAAACCTACAATTTTTATATTATTTGCTCTGGCGATAGCCACTGCCTTGGGCACATCCTCAAGCAAGATACCGAACTTACTCAAGTCACCACCGGTAGCCACATTGGCAGTCTCTCCTGCCACTACGTCGGGATTGATACGCAGGCACACCTGGGAACCGTTATAATACTTTCCGTAGGTTTCCAGACGGGACAGGGAATCGATATTAAACAATACGCCCTCTGCCTTGATGACTTCCATATCCTTGTCCGTCATATTGTTAGCGGTGAAAAGGATATTCTCGCTGGCAAAGCCGATTTTCTTAGCTAAGATCACTTCCGCGGGACTTACCGTATCCAGACAGAAGCCGTTCTCCTTCATAATCTTCAGCATAAGGGGATTGAAATTGGCCTTCATGGCGTAGAACAATCTCACATTCTCCCAAGGGAAGCTAGCCTTTAACTTATTGTACTTCTTGATGATATAGTCCATATCGTACACATAAAAAGGGGTCTCGGCATTCTCGGAAATCTCCTGCAGCTTCAAGGACTGCATGCAATAATCCGAGCCGTTATAATAAACTGAGTTCTCAAATTCCTTCATCTTTATCCTCCAAGTATGGGCTTGTAGGGCTTTTTATCCACCACCACAAGCACTAAATACGTATATCGTACCATATTTCGAAAGATTGTCAACCAATTTTCCTCGACACCTTAGGGCATTTCAAAGTAAACATATTCCATATCACTCGCCTCTTTGTCAGGACGATGAATCTCCACCCTGCACAAATCACCCGGATTCGGACATCCCATCTGTAGGAGCTCCTTTGTGAATTCATCAAAGGTCATGGACTTCCACTTCTCATATTCCTCTACTTCCAAATAGTCGTAAGCTCCGTTTTGTAATTCTTCATAAAGAATTTCAATACGCATTTTAGACTTCTTATCTTCTACTAAATCGAACTCCACGGTTTCACCAAAAGGAACCGGTAAATCCTCAATATCATCACAGCTGAATACGGTATCGCACCAGGCATTCCCTTTTAATACCTGTACCCTGCCCACTCTTTCGATCACTACATCCTCTTTGCTCCAAATCTGATTCGTGAGGGAAAGTCGTATTTTCGTCAGCTTTTTGGAAGCCTCCACCTTTTCCGGGAAATAGTAACGGTTTTCCTTGGGAACGGGAACCACCTTTGCGGTTCCTTCGTAAGTGGTGCCATCTGCAACCACCTCTAAACGATACTCTCCCACCGGGAAAATTCCGCCTACCTGCCAGTAGTATACCTCCAATGTAGCGGTTTCTCCACCGACTATTCTTTTCACTTGATCCAGACTTACGTCATGAAGCTTCTTTTCTCCGTAATACAATGTGGCGGAAGAAAGATATGCTACGGAAATACCTGTGTTTGTCAAATCAAAGTCCAAAGACATGGTGTAGTCCGGGAACTCCCTTCCTGCCACTTCCAGACTTACATTCGCTTCCGTACCGTAATAAAAACCTCCATAAACCGGCACGTCATCCACATAAGTCTTCACACGATAAAGGGCCATTTCCCGGGACGGAATCCCTGTAATGTCAAAGGTAAGCTCCGCATTTCCGTAGGCACTTACCATCGCCTCTTCCAAGGTTCCCTCTGCTACCGTTTCCCAAGTATCCCCCTGTTTTCTTTGGATTTCGTACTCCTTCTTTAAAGTAATATCCTTGCCCGTATTGTTCCAGAAATAGCAGATGACCTTCTCATCCTCCTGAGTATAGCAACGCAGCTCCTCCGGCAGATAGAATCTCTGGGAATACATCCGGTAATCCTCTAAGGGTACATCTGTAACCGCAGGATGAGTGGCATTGCTCTTGTCCATTAAGAGAGTATGCTCTGTAAAAGCCACTTCACCGTCACTTCCCTTTGTAGGAATATAGACACTGTTTCCATTGTATACCTGCAAACGGATGCTTTCCTCAAAAGCACCGTAAACATACACTTCTGTACTATCCTCCCATGGCGTACCATTCACATCCATACAGCGTACATCATAGGTGGAACCATATTCATCCGAAGAAATCCGAATGGCAAAATCCGGATTCCCGTCATGATTATAATCATCAAAGATAACCGGAAAGCCTTCCCGATAGGTCATTACCACTGCACCCTGTCCATCAATGAAATTCACCGGGGAACTGTACTTTTCATCCCCCTCCGCATCATAATAATACTTATGCATATCCGTAGTGACCATATCTCCATCATACTCCGGATAACTACTGTCTCCTATATCCATGAAAATTACCTTACCGTTAGTAAGCATCATTACATTATGGGACACCCGGTAACTACAGAGTCTGCTTCGATATCCCTGCTCCAGCCAGTTCTTCACGTTTTCCTTATCATTCAGGAAATCATAGAAGGTCTTGTATTCAGGCTCTTCTACACTGATGCCGTAAAGACCGTCTTTCAAACGGTCTGAGGTCAACATGGCAAATGCCTCATCATAATCCATCAGCGTACATACGCCATCCTCCCATCGGAAGCGGGCCAGAATCCCGGGGCCGAAGTAATAATGATAAAATGTATCATAAGTACCTTCCGCAAAGAATACTGTATCCTCCGCTTCCGTAGGAGTCTCAAAGGCCACATAACACACAAACTCCCTACCGCCGTTTACCATACCGTCCCCATGGAACTCCCGATTCTCCGCCAGCTTGTCCGTAAAAGTATAGGAGGGCAACCTGTATTCATCGGTTCTTCCCCAAAGGCTGTCCAGCCAGGGCTTTACTACCTCTCTGGCCGTCTGCAGATATTCCTCCGGATTCTTAGGCTCCGGACAAACTACGGACAAGCCCCTCAATTCCTCCGAAGGGTTCCTATGGGCAGATACCGCAGCAGGTCTTTCTTCACAATACTCTTCAAATATCTGTGCTATACTGTCCGTAAAAGGATACTCCACTCCATCCAGTGAAACGTACCTGTCATTTTTGTCTCTGACAATGCGGATTTCATGCTCCTCTTCCTCTATGGAAAAGGTTAAAAGGTCCGCCATATTGTCCCGTTCTCTGATTAGGACCGGCTCCTCCTTCTGCAAATCCGTCCAGACCGTAAACAACCGTTTCCATTCCTCATAGGACAATTCTTTTTCCCTACTATTGGCAGTGAAAACCTTATTGGTACTATCCAGCCATTCCTGCAGCTGTTTCGTATCAACCACATCCTCCGGTGTAACGTTAGAAGACTCTTTCTCCTTGGATTCTTCTGTTTGCTCCACAGATTCGGATGTCACCTCTCCCTCTGTGGGCTCCGTCACCTTGCCACAGCCGGTTAACATCAGCATCATACATAATAAAACAAGTTTCTTCCTCATGCACTTCCCCCTTGCAATCTTGCTTACGCTTATTCTTTCTCATTATACCGCTGTTTCTTTCACCTGGCAAATGCTTCCGATGTTTTCCTTAATCGCCGCCCCCGGCTTTGAAATTATAAATGGGCTTAATCACCTTTTGGATTTCCACCGTATCACCGATGACCTCCATGATGTCCTGAAGCTTACGATAAGCAAAAGGAGACTCGTCCAGGGTATCCTTATTCACGCATACAGAGTAGATGCCCTTCATGGATTCCTTAAACTCTGCCACGGTATGGTGCTCCTTCACCTCAGATCGTCTGTAAATACGTCCGGATCCATGGGGCGCGGAACAGTTCCAGTCCTCATTGCCCTTGCCGGTGCCTAAGATGATGCCGTCCCTCATATTGATGGGGATAATCACCTTTTCCCCGTCCAAGGCACGGATGGCACCCTTTCGAAGCATGGGTACCTGACCGGAGAAGTCCACATAATTGTGGATACAGGCGTAAGATTCCGCCACCTTCCACTTCATACCGCTGACAATGGCCTCTATCATAGCCTCTCTGTTAATAGCTGCATATTCCTGCACCAATGCCAGGTCATGCAAATAATCCTGTAACAGCTCTCCGCTTAAGCAAGTTAAAAGATAAGGCGCATGACCGCCCTGCTTCTTTTCATGCTGCATCTTCTGTCCTGTACGCAGATAAAAATCCGTCACTTCCATGCCTAAATGCCTGCTGCCGGAGTGAATCACCAAATAAAAATCGCCCTCGGCATCCTTATCCACTTCAATGAAATGGTTGCCGCCGCCCAAGGTACCAATGCTCTTCTCCGCCTTGGCAGAGTCAATGGCCTTGTAGCATTTCAGCTCCCGCAGGTCAATTCTTTCAGCGTATTTGTGAATCTTCTTCCGTACATTGCCTCCCACCGGCACCTGTTCACGAATCACTGTATCCAGCTTCTGACACTCCACATTCTTAGCCTTTATCTTCGCCAAAGTCATGCCACAGCCCATATCCACTCCCACCAGACTGGGAAGCAGGCTGTCACCCACGGTCATGGTCAGGCCGATGGTACCCACCTTACCGGGATGCACGTCCGGCATTACACGGATTTTGCTGCCTTTTGCACTGGGGTGATCGCAAATCATTTGTAGCTGCTTTCTGGCATACTCATCTATGGCGTATTCTTCATTATTCGTTGTATAAACAATTGCATTTGTATATTTGCCGTAAATTGTTATCATATAAATCTTCCTTTCTTTTGCAAAATAAAAACACCCTGTTACAGGTGCTGATTGTCGGCAAAATATACACTTCAAAAAGCAGGATTCCAAACGCTCCCACTATCTGTTTGCAAGGACAATCAGCCCCTGATTACATCTTATGAAATTATTGTATGAAATAATCTGCTGCATCTTGTCCTCCGTTTCACTCTTGGGTTTACAGTTCCATATACTAAGGGTCGTGCTCCCTTGTTGACCCTTAGTATATCGGCTACTTTGCAAAAAGTCAATAGACTCCCGGTATAATTTCTCCCGTCCGTTTCACAAACGGGCGGGAGGTCAATATTACTCTTCGTATTCAGTTTCTAATTCAGCTTCTATTTCCACCACATGCTCCTCTACTTTCAGCTCCACTGTCTCTGAAGTTGAAAAATTAGCACTAAAAAGCACTGCTCCTAAAATCGCCAGTAAAATACTAATTCCTACAAACACGGCAAAAATAATTCCAATGGTCTTCCAAATCCGATGAGCCCGGCGGTTCTTGATGACCAGCTGCTCATTGATACGGGCCAGCTGCTCCACCACCTCATCGTTTTTCTGCTCACTCACCATGGGGGAGCCTAACAACTCCTTAATATCTACTTCCAGTACATCAGCCAACCTTTGCAACGCTTCCGCGTCCGGCACGGAGAGTCCCTTCTCCCATTTAGATACGGTCTGACGCACTACATTGATTCGGGCTGCCAGCTCCTCCTGTGTATATCCTTTATTCTTTCGTAAGGACTTAATATTGTCACTCAGCATATCCGCCACCTCCTGTTTTTCATAGCCCTATAATAAAGATATGCCGGTATATAAGCAAGCAATGCAAATTAACATTCCCCTAAAAGCCTCTGTTCCCAGCGATATTTATGTATCAGATACGCAAACCATACTATGGTACCGATTAATACCACTGCACCTAATATTATCATCCAGGTGGTTTTATTGGCAATCCCAAAACCGATTAGCAAACCGCTTCCTCCAAATAAAGCAATCAACATCAGGCAGGTGAGAAAGATTCTGATAGGTCTGGGAACCTTAGGAAATAACTCCACCAATACTTCAAAGAATAGTTCAATAATAATCTCTAATATGTCATCCAGCATATAATTTCCCTCCCGGCCTGAAGCCTAATGATAGTTTCTGTTACAACCATTATAGATCACTGCCTAAGCCGGGAACAATGAAAAAAGTGCCACGTTAGGACACCTTAACGTTCAAAAAACGGCACCTGTCGGTGCCATTTTTGAATTTGTCTATTTTAATATACTCAAATCATCTATAGATTCTTTTTTCTCGATGGTAATCACACGGTCTCTTTCCCCTTTTCTGGTACAGGAAAGCTCAAATACCTTGGTATTTTCCGTCACGCTTTCCACGTTGTAAACATTACCGTTAGCAATAAGATAATAACCGGTTCCTTCCAAGGTCCAAAGGATTTCGCTTCCCTTCAGCCAACCCATGCTAAGGAATATTCCGATGGCAGCTACATAAAAGATACCATTAATATTAATCAGATGATTCACTATCAATAAGCCAACTACATGAAACAACACCAATAGAACAATCTGTCTTACCAATCGATATTCGAATACCTGGATTTTATGGGCTTTCCACTTGGCACACAGATAAAACTGCTGCACCACAGAGGCTTCTCCCAGGGCAATCACAATCACTGCAATAATTCCCACAGCCAAACCTACGCCGAAATCCATTTGAGCATTCATCTGCTGCCAATATCCAAAAAGGAAAAATAACACTACATTCCAAACCAGCATTATCACGAAAAACACATCCTTCTTTAACATACTACATTACCTCCCTTGGTCTCTTTCCCTCTAAAAAGCTTCAATATCCATCCCGTCAGATAAGTCAAAACAGCTGCAAACACAAGGGTCGCCACCAGACTTAAGATATAGTAGGGGACGGGCTTCACCTCCGCAAATACTTTCAGGAAAAAGGATTGCACCACATAAAGCACCGCATGATGGCACAGATAAATGCCATACTCGATTTTGCTTAAATAGTGAATCACCGGATTCTCACGCTTTAGAAAAACACCCAAGCGCATAATGATCATAAAAATGCACAAGGCCATCACATTCTTTCGAAGCAGTAAAGAACCGGGAAGCTCCACAGCAAACAACAAAGTGGCTAAGATTAATACACTCACCCACAGATACCAGGGTAGTTTCTCCAGTCTTTCCTGGAAATGATACAGCATCATACCCAGCCAGAACATACTGATACCGGTTATCAGGTGGGCATCATCGGGAAAAGGTCCCCAGGTAAATATCAGGTTCAATACATATAACCCGAAAATCAGCACACTACCAAGTAGCTTACTCTTACGATACAAAAATTGTAATATGGGAAACAGCAGATAAATCCCCAGGATGATGGCGGTGTACCATTCGCCCACCAGGGCACCGTTGGATACTCCCACAAAGTTCAAATAATTATCGATACCCAGAACCGTAAAAATCATACGCCAGGGCTCCAAACCGGCCAGCACCTGATTCTGCAGAATCACTCGATGCCCGAAAAATACCAAAAGATAGCATAGATAAAAAGCCGGGAATATGGCCAGCCAACGCTTTGCATAAAAGCGTTTTATATCCAACTTCTCCCCGTAATTGCGGGCCAGACAGTTGCCGGATATGAGGAAGAACAAGGTGGTACCCACACATCCCCAATCACCGTTTTTAAAGCCAAATAGTAAACCCTGCCGCTCCAGGATAATCACCAAATGAAAGTGAAAGACCATAAAAATCGCTATAATCCGCAGAATATCCAGGTATTTCTTCTTCTCCTTCATGGGCTCTCTCCTTGCAGTGGTTTTAGTCAGCCCGACTATGCGGACATGTCTCTTTTATGATACACCACTCCACCTGAGATTACAACCACAACCGTTACGGCAAGTCCTAAAATCATCAGACCCATACGTGAGTCCCCGCCGCTGTAAATTTGTGCCGCATTGGCATAGTAATAAGGGGTAAAATACTTCAAAAACTCCAAATCCGGCATGATATTACACATAATATCCATTACATAAAAAAGGACTGCGATTCCCAGAGCCAAACCGATTTGCTTGCGTCGGCACACGGCCGATATGAGGTAACAGATACTGCCGATTTCCACCTGCATGATAAGCGCCAGCAGATGATACTCCACAAATTCCGCCATGGTTATTTCCTCACCGATGGCCACATAAGCTACCACATCCAGACCAATGCAGACCACATTAAATACCATAATCAACAGCAGTAAGGTCACATATTTCCACAGATAAATGTAACTGCGACTCACCGGCATGGTATGTAAAAATTCCATGGTATGACCTTCCTCCTCCTTGGACAAAAGCACAGCTCCCGTCATGGCTGCAAACATGGCACCACCCAGCAGGAAAATAATACTGATTTCCGTGGCATAGAAGCCTGTCAGAGTAGCAATACTCATCTTATCCATACCGAAGGCTGCGGAAAAGCTACCCATTTCTGCAAACATCTGTCCCATTTCCGCCATACTGTCTTCCAGACTCTCAAACATCAGAATACAGCCACTACAGCAAATCCCCACGCAAAGAGTCCAGATCAGCAGGGACTTAAAATTCATCTTCCATTCCTGTTTTAATAATGTCATAATCCTTCCTCCTTACTCATAATACTGCATGAAAATTTCATCTAAAGAAGGTTCCTCTATGAGTACATCCTCCGGCTCCATGGCGCTTAATTTGTGAATCAGTGCACTTATAGGGCCATCGTGGGTAAAATGCTCCTCATGACCGTCCTTCCACACCTTTACCATTCGTAAATTGGTACGGGTCAGGTTTTCTACTGCATCCACCTTTAATATTTTGCCCTCTTTTATGATAGCTGCATTTCGGCAATACTTCTTTACCTCAGGCAGCACATGGGAGGATAAAAAGCAGGTAGTTTCCTTTTTATTTGCCTCCTGCAAAAGTTGGAAAAAGGTATCCTGCATCAAAGGGTCCAGCCCGGAGGTGGGCTCATCCAGTATCAGCAGCTTGGGCTGATGTTGCATGGCACAGACGATACTTACCTTTTTACGATTTCCCAAGGATAACTCCTGGATTTTCTTACCGGTATCCACCTGCAGCTTCTCACAAAGTCTGCCGGCTTCCTCACTGCAGTCCCTCCCCCGCATATCCGCCGCAAAACGAATCACATCCTTCACCTTCATGGTAGGATAAAACATAGATTCCGAGGGCATGTAGCCTACTTCCTTTAAAATCTCTGTTTTTTGGGTACGGGCATCCATACCTAAGATACGAATCTCCCCTTCATATTGCAACATCCCCAGCATGGAACGGATGGTGGTGGACTTGCCTGCACCGTTGGGTCCTAAGAATGCAAAGATGTCGCCTTCCTCCACCGCAAAGCTGATGTCATCCACGCCACGGTGCTTTCCGTATGTTTTTGTTACGTTATTGATTTCAATAATATGAGCCATATGTGAACTCCTTTCTCTGAGTTATGTCAACCAACATCCTTGTTTCGCTGTTGGAATTCCTTCAGTTCTTCATTTAGTGCCTTGGACTCCAAGTCCCGCTTTATCTTATAAACCCAAAAGGCGCAAACATAGGCCAGACACAGGTACAGGGTAAAAAGTAATAATTGCAGGGGATCGTTAAACCATTTTCCAAGCCATGCTACACTAGTATAAATTCCTACACAAAGCAGGATATAGAGTATCTCACGCAAGCCCAGCTTTTCCCCTTCATCAAAATTATCCAGACATAATAGCTGAAAGAATCCCATACCATAGGTCAGGAAAATCATCTCCGTCATATGCAGGATGCTGGCATTCCAATCCCCTTCCGCAATCCGACACACACAGTAAAAGAACAAAATGCAGAAAAAATACAGACATGCCTTAAACTCCACACCGATTTCCTTACTTAAATATCTCTCAAAACGCGTCATACTACTCACCTCTCAGTTTCTTTCTAAAATCAGAAGCATAGGTTCTGGATATGATAATATGCTCCCCATTTTCCATGGTGGCATCGATACGATTGGAGGACAGACTCCGTAGAGCTACCACCTTGTTGATATTCATTATCATGGACTTGCTGCACCGGAAGAAATACTCCTTTTGCAATAGTACCTCCAATTGCTGCAAGGTATAGTTCATCCGATACACTTCCTGCTCCGTATAGGCGAAGGTTTTGCCCTCCACACTTTCCGCATACAAAAGGTCTCCGGGGGCAATAACTACCTGTTCATTTTCCCTCCAGCCTAAGATGCGCCGGCTTCCCTGCTCCATAAAGGCCAGGATTCTCTCCACCTCTTCATTGACTTCCCGATAGTTCAGAATCAACTCATCCTCACCATCTGCCATTTGATTTATGATATATTTCATGCTTTCTCCTGTCCGTACAGTCTCCGTCTTTTTATGATTTTATTGTATCAACCATCCGTTTTTTCTACAAGGGCTTTTGGTGTAAGTGACACTTTTCGCCCCATAACAGACACTAACTTACAGAGCTTATGTCAAATTTGCCACAAACAAAAAACACCCTCTGTGGCGCAGCCCTTTTGGGGCTGCTTACGCAAAGAATGTCTCTCTCATTTTATGTATTCTGTGTTATGCACTTTTTTCGCTATGTTCATTGGCCAGATAGAAGTACAATCGGGCGAGGAACTGTGAATTGGTGGGAACACCCTTGTTGGGATTAATACTGTTCCTGAACAGCCTATTAATCTGCTCTTTACTACCATGGTTCCAAGCCGTGGAAATGGCATGTCTGATACATCTTTCTACGCTGGCAGGAGTCGTATGATACTTTACTGCAATATCGATATACAGCAGCTTTGTAACGTGTCGCAGGTACTCTTCGTCCATCAGAGCCAGCTGTTCCGCATATGTAATATACTGGAATCCGATAAGGCTTGGGGACAATCCGATGTCAAGTAATAATTCCTGAATTTCTGATACGTTGATTTTCTCGCTTTGCATACATTTTTCTCCTTAATTTATTCAAATTTGCTTTATAGGCAAATTTTATTTCAAATATTGACAAATAAAAATATTTAAGATAACATTTTTACGAGAATTTCAAATTTTTTCGCGTGTCAAAATAGACACAGAAGGGAATTTATGCTTTGTGAGAGATTAAGACAGCTAACCAACGAGAAGGGATGGTCCTTACAACAGTTGGCGGAGATATCCGACCTCCCACTGGAAACCGTACGTAATATATACTACGGCAAGACCCCCGACCCTAAGATTTCCACCGTTATGAAACTGGCTAAATCCTTTAATCTGACGGTAAATTGCCTGATGGGACAGTGCTCACACACCCCTCAGGAACGTGCCATATTGATTAACTACCGTAATTGCGGCAAGCACGGCAAGTCCATTATTGAACTGATTTCCAGATATGAAGCCTGCGCTATGAAAAAAGAAAGAGAAAAGGACGGACGACATAAAATACCTTGTATCGTTCCGGAAGGCACTGTATCCCACGGCATCATTTACGATATGTGTGAAACCGTGGAGATTGAAACCGATGTGAAGGAAGCATATATTGCAATCCGTATGGTTTCTAATGACCTGGCTCCCACCTATTGTAAGGGTGATATCCTGTTGTTTGAAAACCGCTTCCCTAAGCACGGCGAAAAGGCCGCCTTCTATAAAGGAGACCGAATTTATATCCGTAGGTATTTGGAAGAGGAAAATCAGTATTGCCTGAAATGCTTACATAACTGCGATGTGGATATTATCCTGAAACGTATGGATGAAGTAGATTACATCGGCACCTGCGTGGATGTGGTAAGGGATTAATTTGTGAAGATTCTTTTAAGATATGGATTATTTAGAAAAAAGTCATCGACAAAATACAAGCCCAATCGACATAAACTGTCGGTCGGGCTTATTTATATGACGAGGAAATTGTGCGAGTATGGTAATGGAGATTAAGAAAATCATTTCGCAATTTTTCCAAGCAGATACGCCGGTATCCGCTTTTTTATTTGCTCATGGAGAATGGCACACTCCACTCTCCAATATGGTAAATCGCAGATTCTCCATATCAAGCTCTGCCTCTGCTCCGTAGGGCAGGATACAAATGGGTGACGTATGTCCGAAATTCACTCCGTACAGAATGGGCAGGTCCGTAAGTCCGTACTTGCGGGATACTACCTGACGGATTCTTTCTGTATAGGATTGGAAAGGCTGTGGAGTGCACATTTTACCGATAATCACACACTTCAACACTTGAAGATACCCTTTTCTTCCCAACCAGTCAAAGAAGTCCCCCATGTACGCTACGTCACAAAACTCCGGAATATCCTCAAAAAACAGGATGGTATCTGCGAAATCTTCTTTTGTTAAAGTGATGAGGCTATCGCTGTCATAC
Source organism: Lachnospiraceae bacterium (assembly GCA_017522685.1). The sequence goes on from JAFWYN010000005.1 coordinate 88,510, forward strand.
TCCATCAATCCTCCATGACCACCGAACAGACGACCTCGTACCACACCCTTGCCCTGTACGGGTTCATATCCTTGGTTGGTTGTGTATTGTCTGATATGCTGCGGATTAGCATGGTCATGGGCATCATATGACCAATCCTCGGAAGGCAGTATTTCTCCTATGGCCTCCGTCTCAAAGAACACCTTTTGAAACCACTTTTTACTGTAAGGGTGCCACGCTTTCGTTTCTGCCACCGTAGTCAACAGATTGGGACCGTAGAAGGTGCTAAGTCCCAGCTGATGGCAGTACAAGTGGAGATTCATGACATCCGAATATCCACAGAGAATCTTAGGATTTTTGCGGATTACCTCCGGGTCCAGATAAGGTAACAGCTTGTGGGAATCATTGCCCCCGATATTGGCGATAATGGCCTTTACCTGCTTGTTTTCAAAGGCCCACATCACATCCTCTGCTCTGGCCTGCGGATGTTGTGCCAGGTACTCCGTCCCTTTCAGAGAATTAGGCGCTGCCACCACATGAAGCCCCAGCTCCTCCAGCCGCTTCATGCCCAGCTCATACTTCCAATGTATATCCTCATCCCCGGCACATCCCCAGGCGGGACTGATGGTGGCGATGGTGTCGCCGATATTTAGTTTTGGTGGTTTGATCATGATGGCACCTCCTTTCACATATTTTTAGTGCAAGGATTTTGTAATAATCGATGCAAATGTTAATAATTCGTAGTGGGAGAAGTCTCGTCGCACATTTTTGGACATATACACATTTTCTTATTCAAAATGTCCATAAAAACGCCATTTTTCATGAATTTCGAGTACTTTTTAAGCGTTTTTGGACATATACAAAATAATCTTCTTCCAATGTCCATGATTTGCCCTGTTTTGTGGACATTTTCTGTCAAAAATCTCCTATATATCCAAACTTACAATTTAGACAGTATAATCAGCTCCAAAACCAATGCGTTTTGGACATTTCTGAGACATTTTTGCACAGATGTCCAAAAAGGAAATTCCTAATGGTTTATATCCCTTTTAGATACTCATCCCGCAAAATAGAATAATACATCCTTCCCTCATAACCATCATTCATATAGAAATAGTCCCGAAGCGTTCCCTCATAGGTAAAGCCGCACTTCTCAATGACCTGCTTAGACGGTGTGTTGCTGGGGCGGACGCAAATCTGTACCTTATGCAAATGAATTTGCTCAAAGCCATAATCTATGATAGCCTTGGTAGCTTCCGTAGCATATCCTTTGCACTGAAAGGACACTCCGATACAGTACTCAATCTCTGCAAAATGGTTCTTACTGTCCACCAGAAAATAAGCGATTTGTCCAATACATTCACCGGACTCCTTCTCGATGATAGCCCATCGATAAGTATCCGTTTTTTCATAAGCACCAATGTACTTATCCAGAAGCCCCTTCACCGCTTCCTCGGTAATATATACCGGCTCCGCATACATAAACTGAACCCTTTCATCTGCCACCCAGTTTTTCAGCATGGATTCACCATCTGTGTAAGTAAAGGGACGCAAAAGTAAGCGCGCGGTTTCTATTGTTTGAGTTCCTACATGAGTCAGCATGGTTAATCCTCCTAATCTTTTCTATCCATAAACCGCCTCCCGCAGAGGCTTGTCCCAGTAAATAACACCGTTCATCTCCTCCGCCAGTGCGTCGGCCACTTCTTTCACCTGCTCCAGCATCAGGGCGTCGCGCTTCTTGGAACGTCTGCCCTTTTCGTTGAAAATCTCCTTGCTTGCATAGGCATCGTAGGAAATACCAAAATCCTCCTCATCCCTGTGGGGAAAGAAGGATATACCTACTTCATACATAATATTTCCGCTATCCGAAGTGGCTGTCAGCGTAACCACCACACCCTTACGCTCCACTTCGTTGTACACGCATTCTCCACTCAAATACTGCTTATACACATCGATTACTTTCATATGGAATCCTCCTTTTCCTAATGCAGGCTCTGCTAGCCCTGTTTTCTTACACACCTAAAATTTATACTGCATAAAATTACCGTTCTTCACAAATCCAAAATCCTTGTACAGTAGTACCCCCATATCGGAGGCGGTAATCTGGACTGCTCCACAGCCGTATTCCTTAGCTTCCTGTACTACTCTGGTAAGAAGCTCCTTGGCGATACCTTTTCTTCGATATGCATCGGAAGTATACATGGAGGAAAGAAGACCGATTTTCCCACTGGGGCAGCCGAAATAAGGCGGTTTTTCCACAAAGGACATACCGCTGGTTCCTACGATTTCCTCTCCATCCATGGCAAGCCAGGACACAAAGGTCCCATCTGCCAAATGCCTGTCATAATAATCCTTTAACGCCGGCACCAAATCCAAATCCTCCGTGGCCCCTTCTTCCCGAAGCTGGCGGATGCGTAGCTCTATAAACTTATCTACTTCCCTTTCGGTTAATTTTTTATAGTAAATAGACATAAATATCACTCCTCGCATTTTGTATGTAATTCCAACACCATAAATACATCCGACCGTACATTCTGATTATACCTCTCTGTATCCACAAAACCAACCCTGCTGTATAATCCCAAGGCTTTTGTACTGGTGGATAAGGAGTCTAAGTACATCCGATGATATCCGACTTCTTTTGCAAAACTCACTGCCTTTTCTAACATAGCTTTCCCATATCCTAAACCATGGTATTCCTCCAGTAAATATAAGGACTTTAGCTCACAATTTTCCTCATCCAGCTCTTTTACAGCAACCGTTCCGATGATTTTCTCATCTTCAAAAAGGCACCAGAACACCTTAAATTGATTTGCAATATCAAGATAAAAACTGTGTCTGCCCCTGATATCCAAAACTCTGCCAGACTGGGGCAGACATTTCTCTAAAAACGTAATTAACGGAAGTTCAAATTTTTTGCTATATTCTACCATTTGCTTTGCCACTTATTCTATTCCTCCTGCACCACTCTCTTACTTCACCGCTCTGGTGGCAATAAAGGTGGGCACATTATATTCATGGAAAAAGCCGTAGCCGTCCGTATCTTCCATCAAATTGGTCAGACAAAATCCGGCTTCCAGCTGGCCGCCAATCTGCTCCTCCAAGGTATGGGAAAACTCGATTGCCCTGTCATTTTTCATGCATTCCTCATAAAGCTCCGGATTTTTCATTGGGTTAAAGGGTAGCTTGTACTTAATGCTCATATCCGTATCATCAAAGATGAACGCAAAGCCCGTGTCCAAACCGCACATCAGAATTCCGCCCTTCTTCAACACTCTGTAACACTCCTTAAAAATCGGCTTTACCTCCTCCACATAACAATTGGAGGCAGGGTGGAAAATAATATCAAAGGTTTCATCCTCAAAAGGCAACCTCTTGGTCATATCTGCCTGCACGATTTCCACCTGATAGCCTTCTCTCTCTGCCACTATGCGCTCACTCTCGCACTGCTTGGCAGAGTAGTCCAACACGGTACACTTGGCACCCAAAGCTGAAAAAACCGGAATCTGCTGACCGCCGCCGCTGGCCAAGCCCAAAAGTTTCTTCCCCTTTAAATCGCCAAACCACTCCTTCGGCACCATCTTAGTCGGGGTCAGTAATACGCCCCATTCTCCCGCCAAAGCTTTTTCATATTCTTCATGGGTAATAGGTTGTCCCCATGTCCATCCATCCTCACACCAAGAATCAATAATCTTAGAATTTATATCCTGATAACTCATATATACTTCCTCTATTCTTTCCTTGCCACAAAAAGATACCTTGCCATCTGACCGGCAAACTCTTCATAATTTTCTGTCGCACAATCTGTTTGAAACAGTAATAAATCAAACCAGTCTTTTTGTTGTTCTTCTAAAAATTCCTTCTCATGGGCCAAGGCTGCCTCTCGCTTTTTCTGAAGTAATTCATAGGTTTGCCTGGTGATATCGGTGACTTCGTAGGGTAATCCGTTTTGTTGCAATGCCTGCGCCAGTACGGTGGTCTCCGCACTCTCTGTCCTGGGCATCACATCGCCCTCCTGATATCCTACAAAGAACACACCATCCTTCTTCAGCCACTTCTTCACCTGTGCAACAAAAGCTGACATGTCCTTGGCAAAGTACATGGTATCCATGGAAGTAATCACATCAAAGGAATTCTCCTCATAGTCTACTTCCCCAATGACACCTTCCCGAAAATCTGCCCGGTCCGTAAACAGCGCCTCCGCAGTTTTGATGGCTTCCCCGGAGTAGTCAAAGCCATGAATACAGGCGCCTGTCTTCTGTTGCAGATACCCCAGCATCTTGCCGTTTCCGCAACCGATATCCAGGATATGCACATCCTCGCCTGTGGGAATATACTCCAAAATCCTATTAATCTGCGCGATATCACTAAATCCGTCCTGTGAAAAATCCTCTCCAAAGGCATCCTTACAAAAGGCCTGAAAGGCAGGAGAACCTGCTGCCATCTTATAAAATTCTTCGTAGGCATCATAAAATAATAAGTCTGATTTATTCATTTCTGATCCTCTCTGTCTGCTTACCGTTCCTTGATCCGTGCCAGCATCTCCTCTGCAAACTGCTTTGCCACTGTCTCCTCCAGCGTCATCTTCTGTCCCGTGGCGTATTCTTCCAAAGCGTCCCTTATTAGCTTCGCTAATTCGCCTTCCTCGCCCATCCGGTCATCTGCTGCCAACTGCCCAAGCATCCACTCTCCCCCTTCTTTTTTGGAGAGAATGAGTCCTTCCTCTTTGTAACCCAGCACACGGCACAGATTCAGGATGATATACATGGGACTTTCCAAAATATCCTCTGTAGCGCCCTCAATATCGCACCAAATACTATCCATGTAAGCTTCCCGGCTTACCTCTGCAAATACTTCCCGGATGTCCTTGCCGTAAAGCACCTGTCCACTATGATAAAGAATAGCGAAATGAGCCGCCAAATCCTTGTCCGTGCCCTTCATCTTGGCTACATAATCCTCCGGATCGGTCTGATACCAATTCAAATGTGCCACGGAAAAATGCAGCTCAAAGGGCGTAGGATACACAAAGGGCCTGCAGACCGCTTCCCTCACGATGCTCAGCTCCAGTCCCTTCTCCGGCGCCTGTTTATTCAGCTCCACCACCATATCCATAAACTGCCTCTTGGCAGTGTCATTTACCTCATCCTTCGCTACCAGTATCAGGTCAATATCACTTTTCTCCGGGTTGAAACACCCCATCACAGCCGAACCGTGAAGGTAAATACCGGTTAGGTTGGTGCCTAAGATATGGCTGCTTTCTGCCACAAAATAATCTAATAATCCTTGTATTTTATCCATAATTTTTCTCCAATGCCATCACATAAATCTGGCAGGGATTGGCCTCGTCCCATAGAGTAGGGAAGACCTCAAACTCCTGAAAGCCCAGCGACAGATAAAAGTGATTGGTCCTATCGTAATCCTCGTAAACTCCCATCTGCACCGTCTTCACCTGCAGGAATGAATAGCCCTTTTCATAGGCAATCTGCTTTGCCTGCAAAACCAACTTCCGGCCGATACCGCTTCTGTGATACTCCTCCAACACACCCATAACTGCCAGCTCCACCGTGGCTTTGCCGGTTTCCTTCAGACACAAGAAGCCTATGGGCTTTTCCTCATCATAGGCACAAAGGCAAATCTGCTCTGCACTCTCTCTGATATACTGCTCTCTGCCCTCTTCCTGCTCAAACCAAGTCGGAAGACTCTCCAATATATAACAAACCACCCGCTTTTTCTCTTCGGGATTTTCTATTTGTGCTATTTTCATCTATTAATTATCTCCTCTGCGTCTCGTAATATCTTCTCAAGAACTCCTGCATCCTTCACTTCCGGAAATGCTTTCGGTACTATAGGCTCCTTCCCGTAATCGGTAAGTGTAAGCTTAAACCACTTCACACTTCTCCATTCCCCTAATTTGTAGCCCACATTCTCAAAAACGCCCACTGTATCAAAGCCGTATGCTGCATGAAACGCTTCGCTCTTAGGATTTGGTGTAGTTACACCGGCAAAAGCGGTATAATATCCCTGTAACCTCAAGGTTTCCACTGACACCTGATACAACGCCGTAGCTATATGTTTTCTATGAAACTTCGCATCCACGTATATGGACAAATCTGCTGACCATTGATACGCCGCCCTTTCTCGGTGTTTTGATGCATAAGCATAACCTGCCACAGCACCGTCTATCTCACAAACCAGCCAGGGAAAGCGAACCAATGTATTCTCTATTCTTCGTTCAAATTCCTCTACATACGGCACCTCTGTCTCAAAGGTAACGGCCGTATTCTCTATGTACCATTTGTAAATCTCTAAAATGGCTGCCCCATCCTTAGGAGTCGCCACTCGGATTCTAACCTTGCTCATCTCTTGCACCCCTTCTCTTACTGCTTATTACACAAACGCCATAACCACTGCAACTACGATAGCCGGCAGCAGGTTGGCCACCCGCACCTTTTTTCCCCAGACCAGATTTACGCCCACACAGAAGATCAGTATGGAACCTACCATGGACAGATTCGCCAACGCAGGCTCTGTCATAATCGGCTTGATAAAACCTGCCAACAATGTCACCGTCCCCTGCAAAATCGCCACGGGGATGGCGGAAAAAGCACAGCCCTTACCCATGGCACCGGTCATCACCAGAATAATGATTAAGTCCAGCACTGCCTTGGTGGCCAGGATAGAATAATCCCCGAAGATTCCGTCCTCTATGGCACCCACGATGGCCATGGCGCCGATACAGACCGTCAGGGAGGCGGTCACAAAGGCATCCACAAAATTGGCTTCCTTCTCATTGCCGGTCTTTTTCTTCAGCCATTCACCAAAACGTTCAAACTTGTCCTCCAAATTGATGAGTTCACCCAATAAGCCACCCAGTACCAGCGACAACACAATCAGCATGGACTGTCCGCTGACGATTGCTTCCCCTTCCACAGTCAACATTCCTTCCAGTGCCCCTGCTATGCCTAAGAACAGCACACTGACACCGCATGCCATATTCAACGTCTCCTGATACCGCTTGGAAAGAAATCCTCCGCAAACCTTTCCCAGCAAACCGCCAATTATAATCGCAACCACGTTAATTATCGTGCCCAGACCAATCATTTTCTACCTCACTCAGTCCCTTTATTTTCTTTTCTACTCACTATCGTCACCCAGGCCGGTAGTGCCGCCATAGGATTTTTCTCCCAATTGTTGATATCCTTCAAACTTTCCTCATCCTGCTTTATCAATTCATCGTAAGCAAACCAGAAGGAGGGTTCCACTGCAGGAAGCTCCGCCATTTCCTTGATGGATAACCCTGCTTTGACCTTCGCATTTACCAAATCCTGTATCCTCCAATGACAGGAAGGCAGGGTATCATGGTAAGACTTCAAAATTTGCGGTTCCTTCCAAGCCTCACCCGTAAAAGGTCTCTGAAAAGGATGCATATCAAACATCATAGAATATCCACCCGGCTTAAGTACCCGACTGATATTTCCATACATCTCCTCTAAATCCGGAATCCAGGAATGGGTTCCATTGGAAGTATACACCAAATCATATCGGGTGTCTCCTATCTGCTCCAAAGTTATGGTATTCTCACATACAAACTCTATGCTAAGACCTAATTCTTCTGCAATCACCGCTGCGTTTTCCAACTGCCTTTCACTAATATCCGCAGAAGTCACCTGCGCCCCCATCAAAGCAAAGGCAAAGACCGCGTGGTTATCCCCACTAGAGGGTAATAATACCTTCTTTCCCTTTAGCTTGGGTATGTATCTTTGTATCAACTCATAAACTGCCGGATGAAATGCCCTCTTCGGATTCTCTACCAACACCTTTATTCTCTCCTCTGTCCGCAGGGACTGGTACCACTGGGAATCGGAGGTTTTATTCCAGCTTTCTTTTACTTCTAATAACCAATCTTCCATAGTGAGTCCTCCTTACTTCCCAAACTCCAACTCAACCACTATACCATAATGGTCACTGGCACACATCTGTGTATCTTGATAACTTTCCGTTCCAAAAATGGAAAGCTCATTCATATCAATATCATCCCAACTTTCCATCACGTAAATTCGATCCGCAACCATGGGAACAGAAATCGATTCCTGTCCACGCCACCTGGGATTTTTAATAAAATCCAATGTTGGCACCAGCTCAATGCCCTTTCTCACGCAATAGCCGGTTTGTAAATCATTCCAATATAAATTAGACTCTTCGCCATCAATGGTCTGATCTCCTAAAAGATATCTATTTACGCTGGAATTCATATTCCCGTTAAAATCTCCCAGTAGCACATAAAAATCTGCCTCCTCTTGGGCATGAATAAATTTGTCAACTGCTACTATTTGTTTTTCCTGCTTTTTAACGGAATCCCATGGCAGATGCACATTTGTGATAGAGATTAATAGTCCATTTTTCTGAACCACCACATTAAGTGCATTACTACAAGCATACTCTTCAGAATGATGCAAAAAAGTTTCTTCCTTTAAAGGAATACGGCTAAGTATAGAAAGCCCTTCCTCTTCCCCGGAATAGGCATAAAAACAACTATACGGATATACCTTATCCTTGCTTAAATACTGTTCATAAAAATTCCTTGTCACTTCTTGAATCCCGACAATATCCGGCCTGGCTTTATATATTTCGTTTAATATTTTCTCTGCTCTTTTATCCTGACCTGCATCATCATTCCAAATATTATATGTTGCTATTCGCAATACACACTTTTTCATCTTTTCACCTATAAATCATTCCTTCCGACAGGGCTTATATATTATATTCATAACACATATCCACCTTATCCGTTCCCTCAACCAGGCAGGTCTCCCCGCTTGCACGAAATCCGTTAGCTTCATAAAACCTTCTGGCTGATCCATTCTCTTCCAAAACCCATAAGAAAATTCTTTTTTTCTGCGTTGTCTTCGCTTCTGCTATTACATTCTGAATCAGCTCACGTCCGATTCCCTGACCTTTGAAAAAGGGCTCCACATAAAACTCGCAGATTTCTACTTCATCCCCTACCGGATTACAGTTTATGACCCCTTTTACGATACCGTCATCAAAAACCAGCATATGTTCCATTTTCTCCAGGTTATCTTTGTACTCCTCCCAAAGAGGAATCACCTGTATTTCATTAAAGGAAACCTCATCATTCTGAAATATGGTGCGATACGCCACCCTTTTCCCGAAGACGATGATTTCTGCTATTCTTGAGATATCCTTCTTTGTGGCTTTTCTGACCATAATGTAACGCTCCTCCTGCTCTAAGTCGCACTTATATCTAAGTACTTCTGCCTATTTAAAACCTTGTATCTTCATTTGGGCAGAATCTCTTCCTCTTTTCCGCTGGTTCTTCTGCCTATTCGACCCTCTATATGCCTTTTTAGGTAGAACTTTCTTGACTTTTTCAACGATTCTTCTGCCTATTCAGCGCCTCACAAGCCTCTTTAGGCAGAACTTCCTTGGCTTTTCCAACGATTCTTCTGCCTATTCGACCCTCTATATACCTCTTTAGGTAGAACTCCCGTTAAAAACTAACCCCCTTCGTATCATCTACCGCACCTCTACAGCTCCTTCGTCATAAACCCACAGGTAAAAGGAAAATGCTCAAACTTCTTCGTCCCCAAGTGCACGCATCCCTGCTCCTCGTACCACTTACGTAAGACCACATTTTCCTCTACAATACCCACATTCACCTTCTTACATCCTAACTCCCTGGCCTTCTCGAAAGCATGCTTCAGCAGTGCCTCACCGATACCTCTGTGTCGGCAGTCCGGACTGACGCATAGGTTACTTAGCTCGCACTCCTGATTTTCCTGCAGAAACAGGGAGTAGTATCCCACGATTTTCCCGCCGTCCAAGTAAATATACATGGGTCTTTTCTCCCCTTCCATATGCCAAACCAAACGCTGCTTATCTGTGGCGAAGGCCGTAAAGCGGGGCGCATTCTCCTCCGTAAATCCAAACTGCTTGGCCACAGTACCAAAGCTGTCACGAATCAATTCTACGCATTCTTCCAAATCCTTTTCTTCTACTTCACGAATCATATGAAATTCCTCCAAAAATCGATTAGCCTCTTCACGGCTTCTAAATACATAAATTTTCTTGTCCGCATATTTTTCCAAAAGCTCTAAAATATGTGGCCTGCTTTCCTCACGGAAGCTTCTGATAAACTCCAAAAACTCCGCCTCTACTTCTTCCTCTTCACCCTCTACCCAAGGCATGTCTGTTCGCGTAGTTCCCTTTCTGGCACGGACTCCTTCCAGACAAACCTCCGCCGGATAGTCTAAAAAGAACACCGTATCGCAGGCCTGCATGCGCATTTCCATGGTTCGGTTATAGTTCCCGTCGATAATCCAACGCTCCTGGCCTAATGCATCTTCCAGTCTTTCCTGAAAAATCTCCCGGGGCACTTTCGTCCGGTCCGGGTTCCAGTACATCATATCCAAATGAAACAAAGGCAGACCGCTTGTCTCATGTAACGCCCTGGCAAAGGTACTCTTCCCTCCGCCCGAACAGCCTATAATAATTACTTTTTGCATAAATCCTCCTCGAACAGCCCGGCTACTGCCTCTTCCCAAGCATCCTCAAACTCTCTTATATTAGTATACCTTTGATGCCTGTCCCGGGCAACTGCTTTAGATACTACCCGGTAGCTTTCCTCATTTAGCTGCCAGTTCGAAAGCGTACAGGGCATAAAGCGATTCTGCATATATCTTTGTCCTATCTCCTCACCGGTAAAGGTGCCGAAAAGCTCAAAAATCAATGCTCCCAGCGTAAAAAGATTGGTCTGCTCATCTATCACAGCACCTTCCATATACTCCTCCGGTGCCTTCAAGCGCTTGGTTCCAAACCAGTCTGCTCCCATATCATTGATAACCGGAGCCTTTCTGAAGAAGTCAATATCGCAAATAGTGGTTTTATCCGTTGCAAAATCATACATAATGCTTCCGTCATAAAAATCCACTGCCACGTAACCTCTATCCTGCACATGCTGCAAAAAGGAGAATAACACCTCTAGCATCTCCAGCTTTTTACGGATGGGCAGCTCCTTCACCTTTTCCTTGGGGCTTTTTAAAGAGGCATCCTTTTCATAAGCCTCAAAATTCCAGTGGTCGAAAAGACACTCCCCCTCTGCCCACTGAAAAACCGCTATGTAAAGTTCCTCCTGCTCATAGGCTTCCACCAGCTTTATCAGATTCGGATGCTTCAGGTCCTTATAAATTTGAACAGCTTTTTTTAGTAACTCCACAGACTCCTTAGGCGAAACCTCCGCTTCTAAAGTACCTACTCCCGCAATCTTACAGAAATACTTTTTGCCGTCCTTTTCCATACCCACGCAAATGCACCCGGAACCGGTTTCATCCAGTCCCCAGAACGCCTTTCCGTATTTCTTCAGCCAGCCGAAGTCCTGCTGCTTATTTAGTTTAAAAGTTATGTTGTCTATTTTGTTAATTGTCATTGTCCTCTGTTTCCGTTAATTCTCCTGCTAATCCTCATCCGGTTCCTGTCCGTCATGGGCCGGCCATTTACACTCTGTCATCTCAAAATTTGTAAAGGTGGCCTTAAAGCCGGAATCCTCCGGGCTGCAGGCGTAGATCCCAAACTGAATCGTACCCTTGCCGTTCCACATATGACAAATACGCATTTGACTAAAATGAATCCCATCAACGGAACACTCTATACAATAGTCGTCCTCCCTACGGCTGAACCGGTACCACATAGACTTAATCGACGCATCGATGGCGGTAGTGGCCCAATCGGAATAGCCGTTGTTCGTTACCACACTACCCAAATGCTGAAAGGTTTCATTTTCATATTCAATGGACCCCTTTAACCAATTCTCACTGTCCAAATACATCACCACGCCACACTGGTCAAATCGATGCTTGCTCTCAAACTCGGTCTTCACCGTAAAGGAAAAATACTTCTCGTCCGTCGCCATCTGCAACACCGGGGCATTGTCATTTCTGAAATGATAATAGGTTCTTTGCCACAAATCCGTGTGGGGCTTTGTGATGATTTCTATCTTATCTTCTGAAATAAAGTATTTTTCCGGTTCTCTGGTCCATTTTAATTTATTTACGTCAAAGTTCATTTCCTTGCACCTCTCCAATTAAAAAAATCCATACCCATTTTCAACACCTGTGTATAGACTCAAAAAATACTTGCATCACCTGCAACTATATGCTATTCTTTACTTAAGAGGTGGTACTTAGCGGTACCCCTTGTTGGTAAATACTTTACGAAAATAACCGCCGTGATTACCAGTCAGGGGCGGTTATTTTTCGTCTTTATGACTTATCTTGTAGACAAGACCTACTATAGCTACTATCAACAATCCTAATTGGATTAGGACATCATATGTAACATATTCCATAGGCATCTCCCCCTTTCTCAAGGGGCCGCCGTTCCCACTATTCTATTATAGCATATTTGTACTTAATAGTCTATACAAAATCGAATGTATGTTCGTTTTGTCCTTTCCCATACACCAGCATTCCCCGTCCGTACGGGTCATCTCCCGCACCGAATTCCTCCCGCAGGAAGCTGTATCCACATTTTTCCAGCACCTTCACGGAAGCCCCATTTCCCTTTATGACACGACCATACAACACCTGCACACCAAACAGCTCCCCCACGAATCTTGTCATAGCCTCCAGAAGTTCCGTGGCATATCCCAGGCCACCGTATTTCCTACAAATACTATACCCTATCTCTACTTCACCGGATGTACCCTCTACTTCGTTGACACCGGTATCACCTATGAGTTCGCCGGTTTCCCGTAGCTCCACTGCCAAAACATAGGGCAAATGTCCTGCATCCACACAGCTTTGATAAAAATCAATGGCACCTGTAGCTTCCTCTAAACTCTCATAGCTCTCATTAGGAATCCACTGCTTCATCTCCTCTTCCAGATGGTTCTTATAGAGCTGATCAGCATCCTCCGCTTCAAAGCGTCTGACACGCAAATGCTCTGTTTCAAATAAATATATCATCTTTTCACCAGCCCTTTCCATATACTCTTCACAGGTTCAATATCAATCCAAAGAATATGCCCACACTTGCGATAAACCTTCTCCCATCACGAGTATCTATATCCTCATAATCATTGAAAAAGATACTCTTTTTCTCGAATATTGGTACTTTTTAGTGATTATTTACGTATAGGATACTGTCACCACCCAAAATCTGCTTAAAATGAGCTTTTCAAGGGGCAAAAGTGGTACCAAATCGTAAACTTATGCTATATAGATACTTCCTTCACCCGGTACCAATAAGCATATTGCTTATGATATCCCAAACTCTCATAAAGCTGTACTGCCACCTGATTACTCTGCACCACCTGTAAGTATGCCGTATGAGCACCAGCCTCCTTGGCTTTGGATAACAAGGCCTCACACAATCTCCGGCCGTACCCCTGCCCACGGTATCGTTCATCTACTATTACATTCACCAATGTTACGTATCCACGCTCTATAACAGCAGAAGCACAGGCAACACTCTCCCCATCCTTCTCAATACGACAGTACAGGGTTTCATTCTGAATCATCTCCAGCATCTTTGTAGCCGTCTCACACTTCTTAGGCGAATAATTCTCCAGCCCAAAATAAGTATTCAGCCACTCCTTGGTAACCTGATTGGTAATGATGCACTCACCCATTGCGAAGGTTTTGTCCTTTAAGTCCAAAGTCATTAAAGCAGTAGGAGTTACCACCTTATATCCTCTTTCCTGCAATAACCCATCCAAAGCTTCATCACTACCGTCCGTCACCTTGAACACACAAGGCAGTCCCTGTTTGAAATATTGTGCCTCGCATTCCTCTATTTTCGTCTGTAAATCTATAGTGGAAGGATATATCATATTTACCGAATTTGCTCTATTTGTATACCCTTCCGAAAAACGCAACAACCATCCATCATAATATTTCGTCTGTAAAGACGGATGAGAGTTGAAAGATAATTCTTCAAAAAAACGTATTTTTTCGTTCATATTCACGCCCTCCACATCATCAAATACTCTTCTTCGTTCTCACCCGCGATTTCAAAACCCACCTTTTGGTACATTCTCACCGCATAGTTCGCCTTCTGTACTGCCAGGGAAGCCTTTTCATAGCCTCTTTCCGCAAGCTCCTGAATCATCCGCTCCATCAATGCAGTACCGATTCCCCGGTTCCGATACTCCTTGTACAGGGAGATGGCAAAGGAAGGTACACCCTCCTCCAGATGTCCGTAATCCTCCATGACCCGCACCCAGACTGCACCGGCTACTTTTCCGTCTACTTCCGCCAAAAAGCAAATATCATCCGGCCTCTTTCCAAAATCTGTTATGTAAACCTGTAGCTCCGGTAATCTGATAATCTCCCGAGACGGTGCTTCTACCCCTTCCGGGATGAAAATAGCCTCATAAAGAAAATCCTCTAAAAATGCCTGCTCGCCATCCTTCCATTTACGAATCTTTATGTCCATGGTCCGCTCCTCCTATCCCCAAAGAAGTTACTACGCAAAGCAATTTGCATCCTTCTCTGCCGCTTACTTCACATACTTGTCCGACCACAGCTGAACCTCCACATAACCCCTTCCCGTGGACTTCAAGAATGTTTCAAAATCCTCGTAGTCGGCCATACGCTGATACAAATCATCCACCGTAAGAAGTTCCACGCTTTTCTTCTGCTGGAAATCGTAGCCGCTGTCCCCGATGGTAAAGCTGATGTGGCAAGGCTCCACATCCTTTAAAGCCAGCCTTGTTTCGATGCCGCCTCCAAACCAGTCCTTCAAATAATCGCTACCCTGTACCACAAAGGACAGGGGATGCTCCTCCTCGGGCTTTCCTCCCAACTCCTGAAAGCGGGCATACAAAAACGCATCCTGCTCTTTGCGACTGGGATAATAATTGACAAAATCCGCAAACCGATAAAAAGCTGTGGTCTCCGGATGTTTATCTGCCAGCTCACGAGCCTTAGCATAGGCTTCCGCCTCCGGCAACCGCATGATATTCATCATGGGCTCACAGTCCGGATGACAGTAATTTACTAAGGTCAATTCCTGACGGAAGGCTTTCTTTTCATACCATTTCGGCACATCCAGCCGAAAACCATCATAATTTTCCATGGCTCTGCGACATCTGCTTACCATTCCATCGATATCCTTCTGACCGAATTTCTCCGCCCACTTGATGGAAAACAACGAGGTATGCGCCACATAAACCGCCAAAGTCTTCCAGAAATCCTCCGGCACCTTGTCCTCAAAATAAGCATCTATCTGCCCGATGGAATAGGGAATGCTATGGTCGATACCAAAGCTTTCCAGCTTATAAAACTCCTCATAAGGGTCTCCCACTTCCCATCGGTTGAAATCTATCACACCTATCTTTCCCTCCGGTGTATAAATCAAATTACCCGGATGATAATCCCCATGCATGTAGACAGGCTTTTCCTTCCACATCAGGTCAATATTCTGCCTTACATAGGCAATGACCTCTTCATCCCCGTTGATTCGCACCTGAGATTCCTCATACTGCGCCAGTTGCCACAGCTTCTTGGCTTTCTTTGTTTCCTTAGGAATATCCTCCGGTGCCACCTCTAAGGAATGAATCTTCTTCAAAATCCGACCGGCCTCTCTGCCCAGCTCATACTGCTTGCTTACAGGCAAATCCGCCAGCACTTCCTCTAAGTCCTTGCCCTCCACCCAGGTAAGCAGCATATACACGCTCTCTCCCCAGTCACAAATACCGAACTCCAGCGGCTGAGACATGGGAAAGCCCAAGCGGGCATATTTTTGAATCATCTCAAATTCCTTTTTCTTCTCTGCATATAGCTCCTTAGCAGAGAGGCGAAGCAACAGGCACTCTCCCTCTTTCGTGATTATCTTGTACTTTACATCACTGGACCAACCTTTTTCCACAAGTTCAATGATTTCCCAGTTTTCACTGTTTTCGATACCCCTAAACATCTCTTTATGCATCCTTTACCCTTCGATTCGTTTATACATTACCGCTACACTGTCCTTGTCCAAACCTGCCTTTTGATAAAAAGCATGATTGTGTTCTATGGAAATCAGCTGTATGGTGTAGATTCCTTTTTCTTTTAGGTGAGGTTCCAAATTGGCCAGTAATGCCTTGCCTACACCCTTACCTTTCCAATTTGGTACCACAAACAGCTCTGAAACAAAGAAAAAGTCCTCATCCGCATAAGGGTCCACAAATCCCAGTACGCCACCTACGATTTCTCCTTCATACACAGCCGCTAAGCCGAATCCCTCGTAATTGCCCAATATGGACTTCACTCTTCTCCCAGCCTTCTCTTCTGTCCAATTCTCATACCATGGTTCCTCTGAATAAGCCTGACCCATGGCCTGCGCCAAAGCGGCTATATCTTCTTTCGTTACTACTCTGTATTCCATCATTTTCCCTCCTTAAGTAGATCACAAAGCTCCGTCAAATCCCTCTTCTCATCATCAAAGTAGACTGTCCGGAAACCCATACCCGCCGGAACCTCCAGATTCTGCGCGGTATTGTCGATAAAGACACATTCCTGCGGCTTCAATCCGCTTCTTTTTAGGGCTTCCGCAAATATCCTCTCTTCCGTCTTTCCACTATGTACCTGCGCAGATATAACCACCACATCAAACAGCTCTTCCAGTCCCTTTTCCTTCAAAATAGTTTCTATCCTGTCCACCTTATTGTCCGTAATCATCCCGATAAGATATTTCTCTTTCAGCTCCCTAATATAGCCTACCACCGCTTGGTCCAAGGTAATATTCAGAAACGCTCCCGTCAAAATATCATAGTCAATCTCGATCTCCAGCTCCTCACAGAACTGCTGCCACATATCCGGATGGTTCACCTCGCCCATCAACAATGCTCTGTTGTGCCTCCGATAGGCCTTTTCCACTGCATCCGCGGGTAGCCCTGTCGCCTCTGCTATGTATGCAATAGTGGGCGGTGTGCCCTGCTTTTCCAACGTGATGACACCATCAAAATCAAAGAATATCCCCTTAATCATAAATCCTCCTACCTGTGCACATACACTTTAGTCATCTCTTCTTCCCCATCGCCCTGGGCCATACATAAGAACTCCCAACCATACCTTTCGTAAAAGTCTGTATGGTCTGTCACCAGATAGATGGGCGAAATGCCCTTTGCCTTCTGGTCCTCCACTACCAGATTAAGAAGCTTGCCGGCGATACCCTGACCGCGGTATTCCTCCTCCGTATACACGGCGCACACATTGGGAGCCAAGTCCTTTCTATCATGGAAATCATTCTCGATGACACCCAAGCCACCGACGATGCTTTCCCCATCCAGACACAGATACCATCCGTACTCCGTTTCACCACTTAAGTATGCCTCCATACATTCCAAATAGGCTTCTGTTGGCACACCCCACTTGCTGTGGAACCACTCCGCCGCCTTCTGCGTTAATTCATTTTTTTCTCTCAGTGTAATATATTGAAATTCTGCCATTTTTTGTTCCTTTCTGAAGCTTATTGCAGCTATAATCCCTTACCACTCTCTGTCTTCACGCAAATCATTCCAGTAATACTCTGCTCCGGTCAGAGATATCTTCAATTCGCACTCCCTATGATACGGCTTCTTCTTCGACCAAAGCCAACATTCTATTATCCAAGCCCCATACCCTTTATATTGGTACAAGAATTCAACGGTCCCTTTCCCGCTGTTCACATGCTCCATTAAGTTAGTAAGATCCCATTCTTTCCGAATCGTCTTCTTACCCGCTTCTTCAAAGACAAAAATCCTGATGTCACTTTCATCCCCGGATTCCAAACAAAATCTTACCTCTGCCTCATCTGTGCAAACTGTTTTGTCAACATTATTATCCGGATGCCCTTGGCAAACCCAGATACCATCCTCAAAACTAAAGGTCAAAATACCCTCCTCGTAGGATATCTTAGTCCCATGACAATCATGCAGGCTGATATATTCATCCGTCCTATCACAATGCTTCCACATAGACTCTCCCCTTTCGTCCATCCATTACTTATTCATCTCCTCTACCAACTCCGCAGGCTTTACTGTCATCTCTACCCATGCCGGACGGAAGCCGCTCTTTATGGCGTTTCTGGCAGACTTTATATTGGACCAGGCGCAACAGTAAAAAGGTACCTTACCTCTTTCTAAGATTTCCAGCGCCAGTCTGCTTGTCATTGCAGAAGCAATACCTTTTCGACGATATGCGGGAAGCACATCCACCCCAATCTGCCACATGGTGTCGCAATCGGCGGAACAAGCCGCCAGCCCAATCAGCTCACCATTATGGTATGCTCCTACTCCCAGCACATCCAGCTCCTTACGCTTTTCACACAGGGCATTGCTCCACTCCGGCTTATATAAATCCTTAAAATCCTCAGCCATCAACACCTGAAGCTCATACTCGCAAGGCAACTCCCGCAGTACCTCCAAATCCGGCAGAAAATACTCCGCCATAAAGCATACCCGATATCCAAACTTTTGGAATGCATCATTCAAAACATGCATATTGGGCGTTTCAAAGCAATGCTCCACAGGGTACTTGTTGATATACTGCTCCACGATTTCCCGGTACTCTTCGGAAATGGTGGCCACAATATTATCCCCATAGGAGATCAGATTGCACACATGGGGAAGCTTCAAATACTTCCTAGCCAAAGGATTTTCCTTGGAAATCGTAATCACATTCTCGCTGCGTGTAAAATCCCTCGCTTCGCAATTTGCATCAAAAGCAGATTGTTGCATAGCGATTTCTTTTATTATTTTGTTTGTAAAATTCATAGTTCCCTTCCTCACTACTTATAAAGACACTCCCGTATTTTCCGCATCTCTTTCCAGACATTATCTCCATAATTGCTCACCAGCACGGAGAGAATATTCTTGTCCGCATTATACTCGGACAAAAAACTCACGCCCGGGTCGCAACCTTGGAAATAGGCAAAATCCGTGCCCTCAGGATTATCAATAATCCACACACCGTACCCGTAATACCCTTCCTCCGGGTCACTGCCATCACCGCTTTGCTTCTGAAGCATGGCGGACACCAAATCCTTGGAAATCAGCTTTCCGCTCAGCAGATTCTGCCAGAAGCTCACGATATCCTTGACGGTAATAAATGCTCCGCCGGCACCGGTTCCTTTGACCTCTACAGAAAAGATATTGGTGCGATAGTCTTCCGTTTCCGGGCAGTAAATATAACTATTGGCACATTTACGGGGCAACTTGTCAAATTCATAATACCCTGTGGACTGCATGTCGCACACATCAAAAATACTTTCCTTCAGGTACTCATCAAAATACTTTCCGGTCACCTTTTCGATGATGGCAGCAAGCAATACATAGCCGGAATTATTGTACTGAAACCGCTCCCCCTTAGGATACATCATGGGCTTATCTATAAACAGAGGAAACAAATCATTGTTACGTCTGATTTTGTAGTTGGGGTAATCCACCCACAACTCTTCATACTCCTCCATCACGCTTTCATCAAAATAATCCGGCACCCCCGAGGTGTGATTCAGCAGTTGCTCCACCGTCACTTCTTTGTCAATGTTATGTAAATCCATATCCAGAAGCTCTCCCAGGGTGTCTTCTAGCTTTATTTTCCCCTGGTCAATCAGCTGTAAAATACCTACCGCCACGAAAACCTTCCCGGCGGATGCACTGGCAAATTTCGTGTCTATGCAGTTTGGCACCTCATTGGCCAGGTCCGCAAAACCGGTCGCTCTTTCACAGAGGACCCGGTCTTCTTGCAGGATGTAAATATTTCCTCTGAAATTGCTGTCGATCAGCTCTTCTAATTTCATAACACATCCTACTCCTTCACATAACCTCTGTCTTTATCAGGCAAGCTTTCGGAGGTATATCGTTCCACGGTCATATGCAAATCGTACTTTTCGCGAAGTTCGATGATTTTAGGCATCATGTGCGAATGATGGTGGATATCAATTGCTTCCTGATTTGTCCAACTGTCGATTAAAAGTACAGTTTCTCCGTCTTCCATAGGGAAAAAATACTCATAACGAAGATTACCGCTTTCCTTACGGATTTCATCAACAATCCCACTGCTTATCATCTCTTCCGCAAATTTCCGTGCGTTTCCTTCAACGCCTTTGTAATATATGTTTATTGTTATTGACATATTGATCCTCTCTTTCCTGTGCATTTAAGAAAAACTCCTATCAAACTCCCTTACTGCTTCCCGATTCAGCTCATCATTATAAATATCGGACTCAAAATACTTCCCGCCATATGCCGGTTTTAAATATCCCGGTACCAATTCCATTCCCATGAAGGACGGATAATTATACCCTTCTGAGTCCGTGACACCAAATTCCGAAGCTTCCTTAAATCCAAACTGTGGATAATATTCCGGTCGTCCGAAAAATAATATCGCTCCAAAGCCTAAATGCTTGGCTTGGTCTATCATATGGGTTATAAGTGCTTTTCCCACGCCCTTTCTTTGATACTGGGGCAAAACACTGATGGGACCCAGGTTCAAAACCGGAATTGTTTCCTCTGCTGTCCGCACCTCTGCCTTACTGCAAATAATGTGTCCTACAATCTCTCCTTCTGCCTCAGCTACGAAACTCAACTCCAAGACGCCGTCTCTTTTTCGCAGTTCATGAACCATCCAATGCTCGTAGGGGCAACCAATCTGTCCACGCTCAATTCTATCCGGATATGCAAATGCACTTCTTGTTACTTCCTCTACAAGGTGGTGATCTATTTCTGTTTCTAATCTAACGGTAATGCTCATTCCTCATCCTCTCCGGCTGCTACAAAATCCATAGCTAATTCATTGCTTCAAACCACCCTATGGCTCTTTCCGGCCAGCCTTCCATACACATACCCGCACCATCAGCAAATCCATGTCCGCCGGTGGGACCGATTTCCAGCTTGCAAGGGATTTCCGCATTGGTTAGCGCGACCGCAAGCCTCTTGGAATGTTCCGGGTCCACCAGCTCATCCTCTGCTGCCAGGAAGATGGCTGTTGGCGGAAATCCATCCACATGCATAGGGATTTCGAAGCAACTGTTACAAGCCTCTTTCATGGTACAACCAAGCCCCGCACGTGCGAACTCGTCCTTGTCCTCGCCTTCTTCCCATTCGTCCGCATCCAACAGTCGATAGGATGTAACCGGATATATGGGGAAACAAGCCTGCGGCTTTGGAAGGTTGAATGCACTGTAGCCCTTTTCGGTATTCCAAAGGCATACGATATATCCCCCGGCAGAAAATCCGCAGGTAATGTAGTTCTTCGGATCCACATGGAATTCCTCCTTGCAGGACGCAATGATTTCCATAGCCCGCGCCATGTCATCCATGGCTTTGACTGCACTGGCCTCCACCTGCACCTGATAGGTAAGGATAAACACATGATATCCAAGCTCATTAAAGATCCGTGCTACCGGCCAGCCTTCTGTCAAATTCCAGACATTGACAAACCCGCCTCCGGGCACCAGCATAATAAACGGTCTGTCATTAGCTTCCGCATCATCGCACGGAAAATATACAAGGTTTGTGCCCTTCCTGGAAGGTACCTCCAGACACTCCTCCTCAGAATACAAACTAAAGTAATATTCTCCCCGAGCAGCAACTTCCAATAACTTGGTAAAGCCCCTCTCCAAATTGCCCCAACCTACTTTGTCCGAAATCTCCTGCAAAGTCCAATGATAAAATTCTTCCCTGGATAAATCCCGACCTCTTATGGCATCCGGTGCAATCTCTGCAATCATAGGGTTTTCTAATATTTCTTTTAGTGTTTTGTTCTTTAACATTTTCTTTCCTCCCTACCCAATCGGATAACTTATTTCATCTCCCCAGCTCCACGCCAGTTCAAAAAAGTCATCTACTTCCACTAAACCTCGCGACCACAAAAACGCTCTATCCCGCTCACTGAGTTCCGTAAGCTTCTTCCAACTCACATTTTTAATGGTCTGTTCCGTAGCTTCCGGATCCCCTCCTACAGTTTCCTTCTGCTCTTCGGAAACATCTACCAGAAATACATATTCTATACTTCCGTCCCTGCAATGCAATGTATTCAGCAGTCTGTTAACCACACCTGACAGCCCGCATTCTTCCTGCAATTCTCTCAGTGCTACATCTTCCGGTGTTTCACCTGCCTCAATACCTCCGCCCGGAAGTTCCCAAAATAATCTTCCCCGCCGCAAGGCCTGTACCATCAAAATCTTCTCGTCTTGCACGACTAAAGCCATACTTCTGTTACGCATTTATGTCCCTCCGTGAATTACCATTTACCCAATCCTACAAACCATCTGAAGGTCATCAGGCTCATCCTCTGCAATCGCCATGATGGGATTGTCCGTAACCTCTGCACCCATTGCCTTGTAAAAATGGATGGTCTCCTCCGACGGACAGGCGGAAATATACAACTCTCTTGCACCGTTTAAGTGGGCTTCTTCCACCACCTTTTCCCATAACAAGCGGCCGATTCCCTGCCCACGAAAATCCCTGTCAACCTGAATCAGATCCAGAATCATCCGCTCCGCTACCAATTCTTTCACAAGACTCATAAAGCCAATTATTCTATCTTCCTCAATGGCCAGATAAGAAATATAAGCACTATCCCTCAGGTCCTGAGCAACCTCACGCTTTTTATCGATGCTCCAATCCATCAAGCCGGGGTTTTCTTCAAGCACATACTTTCCATCTTTTTTGACATATATTCTCGTAATTTTCTGCTGACGTTTAAAATCATCCAGATTGATTTCGGGGAATGCGTCCCTACTCACTTTAACAATTCTCATATAAACCTCAAAAATCTTTACTACTTATTCTCCGAATCATTTCATACTTGTAGGTAGCAAAGTATCGATTCCAAAAATATCTGGCATTGGGATTCGCTGTTCCATGCTCTACCCACGCATATTGATAATTATCTAGGGATAGCTTCTGCTTTGCATAATCCAACAAAACCTTTGAAACATTCTTGCCCCTATACTGCGGTAATACATACACTTCGCCCACATTTGCGGCTTGCCGGTCTGAAAACAACAATGGAATATTATCTGTGTTTGATTCAATCAATCCGATGATTTCATCATTTTCCTCTGCCACAAATACTCTTGTTCCCGAATCTGTAAAAAACTCTTTGTATACCTCTTCAGTAAACTCTTCTCCCCAATAAAAAATCGGACTCTTTTGCAAATGATGAATCAACTGCTCCAATAAACACCAGATTTCTTTCCATCTGCTTACGATTTCTTCTCTCTTTAGCTCTCGTATACCCTCTGTGGTAATATTCGTATCAGCAAGCGCACAGATTCCTGTTTCCGCCTGTATTCCAAACTCCATATAGGAAAACAATCTTTGTATTTCCATATCATGTGCATACAAATGAACCGAAAAATTCACTGTTCTATCACTTACCACATCGCTTGCTAACGCTTGAAATAAGTAGCAAATTGCCTTTTCCCTATCCTGACTAACTGAGCCATATCCCCACTCCGGAACAAAACAATGAAGCTCCCCGTTATCTTCCCACACATTATAGAGTACGAAAGCTGTGCACTTGCCCTCTTCCAGATATACAAGGCCCTTTATGCCTTCCTTACTTTCATTCACAAATCTGGTAAATTCCTCAAATGATTTTAGAGGCATAATATCATGGAAAAGGTTTAACTCCTTCTTGTAGCCTTCATAAGAAATTCGGCAAATATCTGACCAATATAATTGTATGTTATTATTAATCTCCATCTCTTCTCCTATCCATTGCTTTTCACTCAATATTACCTATACTTTCGTGAATCAAGCATCGAAATATCAACTCATCCTCTCCAAAACATCAATTAATCTATCTGCATGGGGCATTATACCGCCTTGCGATATACCATTCATAATAATCTCTTCCGCTTCTTCTATGGATACGGATAAGGAAATATCCATATATTCCAGTGCCAGCTTTAGAAAATTATGTTCATGAATTTCCAGTATAGGACCTCGTTCAGCCTATATTTTTGCAAATAGTTCCACTATGGTTTCATCATATTCTTCCAAAGAAATATGACATGGATTTCGATTTATATAGGGATAAATCGCCTTATTCACATTTGAAGTACAAAACTCGGGCTGATACAGTAAGGTCCGCCCATAATCAAAAAGTATCATTTCCGGCTTTTTCACTTCAGCACCTCTTTCACCAGTAATCTACCCAATCCTACAAACCATCTGAAGGTCGTACGGCTCATCTTTCAATCGCCCTGATGGCTTTGTCCGTAACATCCGTTCCCATGGCCTTGTAAAAACGGATGGTCTCCTCAATAATACAATTCTTTGGACATATATATTTTTTTCTACCTGTAATGTCCAAAAAACATCCATTTTCAAAGTATTTGGGAAGATTTTTGAAGCATTTTGGACATATACAAAATTATTTCTCTCAGATGTCCACGGTTTACCCTATTTTGTGGACATTTTTAACCTAAAATCTTCCATATGTCCAATCCTTACTCAAAGACGGGAAAAACCGACTTATTTAACCGGGTTTTTGGACATACTGATATATTTTTTATGTATATATCCAATTTATCTGTCAAACGTAAATCCCACCGACTCTTTATCCTTCGCAACAAAAGTATCATACTTTCCTTCTGTATACTCGCTAATCACCTGCTTCCAAAATCTCTGAGCAGGCACATTACTTTTCCACTGTGCCACCTCCCAGCTTCCGGGAAACATGTCAAAAACCTTCATGGCGGCAGCCTTTCCTACCCCCTTACGCCGATACTTTTTCATTACGAAAAATTCCGCTATGTTATGTGGATTGGGTAGCTCATTGTATTCGCAGCAGGACCTTACCAAAACCAATCCCGCCAGCATTCCGTCCACTCTGATGAAAAACGGATATCTTCCCTCTTCATTCCAATAATCATCAATCCGGGAGTAACCAAAGTATCCGTATTCATTAATATCCTCGCCGGAAAACTCCGAAAAATCGTACATATATAATTCCATCATCTGCATGAAAACAGACTTTTGTTCCCTCAATATGGGTTCAATACGAATCTCCATCTCTTCTCCCCTACAACCGCTTCAAACAAGAATGCTTTTCATCTATGGCGAAGCCGTTGTTTCTGTAAAAGTTTAAGGTACTTTCCTTGTTGGACCCGGTCTCCAGGAATACCTTGTAACATCTGCGCTCCCTTGCGATCTCCGACGCCTTTTCCAACAATGCGGAAGCGTACCCTCTATTGCGATAATCAGCATGAGTTACTACATTTTCAATCACGGCAAAAGGCCTGACATTGTGCGTTAGGCCTTCGATAATGGCCATCTGTACGGAAGATACCACTTTTCCCTCTTCCTCTGCTACCAGCAAATACATATTTTCATCCTGTGCGAACTTTTCCAACATATTTTGCCACACATCCATATCCTGCTCTTCCTTCGGCGGAAAATGTGTCAAATACTCAAAGTAAAGTGTCTTAAGCTCGTTTGCATCCTTACCTTTTGCTTTTCGGATTATCATACTGTACCTCCATGAAAAGATTTGTTTAACTATTACTCACCACAGGCTCTTTCAGCAGCTCATCATACTCCGGATACTGCTTTGAAAGTGCAATGGGTTTGCTTTCTGTATTCAAAAAACAATGATGGCTCTTGCCTGTAAAAACGATTTGCTCTGTCTTTGTGTTAATCATTGTGTATGCCACAGACAGCTTGACCCGCTTATATTCCACAATCTGAACCTGAATGCGCAGTTCATCTCCGAAGGTGGTAGAACGCTTGTATTCGCACTCTATCCCTATGACCGGAGAGATGATGCCGTCCTTCTCCATTTTATCATAGCTGCAACCGATTTGCTCCAGAAAATCGATGCGGGCCTCCTCCATAAAACGTACATAATTGGAGTGGTGGGTGATGCCCATTTTGTCTGTTTCGTAATAGTTAATTTTTCTTAAATAGTCATGTATCATATGCTAAACCTCGTAAATGTCTTTCTATATCCCAATCTCTGTATAAATCCGCTCAATAAATGGTGACTTATGTTCTATATACTTCGCCATATCCAGAGGATACAAGCTTGCGCCCTCTTCCTTGATACGACTATACTCACGCACTGCTTCAGGGTGTGTGCGCAGATAATCCCTAAAGGCAATATGTCTTCTTAGCTCCGCAGAATCCTGTGGGCAAACATATAAATGATGCTTCTGCAAATGTTCCTTCCCGTCATACTTAAACGCTTCCCGACCGGGTATACCAAGATTTCCCTCGTGCCGATAACCGATTCGCTGTAACGCCGAGATAACATACTCAAGCATGGACTCATCTTTGATTACCACATCAATGTCGATGATTGGCTTCGCCGAAAGACCTTCTACCGAAGTACTACCGACATGCTCTATCGCCAAAGCCAATTCCCCCAGCGCGTCCTGAATCTCAGCTCTGATATCTATGAAACTTTGTTTCCATGCCTTATTGTATGGCTGGACTATCACTTGTTTTGCATTCATTATGCTTCTCTCCTAAATTATAACCGACTTTGGACATATAGAGATTTTTCTACCTGTAATGTCCAAAAAACATTCATTTTCAATGCATATTTGAAGATTTTTGAAGCATTTTGGACATATACAAAATAATCTCACTCCGATGTCCAAGTTTTGCCCTATTTTGTGGACATTTTATGCCTATAATTTTCTATATGTCCAATTCTTACTCTAACATGGGAAAATCTGCCCTATTTTGCTTCTTTTTTGGACACACTGGCATGATTTATGTATATATGTCCAATTTACCTAACCTTCTCCCTCTTCACAATCTCAAACCCGTACTTCTCATACAATGCCACAGCCCTTTGATTCCACTCTGCCACATGCAAAGTAATCGGTTCGTGGTTTCTCTCCCGGATACGCTGAATCCCCCAAAGCAAAAGCTGCTTTCCGTAGCCCTGCCGCTGAAACCCAGGGTTCACAATCAAATCATCTATTTCATTGCCATAGCAGGCCACAGATCCGATGATTTCTTCATTATCCACCAATAAATAGATATCTGCCGATTTATCCACAATTTGCTTGTAATCCTTCAGGAAATTGTATGGTTCGATGTCCAGTGCCTTCCGCATTTCATAGAAACACTCGTTGTAGATTCGCTTGTATTCCTCGAAGTATTGCTTTTGGAAGGGGATGCAGGATATGTCGGGTGCATCATCAATTATAGATTTATTCAGTTTCATTTCATAAGCGTTGATTTCCATCATATATATCCCTCCGGGAATCCGGAACCTCCCCTAAATCAGCTCATTCCCAAACATCGCATACCTCAGCCCAACCGAACGAACCATCTTTCCGTCTGCAATGAATTGCTCTATTTCGTCTTTTGATAACCATTTACAGTCGGTCACCTCAGTTTCATCTGGTACGATTTCTTCCGCTTGCAGGTCCTTTCTGACCACATAGATATCCATGAAATAATTCTTGTGTTTATAGACATCATGCAATTTCAGTTCCGCTTCCTGCAGGCAAACACCTAACTCCTCTTTCACTTCCCTGATAGCAGCCAACAGAGTGGTTTCTCCGGCAAGAACTCCACCACCGGTAAACTCCCACTGCCCGCCGGCCTTCTTATCCGGATGCCTTTGGGTCACTAACATCTGATTCTTCGAATTTACAATCCACACCTCACAGCATACGTAAAATTCGTTTTCTCCAAAGGGCTCTCCTCTCTTTATGGTCTTCCCTGTCAGTTGTTTGTTTGCATCGTATATATCCCAATATTCTGCCATGTTTTTCCTCCCAAATCTAAAATTCATCAACCCTTTACCGGCTATATAATCTTTACATCCACAAGCTCAATTCTTCTCTGCTACATTTTCCCACGATTACCTCTACCTTATCAAAGTACTTGGGAACCAGTGCATATGCAGTCATCCTTTGATGCCCCTCCACTATGACAAAGGTCTCATAGTCGGCTGTGATGAAGAAGGGCTTAGGAAAAGTGCCACCTTCCTTTATATACTCCGCTGCACGTAAAAATCCTTCATTGCTTACCTCGAAAATTCGTACCCCGCGTCGGATAGTCTCAGCCGCAGCCAAAGGCTTGCGGGTACCTACTGACAGCTCATTCCAATAGCTGTAATCGATATATCGGATCTTCTCTAAATCCGATGCCGAAAAACTGCATAAGCTCCACTCTGTAAAGCGTGTTGGGAACCTCTCAAACAGCTCTCTGCCCTCTCCATATCCGCGGAACACTCCCAGCAGCTTCTTCCTTTGGGCATTCTGAAGATTACTTTGCAAATCTGCCTTCGTAATAATCTCCTCGTCAAACCCAAGGTCTACCATTGACTTTTCCAGTTTCTCAGAAAACCTCTCAGAGGTGCTTTCCGCTTTTAAGAATTCTAAAATCATTTCATTTTCTGAGCTTTCGCGTAGTATCTTCATCCTTACTTCCTCAACTCCCAATACAAATACAGGGGTATCTTCTGCAGCCACGCCATGGCTACGGATATCTCTGCCTGCTCGTCGGTAGCCTGGGGCTCATTCAAATCCACGATGGTCAGCCCCACCTTGATAAAGGTCTTCACATAATCCTCCATGGTTCTGTGCCTCCAAATCACAGGCGTCTTCCCTTGCCAGAGAGGCGCCTCCCACTCCTTGGGTTCAAAATAGTTCATGACAACCACCTGTCGGTCGATGCCCACACCCTGGCGTCCTATGCCGATATCGTGATTGCCATCGAAACAGGGATGTAACACACTTGCAAACAACCGTCCGCCCGGCTTCAACACACGTACCACCTCACGTAAGGTCCCCTCGAAATCCTCACAATCCATAAGCATCATGGAGCAAAGCACCACATCAAACTGTTCGGATTCTATATCAAACAAATCATTGCTGTTTCTCACAAAATGCTCTATCGGAAGATTCTCTTCCTTAGCCAAAGAAGTCGCATATTCAATGGCTTTCTCAGAACAATCCACCGCAACCAACTGCGCTCCTCTTTTCGCCAGCTCCCTGGAATAGCCGCCTTCCCCACAGCCCAAATCCAGGATTTTCCTGCCTGCCACATCCCCCATAAACTTCAGCATATTAGGCATAATAAAATGGATTCTGGACTCTCCTGTCTGCGCCAGCTCAAACCATTCATCACCCATGGCACTCCACGCAAGGGTGGAGCTGTCGTGCTTCATTTCTTTCATGATGGACCCTCCTGATTACTCGTATCTTCCTCCTCGGTTTCTCTTAACTGTTTAACAATTTCTCTGCAATCATTGTCGCCGATTCAACCATTTTAGGGCAAAACTCAACAAATAGCTGTTTTTCTCTTGCATACAGTTTGCCTTCTTCCGTTGCTAAATCACATCCCAATAATTCTCTACAAATATATGAACCATTCTCTTGCTGAAACATGTCAAGAAATTTCACTGTTAAATCATTTGTCTTTTTTCTGCTTTCCGGATCTGCTATATCACTCTGTCCAAATTTCAAGCCCAATGCCATCAATGCCCCTGTACAAGCACCGCATACTTCTCCTTTGCACATTCCTCCGCCAAAGCAACCACCCAACTTCAATGCCTGTTCTTCTGTTAATCCCAACTCATCTGCAAAAGCAGCAAGCACCGCTTGAGAACAATGAAACTTCTGTTCAAAATAGCTTTTTGCTTTTTCTGTATGATTCACCGTATAATCTCCTCACTCTATAAATCTTTCTCTACTTCTTTATCTCTCCCAACTGCTCCTGTGTAAGGGGCGCAATCTCCCCTTTTTCCAACCGATAAATTTCCCCTATCTTTGTTATGCTCTCTTCCTTCACAAAAATTGCACTTTCATCCGTCATAAGGCATACCGGCAGCTTCATGGAAACCTGCTTCAAAGCCTGCAACCATTCATCCTCCAAGGGGTAATGGGCCTTAATCGTAATATTAGCAACCCCTAAGCCTTCATAGGGTGTAAGGGTTTCGTAGATATCCACCGTAGGGTTTCCCATGTTCATGGCACCTGCGCTGACACCCAGTATCACGGCACTACTGCGGCGAATTTCCTCCAGAATCCCTTTGTCACGCATCAGCTGAAACTGCAGGGTCGCATTGCCTCCCATAAGGAAAATGCAGGAAGCCTCACGGACTAACCTTACAGCCTCCGCCCCTTTGGTCCGATGGTCAATCACATAGTGCTTTGTAAAAGGCATATTTCTCTCCGCAAACATCCTATGCATGCCATGTGAATCCTCATCATTTTGTGTATAGTTATCCGGCTGACAGCTGATAAACACAAGGCTGTCTCGGATATCCAACGCCTCCTTCAGCACCTCTGCGATAGGGTCTGTAAAGTGGCGTGTGGGAAATCCACTGAAAAATCCCAGTAATTTTGCATTCATTATTTTCCTCCTAAAACTTCTCAATCCCTCAGCTTCTTGGAAAGGAACAGAATCAGGTCGTCATCAATGGTACAAACCGTCTCATACTGGACACATTGCTTGTCCTGATACCAGACACCGGAACCGTCCGGAATATACCCACGCTTCACATACATCCGCTGGGCACTGCCATAAGCATCACACAGCCCAACACCTAAGCAGACGGTATCCGCATACTGTCCTGCAATCTGCTCCGCTACGTCCATCAGTTTGTTGCCTATCCCTTTCCTTTGGTATTTCTCCAGCACGCTGAAATCAAAGATTTCGGGGTAACCTTTCCCTTTGAACGGCCCTTCATGGGCAGTCAGATACACATACACAGAGCCTGCGGGATGTCCCTGATATACCGCCGTCAGGGCAACACATTTCCCTTCTGCCTGGTCTTTCAGTCTCATCAGACAATCTCCAATTTCCGGGTGCCATCCCTGGGCAGTGTATTCCTCGTAAAAAACTTGATCATCCGCTTCTTCCATGTTGCGGATTACCAGGTCTTCGTCTTTATAGTAAATCATTTTTCTCCTTCTCGCTTTCTACATAATATTCCCATGCTTAACGCAAACAGTACCTATGGTATTCCAAATCAGAACCGCTGTAATCCAAACAATGCCTGTCCTTCATACTGTCTTCGATAATCAAAATACATGTTGTACCACTTATCTATCCAATTTCTTAATTGCTCGTTATCCGGTTCCTGCTTTAACCGCAGCAGGTCACGTTTACCGCTCCAATTAATCACATAACGCTCCCACATTCCCTGCGTATCACTTGCCATGGAAGTCATACTGTAACCAAGCTGATTGAATAGACTATTTAACTCAGACAGAGGCAATACTTCCTCATCAAAATCAATTAGTTCCTGAGGCGGATTCATTACCTTTGCATACAGCTTCTGATAGCACAGCACTCCACCCGGCTTCAAAAATTTCTCTCCAAAGGCCAATGTATCCGCAATACTCCCTATGGTCTCACTGCAAATAACCACATCATACTTACAAGGATCCTGATATGTTGTAACATCTCCCTGTATAAGGGTAACCTTATCCATCTGACACTTTTTCAACCGTTCTCTTCCGATGGATAAGAACTCATCCACAAGGTCAATACCGACGCCTTCTATCCCAAAGGCTTCGCTCCATACCTTCAACAGTGTTCCGTACCCGCAACACAGGTCCAGAACCTTCATATCTTCATTTAGCCCTATCTCATAGCCGAATCGTACCAGTTCCTCTACCGGCACCATGCTGATTAAGTGGGCATTATCTTCTAACATATAAATGTAATTGCTATAATGATTCAAGTTTGTTCTTCTCCTTTTCTCTTGTAGTCTATTACAACCGCTACTACACTAAAAAATTCTCCATATCTTTCGAAAGCTCTGCCACTTCCTCTTCCACTGTCTTTCCCGTATTGTCATAGAGATGTCCCTGATTCTCCGGAAGACTGTCAAACTTCCTTTTTAAGAATTTTCCTCTCTCAATCAATTCATCATCCCCTCGGGACTGAAGGCGTTTTGTAATTGCCTCCTCTGACGCAGTAAGTACCAGATAATACAGCTTTGCATCATATTCCTTTGCAAGCTTTTGTAACAGTGGCAATTCGTCCTCAACTACATAATCAATTACCACGTCCAAACCACGTACTAATGCCTTTCCTGCCACATCCACAATGCATTCCCAGTTAAACTTCAACACCTGAGTCCAGGCTAATGGATCTGTCTCTTGTAATTCCACAAGGAAGGCATCTTGTTCATACATTCCCACAAAACCTTGATGAAACATATCACCATGTATCACATAAACCCGTATTTGTTTCTCCACCTTCACCAAATACTCTGCATAGGCATCAGTGAGCGTTGATTTACCACATCCGCACGGACCGGATATTATATAAATATTTGCCATAATTGTATTCTCCTTTCACGTAAATACCTAAATTGGGCACAGGTTCATGAAAGCCCTCATTTATGCCCAAGAAATTACTTATGTTGCTACCATATTCTTGTAATATTTGACCTTTTGGGCATACCGGTGCGATTTCCTCATGTTATGCCCACAAAAGCATCTTCTCTTTGGGCACAAAAATATGTTTCCGGCACCTCTATGCCCAAAGGGTCCATATTTCATGTTATTCCCCACTAAAACGGCTAATATATTGGGCATAAAAACTTCACAAATCACTTGTCTGCCCAAGGAACAAAAAAGCACCTTCCAAAATCTTTCCATCAGAGGTTATCTGTTCCATATAACTTACATTATCCCCTCCAAAATCCTATTCGCACACTCCATTGCGGTCATAAAATGCGTATCCACCGTCAAGTCATATCCCTCCTTGGGGTACAGATATGTGTAAGATGCTTCAGCAGACCCCAGGCATCTATCCTTTCTTTCCTGCTCCCTTTTTTGTATAATCTCCAACGGACAAGTAACATGTACCGTCCACAAACGATGGGGGCTCACCGCCTCTTTTAACTGCTCAAAAATCCTCTCGCTGGTAATCACATGGTCAATAATCACACCTTGATCTGTGCCAAAAACCTCCATTACCTTTTCGCAGAGGGGTCCGGAAATCTCATATACATCATCCTCATATATCACATCATCAGTTGCCATCTTAAGGAAATCATCAATGGATACTATTTCATATCGTTCCTTCCTTTTATCCTCTATTAGTGCCTGCAATGCCTTTGCCAATGTGGATTTACCGGCACTTGAGGAACCATTAAGCAGAATAATCTTTTTTTCCATACTGTTATGCCCTTGTCAAATAAATCTAACACCTTTTCAGTTAGTTTGTTAAAGCATCGATATTAATATGCTCAAAACTGACACTATCCCCATTATCTTCAATCAAGAGATAGGACGCCCCTTCCAACCCGGAAGCGGAAACAGAAACCACATTTCCTTTCACGAAGTTCTGATGACAATGGCCGATTACAACCAGTTCATATTTCGTCACGTCTTCACTTTCACAAGCCTTATCAAACACACCGTTTTTCAAGTCTGACAGCTGGAAAAAAGGATAAGCGGCATTAATATCCGAAAACAAAAAATGTGAAAAATGTATTTTATGACCGTTACATTCGCTTTCATAAAATAGCGGCATCTCCCTGATGAACTGCATATGCTCACTTGTAAGCTTTTTTCTGGTTTCGTCATAATAATCCCTCAAATACTCCACATCCGGATCAATATCAACGCCATATTGCATATAAAGCTCACAATTGCCTTTTAAACAGACTATTTCACTGTCCTTTAAGAGTTCCAGACATTCTATTTCTTCATGCCCGCGTTGAAAAATATCACCCAAAAACACTGTCAAGTCTACATTTTTTTCCTTTATCTGTTCAAGCACTTCTTTCAATGCTTTCAGATTTCCGTGAATATCGGAAAATACTGCTATTTTCATAATTTATCCTCACTTACTATCAATTTCAAACTCATCGTTTCGTAAAAATGCATCTTTAATTACCCTTATATCTCACAATCCAGTCGCTTGTAGGACTCTCTGCCTCTGCATAATAACCGTAATCCAATTCAGCCAAATCACTCATAGATTCATCAATACTTAAAATCAATGCCAATGAAACTATCCTGGCATCTTCTTCTGTATGATTTCCGCCACATAGAAACTGCCAATATCCATCTTCATCATGAGACACATATAATATGGGTTTATTTTCCTCTAATACATGGCGGCAAGTAAAACATGCCGTGTTGGGTGCATCTGCAAATGGAAATTCGCCGTTATTCATTCATCACACCTCCAAATTCCTCTCTCTTAACAAATTCCGAAACAATATCTTTCGCTTCATATAATGCCTCTAAATATTTACGTTGTAACACTTCATGGATGTTGTAAGTTTCCGAGTCTATCCTATAAACACGTTCACAAGCATCATTATAAGAAACCATCCCTACCACATTTTTCCCATGATAAATTCGACAGGGTACTACCGGTCCAAATCCATATTCACATGACAAATAATCAAACTCATTACAGCAAGGACAGAAAACCATGAGATTCGCAAATCCTTCATATTCGTATTCAAAACCACATTTTTCGCACTGCTTTTTTAACATAATTTTTCCTCCATGAGTCGAATTTAAACTCTTTATTCTTGGTCTACTCTTTCTCACCCAAGGGTAATAACACATTTACTAATTCTGTAAAATTATTAACAGAAATGCCTTCATATTCAACATTTCTGCTGTTTAATAGAATCGGATACAAGCCCATCTTTTTCGCCGCGGTTAGGTTACCTCTTCTATCATCAATGTAAATACAATCTTTTGCCTTCAGTCCTAATTTCTCGATTGTCAGCGAGAAAATACGTTCATCCGGTTTTTTGATTTTCAAATCACCACTTATGCTGATTACATCAAAATACTTATTGATATCAAATTTTTCACGAAGATACCTGCTCCATCTGCTGGAATCATTTGATATAATGGCTAATTTGTATTTGCCATGAACCCTTTCCATAAAATCAAGAAAACCATCCGATAACTCTATGGTATCAAGGTACTCCTTTTCGATTTTCTCTAAATCGCCTTGATAACCAATAGCCTCCCAGACTTCCAAAGAGGTCATTTCTCCTATATCCGCCTTAAACCAAGGAGTGTATATCTCTTCCTCACTTAAGTTTGGAAATGTTTGTTGCACATAAGGTACAAAATCATCTCCTGTTTGCTTTACTATTACGCCATACATATCTAAGATTATAGCTTTCATGCTTCATTACCCTTCTCTAATTGAAATGATTTAGATTACTAAATCCTCTTCTCCATAAAAATCATCCTCGGATTTGTTTCCATGTTCTGCTTATGATAAAAATGCTCCGTGAAATCCCCTCTGGAAGTAAACAGTATCATTTGCTCCACCTGTTTTTCCTTCAGACGCTTTTCAAACTCTGCAAATATTTGGGTTCCCAAACCTTGTCCTCGCCTGCCGTTTTTGACCCAAAACTCTTTTACATTGAACATTATTCCGTTATAGAATTGCTCCATACAGCCTAAGATTGCTCCACACAGGTCACCATCCTCATAGGCACATAAACCATATGAATCCTCTGTATTTATCATTTGTTGCAATCGCTTTTTCGCTGTACTTATGGTCCATTCATCGTTCCAGGGTTCTGAGTTGAAAGTTTCAACATATAAACTTGCCAGCTCTTCCAAATGGTCTAATGTAATCTCTTTGTAGTACATTTTGAAACACTCCTAAATCTTATCTCTTCAGGTACAAATATAATTTGTCAACTTAAGCGACAAATTGTGCAATAGCGCTTGATTTTCGAACAAACATTCGATATAATATTTATGGGTGCTACCATAACGGTAGGCGGTTAGTCATTATTTCAGAGGACTGTGACCTCTGTTTACATAGAAATCCATTTATGGAAATCTCAGAATGGAGGACTTTGCTTATGTTAACCATCGAAAGCTTGATTGCTGTTATTAGCCTATGCGCTACATTCTTCAGTCTTGGCTATTCGCTTGGTCGTAATAGCAAGACACAAAAATAACCGCCCTGTCCTGAGAAAACTTGGCGGTTATTTTTATAACTACAATTATTAGGGCTAACCGTCTATCGGTAGCACTTTTTCTATAATCATAGTACCATCTTACCACCATTATGTCAAATATTTATTCGATTTTCAAAGTCCTTTAGGCGCCTATCCTTGACTTATAGGGAACAAAATCATCTCCTGTTTGCTTTACTATTACGCCATACATATCCAAGATTATAGCTTTCATGCTTTATTACCCTTTCGCCACAAATAAGCTTGCTCTAATATCTTACTGATAAATTCCTGCTTTCCTGCAGTGTAACTTTCTCGCTTATCAGAAAAATCCAACATTAATTTTTTCTTTAAGGCCTCATATTCTTTCGCATATTCAGGGAAAGCATTCATATAGTCTCGAAAATTTATGTAATTATTCCAATCAATACTATTCCACTTAACAACATGAATATGATGAGTTCGAATATCCTTCTCAAAATCTCCAATCACAAAAAGCAACTGTCCCTGCGCATCTTCTTTACGATATATAATTCCATTTTCCTCTAACAATGCAATATATGGTTTTATGCTGCTTAAATCATTAACACCTACTGCAATGTCTACAATGGGTTTTGCATCAATATTTTCAATAGCTGTACTACCAACATGTTGAATATCAACAGCTACATCATTCAATATTGATTTCAACAATGAGATTATCTTCGTAGCCTCTTCTTCCCACATCATTTGGTGAGAAATCAATTTCACAGTACCTCTTTTTAAACCAATCATAGCTTTAGACCTCTTAATTTCAATTTGATTTCATGTTCTGCTTATGAAAAACA
The DNA here is from genome assembly GCA_017522685.1 of Lachnospiraceae bacterium. The sequence goes on from JAFWYN010000005.1 coordinate 125,189, forward strand.
CTCCTAAGCTTCTTAATCTATTCCAGTTCCCCCTGCACCTTCGCACAATAAGTACATCTTCCATACTCATCCAACTCCAGCTTACGCAAGGTTTTCGACAATTCTTTGAAAATCACCTTGTCAAAGTCTTCCGCTTCAACTACCGGGCTGTAACCTTTGTGCCCGCATATTGCGCAAGTATTGATGTATTTCTTTGCTGATTTGTCCCACTTTTCAATATAAATGGAGTAATCTCGTTTTGTGTGTTTGCTATGTGACATTCCTTTTCCCCTAATTTTCTAAAGAACACTCAAAAATTTCATTCTCTTGTTTGAAATCATTTCTGGAATACCAATTAACAGAATTAGCACTTGGCCATACAAATATCAGTTCACAATCTTCTTTCACCAGATATTCTTTTACATATGTCAATAATTCTGTTCCTATGTTCTTGTTGCGATACTCCTTTAACGTATAAACATTGGTCAAATAAGAAATGTATTTGGGGTTTCTGTTTGGCTTAGGTGTTTTGGGTATTACATACACAAACATGGATGAAATAATCAAATCGCCTTCACTCGCCACAAAAGCTTTATATTCTTTATGTTCCCTTAAAAATTCAACAAACTCTTCCAGGAATTTGCTCTTATCTACTCCAGCCAGCTGTGAAGTATGATAATCTGCATCGTCTTCTTCGCAATGCAGCCATTTCATCTCTGCCAACTGCAGATAGTCTTTTTCCTGTGCCATTCTCAATTCCATGATTTCACTCCCCCATCTTCACCGCTCTGGTCAAAAAGTGCAACTCCGTGATATCCTCCAGCTGGCATTCCACATAACCGTTGATAATCAGACCGCATTCAATCTGCCCGCCGATATAATCTTCCATGGTGTGGCCGTATTCCACCCAGCCACCCATCTCGTCATGGTCCGCCGAACAATAAGGCATTCTGTTTACAGCCTTATAATAGCCGCCCTCTTCGTCTTCTATGAAGTCACAAAGATAATTCACCGGACTGGGCGCCATCATAATAAAGCGGCCGCCCACCTTCAGCATTCTGCTGACTTCCCGAAATACCGGCTTTACATCCGGCACATACATAAGCGATGACGGATTCAATATGTAGTCAAAGCTGTCATCCTCATAGCATGACAAATCACACATATTCCCCTTTTCAATGCGGATAGTAAGCTGCTCTGCTTCTGCCACCTTTCTATCCTTCTCCAGCATCTTCTCCGAAAGATCCAAAATCGTCACATCTGCACCTGCACAGGCAAGTAGCGGTGCCTGCAAGCCTCCCGCTCCTGCCAAACACAGGACCTTTTTCCCTTTGATATCCTTAAGCCAGTCTGTCGGTATTTCCTTATCAAAAAACTTTATGGAAAGCCTGCCCTCTCTGGCCCGCTGCATTTCCTCAGCAGTGGCGCAGGCAGACCAATTTACATTGTTTTCTACCAGATTGTTTATGTTTTTTTCTACTTGTTCAAATATGTTCATTAACTAATTCTCCAAATATCTGTAACCGTCAGGAATTCTAATATATGACCTTATATGGTCATCTATGGGACGTTCAATTACCCTCGATATATTATCATTAAAGGTATTCCCCTCTGCTACAATGATTGTATTATCTTTCACTTCTAATATGATGCCTATATGGTCATGTTCCTGATTGATAAAAACTCTATCATAAATTACAATATCGCCGGGCTTGGGAACAAAGTTTTCATTTCTTCTATGATATTCAATACGACTATCACCCATTGCATATTCTTCCCAACCGCCACAACCGGCCAAACTACAGGTTACGCATTCGTTGGGGCTATATGGAAACTGAAACCCGGCCTCCATACAACAATAGTAAACAAATGCCGCACACCACAGTCTGTCAGCATCCTTAATGTTCCATTTGGGGAAATGTTTGATAATAGGCTCAATGTTTGACTCTTTCCCTTCCAAATATCCATGAAAAGGCATTTCTGCTTTCTCTCTTGCAATTTTTACCAATTTTTCTTTTGTTGCGTTTTCCATAAAGGTCTTCTCCTTAAAATTCCCTATACCAGGTCGGTATAACCTGCTTCATCTTGTCGTACCATTTCACTACATTTCGATTCAGTTCCATGATACTATCCAGACAATCCGGTGCGAAGTACTTCGCCCATACGATAGAAGTGATGGCACTGGTAGCTAAATACAAAGCCAGTATGCGCCAAAACTCTTCCGGCACCTGAGAATCAAAGTATCCGTCAATCTGCCCTACTGCAAATGCAGTATGCTCTACACCGATACTTTTAAAATCCACCCATGGGTCAGCAACCCCTTCAAAATCCACAGTCTGCCAATCTATCACAAATAATTCCTCACCTTGGATAATCAAATTGCCCAGGTGAAAATCTCCGTGAATATAGCACTGGCTTCTGTCATGTAAGAGATGCTTGTTTTCTTCTATGAAAGCCAAAATCTCGTCCGCACCCTCAAAGGGGATTCCTTCATTTTTATAGGCATCTATCCTTGGGCTAATCACCTCAAAATACCTGTCATACCAATTCTGCTCTGCACTTTTTATGGGTGCATTTTCATGAATGCCCCGCAATATCTGTCCTGCCTTTACTCCCAGCCGGTACTGCTTATCCTTAGGCATATCCGGCAATACCTTCTCGGCCTCTTTGCCTTCCATCCACTCTAAAAGCATATAAACAGACTGCCCCTCTTCACACAGTCCAAAATCCACAGCCTGAGGAACCGACAGATTTGCCTTGTTCAAAGAAGACAAGAAGTCATAATCCTTCTTTTTTGTATCATGCTCAGCTATTTGCGAAATACGCAGTAGAAGCTTTTGTCCGTCCACGGTCTCGATATAATATTTTCTGTCACCGGACATTCCGTCCTTTATCTCTTTCACTAACGTAAAAGTGGATGCTGCAGGGATATCTTTAAACATGATTGTCACCTCTTTTGAAAATTGAATCTGAATAACTACCTATCTCTTTCCTCCATCACATGTATCGTCTTTCTCTCACCCAGAATCTCATGGATTTTCTCTTTGATAAACTCAGGCTTAATCTTGCTTGTCTCAATCTCCTCGATAGGCAACCAAACCAAGTCTTCACCTTCATCGGTGGTCTGCTTACACCGGCTAAACTCCTCCTCCGTAAGCTTCATACGGTAGTAAAACTCCAAGGTATGGCAATCCATTCCATCGATTTTGCCACCGATTCCCTTGAAGAAATTCTCACATACCACCGCCAGATAATCCACCTTTGCACGGATACCGGCCTCTTCCAAAACTTCCCTTTCAATACACTCTTTCGATGTTTCGCCCATATGAACACCACCGCCGATCATATAGTAATAATCGCCAATGGCACTCTTTACAAAAAGCATTTTATTATCATGGATGATTATTCCGCCGGTACGATACCGAAACCAATTATTCCCTTTTTCAAATCCGCAGTCGTAGTTCATGCTAGTTACTCTCCTCTAATTTAATTCACATTCCCAAATTTCATTTTCCTGCTTGAAATTATTTCTGTTGTACCAGTCAACAGACTTTTCGCTAGGCCACACAAATAACAATTCACAATCCTCTTTTGCCAACTGTGCCTTTATGTAGGTTAATAACTCAGTTCCGATTTTCTGATTGCGATATTCCTTTAATGTATACACATTGGTTAAATACGCTATGTATTTTTGTTTTCTATTTGGCTTCGGTGTTTTAGGGATGACATATACAAACATGGACGAAACCACCACTTTATCCTCACAGACTAAAAACACTTTATATTCCGTATGCTTCTTTAAGAATTCTACAAACTCTTCTTGAAATTGTTCTTTATCCACACCCTGTAAATGATTTGTATGATAATTCATATCGTCTTCTTCACAGTGTAGCCACTTCATCTCTGCTAGCTGCCAATAATCCTTTTCCTGTGCCATTCTTAGTTCCATGATGTTACCTCTCTATTTCCTATTATCTCTAACTCTGCTCCTCCAAATATTTCGCAGGCACTTCCTTGGTCAGCCACACACCATTCACCGACCTGTAAAACAGATAACCGTCACGAGCCATCTCCTTCGCCAACACCTTATAAATAACCGGCTTACCATGACGCTTTCCTACCTTCACAGCCGTGTCATAATCCTGGCTCATATGCACATAAAGTCTGCTCTTAGGAATCAGTCCGGACCGGTTGATGGACTCCGCATACTTCTCGCCTGTGCCGTGCCACAGAATCTCCGGGGGCGTCACCTGTGCAAGCTCCACATCCACCGGAATGGAATGTCCCTGATTGGCGCGAATTAGGGTTTTATCCTCATTGAAGGAATACCGCTGCTTTTCATCCGTAGCCACAATATCCTCCAAAATCTGCATATCCATAGGATGAGTGCGGCCCACACCTTCTATCAGCTCAGACACATTGGCCCATCCATGTTCATCTACAGTAATCCCGATAACCTCCGGCTTGTGCCGCAGGATTAGGGAAATATATCTACTGGTTTCTTCTTTTCTCATTTTTGTTTTCTCCCTCATATTTATTGCTTTCTCTCCTCTAGAAATCCTTTACCACGATCTTTAACCCTTCCTCGCCTTCATTTCCACCCATACCGGTTTATATCCGGCATTCATGGCAACTCTTTTTGATGCAATATTTGACCATGCCGTTCCGTAGTAGGGTATTTTCTTTCTCTTTAACACTTCTTTGGAGATGATTCTAACTAAGTCCGTTGCAACATGATGCTGTTGACTCTCCGGTACTACGTCAATACCGATTTGCCAGATATCATCAGTATCATTACTTGCTGCAGCCACTCCGAGTATTTCGCCATTTTCATAGGCTACCACTGCCAGCATATCCTTTCGGGCACTCTCTTGAGAGTATCCCAGTGCCATGTGAAATCTGTGGTCACCGTATAGCTTTTTTATCGCCTCACCCTCCAGAATTTCAAACTCAAAAGCAGGATTTACCGGTTGGATTTCTCTCCTGTCTGGCAGGTAAAATTCTTCGATTTCACTTATGACAGCTCCGTGCTTCTTTAACCCCTGCTCCAAAATATTCAGGGGCATATCAAAGCACCGGAAACCGTCCATATTTGCTATATAATCGGTTATAAACGACTCCAACTCCGGTCGGACCGCCGCTACAGCAGCCTTTCCGAAGCAAGCCATAAAAAACAATAAGTCATCATCTATGTTGCGGCGCTTTGAAGGATTTGGGGTAAAAATCTTAACAACATTTTCTTCCCTCTCAAAGTCTCCCTTTACCGCGTTTAAATCAATCGCCAGCTGTTCTTTCAAAGCCGAAATCATGGTCTTCTCCTTTATTCCCGTGCATACCACAAGCCATGCTTGTGGTACTGCCTAAATAGAAAGTGAAAAATCATTGATTTTTCACAATATTTCTTTACTGTACGACGCCCGTCCTGCCTGCTTGGTTTCTACATGGCGAAAACCGGCTTCGTAATATATCTTTTCCGCGGTTTCTCCGTCAGGCCACAGGAAGCAATTCTCTATCTGATGGGCATTGCAATATTCTACAAAGCTGCTTATTATGGCTCTGCCCACTCCCAACCTTCTGTGTTCTTTGGAAACCAACAAATAGTTCACTCTGCATACGCCGTCCCGAACATGGGCATAGGTCATGCCCACTGGCTTTCCTTCCACATATGCTACAAAAAACAGAGTATTTTCATTGGCTAAGGATTTTCTGGCTACCGTAATTTCCCAAGGCTCTCCCGCCTTCTCAAAAATCTCTGATGCATATTCATCCTGCCACTCAGACACTTTAGAAACCACAATCTCAGGATTAGGGACAATCTTGTTTTCTTCCGATAGAATCATATACTTCTGTTCTTCCGACCAGCTATCAAAACCATACTCCGCAAGCACATCCTTGATTTCTTCAAAGTAACCCTCATCCGAAATGGACTGGTATATAATAGGCCTCATGCCTTTCCCGACATAAAACTCTATGATATCCGCAAGCACCTGTTCCAAATCCTTTATTCTGTTTTTGAAGATGACCCCATGGTTAGAATCATAGGAGTCCTTATTAACTTCGTTATAGAACAGAACACCATATTCCCGCTCTTCCCAGTTTGTTATCTCTCTGGGGAATAAATCCTCTTCTCTGTATATTTTTTCTAAGTTCATCGCCTTCTCCCATGCCTTGGGAAAATGCTTTTTCATGAACGCAATCTTCTGTGAATTGCCTGCAAAAAATCCGCTTCGTCTAAATCCTACTGCTATAAAATCTATCAACTCTTTTTGCCGTTCTTCGGATTGCTCATTGAAACGAAGAACCTTTAATTTCCCCTCCGCTTCATACTTCAGTAGCTCCTCATACACATCAGCAATTTGTATTACCTTTGATACCTTGACATTTTCTGTGCTATAAAACATATTCTCCCTGTCCTTCACAGCCCTCATGTTAGAATCATCTGCTATACAATACAAATATCCCGAAACTCCTTTGTAGAAGGTTTTCAGCTGTTCCGGAAACTGCTCCTCGTACCAAGCCACACCATCCCTCATCCAGCCGGTAACATACTTGCCGCTATATTCATTTTGCTGCTCATCCCATATATAAAATAGGGCGTAAGGAATATTGTCAGTCAAGTAGACCACTTTTTTGTCTGTATTATGCAATCTTGAGCGTGCATCCAGCTGCTCGATTCCCGCACAAAATGAACCGTGATAAAAATACTTCATAAGCCCCTCCTACAACCTAATCCAATACCGCCTCAACCGATGCTGCCCTTCGGCCTCATTATAGGCGTCTATGGTATCTTCTAATTTACCACCCAGCTTTTCGCATACGTGGATGGACCTGGTATTCTTTTCGTTGATGGTGAACAAGACCTTTTCCATACCCAGCCCTTTGGCTATGGCTAAGCCTAAACGAAGGATTTCTGTTCCGTAGCCCTTTCCCCACTGGGACACTTTCACTCCATAGCCGATGCTTCCAATATCCGTAAGCACCTTCTCCGTAAACTCGGTACGAAGCTGGAACTCTCCTATGAACTGCTCCCCATCCACTGCCCAATAATGCAGGCTGGGGGATTGACCTTCTATGAGACCTTGCTCCTTTTTCTCGTACCATTCCTTGGTGCGGTCCCACCAGTCCGCATCGATATTCTCCGGTCTGGTGGGCCTGAAGTAGACGATATTATGGTCGTATAATTCCTGACAAAATTCTTTGTAGCCCGCTACATACTCCGGGCATCGTTTGATTAGCTTTAGCACCACTCTTCCCCCTCAAACAACTCCCGTACAATAAACTTAGCCGGGAAGAATTCTCCCAGCTCGATTCCTACGATTCTTGCTTCCTTCAAGGCTTCCAGCTTCTCCTGTAAGGCATCCGTCAGCTCCAACTCTGTGGGCTGCTTATGGATGTATACGGTGGCATGGGCAGCCCATTCCGGATAACCGTTGGCATAGTCAGAATCAAAATGCAGGTGCAGATTCATCAGCTCTTCACTCATCTGCGGCTTTATAAAGCGCACCACATTGCCAAAATGCTGCAGTCCCTCAAAGATTACCGTGAAGCTTTTGGTCTCTCCGGCGACCCGTTTGATACGCTCCACAATCATTGCCGTATCTTCCGGTGCATAGCTTCCCAGACTAATATGGTAGGGGATGCCCTGTGTCTTGCCATCCTCACCAAATTTCTCTTTCATCAGTACATTCAGCTCTTCTAACTTCTTCTGGGTCTCACCGTCAAAAATAGCCATTACTGTGATAAATTTTTCTCTTTTCATCCCTTATCCCTCATGCAATATTTCCTTCTGAAAGGTCTCCCGGAAGGCTTGTATATTCCTGCTATCCGTCTTGCCGTAAATAGCAAAACACACCTCATCAAAGCATCTTCCGTAGGATTCCTTCACCAACACTTTTCTAAAATACTTTGACACTTCCTCGGGCTTATTACCGAAGGCTCCGCATCCCCAGGCACCCAGCACCAGATTCCGATACCCCTTTTTCGCAGCAATCCGAAGCATGATACGAATTCTGCGTAGCATGGTTTCTTCTATGGTTTTGTTTGAGGCAAACAGGGCCGCTCCGAAGCGGTTGGGTGCAGGAATGGTAATCACCGCCACCTGCACAGGCTCCTTTAACAGTTCAAACTTTTCATCACGGAAGACGCAGACCACCGGAGAAAGCAGCATATAATCGGACTCCACGTTACTAAAGTGAGTATTGTTGTAGTGATACATTTCAGATGCCTTTTTCGAAGAAATGGATTCATACAAGGTACTGCAACGACAAAGTGCTTCTTCCTGGGCGTTGGCCCCCATGAGAAAACCGCCGCCCGGATTGTGGGCATTGGCAAAGTTCATTACCAACGGATTCTTAAGCTCTCTTGCCGCCTGGTAGGAATCCGCGTTCCTTACAGATATCTTGCAGAATCCATCCCTGTACGCTTCCGTCATATCCCACTCCAGTAGCTCCTTACCGGCTTGCGGCGAATAGACTTCCACCTGCTCATAATCCTTCTGGGGTAGGTAAATGGTCTCACCTTCCAGTTGGTATTCTTTTTCCTTCGTAATCTGCAAGGTCTGCTTAATAATGGTTCTGATTCCCATGGACTCCTCCTTTTCCCACGCCTCTCGGACTATGTTTGCGTTATTGTTTTCCTCCGCATTTTGCCTTGCCTATACCGGCACTGTACTACCTCTGAAGTCAATCTGTTATCTCCGGATCCCCGATTTCCTCATTGCCTAAATATATCTTGTAGGATTTGCCTTCCTGTAGATTCATTATTTGTCTACGTAACTTAGACGGATATAGTGGGGTAGTATTCAGAGTGCTGATGTCCAGCCATTCCACGCCGGCCTGATTGGTATCGCAGATACGCTCAGCACCCTCCTTTTGTCCCAAATACTCACATAGGAACACCATATCCACCCGATGGAAGTCCTCTCCATGCACACCTTCTATGACAAACACCAAATCCTTTACTTCTATCAGAATGCCCGTTTCCTCCAGCACTTCCCGCTGCAGGGTCTCCGGCAGTGTTTCCTCTGCCTCCTGACCACCACCGGGCATGATGTACCATTCTTCTTCGTCATCTTTGATTTTGATGGCAAGCATCTTATTATCCTTGATAATCAGCGCCTTTGCGGCGTTTCTAATTTGTCTGGTCATGGTGCCTCCTTTTCTGTTCATGGTGTCTTTATGTTGTTAGGCAGAACTTTCCTTGGAATTCTTCTCTATCTTCTGCCTATTGGACATGCCCCTGCTGTCTTTAGGCAGAACTTTCCTCAGATTTCCTCTCCTTTTTCTGCCTATTGGACATGCCCTTGCAGTCTTTAGGCAGAACTTTCCTCAGATTTCCTCTCCTTTTTCTGCCTATTGGACATGCTCTTGCAGTCTTTAGGCAGAACTTTCCTCAGATTTCCTCTCCTTTTTCTGCCTATTGGACATGCCCTTGCAGTCTTTAGGCAGAACTTTCCTCAGATTTCCTCTTCTTCTTCTGCCTATTGGACATGCTTTTGTAGCTTTTAGGTAAATTAAAACCGGAAAGCCACTCCTTCCTACGCCCCCGCGGTCTCGCTATCTTCAACTGGGCGTTCACCAATCCGTAATAGATGCCCTGCTTCTCTAAGAGTTCATTGTGGGTACCGATTTCAGCGATACCGTGCTTGTCGATTACTACCAGACGGTCTGCATTACGCAGGGTGGAAAGTCTGTGGGCGATGGCAAAGGTGGTTCTGCCCTTTACCAGTCTGTCCAGTGCCTGCTGAATCAGGAACTCACTCTCTGTATCCAGAGCGGAAGTAGCCTCGTCCAAAATTAAAATCCGAGGATTATTCAAAATCGCTCTGGCGATGGCGATTCGCTGACGCTCACCGCCGGATAAATTGTAGCCATGCTCTCCTACGTAGGTGTTGTAGCCGTCCGGAGTCTTGGAGATAAAGTCGTGGGCATTGGCTGCCTTAGCCGCCCGGATGACTTCTTCCAAAGTGGCATCCTGCTTCGCGAAGCGGATGTTCTGCAAAATAGTTCCGGAGAACAGGAAGGTCTCCTGCAACACTACACCAATCTGGGAATGCAGGCTTTCTATCTGAATATCTCTTAAGTCATAACCATCTAAAGTAATCTTACCCTGGTCCACGTCATACAGACGCATAATCAGGTTAATCAAAGTGGATTTACCGGTACCGGAAGCACCTACCAGACCAATCATTTCACCCGGCTTTACGGAGAAACTGATATTCTCCAGCACCGGCTCATAAGTCTGATAACCAAAGGATACATTTTCAAAGGTAAACGCACCCTCGATAGGGAAGGCCTTGCTGTCTGACTTATCTGCCAGCATAGGCTCCTCATCCAATACATCATAAATACGGTTCAAACTGGTAATCATCTGCATAATCATACGAGGCAAACCGGTCATCCAGCTCAAAGGACCGAACAAATAGCCGCTATAGGTAATAAACTGTACCAGCTGACCAAGGGTCATCCTGCCTTCCAGTACGTCGATACCACCGAAGTAAATGGCAATATAGGTACCTGCACCCAGGAAGAACATCAAAATGGGGAAGAAGATGGCCCAGAAGGTTTCATTCTTTTTCTGAATGGTCGCAAATTCCTCCGTCTTTCGGGTAAATTTTGCACTTTCCCTCTCTTCCTTACCGAAGGCCTTTACAATACGCATACCGGAGATAATATCCTGCAGACTGCTGTTCAAATCATCGGATTTCAGCCACTGCTTGTGGAAAATCACACGGATGTGATGCCAGAACATTCTGGTCAACACCGCCACGATTACAATAAACGCAAGTGACATCAGTGTCATTTGCCAACTGATTTTTAACATCATTACCAAAGATACAATCATGGTAAGCAAAGTGGAGAACATGCCGCCAAAAGCTTCCTCCATGAAATGACGAATCTGCATGGTATCTCTGGACACGCGGTTCATCAATTCACCGGGCTTACGGTTGTTGATGAAAGACAGAGACAATACCTGGATCTTGTGATACAACTTGGTACGCAGGCTCATACTGATGACTGCTCCCAGCTTCACACACTGCCAGTAGCGGAAGATTTCCACTGCCACACGCACTACCAACAGCCCGAAGGTCACCCCGATGAAAATCCACACATCCCTCATGGTACCGGTACCTGTAACTAATGCATTATCAATAAATCTTTGCTGCACCATAGGGGAAATCAGGTTAATGGCTGACACCACCAGCATCAACAGGGAAATTAAAAGCAGCTTCCCGATGAACTCCCCGCAAAGGGTCATAAATTTCTTCAGCACATCCGCTTTGCCGTCACAGTAGGGGCAATGACGGGTACCGGGCATGGCACGACCGCACTTTTCACAATATTTCTCGTACTCATGGCTTTCCACACGGTCTTTCTCCACCAGCGCCTTACCGGCAGCCTTGGCATCAATAATCGCCTGGGCGCCTCTGGTCACATAAGCCACACGGATGATATGACGCATGGAAAATCTGGCCACACAGGTTTTGGAACCGTCCTTACCAAAAACGGTCACGATACCGCTGCCCACCTGGTGCTCACATTTAATCTTTTCACAGGTATCCAGGATATACTCTGCCGTCACCGCACTCTCCTGCAGCACTACAAAGCGTTCCTCTGTCACCACCAGATAGGTGGTCGTGGTGTAGGAATCCCCGGCACTCTTTTTATCATTATGGAAGCCCAAATCCACCGGTACACAGTACCAAATGCTTTCCCCCTCTCGGAGGGAAAGGGCCTGAAGGGCGGGCTCCTTTAAATCATATAATAGTTTCATTTTAGTCTCCTTATATAAACAGGTCTAACTTCTTTCTCTCCATTACACTCAGGGCATAGAAGTCCGGAAGCTCGTAGCGGTTGCCGTCGATGTCGGTAATCTGGTAGCGGTCGCCCCCCAGATTAATCACCGCATCGCCACCCATATGTGTGGTAAAACGGCAGGTACCGAAATCCGTCTGCACATGCCAGTAGGCATAGCCGTACTCGTCCTTCACATCCATAACCTTACGAATCACGGGCATAAAGTAGCGAAGTCTCACCTGCTCCCGAATCATGTCCTGCTCTTCCTTCTTCAAATCCAGCAAATTCTGAATCAGGCCGATTTCCTTGGCCTTTTCATCTGCCTCGCGTATGGAAATATATTCCTCCGGGTTGGTCAGCGGGAAAGTCAGGTACACACCTACTCGGTCGTACTCCTTCTCCTTAAATTTCAGTGCCAGAAAGCCTCCCGCGGTACGGGTAAATACTGCATTCTCACTATTTATGAGGCGTACCTCCAGTACCTCCTCCGATTCTTTCTTCAAAGCCTCCTCGTCGAACTCATCCAAGTCCAGCAAATCCGGCATTTCATATTCTCTATCACTCATGATTGTTCCTCCAATTTTCTAGGTATTGACTCAACTTCCGACCCTTCGGCATGGTCACTATACATATCACTCACACACCGGATAATAAACGGACATCCGGCGATGTCCGTTGCAAGAATTGCTACGCAATTCTTCTTAACGTACACCACTGTGTTCGCTCAATTCCTATCCCATAAAGTAACATTCTCTTCGTTTTGTATGCCATTTGTCGGACATTCATGTCCGCCATTGTCATACAAACCTCATCGCCTGTTCTTTTATACGGTGCATTACGTGATATGTATAGCACCCATGCCTTAAACTACTTTCTCATCCGGGTGGATGGTTTGCACTTCGAAACACTTACCGTTGATAGGACATCAAGTGCCACTATCAATGTCTGCTATATCTCCCTGCAACCATTCGCCCGGTTATCCTCCTACTCCACACCGCGCATGGCCAGTGCTTTGGTTTGCAATTCACTTAATTTGTAGAATGTGCCCTTCAGTGCCATCAACTCCTCGTGGGTACCGGACTCTGTCACGCGTCCGTTATCCAGTACAATCAGGTGCGTAGCATTACGCAGGGTGGACAGTCTGTGTGCGATGGAAAGCACGGTTCTGCCCTTTTCCAGCTGCTCTAAGGACTTCTGGATGGCCAACTCGGTCTCCGTATCCACGGCGGAGGTAGCCTCATCCAGTATCAAAATCTTAGGATCTGCCAAGATGGCTCTGGCGATGGAAATACGCTGCTTTTCTCCACCGGACAGGGCTCTGCTGGAGTGACCCAGTATGGTATCATAGCCCTGGGGCATCTTGCAGATGAAGTCGTGGGCGCTTGCCTGGATAGCCGCTTTGATGATTTCTTCTCGGGTGGCTTCCGGTCTGGCATATGCAATGTTTTCTGCCACTGTTCCCATGAAAATATAGGTCTCCTGAGATACCATGGCTACGTTTTTACGAAGCTCCCTGAAACCATACTGCCTTACATTGATACCGTCTACCAGTACCTCACCCTCATCCACGTCATAAAGTCGGGAAATCAGATTTACCAAAGTGGACTTGCCGGCACCGGAACGTCCTACGATACCCAGCACTTCGCCGGCTTCCACCTTAAAGCTTACATCCTTCAAAATAGGCTTGTTTGGCTCGTAGCCAAAGGTCACGTTTTTCAATTCGATTTCACCACGCAGCCTCTCCGGGCGTACCGGTTCAGGTACTTCCTTTACCTCCGGCACAGCATCGATAATTTCAAACATACGCTGTGCGGAGTTCATGGCATTGGTGTACCAACGGATGATACGGGACATAAACTCCAAAGGCCATTTCAGCTGGCCTACATAGCCGGAGAAGGTAATCAGAATACCCAGCTCCATATCTGTGCCGGTTCCTGCGATAATCAAAGCAGAACCTACTGCCCACACCAAAAAGCTTAATAAATCTTCTACTAATATGTACAAAGCGGAGAACTTGCAGTCATAGCCTGCTACTGCCAGCTCCGCGTCTCTTACGCGGCTGTTATTCTTGCCGAAACGCTTGATTTCCTGCTGTTCCTGACCGAATGCCTTGACTACACGTGCACCGGTGAAGTTCTCATTCATCTGGCTGTTCAGTCGGCGGTTGGCACGATGTCTCTTACCGTAATAGTGCCAAAGTCTGGGCATCATCTGGTAGCTGATCATGAAGAGAATCGGCATCAGTATAATACTTGCCAGAGTCAACATGGGATTCAAAATAAACATAATGATGCAGGTAGACAATATGGTGGCCACATTGATAAAGAAGTAGGGGATACCGTCAATCAAAAATCCCGTGATTTCCTCTGCATCGCTGGATACTCGTGTCATCAGACCACCGGTCTGCCTCTTGGTGAAAAAGCTGATGGACAGCTTACCCATGGAGTCGAACACCTGGCCCTTCAACTTAGCTACGATTTCCGGCGCCATCCGGGCTGTCGCTACACCCTGCAAAATGCTTAAGACCTGTAGTACAATCTTGGTCGCCAGCATCACCAGTACCAGCACGCCCAGTGCCAGCACAAATCGTCCCGCCAGCAAATGCATTTGCTCCAAAAAGACTTCATCCTTGGCCAGCACCTTATCATACAGGGTGGTACCGCTTAAATAGGGCCACACCAGGTTTAAAGCTGCACTGGCTATGTAACAAAACATCAGCAAAATCAGCACTTTCGTGTAAGGCTTGTAGTAGGACACCAATCGGGTCAGGATGGAACGCTTATCCATACATTTGGGGCAAATCTTTCGCTCCTGGTCCGGATAAATCATGCCGCACTTAGGGCAACACTCCTTTCCTCTTCTCACATTCAAGTCCTCTTCCTTGATTTCCTCGTCCTTTTTCATCTTATCAAGTAGGCGGCCCATCTTCATAAAGGCCTCCATCTTGGTGTTGGAGAACTGGCAAAGATTCTGCTCCACGCCGTCAATCTTGCCCATAAATACGCCTGTGCTCACCTGGCGTAGCACACTTAAGCTCTCCACCTTCTCCAAATCGAAGAATCTCACAGCCGGTTCCGCATCCGCAGCGGCATGTAATGCCCAGCTGTCATATCCTCCCATACGGTACTCCCGCTTTTCCACATAAGGATATCTGGCGATAACCAGCTTCTCCTTGGTCAGGGCCACGATGGTATCCGCAAATCGGAATTCTTCATCCAAATCCCCTACTGCGGCATAGACCACCTGGTCCTTTGATAGTCCGTATTTTTCCAATACTTTTACAAAACTTCCCGGTAAATTCATTTCATCCTCCATAATCTAGTTGTTCCCGGCTTAAAAATAGGCAGACTCGAAATGCCTTCGGCATTCCTCGTTCGCGTTGCTCCTCAAATGTCCCTACACTGTTACCTGTATGCAAGCATCCGGTATCAGTGTAGTGCCACTTGACTCTGCCTATCGCGCAAAAAAGCCCCGGTGCGACATATTATCACACCGGGGCCGATAGCTCATTCATATATACGTGTTTATAGCGATAACAATAGTACGTTCCTATTCCTATAGACACCTACTCCGGGAGACAATATGCTTCATCATTTGGTTTGTTCTTCTCAATGTTGTATACATTTTTTTGTCTCCTTTCTTTTAATATTTGTTTACAGCATCTTTTTAAATCATATACTCATTTCCGGCATATGTCAATGGGTTATTTGGGGATTTTCCTTTTTCTTAATCCACCAATTCTACATATTCCCCTTCTCTGTCATAGTTGTGCCAGATAGCAGTATAAAAGGGGGCCTTAAAGACAATTTCGTCCTCGCCCCAAGATTTCTCATAGGCAAATCGGGGCACCTGGTGTCCCAGCTTTACAGCCAAATAATCCGTAAAAAGTAACAGGGCAAATATGGCCAAAAAGCATCCAACGGAACAAATCAGCCGGTATTTATACGTACAAATCATCTGATACAATCCCACTGAAAAAATAATCCCTCCCAGGGTGGAATAAATAGATCCCCAGCTGCTGTCATTGGGGAATATAGCCAGTGCGGATACTGCCAGAAAGACTCCGAAGCCCATCAGCACACCGCCTATGATTTTACGCATCTTTAAATATTGTTGTTTCTTATCCTCGTTCGTATACTCTGCTACCTTTACCAGAGTTTCCTTTGTTTCTTCCTTCATTGTCTCGCTTTTCCTTTCTCCATCAATGATTTCTTTGATATCTACTTCATAAAATTCTGCCAACTCCACAAGCACGCTGATATCCGGCATATTGGTCCCGGTTTCCCATCTGGAAACGGTTCGGTTGGAAACATTGAATTGCTCCGCCAGTTGCTCTTGTGTAAGTTCCTTCTCCTTTCGGAGTGTTTGTAAAAATTGACCGATTTTCTTTTGGTCCATGTGCTTACCTCCCTTCCCTGCTACCATATCCCCTAAGTCTGATCAAAAACACGACACAAAGCGAGAAATGCCGCATTTTCATGGATTGGACATGGGGTGTCCGGCTTTCATTAATATCGCAATGTGTATATAGGCAGACTCGAAATGCCTATATACGCAAAGAAAGGGACAAACCATTCGGTTTATCCCTTGTTGATAATGGATGGAGGTGGATTCGAACCACCGAAGCAATTTGCAGCAGATTTACAGTCTGTCCCCTTTGGCCACTCGGGAATCCATCCATGTTAAACATAAGTCCTAACAAGTTCGAATTGTAGCACATGTTCAAACAAATTGCAATACTTTTTTTCTACTTCTTGCTAAGCAGCACCACTGCTGAAGTCTTAGGCAAGGTAATGGTTATCTTACCGGACTTGATTTCGTACTCTGCCGGCTCTAAATTGTAGCCCCACTCATTGGTCTCCATGAGGCGTACCATGGTGCCATCCTTGCCGGTGCCAACCTCCCAGACAGTGACTTCTCTGGTGATTTCATGGGAAGCATTATTGACCAGCACTACCAGCTGCTCCTCTTTGTTGAAACGGCCGTAGGCCAGGTAATTATCATCTGCATCCATATATTTGATGGAACCGGTGCGCAATGCGCTGTGCTCCTTATGAATCTTAATAATATCCTTGTGGAACTGTATCAGCTCATGGTCCTCTCTGCCCCAAGGATAGGTACGACGATTGTCCGGGTCCGTAAAGCCACACAAACCGGCTTCGTCGCCGTAGTAAATGGTAGGTGCACCCACCCAGGTCATCTGCATCACCACAGCTTCCCGCAGCACCGCCTTATTGACGCCCTGATTGGCCGCTTCACATCCCATGGTACCGATACGTCCTACCTTGTGATTGGTACGGGTCAAAAAGCGGGAATGGTCATGGTTGGAAAGCTCATTCATGGCCACCTGCCAGCTTGACATGGCGAAATTGGAGGTGTGATGGCGCATAGCGCCCCAGAAGCTCTCCGCATTACCCAGTAAATCCTCTCTGAAATCATCACTGTGCTTCTCCATACCGGTCAAAAACCAAGTCACCGGCTCCATGAAGGCATCGTAATTCATTACGGTGTCCCATTCATTGCCCTGCAACCACTCGCGAGTATTGCCGTAATGCTCTGCCAGGATGATAGCTTCCGGATTGGCTTCCTTTACCACCCGCCGAAACTCCTGCCAGAACTTGTGATTAAACTCCGGCGAATGTCCCAAATCCGCTGCCACATCCAGTCTCCAGCCATCTGCATTGTAAGGCGCAGACACCCATTTGGCAGCAATCTTTAATACATAATCGCACAGCTCCTTGGAACCCTCGTAATTAAGCTTAGGTAACGTATTGTGTCCCCACCAGCCGTCGTAGTTCTGATTGTAAGGCCAGCCCTCGCTCTTAAAGTCAAAATAGCCTCTATAGGGGCTTTCTGCGGATACATAGGCGCCTTTCGCGTAACCTTCCACGTTTTCGTAGATGCGCTCTCTGTCCATCCACTTATTGAAGGAACCGCAGTGATTGAACACACCGTCCAAAATCACACGGATGCCCCGCTTGTGGGCTTCCTCCACCACCTTAGCGAAAAGCTCGTTACTTGCCTCCAGATTAGCCTTGTTGGCCACTCGGTTAATATAGCGTGACGCATGGGAATTGTCCCTGTCCCAATGCTGCAGCAGCTCTCCCCCATCGTCCACGATTCGTCCGAAATGAGGGTCTATATAATCATAATCCTGAATATCGTATTTATGGTTGGAGGGGGATACGAATAAAGGATTGAAATAAATTACTTCAATACCCAAATCCTGCAGGTAGTCCATCTTGTCCAACACGCCCTGCAAATCTCCTCCGTAAAACTCGCGCACATCCATGGTTGCCGGATTACGATACCAATCCTCCACCCGATGCACATGCTCGTTGATATAGGTATATTCACCGGTAAGCACATCATTGCCCGGGTCCCCGTTACAGAAACGGTCCACATAAATCTGGTACATAACCGCGCCCTTGGCCCAATCCGGTGTGGAAAATCCGGGAAGCACCACAAAATCATAGTATTCATTAGGCTCCCTAACCATACCGCGGGCATCAAACACCACGGAAATCCGTCCGGTCTCCACCACGAAATGATAATGTAGCTTTTCCTCCCCAAGCTCCACTTCACAGGCATAGAAGTCAAAGCAATCATCGGACTCCACCTTCCTCATGGGTACGGACTGCTTACTATGCACCAAGAAAATATGGTCCACATTGTTCTTGGCCGTACGGAACCGGATGGTTACGGTCTCTCCTGCCTTCGGCTCCATGGGACTCACGTAATCCGCAGATGTATCCGTATAAAGACCCTTGCGATTAAACACCGGCCTCATGGCTCCCATATAAAATTGACTATTTTGATTTTTGCGGATACGCTCCAAATCCATTTTAGGTTCCTCCGGGTGATGGGTAGTAATATAGTAATTGTAGTAGAAATCCTTTTCCAGTGCAATACTTTAGTCTATCAATTTTCGTATTTGTACCTATCTTCTATATTATTGACAAGAGAAAATATACGTGGTCTTCTTAATAACGATTCAGCGCCATCATTCGCAAAACCGCTACTTCGTAGCTTTCCTTTTGCGAATGGAGGGCTTCTCGCCATATAGATTTATAAAAACAGGCCTCTGTAAGTAAACTTACTCGTCCTGTTTTCTATAAATCTGCATAGCTCTGAATCGTTACCAAGTAAAAAAGACAGCCGATAGCTGTCCTTTTTAGAGAAGGTATTTCTTTCTTATGGGGTATAGCAAAAAACTATATAATGTATTGGGGGGTTACGCATATTATAATACCATGGGTAAACCCATTTGCATATCCTCAAAAATCACAAATATTACAATTTGTTTGTATTGTTTTTGTGCATATTTGCCAAATGTGTGTTGTTAATATATACCAATGGTCTGGTCTTCCTATAAATTCAAAAATAATTAACCCTATTCCTCAACCGTCGGCATCTCTGCAAACAGTGCTTCAAACTCTTCTCGGGTAATCTTTTCTTTCTCCAAAAGAAGCTCGGCACATTTATGCAATACACCTTCGTGCTCCGTGATGATATCGGTAGCCTTCTGATAGCAGTCATCAATGATGGCCTTTACTTCCTTGTCGATTTCTCCGCTGACAGCCTCACTGTGAGACTTGGCATGTGCCAAATCGCGACCGATGAATACTTCGTCATCGTCATCCGCATAGCAAATCACACCGATATTATCGGACATACCGAAACGGGTTACCATACTGCGGGCCATCTTGGTAGCCTTCTTGATATCGCTGGAAGCACCGGTAGTAATATCATCAAAAATAATCTGCTCTGCGATACGTCCGCCCAGGGAAACCATGATATCCTGAAGCATCTGACCCTTACTCATAAACATCTCATCCTTGCTGGGCAGGGGCATGGTATAGCCTGCTGCACCGGAACCGGTAGGGATGATGGATACGGTATAAACAGGGCCCACATCCGGCAGTACATGGAACAATATTGCATGTCCTGCCTCATGATATGCGGTAATTTTCTTTTCCTTGTCTGAAATGATACGGCTCTTCTTCTCCGCACCGATGCCTACCTTTACGAAGGATTTCTGAATATCCTCCTGCTTGATAAACGCTCGGTTTTCCTTGGCCGCCACAATAGCTGCCTCGTTCAACAGATTCTCCAAATCCGCACCGGTAAAGCCTGCTGTGGTCTGTGCCACTTCCTTCAGGTCCACATCCTCAGCCAGAGGCTTATTCTTGGCATGTACCTTCAGAATCTCCTCACGTCCGCCCACATCAGGTGCGCTGACGGTAATCTTTCTGTCGAAACGACCGGGACGTAAAATCGCCGGGTCTAAAATATCTACACGGTTGGTTGCTGCCATGACGATGATACCTTCATTCACACCGAAACCATCCATCTCTACCAGCAACTGGTTCAGGGTCTGCTCACGCTCATCGTGTCCGCCGCCCATACCGGTACCACGTCTTCTTGCCACCGCATCGATTTCATCGATGAATACGATACAGGGTGCGTTCTTCTTTGCCTCTGCAAACAAATCACGCACACGGCTGGCACCCACACCTACAAACATTTCCACGAAATCGGAACCGGAGATGCTGAAGAAGGGTACACCCGCTTCACCGGCCACTGCCTTTGCCAGCAGAGTCTTACCGGTACCGGGACGACCATCCAACAGCACACCCTTGGGAATACGCGCACCAACACTTGTATATTTCCCGGGATTCTTTAAGAAATCCACGATTTCCGCCAGATCTTCCTTTTCCTCCTGAAGTCCTGCCACTACCTGGAAGTTGACTTTATTGTCCCCCAGGGACATCTTGGCACGGCTCTTTCCGAAGTTCATCATCTTACCGGTACTGCTGCTGTTGGCACTGTGCTGGGCATTCATCATCATAAAGAAGAAGAAACAAATCACCAACACCACTAACAGGGGCATCACATAAGTGCTAAACCATCCCTCTCTCTCAATATCCTGGATTGTAGGCTCATAACCGTTGTCCCGGATCAGCTGCTCCAGCTGACGCACATCTGTAGCGTACAGTTTCTTGGTGCTGCCATCAAATACTATCGTAGCATAGCCCGAAGGTGCTTCACTATTGGGAGTGATGCGAATCTCCTTCACCACCTTACTCTCCATATCCTTCACCAACTGGGTCTGGGAATAAGTATTGTCCTGAAATTTCCTGAAATTCATGGCAAACAGCACAATCATCAACAATATAATCATTAAAAAATACGAATGAAATCCTTTGTTTCTCTCCACTTAAAGCCTCCTAATGCTAATCTATCCGCACTTCACTATTCAAACGAAACAATTCCGATATAAGGCAGATTACGGTATCTCTGATCATAATCCAGTCCGTAGCCCACTACAAATTCATCGGGAATCTGAAAACCGGTATAATCCACGGGTACATCGATGACTCTTCTATCCGGCTTATCCAATAAGGTACAAAGCTTAAGCGATGCCGGCTTACGGTCACGAAGCATCTCTAACAGATAGCTTAAGGTACGGCCGGAGTCCACGATATCCTCTACTACCAGCACATCCTTGCCCTGAATTGCCTCATCCAAATCCTTTACAATCTTTACCACGCCACTGGACTTGGTATCTGAGCCGTAGCTGGATACTGCCATGAAATCCAGGGAAACCGGTACGGTGATTCTCTTTGCCAATTCACACATAAAGAAGGTACCGCCCTTCAATACACAAATTAAATGAATCTGCTTTCCTTCATAGTCCTTACTGATCTGCTCACCAATTGCCTTAATTCTTGCGTCTACTTCTTCCTCTGATAAAAGCACATTGATTTTCTCTGCCATAGCTCTTAACCTCTCTTTATCTTTCTGTAATCCGATTGCTTTGTTGAAACCGAACCTGCAAAATTCTTTTGGTGTTTGCGTCCACCTTATAATATTCACTGATACGATAACCTACCAGCCATAATACATGCTCACCCTCTGCCAACAGGGGAATCCGGTTCCGTTGTATCTTGGGGATTTTTTCGGCTATCATATAGTCCTTTACTTTTTTATGTTGTAAAGCTTCTCCGCTGCGTAAGGTCAGATAATCTCCGCTCTTACGGTTTCGAAGTGTTAAACATCCTATTATTTTATCATAATCAAACCATTTCGTATACTGATTTCGGGGAATATCTTGAAGATTTATGGGATTTTTTTCCAAATCCAGGCGTTCCAGATGGATTCTTCTGTCCATACCCAGCGAAAAAACCTGCCCCCGATCCCCAATCTCCGACAGTTGAATCTGAATCTCCTCAAATTCACAGAAATTACTTTCCGCCTCCTGCCGCTCCAAGAATAATTCATCATATTGTCTGCGGGCACGGATACCGTAGGGCAAATGAATCTCCCGATTTCCCTCCCGGCTAAAGATGGCGCACACATCCTCCACATGAATGGCTGCAATATCCTTGTGTTCCGGGGACAATTCATTCAAAAGCTTCAGCACCAGTCTCTTTTTCAGGAACTCATGAAGCGTATCAAAGGCTTTCCCCTCCAGCCTGAAGCCGGACGCATCGCCCGACACCTCCTGCACACACATATCCTTGGCCGCTTGTACCTGCTCTTCTATATAATATTCCGTTTCTGCCAAAATATCCGCCGTACGGTTCATACTTGCTACTGTTCCCGGCATAATTTCCTGTTCCGCATAGGATAGGATATGATGACGGATTTTATTACGGGTATAATCATCGCTGTCATTGGTGCTGTCATGGCGATAGGCGATTCCTTTTTCTTCCAAAAAGGCTTCAATCTCCCACCTGTGCAAACACAATAGGGGCCGGATAATCTGCCCCCTGACGGGACGAATCCCCGCCAGTCCGGTGAGTCCGGTACCGCGAAACAGATGGAAAAGCATTGTCTCCGCACGGTCGTTACTATTGTGGGCCACTGCGATTTTTTGTGCATTTATTTTTTCCGCCACCTCTGCAAAGGCTTCATAGCGCACCTGTCTGCCCGCTTCCTCTGTGGAACAGCCCCGTTCCTGGGCCAGATTCTCTACCTTTTCCTCAAAGAGGTAAAAAGGCACATCCCACTTTTCGCACAATGCGTTTACATACTCTGCATCCTGAGAAGCATCCGGACGAATCCCGTGATTCACATGCACCACATGAAGCTTCAAATCCAGCTTACTGCGTAGAGAAAGCAACATAAATAAGAGGCAAACAGAGTCTGCCCCTCCGGAAACACCAAGTACCACTCTGTCGCCCTCTTGCAACATTTGATGCCTCCTGCTGTATTCATAAACCCTTTCTTCTACCGTCTCACGCATAACAATCCTCTTATGTGCTGCTTTTGTGATTTCTCTATTACTATACCTATTTCATGGGCAAAAAGTCAACCTTATCTTGCCCGAAATATGCCCAGTACCACCACGGTCATATCATCCGTAATACGTCCGCTACTGTGACGCAGGGCAAACTGCAGTACCTTAGAGGCAATTGC
Organism: Lachnospiraceae bacterium; assembly: GCA_017522685.1. The sequence continues at coordinate 148,387 of JAFWYN010000005.1, forward strand.
TTCCGGATTCCTATCCGGCAAATCTCCCAGGTAACTGCACAACATATCCTCATAGCCACTCATAGCCAGGGCATCCGTCACGCCATCCGTTACCATGATGATATAATCATTCTCAATCAGCTCTCTTTCTATCCCCTCCGAACCATTTTCCTGCAAAATCCCCAAAGGTAGGGTATTCATACTGATTTTTTCCACATAGGCATGACTTTTCAGAAAGGTGGTGGCTGCACCGGCCTTCAGAAACCGGCACATACCGCTATATAAATCCATACTGCAAACATCCAGGGTGGACATATTTTCCTCTTCGCAAGCCTCCAAGGCACTGTTTACCAGCCCCATTGCAGTAGGAATATTGTAGCCCGCCTCTATCATTTTCTCCATCAGATCCAATACTTTTTCGCTGTCCCGGGCCGCCTTTTCTCCGGAGCCCATACCATCGGACAAAAGCACCGTCAGCTTGCCGTCCACAGACTCAATCAGGGAATAATTGTCCCCCGACATCCGCTCTCCTTCCCGAATAGCCTTGGCGTAACCGGGCATCACCATAAACACCGGTTCCTTCACAAAGAAAAAGTACTTTTCCTCTCTCTCCACTAAATAGTCTGCAGTGGGTGCCGGAATCAGCCTTTCATCCAGTATGACGGAAAGCATATCCGATACCTCCCTGGTCCGAATCCCGCCGGCTTTGTCCGTGCGCATCCGCACACCTAATGTGAGCCGGCCTTCCGACTCTGCCTCCTCGGTATCATATAAATAAAATAAGTCCGTCACCTGCAAGCGTTCTCCCCGAAGCAACTGCACGATTTTTTTATACTGTCTCTCCGGCAGAGGACGGGCACGAAACACCTCGGAAGCCATATCTGTCAGAATCTTGGATACCTCTGTCATATTTTTGCAAATCACTTCCTGTTTTTGGTAATTGCGCTTTCTATCTAGTATTTCCTGTCTGTTTCCGCCGACTCCGTCATATGTAACAACCAGGCTTTCCGCCAGCTCCTGAAAGGAATCCGCATAGGTTAACAGCTTTTTCTTGCCGTAATCCGTTAATACGCTATCCCTGTCTTTTCCGATTTCTTTTTTTCCCCATATCACCATTGCTGTCCTCTCCCTTCTTAAACGGTAAGGACAATTATAAGCGGAGTCCCAAGCACTTTTTGTCAAAATAATGACGTGGCCACTCCAAATCCGTTGACATTTTTCGTAACAAAAAAGGACGAGTATCGCATTTACGATCATCGTCCTAATCTTCTTTAAAAAATATTACTTCATCCTCATATACCAGCTTCAGATTCTTTTTGGCATATTCTTCAATGAATTTCTTTGTTGTTACATATTTGGCATATTCCTCAATCTCTAATGCCTTCTGCTCCTCTATCCCCTGCAGCTTCATAATCTCATCCATATGCCCCTGTAAAGATTCCTTCTTCTGGGTCAATCCGTAGCTTCGAATCCCTACCACAACCAACAAAACTACCACTACCAGCGTTACCATGGCCATACTGAGCCTGTTCTGCATGTTCTTTCGATAAGCCGCCTTTTTCCTGTGCTTCTTCTTCGCCATTTGTTTCCTCACATATCACAACTGCTACTTTACCGTTTACATAATCTTATTTTAAGGACTTTCCACCAATTTTTCAACCATATTTTCAGATTGCCTGCAATTTTTCTTTTATGCTGATTGAAAGCCTCCCGTTTTCGTGCCATACTCTTTCCAACTGCCTGAAACGGCCGCAACAAAAGACGGACGACTTTACCCACGATACGCAATATACCTTGCAACAGCTTGGATACATAAGTCACCAGGGGTACACTCACCAGCCTTTTATACAGGCACATTCCGGTCAGGGCCCCTGCCACTGCAAACCAGCGCATCCCGCCGTTAGTGACACGGTACATCCACCAAAACACAAAAACCGTACAACACAACCAGAAAAACAAATCCTCCAGCGACACCACCCACTGTCTGTGTGAAATCACTCTTCTGACAATCCGCAACAAATCATATACAACGGTAATGCCGATACCCACCAACACAGACTGCCACAAAAACAAAGTATCCTCTGACATCCTCACACCTTCTTAGCGAAACAGTTTGGAAAGAAAGGATTCGCCCTTCTGGCCGTGTCCGGGCACATCACTGTAAACAAAGCTGTCTATCCGGCCATCTATATCCACCTCGCCCTGTTCCAGGGATAAACGCCTCACATGCAGGTCATCTCCCTTCAAGGAAAGCATGCCCTGTTCCGTCTCCAGCATAATCTCATGCAAATCAAAGGCCAGTACATCCTTCACTCCGGTAAGCAGGCACATCTGTCTGTTGGTCATGGTGACTTTATGGGTTTTCTGATTCATATTATTGAAATTCTCCATTGGCTTCCTCATTCACATTCCTATCGGATTTATCATCCGCATTTAATGAATTATATGCGAAGCCGCGGAGGTTTATGACTGTATTATAAGTATCGGAACAGCTCCTTCGCCTCATCCTTTTTCACGGTTTCCTGCACGTCCAGTACCTCTACCTTTACCTCCTTATTACCGAAAGCAATGGTAATCACATCCCCTACCTTCACCTGTGTGGATGCCTTGGCCGGCTTGTCATTAATCATGACCCTGCTGGCATCGCAGGCTTCATTGGCCACGGTACGACGCTTAATCAGTCGGGAAACCTTCAAATATTTGTCCAATCTCATATTTGTTCTCCATTTCTTCACACAAAAGGGCCACCGCATAGCGGCAGCCCTCACTTAACGTTTATCAATTATGCGTTAACCAAATCCTTTAAAGCCTTACCAGCTTTGAACTTAGGAGCCTTAGAAGCAGGAATGCTCATAGGCTTCTTGGTCAAAGGATTGATACCTTCTCTAGCCTTCTTCTCAGCAACTTCGAAAGTACCGAAACCAACTAACTGTACCTTACCGCCAGCCTTTAATTCATCTGCTACTGCATCAGTAAATGCCTTTAATGCCTTTTCTGCGTCCTTCTTAGAAATTCCAGCCTGTTCAGCCATAGCTGCAACTAATTCTGTTTTGTTCATTGTGAACTCCTCCTACTCAATTATTCTCTTGTTTATTGACAGATTCAATAAATCGAAACGTCTATAATTATATATATCTTTTTTCATGGTATTTGTCAAGGGATTTTGCCCTATTTAACTGTATTTCTGGCTCTTTTCCGTATTCTCTTCGATATAATCTTTTACAGTTTCCATTCTGATATCTAAATTCGCACTTTCTTCTGCGCAATCCCGTAATTCTGCTACCAACATCTCCTGCATCTTTACATCCAGATTCTTCTTGTAATGCATCCGGTGCTCCAGACTTGCCCAAAAATCCATGGCAATGGTACGGAACTGTACCTCCACCTTCATCAACCGCTTTTCCTTCTGCAGGAAAATAGGCGTTTCCACAATCAGATGCAGACTACGGTAACCATTTTTCTTGGGATTCTTGATGTAGTCCTTTTTTTCTATCACTACAATATCATCCTGCTCCACTAAACAGGATGCCATCCGGTAAATATCACTAAGGAAAGGGCAAATCACTCGGATACCTGCCACATCCTTCAGATTATTCTCTATGGACTCCAGCTCCAGAGGCAATCCTTTTCTTTGTAGCTTTTCCACAATACTGTCCATGGATTTCAGACGTGACTTAATGGTTTCGATAGGATTGTAATCCTGCTCCAGGGAAAACTCCTGGCTCAGCACTCGAAACTTGGTCTCAATTTCCAGCATGGCACAATTGTAATAGGTCATCAGCTGCTTCGTCTCCTTGGAATTACGAAGCTGCATCTTCTTCATCTCCACCGAAAGCTCCGGCCGGTTATCATCTATTTCCTGTATATCGCTCATTTGCGTTTGGTCTCCTTTGTATGGAAAATGTATACCTATATTTTAACTGATTTTCCACGAAATTACAACAAAGGATGTATGAATATCCTGTGAAGAAAGTATAAAAAAGCGGATACCCGCGTATCCGCTTGGGAGAATTGCTTCGCAATTCTCCTTAATCTCCACTACTGTACTCGCGCAATTTCCTATAGTTTAAAAAAGCTCTTTGCTGCTTATTCCATCACAATATCCGTCAAATCTCCCAAACTGCTGACCGCCAACTCCCCAAAGGTAAAGGTAGAATCCTTTTCCTCCTTGTCCACATTGATGGTGTAGCTTCGGGTCTCATAGCCTGATTTACGCAGGGTAATGGTGTGACTGCCGGATTCTTTCTTAAAGCTGACCGGAGCGATACCGATATAATTGCCGTCCAGATACACCTCCACGCCCTCAGGCTTGTCGATGTATACCTTGTATTCTTTGGTTTCCTTTTCGGTCTCTACCTCTTTTTTGTTCAGGGCTAAATCCACATTCTGGGTGGGCTTGCTGACTTTGAAATAACCGGTCAGGGTTTCGTAGTCCTCCGCCTTGGCAATCACCTGATGGATGCCGTACTGCAGGGAAATGGGCCGTTCGTGGTTGATTAGCTTGCCGTCCACATAAACGCTTACCGCTTCTAAATCCGTACTAAAAAGCACACTGCCGTACTGTGCCTGTACCACTTCCAGATCTCCGATATCCAGGGTCACCTCCTGATTTCTGCCGATGGTCACCTGCTTAGTACCGCCACCGCCATTATGACTGATGGTCACCTGATATGCCCCCTCCGGCACGGTCAGAAGCATATCCTCTGTAATCTTTGTTATCTTAGACTGTCCTACCTCGATAAAACCACCGATAAAGTCTGCATCATTTTCCAGACGAAGGTATCCGTGGCCTTTTTCCACCACGATGCTGTAAATACTGCTGCCCAATCCCCGGAATGATAAAATATCCGCTTCGTTTAACTCCATGGAAGTGATTTGCTTTCCGTCCGAGAAAATCAGAGTATTTTCCGTCAGTCTGTAACCGCTTTTACCAATAGTCACCTCATGTCTGTCCCAATCCAGGGCGTATTTCTCTGCGTCCTGAATGATAAATGCCTGAGAAGCCTGCTGCATACTGTTCAGACGCATAATCTCCTGAATATACGTCACCTCCACCACATCCCCGGGCTTCAGCTGGTTCAGTGCCATGGGCTGTCCGTATTTGTCCGCAAAGGTGCTGGTCCCCACCACATCCAAAGTATAACTTTCCGCAATCCCCGGGTCATAAAGAGTCACCTTATTCTGTGCAGTATCGCTTGTTACAAAAATAGCCGTTCCCTCTGCGTCAAAACTATCCGGTGCATAAACCACCGGGGTAGCCTCCGGCTGGGGTGCCGTTCCTTCTTGAGTGCCGGACTGCTCCTGTGAGGCCAAAGTCTGTGTACTGTCCGGCTGCTTTTTCTGCCCGCATCCGCAGCACAGGCAAAGCAATAATATGTAAATTAGTAAGAATGATATTTTCGTGTTTTTCATACAATCATCTCCTATAGTCCTCGTAAATTTCCTTCCAATTCTTCTATTGTGGGTAATGTACCCTTAAAGTCTTTCGGCATCAAAGCATTTAACTCATATTCCGATATTCCAATTGGTTCTGTCGAAGTTTCTACCGCATATTTAGCCAGAATATTATCCTTTGTCTTACAAATAAGAAGCCCTATCGTCTGTGTATCCCCTTCTCCTTTAAGGATATTATTAACTGCCGAATGGCTAAAAAGTCAAAATTGTATGGATCCTTTGTTATTTCCTGTGTCAACTCACCGGTATCCGGTAATATGTATTGAAAATTGGTAATTGCATGGCCCTGACGTTCATATAATCCTGTATCCAAGAAATTTAACAAAATAGCCCTTGACCAATTATTTTCAATAATTTTATCTACATAAAAATCCATTTTTTCAGGTTCTTTATGACATCTGTCTATTAATAGTTTTATATGCCCCCATGGTATCATAAAAACTTTATTGGATACCATCTGTAATTGTTCCCCAAGTTGGGGAACAATTTGTATTTCTCTAAAATTCTCATATTCTGAAAAAACTTGCTTCCCCACTTGCTCTCTGCATGTTTTTCTGTAATGTCTTTTCCTACTGACCAATAAAACATTAGCATCTCATTATTCACACGAATAGAAGCCTTTATCTGACTTCTTCTATATCTATTTGCAAGTTCTTTAATCCAATTTCTATACTCCTCATCAAATTGCATTAATTTGCTCATAATCTTACACTCCTTTAATAGTTTTTGCTATTTTACAGCAATATGGCAGGAGTGTACCCCTTCAGAAACCTCCTGCTTTTATTGTAATGTGAATGAAAAGCATGAATTTCTGAAATAAAATAGAATAAGAGATTCTTAAGAAAAATAGAAAATATGCTTTGTACATAGCATATCAAATGACACTAAAATATGCAAGCGGGATTTCCCTGGAAACGAACAAAGAGGGCGCCTTAGCGCCCTCCAACTGTTATTTATCTCTTGGTCCGTTATAAATCACTACTTGGTCCGGATTTGTCAGCCATATTTCAATAAACAACCTGTCAAAATCATTTATTTCTTCCGGCAGATTATCTCTACCAAAGAACTTATGCTCCACAACCTCCTCCGGGTCATTAACTATATTTCCGTAATACGTTTGTGTCCTAAAAATAATAGAATTTGAATAAACAATATCACCATTAGGATATGTTATAAAGCGATCTTGTCCGCTACATATGGCCATAAGCGATAACTCTTCTAATTCGATCCCTGCTTCTTCTCTTGTCTCTCTTCGAATGGCATCTTCAAAACTCTCTCCAATCTCCATTCCTCCCCCAATAATAGCCCACTTTCCATTATCTTTCCGTTTTTGCAGTAATATCTCTCCGTTATTGTTCTCAATAATTACTCCTACTCCAATAGTGATAATTGGTGCGTGCCCTATATGCTTTCTTAAGGTTTTTATGTACCCACCGTTCTCCCTATACTGTTCAATATATTCTTCCATTTCCTTCTTACACCTTCCGTACCATCAAATACTCATTCAACAGGGTTCCGTCCTTCAAACGCAACGCATCCGGTCTAACACCGGTGATTCGAAAGCCCATCTTCTCATATAGGGCTCTGGCTCTGGAATTCCCCTCCACAAACTCCAGCTCCATCTGTAAGACATCTCCCCGTGCTTCGGCCAGACGGATCAGCTCTTGAAACATCCTGGTACCAATGCCCTGATTCCAAAACTCGCTGATAAGGGCAATTGCCACGCTTGCCCGGTGTCTGGTCTTCATATTGGTGCGAAAACTGATTTCACAATTTCCAACTACCCTGCCGTCTACAACGCACATAATCATGGCTTCATCGGGAGATTCATTTTTCCGCTGAAAAAGCTTCTTCTCCCCCTCTAAAGTATATTTCGCACATTCTTCCGGGTACCGAAGGATAAAATCCGTCTCACCGGCAGAAATCCTAAGATACTCCAGGGTACTTTCCGCATCCTCCTCCAAGGGACTGCGAAGCAAGGCCTTTCGACCATCCTTTAAATCAAACCATATATCATTGATTACCATAATCCGTCCTCCCTATCTGTCCCGTATTTCTGCCAACAGCGCCACCGTAATGTCCCTGGCAATAATGGCTGCTTTCTCACAGTTTACTTCAAAGTATTCTGAACCACTATGGGATGGGGTATCCGTTATGCTGCGGATGGCGATAAAGGGAATTTGGTTTACATAACAAACATGGGCAATGCTACCTGTCTCCATATCCACCGTTAAAGGCGCAAACCTTTCATTGATTTCCTCCCGTCCTTCATCGGTAATAAAGGCTTCTCCGGTTACCATTCGTCCCCAGACGATATTATAATCCGAGTTCAGCTTCGCAACCGCCTTCTCGGACAGCTTTAACAGCTCTTCATCCGCCTTAAAGAATACTGTCTCCATCCAAGGGTGGAACTCTGTTAATATCTCCGAATTTACATCATGATAAGCCACTTCTGTGGAAATCACCGTATCAAAGATATCCAGCTTGGGGTCCATTCCCCCTGCCACACCCGCATTGATGACCATATCCACATGGTATGTATCGATTAATATCTGCGTAGCAATGGCCGCATTCACTTTACACACCCCGGAAAATAAAGTTACAATATCCACACCCTCTATTTTCCCCTCGTAAAATTTCAGCATGGCTTTTTCAGACGTTTTGCAGTCTTCTATAATGGGCAGAAAGGGGGCTACTTCCGAGTCCCCTGCACAAATGATTCCTACTTTCATAAGTCGTTCCTCCATTTATGTCATTTTATAGCAACAAACATGCCCGGATCTTTGGGCAATCTCAACACGCCATCTTCCATACAACTCAACAATTTATTTCTAACCTCATCCGTGGGCATTTTGCAGGCATTCTTAAACGTAATACCCGAATATATATACTCCATCAAATCGTCAATATTAGTAACCTCTAAGGAATCCTTATATCTTTCTATTTCCACTTTTGAAAAATAGGGCTTCAGCTTTTCCGTACCATTCTCCAGCGAAAAGGTATTTGTATAGATTAAATCCAGTCCCAGTATTTTTACAATGGTCTCCATGATTCCGTTCCCACCGGTGGTACCGGCATAGAAATGCCCTCCCTTTTTCAACACTCTGCTTACTTCTGAGACGGCCTTTTCTATGTTGGGAACATGATATAACATATAATTCGCAATCACTATGTCAAAATAATCATCTTCAAACGGAATCTCCTGAATATCAATTACTTTATACTCTACATTTGGCAACTCACCAAAATTACTCTTTGCCTCTGCAAGCATACCCTCCGACCAATCGGAAAATACAATATGGGAACATTTTTGAACAATCCCTTTGTGGTCTACCCACATGGACCCGGTTCCGCATCCCAGCTCCAAAACCTTCATTCCACTCTCGATTTTATATATTGTGAAGTACCAGTTTGAAATACCCATTTTATTTGTGGAATACTTATCATGAATGGATATTCTGGTTTTTAGATTATTTGACTTCTGATATTGTTCTTTTACACATAATGGTTCGTTTATCTTTAAGCTCATTCTTATTCCTCTTTACAACACTACTTCCTCATCTGATAATGATAGGCTGTTTCACCACACCTCTGAAATCCCAGCCTTTCGTACAATCTTCCCACAGGATTCTGTTTGAAATATTGCAAATGGATTTCCTTGTCTGTATGTGCATCCAAAACATCCTGCAAAATCGCTGTGCCGATTCCTTGGTTTTGATATTCCGGCAGAATGCAAATATTGCCGATTTCGTATGTATATTCTGTTTGGCAATCATTATAAAAACCAATGTCTTTTCCTTGGAAAGTAATTATACGCGCGCCTTCTTTGAATTTTTCCATAAATGCCTTGAAAAACTCCTTCTGCAGCTCGTCCTTCCATTCGCCAAAATTTATCTCCACATACTTTTGATAAGCATCCTTCTTTACCTGATAGATAAAATCATAATCCTGCTCTGTGATGGTTCGTAAGTTATATTTTGTGTTACTCATACTATCACCTTTAAAATCAAATGTTTATTACACCCTCAGCGCCACCTCTAAACCGATATACAGCTTGCCAAAATCGTGGTTGGCGTTATGGAGGCCTTCTACTTCATAGCCGCTGGCTTCCAGCACATCTCCGGCTTCCAGGAAATCATACAGCTCTAAACCGTGGAAGTCACACAGTGCCTGCACACCTGCCAGCTCCATCTCTACACTAAGGCAGCCCTCTTCTTTTCGCTTGGCTACAAGACCCTTGGTTTCCCGATACAACGCATCTGTGGTCCAGTTTCTTCCCAGCACATGTGGAACACCCATTTCTTCAAAAATAGCAGACAATTTATGTGCATTCTTAATCTCTATGTAGTCAGCAGGTTCTGCATAGTAGTAAGAGAATCCCTCCCCACGATAGCTTTCTGTGGGAACAATATATTTACCGTAGGTCTGTTCTCTATCGAGACTTCCACAAGAACCAAACATAATAAACTTGGTGGCTCCAATCAGCCAACTTGCTTCATAACACTGCATAGCTGCAACTGCGGAACCAATGCCCGTTAAATAGAATGCCACATCCTTACCCTTGTAATGAATCTTGTAAATGGGTTTCCTGCCATTGCAAGCTCCCAGCTCTCCTATTTTTTCACATTCAAAAGTATTCAATAAATGCTCCTGAATCTCCCATGAAAAAATAATAAGACATACATCAACTAAATGCTTCTTCTCTCCACAAAAATCGCTTACTTTGATAATGGGCTCTGTCTCTCTGTCAAAACAATCTGTAATCATGAGTCTCCTCCTATTTGAAACAATGCTGGAAGTCGCTGCCGGTGGGCACTACGATAGCTCCCTGCTCTTCCATTTCCTGCACGAAGTATTCCTTAATCACTCTTTCCTTGTCGGTCAGATACTTCTTATTCTCCGGATATCTTCCCAACAGGCGGGCAAACAATTCGTCCGCATCTTCATAGCGCATCCAATTATCGATAACCGTATTCTCCACCTTGGTAAAGTACTTCTCCAATATAGTCAAAAAACCTTCCAGTCGCTTTCGGGATTTTGCTTCACTTTCCTTCATAAAATCCGTCTTTAACTGTAGCTTCGTAAAAATATCCTGCCAAAAAGCATGCTCCCTGCTTGCCCCGGACACGTTGACGGAGAACATACCACCGAGTGCCAGTGCACCAGCCACTCGTTCCAAAAACAGCTCCAAATCCTTTATATAACCGGTTAAATAGTGTGCCACGATAAAGTCATAAGGCTCCCTACCTGCAATTCCTTCCCAAGTCTCCTGCGTTTCCACATCTTCAAAATACAGATTGATAGCTGTCCCCTCTGCCAGAGTCTCCTTATGTTCTGCCAAATACGTCTCGAAATCATCCGCCCAACTGCCGCGTAAATCATAACAGTCGATCTGCATATTTTCCGGTATGGTGTTCCAGTTATTTCTCCAAAGCTTGGCATATCCACAGCCCAAATCCAGCACTCTTGCATTTGCTCGTAGGCCCAAATTCTTATAAAGCATCACATACCAGTCTTCCGGAGAGGCGTGATGTTTCAAAGCATTGTAATGATACTGATCCGCTTCATGATTCATCTGCATCATCTTCACGATATCCGCCACACTGTCCCAATCCGGCTCACTCTCACGCAGCAGTACACTTCTGATGCTGGCAATAGCCTTCTCGATTTCATATCTTTTGCCTATAAGGATGTCCAGCTGACGGTTCAAGGTCTCGGTAATATCCACCTCGCTGTCCTCCGACAGATTCTGATGAATCTCCTCCAAAGAAAAGCCAATCTGCTTCAAGGCAATGATTTTCTCCAGCACGGACAAAGCTTCCTTGTCATACAATCTGTAATTGCCTTCTGTATAATCCGTGGGCTTCAGTAGCCCCTTCTCATCATATAAACGGATAGCTTTCTGAGAAACCCCTGTCTTCTTGGCGATTTCTCCCGATGTCATCTTCTTATCCATGGTACTTCTCCTTTAGGTTAAGTGAGTATTTTGCACCTTTTATTATGTATACCCTAAAGGGTGCCCTAGGGGGAGAGTCAAGGGGGATTTAACAAAATCTTATCAACCCTTATCTTTCAGAACAATTCTCTTTCTTTGTTCATATACAACTTCCTGTAAGCCGCATTCTCTCATAAGACTCTTGGCGGCATGGTTATCCGCACCGATATCTTCTGCTTCATGGGCATCCGACCCAATGGTAACATACCTTCCGCCGCACTCCTTATACAACTCCAGCAATTCTTTTCCGGGCATTGTCTCCCTATGCCCTTTTCTAAGTGAAGAAGTATTAATTTCGATTACCATATCTTTTTCCAGTAATCGCTCAAATATTTCTTTCATCTTCGCCTCAGAATAATAGATTTCTCCATAATACCTTTTCGGAAAATCTATATGTCCCAGACAATCGAATCCACCCTGTCTTACGGTGTTCAGCACCTCTTCCCAATATAAAGTATAAAATTCTTTTGCAGAATATTGCTCTCTTACCTTTTGGCAGGGAAACATATCGCCAATCCAATGAATGCTCCCAATAATAAAATCATATGGATAGCCGGATAATTCCTTCAGTCTCTCTGCATACAAATGGGGCTCTCCGAATTCAATCCCTGCATACACCTTTATTTGATTATTATACTTTTCTTTTATTTGATTGAAACTTGTAAAGAATCGTTCCGGCACATAGTAGTTGTATCCATAATCATTGGGATTCAAATCAACATGATCCGTAAAACAAATCACTTGCATATTTTTATTGCACGCTTGTTTTATATATTGCTCCATTTGTGCTTCGGAATCACAGGAAAACTCTGTATGAACATGCAAATCTGCTACCATATTGTATTCCACCTCACTTCTATTTCCTTTGTTTATAAATGATACCCCAACTCCGTAGGCAAATCGTTTCACAGTTCCGGTCTTCATCCTAACACTTCCAATAATTCATGTAAACTGCTGATGCTTTCGTCGGATTCTTCTGTGCGCCGTATATGAACAAATCTGCAATTCGCATTAGTGGCCGTTTTTCTATCCTTTTCTTCGTCTCCGACAAAAACCAGTTCTGTAATAGGGATACCATACTTGTGGGCAATCATTTGTAATCCCTGCATATGAGGTTTTCTGTAACCTGCTATCGAAGACGACACATAATAATCAAAATACGGAAGTAATTCTGATATATCTTTCTTGAACACTTTATCCGGCATTGCATTGGGCAAGTCGGTAAGAGTTGCAATTATGTATCCCTTTTCCCTCAAGACCTGTAAAACTTCTATGGTATCCGGGTAAATTTCTGCTGATAGTCTTAATCCATCCCAAAATGTTTCTATACAAGTTTCAACAGGTGTATCAATATTCCAATGCTCTAATGCTTTTGAAAAAATATACTCTGCAGAATATTCAACTTCCCTATAATTAACTCGTGGATTGAAATCTTTCAAAATCTGAAGGGATTTATCAACCTCTTCTTTTGATACGTTACAATTATATTTCTGAATAATTGATTCAAAGCCCTGCTCGTAAAAATCCACCCATGAAAGAGGCATTCCTACGTATTGCATTAATGTGCCACCTAAATCAAAAACTATAACTTTCAAACTTAAACACCCCTACAATTTTTCCTGAATCAGAATCTCCAGTATCCTCGATTCTCTTTCTATCCAAACTCCACCATTTTCTTCCTTGTGGTCATCATATCTGTTTTTCCTCAAGGCCTCCTCCGGTGACACAAATACTAAGGTATATCCTTCCTCAGCTTCTCCTTCATCCAGCTTCTGTTCGACTATTGTTTCATATACCTGACATATGTAATAAAAATTTTCCTGTTCAAAGATAGTTTTCTCAAATCTGTAGCTACTACCCCGTCTTAATGCAGAACCAAATTCTTCAATGGTTTCCGGGATTACCAGCAATCCAACCTCTTCTTTTACCTCTCTAATAAGCGCCTGATGAAAGGTTTCTCCCTCTTCAATGCCTCCACCGGGAAATCCGTAATAGTTGTACTTTTGGTCGTACACCATAGCCAGTTTATCGCCACATTGGATAATTGCGCGAACGGAGGGACGCTTAGAACATGGCCAGTCCTCATCATAATCTTTTAAATCTATCACAAAAAGTCTTTTCACTTAACGCTCCTACGCAAAGATAAGTATTATTTCTCAACTACAAAAAACAATCTTGGGAAATCAAAAATTACTTTGTTGTTCTTCTGTAAAGGATAATTTACCCTAATCTCTTCCATAATATCTTTCTTAAATTCATCCTTCATGGAATCATCAATTTGAGAAAGATAGGGTCTTAATCCGGTTCCCTCGTACCAAGTCCAAATGGCTTCATGGGATGGTAATACATGATGGTAAGTCGTGGTCCAAATATCAAATTTCTCAGACAAGCCGGAAATCACATCAAAGTAATCCTCAATCGTTCCCATCTCATAATCTCTTTGCTGTTTTATAACCGCTTTCCACTTATCGCCGGTAACTACCTTATTGATCAAATGGTGGATGGGCTCATCAAAATTACAGGGAATCTGAATTGCCATAATTCCGTTGTCATTCAAAAGTTTATAAAGATTGGTAATGGTCTTAAACTGATCCGGAAGCCACTGAAGGCAGGCATTTGAAAAGATTAAATCAAATTTTTGATTCGTCTCTTCCGTAAAAACATCTGCATCCCACTGCTCAAATGTCATATTCGGATAATCCTTCTTTGCTCTTTCTATCATGTCAGCAGAAAAATCGATTCCCAATATGTCCGCATCCGGAAATACGCTCTTTACCACAGCAGAACTATTCCCCGGGCCGCATCCCACATCCAAAGCGGACGCCACATTTCGCCCTTCCACTCGTCTGGCCAAATCAATGGCCGGCTGAGTTCTCTCTTTCTCAAATTTCAAATACTTTTCTGAGTCCCATTTATTCTCCATATACCGCTCCTCCTATTTGTAGTTTTTTCCTCTTGCCTGCTTCGCAGTCGCTTACTTTTCCTTGCGCGCGATATAGTCCAGCCTGACAAACTTCTTCCCATTTGGTAACATCTGCTCCACCGTATGCTTCAACCCATATCCAATCTGACTCATGCATGCTGTCAAACTCTGCTCGTCCATTTGATGGTGGACTTCCTCCAGGCAATCAAAGGCGTGTAGGTAGGGCGAATCAGACACAAAGGATTCTCCCGTATTGATTTGGATAATGCAGGATACATAGGAAGGCTTCACCAAGCCCACAATCCTTTGAAAGCTCTCATAACCGATATATTCCACCAGCAGATTGGCCACCAGTAGCCCAGCGCAAGGTAACTGCAGATTCTTATCCAATAAATCTGCCCGGACTGTCTCCAGCACATCTCCCAATGCCTCATAACGCTTCTTACATTCTGCAAGGAAATCCTGATTCACATCCACTCCGTAGACTTTCTTGATTTTATTCTTATCAATGTGCTCCAGACCGTTCCCGCCTGCGATACCCAGAATCATGATGGTATCCGTATCATAGGCTTCAAACTGCTCCCCCATCATTTGGTTTAAAATCTGCAGCTGGTAAACACTTTCCAAACTCATATGGTTTTCGTAATCACATAATTCTATCTTTTCCCATGGATTGGCCATAGTCTTTGTCTCCAGTCATTTCAATCAATTGTATCGTACATCCTTCCGGTTTATCCAATCATACAGAGTTTTCCCTGAAGAATATAGCCAATCTTCTCATAGCAGGCATTTGATGCCGCATAGTCCGCATCTGTGTAAAGCATGGGAAGACATCCTTCGGCTTTCGCCATCTCGGTAACCTGATATACCAGATTTTCTGCAAAATGCTTTCTTCGATATTCCGGCCGTGTAAAGACCATTCCAATACTTGCCAGCTCCCCTTTCAAGGTGTAAGCGCATGTGGCCACATGATTTCCCTCGGAGTCCGTCCAAAAATAAGTTTTTCCTTCCTTTATTTTAAACTCTGCATGCTCCAAACAACCTTTTCGGTCCATTTGATCCACTCTTGTTTCGTCATGGAACATCTCTATAAAATCAGCAAGTTCTTCCATATCTTTCATCTCACATTTGCAGATTTCACCCTCGGCCACCTTGTCCGGCTTTATGGGATTGGGACAATCGTAAGCAAAAAGATTGGTGGTAAGAGATAAGTGAATTCCATCTTTCAAAGCCCTTTTGATGAAGTAATCAGCCAGCTCATACTTAATGTTAAAAGTATGTTGTTTGTCCATCAAATTATTTTCCACTACAAGCTGATAAGCCTTTTCCATCTCTTCTTCCGTAGCATCATCCGCCGTCCAAATCCAAGTGGGAAAGGGCTCCGTTGAAAAGCAAATAATTAATCGCTCATGGTCGGATAACAGTAGTTTGCAAGGTCCGTCCATAATACGCCTTAAAACAAAAAATGTATATTTGTCACTCTCCAATAATTTATAATCTCTTTCATCTACAAAATGGTCCATCTTGCACTCCTCTTTCTCCTGTAACTCCAAAACCTCTACAACTTCATCACAACCTCATATTGCTCCACTTGCCTGCTTCCGTTCAGGGTTTTTAAGGTTGTTACGATTTCATTTCTTATTTCAAATCCTAAGGACCGATACATACTCTGAGCAATCAGGTTGTCTCTCTTTGTTTCCGTGGTATATGTTTCAATTCCTCTTTCTCTCAACAAAGCAAATACTTTCTCGAAAATCCCCCTTGCAATTCCCCTTCTTCGATATTCAGGAATCGTACAAGTAATAATATCGTAGGCGGTTTTCTCCTTATCCTTTAAGATGCTGTTCAAAACAAGAGCCACACATTCTCCGGTCTCCGTATCAAAAGCACCTACGGAAATGCTTGGGTCATAACCTTGCTCCTTAAGCATTTCCGAAAACCGTTCCAGGTTAACTTCCTTTTTCAGCCGCTCACTCATGGTCTTCCAGTTGGTTTCAAACAGTACCTTATCGGATACATTTTCTAATGTAGAATATTGAATCATAGCATCCTCCTTGTCCCTCGAATTATCATAATGTACCTTACAGTTCCTCGCCGCAAATCTCCATGTACCTTCTCATGGTTTTAAAGCCCGCACTTTCATAAAAAGCCAGGGCGCCTTCATTAAACTCCCACATATCCAGTTCTACTCTGGCGAAGCCGCGTTCTTTGGCATCTTTCTTGGCGAAATCGATTAAGGCGGTGGCAATACCTTTGCGTCTATGGTTTTCATCCACCCCGAACTCCTCTATGTGATAAAACTTCTGCTCCCTCTTAAAGGGCGATTCGGGTCTCACGATATACTGAACCACGGCAAAGCCCACGACTTCCTCACCAGCCAGGGCCACAACCACTCCGCTGTTTTCCTCTTCAAATCTTGTATATACAAAGGGTTCTATGACCCGCCAGCCATCCTCACGAAATATATCGGGACGCCCTTTTACATGCACCTCATTGACCTGCTTACGAATCTTATTCACAGATTCCAGCTCTTCCCTTTTTGCGTATCTTACTACTATATTTTCCATGTTATTTAAACCGTACCTTCTCAAAGATTTCTTGCATATCGCACTTGGCTCCGCCAAACTCCGGCCAAGCTTCGATATTGTCATTCTTACGTCTGGGGATAATATGCATGTGAAAATGAGGCACGCACTGGTCTGCACTTCTTCCGTTGGTACCAATCAGGTTGATTCCTTCATAGCCGCAATCATCCACACAATGGTTGGAAACCTTCTTGACAGTACGCATCAAACGAAAAAGGGTCTCCTCGTCACAATCCAGAATATTTTCCACATGCTTCTTGGGCATGGCCACCATATGGCCATCCACATCCTTCATTACATCCATGAAAACGATGGTATGCTCATCCTCATACACGCTAAAGTATGGCTTTTCTCCATTCACCATTTTGCAAAATATACATTCCATTCCCGTTTCCTCCTAAGAAATCTTCTTTATCTCTTCCGGCACATCCATGGGTGACTCCGCCTGTGCAAACTCATCCTTCCTCTTTGCCGGTTTTCTGGTTCCGTCCTTTAAATACCAGGCCGCCTGCAAAGGATGCATCCCCACAGCCTGCGCGGTCTCCAGCTCCAGGCTGCCACCATCTCCCACATAAAGACATTCCTGTGCTTCAAGCCCTAAATCCTTCAGGCATCTTTCAAAAATCGCTGTGTCCGGCTTTTTCATGCCCAGCTCACAGGACATACACATTACATCAAAGTACTCGAAAAGTACACTGTTTTTGATAATATCCCGTTCCTCAAAATAGCAGTTGGTAATCAATCCAACCTTAATCTTCTGCTCCTTCAGTGCCTGAAACATAGGAATAATCTCCGAATGAATATTGGCGGGATCAAAGCTGGTTTGATACATCCTCTTTCTCTTGGTGATAATGCTTTCTAACAATTCCCGGGAATAACGGTTGTTTACCCGTAAGGATTCTTCGATAACGTCTTCCAAGGTTCTTTTTCCCAGAGTCCTGTCCTCATCCGTAGGATTCCATATCTCCCTAAACTTTGCCTCTGAAATACCTATCTCCTCCGCTATTTCCTTTCCCATATATACAGGCCCGGCAAAGAGGGTCACCAGCGTTTCAAACATATCAAAAATGACTGCTTTTATCATCGTACACCTCCTGCATATCGCAAAGTTTCTACAAACTTGTATTTTCCTAACCATACTCTTTGGACATATACGTATTTTTTCTCCCAAAATATCCAAAAAAACCTGATTTTTAAGGTTTTTTTGTGTTTTTTTAAGTATTTTGGACATATGCAAAATAATATCTCTCAGATGTCCACGATTAGCCCCATTTTGTGGACATATTTTGCTTATTTTCTGCTATATGTCCAATCCCTCGGCTATACTCACGATTTTTGCTTTATTTCGTTTTCATTTTGGACATAATTACTTTTTTTTCACGTATATATCCAATTTCTTCGCATCCTTAATCCGTACACTGCCTGTTAATATACCGCACTACCACGCGGCCGCTTTCTTCCAGCTCAAATCGTGAAATGGAACCGGAGCTGCCAATGAAACGTCTCTTAGGGATATCCTCCAGACAGTCTCCAAATAACATAGTCTGCAGATAGCTCAGTGCCGTACCATGGGACACGATAAGAATTTTGTCTTCATCATTGCTCTTGATTTGCTCATAAAATGCATAAATACGGTTCCACAAATCTCTGTCGGATTCTGCATCCGGGAAGGGACGATAGTCCGGGTCGTAGGTGGGCGGATGAGGCAATTCATTTTCTCTAAACCAAGCCACAGGCTTGCCATTACCTTCGCCTGCATTTACCTCTCGAATAGCACCTGTCACCACCGGGGTTAGGTGCAAATATGTATTGATTTCCTCAGCCGTCTGCAAAGCACGCTTTCTGTCGGACACATACATGTGAAACTCCTCAATGTTCCATACACTGCTGAGCCACTGACCGATTTTGTTGGCCTGCTTTTTACCGTTCTCCGTAAGCTCCCAGTCATAGCAAGCCCCTATCATACCGTTTAAATGATGCTCCGATTCTGTATGCTGTACCATAATAATTGTTTTGTTCATAAACATTAAGTCTCCTTCCTACCTCTAGATAATATTTCTCGCCTTCTCATAGGACTTTTCCATACAATTCTCCAAATTCTTGGTTATCTGCTCCGGATTCAAATGCTTCATTCCGGCTTCTGTTGTCCCACCCTTTGTGGCAATGCGGTGGACAATATCCTCAAAAGAACAGTCTTCTTTCTTAACCATATCTATGACATTTTCAAAAACCCGAAGGGTTATTTCTTTGCTTATTTCTCCGTTATCGAAAAACGTATTACAGGCCTTCCGGTAGGAGTCCATTAGGGAAGCCACAAAAGCCAGTCCGCTTGCAGCAGTAACCGTAATATCATTTAAAGAGTCCTCTTCCAGTTTCAATACATATCCTAACTTGCTAAATAGAACCAGTACCTCCTGAAGGGCCTCATCCTCCGTACCTTCACAGGTAATTCCCATGACACCCTTTCCATCCTGAATAGCGATGTTGGGCATCACCCGGACCAGCTTCACTACATTTTGTTTATCATCTAAGGCATTTCGTATTTCTGCTGTAGTGATTCCGGCCATAAAGCTTATCAGAGTTTTCCCGTCCAAATCATAAGCCTTGATTTCACTCAACACTTCCTTGGCATGGACCGGCTCTACGATTATTACCACCACATCCGCAATATTCACCAGCTCTTCTTTGCTGCCGGTTACATGAATGTCCGCAAATTCCTTTCGTACACTTTCCCTGGTCTTTTCTGTTCTGGCATTTATCACCATATCACTTTGCGGAAAGCCGGTTAATACCAAGCCCCTGACAAAGGCTTTCCCTAAATGACCGTATCCTATAATACCTATTTTCATTTTCCTGAACTATCTCCTTTTCTCGAACACGACAGTACTAATCCGGGGTATACTTCCATTCTCTTTCCGGTATCCACATAACCTGCCTTTTCATAGCAGCGTCTGTTCTTGCTTAAATCCTCAGGAAAATCCACCCAAAAGCCCTTGGCATCCTCAAGCTCCTTTTCGCAAAGAAGGATTGCGGTTTGGGCAATGCCCTTACACTGAAGCGTGGGCTTAATATAAATCCTTTGCAGATAGTACTGACCATCTCCCAGATTTTCACCGAAAGGGGTCTTTCCTTTACATTTATAGAGAACACCACCCACTATTTCTTCGTCCAAGAAGATGGTAAAATAGCGGAAATACTCCGAACCCAGTCGGTTGGCAACATCCTCCACTCCTCGAAGATAAGGGTTTCCTTCATCATGATATTGCTCATATAGGGGCTGAAATGCCGCCTTCTGTATATTGCTTAATTCTAATGCTTCCTCTTCTTTTGTTGCACGTATCCAAATGTTCATACTTGATTCCTCACATTCCTTCCCCGGGATAGCTGATTTCTCCACCCCAGGACTTTAATTCTTCAAAATACCCATCCACGGTAAGTAATCCGTAGAACCATAAAAAGGCTCTGTCCTTTTCGCTGATTTCGTCCAGGCTCATCCAAAGTACTTCCTTCAAAGGAGGAGTTTCCGAAGATGCCTCCTCCGGGTCGTAGCCGGTGATGGCTTCCTGGTCCTCGGACACCTCTACCTCAAAGGAATATTCTGCGCTTCCATCGTATTTATACTGTACAGCCAATGGGCGGATGATTCTTCCCTCCAGACCGCATTCCTCTTTCAACTCCCGAAGGGCTGCCTGCTCCGGGGTCTCCCCTTCTTCGATGCCGCCACCGGGCACGGTGTAGAACTCTCTTCCGAAGTAAACCACCCGTTCCATGAGTATCTTTCCGTCCCGTACCACGATAGCCACGCTACGGCTGCGTTTGTATACAAATTTGTATTCTTCCTCTTGCATTTTTGCTCCTCCTCATGTCAGTGCCCACATTAATGTGCTTGAAAATACTCGTCAATCACCTGCTTGGCTCTCTCTGCACCAAACCAGCCTTCTCCCTCAAACACATAGGGGTAAAGGCGGTACAAATTGTCCTTTTCTTCGTCCGTAAGCTCATCAAACTCGGTGATGTTTCGCTTGGTCAGTACACTCATCAGCTTGTGGTCACCATCATTGCGGATAAAGACACCGATAATACGCACCTTGGCCTCATCCCCCAGCTCAAAATGATCCCTGGTCAGAATCATCACATCCAGGTGGTCCTGAGGTGGTGTGCCGGACTCGGTCATCCAGCCGTAAGGATACTGGTAAACATTTCTCACATAATGGAGACTGTCGCAATCCTTCTCCACGAAAGAATCTATCTCCGGAATATATTTCATTCGTCTCTGATAATCATTGGTCTGCTCGATTTTTACAGTATAAATCATTGGTTCATCCTCCCATTATCTATATAATTCTCCGTCGAAAAACTTCTCCTGGAAATCAATCTGTTTCAGGATTTCCTCATCACTAAAATCCATGCCTTCCGGCGCCACAATCCATTTGTCTTCCACATCATTGAGTCGGTGGAATACTCCGATTACCTTGCCTGTAAAGGTTTCCAAGGGGGCATCCACACCCAATGCATACACATCCTGCTCCGCGCCGTCCCCGGCCATCACACCGTTTACATAACCGTAGTTGATGGGGTAGTAAATATCCGGGAACCTGGGATGATAGGTGCCCATAGGTCTGTCCATAGTGCATTCCACGGTGCTGCCGATAACCTCCGAATAATCTAGAGGTGTAGCCTCCTTTTGCACCACCGCCTCGATAAAGAAATGACTTCTTTCCCGGCTGTCATCTTCTTCCATAATGCATTCCCTAATGTGTCGCACGGATTCAAATGTATAGCCCTCGAACAACTTCTTTAGAATTTTCTTATCTGCGAAGAAATGGGGCACATTCACCTCAGCGCCTTCCGTTTTTAACACCGTATTCTCATCCAAACGAGGGAAATTCTCCTCATGGAATGCATAATGCTCCTTGGCGCAAAGGGTTAAGAACACCTTGCCACCGGGCTTCAGCACACGGGCGATTTCCTGAAGCACATGCTGTACCCCCACCGTATCCTGGTGAGAAATCACATGATAGGAAAAGACCCTGTCAAAGGCATCGTCTGCAAAGGGAAGGTTCATCATATCCGCTCTCTTACAAAGGTAATCCACGCCCTGCTCTTTTTGTAGCTTTTTATTGTGGGAGATCGCCTCTGCGGACAAGTCCACAGCAGTCACCTTAAAGCCCTTCTGCGTAAAATACAAAGCATGTCTGCCTCGTCCGCAGCCCAAGTCCAGAATGGAGTGTACCCCTTCCTCCTGCCACTTCTTTGCCAGATATATGCTATCCTCAGACGGGTGGGTCCATTTATCCTGCTCCACACTGCTCCAGTCCCATTCTTTTGATTGTGCCATTGTTATCCCCTCCTGTACTTCAAAAATTGTGTCGGTAGCACAGCCTAATTTAAATACCCTTCCTGCACCAAGCGCTCCAGTACCATGTTTTCCCGCAGTAACATGCCCGCAAAAGTCTGGGAAGCCACCTTCTCTCCATGATCTCCCTGCTTATTGGTGCTTATGGCATGTTCGGGTGTGACGAATTCCAGGGTAAACTCCTCAAAAGCTTCGTAATCATCTAAGTTTCGCTGGCCAAGCTCCTCTTCTGCTTCACATACAAAGTAGAAATTCTCCTGAAGAAAAATCGCATCCACTTTACCTTTTTCCAATCTTTTCACATAGCCGAATTCCCGGATGGTGTCCTTCTTCACCACCAGTCCGCTTTCCTCCTGCACCTCACGCACCAAAGTCTCTTCCAGACTTTCTCCCGGCTCAATACCACCGCCGGGCAGTTTGTAATAGTCATATTTGCAGCTGTGCATCATGGCGATGCGGCCGTTTCTTATAATGATTCCCCTCACCGACGGGCGTCTTCCCACGGTTCCGTTGGGATCATAGTTTTTTAAGTCCATGACAAATAATTCTCGCATGCTTATCCCCCTCCTAATTACTCTTTCTCTTTCCACATAGACATACCGCTTCCGTTAATTTCATTGGGACGCACCTTAAAACCGAGTTTTTCGTAAAAGCCTTCCTTACCGGCAGCCGCGCCCAGAATAAACATAATCTTATCCCCCTGCTCGGCAGCCTCCATTACCATATCTTTTAAACGCGTCACAATCTCTGCACCGATGCCCATTCCCTGATACTCAGGGCGGATGATCACATCTCCCAAATAAGCCGTATATCCGTAATCAAACAGCATTCTTCCCATGCCTATTATCTTCTCACCATCTCTGGCTGCCACAACAAAGGCCGTATGGGCAAGTCCTCTCTCCGCCTGACCGGGCGTCAGTAATCTCCAATTCACACTGCCCCGCATTTCATTGTATTCTTCGGCTGTCATATTCTGAGTGTAAGTTATTTCCATGTTTATTTGCTCCCCTCGCTAAATATCATACTTTTTCAGCAACATATCCAATGCCTCTCTCAGCAAAATCGCTTCCCCCACGCCCTCTCTCTTGGAAAGCTTGGTTAAGCACTTTAACTGGTCGTTAGTGTAGTGAGAGGTCTTAGGTACCATCTTCTCCTCCTTGGCTAAGGCTATCTTATTGTGGCCGTTGGCCTTGGCACGAAACAGTGCACTTTCCGCCTTACGAATCAGCTCCTGTACGCGGGTAGCGTCTTCAAAAGCCGCCGCAATACCGATGGATATAGTCATGGGGTCTCCATCGGGCAGCTTCACATCATAGCCCTTTCGCACGTCCTCCAAAAACAGGAACACATCCTCCTTCTCCATATCATTATTGAAGATGATGCCGAACTCATCACCGGATACGCGATAGATGGTAGCTCCCGCAGGAAGCTTCGACTCCAGATATCGTCCGGTATCAATCAACACCTTGTCCCCGCACTCCCTGCCAAAATCCGTATTCACACGCAGGAAATTATCACTATCCGTCAATGCAATGATTATGGGGCCGCTTCCCTCTCCCTCGGCATCATTCATAAGCCGAATCAGCTCCGCCTCAAACTCCTCCATTTTAGGAAAGCCTAATTCCTTGTTCACTAAATTTTCTACCTTCACGTCACTCATACTATACCTCCACATTTTCAAAATATGTTTTTGCCAATATTATTTCTTAAATCATATCATAAGATAAATATATTTTGTGCAGTATTATTTGTCAAGTAATATTTTGCAAATAATATGGAAGAGGAGCTGCAAATCTGTTATATCTAAATCAAAAAGCAAGGGCCATGTTTCCATAGCTCTTGCCTGTCGTATCATTATATCAACCTTAATAACTTCTCTATCCTCTCCGTGCAATCTGCTTCACGGCTTTCTGTTTTTCTCCAATCGTCCGAGAGGGGAAAGTACACTTTATCATTCACGGTCTTACCCATATCCCAGCTACCCTTTTCACTACGGTTAGCTTCCAACCAGTCTGCCACAAACTGAAGTCTAGGTTTTACATGCTTATACCTTGCCAGTAGTTCTATTGCACCCAAATAATGACTGGCCTTTTTCGATGAAAATACCTCCGGCAGAATACTTAACTTACCCTCATACACATAATAAATTCCTCTATCAAATTGGAGGATGTAATTCAGAAAAGCATATTCCGTTTTTTCCTCCAGACAATCACATAAAAGAGACACAGGATAGTAAGTTTCCAACCCGCATATCCTTCCCCCATTCGGTTTCAGGATGCGCTTATAAGCATCAATGTATACTTCCTGTTGATAGCTACCATTTCGAAAAGCCTCTGTAGTAATCTCCGCCCATTGCTCCGCGACTCTGTTTGCTGCCGGATTGTCCTTAGTAAATCTTCTGATGCCCGTAGCAAGTAACAACGCTGTGAACACATTCCAATCATGTATCTTCTCTACTCTGTCTGGAATACTCTTTTTTCTAACCAAGCAATCATTCATATACTGAACTGCTTTTTGGATGCATTCATCCTCCATGGTATACCCCAGCTTTTCCAGTCTTCGAAGTGCCTGTTCTGTAGTTATATGAGAATTTCCCGGCACTGCAAGGGAATGAAAGTCGCCCCACTTGCCCTCATCATCCTGCCATTCGATTATTTGTCTTGCCCATTTGCCACCTTTGTGCATTCCTATTCCTCCACATAGTAGCAGTAATCCATAATAATATTCCCCTGTTCATCGGGAGTAGTATAACGGGGGCACACACAATTCTCAAAAGACCATATACCGCCCTTTGCGTCCTTCCAAATGCTCATTCCGGCATTCACAACTGCCTCGTAGCATCTTCCGGTATCATGAATCTCTTCTTCCTTCCCATAAAGCCAACAAGTACCCAGACCCACAGCCGGGAAATCCATATAATCAAAACCTTCCGGCACCTGTGTATCTTCGGGAGTAAACATCCCAATCCAGTACTCAAAAGGCTGTCCTTCGCAACGTCTCTCCAGTCCTACATAGCCTGCACCATTCTCCCAAATTTTCAAAATGGTTTCTACGCCACCCATAGCTTCTTCCACCTTATCGAACCAGCCATTGGCAAACCATTCTCCCCAACCGCCAAAGTCCGAATACTTCTTACCGACAAAGCGCATAGCCGGTACCTTCTCTTTGAAAACCTTAATCATTTCTATCATGCTCTTCCTCCTTTACTATCGGTACATAAATCCGCTCTGAATATGTTTTACTTGATTCCACATAACTTTCCAACTCAAAACCTTCCCCTCTACGATATCCGCTAACCGGTAGCCATTTCTTATATATCCAGTTCCAGGTTCCATGGATAGTTCGCACAAAATCATGCTGAGTGCTTGGCAGTGTATCAAAAACCGCATACAACCCTTCTGCTATCTCCAATCGGACTGTTCCCTTGGTATCTCCTTTTACCAATTCTTCTCGTATCCCTATGAAATAGTCCAAACGATTCGTCTCCGCATTCCACTTCATGGTACCATAATCTTCCACAATTTCACCACCGGAGAGTCTTTCCGAACGTTTCTCTGCATTGTATTTATTCCAGAAATTAGCCGGCAAATCCTCATCGCAGGAATATGCAATCAAAGTAAACTTTTCCATATAAAGCATGGACACTTCGGGAAATTTCTCTGTAGCATTCAGTTGAAATGGTTGGAACAGTCGGAGACTGCAATTTGCATTTTTAAACTCTGACGGCAATATCTTATGCTCGTTTTTAAAGGCTCTGGTGAAATTCTCCTTAGAATTAAATCCATATTCAAAAGCAATATCAGAAATGGGGCGTCTCTCATCTCCGATGCGTCGAACAATCTCTGAAATACGACGTTTTCGTATATAATCCGCCGGAGTCAGATTCACAATTTGACGGAACAACCTTAAAAAATGATATTCTGAATATCCTGCTATTTCAGCCAGGGTTGTATTGTCCAGTTCATTTTTCAGATTCTCTTCAATATAGTCCAATACCTTCTGTAATTGTGTCTGTTCCATATTTCTTCCTCCGCATTTATCATAGCATTTTTCAACATACTTGTGTTGATAAAAATTGCGAATGTGGGGCGGAGTTATAGAAATCATAATACACTTTTCTGCTTCTTCTTCCCTTTTTGTTGCTCCGCGGTCTATAGGAACATTTTCTGTTTTTTGGTATCCCTTTTCCTCATGTTTTCACTGGGAAACCGGCTTATTCGGCGTCAAAAAGTATCTATGCGAAAAAAGCCTGTCACCAGATTCCCTTTTTCTCTAAAAAAGGTATCCTACAACAGACTTTTTTCTCTATAGACCGCCGGAATGGCAATCTATCTTCCTATCTTCCCACTCAGCTCCTCATAAAGTGCCTTGGTTTCTTCCTCAGTCTCCCGATTCACCACCATCATTTTATCGCCGGCGTAGATAGCTACATAGGTTCCACATGCATCATAGATATATGCAGTGAATTTCCCCAGTTCCTTATTGGAACAGTCACCCATGGTGATACGCGGTGTGCCGAAACCATTGTCTCGGGTCTTGGTAAAATCAGTAGCTACTTCTACATATTCTACCCGGTCGATTTCTGCAAAAAACACTTCCGCATCACTCCAACCGGAAGCCTCTATCTGCAAACTTTCCTCGCCCATTAATACGTCGAAGTTTCCGTAAACCAGAAGCATAATAACTGTTACCGCCAAAATGATACCCACTACCGTATAAGTAATCTTCGTAACCTTATCCTCTTTGGTTTGCTTCATATCCTCCTTCGTAATTTTGCCTTCCTTTAGCTGCTTGCGATAGTACAGATAGGAATACAGTACAGGCGAAAGAAGCAAAAGCATTGCTATTACTTTGATTACCATTCCCACGATTCCCGGTATAGCCAGTGACAAAAGGAAAAGTACACCGGCAAGCATCCATGCCTTGCCTGCATAACGATGGGTTTTCAGCCAGTTATCCTCACTCTTAAGTGCCCAAAATACCTTAATGCCTATGGTGTGATTCGGTTTACACTTTGGCAGATAATTACCTACCAGGATAAATACCACACCCAAAAAGCTCATAGTTCCTAACATAACCTTATTGAATTGACTATCCATAGCAAAGGCATAAATATATCCGTTGGATAACAAGCTTATGATAGGAGTAATCCAGAAACAAACTCTTACTACTTTTTTGTTTTGCTCCTCATTACCCTTATCCCTTAAGGTAAAGAACACGCATATCAGATGTAACGCCAGGCAAAGCAATGGTATCAAAAACACCGCAAATGCCTTCCCCATGGCACCATCCGCCGTACCCTCTGCTCCCCAATGGGTAATCATGGTGTCCGGCAGACGATTCCACAGAATCACTCCTAACAACATAGGTAATAACACTACAATCGACGACGCAATAATCAGTCCTTTATACTTCTTCATCTCCACCCACTCCTTTCAAATCGCTAATCCAAAGCATAATCTCCTCCAGCACGGAGGCATTCAGCTCATAATAAATAAACTTTCCCTCTCGGGTATCCCGAATCAAATCCGCATCCTTCAGCACCGACAAATGCCTGGAAATACTGGCACCTGTCACCGGAAACTTATCCACGATTTCTCCCGCAGACATCTTGCCACCCTTCAACATATTCAAGATTTCGCGCCGTATGGGGTCCGCCAAAGCTTTTAAGGTATTTTGCAAAGCCATAAAAGCACCTCCTCATTTAACATTTAACCTAATTGTTAAATGTATGATAACATGGTTCTATGCTATTGTCAACAAAAAACTAAGCCACAAACTGCAAATCTGCAATTCAGGCTTAGTTTATATCATAGTCTTTCTATTTTGGTGCCTTCCGGCATCCTTTTCACTTCTTTATTGATCCAAAACCACTTCTTTGATAATCTCCACTACCTCAATATCGCCGTCCACCAGCATCTCCACGATGCCGCGCTCTCCCGGCGGGTTTTCCTTGTTTTCCCAGTACCGTTCTGCCTGCTTCAGATTTTCTTCCTTTTCCAAAGCCGCATCAAAGCATTTAGTAGCATCTCCTACAAAGCATCTGCCCTTCACTTTTACCTTGATTATCTGGTAAGTAGGTCTGCCCAAGCTTGTAAAGTAATCAAACCATTGCTGGGACTCTTCCTGTGTTCGGGAAGTATACAGGCAATTCATTCTGGAAGGATAGCCCGGATACTTCTTCGCCCTTACTTCCTCCAGGGCGAATTCCCGTATGGCTACGGACAAGGGATAATCCAATGTATCGATATCATACTTTTCCGGATTCTCATAAAAATCCTTCACCAGCTCCTTCTTTGACATAACGCGCTCATAAACACCGCTGTGATGCTCTTCATCGAAATAAATGTGCTGACCCAGCTGCATGGGTTTATCCGTTACCACATGATACGCGTAAATCACTTGTTCTTCCTTCATATCTTCTTTCCTCTCCCGTAGTATTCTCTGTATGCTTTTCTCTGACAGGCAATATTTTGCTGCCAGCTCACAAACCTTACTACCGGCTGAAAATTCCTCATAAATGGCCCGGTTTCTTTCTTCCAGCTCAAGGCGGGTCAGAGTACCCGTACCCCAGCCCTGTCTGCTTCCCTCTTTTTTGGGGATGTAGATGCTTTTGCCTTCTATGTGATTTTGTATTTCTTCAATTAATTCTTTTGGCAGAATCTCCTCTGCTTTTATATAGCCCATGTTTGCCTCCTATTTTATGCTTAATGTCTTAAGGATGGCACAGGCCTGATACAATTGTTTCATGCAATAGCCTGTGCTATGCAAACATTACTAATTTTCTCATACAATTTCCTCCCAGAGTACAATCTGTTTCTACAATCCTGTAAACGAATTTATAGAAATCCATCACTATTCTAACATGCTTCGGCGGCTCCCGCCACCTTAAATATTTTTAGAAAAAAGCTTGTTCCCGAAAACATCCTCTAAAAAGGCCTGCTTTGCCTCTTCCTGGGCCAATACCTTACCCAGCTTCTCCATGTTTTTCTCCGGTATCCAGGACTTGCGGGAGTTCATATAGAAATTGGCTATCTTCCAGAATTTCTCCGGATAGGCCAGCCGGTAATACAGGTCAACATAATCATATGCCGCCAAAGGACGCACCCTCTGGTAGGCATCCAATAAATCCCTGCCCAACTCCCGAGACCAATCACTTTTCTCCAGCAACTTACGCATCATCAGGTAAATATCCGTCACTTGGCTTCCCCTATGACATTTCTCAAAATTCACCACATACCATTTTCCCTCTGCGAAAAGGATGTTGTGGTATTGATAATCCCCATGGCAAAAGCCGTGTGATGCCTTCCCTATATTGCCTTCTTCATACAACCGCCAATCCTCCGTCACCTGTTTCGCCTGTTCCAGATAGAAGTCGATGCAGCACTTCAGCTCTCTTTCAAAAGGCTGTTTCTGTCCCTTTTTTCCCAAAAAGCTACGGATATGGGTCAGCTCCCGGTTTCGTTTCTCGTATTCCTTCAAAGGGGAATCGGGATCCTCTTTTCCTTCCGTATCCCGGTCATCCATGGCATTATGTAAACTGGCCAGCAACTCCATGGCAGTCAAACACTCGGTCTTTTCGTGAATATCGCATTCTCTGCCGTCCACATAGTTTTTCAGGATATAAGTGATGCCATCCCTGTCCTTCACGCTAAAGGTTCCTTCCCGGGTAGGAATCAGGGCGTCCGTAAATACCTGCCCTTTCACCGCAATGGTCTCTAATAATTGATTTTCCGCCGCCAGTCTGGCCTCTGTCCCCGCATACTCCTTAAAAATCAAGGTCCCCTGAGGGGTGTCACATAGAATCGCGCCCCTGCCCTTTCCGGTTTTGATAATCTCTATATCATATTGCTCCAAAAGAGTCACCGCTCTGTCATTCATGTTCCGTCCTCCCGATATTGCAGATTCCGGGAAAAACTGTGCGTGGCCGGTAGGGCAAATATATTCCACTTAGGCACGCTTTCGCTTCGTGAAAAACGTAACGCCACTAGACTCGAAGCCGCAAGCGGCTTAACCTCGTCAAGGGGCGACGTTTTTCAAGAGCCTTGCGTTGGAACATATTTGCCCTACCGGCCCCGCACAGCTTTCTCCGCTTTCTACCCTATCTTATGAAGGGCGAACGGAAATTATAACTGTACTTTTCTAATCAATGTTTCTTTATTGTTATCCTCCGGGTGGTCCAGCACATGGTCTAAAAGTGCATGGAGGGTTTCGCCGATTTCCTTGCCCGGCTTCATGCCTAAGGCAATCAGGTCGGAACCGTTTACGGCCAGGGTTTTCAGGGAAACACACTGTTTTTTCGCTTGAATCTCTGCAAAAAGCTGCTCCCACATGGCGATGGCCTCCAGCTTTTCCTCCCGCTTGTACTCGCTCTGGGCCAGTACATCCGCTCTGTAAACCGGCATAAGCATAGGGAAAATGTCCTCACCGATTCGATTCACTGCCCGCCTTGCCAGACGCAAATCCGGCTTCACGCCCTTTCCATAGTCATGAAACTCTACCAGACGGGTGACTTTGTATATGGTGTCGTTGTCATAACGGAGTCTTTTCAAGATCTCCTCTGCCATCTTGGCACTTACCTTGGGATGACCGTGGAAATGGGTGGTCCCATCCTCATCCCTGGTCAGGGTCTGTGGCTTGGCTATATCATGAAGCAGCATGGCCAGACGCAGCTCCTTTACAGGGGGTACCTTATCCAAAGATTGCAAAGTATGCTCACCCACAGAATAGCAGTGGTGAGGATGCTTCTGCTCCGTCCTCATACACTCATCCAGCTCCGGCAAAATCACCGCAGTTACGCCTGTTTCATAAGCTACACGGATATAATCGGGATGGGGCGAGGTCAGCAGCTTGGTCAGCTCCACCTGGATACGCTCCGCACTGATATGGCGCAGATTCCCCGCCAAAAGGCGGATTCCCTCCCTGGTGGATTCCTCTATCTCATAGCCCAGCTGGGCAGAAAAACGGATGGCACGTAGAATTCGTAAAGCATCCTCCGTAAAGCGCTCTTTCGCATCCCCTACACATCGGATTACGCCGTTTTCAATATCCTTCAGACCTTCAAAGGCATCCACCAGACCGGTGGTTTCATTGTAGGCAAAGGCATTAATGGTGAAATCCCTGCGCTTCAAATCTTCAATCAGATTGGAGGTAAAGGTCACCTCCTTGGGATGACGACTGTCTTCATATTCCCCGTCGATACGATAAGTGGTCACCTCAAAGCCTTCTTTTTCCAGCATAATGGTCACCGTACCGTGGGCAATGCCCGTATCAATAGTACGACGAAACAGCGCCTTCACCTGCTCCGGCTTGGCTGAGGTAGTGATATCCCAGTCGTTGGGCTCCCTTCCCAGGATGGAGTCACGGATACAGCCCCCTACCGCAAAGGCTTCAAAGCCTGCTGCCGTAATGGTATCAATTATGAACTTTACTTTCTCCGGTAACTGAATCTTCACGCAAACCTCCATATTATTCCTCAAAAAATTTTGAAATCACATCTACCAATCCGTCTTCGTCATTGGTAGGTGCAATATAATCCGCCGCTTCCTTTACGGCAGGCTGGGCATTGCCCATGGCCACACCCACTTTAGCATATTCTATCATAGAAATGTCATTATAGCCATCCCCACAGCAAACTGCCTGCTCAGGACCCATACCCAGTCCCTTCAGCACCAGATCCAGTCCCACCGCCTTATTCATATCCTTGGGCATAATCTCAATAAAGAAGGGCTCCGAACGATAGATACTGATGATGTCTCCAAAGCGTTCCTGCAGCTCCTTTTCATACACAGCCGCCTGCTCTCCCGGTGCGGTCATCAGGCATTTATTTATGTCATAATTGACGCATTCCACAAAATCCTGTTGCACCCGGATCGGAAGCCAATTGATTCCTGCCTCCAACTTAATATATTCATCAGGGTCAAACGCCGAAATTACAATATCCCCATCATAGGTAATCAGACCGGCTCCTCTTTCCTTGGCAAATTCATAAAGCTCCGGCACCACATGTAAGGGTAAAAAGTTCTGATGCACCACTTCTCCGCTGATACATTCCACGATCTTCGCTCCATTATAGGATAACAGATAGCCTCCCCTTTTATCCAGCTCCAGCTCTCTTTCATAACGACGCATACCGGGGGTGGGACGCCCCGATGCCAGTGCCACCAGATGCCCTCTGTCCATAAGCTTCCAAATAGCCTGCTTGGTAGCCTCCGTAATCTGCTTCTTTGAATTGGTCAATGTGCCATCTATATCTAAGACCAATACCTTTTTCATCATTTCTCCAAGCTCCTATCACGTCAAGTGACGGCAGTGCATTTCATATACACTGCCGCCATTCTATTCCTTTTATTGTCCCTGCTGTATCAAAGCCATAAACTTTAACTGGCCGTTCAAATCCTCTATCAGGTAATCCTTCATCAGGGCATTCATATGCTCATTCATAGCTTCAGATAACAAAGTACTACGAATCATACTCATCCACTTAGGGTCTGTCTTTCCTACATAGTACAGTACGTAATTGGCTTCGCCCTCCACATTCTTTGCCATAGTATCGCCGGCCTTACGCTCGGGTGCAGATAACCATGCATAGATTTCATCATTTACGGAACCTGCAGAGATTCCGCCATAGAGACCGTCATTGATAATACTTCCTGCTTCGTCATACTTCTCCAATATCTCGATAAAGCTTTCCTCCGTCGCTGCACCTGCCTTCCACTCATCCAAAATGGTCTGTGCATCGGTAGAAGAAGTAATAATTACGCGGGCACTTTCCGTAGGAGTCTCATCCAGATAGCGCTTCTCAAAGGATGCTACCAAATAGCCGTTGTAAGGGGTGTTCTCCATCACAGAGGTATCGCCGGCCTTTCTGCCGTCCTCATACAGGAAGGCATGAAGGCTTTCGTGGAAATAGCTGTTCTGCATGGAAGCATTGATATACTCTTCACCTTCCGTTGCCACAGTGGCTCTCTTTTCCTCTGCCTGCTTCTTAGCCTCTTCCATAGCGGCCTTGATTTCTTCCTCCGTGGCATCATAAGCCACCTCATTGCCTGCTTCATCGATGATAGTCGTAGGTACATCCGCCGAAATGTTAATCAAGCGATAATCTACGGAATCGTACTGGTCCTTGTTTTCCTCGTAATAAGCCTTTACTGCCTCATCCGTAGGTCTCATATCCTTTTCCAGCTTGGCTTCATAGCTCAAAGCGTAAATATTCTCTTTGATCACCGGTTCCAAAGCCTTTTCTGTGGCATTATTGCCATAAATCAACTTCAGATAATCCTCGTATTTCTTCTCCTGCTCTGCCGCCATCTCCTTGATATTGTTGATGGTTTCTGCATATTCTGCAGCGGTATCATATTCATACCCTTCTGCCTTAGCCGCATCTTTCAAAGCTTTTGTTCTTACCAGCTTCTGTGTAGCCAATTGGTCGAAATAATCCGCAAAGGTCATCTCTCCGTCATAGGTCTGGGATTCGATTGTGGACATATCCAGGCCAAACATAGAGAAATAATAGCTGTTCTCATTTAAGAAGCTGGCCTTCTCAATGGCACGATGATAATCAAACTCTGCCTTGCTGATATTCTCTCCGTTAATCTTTATGAACGGTGCATTGTCCTTCTTAATCTTCAGGAAAGCCACTCCCGCCACTACTGCTGCCAAAAAGATAATCAATACCAGCCACCAGAAGATTTTGCTTCTTCTGGCCTTTTTCGCCTCCATCTGTGCTTCCATTTTTCTTCTATCCAATCCGGTTACGCCACTGTTTGTGGTTGTATTTTGACTCGACATAATACTGTCTCCTTCCTAATCCATAGTTAGTCATCAACCACTTTATCATAACTTCTTTTGCATCAAATGTAAATTGTTTTCACAGAAAATTTAGAAATCCGGCCACATCCGTCCATTATTTCAAATAAGGTGCGGTATCTGCCTTAATCTTCTTATCAATATCCTTTATACTGTCAGATACCTGATAATCCTTTTCTTCAAACAGGAATTCATGCAGCCATACCACATTTTCCTCCAGATTCAAAGGTACTATGCAGCTTCCCTTGGACTGTCCCAAAGTTTCCACTACGCGGTGATCTTCCAGGGGGAAACCACCCTCCTCCACGATGCTGTACTTGGTGATATTCTTTAACAATTCCACCATATCCGTTTCATCAATATCTGTATAAACGTACTTCAAAACCTTTGGCAACAACTCTGTCAGCTCTCCAATGCTCTTGGTTTTGGCCTGCGCTTCTATGGCTTTTACGACCTCTCTCTGACGGGTTGCACGCATGAAATCATTGCCGGCTGTATAACGGATACGGCAATACGCTGCTGCCTGGAGACCGTTTAACTTCTGATAACCGGTTTCGGTCACCGCCACATACGCACTTTGGGGAATATCCGTATCCCTGATAATACTGGTCTGATAATTATTGATATGCTTCAGTTCTTCGCTGTCCACCTCAATCCAGATACCGCCTAAACCATCCACGGTTTCCTTAATCGCATGATATCCCACAGTCACAAAATCTGTAATAGCCAAATCCATATTCATATTCAGCATACTCATGGCCTGGGCTGCACCGTTAGCCGCATATGCCGCATTACACTTTCCGTAGGTATCATTACCGCGATTCAGATAAGTGTCACGATACACGGATACCAGCTTGATATCTCCATTGTCCATGTTGATGGAAGCAATCATAATGGTGTCACTACGGCTGCCCTTATACAGCTGCTCCGACTTCACCGCATCCACACCAAAAAGTGCTATATTCCAATATCCTTTGCTCTTATCTCCTTCCCCTCCGGCGCCGGCCTGATTCAGACTCTCCTGAATCTCAGGATTGATAATAATATCTTCCTCCTCCAGCTCTACCAAATGAGGGCCTTCTGCTGCCTCCGTGGTCTGAAACACCTTCCAAACCAATGCCAGCATCACCGCTATAATCAATATCTCTACCACAAAGATAATCACCTTTGCTTTCGCTTTTCCTCCGGCATATCTTGCTCTTGCTGCCATAAATTTATCCTCCCGTAATTGTGTAGCTTACTTCATCTTACAGTAGCTATCATACGGGAGGATTATCACGTTGTTTTTATGAAAATGTTAAGAAGTTGTAAATTCTAATACCCCTCTGCCATGGATATCTTCACGGTTTCATCGGAAATATTCAGGGCTTGGTCACCGATTAGCTCAAAATCCGTCAGCATTTCGGAGAACAGGATACTGCCCTCATCCGAACAAATGCCCTTGTGGATGCGCTCGTACATATTACCTCTAAAGTCCTTGGTCATGTCATCATTTGCATACCATACAGAAACAGGGCCAGTCCGCCTAAGATTCAGCTAAAGTGCTTCTGACTATATAATATATATAAGGCCCAGGGGCCCATACCTATCACTCACACACCGGATAAAAAACACTCACCGAGATTTGTTTGTCTGTATGCGGACACGAGTGTCCGCCACCGCCATACAAATTTCGGTTCCTGTTCTTTTATACGGTGCATTATGTGATAAGTATGGGCCCCTGGGCCTTATATTTCTTACATCATCAGTTCTTTATATAGCTTTAGTTTAACCTTGCCGGAAGCAATCTCTACCTCCGCCCGGTCTAACATCATGCCCACCAATAGCAGCTGGCTGCTTTCGCCCGGGTCACCGCTGCCTGCCAGCTCCCAGTAGATGTCTTCCACACTGTCATTCTTTGGCTCATTAAGGTATTCCTTCAAGCGATGCAGACCATATTCCCGATCCGGTGCATAGTCACTTTCCATGGTGATGACCACTTGATTGCCCTTTCTTTCAATGCCGGTTTGAATATGCTCCGCTCCCACGCTGAAAAAGAACATGGTCAACTCCTCGATGATATTGCCTACTTTTTTCTCTTCATGTATCATTCCTTATGTCCTCCCTTGTTCTTTTTGCGGGTATCAAACCGTTTGATAAAACTCTCTACAAAGGGCACCATAATGATAGCCACCCAGCCACAGCTAAAGCCGTTGTTGTATAGATTCAGTCCCCCGTACATATCATTGGTGCAACTCACAATAGCCAGATGCAAAAAGCCTGCCAAAAAACCTGCCACCGGACCGAACTGTCCTGCAATGGGTGCCACACCCATGGAGAAAACAGCCGCCAGCTGTATGGCCGGTGCAGTAATATCAAATATGGTAATAAAGGTAGCCAATAAAACGCCCAGCAGCACCGGCACATAATTGCGCAAATGCACACCGAAGGCACCAAAGCCGAAAACTGTGAGAATCGCTCCCACCACGGGGCCTGACAAATCGCCGCCTATCAACAGAATAAAGCTGGTGGCCAAAACGCCTACCAGTCCCATATTCAGGAAGGTAGCACCCACACCGTCCATATATACGAAATCCGCCACCGCACGTCCCGGATGGCGCATGATACGGATCCAGCCCTTCCATTGTCCCTTGCTAAGCACCAAGCCGTAGACAAATGCCAACAGGAAATATCCATACAGTACTATTACCAAAGGCATCGGCACGCCCTCCTTCCAAATCAGAGTCGCTTCCGATTCCAGCCCGAAGGAACGCAGGATGCACACCATTACGAAGGCCACAATACCTGCGGAAAAGCCTACATTGAACAGATTGTAACCCATATGCATGGAGGCCGTATGCATGGACAAAGGGGGCAGAATAAAGCCTATCAGGATACCTACCAGAATGGATACTGCCATATTCACCCACTTACTGTACGGTAGGATATAGATAATCTCCGTAATAAAGGGGGCCAGACAGGTACCAAACAAAGCCGTATAAATATATCGGCTGAACCGGGTATGATGAAATTGGGAATACAAAAAGGTACCAAACAAAATGGGCCACACATTTAAGGGATTCTTGCCAAAAAGGGCAAAGCCCGCATTCATAAACAAGGCCGCCATGGTCAAACCCGTAAACATGGCCTTCTCTGCCTTCAAAAGCAGATAGCCCATCAGCAGTACCAGACCACCGTTAAAGAAGGCTGCACCATAGCCTCCCAGCTCGAAATAGTCCGTAATTAACGCATCTCTGGAGGACACGATTTTCACCATGCCCTCCAGAATCCTTATGGGAGTATCTGTCAGAAACGCAGCCAGCCAGAACAGCGCAATGGTGAACACTACGAAAGCCTGTATTTCCCTGCCTGCTATCCTTTCCAAAAAGGGTTTCTTCATAATCTTCCTCACTTATTCTTAAAATTTAAACAAGGTACTCAAAATGCCTCTTCCCAGGGTGGCACCGATATTACCGCCCAGCTTCTTGCCGAACTTACCACCAATGGATTTGCCGATATTGTTGCCGATTTCACGACCAATGGTTCCGCCTGCAGAATTGGCCACACTCTTTGCCAGCTTATTGGTCTGTTTCTTTTTAGCCGCCGCTTCCTTCTGTGCCTGTGCAGTTTTGGCTACATCTGCCGTTCTTCTCTGCAGGAACTCATAAGCGGAATCCCTGTCATAGAAGTCATGGTATCTGGTATAAAGGAGATTGCCCTTGATTTGGCTGTCCCTGTCTGCATCCGTAATAGCTCCCATCTGGCTCTGAGGGGGCAGAATGGTAGTCTTTTTCACGATGGTGGGCACACCCTTTTCATCCAATACGGAAACCAGTGCCTCACCGATTCCCAGGTTCAGTAAGGTGTCATAAGTATCAAATTCAGGGTTCTCACGGAAGGACATGGATACCGCCTTGGCTGCCTTCTGCTCCGCAGGAGTATAAGCATGTAACGCATGCTCTACCTTATTACCCAGCTGAGCCAGTACCTCGTCCGGGATGTCTCTTGGGTTCTGGGTGATAAAATAGATACCCACACCCTTGGAACGAATCAGCTTCACCACCTGGGCGATACGCTCCAGCAGTGCCTTGGAAGCATTGTCAAAGAGCATATGTGCCTCGTCAAAGAAAAATACCATCTTCGGCCTGTCTCCGTCTCCTGCCTCAGGCAGGTTCTCAAACAACTCACTCATCATCCACAGTAAGAAGGTGGAATACATAGTCGGATTATTAATCAGCTTCTGACAATCCAGAATCTGGATTTTGCCTTTTCCCGTATAGTCTGTGCCGAACCAATCCGCAATATTCAGTGCCGGCTCCCCGAAGAACTGGTCGCCACCCTGGCCCTCCAGCGCCACTACCGCACGGATAATAGCTGCCAGACTCTGCTTGGACATGTTACCGTACTGTAGGGAAAGGTCCTTGGCGTTCTCCCCTGCAAATGTAAGCAGTGCCCGTAAATCCTTGGTATCTATCAATAATAAATCATTGTCATCCGCCACCTTAAAGAGGATACTCATGATATCCGTCTGGGTATTATTTAAGCCTAAGATACGACTTAACAGCAAAGGGCCCATCTCCGTAATGGTGGTACGCAGGGGCAGACCCTTTTCCCCATACACATCCCAGTAGGTAGTAGGGTACTGATCCAGCTTAAAGCCCAGCTTGTCCAGACTCATGGCCTCCACACGCTCCTGCACATTCTTATTCATGGTGCCCATATTGCACATACCTGCCAGATCACCCTTTACATCCGCCAGAAATACCGGCACTCCGCAAGAACTGAAGGACTCTGCCATTACTTTAAGGGTCACCGTCTTACCGGTACCCGTAGCTCCCGCAATCAAACCGTGACGGTTCGCCATCTTCGGATAGATATATACCTTTTCCTCTCCTGACATACCAATTAATATTTTTGAATCCTGATACATAAGATACCTCCTTTTATTTCTTCTTTGTCTCTATGTTTACAATACTCCAGTCATTATATAAATCCGACTCCATGATACCCTGAAGGGGGCGGGCCAGTTGCAATACAAGGTTTTCCTCGCTAAAACCAATTCGATCTCCCAAATCCCTATCTAAAAACACCTTATAAGCCACATCCAAATACATGTAGTCATTGTCTTCACGGAAATCGGTAAACCAGAAATTCTGAAATTCGCAATTAACTACATTCGCATGGTCCTGCAAAAATCCTGCCATGTCACAGCTTACCAAATCGCCCACATCCTCAGCACCGTCTGCATATATGAGACGCAGTACCTTGCTGTTTAAGATACCGAGAAACTTCTCTAAGCAAAAATCCGGTACTTTTTCATGTATCCTTCCGGTTACCCTTCGGGAACTCAAACGCCAAGCCTTCCAACGCTTACATTTCCTCTTTAACCAAATAGTCACTACCAGTCCCACTACAACGGGGAGAAACGGACTAAGCAGACCAAAGAAAAGAAAATAATCCTCAAAATTCATTGATGGTGTAAATAATGCGTTCAAAACAAAAACTACTAAAATAAACAAAAATACCGGAAAAAAAAGACTCCATACTACCATTATAATGTTGGTACAGGTCATAATCGTCTTTCCTGTACCATCCTTGTATTCCTCACCTCTTCCGAAATATTCTCCAATATTCTGGGTGTACATGGAAGATACCTTATAGCCTTCTCCCGGCTCCTTTAGGAGATAATAATATATCCAACTCAGATTCTTAGGGCTTAGCATTCTTTGCTGACCACGTGTATAAACGGTGGAGCGTTTCCACTTCTTTCGCAGGAAACCGGTCTGATGGTTTCCTTCCTGCAAAACGCCTTCACCCGAGGATATCACATTGCCTCCTTGATTTCTGAGCAATTGCCCCCAATCCAGACTTTGTCTGTGCATTTGCAGATTTCTGGTTTGTAATCGTTTCATCCGTGCACTTTCGCTCTTCAGAATCGCTTCTGTCACAGGTATTAGGGGCTGCCTGTTTTCACTTATAGGATAATACACCTGTGAAACAGAAAGAATATGATTCAAATCACTAATGTCCTGTTTTGTTACGTTTAACTCCGTTAATTCATTTGGCATTTACAGATTCTTCCTCCCCTATTTTTTTCGTGTCTCTATTTTTACGATACTCCAATCATTATATAAATCCGACTCCATGATACCGTCAACCGGACGTACCAGCTGCAGCAGA
Organism: Lachnospiraceae bacterium; assembly: GCA_017522685.1. The sequence continues at coordinate 188,646 of JAFWYN010000005.1, forward strand.
ATGGTTTCCTCACTGCGACCAACCGTTTCTTCCAAATCTCTCTCCAGAAATACGGTGTATTTCACATCCAGATACATACATCCGTCCTCTACCCGTAGTCCGGTAAATACAAAGTTGATGAATTCGCAAGTGATTACATCTGCGTGGTCCTTTAAGAAGGCAGCCACATCACAGCTGACAAAATCCCTTATGTCCTCCGTACGATCTGCATATATCAGTCGCAGAAGCTTGCTGTTCAAAATACCGATAAATTTCTCCAAACAAAAATCCGGCGATTGCTCCATAATCCGTCGGGTGATTTTGCTGGAGTGCAGACGCTGCTTACGAAGGGGTGTGGTTTGGGCGATGAACCACGGACTGTAAAAAAAACTTATCATCAAAAGAATAGGAAATTTTAAATATAACATTACCATTAAGAATGCGCAAATTCCACCCCATCTACATGTCAAGAAAACGATTGCAAATAGTATCCAGAGGATACACCCCCAGAAAATAGCCCCAAAGCCAGCTCTTCTGCTTTCTTTTCCCTCGCCGTCCGCCAATTCCTCATCTCTTCCGAAATACTCTAGTTGGTGCCCGTCATTATCTTCCATAAACACAGAAGATATCTTATCTTCTTCCCCGGCTTCCTTTAAAAGATAATAGTTAATTCTTCTTTGATTTTGGGCATATATGTACTTCTTATTTTGTCGTTTGTAAGTGATTGTTTGTTTCCATTCTTTTCGCAAACGACCGATTTCATAGGTTCCTTCCTTCAAAATCAATTGGTCCGGATAAGGATCTGTTTCATCCTGCTTTTTCGTTATATCTTCATACTTAATCTCAATGCGTACATCACGGGATTCCCAGCGTTTCTTCCGGGCTTCCAACCCTTCCAGAAACTCCCTGGTTACCCTCAACCGGGGACTCTCCTTTTCGGCTTTCTCTATGGGGAAGGGTTCCTTTGTATGGTCCAAAATCCTATTTACTCTATCAATATTCTTTTTCGTTACATTTAAGGAAATCAGCTCATTCGCCATATGTTTTACGTCTCCGCTTATTTCTCGTGTGTCTCCACTCTTACCACGCTCCAGTCGCCGTAAAGATCCGCCTGCATGATACCCTGAACCGGGCGGGCCAGCTGAAGCATAATGGTCTCTTTATTATGTCCGATTTCGGTGCTCAAGTCTCGTTCCAGTGCCACTCTGTAGGTCACGTCCAGATACATATAATCCCCGTCCTCGCGGAAATTGGTAAACCAGAAATTCATAATCTCACAATTCACCACGCTTGCATGGTTTCGTAAGAACATGGACATATCACAGCCGATGATATCTCCGATTTCCTCGGTATCGTCTGCATATATCATACGCAACATTTTGCTGTTCAGAATACCGATAAACTTCTCCATGCAAAAATGAGGTTCTTTGTTGCGGAAGGTCTCAACCACCTTGCGGGAATCCTTACGCCACTGACTCATAAGCTTACATCTCTTCTGAATCCGGGTAGTTACCCACGCACCGGCTCCGAAGATTAATGCAAACTGCAGCAGCACACCGTGAAAGTCTCCGCCCGCCATTGCAATCACCATCCAGAGGAAGAAAAAAAGGCCGAACAATATCCATAATAACACCGCCAGCACGGCAGTTAAGAATGACATCGCATTACCACCGCCGGTTACGTACTCCTCATCTCTTCCGAAAAAGCCCCATTTGCCCGGGATATACAGGGAAGAAACCTTACATTCTTCTCCGGGCTCTTTTTTGATATAGTAATCAATCCATGTGGTGCTTTTGAAGCTGGAAATCTGCGTTTTATTCCGCAGATAAGTAGTGATACGCTGCCACTTCTTCCTCAGACGGCCGATCTGATAATCCCCGTCCGAATACACATTCCGTGCCTCAATAACAGAAGTCCCTTGGGATTGCCCCCTTGCCAAATCCAGACTTTGCCTGTGCAATTGCAAGTTCCTTTTCTGCAATCGCTTCCTTTGGGCATTTAATCCCTCCAAAAGTTCATCGGATGCCGGCAGCTGCCAGGATTCCCTTTTGCCGGAATAGCCCACCGGCAGGGACACTCCCGTATTCTGTAATATATGATTTATATTACTGATATCCTGTTCTGTTACGGTCATCTGACCGGGTCTAAATAGCATTTCATTTTCCATTTTTATTTACCGCCTCTATCTTTTCTACATACCATTCACTGTCCATAATGCCCTGTAATGGCTTGATAAAATGTACCCTTATGTATTTCTTGCTCCGCCCTATACAGGTGCCCAAATCCTCTGTCACCAGGGCCTCTGTCAGTACCTCTATGTGCTGACAGTCCGCATCCTGCCAAAAGCCCAGAAACCAGAAGTTCTGGGATTCATAATTGATAGCGTGGGAAAAGATTCTTAAAAACTCGCTCACATCACCGCTTACGAACTCTCCCACCTGCGAAAAGGTATCCGTAAAAAGCAACGCCTTGATGCGACTTTCCGCCATGGAGACGAAATCCGCCCGGCAAAAACCGGGGATGGCTTCCCGTATACGCTGTACCACCTTGACGGAAGCCCGACGTCGCTTAAAGGAAGGAACTAAACCCTTGCAGTAAGACCACAACGGCAATACCCCCACCATACTAATAAGCCAAATGTAAAAGGCTGTACCAAAAACATTAGCACTAAATACGTCTTTTAAAATCAGACTCAATATCCACACTAAAAGGCTGCCTGTATTTGTCAGTGCCAATGCCGCAAAGCCACCCACATAAAGTCCTACACCCAGCTTTTCCAGTGTCCATTTTGTCTCATCCCAGTATTCGCTTTTGCAGCCAAATATCTCTTCCTTTGCCTGCTTCATTTCCGAAACCACTCGGAGGCTCTCCCGGGATGTCTCTATCAGCTCAAACTCTGTAAAGTAGCGATCCCGAAAGGAACCCACTATCTCCTGATTCTCCTTTTCAAAGATGGTCAGGATATTCAACCAATTACTCCATACTTCATACCCACAGGGACCATCACTGATTCTTTTGGGTTTTCGTTGGACGCGCTCTTCTTGATCGGTTAAAACCAGCCACTCCTCCTTACTTTCCATACGAAGTCCCAGTTTCTTTAGTCTCTGACCCTGAAGCACAAGACTTTTGCGGGCTTCTTCCGTAAATCCCGGAAACTCGTCGGGCAGACTGTCCTCCGTAGGTAAGCTTAAAATCTTTCTCTTTCCATCCGTATAAATCCCCAAAGCAAGCTGTATCCTCTTGTCCGCGTCTATGGGTATTAAGATGTTTTCTAATTTGGGAGTTATATTCTTATCCTCATTCATTCCAGACATCTGTCACATACCAGTCATGGTAAAAGTCCTCAGACATAATACTGTCCCTGACCTTCGCAAACCTTACCATCACCGTTTCCTCCTGTTGTTCTATATGCCCTTGTATATTGCAATCCAATAATACATCCATCTGCACATACATATGCATATATTCCTTAGTCACTACAAAATCATCAAAAACAAAGCCTGTCAATTCACAGTTTACTACACTTTTATGGTTATTGATAAAACCGCTTAAATTCGCGTCGGTGAAGGAAACGATATCTTCCATTGACTCCGCATAATAAATGCATTTCAACCGACTGCTTGCCATGGCCATAAACTGCTGGGGCGAAAAATCAGACTTTCCGGATTGTATGGAAAGCAAAGCCGTACGAGGCGACTTTTTCTTTATTCCAGGCTTGCCCTGTATGATAAAAAATATCGTCCAAATCACCCACATACAAGGAATGGGCCAAATAAAAGCGCCAAAACTTTGTGTTTCCCCATCCCCATGAAAAATAGCAAGTATAAACGCACTCAATATAGCAAGAACGATGGTGAAGAAAAATCCGATAAACGTAAACCAAAAGTTTGACAAGCTGGCCTTCACATGCTCCATATCCCCAAAATAATATTGCAAAAATTCCTGTATCTTTTTTATGTAGGGCTTAATGGGTGTACCCTTAACCTCCACAAGCATCACTTTCTTCTTTGCATCCATATCCTCTCTTACACAATAGGCCTTTTGTACCGTTGTGGATATACTATCGTTCTCTCTGTTTTCAAAAAAATACTTCCTGGTATCCTTAATATATTCCATAAGGTATTCGCCCTTTTGCTTAGCTGCTTTCAGAGAATCCTCCCTAAACATCAGCTTAAGTCCACACCACTTTAACCGTCTCCTCTGCATGGCAAAAGCTTTCTGCAGATCCGCTCCCACAGACGGCAGGGCGATTTCTACAGGCGGCTCATTCTCATCATTTAAATATGCCTGTACTTCTCTTTTATAACTCTCAACAATCTGCTTCATCCCTATTCCTCATATTCGTATTCGTATACCAGGTCTTTCGTGATTTCTGCACTTGTGATACACCAATCCTCATAGAAATCCTCCGCCATGATACCATCTACGGGCTTCATCACCTGAAGGCGCACGTCCTCACGCTCTCTGGTGATAGCATTTCTGTCATCCCTGGTAATCCACAGCCTCTCCGTAATCTGCAGGTACAGACAGCCGTCTTCCTTCCTACATTTATCAATCCAGAAATTCATACGCTCCACATTAATTACATTTTCGTGGTCTCTGCGGAAATTCCCCAGCCCGTCCTCGGTAAAGGCTACCAATTCTTCCTTATCCTCTGCGTATATAATATGATTCAGCTTATCATCAATCAAGGATACTAATCTGTCCAAACAAAAGTCCGGCTTTTCCTGTCGGATGGCTTCCATCATTTTGCGGGAACGCAACCGATAGTTATAGGAACCCTCACATCTGCCATGCAGCTTTGTCACCTTCATGGCCACATAGCCTGCGCCAAAGGCTAAGAAAAGTCCAAATATCATCAGAAAAGTCGACTTTCCTGCCATGGAGAACGCGTAAAACAATATAGCTCCTGCACCACAAACCAGCCAAAGTAATACCATCAAAATACACAATATGGTAATAGGTATTTTCTTTTTCTTCATCATATCAAAGGGCAAATACTCTGTCCTTCGACCACATAGGTCCGTTTCATACAGCATGTCTACCGAAGAAATCTGACCCACTTCTCCATCCTTCTGCCTGACATAATAATGCACCCAGGGAAGGTCCACAAAGGTGGCCGTTTCATCATGGTCTCTGCGATATTTGGTAGTTCGCCTCATCCTCTTACGGAAGCATCCCATGGTATACTCGCCGTCTGCAGCAATGTCACAAAACTGCGCCGGACCACAGGTATTCAGGCGAGGAAACAACTTCACATCCTCTTCCTGTATCTCTATCTGCAATTCTCTCTTACGAAGTCGCTTCTGCTGCCGGATAAGGCCCTGCCGCAACTCCTCCGTAGCAGCAGTCAGTACCGCAGAATCATGGGAATCCTTCCGGAAATCCGCTGTCTGCTTCCGGTATTTACTGACCTTATTCATCAAATCTGCTTCCTTGTCAGACGCCACCACTATTTTGCGGCTGCTGATATCCAGAAGCTCATACTTTTGTTTCTCGTCCATTTCTTAACCCACTCCCTCATAAGTAACAGGTAATCTCTGAGTACTACCCTATTTTATCTCCATACTTTTTCCGCCAAAGGATATCTCACCCACATACCAGTCCCGGTAGAAATCCGTATACATAATACTATCCTTGGAGCGCATAAAACGAATCTCCACGGTAAGCTTTTTGCGCTTCATCCGATTACCCAAATCCCCGGTCAGAAGTACCTTTTGGCGCACATCTATGTACTCGTAATTCTCATCCTGAGATATCCCCATAAACCAAAAATCCATGGTCTCACAGTCCACCACATTTGCATACTTCTTCAAAAACTCACTCAAATCACAGCTAATGAAATCACCGACATCCGCCATGCTGTCTGCATAAAAGATACGCTTCAACCTGCTGTCGGCCATGGACACAAATTGCTCTACTGAAAAATCCTGCCACTGTTTTCGAATGCTTTGCAGTACCTTGTGGGACTTACATCTCCGTTTCCAATTCCGCCAAATCTTTAGGATCGAAACTGCCAATGCACACTCTAAACCGGCCACTATCAAGGTAGGCGCAATTGCCACTATATCCCCCTGTAAAAAAGGAAACCATTTTGACATCGCCCCGCCCAGCATATACCTAAGTCCTCCTGCAGAGGAAATCATAATTGCACAAGGTATAGTTAATGTCGAACTTAGCATATGTTCCTTAAAATACGCTTCCGGTTGATATTCTGTCTCTCTGGTATAGTTCCCAAGTAATTTATATGTCACATCCTCGGAAGAAAGTTTTATCCCCTCCTCCGGCTCCTGCCTTACAAAATAGGTAAACCAGGCTTTATCCTTAACCTTGGAAAGCATCTGCTTTTCACGATAATATTCCCTGACACGCTTTCTCTTTTTCTTTAAAACAGCTATGGTATAAGGACCGTCCTGATAGCTGCTTTCCATCTGCAAATAATAAATCCGACCTCTCACCCATCCTTTTGACAGGTCCTCTTCTTGTATCTTAAGCTGCACTCCCCGCTTCTTCAGACGCTTGTGCTGCATCTGCAATACTTCCACCAGCTCCGGAGTACATCTTCTTCGAAACATATTCCAATCGATTAATTCCGGCACGCGTTCAAGTAGCTCGTGTTTATTTCCTACATAGGCGTTAATTGTGCTATTTAATTCTCTTTTCTCAATATCCCTGACTTCCGGGCTCATATTCTCCGCCATAGCTATCCCCCTCGTGACCATACACCATTCAGTATATCAAAAGACACTATTTTTGACAATAAAATACAGAGTCTGCTATGCCTATCATACTGCTAATCATACTGTTCTAATTCATGTTCTATATCTCTGGCTAAACCATCCCAATCCACATCAATACCCGCTCCCTCATTCCACATAATAGTCACTCGTACGCCATCCTCTTTCAAACCTGGAATCCATTCCTCTAAAAACTCATCAATATCTATCGCCTCACATTTACAGTCTTGCCAATTTTCAGAAATGCAAAGCTCTGCAAATTCCTGCTTGGGCCATACAGGGAAAAAACAATCATCCGCTTCCAGCCCTAACGTTACCCAGCCATCATCATCTTTTAATGACCAGAGTTCACCATAATCTGCTATCTTTTTTAAAAAATATTGGTATTTCTTTTTCATATCTAGCTTTAATACATTTTCAACCTCTTTACTTATCTGTTTCATCTTGTTTTCACCCCTTCCAATAGATTTATTTTACAGCAAACCTATTTCCATTTGCTCTTCAATAATTGACCAAAAGCTTTCTTCTTTAAAGGCACCAGCATCTAAACTTTTAATACTCTCTCTAAACGCTTGCATATATTCTTCCAGATAGTCTTCTTCTATCTCTTCATATTTCTTGTATATTTCCAGCTGCTTTAAAAATACTTGCAAATCATTCGCTATATACCTAATATTGACAGGCTCCGTTTCCAAGTAAAACAAAACCTTTTCACTATCCTCCCCAATCAAATTCCCCACATCATCTTTCCCAATAATTTCAAAACTTCTCCCTTCAAATATCACATTATAATACTCCTGTAACTTTAAAAATTCTATTAGCAAAACAGATTCCATATATTCAGTTCAACCTCCTCTAACTTGATTTTTTTATCCGCTCCTACTTTAAGCTATACGCTAATATTATACCACATTTCACCATTTCTTGTATAAGTATATGCATCTTCCTGTATACACGCTACATCCATCACAGATATGGGTAGATATTTTAATGGATTTTTACTTAATTCCTACCTAATTTAAGCTTCATCTTCTGCCCATAAAGCATACGGACATATGATTTGGGTAGAAGTTCTCTATTTATTCACTAAAAAATTCTATCTATATAATACCCTTAACCATGAAATGGGCAGAATATCTCTGTCAAAGTGAAAGAATCTTCTGCCTAAATTACCCTCTAACCGGTGCTATGGGCAGAATCGCCTGTCTTCAGCCCTTCATATTCAGGAAATCCCCAGACAAAACTCTCTCTCCTTAGCCACCTTTACACAGCCCAAATTCTCCCTTAAACCCATCAAAAAAGGCAGCCACCTTAGCTCCTCAAGCTCAAGTGTCTGCCTCAGCATACAAATCTTATTTATTTTCTCCTCTGCGGGCACGGATGTAATCCGCCAGCATAGCCACGGTACCGTCGATACCCAAGCGGCTGCTGTTTATGCACAAATCATAGCTTCTGGAATCGCCCCATTTGCTGTCACAGTAAGAATTGTGATACTGCTTTCTGTATACATCGTGGCGCTCCATTTTCTTACGTGCTTCTTCCTTGGAAATATCATATACCTCCATAACACGCTTAGTCTTGCACTCCTTGTCGCCCAACACAAATAAGGATATCATAGCCTCATATTCCTTCAGCACCATCTCTGCACAACGACCTACGACTACAAAGGACTCACCCTTCTCTGCTTTTTTCTTAAGATACTCAAACTGCATCATGGCAATATGGTCGCTGGGTGAAGAAGAATGTCCCTTAAGGGTTCTGGACAGAAGTACATTTCTGGGCTTCTCGTCAAATTTCTTAAGCTCTTCTGCGTTCAAATTCTTCTCTTCCGCAATGTGATCCAAAAGATTATGATCATACAAGGGAATATTAAACCTTTTCGCCAAAGCTTCCGCAATCACATGTCCGCCGCTGCCAAATTCACGTCCGATTGAAATGATTAACTGCTTTTCCATAAAACGCCTCCTCACTAGAAATATCTGACATAGATACAAACCATGGAAATCACCATGACTAAAATGGTGGCCGGCACTGCATACTTACAATACTTGCCCCATCCGATAATATGTCCTTCCTTGGCTGCCATGGAAATACCTACTACATTGGCTGAAGCACCGATGGGTGTAGCACTGCCACCGATATCCGTACCCATGGAAAGGGTCCATGCCAAGGTATCCAAATCCACACCCTGGGTAGCAGATAAGGTCTTAATAACCGGAATCATAGTCGCTGCAAAAGGAATATTATCTACAAAAGCACTGGCAATAGCGGAAACCCAAAGCACAATGGCAATCATCAGCATGGCGTTGCCTTCACTAATCTTGCCGATAAACTCTGCCACAGCAGTTAAGGCGCCGGTCTGCTCCAAACCGCCTACTACCACGAACAAACCAATGAAGAAAAACAGGGTTTCATAATCCAGCTTCTTTAGTATGATTATAGCATCTTTTCCGGAAGTAAGCAATGTAACAACCGCAATAAATAAACCGATGGTAGCAACCGTAAGTCCGGTCTGCGCATGTGTTACCAGCAAAATAACTGCTGCCCCGAAAATCACACAGCTGACAGCAAATGCCCTTTTGTTCTCAATGGCCTCAGAGGGCTGAGGATAGTTGACTGCCGCTCCTGTGTTATTATTCTTTGACAGCTCCTTGCGGAAGCAGAAATAGAAATAAAATACAATAAATACCATGGAAATCAGCGCAATTAAACCGGTATTGGTCACAAAATCCGCAAAGCTGTAATGGAGAGATGTACCGATGATAATGTTCGGCGGGTCACCACACATGGTTGCGGAACCACCTAAATTAGCACAGAAGATTTCCGCCAGTATCATGGGCACCGGATTAAATTTAAGTAACTGGGCCAGCTCCACGGTTACTGCTGCCAGGAACAAAATAACCGTAATACTGTCAATAAACATGGCTAGCAACGCTGACATAATCATAAAGGTAATCAAAATAGGCACAGCACGATACTTAACTGCCTTTGCGATGCTTAAGCACAGCCAACGGAAGAAACCGGCCTTTCCCATACCTTCTACCATTACCATCATACCTGCAATGAATACAATGGTAGCCCAGTTGATTCCTGCCGCAGCTTCTTCATGTTCACCTGCTGCATACCAAAAGCTTGGTTCTATAAAACTATGTAAGCTCAAGGTCTCCATAATGGCAGGTATACTGTGCATACAGAAGCCAAACACCACTACCAAAGTAAGCAAACCACAACCTAAAGTCACATAATGTCTCTTGATTTTGTCCATTACGATTAACACAAACATCAACACGAAAATCGTTACTGCTGCCATTGTTGCCATCTTAATTTCCTCTTTTCCAATGTTTCAATTTATTAAAATTTTCTAAAAACAACCTGCCCCTTAACTTACTCCTCTTCTTTACAAAAGTCAAGTGATAAAGTATCTTTTCGGCTAATTTACGGTAAAGAAATCCTTTTGCCGCACTTGGTTTAGAGATTTTCACAAAAGAATAAAGGCGCCTCCCTCCCCGGGACACGCCTCTGATTATTTATGGATTATTCTTCTGTTTTCTGCTCTTCCGTAGCAGCCTCTTCTTGCTTCGGCTCTTCCGCCTTCACTTCTTCAGAACCCTTTTTCTTTTTGGTGAATAGGATACCGCCTACCAATGCCAGTACCGCTACACCTGCCGTAACTGTGATGCCTACTATCGCACTCTTGGAGGTAAGGATGGGCTCCGCATCCGTCTCCTGTACCTCGGGTGCGGGAGTTGCCTCAGGTGCTACCGTTGCTTCCGGCTCCTTCTCCGGTGCCGGTGTGGCCGTGGGCTCCGGTGTGGCAGTAGGTTCCGGTTCTTCCGGTGTTGTCAGAGGCACAATCTGGGAAGCATCCACAAATGCCCAGTAAGAGGGCTTCGCCTTGTAATCACCATCAAACAATAACGGGCATTGCTTTCTCTTACCATTGGATCCACCGCCCACATTGGAAGAGGTCTGCAGCCAGGAGTACTTATCTACCACGCCCCACCAGGTAAGACCTGTCACATTGTTGCCCTTTTCTATCGCTAATTTCACTGCATCATACATTCTCTTATAGTAAAGGGCCTGTTTACGGTATTCATCCAATTTGGTCTTGTCGGTACCATCGTAAGCGGTAGATGCTGACACATCCCACTCCGTAATCTGTACCTTACCTGCCGCATTAGCATATTCCATGAAATATCCGCCCAGTACGCTGGCATCCGGAGAGTTCAATCCGTAATGACCCTGCATACCGAAAGCATCCAAACGGGTGCCCTCTGCTGCCTTTACATCATTAATCAGCATGACAATACCGTTCTTCTTCAACATATTAAATTCATTGTAATCATTGTAGTAAAGCTCCACATCCGCCGGTGCATACTTATTGGCATAGCGGAAGGCATTGATGATATACTCATTGCTCTGGTACACATGCCACCAGCTGGAGTTGCTGCCGTGAGTGGACTGGCTTAAGGGTTCACTTGCGTTTTCTGCATCTGTACGATACTTCTTACCCTGATCACTGACTGCTTCATTTACTACATCCCATCCGTAGAACATACCGTAATAAGGGCTGTCCTCACCGGTAAAATGCTGAAGCACTGTGGCAATATACCACTCCAGACGCTTGTTCATTTCCTCGGTGCCTACATAATCCTTGGACGCATCATAATCCTCATGGAAAAACCACTCGGGAGTCTGTGCATGCCATACCAGCACATGACCGCGGACCTTTATCTGCTTGTCGGGATTCTCCTCATTCCACTCCAGTATCACATTCAGAAGTCTCTCCGCACGGGAATAATTCAGCTTGGGAACCACCATTTTCTCCCCGTTGAATACCACTTCCTCGGTACCCGGCACTTTATTGTTACTGTATCCGAACAACGCATCCGGCTTTAAAGCATTGCCCAAAGTCACTGCATTAAAATGCTTGGTCACCAATGCCATGCAGAAATCATCGTTAATATCTCCGGTATCAATAGCGGTACCTACGATAAAGTCCTCTCCCATTTCCGCGGTAATCACATCACGAAGGGAAGGTACATCCTCCACCTCTACCGGCTTCTTCTCCACTTCCTTTAAGGTCACTCCGGTCACATAATACTCGCCCTTCACACAGTCGCCCTGACCATAATTGGTACCCTGCTCCAAAAGACGAATCACTACCTGCTCCGGTCTCTTTCCGTTATTGAGCTGGAAGGTTCCTTCATACTTGGTCCACTTGCCGGGTTCTAAGGTCTGGCTACTGGTTCCCTGAATCTCTGCAGAATAGGAACCCAGATACGCAGTCTGTCCGTCCACCGTCACAAAGGGTGCAAAATCCAGCACTCTCTGGTCTGCAGGCGCTCCCGCATAGTCCTCGCTCAACATCGCATAGAAGGAAAACTCATATTTCTTGCCGTCCTTCACCACTGCAGTCACATCCTGGGCAAAGCAGTCATAGGCTGAGGTTCTGCCTGAAATCTTTCCATAAGTAACCACATCTCCGTAGATAGGCTCCTGTGCAGTTTCGCTGCTAATGGCGGCCTCTCCCGCTCCGGCCAGCCAACTTGATACATCTGCCTCCGCAAAGTCCGGATTGGCAATCAGGTTCTTGCTTTCCGCCTGCGTCTTCAAAGACATGCCGCTGAAAGTCCCCAGTGCCAGCAAAGCTGCCATACAAAGGGCTGCACCTCTCTTTTTCCAATTTTTCATCATCTTACTACCTCCTGGTATTCTTGAAAGTGTATATAGGTCTCCCAACCGAAATACGCTTTATTACATTCATAAAGGGATACATGAATGTAAATGCTTTCATGTACCCCTATTATAACGGAACTATTTTTCTTTGGCTTATAGATTCTTGTGATTTTCTGGTCAATTATTGCTAGAATTTCACCCCTACACCAGCAAATACACAAAATACACCGCATAACAGAGGAGCATGATGATGCCCCAGGGTCTGGTCAGCTTCTTCTTGCCGATGGTGGCAATCCAAAGCAGTACGCCTGCTGCGATGGAGATAATGGTATCGATGGCAAAGCTTGCCTCGAAGGTAATGGGGATAATCAATGCACTGGTCCCCAGTACAAACAGGATATTAAAGATGTTACTTCCTACGATATTACCGATGGCGATGTCTGCATTACCCTTTCTGGCCGCGGTCACGGAGGTCACCAGCTCCGGCAGGGAGGTACCCAATGCCACAATGGTCAGACCGATAAACTTCTCGGATAAGCCGATAATCTGTGCGATGGCAGTCGCGCTGTCTACGGCAATATTACTACCCCAAACAACCACCACACCGCCTATCAGCGCAAACAGAAGCAGCTTCCACAAGGGGCGCGCTTCCTTTGCCTCTTCTTCGGATTTGCCCTTCTTAGCCAGTACGAACAGATAAGCCAGATACAGGATAAACATGGCCCAAAGAATAATGCCTTCTGTCAAATTGATGCTATTGCCCAGCATACCCATCCCCAATAACACGCCGGTCACTACCAGCATATAAGGAATCTCAATAAACAAAGTAGACTTCTGCACTGCCACGGAGGTAATCAGACCGGTTAGGCCCAAGATCACCAATACATTCAAAATGTTGCTGCCGACCACATTACCCACTGCAATATCAGCTGTACCCTTCAACGCTGCAGTAATACTCACTGCCGCCTCCGGTGCACTGGTACCCATGGCCACGATGGTCAGACCGACCACCAGCTGAGGAATGCCGAACTTAGAAGCGATGCCTGCAGCACCCTCTACAAACCAGTCGGCACCCTTCACCAGCATGGCAAAGCCCACTACCAATAATAAGATTTCCAAAATAATCATTTTTTCTTTCCCTCATTCTTTTCTTCTGTTTTCTCTTTGGGTCCGATGTTTTCAAACCACCAACACCAAACGCCCGCCGCAAAAGCAACTACAATCATGACTCCTACAAAAATATCATTGAACATATGCAGACTCCTTCCCTACCTTGCCGCTTTTCTTATAAGAAAAGCCCGGTAAACAATGGTTGCTTACCGGGCATGATACTATAATTTTACTGTTAATTCAATGGCTTTGGAAAGGTCTTTACTGAGTCTTAGCTATCTATGCTTTCCACGTAGTTTGTGGCATCATACAGGGACATGCCGGTCTGCTCGCGCACCAGCTTAATAGCCTGAATCTCCTGATTGTTCTTCTTCATGACGCGTACCTGTTCTGCCAACTCCTCCGTGGCCTTGGGCGCCTTACCCTGTAGCTCCTCACGCTTCTTGACTTTTATCATATCATCCCTGATATTAAACAACCAGGCTACCAGCAAGAAGATTCCGAAACCGAAGCCTACGATACCGCCCACCTCGTCCTGACGTTTAAGCATCACTATGCCATAGACGATTAAAATCACAATGAGAATAAAGTAACCAATATATTTCATAATCTGTTTTTTGTTCTTCAGCATGGCGGGTACTCCTTTTGATTTCTCCGAGTCGGGGCGTGCCTCAAGGCTTCCCTACTAGGAACATTTTATGCGAAATCGCAGGATTTTGCAAGACCCGGCGCTTCCTTTCTTTTATACCACCGGTCATTTGCATTTTATATGGTTTATTGGTAAAATGGATTGGTAAGTTTTATAATATTAAATGGAAGAGGTCATGACCGAGTACGAAAAACAAAATCATTACCGCAACGAACGGGAGATCCTGATGATGATGATCGAGGAAAACCGTGAGAAGCGAAAAAAATAGAAGGGCCCCAATTTGTTGGTTGGGACCCTTCTTTTATCCTCTTAACACGAAAACAGCTTCAGCAGTTCCTCAATTTTCATTTCTCCTAAATTCTGCTTATCTTCCTCCGCATCCCGCATACGTACGGAAATGGTTCCGTTGGCCATCTCCTTTTCGCCCAGGACGGCCATAAAGGGCACCTTATCCATGCGGGCTTCACGGATTTTGTAGCCCAGCTTCTCGCTGCGCTTGTCGATTTCCACGCGGATGCCTTTCGCCTTCATATCTTCCATTACCTTCTGAGCATAGTCAAAATACTTATCGGATACGGGCAGCAGCTTTACCTGCACGGGCGCCAGCCAAGCCGGGAATTTACCCGCAAAGTGCTCGATTAGGATTCCGATGAAACGCTCGATGGAACCGAACAGTACGCGGTGAATCATGATGGGGCGATGCTTTTCACCGTCCGCACCGATATATTCTGCACCAAATCGCTGGGGCAGCTGGAAATCCAACTGAATGGTTCCGCACTGCCAGGTTCTGCCGATGGAGTCCTTTAAGTGGAAGTCCAGCTTGGGACCGTAGAAGGCACCGTCTCCCTCATTCACCACATAGGGCACGTTAATGGATTCCATGGCCTTGGCAAGGGCCTCCGTTGCCAGCTCCCAATCCTCATCGCTACCGATACTGTTTTCCGGTCTGGTGGAAAGCTCTACGGAATACTCAAAGCCAAACTTATTGTAGACTTCATCAATGAGTCTTGCCACATTTACGATTTCGGAAATCACCTGCTCCTGCGTCATAAAGATATGGGCATCATCCTGCTGGAAACATCTGGCACGCATAAGACCATGCAGCGTACCGGACTTTTCGTTACGATGCACGATGCCCAGCTCACCCACTCTCATGGGCAAATCTCTGTAGGAATGGGGCTGGGACTTATATACCAGCATGCCACCGGGACAGCTCATAGGCTTAATGGCAAATTCCTCCTCATCCACCACCGTGGTATACATATTTTCACGGTAATTATCCCAATGTCCTGACGTCTCCCACAAATGCTTATTCAGCATAATGGGCGTGGAAATCTCCACATATCCCTCTCTGTCATGAATCTTTCTCCAGTAATCAATCAGTAAATTCTTTAAAATCAAACCCTTTGGTAAAAAGAAGGGAAGTCCCGGACCTTCCTCCATGATGGCGAAGAGTCCCAGCTCCTTGCCCAACTTTCTGTGATCGCGCTTCTTGGCTTCCTCCAACATCTCCAAATGCTGTGACAGCTGGGATGCCTTAGGGAAAGAAATGCCGTAAATTCTGGTCAGCACGGGGTTCTTTTCATTGCCTCTCCAGTACGCACCGGCCACGCTCAAAAGCTTGATGGCCTTCACCTGGCAGGTATTGGAAATGTGGGGACCTGCACAAAACTCCACATAATCTCCCTGGCTGTAAAAGCTGATTTTCTCTCCCTCGGGCAGCCCCTGAATCATCTCCATTTTGTATGGCTCCTGCATCTTTTCCATAAAGCTTAGGGCATCCTCCCTGCTCATTTCCTTCACCTGTAGGGACAGGGATTCCTTCACGATTTTCTTCATTTCTTCTTCCACGGCTGCCAGATGCTCCTCACCAAAGGGGAAGTCGAAGTCAAAATCGTAGTAAAAACCATTTTCAATGGCGGGACCGATGCCGCACTTTGCATTCGGATACAAACGCTTCACAGCCTGTGCCAAAATATGTGCACTGGTATGCCAAAACGCCTCCTGTACCTCCTTCTGCTCAAAATTACCTTCCATGATTTGTCCGTCTTTCAATAGTACCTTCATTTCTTATGTCTCCTTTCGATTGTGATGATTGGTTGAAGTGTCAGAATATGGGCAAGCCTTGTGAAATTTTTTTGTAAGCGACATTAAGAGAACCACATACAATCCCTATACGGACGCGTTCTCACTTGGATGAAAACGTAGCGGCACTAGGTTCGTGAGTTACCTCACCAAGGGCCGACGTTTTCATACAGTCCTTTATAGGAACTGTATGTGGCTCTCTCCTGTCGCAAAAACATTACCTTCCTCCAAGGCTTGCTACTTTATTCAAATTTTTAACATAAGAAATCGAAATCAAAAACACCCTTAGAATACACTTCATGTATTCTAAGGGTGCATTTAGCACGGTTCCACCTTAACTTTTCACTTCGGATTCCAACAAATCCTATCCCTTAACGCGGGCTACGGTAGCACTTATCTGTCCTAAAACCTTGGGTGCTACAGCTCTGGAATGGTTTTCGTAAAGCTTCCTCATAAGCGGCTTCCACCATTTGCCGCTCTCTCTGGATGATTCCCACCAACTACTCTTTTCCGTCGACGCTTTTCTTATGTTATTGGTTGTAATATAGCACCGTTAATAAATTTTGTCAACACCTTACTATTCACATACAAACATTCCGTATTCTTTTGGTACATGCAGGTATCCATTTTCCTTTTGGGAATTAAAGTAATCCAACAAAGTATGATAGTATTTCTGCTCCAGTCCCTGCATAGACGCCATTGAATAAATATACTCCAAATAATCTTCCACTTTATCTATCGCTAACGCATCCTCATAATCACATCGTTCCACTTTTCCAAATTGCTTTTTTAGTAACTGTATTCCATTCTGTAACGTAAAGGATATATTAGATTCCGGGGTATGTGAAATACCTAATTCATCCAGTGCCGAATAAAGATATTGTGTCATACCATGAATGCCTAATGTAGAGCAATAAAAGGAACCTCCTTTTTTCAAAACGCGCCTTACCTCTGAAAGAGCCAAATCGATATCCCTTACATGATATAACATAGAATTTGCTATAATAAGGTCAAAGGTTTCATTTTCAAACGGAATATCTGTAATATCAATTTCTCTCACTGATATCCTTTCATCACAATATTTCTTTTGCATATGGGCAACCATCCCCTCTGAAAAATCGGATAATGTAATGTCCATACCATAGCCTAACAAAGTCTCATTTTCAAAATAATAATTCCACAATTCACCATTACCGCTACCTAATTCTAAGATTTTCATCTTTGGATAAAAAGGATATTGTTCAAACATCCACTTTTGAAATCCTATCTTATTTACACTGTATTTGTCATGTAAACTTCTTCGCAATTTAAGATTGTCATCATTTTTATATTGTTCCTTTAATATCCTTTCGCAGGACATGTTATTCGTATCAACCAATTCTATTTCCCCTTTCTATTCAAAAACGCCCGAAATGAACCGGTACTCTTGTGGCAAAAGAAGGGGTTTTCCGGACTAATCCGTTCTTTTAGGAAGCTTAAAAATTCCTCTCCACATTCTGCCAAAATATCCTTTGTTCCGCCCGGGCAGGATTCTACATAATGATATATGGCATTCACATCCGGCACCAGTAAATCATCCTTATGCTCCTCCACATCCACCTTAGCAAATATCTTTTGAAGCTGCTCCCCACCATTCTCTAATGTAAAAGATTTTGTTAACCATTTGGGCATTTTTATTCTCGCATCAAATTCCTGCACCAATTCATGCAACTCCTTCATGTGGTTGCATCCTACTGTGGATGCGTAAAACATACCATTTTCCCTTAATGCTTTTGCACAGTTTTCTAATACCTGGGGGCGCTTCTCATCCGGTATATAAAACAATAAATGATTCGCAAGAATTCGATCGTACTGACGATCTTGGCTTACAAAATCCTCTGCCTGTAGTTGTAAAAACACAAAGTGAATTCTCTTTGCATCAAAATATTCGTGAAACTGAGCAATTTCCGATTTTGCGGCTTCCAGCATTCCCTCTGACAAATCAGTCAGTACTATCTCTAAATCCTCTGGCAAAAGCTCCTTCTGACTGGTCCACAAAGCTCCGGTACCGCAGCCCAGCTCCAGGATTTTCATGCCAGGCTTCAGCTCAAGTCCCTCCAACACCCAGGCAAACCAAGGCTCCTTAGCTGTACTGTATGCATGGAGATTGATACGCTTCTGCAGGTTGTCACTTACCTCATACTGTTTTACCAGCTCCTCTTTCCAAGTGACCAAATGTATAATATCCAGCATCTTTTCCCATTGGTTATCCGCCTCCAGCTTTTGAATCTCCTCCACCGCCTGAAGCACATGCTCCAGATGCTCCTTTCTCTTTCTTAAAAGCTCTGCCTGCCTAGCAAAGGCTTCCGCAGGCTCTTCCTTTTTCAGCATCTCGCTGATTTCCTCCAGGGAAAAGTCCAGATATTTTAGCATCAATATCTTCTGAAGCTGCTCCACTGCTGCCTGTCCGAACTTCTTATACTTATTTTCCTCCACCTTCTCCGGTGTCAGCAGACCGCTTTCATAATAATGTCGTATGGTTTTATAGGATACCCCGGTTAACTTTGCCAGCTCTCCGGTGGTATACAAGTCTTTTTTCTTCATATTTTTGCCTTCTCTCTGTGGTCGCCATATACTACATATTCCCGGGATATGAGGCATGACGCCGGCCACTTTTCTATTGAGCTCTATATACATCATAAACCATGCCCCTTGGGCAAGGTCAAGGGTTTTTTTCTGCTTTTTACTTTTATTGCCAAAATAACCCGCAAATGTTATAATTTAATTGTTTTTAAAACGGATTTTGTGAGGGGAAATTATGAACGTTACCATTTCAAAAAGCGGCATCCTGTGGTGCTGTGTATTATTGATATCCTGCGTATTACTGGGGAAGGGCTTAAGCAATCAGTCCCGCTTGTGGGAAGCCACGGATATTTCTGAGCTGACTGCGGACAACTGGGAGTATGGTGACTATGTGAGAGGAGAGATTACCACCTTTATTAAAGATACGGATAATCGGGGCTGCTCAGCAACCTATGATGCCTTTCACGAATACACCATCCCTGTGAGCGAAGGCAAATACGCTCTCATCTATGCGGGTCAGAAAAAGACCAAAAAGATGCTGGACGATGCCCTTTACAAAGACAGTTTTTCCATTCCTTTCATCGGTGTTTTGAAAAAGGACATAACAGCAAGTGTCTATACCGGCTATGAGAGATTCTATGAGAATGTGGAGGACTTTGACCGGGAACAAATTATTCCGGACCTTGTCATCCTTCAGACCACTCAGGCTCAAATCAATAATACCCTTTATCTGGGTACAGAGTTATTCGTTATCTGTTTGGTATTACGCATTTTGGGAGTACTGCCCCCTATCATAAAGGCTGAAAAATCCTGGGTTCCGCCGACGAAAAAATACACCTCCGTCTACTGTAATCCGGAATTTGAATTGGAAAGTGAAATACAAAAAATAGAACAGCTGCAGCTTCGATTAGTAAAGCTAAAAAAGGATATGATTATCGGTATGGTGCTGTTTCTGATAGGGCTTGTGCTGTTTATCGCAGGCTTCCCCATCGCCATGTGGCATTTTGGCTTTATGCTTATGATTGTAGGTATTCCTCTGATTTGGTGGTATGTGATTCATTTGGATAATAAATTAGGACATTTTTGCACTATGTTTATAAGGACCAAGACTATTCCTAAGCAGATTGCGGAATGCCGCCAAAATATCCAGACCCTCCGGGCTAAAATGGAACAGGAAGTCGTTCCCACCCCCATACGCCAGGAAGATGATTTGATTTATGCGGATTTCTGATTTTATATATGATGCTACTTTCATCCCAATTTCTTGATTTTATGAAGTTGGGATGATTTTTATTGCCCTTTTTCCTTTTCACGGTGGGAAAGTTAAGCCACTTTTCTATTTCCACATTTCTGGCTGAATATCCTCCTCATACAAACAAAAAATCCCCGACAAATTCTCCCATTCCAAAACCCGGATGAACCTGTCGGGGTATCTTACAATAAATCATCTGAATATTCTTACAGCTTCAAAACTATCTGACTCTTACAATCCTTCAATATAGTATCCAGTCCGTCTGCTACCACTTCCGCACCGTCTACCTCT
Source organism: Lachnospiraceae bacterium (assembly GCA_017522685.1). The sequence continues at coordinate 208,990 of JAFWYN010000005.1, forward strand.
GTCGGCTGTACACTCATCAGACGTATGGTGTAGGGCTTAACCGCATCCACACTGATAGTAATGGTACCTGCTGCCCGAACTGCCTTTATGGTAAGTTCCGCTTCACCGTTCATACCATAAACCGTCTTGGAAGCTCTTGCACCCTCCTGAAGCTCGTAAATCCGAAGCTCCACACCATCTGCATAGTCATAATCCGGCTTGTCATCGCAAATGCCCAAAGGAATAATACTATTCTCCTTCACCATCAGAGGCAGACTTAAGTAATCGTAAACTTGGCTATACCACTTACCGCCTTCATATACCTCTCCGGTAAAAAGTGAAGTCCATCTACCCTCCGGCAAATAGAACTCGCCCATACTTTCGTCGTTAAAAATAGGTGCTACCAGCAGGCTGTCGCCCAGCATATACTGCTTGTCCAGATAGCTACAATTCTTATCCTTCGTAAACTCCAGCACCATACTGCGCATGGTGGGGATACCCTCTTTGCTTGCCACGATGGCTGCTTCATATAAATAGGGCATAATGCGGGCCTTCAAGCGTGTGAAGTAACGCACCACATCCACCGCCTCCTCATCGTAAAGCCAAGGTACACGGTAGGATTGGCTGCCGTGGAGACGGCTGTGAGAAGATAACAAACCGAAAGCTACCCATCTCTTATATACATCTGCCGTAGAGGTATGCTCAAAGCCGCCGATATCATGGGCCCAGTAGCCGAAACCACTCATCAGTAAACTCAGGCCACCACGCAGGCTTTCTTCCATGGATTCGTAATCGGGCCAGCAATCACCGCCCCAGTGTACGGGAAATTTCTGCCCACCCACGGTAGCGGAACGGGCAAAAAGCACCGCCTCACCCTTGCCACGCTTTCTCTCCAGCAATTCATAAACGCATTTATTATAAAGATAAGTATAGTAATTGTGCATCTTCTTGGGGTCGGAACCATCGAAGTATACCACATCTGTAGGGATTCTCTCGCCGAAGTCGGTCTTAAAGCAGTCCACGCCCATATCCATGAGCACCTCCAGCTTGTCCTGGAACCATTTGTAGGCCTCCGGATTGGTGAAATCCACAATCGCCATACCCGGCTGCCACATATCCCACTGCCATACTTCGCCGGTAGGGCGCTTGATGAAATAACCCTTTTCCATACCCTCTGCAAACAGGGCAGATTCCTGGCCGATGTAGGAATTAATCCACACGCAGATATTCAATCCCTTTTCCTTGATACGCTTTAACAGTCCTGCCGGGTCCGGGAACACTCTCTCATCCCAGGCAAAATCCGACCAGTGGAACTCCTTCATCCAGAAACAGTCGAAATGGAAGGTTCTTAAAGGTATGCCTCTATCCAGCATACCATCAATGAAGCTCATAACCGTAGCCTCATCATAATTGGTAGTAAAAGAAGTGGACAGCCACAATCCAAAGGTCCAGGGTGCCGGCAGACTGGGCTTGCCGGTCACATCCGTATAAGCCACCAGCACATCCTTCATGGTCTCCCCGCTAAAGAGGAAATAATCCAAATAGCCACCTTCCACACTGAACTCTGCCTTGGTTACCATCTCCGTGCCCAGCTCCATGGATACCTTTTCGGGATGATTTACAAGGACACCATAACCCTTATTGGAAAGGTAGAAGGGGATATTTTTATAAGCCTGCTCCGTACTGGTGCCGCCGTCTTCATTCCAGATATCAATACTCTGACCGTTCTTCACAAAAGGAGTAAAACGCTCGCCGGTACCGTAAAGAAGCTCACCCACACCGATGGACAACTGCTGACGCATATAGGTATCCGTCAGGTCGCCCTTATCGTAGGCATCACCCTTCCAGTCCGTCTTCATAATGGCCAAATCCTTACCCACACTCTTGGTAATCACCTTACCGCTTCGCTTATAGGTCATGGACCAAGGATTCTTGGTGATTTCCAGGCTTAAAGTACCGGTCTTTATAATAAGCAGATTGTCTTCCTCGGTTACATCCAAAGGCTGATTGTCTATATTCAGTTCAAATTCCGGATTTTTCTTCACCGTCCCCAGATGATGATAGGTCTGGACACGAAGCACTTCCCGGCGGGGTGCCGTAATCTTGATGGTCAGATTGATACCGCCCAAGGTACAGCCACGGTTATAGACCGGGTTGGTAGGTGCACAAATCGTCACTTCCTTATCGCTCACCTTAATAAAATAAGCTTCTGCAGGTCCAAAGGCCTGGCAACCTTCCTTCTGCAGCCAACATCCGTTACTGAATTTCATAGTATAATCCTCCCAACTTTGTATATTGTGATTACTTTAAACATACCATCTATCAATCGCCGGTGCAATGGATTTTATTGTACAGTGGTGGTTTTTATTGCTTTCCGTCCGGGCGCATGTTATGATGGAACCAAGCAAATGATTTCTATAATTCTTGGCGATATGCCTTTCACAGTGTCTACTGTCTTACGGAGCCCTTGCTCCACTCTTAAGAAATCCGGCTTATTATCCAACTTATATTTTACATAAGTACTTACTGCTCGCACCTTGATAACTTTATCAGGCTTTACACTTTGTATCACAGCCCGTAAATGTAAGTACATAAATAGAAATCAAAGGCTTATGGCATTATTTGTATTAAGTACTATTCAGAAAGGGGTAAGAAAGGAAGATGAATGAAGATTTGAATGAAAAAGAAATTATCGACATGGCTATCAGAGTCTATTGCAATCTGCAACGTATCAAAAAGCACGAGAAGGGTGAAAACCCTGAGCTCGAGTATCAGCTAAGAGAAGCCAAAGCACGGCTTACTGTCTATGGCGTAAATATCCAAGACCTGGAGTACTAGTAACCCATTAACCAAAGTGTAAAGTCTGATTAAGGAATCAAGGCTTTACACTTTTCTTTTTTCAACAAAGGTGCAGGTCTTGGACTCCTCCAAACCTGCACCCTCGTACTATACCCCTAAATCCGCTTCACTACTTCCCCTATCTCATACCCCTTCGAGGGCAACACCACAGCCTTCTCTCCCAGAACCTCCCGAATAATGGTAAGCTCCAACTGCTGCCTGTGCCGGAAATGTGTTATCAGATCCGCCTCGGTGCTGCAACCATACTTTTGTCCATAAGGAGAGTGAACAAAATACTCCAGCATCATCTGAAACCAGGCTTCCCGACCTTCTTCGTCGCAGCGTTCCCTTCGGACGATTTGGATATTCTCTTCGATGTTCTCGGAGTACAAATACAATAATAAGAATTGCTCCTGATCCACCTTCTCAAATAGCTCCCGGTAAAAATCCATGATTTCTTCATCGCTCATCACATGAAACAAAATCATATCCTCTACCAGATTCTGAAAGAAGGCACACTCAAAGAGGTAGCCGTTTTCCCGGAAGCTTTCGTACCTGTTGAAAACAATCTCCTTGATTTCGGAGAGGGGCTTACGGCCGTTATAGATTTCATAACCTTCCAACTCCCGATAAAACTCTTCCTGTTCCGTCCGGATCCTGGTATACATCACGATACAGCACCCCTTCTCCCGAACGGTATGGCTGATAATATCTTCCCGAAGTGTCGGATACTTCTTCAGGATTTCTTCGTACTCCGCTTCCGTCATACGGGCACACCAGGCCAGTTCCACGGGAGAGTAATCTCCTTCCCAGCACACCTTTAATCCCGGAACTACCTCCTTTAATTGATTGACCAGAGTACTCTTTCCCGCACCCTGAATTCCTTCCACAAATATATTGACCATAAACGAAACCATCCTTTCTGCTATTTCTTCACCCTCAGCAGGAAGTGAGTCTCATCCTCCCCTGCCACATACGCACCATTCTTGGTGATGACCTTAAAGGAAGGAGTATTGCTCTTCAGTACCCGCAGATAAACTTCCTCTTCCGGTACGATTTGTCTTGCCAACTCCAGCGTCAAAGCCATTCCCTTGGTACCGTAACCTCTTCCTCGATACTCCTTTTTGATGCTGTAGCCAATGTGGCCGGCGCCGGTTTTCAGGACTTCCGTCAGATAATGGCGGATACGGAACTCGCCTACCAGTCGCTCCCCATCCCACAAATAGTAGTAGGTCTCCGGCACAAACCAGTCCGGCATATTCACAGGCTTTTCATGCATCATAAGCTCCGGCAGCACTCTATCTATATAGTCCTCATAAGACACCCCTTCGTAAGAGTTAGTAATACCATTTTCATCCGCCGGCATGGCGGTCACATATTCCCACTGGGCCTTGGCATCTGCGATGTTCATTTTACGTAATTCTAACATACTTTTTCCTCCTATTTTTTCCTCAAAATATCCAAACTGTGGGCGGTGGCACCGATCAGGTCCATTCTCTCACATACGGTAAAATGGTACTTCATCCACATTTCAAAGGTTTTCTCATCCATGGCATCTATGCACTCTCGCAAATAAGTGGTGGCACCATCCGTAGCCACAATCTTGATTCTTTCTATTTCCTCAGTAAACTGTGCATTCAACTCGTCAATATTCTCCAATCGAACCAGTTCAAATAAGTCCTTTTCCTCGGAGATGCAGAGAAAATCCTCCGTCAGCATATTCTTTTCCACGCACTCCCACAGATGGCCCATCTTAAATACATATGTAAAGACCGTCTGGTCATTCATGCAATATGCCACCAGGATATGTCCGCCCTTTTTCGTCACCCGGATGGCTTCAGCCATGGCCTGTTGCTTATCCTCCTTGGTGTACAGATGATACATGGGGCCCAACACCATGGTAAGGTCAAAGGTCTCGTCCGCAAATCTTGACAAATCCAGCGCTGTTCCCTGATGAGTGCGTATATTCGGAATGCCTTCGATTTTAGAATTCATAATCTCCAGATTGTGCTTAGTGTACTCTAAGGCATCCACCTCATGGCCTTCCTTGGCAAGAGCAATGCTGTATCTTCCGGTTCCGGCTCCTACCTCCAAAATCCTTTGCTCTTTGCTATCTCCCAGAACCTGATGGATGTACTTCTGTGTAGTCAAGTACTCTACCCGCCCATGCTGCTTTAACAATCTTCCTTCTTCGTCATAATTTGTATAGAAATCTTCTAAGTAATTCATTCTCTCTTTACCTCCAATTCGATGCACTTCCACTGTTCACCCAGTATCTCAAAAATAAACTCCTTCTCCATGGGAATCTCCCGAAAGCCTGCTGCCTTGTAGCAAAAGTATGCCGATGGATTGTTCTCGAAAACGCCCAGGGTGATTTTCTCTGCCTTCAGCATATCAAAGGCGTAACGGATGGCCATTTGCAGCATCCTCTTGCCATAGCCCCTGCCCCGTTTGTTGTCATCTACAATAACAAATCCAAAGCGGATAATTGACTTTGCTTCATCTGTATATCTGAGAATCAGATGTCCTACGGGACCGCTCTCATCTACCAGGGTCAATGGGTAAAAATTGTCCGGCTCCTCACAGTCTCCGTTACAGTCCAAATACTTATAATTTATATCCGCTGCGGTAATAGGGTATGCGCCATAGCGGTCGGAGCTCCACTTGCGAAGAGCTCGCTCATCCTTAATCCAGCTTACGATAGTCTCCGCATCCGCCTGCTTGTAGGGTCGTAATTTCAAATTATTCTTCATAGTATTCAGCTCCTTTTTCATGATTTCGTATACCTGTATCACTCCGTTTTTGCATTCCCAAATGCCGTGGTCTATAGTTGCGTAGCCCAGACGCTGATATAATCTGCAGGCCGGCAGAGACGCGTCAATATCTATTGTATCGTAATTCTTCCGAATCCGCTCTTCCAACTGCTTCATGATATAGGTGCCGTATCCCTTCCCCTGAAACCGTGGCGATACATACACTCTGGTAATATGATTCTCCTGGGTAGTACCGGTGCCTACTATGGCATCTCCCACCCAAAGAATGTAGGTATTTCTGGCTGTTATATCCTGCAATACATGTTCCCTGCTGTGATATTCACGGAACATATCCACGATTTCCGGCAGATAATACTTAGGGTAGACCACCTGAATGGTCTCCTGAACCAGCTCATAAACCTGCTCCAAATTGTTTTTGTTAGCTAACTGAAAATCCATAATATGTTCCTCCTTTATAAACAAAGACACCATCAAACAAATCGAATTGTCTGATGGTGCCAAATCTTAGCAAATATGGTTATTCTGAAAATGCTTAAAGCTTTTTGCCTTGTCTATCAAAACTTAAAATTCTCACAATACCTATTTTCACCATCAGCAATAAATCCCACGGACCAGACATGGACGGGATTGGATAATAAATTATTAAAATAATAATTGCTGTGGTTATTAAACATTGTGGGAACTCCTTTCTTTGGTTTATTGTGTTTGATAATACTACTTACAAAAAGAATTGTCAAATAGTTTTTATAAAAAAATTATTTCTACTAGACAACTTCCTCTTCCCTCTGCTACAATTCTTATATGTCTTATAAAAATCTATTATCTTAATTCAAGCAGTTTCTGCACCATTTTTCTAAGACTTATGAAATTTATACGGAGGTATTTGCTTATGGATGAAAGCAAGAAGAAAAACATTTCCAATACGGAAATAAAGTCCAGTGCGTTTACTGCATTTTTCAGTGAACCGGAGAATGCTGCCCAGCTCTTTTCTGCACTGGATGGGCAGGAGGTATCACCTGAGGATATCACCTATACTACATTGGAAGGAGTACTGTTTGTGGCCAGAAAAAATGACATGGCCTTCACAGTGAAAAACAAGGTATTGGTGATTAGTGAACATCAGTCCACGATTAACTACAACATGCCCCTGCGAAGTATCATTTATTACGGAAGGACAATGGAACAGTTGATTCCCAAACGATATTTATATCGGGAAAAAAGAATACCCATACCTACTCCGGAATTTTATGTGTTTTACAATGGGAATGCTCCTTTTCCCGCAGAAGATATCATGAGATTATCCGATGCCTATCTTGAAAAAACGGATACTCCCATGTTAGAATTAAACGTGAAAGTAATAAATATTAATATACCGGTTAATCATACATTATTGAAAAAATGTCGACCCTTATATGAATATTCTTGGTTTATCCAAAAAATTAAAGAGTACATGGCCGTAGAAAAGAACTTGGATAAAGCGTTGACACAAACCATTGAAGACTGCGAGAGGGAAGGGATTATGGTAGATTTTGTAAGAAAACATGGATCGGAGGCGGTAAATATGCTATTCACCCAGTGGAACATGGAAGATGCATTAGAGGTTCGTTACGAAGAGGGCTTTGAAGATGGCTTCGAGGATGGCGAACTTTTTGCTTTAGTAAAATTGGTTAACCGAAAGTATCAAAAGGGAAAAGACACATCCGCCATAGCCGTGGAACTGGAGGTTCCTTTGGAAACGGTGGAAAAAATCTGTGAAGCAATCCGAGAAACGCATACCGAGGATACCAAAATAATCTGCAAATATTTGAAAGATATGTCATAACAGCTATGCAAAAATCCCCCATTGAAAGTTTCATTTATGACTCTCAATGGGGGACTTCATATTTATTATTGGTGGATAATTTTCTAAAACTGCACTACTAGTTTCCCAATTCTTCAAGCTTCTTTAATGTATCATTACGAATTTCACTTCTCAATAACTTAAGATACTCTGAAAAAAGCACTCTATCATCCGCATATGTTTTATTTAATTCATATTCTTCCGGAATCCATATTGATAAATCAGAAATATTATGTTGTATAAGGGCTTCCAAACCATCAATTGCTTTAAATACTTTGGCTTCTATTGTTTCTCTTTTCTTCATTTCATCATACAATACCATCATTTCACTGGCCGATTTTTCCGGAAGTCTGTTAATCCATCCATATAATAAGTCTTCTTCCACTTGTATATCTTGACTATTTTTCTGAAAAGTGGGAATATCCCCTGTAAAGGCTTCACCTAAATCATGAATAATACACATCATAATTACCTTATTCATATTCACTTCAGGAAATTCATCCTTCATAAAAAACGCCATTAGTGCCATCATCCAACTATGTTCAGCTACGCTTTCCGGTCTACCACATTTTGTATAACAATGGCGAGTAGTATCCTTTAACCGTTCTGCTACCCCCAATGTATCCAATAATATTCTTGCTTTCATTATCCTTTACTAATACTCCAACTTATTACAATTCTTACAAAGTGCCCCATAAACTTCCTGCTGCATAGCCATAGCCTGCTTTCTGACAATAGCAAGGTATCCTAATTTGCTACCGTCATATTCCGGCACTTCCGAATACTTATAAAGCACCCCTCTGGAAGAACTAACAACTGCTCCTAAGCCATCCTGATTAAAACAAGGCACTATATCTTCAACACTACCTCCTTGGGCTCCAAAGCCGGGAACCAGGAAAAAACAATCTTTCATAATGCTTCTTAATCGTTTGGCCTCATCCGGGAACGTTGCTCCTACCACTGCACCAATAGAGGAATATCCGTATACTCCAATTGATTCGCGACCGCTGCCTTTTACATATCCGGCCAACCAATTCCTGATTTTCTCTCCTTTGGTATTCGTAGCCTCAGATATTTCCACAGAACCGGGATTAGAAGTCTTCACAAGAACGAATAATCCCTTTCCCTCTTTCCTTGCCATATCTATGAAGGGTTGCATACTATCCGTACCGAGAAAGGGTGAAATAGTCATAAAATCTGCATTTATAGGACCCTCCTTAGCTAAGTGTGCATACGCATATGCTCTGGCAGTATTCCCTATATCGTTTCTTTTACTATCATCAATGACCATTAATCCCTGGTCATGTGCATATTGTACCACTTGCTGATGAACCCGTATTCCTTCTGCTCCAAAGACCTCGAAAAAAGCCATTTGCGGCTTAACCGCCGGAACAATATCAGCCACGGAATCAATTACATCCTTTGCCCAAGACCATAAACAATCCATGGTCGAAACGTTATCTTTTTTATAGCAATCCGGAATCTTCTCCCATTCCGGATCAATCCCCACAATACAGGGATTTTTCTTAGCTTTAATTCCTTCTATCAATTGGTCTATTACCATCCTATTTTCCTCCATACTGTTCCTGATATTGCTTCAGCGCATCCAAATACTCTGCACTCCCCACAATTCCATGGGCAACCGCTCTAATAATGTCCTCAAAAGTAACAATGGAATGTACCTTTATATCAAAATCTCTTTCTAATTCTTGACGCGCAGTTCTAGAAGAAGAAAGACTTGTTTCCATTCGGTCAACAGCTATTATGATCCCCGAGACACATTTTCCAACCTTTTGTTCTATCCGTTGCAAATTTCCTCTAATTGTTTTCCCAGAGGTCAGCGTATCTTTTATTAGAACTACCTTGTCTGACATTTCCATGGTCTTACCTACGGAACCATCTATGCCATACTGTATGTCCATTCCGTAGCGATTAAACAGTACCATATTTGTGGCAATTACGATTGGAACCTCTCCTAAGGTATTTCCCACCAGCAAATCCGTATCCACATTATGCTCCCGAATACATTCCGCATAGAATTCTCCCAACTTTGCTATTTGGCTGGCCGTTTTATAATTTCCGGTATTAATATAATAGGGCGAGATGCGTCCGCTCTGTAATACAAACTCACCAAACTGTAATACTCCATTGTCTGCCATAAAACGAATGAAACGCTCCTTATAATTTAGTGCATCCAGCCGATAGTTAAACAACTCGTCCATGGTTATACCAAAATATCTGGCAATAATGGGTAATAATGAAATATCCGGACTTGATAGGTGGTTCTCCCACTTACTTACTGATTGTGCGGAAACCGAAAGGATTTCTGCCAATTGTGCCTGCGTCAATCCTTTATTTCTTCGCAATGTTTGAATTTTAGTTCCAATTAATTCCATAATTCCTTGCCTCCCTTCCAATATTATGATAATACCTGAATATCTATAAATCTACATAATAATTAGCGATTTTCTCACAACTGTTGGTTGTATAAATGAAGAATATACTAATGCAAACGCCCCACACTTTTCACAGTGCGGGGCGTCCCTTTATATATTCTTATTCTTTTACACTTCAATTGCCAAATGTAATACACTACATGCAGGAATGGTGAACTTCACGTTATTACCTGCTACTTCTACCTTGTCGAAGCTTTCCGGATGAACTACGTCAGGATTGTCGAAGGTATTGTGTGCGTCCATCTTGTTGGTCAGGATGGTACCTTCCACAGCCTTGATGACCGTCTCGGTAAATACTGCGTCGATATCATAGCTGTCGGTTACGGACAGGTTGTTCAGGGTCACATGAATCTTACCGTCCTTGCCTAAGGATACGGACTCGGTCAGGTTAGGCACCTTCCACTCACCCATACCGATTTCTTCGGTTTCGATGTAGCTGTCAAGCAGCTCTGCATCCTGATGATACTTGAACATATTGAATACATGGTAGGTAGGGGTAAGAATCATCTTCTCGCCTTCGGTCAGGATCACGGACTGGAGTACGTTTACCAGCTGCGCGATGTTAGCCATCTTAACACGATCGCAATGCTTGTTGAAGATATTCAGGTTGATACCTGCTACCAATGCATCTCTCATAGTGTTCTGCTGGTAAAGGAAGCCGGGGTTGGTGCCGGGCTCTACATCGTACCAGGTACCCCACTCGTCTACTACCATGGCAATCTTCTTCTCCGGATCATACTCATCCATTATAGCACCATGATTGTTAATCAATTCTTCCATCATAAGAGTCTTATTTAAGGTTCTGTACCAAAGCTCCTCGTCAAATTCGGTAGCCTGCCCCTTCTTTTCCCATACCAAAGGAACGGTATAATAGTGCAGAGACAAACCATCCATAAAGCCATGTGCTCCCGGAGGATTAAACTTATGTGTGGTTTCCATTACGCCTTTGGTCCAGAAATAATCTGCCACGTTTGCACCGCAGCAAATTTTAAAGATAGGTGAATCCGGCTTGTAATTTCTCACATAAGTCTGATACTGACGATAAAGGTTTCCATAAAACTCAGGTGTCATATTACCGCCACAGCCCCAGTTTTCGTTACCTACGCCGAAATAGTCCACTTTCCAGCTGTCAGCATGGCCGTTCTTGGCACGCATATCAGCCATGGGCGATACGCCGTCGAAGGTCATATATTCTACCCATTCACTCATTTCCTGTACGGTACCGCTACCTACGTTGCCGTTGATATAGGTCTTACAGCCAAGCTGCCTACAAAGCTCCATAAATTCGTGGGTACCGAAGCTGTTGTCTTCTACCACGCCGCCCCAGTGGGTGTTAATCATCTTCTTACGGGTTTCCTTAGGACCGATACCGTCCTTCCAATGATACTCGTCTGCAAAGCAGCCACCTGGCCAACGAAGCACGGGAATCTGCATTTCCTTCAGAGCTTCCACCACGTCGTTACGCATACCGTTGGTATTGGGAATCTCTGAGTTTTCTCCTACATAAATACCTTCATAGATACATCTTCCCAAATGCTCGGAAAAATGTCCCTGCAATTCCGGATTCAAATGCCCCCTCTGAATCTTCGGGTTTACATATAATTTTGCCATGAAATTTCCTCCTGTGAATTATATTAACTCAAATGACTTCAAGCTTACATTGCCGGGACCGCGATAGGTGATGTAGATGGCCTGCTTGCCGTCCGGAATATTGACAGGTATAGAATACTCTTCCCAAACATTAGCATTCTCTACAGTTGCCGTTCCCAATACCTCTCCGTCCCAAGAAGTCTTGATTTCAAAGGTACCGCTGCCATAACCACGTACCCAGATTTTGATTTCTTTTACGCCCTGGCAGTCGAAATATTTAAAGCCGGCTGTTGCGGAGTTGGTAATGTTAGCCACATAGCCCAATTCTTCGTCGCCGTCCCTGCCGTCCTGCATTACCTTAGGTGCATGTGCATCTCCGATATAAGCAGAAGGCTTGTCGTAAAACAGGTTACATGCCAGATAAGCAGGATACTCACCCTTGCCTGCCAAAGGTCCGCCATTCAAACCACAAGAGGTGATTTCCACCTGAGGAATGGAACCGTCTGCCAGGATTTCAAGCTTTTCTGCACAGCCCTGTCTGCTGTACCAGGTACCGTTGGTCTGACGATGATAGAAGATGTACCAGTCGTCCTGAATCTGAACCATACTTCCGTGGTTGTTTGCACCGTAAGCCATGGGCATATCTGCCGGCTTGTATGTATCAATATGCATATCGCAGTTGCTGACAAGCACGCCGCCGTATACGAAATCCTTTCTGGGATCCTTACTGGTTGCATAGCAAAGCTCATGCATTACTTCGGAAGAATAAATGAAGTAATAGGTGTCTCCTATCTTACGGATGGAAGGTGCCTCGAAAAATGCATGCTTTTCAAAGCAGGTACCAGCTGAATATTCATAACCGGGTACTACGAAAACAGGCTCTTCGATGATGGTAAGCATGTCGGGACCCAGTACGGTAGCCATAGCACCATGTCTGGACTTGTCTCCTCTGCCACAGAAACCGGTATAAAGATAGGTCTTGTCGCCCTCAGTCAATACGCCGGGGTCAAACTGAGGCTCATCCCCGGGTCTGTCGCCCAGACGGGTACCGTCCTCATAATGTACATAACCGTAGAATTCATAACGGCCTGCAGGTGTATCACTTACTGCTACGGATACCACTGAAACATGGTCTAACACATAATACAGATAATATCTGCCGTCGGGACCGATGGTTACGTCCGGTGCGTAGAGACACATCTTGCCGTCCTTGTTCAGCGGATCCTCGTTACGGGGATAAATCACGCCTTCATAACGCCAGTTGCCCAAATCATCCACCGGTGCAGACCAGCATACATAGTCACCCATACAGAAAACATAACCATTGTAGAAATCGTGGGAACCGTATACATACACTCTGTCTCCGAATACATAAGGTTCACCGTCGGGAATATACTCCCATGAGGGCAAATAAGGATTAAATGCCTGTTTCTTCATACTCTTTTACCTCCTGAATGGTACCATCTTTTTTCACCAGCTCCACCGTCCGGATGTGATATCCATTCTCTTTCTTAAATTTGTTTTCTTCTCTTTTTACCGTCAACTTCTGCTTCTGTTGCTCCCAGACAAGTTTCGTCACACAATACTTTCCCTTTTCATAACCGTAACCGTCGTCCTCATCCTCATACAAGACGAAGGAACCATCAGCACCTTCATAGACCATAATCTGTAACTGACTGTCAAGCAACATAGTTGAGCGGGCAAATTCAACTTTTGGTAGGATTGCTCCCGCTCTTACAAACAGGGGCATCCTTTCTATGGTGGCTTCTATGGTAATCCACTGACCACCCTCGTAATATGTATTGGTATAAAAATCGTACCATCCGTTTCCCTCAGGCAAATACACTCTGCGTACCTTCTCCACACCGGTCAGCTTCAGCGAACCGGCCTGATAATACATGGGCTCTGTTACGGGACAAACCAGGATGCTCGGACCAAACATGTACTGGTCCATTATATTCCAGGTGTTTTTATCCGCACCATAGGCAAAAGCAAGGGGCGTCATCATGGACGCATCCTCCCAATAACACTGCCCTGCCAGGGAATAAATATAGGGCATCAGCTCATATCGTAAGCGGTTTGCTGCTACCAACGCATCGTAAAACGCTACTTCCGTATTTTCAAACTGCCACAACTCCCGTCTGCAGTCCGTACCGTGTCCGCGAAATACCGGTAAAAAAGCGGCCCACTGGAACCATCTGACAAACAGCTCACGATAACCCAAGTCCTCCGCGGTTTTGTCATAATCGCCCTTCCAGAACCACGTATTCCCTTTCTTAACGAAAAAGGCTCCGATATCTACGGTCCAATAGGGAAGTCCACTGGCACAAAAGTGCAGTCCTGCAGCTATCTGTCTGCGAAGTGTTTCCCAGGTCGCCTCAATATCTCCGGACCACATAATCGTACCATATCTTTGCTGTCCTGTATAGGCACTTCGGGTCAAATTGGTCACCCTTTTTTCCTGACTTTCCCTGCGCTGTCCTTGGTATATCCCCATGGCGTGATACAGTCCGAATGCATTGGTTGCTTCCGCCGGCAAATGAAGGGAAGTGGTTTTCACATATTCCTCATACATTTTTGCAGGCTCCACCCGTTCCCTATGATTCCACTCCGGGGTAAAGGGCTCACTGTTGTCGCACCACCAGGCATCTATACCGTGGACAAACAATTCCCTGCTTATCTGCTCCCAGTAAATATCCCGCCCCTTTTGTGACAGGGCATTGTAAATATTACAGCCCGGCAGCAGTTCTTTGTTTTCTTTAAACTCTTTGTAATTCTCAGTGCTTTCATCCATGTTAGGCCAGATGGACAACATGAAATGCACCTGATACTCTCTATGTAAGGCTTCTATCATTTCCTTAGGGTGGGGGAAACGTTTTCTATCAAAGGTCTTCTGACCCCACTGATTTCCCTCCCAGGAGCACCAATCCAGCACCACACAATCCAAACCTAAGTTTCTTCTATGGTACCCTTCTGCCACCTGTAAGATTTCTTCCTGAGTTTCATATCTTTCCTGGGACTGGATATATCCAAAGGCCCATTTGGGAAGCATAGCAGCTTTTCCGGTGAGCTTTCGATAGCCACGAATCACTTCCGCCATACTGCTGCCTGCCAGCACATAAAAATCGATATAGCTGTCGGCTTCCGTATAAAGATAGGTACCGTAAATACTGTCACTGAAAATCATGGGACTGTAGGTATCCATCAGGATGCCGTATCCCTTGGTAGATACCAGCATGGGAATGGATATCTTACGGTTGGCCTGATGAAGGTAAACCGTCTGTCCCCGCAGGGAACCGAAACCTTCCTCGTGTTGACCCAATCCGTACAGTGCTTCTTCCCCGAATCGGCAATGCATACGGGTGTGGTGGCTTTTTCCGGTGGGCACTTTTATGGCCTCCCGCACCACATCCTTCACACCATCGGCGGTAGTCACTTTCTCCACCTGCAAATCCTCTTCCAGGATACGATAGGTGGTAAACTCTTCCATGGCAGGATCATAAGTTTCAAACAATTTCTCGCCGGTTTGATTCCAGTAAGAGATTTCGCCGGTCTCCTTTTGAATCATTAGAAATAATCCCTTCATCCGAAGGAAAATCTGCTCCTCCTCTTCCTCATAGGACCAATCTCCGCTTACTTGGCGAAAAATCACACCGGGCTTCTCCTTTTCTCCAAAGGCTTCCTCCCCGGTATAGGACACTCGAATGATATGGTCATTCTTGGGCTCTATGCGGTACATCCCTGCTTCCGCGTACAGATACAGTCTGTCATCCATACGCTCCACACGGGTAATCCGCCGGCTCTTTTCTGCAAAAGCTTGTAGCATGGCTACTTCTCCTTTACTAAGTGTGCTTTTCAGCGATTTTTCCAAACAAAAGCGGTAAGAATTCTCTTGCGCAGTGTCTCCAGAAGGTCCAGTCGTGGTAGCCGTAATCCCAATAGGTATGGATGTCAGCGCCGCAAGCTGCCACCTCTGCTGCATTCTTTTGAGTATCCTGTATGAAACCCTCCTGGGTTCCGCAAGCTACAAAGAATACATCAAACTGCTTTTCGAAATTCTCTTTATTTAACAAAATGTCTCTGTAATCATTTTCTTCGTTCTGCAGTACCAGTCCGCCGGAGAAAATACCTGCATTCGCAAATAAATCCGGATTTGCAAATACGATTTTCTGGGTCTGCATGCCACCCATGGAAAGACCGGCCATAGCACGGTACTTTCTGTCTGCCAAAGTACGATATTTGCTATCGATAAAAGGCACGCAGGCTTTAGGAAGCTCCTGAAGGAATGCACTCATGGAAGGATGATGCTCCCCGTTTGCCGGGAAATCATAGCCCGTGTTCATGACGATAATCATTTCCTCCATGCGGCCCTGCGCCAACAGATTGTCTGCAATATTGGCTATCTTACCTTGCCAAATCCAACCGTTTTCATTCTCTCCGCCACCATGCTGTAAGTAAAGCACCGGATATTTTTTGTCCGGATTCTGCGCATAGGTAGGTGGTGTGTATACATAACAAAGCTTGGTTCTTCCGGTACTCTGAGAAGTGTAGTAATTCAGATGAATCGCACCATGGGGTACCTGACGAATCCGATACTCCTCAAAATCTTCTTCCGGCATTTCCACATAATTCATAACCTGGAAGCCACCGTAGCCTACCGGGGCATCCACGTTGACAGTCATGGCTCCGTTCACATAATAATTGTGATAATGGAAGCCCGGCTCAATATCCTTTACGGTTACGGTCCAGATGCGGGACTGACCTTCTTCCAAAGTCATGGGGTACTTGCCCATGCCCCAAAGATCCAGCTCCACGCTCTTTGCACCTTCCGCAGGAATACGGAACACTGCGGTACCGGGAGCGATTACCTGCACACCCGGCTTTACATCCACGTAACGACCATTGGGCTGACCTTTTTCATCAAACTCAAAGATAACACCCTTGTATATAGGGTCAAAGAACAACATATGCTGGGCAAAGGTCTGCTTATTAAGGCTTTCCGCATCCAAGACAGGCACCTCATACCCGCAAGTCACATGACCGTCCTCACTGTCCAAACCATCACGAAACAGCTTCTGTACATAAGTCTTTAAGCAGTTTCGCCAAACATGCCACTCGTGATAGCCGGTATAAGTCTCCTGCAAGGTAGGAATACCAAGCTCCTTACACTGTACTTCATATTCTTTCTGCTTTTCAGCCAGTTGCTCCTCGCCTACACCGCAACCTAAGAATAAAAAGTCCAAAGGATACTGTGCATTCTGCTCCATGATTTGCTCCATCAGTCCCATGCGGACACCGGAGAAAACACCCAGGGAACCAAACAACTCCTGATGATTGGCCATAGCCAATGTGGCCTGTGCGGAACCTAAAGAAAGTCCTGCCACTGCACGGCCCTTGCGGCCTTTGCTTGTTCTAAAATTCTTCTCGATATAAGGGATACAGTATTTCACCAGCTCTCCGTCGAAATCGCCGGGGAAGAATACTGCCTGCTCTCCCTCTTTAAAGGCATAACCGCAACACATCACCACGATCATCTCTTCGCATTTTCCCTCTGCGATCAGATTGTCCATGATAAAGTTTAATTTGCCGTTCCATACCCAGCCGGTTTCATCCTCACCGACTCCGTGAAGCACATAAAGCACGGGATACTTGCGGTTTACATCCTTTTCATAAGAAGGGGGCGTATATACATAGCACTCCTTCACATGTCCGTTGATACCGGACGCATATTTTCGTATCTGCACATCACCGTGAGGCACATCCTTCAGAAACCAGAAATCCTCACCGGGTGCGGGCACTTCAAAAAAGTTCTTGGCACCGAAGCAGCCATAGCAAAAAGGGGCAATGGGATTGGTCACACATACGCCGTCCACAAACCAGTCATGGTAGTGAAATCCCGGTGCAATATCGGACACGGTAGCTGTGAAAAAGCCATCCTCCTGTTTCTCCAGGGCAATCCTCTCTCTGCCCATGCTTCCTCCCACACCGCCAACCTCAACGGTCTTTGCTGTGGGCGCTTGCATGGAGAAGGTTATCTTGCCGTCGTCTTCTATTTTGATACCTGCATAGTCATCCTTATAGTGGATGCCCATCTTTCCGTCTATATTTTCAAAAACAGCCCTCTTATAAATTGCATCAAAAAACATGGGGCTCATAGCCAATGCCTGATTATTCTTTGTCTGCATAGGATTCCTTTCTACTTGAAGCCCTTCATCACTACATCTGTTGCCATCTGTTCAAATTTACTTGCTTTAGAGAAATCCGCTACCGGACCATCCCCTGTAAATACCATCTCGCAAGGTGCTTCGTTGGTGTAAGGCTCCCACTTAGGCATAGGGGTACCGTCCGCATCTTCGCCGTTAGGGTCACCGGTCTTGATGAAGTTCGCCCAGTAATTACACATCTGGCGGGACAAGTCATAATGTCTGCCCACGAAAGGTCTCCAGCATTTCGCCAGAGTTTCAAAGAAGAACCACAAATCCACAGAGTGGAAGGTACCCGGATTATCCCAACCCGGAATATCGGGATCGAATTTGTAGCAATAATGGTTCTTGGAACTTCCTCTTTCCTTTACAGCACCTAAGATACCTTTCACAGTACAATCGATACCATTTACCTTTGCGTAGAACATATCATTTTCACAAACATTTGCCTCCGGAAGTGCCAGGAATTCCTCTGCCTTGTCTCCGAAGATTTCCTTCACCTTCTGCTCAAACTCTTCCCGGGACTTAGCAGGAATCATGCTGGGGAATTCTCCGCCGGTACAGCCTGCCATAATCTGAACATCCGCACAATTGCCCTCTACAATCAGCTTCATGGGGTCGCCCACATTGAAAATATTATCCTGTGCGCCCATGAAACGATTTGCAAAGCCGCCGTCACCGGCAAACTTATTATAGGTCTCCAATACAAACTTGGCATCCAGCTTTCTTGCTTCTTCCAAGGTGGAAACGCCCATCATTTCAAACAGCTTCACGCCTCTTTGCTCTGCTTCTTCCATAGTAATGGGACCGCCAATACCATGACCGCCGTAAGGGCTGCGGATCATAGCGCTCATCACCACTGCCTTCTGGAACAATCCCTTGTTGGCAGGGCAAGCCATCTGACTCATAACACTACCGCCGCCTGCGGACTGACCTGCGATGGTAATATTGTCCGGGTCACCACCAAAGGCTGCGATATTTCTCTTTACCCACTTTAAACCAGCCTGCTGGTCCAGACTACCGAAGTTGGTAGGCGCATCCGGCTGCTCCTTGGAAATCTGGGGATGTGCCATAAAGCCAAATATGTTAATACGATAATTCACGGTTACTACTACAATACCTCTGCGTGCCAGACGCTCGCCGTCAAACTCCATCTCCGCAGGATAACCCCATTGCAGACCACCACCATAATACCAAACCAGTACGGGCAGCTTCTCATCTGCGTTCTTTGCATTGGTCCATACGTTCAAATACAAGCAATCCTCGCCCATAGGGATTTCCGGATCCACATGCCACTCACGGCAGTAGATATCGGTACCAAGTCCCGGCGTATCCTGCATGGAAATAGGTGCAAATCTGCAGGCATCCAGCTCTCCTTCCCAATCAGCACAGGGCTGGGGTGCACGCCATCTGTTCTCCCCTACCGGCGGTGCCGCAAAAGGAATCCCTTTAAATGCTGTAATT
Organism: Lachnospiraceae bacterium; assembly: GCA_017522685.1. The sequence continues at coordinate 228,134 of JAFWYN010000005.1, forward strand.
CTCGGGTCAGCGGCTTCGATGCCTCTCACCCATCCGTTTTCTGTTTTTACTCTTCTAATCATGTTCCCTCTCCTTCACATTAATATAGCTTTTCGTCCTTTTTCCGCCCTTCTCTTTGCGTCCAAAAGACCATTTACCCATTATAAGTAAATCGTTTTACTAAATTTTACCACTTTATCAAAACATAGTCAACAAAATCGTCTGATAAAATAGAAAAATACCACATATGGAGAGATTCTTTCTCCTCGCTTAGAGAGAAGATTTCCTATCAATCAAAAAGGAGCTGTATTTTTTTACAGCTCCTGTTGAAATGTAAAATTATTATCCTAAAGTACCTATCGTGTTTATCACAATATGAACTATAATAGGACAAAAAATATTATCTGTCCGCCAATATAATGTTGTAACTGTCAACCCAAGCATAAGAATCGGGATATTGGCAAGCAAATCTGTCACACCGAAATCTATTATCGAAGTATGGGAAAATGCAAAAATCATCGACGAAAGTAAAATAGCCGCTATACTTCTAACGATACTCTTTCCTCTTCCCTTCAGAAATCCAAACAAAATTCCTCTATAAAAGATTTCCTCCACTATCGGACCTATCACAGCTATGGTTATGATATGTAATGCACCATATCGAATGACTGCCTCATCAAGGGCTTGCTGGTTGGAACCATCTCCAATCCCCACCTAGTCCAAATAAATAGCAGAAGCTACCATAAGTACCAACGCTATAAATCCGAAAATAACTACCCGGTCCAGATATTTCTCAAAGTTTCTCACAAAGTCCTTTATATCCATCCATAAGGCTTTTCGAAAAATAATCACCGTCAACAAAAAGAAGGAGCCGTAAAAGATCGGGTCAATATATTTCACCAACCATTCCAGCGGAAAAAGCTTTACTAAAATTGGGGCGCCAAAGTCAAAATACGTCAACAATCCCCAAAAGATAATCACTAATAGCAAACAGGCTTTTTTATAATCTGTGATTTTATATTCCTTCATACTCTATCTCTCTCACCCTCTTACATAGCATGCAGCATCTGCTTTCCTAATTTGCCGCGCATAGCCGGTACTTTATATAAGACGACCCGAAGTATGCAGGAAATCACGGTACTGATTAGCAGCCCCACGCCGTGAATCACCAACCCCCATTGTAAAGTCAAAGGTCTGCCTAAAAAAGTATCCATATCCCTAAGCAGGATAGGGAACACAGCAACATAAGAAAAGAGAACAACTGTTATCAGTACCACGCCGAACCAATAATACTTATCACAAATTCCATAGAAAATGATTAATGCACCACTTATAACCGTAATCTCCAGCAGGCTTTTCCCATACTCCGCTGCCTTCAGAGGATTGAAATGTACAAAAACGGATAACATGGCTGCTACCAATAGATAGCCAACGAAAACACCCACTACCGTCAGCAAATTAGGTATGATCAGGCTTAAACTTTTCCTTCCTCCGGAAGCGCCCACCATATGTGCAATGGTTAATGAATAATAATATCTTCCCACATAAGCAATGGACAGTGCCAGCATAGGCGAAGCCATTACCAAGTTAAAGCCATCCTTCATACAGGTCACTAATGCTGCTATCCCCACTGCAAACAGTATCAGCGGCATGAACTTCTCGTCCTTGCTTTGATAATGATAAGTGTATTTCATCAGCTTAAATGCTCTTTTTAAACCCCTCATAAAAACCTCCTTGTATTTACCTGCATCTATCCCATTTTCTTCATATACTCGCGCACCATCCATTTGGATAATGGCTTCTTATACAGCAGCCTTCGGATTACTACCGAAATTACTCCACCTGCCAGTACAATACCCAGTCCCATCCAAAATCCTGTGGGTGTACTCACGCTTATAAGTGTTTTTCCGGAGTCTTCCAAATTATCTAAGTGCTCCTGAAACAATATATACAGAAACCATCCTGTTATTAAACTTGGCCAATAATATTTTAGAGACAATGGCAAAAATACCATAAATACCGCAATGCATAAGCTGCTAACCCACAGCACATTTGCTGCATAAAATTCTTCTGCATTACCATTTTCCACAAACAAAAACACCAGGACTCCGTATATCAGATAAGGTGCCACACCGGCAGATACCAATAGAACGTCTGAAAATAGAGTATCAAAAAATCTCCGTTTGGGAAACGCACATACCATAGCCGAATAAATTAAATCCTCTTTTAATTGCAGTAATACTGTACAAGGCAGCAATAGAAATATAGCAGGCAACATCGCAAAACTGAGGTCTATTCTCACCACTCCTACGAACAAACCCAATCCCAATAATAAAAGGATAGCTGCTAACCAAATACTTCTACTAAAATTATGTGAATACTTCAATAGTCTAAAGCAAGTCTTCCATTTTCCCATCGTAATACTGCTCCTTTGCTTTTCTTACTACCTGACGGCTGCTTCCAATCACTACTACTCCGTAAATCACCAGGAAAGCAACTGCACAAACAGACGGTAGCTTCGTCGCCCCATATACCAGAACCCCTCCGGCCAAATCCGATACCATAGCAACTAACAGAGGGCCTCCCTGTGTATCGCATCCTCTGGAAAATAACAGTCCCAGCTCCATTACCGCTGCCACTGCAAACAAAATTCCCACCAGCTGTAATACATCCACTCCCTCATGGCTAATTCTGTAAGTCACTCCTAAAATCACAGCGGTACTCAATAATCTGCGAAGCTTATCCACCCTTAAACTCTTTTCCAGTACGGATATCCCCTTGCAGGAGGTCATCAGATAGGCCAGTCTGTTAGTATCTTTACAAAAGATTCCTCCGTAAACAAACTGATCCAAAAACACTTCCATGAAAATCACTACTATTACTGCTGTAATAAGTCCAAGTGTAGCATCCGGACCTCCTGCAAAAGCCATCAAGCCACACCAGCCAATGCTTAACAGGGGATATATCAGATATATCACTCGCCGCATCCATTTATTGCATAGAAAAACTCTATAGCATTTTATATCCTTCATCACGCTGCACCTCATGCCTTCAGCATAGAATATTGCTTCATTACACCCACACTGATTTGGGAAAGGGTGGGTGTTTCCACAGCCACATCCAGACCTGCCAGCTTCTCCAGATTCTCAGATAAGCAGAGACCTTCGAAGCCATAAGTATTGGCACGAAAACCAATTAACACATCCTTCGCCTTATCTGCGTCTGAAGCTTCGCCCTTTACCAGCACATATTTTTCCTTCAAATCCTCTACAAAGCCCTGTTCTACCACCTGACCCTGCTCCAGAATCACACAGTAGTCGGTGACATTTTCCATATCCGCGATATTGTGAGTGGAGAAGAATACGCTCTTTTCACCATTTCCCTCATCCAGATACTCCCGAAGCATATTGCAAAGCTTATCTCTCATCAAGGGATCCAAGGGCGATGCAGGCTCATCCAGAAGCAGGCACTTGGTATCTCTGGCAAAGACTGCTGCCAGCGCTGTCTTCATACGCATACCATCGGAAAGACTGCTGATGCTTTTGTTTTCTTTCTCAATATTTAATTCCGCGCAAAGTAGCTTATATTCTTCCTTGTGGAATCCGTCAAATAGCAGTTCGCTTACCTCGCCCACATCCTTTATGGTCCAATGGGGCATAAAATAACTGGTGGCACTGGTATAACCGATGGCTTCCCTAATCTGTGCTTCTTTCATACCGCCCTCAAAATAAGTTACCTTTCCTTTGTAATCCAGTCTTGTCCCCGCCAGGATATTCATCATAGTACTTTTACCGGCACCATTTTCTCCGATCAGTGCGGTAGCAAAGCCCTTTGGAATATTCAGCTCCGGAATATTCAATTCAAAATCCTTAAATTTTTTTCTTATATTTTCCAAACAAAATACTGTCTCCATTTGTTAATCTCCTCTCTTCCCCTCCGAATGTTTCAGCGGTTATTCCCTGTCCGATAGCAGCATCTCCAGCACCTGTATCATCTCTTCCTTTGGTATCCCTGCGATACGTGCTGCGGTTATGGCATTCATCAAATGCTCCTCCATCTTCCGCAAATGCTGCTCTCTTAGCATCTCGCTGTCCTGTGCATTCACATAATAGCCCTTGCCCTGCACAGCGGTCACCAGCCCCTGGCTTGCCAGCTCCTCATAGGCTTTCATGGTAGTGATGACACTGATCCGTAAGTCCTTAGCCAATCCTCGGATGGACGGCAGGTACTCACCCTGTTTCAGCTTTCCGGACAGAATCTCTTCCTTGAACTGATTGGCTATTTGCTGGTAAATGGGGATGTCTGAGTTTTGCAAAATTTTCATATGACTCTCACCTTACCTTTTAATTGTATATTGGTTGCTTGCAACTGTTTATATGTTATATATACACTAAGAACAGTTATGTGTCAACTGTTTTTTAATAAATTTTTTAATTTCAAAAAAGAAAAAGCACTGAAACTTTTACGTTCCAATGCTTCTTACGCTCTTTATGCTGTTTCCGGACCTTTCCCGGCTTTCTCCAAAGCCATCACCAAAACAGGTATTAGTATAATCTGAATGATAATACCGGGTATGGCGTTGGTAATGGCACCTGCCAAAAATGCTTTCCAGCCAAAGGCTCCTCCGGAAAGACCCATGCAGATAAACATGGCCGTTCCCCATACCAGCCGTCCTGCCACCATGGCTACTAAAAGTGACACATAAATGGATAGCTTTTTCTTGGGCAATGCCTTATACAGGATACCGGCTATGGCTCCGTATGTGGCAAGTTCAAAAGCCATACACACTGCCTTCGGGAAAAATGGCGGCATGGTGAGTATCATGGAACGTAGCAGCGGAGCCGAAAATCCTACCACAATCCCCCAGGGCCATCCGCAGATAAACCCGCACAGCAATACCGGTATATGCATGGGACAGAGCATGGACCCTATCTCCTGAATCTGCCCGGTCAAAAACGGCAACACATACGCCAGCGCCAAAAACATGGCAGCCAACACCATCTTTAGTACTTTACTTTCTCTTTTCATGAAAATTCCCCTTTAATAATCCCCTTTGTACAAAACACCGAAGCAATCACTCCGGTGTTCAAACGTTCCCTGCGAGAATCGAACTCACAACTAGTGCTTAGGAGGCACTTGTTATATCCATTTAACTAAGGGAACCTATTACGAGGGCATCGCATAAAGCCATGCCCTATTTTACTAAAATGTTTCCGGGAAATTGACTCTTCCCTGAAGCCAGATGGTACCTTTAAATCTTCTGCCCACCTGAGGTTCGCCGAACAAGTCTATTATATTGATTGCCACATCAAAAGTCAATTCATTACTGCAAATTGTGAGCAAATAAATTTCCTCCTCCGTCATGGAGTTTTTCACCTTTTTGCAGGCCAAGATTTCACCCAGCACATTATAATGATCGCATTCCACACCATAGGGCATGAAATAGGTATCCACAATACTGAATACATCTTCCTTCAAAATCTTGCGGGATATGGTGGTATACATATCCATATCCTCCAAGGTCAAGGTTTCTATGGCTTCCTCATCCCCTTTTCGGGCTGCTTCTATGAGCTTGGAGCGGTTGACGGAATCCTTTCGGATTCTCTTTTTCTGTAATTCATCTTTTTTGATGGGCATCAAAATACTGCCTTCCGTGGACAAAGCGGACATAGTCACGGAAAGTCCGGTAGGATAGGCCTGCCCGCAATACTTGGCCTTTACATAAGGTATCATATTCTGCAGATAAAAAATCAGAGTGATTCCCACATTTACATCGTCACAGGCACCGGCATAGGCTTCTCTGTTGGCCAATCTCTCCACCGTCACCTCTTCATAACTGGTGACACCGGTTCCTCTAAGATACGGATAATAATACTCATAGGTAAATTTGTCATCCTCATCATCAAATTCCCCACATACAGCGATTCCCATACCATCGGCGTAGTTTTTGCAAAATTCGCCCAACATCACGCCATCCTCGTTCAGAGTATAAGCCCTCTCATCCGCACGGGTTACTGATTTACGTATCAGTTCTTTTATTTTCTTACGGTCCGTGTATTCACTGAAACCGATTGCTCTCATGTATTTATGCAAAAACTCACCTTCTTTCTGACTTTAAATATTCACCTATTAGGTATAATCTACTACTTTACCCTGAAGACTTCCTTCTACATCCACATAATACTTACTGTAATCCTGACCATCCACATAAACTCGCACATTGCTACCCTGTTGTAAAAAAGGATACGGATCCGTCCACATATTATCACTCTTAAATCTGTAAAGAACCCCACTATACTCATCCTGATAGTTACAATAAATCACATAAGGATGCCTTCCGTTTACGTAATAGTTATAGTTCATATCCACTCTTTCTACAACAGCACAAATATATCTGCCTTGCTGTAGCAATTCTTTCTTCTTGGCAGACTTCTTTATGCCTATCACAGCAGAAATAATACCTATTAATGCAAATATCACTCCCAAGACAGCTAAAATAATACCGGCTATCATATAACTATGAGGAGTCTTGACTTTTCCCGGATTCTCCGGGTCTACTTTTAAAGTAATTTCTTTCCCCTCATACATACTACTGGTATAAGTACCCAATCGGATATCTGTAAACTCATGCCCCTGAAAATCATAGTCTACGTAAACTTGATAGTGTCTGTCTCCATCGGAATCCCAATAGCTATCAATATATGATATAGTACCGGTAATCTCTACAGCTGTTTCATCAAACTTCTTGCCTGCGGCAAACACTAAAATACTACTAACAATTAGTATCACTCCTACTATCCCAAAAATACCAAATAAAATAGGATAAAAATTTTTCTTCTTCATTTGTATACCCTTACAAAACCTACAAAACAAATGCCGACTAACGTCGGTGCTCGTTTATTATTCTATTTTCCCGCTCGTAAGCCCGCACTACGTGCTTATCAGCGCTTTCAGCGCCGGCTTACTCGCTGACGATTGCGTTGTCAACCCCGTAAAAACAAATGCCTGCGGATGCAGGCGCTTGTTTTTAGCGTGGCTTTACAACGCTTATGCCGCCCATGTATGGTCTGAGTGCCTCAGGAATACTGATGGTGCCGTCTTCCTTTACATTGTTCTCTAAGAATGCAATCAGTCCGCGAGGTGTTGCAAGCACTGTATTATTTAATGTATGCACATAGTAAGTACCATTTTCACCCTTGGTACGGATTTTTAATCTTCTCGCCTGAGCATCTCCTAAGGTAGAACAAGAACCAACCTCGAAGTACTTCTTCTGTCTGGGGCTCCATGCTTCTACGTCACAAGACTTCACCTTCAGGTCTGCCAAGTCACCACTACAACACTCCAAAGTACGTACAGGGATATCTAAGCTACGGAAAAATTCTACAGAGTACTGCCACATCTTATTGTACCAGTCCATAGAATCTTCAGGTTTACATAACACAACCATCTCCTGCTTTTCAAACTGATGTACACGATAAACGCCTCTTTCCTCAATACCGTGTGAACCTACTTCCTTACGGAAACAAGGAGAGTAAGAAGTCATGGCGATAGGAAGCTTTGCTTCTTCTACGATTTCACCCTGGAACTTACCAATCATGGAATGCTCTGAGGTACCGATTAAGTACAAATCTTCCCCTTCAATCTTATACATCATAGCTTCCATCTCTGCGAAGCTCATAACGCCGGTTACTACACTACTACGAATCATGAAAGGAGGAATACAGTAAGTAAATCCCTTATTAATCATGAAATCTCTTGCGTAACTAATCATAGCAGAATGGATTCTTGCCGCATCACCCATCAGGTAATAGAAACCATTACCGCTGGTTCTGCCGGCCGCATCCTTGTCCAGACCACTGATGCTGTTTAAAATATCTGCATGATAAGGTACTTCAAAATCAGGCACCACAGGCTCACCGTACTTCTCGATTTCTACGTTCTCGCTATCATCCTTACCTACGGGCACGCTATCATCTATGATATTTGGAATCACCATCATAATCTTATTAACCTTTGCCTGAAGCTCCGGCTCCAATGCTTCCAATTCAGCCAGGCGCTCCTTGTTTGCAGCTACCTCTGCTTTCTTAGCTTCTGCTTCTTCCTTCTTACCCTGAGCCATCAAAGCGCCAATTTCCTTAGAAATCTTATTACGATTCGCACGGATTGCATCTGCCTCCTGCTGCACCAGTCTTCTCTGAGTATCCAGCTCGATAACCTCATCCACCATAGGAAGCTTCGCATCCTGAAATTTCTTCTTGATGTTTTCCTTTACCACATCCGGATTCTCTCTTAAAAAATCAATATCTAACATAATCTTTCCTCCAAAAATTAATCTAATACTTTCTCAATAAATATATTATGAACCTTTACCAAGTCCTTAATCACGATACCCGTCACTTCTTCACCGTTTTGGTTATGGGTGATTCGAAGCACCGGTCTTTCCTGGAAACCATTATTTTGTCTTACTACAACCGCTTCTTCTCCCTCGTTGGTGACCACTCTGGTTCCGGTGGGGTATACGGCTATCAGACTTAAAAAGGTATCCACCATTTTACCGTCATATTTTACATTTTTATAATTTTTTAAATACTCTATCACTTCATAAAGCTTTACACGTGTATAACCGATACCTCCATACATTTCGTCAAAGGTATCGCAAATCGAGACGATTCTACACTCCTTAGGAATATCCCCCGTTTTAATAGGATATCCTTCCCCGTCCAGTGTCTCATGATGAAACAGTATGATACTGCGACTGACATCACTCAGCCATTTCTCATTCTTCAGTGCATCATAACCGAATATCGGATGTTTTTTATATTCTGACCAGCTTGCTGCACTCATATCCAACATATCAGAACCAAACACATCAATCACACTATAACGCATACCGATATCATGTAACAGACTTCCGATACCAATATCATACAAAGACTTTTGGTCCAGTTTCATTTTCATTGCCGTCAATAAGGATAATGCACATACACTTACAGAATGCTCATATAAATCAGAACTTCTCTGTCGAATCTCCAATACTGCTTCCAGTACATTCTCATCCTCCAGAATATGTTGCACAATACGATCCGCAGCATCACATAAATCCGCTAATTCTTCGTTGCTGTGATAGGTATGTCTTTCCAGTATGTCTTTCACCTTCTGACTCACCGTACTTATGACATTATCCTTCATGATTTCTAATGCACTACTCTCTGCGTAATCCTCTTCCAACACCCAGGCATCCGTCACACCAAGCTCTATCATCTTCTCCAGATAATCCGGTCGAAGCTGCGCACCTTCCGGGAGAATAATCTGATAGTCCAAAGTCATCAGAGGCTTACCTAATATTTCATTGCCCTTTAATTCACTTACCTTTTTTTTAATCATACGCTCGTTGCCTTTACCCTATTATGATTGGATTGTTTCGGGATTGTACTGTCTGGCAATTGATAAAGCCTTTTCTTCTTCCTTTCCCAAAGTCAGCTTACAAATACCGCCGTTAATTGCTTTTGTATAGGAATAACATCCATCCGTACCGTGTACAGAATTAATAATAAATCCATCATTATGTTCATCTAAAAGTGCAAGACTAAAGCTTAACTGTCCGCCCATCTGCGGAAATGCATCATACTTCACCAATCCAACTTTACAAATGGTTTTCTCCATCTTTTTGTAAAGTGTACGAATTTCTTTCTTATTACGGTCAGTACAAGATTTTAAATACTTATTTTCCTCATGGATACTGAGAATGTTTTCCTCCAAACTCATTCCATCTTTACCTGCCATAAATTGATTTAATTTTTTTTCCAAACGGACATTCTTACACACAAACAGAACGGCAATTACAATAAATATTATTAATAATATAAATATTATCAGTATAATAATGCCAATATCAACTGTTCCTATACCTATCCGATCAAACAACTTACTATATCCTTGCTGCATAAGATCTCCTTATTTAACTATCATTTCCAACAGTCTGTCCAAATCCTCGTGACTATAGAACTCTATTTCAATCTTACCGGCACCCTTACCTTTTGAACTGATGGCAACCTTGGTACCCAGAGACTGTTTTAATTTCTCTTCAATATCCTGATAGATGGCCTGCATAGCTTTATCATCTAATTTCTTAGCCTTAGGTGTCTTATGCAAATCCTTAACCAATTTCTCAATATCACGTACGCTGAGTTTTTCATCGAAAATCTTCTGTGCTATGATGTACTGCTGTTCCGGATCTTCAATCGCTAACAAAGCTCTTGCATGACCGGTACTAATCATATCATCAATAACCATCTGCTGTACCTTATCACTCAGCTTTAATAATCTGATGGAATTGGTTACCGCAGCACGGCTCTTTGATACTCTCTCAGCTACTTCATCCTGCTTTAAATTAAACTCGGTTAATAATTTCTTATAAGCCTGTGCCTCTTCAATCGGATTTAAGTCTTCACGCTGAATATTCTCAATCAAAGCTATTTCAACGATTTCCTGCTCGGTATAATTCTTGATGATAACAGGTACTTCCTTTAAACCGGCTAACTTGGCAGCTCTCCAACGACGCTCACCTGCAATAATTTCATAGTAATCTTTTCTATCCTGCACCAATATAGGCTGCAAAAGTCCGAACTGCTTAATTGAATCTGCCAGCTCCTGCAATGCATCCTCATCAAAGTATTTTCTGGGCTGTTCACGGTTTGGCTCCACCTTTGTAATCTTTACAAGTGTTTCACCCTGTTCTTTTTCTTCATTAATTACTACCTTAGGTTCTTTCTTTTCTTTTTCTTCACCTACTACATTAGGTATCATAAGGTCTAAACCTTTTCCCAAACCTCTTGGCTTTGCCATCTCTTAATCCCCCTATCTGGTATTTTTCTTGATAAGTTCTCTTGCTAAATCCATATAACTTTCAGCTCCGGTAGACTTTGGATCATACTTAATAATCGGCATTCCAAAGCTGGGTGCTTCAGCTAATCGGATATTTCTCGGTATCATTGTTTCAAATATATACTGTTTCAGATTACTCTTAACATTCTCAACTACCTGCATGGAAAGATTGGTTCTGGAATCATACATGGTAAATACCACACCTTCCATTTCCAAATAAGGATTTAGTCTTTCTTTTACCAGATTTACGGTATGTATTAACTGACTCAAACCTTCCAAAGCATAATATTCACACTGAATCGGAACAATAATACTGTTTGCAGTTGTCATGGAATTGATGGTTAACATATTTAAAGAAGGAGGACAGTCAATGATAATGTAATCATATTTGTAATTCACAAAATCCACTGCATTCTTTAGAATATATTCTTTTCTCTCTACACCAATCAGTTCAATCTCTGCTGCAGCCAGATTAACATTGGATGGTATAATTGATACATTAGGTATTACTTCATCAATAATACAATCATGAATACTGCATTCCTCAAGTATTAACTCATATATGGTATTCTCTACTTCATTCTTTTCAACACCAAAACCGCTGGTAGCATTGCCCTGGGGATCTGTATCAATTAATAATACTTTCTTTCCAAGCTCAGCTAATGCTGCTGCTAAATTAATGGAAGTAGTGGTTTTACCTACTCCACCTTTCTGATTCGCAATCGCAATAATTCTTCCCATACTTACTCCTTTATCTACGCCTGCCTCTGTATTTATATAAATTTGCCCGTATATTTTATTGAATTCCTGATGTTTAGTCAGTTATCAAATAAGATTATATCACGTAATTTCTGATATATCTACAAGAATCTTACTTAATAATCTAATTTGTTTTTTTGTATCAATTATTGGGTTCAATCAGCAAAAATACTGTTAAAAGTGCTGTAAAACCTTTATATTACTATGTTTCACGCTTACTTTCTAAAAATGTTTCACGGTCTTTGGCACAATATATAGGGGTCTAAATGTTTCACGTGAAACATTATATTGTGTTTTAACGACTACTCCAGTCAAAACAAGAGGAATGTTTCACGTGAAACATTCCTCTTAAATACTAAAAGAATTATATATTAATACAAATCAACCAATCCGTTTTTTATAGCAAATACAGCAGCTTGGGTTCTATCATTTACATCTATTTTCTTAAACAAATTTGATATATGGTTTTTCACAGTACGTTCACTTATCTTTAGTTCGATAGCAATTTCCTTATTAAGCATACCTTTTGCCAGATAAACTAACATTTCTTTTCTCTATTTGTTAATATATCTAATTTCGTTTTATCTGTATCCCTGGTTCTCAATTTAGTATTTAACAACGGAATTAAACTTGGTTGAATATAGGACCTGCCGTTCGCAATAAAAGAAATAGCTTTTTTTAATTCCTTTTCATCCGAACTCTTTATCAAATATCCTTCCACGCCAATATCAAATGCTTTCACCAAATAATCAATTTCATCATGATAAGTCAGTATCAATACTTTAATCTGATATTTTTTTCTTTTAATCTCTTTTAAGACCTCTATACCATTTAACTTTGGCATATTAATATCAAGCATAAGAATATCCGGCATATTATGTTCTAATTGCCTTAAGCATTCTTCACCATCACTTGCCTCACATATTACTTCTATATTGCCATCATTAATCAATAATTCTTTAATACCTTGTCTACATAAAACATGGTCATCGGCCATCATCACTTTTATGCCCATAAGAAATTGAACTCCCTCAAACGATAATTTCTAATCTTCAGTATTCCCCAACTACCAAATTAGAAACTTTATCAAAATTGTATAATAACATTATCAAATATTACAACAATAAAATTATTCCTTTTCTTATTACCTATTAATCAAAAAATATATACTTTATTTCGTTTATTTATAATCGTTTTATAATTTCTATTTAATCGGTTCTTTTGATGGAAGACCGGCTTTTCTTGGAAACTTTTTAGGAGTTTCTTTATTTTTCTGAATCACAATAAGATTACGATAAATATCAGAGTCCGGCAAATAAAACTCTTCACACTTTTCTATCTTTCCACCAAGCACGCTAATTGCTTTCTTAGCCACATTAATTTCTTCTTCCATCTTCTCAGATTTATAAGGAATAAACTTTCCACCCACCTTTACATAAGGAAGACAGTATTCTGACAAAGTGGACAAATTAGCTACAGCCCGTGATACACACAAATCATATTTTTCACGCAGTTTACAGGGCTTTGCAAAATCCTCCGCACGACCATGAATAGTTTCGATTCCTGTTAAACCTAACTGTGTTATCACTTCATTCAAAAAATTAATTCTCTTATTTAAAGAATCTAAAAGAGTCACTTTTAACGAAGGGTATGCTATTTTTAATGCCAGTCCGGGAAAACCTGCACCGGTTCCCACATCTATCACCGTAGCTTCCTTATCGACATCAAAAGCTTTAATCAAGGATAAACTGTCAACAAAATGTTTTTTCATTACTTCATCATACTCTGTAATAGCAGTCAGATTCATGAATTCGTTCCACTCAACCAGTAACTCATAATATCTGATAAATTGTTTTATCTGTATATCAGACAATTTTACCTGAAAATCTTCCAAATCTTTTTCAAATTGAGTTGTATTATATTCCATGAATATTATATACCTCTTCTCTTATATTTCCTATAGATTGATTCAATATTATTTCTTTTTCATGTATTGTTCCAAATAAACCAACAATACAGAAATATCGGCCGGAGATACGCCGGAAATACGGGATGCCTGCCCTACTGATATAGGACGGAACATTTTTAGCTTCTGACGAGCCTCCAAACGTAAGGACGGTACCTCATCATAATCCAATTCTTCCGGTATTAATTTCTTCTCCATTTTCTTATATTGTTCTACCTGACGAAGCTGACGGATTATATATCCTTCATATTTAATCTCAATCTCCACCTGCTCTATTACATCAGCAGGTAAAACCTCTTTCCCACAAACCTCCAATGCAAAATTCGTTCTTTCAGGATCTATTTCAGCTAAGGAAGCATAACTTAACTCCGGTCTACAAATCAACTCTGCTAAGGATGCAGCTGTCTTTAAAGCAGTACTTCCCTGAGATTCTAAAAAGGCTTGAACAGTCTTATTAGCACCCACATTGGTATTTTTCAGACGTTCCGTTTCCTTCTGAATCAATTCTTCCTTATTTAAAAGACTTTGATATTGTTCTTCCGAAATTAAACCTACTTCATAACCCTTCTTACGAAGTCTTAAGTCTGCATTATCCTGACGAAGTAACAAACGATACTCCGCTCTGGACGTCATCATACGATAGGGTTCTCTATTATCTTTGGTTACTAAATCATCGATTAATACACCAATATAGCTTTCGGAACGATCCAGAATCAAAGGTTCTTTACCTAAAATAGACATGGAAGCATTGATACCGGCTATTAACCCTTGTGCTGCCGCTTCTTCATATCCGCTACTGCCATTAAACTGTCCTGCACTGAAAAGGCCGGATATATTCTTAAATTCCAGACTGGGATAAAGCTCTCTTGCATTGATACAATCATATTCAATAGCATAAGCATTTCTTACGATCTTACAATTTTCCAATCCCGGTACCGTACGATACATTGCCAGCTGTACATCCTCCGGTAAGGAAGAAGACATACCTCCTACATACATTTCATTGGTGTGGATTCCTTCCGGCTCAATAAATACCTGATGTCTTTCCTTATCCGCAAACTTTACGACCTTGTCTTCAATAGAAGGACAATATCTGGGACCGGTACCTTCGATAATACCTGCATAAATAGGTGAGCGGTCCAGATTTCCTCGAATGATTTCATGGGTCTTCTCATTGGTATAAGTAAGCCAACAGCTAACCTGTTCCTTCTGAACAGATTCCGGATCCGTAGAAAAAGAAAAAGGTATTACTCTATCATCTCCAAACTGTTCTTCCATCTTTGAAAAATCGATGCTTCTTTTATCCATGCGGGCAGGGGTACCTGTCTTAAAACGTCTTATTTCGATACCCATATTTTTCAAGCTTTCAGTTAAATGATTGGCAGCCTGTAACCCATTGGGACCTGTATAGGTAATAGCTTCTCCGCAAAGACATCTTGCTTTCAGATAAGTACCGGTACAAAGAATAATAGCCTTACACTCATAAATGGCTCCTGTATAGGTTTTCACTCCGGTAATTTTTTTCTTATCCGGAGAAGTCTCTTCCCATAAGATTTCACAAATCTCTGCCTGCTTTATGGTCAGATGTTCCTGGTTCTCCAATATTTTGCGCATTTCTCGGGTATAGTCGGCTTTATCTGCCTGTGCACGCAAAGAATGTACTGCAGGACCCTTAGAAACATTCAGCATCTTAGACTGGATAAAGGTTTTATCAATATTCTTACCCATCTCACCACCAAGAGCATCAATCTCTCTTACCAGGTGTCCTTTAGATGAACCACCAATATTGGGATTGCAGGGCATCAATGCAATACTATCCACACTAACTGTAAAAATCACAGTCTCCAATCCGAGTCTTGCACAAGCCAGCGCCGCTTCACATCCTGCATGCCCCGCACCTACCACACACACATCTACATTTTCTCTAATTTCAGGCATAATACTATCCTCACATTTCAATCTACTTACCCATGCAGAATTTGGTGAATATCTCATTCACTAAATCTTCATCCACTTCTTCACCAATGATATATCCCAAAGATGCATAAGCACTCATCAGGTCTATGGAATAGAAATCTTCCGGCATATGCATATCCAGACTATCCATTACCATTTGTAAACTTTTCTCAGCTTCCACCAATGCTTCCTTGTGGCGCATATTGGTTATCACCACTTCGTCATTTGCTTTTATCTGACCTCGGAAAAACATATCCTTAATCATTTCTTCAAATTCTTCCATACCGGAATTTTCCTTGGTGGAAGTACGTACCAGACAGATATCCTTTCCCGCAAATAAATCCTTTAATTCCTCTTCGAAAACCTTAGCTTCCAAATCAGACTTATTCAGTAAAATAATCACTTTTTTATCTTGAATCACAGAAATGATTTCTCTATCACTGTCATCCAAAGGTACGGAAGAATCCACCACATAAAGAATCAAATCTGCTTTCGCAGCATATTCCTTGGCTCGCTCCACTCCTATTTTTTCTACCACATCTTCGGTGCTTCGAATACCGGCAGTATCAATCATATTTAAAGAAATTCCATGAAGACGGATGGATTCCTGGAGGACATCTCTGGTAGTTCCGGCTATATCCGTAACAATGGCACGTTCTTCTCCTACCATTCGGTTTAATAAAGAAGATTTGCCGGCATTGGGTTTTCCTACAATAACCGTATTGATACCTTCTTTCATCATCTTACCGTTATCAGCAGATGCAATCAGTTTCTTTACTCTCTCTAAGATAGAAACAGTCTTTTTCCGAAGTTCTTCTTCATATCCGTCTAAGCTGATATGCTCCGGATCATCCAAGGCAGATTCAATAAAAGCAATTTCATAAATGATTTCTTCACGAAGTTTATGAATCGCCTCTGAAACACTTCCCTTTAACTGTTCCACGGAGGATTTTAAAGCAAATTCATTCTGGGAATGAATTAAATCCATAACCGCTTCTGCTTTTGTTAAATCGATACGACCGTTTAAAAATGCTCTTTTGGTAAACTCACCCGGTTCTGCCATACGGGCACCACATTTTAAAATCAATTCTAACACTTTTTGCAACAAAAGGACACCACCATGACAATTGATTTCCACCGTATCTTCTTTGGTGTAAGAATTGGGTGCTTTCATCAATGCCACCATGACTTCATCTACTATTTTCTTTTTGAAATCATCTTCAATTTCAAAACAATCTATTATATATCCATAATGAATGGTATGGGTTTTATAATCCTGAAAACAACTATTACCATGTTTATTTACAAATATTCTATTTACAATTTGTACAGCTTCATCGCCTGTCACTCTTACGATACCTATTCCGGAATCAGAAAGAGCTGTAGCAATAGCTACAATCGTATCTTTTTTCATAAATACCTCCACTTTCTTAAAAAAGTGCATTTGTATACATGATAATAATAAATCCAACAAAATAAAATAGCAACATAAAAATAGTCGAAAACAAGTTTTTACCTGCTTTCGACTATCATTCATTATTTCTTTAATGTAACAACTACTCTTCTGAAAGGTTCATCACCTTCACTGTGAGTGCTTACATATTTATCATTCTGTAATGCAGAGTGGATAATTCTTCTTTCATAAGGATTCATAGGCTCTAAAGAAACGGTTCTCTTAGTTCTCTTTACCTTGTAAGCAATATTCTTTGCTAAGTTTTCCAAAGTATCCTTTCTTCTCTGTCTGTAGTTCTCGGTATCTACTTTAACTCTGATATAATCTTCAGAATTCTTATTTACTACCAAAGATACCAGATACTGTAAAGAATCAAGAGTCTGTCCTCTCTTACCAATCAGTACACCCATGTCATCGCCGCTTAAGTCGATATCCATATTCTTTTCTTCTTCATTGTATTTTACATCTACAACAACTACCATTTTCATTGCATCAAATACTTCTTTTAAGAAATCCTTTGCACTATCTTCTACGGAAGATTTTACAGCTGCTTTAATCTTTGCAGCCTTAGCACCGATTCCTAAAAATCCTGAAGAACCCTCTTCTAATACTTCATATTCTAATTTATCGCTTGTTACACCTAATTTCTGACAAGCTTCTGTAATACAATCACTTACTGTCTTTGCAGATACTTCAATAAATTCCATGTTTTGATCCTCCCATCAAAAACTAATTTTTATTGTTTCTTTCGTTATAATCTTTTACCATATTCGCTTTTGCCATCATACTTCCGGGCTTAGCCTTTGCGGTAGTATTGGCAGTAGAAGCTTCTGCGGTATTAGAACTGTTATCATTGCTTGAGCCGGTATAATTGTTTGTATAGCCTGCTTTGCTCTGAATTTTCTTGGTATTCATATTTGCATAAGCTGCCATCATTTCCTGCTGTTGTTTCATCTTTTCAAGTTTCTTAGCACTCTTTTCTTCGTTCTTCTTTACTAATTCGTCCATATCCATTCTGTCAAAGTGCTTATTACTGAAAATCTGAATAATACTTCTTACTATAGAACCGGCAATCCAGTAAATACCTAAACCACAAGGCATGGTATAGCAGAACCATGCAGAGATAAAAGGCATTACCACATTCATGGTCTTTAAAGAAGATTCCATAGCGCTTTCTTCGCTGCTCTTATTATTATTATTCTGCTGAGGCATCAGCTTCACTGAAATCCACTGAGTCAATGCTGATAAAACAGGAATCATAATCGCTCCGATTACAAGTCCCCAAGCACCTGCAGCAATTGCATTCTTTACAATATAAGAAGGTGCATTACCGATATTTAAACCTAAAAAGCTGTTATAAGTATCAATTAATCCGGTTGTTACTTCATTACTTAAAATCAATTGTCCCTGATATTCTAATCCGGATAAACCATAATGTTCTGCTACAATACCCATATCTGTAGAAGATAATTTGTTTAATACATCAATAATACCATTCTCTAAATTACCTTCTGTCATATGCTGACCATACATTCTTACAGTATTCTGGATAGTAGATACATCTGATTCTAAAATAAATTTACCGCCGTCTTTTGCTACAATAACATCTGCTAATTTCATAAAAGCATCTTTCATCTTCATAACATATGCAGGCATAGATGCTATTACACGATATAAAGCAAAAAGAATCGGCATCTGAATCAAAAGCTGTACACAGCTACCGGTTGGAGATACGCCATATTTTGCATATACCATTTGGATTTCCTGATTCTGAGCCATAGCTGACTGCTGATCCGTTTTTCCTTTATACTTATCACGGATTGCCTGAATTTCAGGATTAATCTTCGCATTCAGCTTAGAAAACTTCTGCTGCTTCATAGTCAAAGGAAGCATTAATAAATTGATAATGATAGTAAATAATATGATGGCCAGACCTACATTGGGTAAACCTACGGTATCAATAAAGTTAAAAATGATATCCATTACTTTACCAAGAAGTCTGGTAATCCAACCTATTATTTTACCAGTATCCTGAGTTAATAATATTACGTTCATTTATCCTCCCTGTATTACTCTTAAGGAACCGGGTCATATCCTCCCTTTGAAAAAGGATTACATCTGAGTATTCTCCATAACGCCAAAAAAAAGCCCTTAAAAGCACCATATTTTTCAATTGCTTCCAAACCGTACTGGGAGCAACTCGGTATATAAGGGCATTTCGTTCTTTTCATGGGAGATATATATTTTTGATACCATTTTATAAGAGTAATCAATAGTTTTTTCATTATTTTATTATAACAAACCCTGCTTCACATACTATAAAATAAGGATGAATTTACCATTAAAATTCTCTAATCCTCGTCATAAAAATATACTTTAATAATATGATGAAGCTTACTTAAGTGTAAAAGTGCGCTCTCTACCTCTTGATAACCTACGGTAGCTGCACTTGGTCTTCCTACGATTACGATATCCAAACCACTATTGAATATACTTTCATGTAATCTGTAGCTTTCTCTTACCAATCTTGTAACTCTGTGTCTTACAACACTGTTACCTACTTTTTTGCTGACACTGATTCCAATTCTGTTTTTTTCCAGGCCGTTTTTCTTAACGTACATTATTAAATACTTGTTTGCGTATGATTTTCCGTTTTTATAAACAAATTGGAACTGTTCATTCTTTTTCAAAGACTCTGAAAATAACATAATATATCACGAATCCCTTCTTTTATCACATTTTCAGAGAGAAAAAAAGGTCACATTGCTGTGACCTATGCTGATAATTTCTTTCTTCCTTTTGCACGTCTAGCTGCTAATACTTTTCTTCCGCCGGGAGTACTCATTCTTGCTCTGAATCCGTGAACTTTAGATCTTGATCTCTTCTTAGGCTGAAATGTCATCTTCATAATAAAGGCACCTCCTTCTCTTATTAACCTTAATCTATAAATAAGGTAAACTATTTTTTCAGTTACGACAGATTTTTCTCTGTCTAATTACATTCATACGCATAAAAAATTGTCGCCCGGCGGCGACAATTACAAGAATTACTTCGCAATTCTTTTTAACGTACACCACTGACTCGCACAACTTTAAATGTAGAAAAACAGCAAATTGATTGTAATGTAAAAGCGGGACAATGTCAAGTAAAATATGAAAAAAATCCTTTGTTTTCGTTATTTTTAAGAAAGTCTAAAAAAATTTTTTTTGCCTTATTTTTTTATCCACATAGATATACACATTTTTTTATCAACATTAAGTTATCCACATATTGTTGATTATTTGTGGATTTCTTTATTATGTAACCTCAATATCTTGTGGATTTTATGTTTATTAATACTCAAAATGCTGTAAATAAGCAATTCTTAATAATCCACAAATTAACCAAGTTATTCACATAATAATACACAATATCCCCTTTATCACTTACTTATAACCCTAGTTATCAACATATTGTGGATAACTTTTTCAAAAATTATGTTCATAACTAATATTTGAAATATTTACATATTTATATTACTATATATTAGAGGTTTTATCGGCTTAAAAAGCCTTATATATATTTGGGGAGAAAACACATGAATTTTATTAAAGAAAACTGGTCAGAAATTAAAGAAACTATGAAGAGAGAATACAATCTTTCTTCTATATCTTATGATACCTGGATAGAACCATTAGAGATATATAAGGTAGAAAATAATATGGTTACTATTTTGATTCCTTCAGATAAAGGACATGCCTTAAGCTACATTACTACCAAGTTCAAGAGCTTTTTCCAGGTAACCATATCGGAAATGTTTAATTCTACTTATGATGTTTCCTTTGTCCTGGAATCAGATATTGCACATGATGTATATGAAGAAAATGAAATTTTAAACAATCCTTCCATACATAATGTAAGTTATGAAAACGCAAATTTAAATCCAAAATACAAATTTGATACCTTTGTAGTAGGAAGCAATAATAAATTTGCACATTCTGCTTCTTTAGCGGTAGCAGAATCTCCCGGAAAAGCATATAATCCTCTCTATTTATACGGAGGAGCAGGACTTGGTAAGACTCACCTTATGCATTCCATCGGTCACTTTATATTAGAAGAAAATCCTAATATGAAGGTTCTCTACGTTACCAGTGAAGAATTTACCAATGAAGTGATTGAATCCATCCGTAGCGGTAATAGTGCAGATATGACCAAGCTTCGTGAAAAATACCGTACCGTTGATGTCCTTATGGTCGATGACGTACAATTTATCATAGGTAAAGAAAGTACTCAGGAAGAATTTTTCCATACCTTTAATGTACTTCATGCTGCCGGTAAGCAGATTATATTATCTTCTGATAAACCACCTAAGGATATGGAAACCTTGGATGAAAGATTCCGCAGCCGTTTTGAATGGGGTCTTATTGCTGATATTCAGGCACCTGATTATGAGACACGTATGGCTATTTTGCGTAAAAATGCAGACTTTTATGATCGTAAGATAGATGAGGATATTATTAAATACATTGCTACTAATATTAAATCTAATATTCGTGAATTGGAAGGTGCATTTAATAAGATTATTGCATTTGCAAGATTAAATAAGGTAGAACTCACTCTTCCTCTGGCAGAAGAAGCTTTGAAGGATGTTATTTATCCTAATAAACCGAAGGAAGTAACCCCTACTCTTATTATTAATGTAGTAGCTGAACATTTCGGTGTCAGACCGGATGATATATCTTCTAAAAAGAGAAACTCTGAATTTGTACAGCCCAGACAGGTTGTTATGTATCTTTGCAGGGAACTTACAGATGTATCCTTAAACAATATTGCCAAATTACTTGGTAAAAAGGATCATACTACCATTATTCACGGTATTAATAAGGTAGAAGCTGAATTAAGTACCAATGAAGAATTTAGAAATAAGATGGAAATCATTAAGAAAAAGATTAATCCCAGTTAAATAATAAGATTAATTATTCACATCAAAATGTGGGTAAAATGTTCATTCTAAAATATAACATGTTGATATCTTTTTAACCCTTGAAATTGAACTTTAAGGGTATGTGATTAACTATAAAGTTATCCTAAAAGAAAAGTGAAATAATTCACATGTTTTTCTTTCCATTTTTGCTTAAAAATAGTATAATAGAAGTGGTTTTACACATATAAACAACTATTAATATTAATAATACTAAAATCTTTTATAAATTATTATTAAAAGGCAGTTTGCGAATTGCTTT
Organism: Lachnospiraceae bacterium; assembly: GCA_017522685.1. Next base: position 250,353 of record JAFWYN010000005.1, read on the forward strand.
TTAACCAGGAAGGGAGTTATTCACATGAAATTAATTTGTTCCAAATCAGCTCTTTTAAACGGAGTACAAATTGTATCAAAAGCAGTACCTAACAAAACTACCATGTCTATATTAGAGTGTATTCTTTTAGATGCCAGCAGAGGAGTTATTACTTTGACTGCCAATGATATGGAACTGGGTATTGAAACTACTATAGAAGGTAACATTGTAGAAAAAGGTATCATTGCTTTAGATGCTAAGATTTTCTTGGAAATTGTTCGTAAGCTTCCTGACAGTGATATTACCATCGAAACAGATTCAAGCTATAAAACTACCATTACCTGTGAAAAGGCTAAGTTTAATATTATAGGCAAATCAGGAGAAGATTTCTCTTATTTACCTATTGTTGAAAGAGAAGAAAATATATCTATTTCCCAGTTTACTTTGAAGGAAGTAGTAAGACAGACTATTTTCTCTATTTCTGACAATGATAATAATAAACTGATGACCGGTGAATTATTTGATATTAATGGAAATGAATTAAAAGTAGTATCTTTGGACGGTCATCGTATTTCCATCCGTAAGATTGAATTAAAAGATAACTATGCTCCCAGAAAGGTAGTTGTTCCGGGCAAGACTTTAAATGAAATAAGTAAGATTTTATCAGGTGATACGGACAAGTTTGTTAATATTTTCTTTACCCAGAAGCATATTGTATTTGAATTTGAAAATACTACCGTAGTTTCCAGATTGATTGAAGGAGAGTATTTCAGAATAGAGCAGATGCTTTCCAGTGATTATGAAACAAAGGTTGTTATCAACAAGAAAGAATTTTTAAGCTGTATAGATCGTGCTACTTTGTTGGTAAAAGAAGGAGATAAGAAACCTATTATTATGAATATTACCGATGAAAAGATGGAACTGAAGATTAATTCCATCATCGGTAGTATGAACGAAGATATTGATATTGACAAAAACGGTAAGGATTTAATGATTGGTTTCAATCCTAAATTCTTAATTGATGCTTTGCGTGTAATTGATGATGAGAAGGTTACTCTTTACATGGTAAATCCTAAGGCACCTTGTTTCATCAAGGATGAAGAAGAAAAGTATATTTATCTGATTCTTCCTGTAAACTTTACAACTGTAAGTTAGGAGACAGGTATGCAGGTTATTAAACTGAGAGAAGATTATATTAAGCTGGGACAGGCATTAAAGGCTGCCGGCCTGGTAGAAAATGGTGTGGATGCCAAGTTTGTGATTCAGGATGGTTTGGTTAAGGTAAACGGATCTATTGAAACACAAAGAGGTAAAAAATTGATTGCCGGAGATGTAGTAGAATTTGACGGTGAACTAATTAAAATAGAGGATTAGTGTAAAAAATGATTATTAAATCATTGGAGCTTCAGGATTATCGTAATTATGATACGCTGAACCTGACATTTGATAAAGGCACAAATATTTTATACGGGGATAATGCCCAAGGCAAAACCAATATATTAGAGGCTATTTATGTGGCAGCTACTACCAAGTCACATAAGGGTAGTAAGGATAAGGATATTGTTAATTTTAACAAAGAAGAAGCACATATAAGGACTTATGTGGAAAAAGAAGGTATTGAAACCAGAGTGGATATGCACCTTCGTAAAAGTAAGTCCAAGGGAATAGCCATAGATGGGCAGAAGATTAAAAAAGCCGCTGATTTATTAGGTTTATGTAATGTTGTATTTTTCTCTCCGGAGGATTTGAGTATTATTAAAGAGGGTCCTGCGGAAAGAAGAAGATTTGTAGATATGGAGCTTTGTCAGCTGGACAATTTCTATCTTTACAATCTAAATAATTACAACAAAATAGTAAATAACAGAAATAAGCTTTTAAAAGATTTATTTTTGCAACCGGCTTTAAAAGAAACTTTAAATATTTGGGATTCCCAGTTGGTTTCTTACGGAAGTAAGATTATTGAAAGAAGAAATCTTTTTGTAGAACAGCTGAATGAAATTATATATGATATACATAAAAAGCTATCCGGCGGAAAAGAAGAATTAAGAATCGTTTATGAGCCGGATGTGAAAATGGAAGATTTTGAAAGAGTCTTACATTATAATCAGGATAAGGATATCAAAGCAAAAATGACCACTGTGGGACCTCACAGAGATGATTTTTGTTTTTATGTAGGGGATGTGGACATTCGCAAATTCGGTTCCCAGGGTCAGCAGCGTACTGCTGCACTTTCTTTGAAGTTGTCTGAAATAGAATTGGTGAAACGTATCACAAAGGATACTCCTATTTTACTTTTGGATGATGTTTTGTCAGAACTGGATAATAACAGACAAAATTATCTGTTAAACAGTATAGGTGATATTCAAACCATTATTACCTGTACCGGTTTGGAAGAATTTGTAAATAATCGTTTTGAAATTGATAGAGTTTTTAAGGTGACGGACGGTGTGGTTACCATACCGGAAGGAACCATAGAAAGGAATCAGGTTTAGTATGAGCGAAGAAGCAATGAATAACACAACAGTGGATCATGAATATGGTGCGGACCAAATTCAGATTTTAGAGGGTCTGGAGGCAGTTCGTAAGAGACCTGGTATGTACATTGGTACTACTTCCAGCAGAGGTCTTCATCATTTGGTATATGAGATTGTTGATAATTCCGTGGACGAAGCGTTGGCGGGTTTTTGTGATACCATTGAAGTGATTATTAATGAAGATAATTCGGTAACAGTTATAGATAATGGTCGTGGTATTCCCATCGGTATTAATCAAAAAGCCGGTATTCCTGCAGTAGAAGTTGTATTTACCATTCTTCATGCAGGCGGTAAATTCGGCGGTGGAGGATACAAGGTTTCCGGTGGTCTTCATGGTGTAGGTGCTTCGGTTGTAAATGCTCTTTCTAACTGGTTGGAAGTAGAAATCAGTCAGGGTGGTAAGGTTTATAAGCAGCGTTATGAAAGAGGACATGTATGCTATCCTTTGAAAGAGATTGGAACTTGTCCTGAAGAAAAAACCGGTACCAAGGTTACTTTTATGCCGGATGATACCATTTTTACGGAAACTACGGTATATGATTTTGATGTGTTGAAGAGAAGACTTCGTGAAATGGCTTTCCTTACAAAGGGTCTTCGTATTATTTTAAAGGATTCCCGTCAGGAAGAAATAGCAGAACCTATAAATACTGACGCAGAGAATGCACAGATTAGTGAATTATTAAAACGTGCGGAAGAGGATAAAAAGTCACAGCAGGAAGAAGCTGTGGATAACATGTCCGAAAACAAGGATGTTGTAGAAAATAAAGAATCTGCTGAGGGTGAGAAAACTTATAAAATCGGTAAGGTTAGATATGTAACCTTAGATAATGGTAAGAAACAGAAGATAATTGAATTCCACTACGAAGGTGGTATTAAAGAATTTGTTACCTACCTGAATAAGAGTATGACTCCTCTGTATGAGAATATCCTTTATTTCGAAGGAGAAAAGAATAAGGTTTATGTGGAAGTATCCTTCCAGCATAACGATTCCTTTAACGAAAGTGTATTCAGCTTTGTAAATAATATAAATACTCCTGAAGGTGGTACTCACCTGATGGGCTTTAGAAATGCAGTAACCAAGACTTTTAATGATTATGCAAGAAGTGCTAAATTATTAAAGGATAATGAGCCGAACTTAACCGGTGAAGATATTCGTGAAGGTTTGACTGCGATTGTAAGTGTAAAGATAGAAGACCCTCAGTTTGAAGGTCAGACCAAGCAGAAGCTGGGTAACTCTGAGGCAAGAAGTGCTGTAGATAATATTGTATCCGAGCAGCTTACATATTTCTTAGAGCAGAATCCTTCCGTAGCTAAGACCATTTGTGAAAAATCCATCTTAGCACAGCGAGCAAGAGAGGCAGCACGTAAGGCAAGAGATTTGACCCGTAGAAAAACTGCTTTGGAAGGTATGAGTTTACCCGGTAAGTTAGCAGATTGTTCTGATAAGGATCCGAAAAACTGTGAAATTTATATAGTAGAGGGAGATTCTGCGGGTGGTAGTGCAAAAACCGCACGTAACCGTGCAACCCAGGCTATTTTACCTCTTCGTGGTAAGATTTTAAATGTAGAAAAAGCAAGATTGGATAAAATTTATGCCAATGCGGAAATCAAAGCTATGATTACTGCTTTTGGTACCGGTATCCATGAAGATTTTGATATTAGTAAGCTTCGTTATCACAAGATTATTCTGATGACCGATGCGGACGTGGATGGTGCACATATCAGTACATTACTTTTGACCTTCCTGTTCCGTTTCATGCCGGATTTGATTAAAGAGGGACATGTTTATCTGGCAAAGCCGCCTCTTTATAAGCTGGAGAAGAACAAAAAGGTTTGGTATGCCTACAGCGATGATGAATTAGAAAAGATTTTGGCAGAAGTAGGTCGTGACCAGAATAATAAGATTCAGCGATATAAAGGTTTGGGAGAAATGGATGCGGACCAGCTTTGGGAAACCACCATGGACCCGGAAAGAAGAATCCTTATGCGTGTGAATTATGATGAAGAGCTGGCTTCAGAAATTGATTTAACCTTTACTACCCTGATGGGTGATAAGGTAGAGCCCAGACGAGAGTTCATTGAAGAAAATGCAAAGTTCGTAAAAAATTTGGACATCTAATGAGTCAAGTAGGAATTAGAAATGCTGGCATTTCTTAATGCATATTTGACGAATAGAAACCATGAGCGTAGGGCAAAGCCCGTAGCGAATGGGATTTCTGCGAAGCAGAAAAGATGTCCAACAAGTAGGTGAGGAAAATATGGACGAAAATATTTTTGATAAAGATACGGTGTTCGATAAGATTCAGGAAGTGGATTTGAAGGAACGTATGGAAACCTTCTACATCGACTATGCCATGAGTGTTATCGCTTCCCGTGCATTGCCGGATGTAAGAGATGGTTTGAAGCCGGTACAGAGAAGAGTTTTATACTCCATGATAGAGTTAAATAACGGTCCCGATAAGCCACATCGTAAGAGTGCGCGTATCGTCGGTGATACCATGGGTAAATATCACCCTCATGGTGACAGTTCTATCTATGGTTCTTTGGTTAACATGGCTCAGGAATGGTCCATGCGTTATCCCTTGGTAGACGGTCATGGTAACTTCGGTTCCATGGACGGTGACGGTGCTGCGGCAATGCGTTATACCGAGGCAAGACTGAGTAAAATTTCCATGGAGCTTCTTGCGGATATTAACAAGGATACCGTGGATTTTGTACCTAACTTCGATGATACGGAGAAAGAACCGGTTGTATTACCCGGTCGTTACCCTAACCTTTTGGTAAACGGTACTACCGGTATTGCGGTAGGTATGGCTACCAATATTCCTCCTCATAATTTACGTGAAGTGGTAAATGCAGTGGTGAAAATCATCGATAATAAGGTGATTGAGGATAGAGAAACAGAGATTGAAGAAGTATTGGATATCGTAAAAGCTCCTGATTTTCCTACCGGTGGTTTGATTTTAGGTACTACCGGCTGTGAGGAAGCTTACAGAACAGGTCGTGGTAAGGTACGTGTCCGTGCAGTGACCAATATTGAGACTCTTCCTAATGGTAAGAGCCAGATTATTGTGACTGAAATTCCTTATATGGTAAATAAGGCTAATCTTATTATCAAGATTGCAGAGTTAGTGAAGCTGAAAAAAATTGATGGTATTACAGATATCCGCGATGAGTCCAACCGTGAAGGTGTACGTGTAGTAATAGAGCTTCGTAAGGATGTAAATGCCAATATTATCTTAAATCAGTTGTATAAGCATACTCAGCTGCAGGATACTTTCGGTGTTATTATGCTGGCGCTGGTAAATAATGAACCCAAGGTACTGAATCTTTTGGATATGCTGAAATACTTCCTGCTTCATCAGGAGGATGTGGTTACCAGAAGAACCAAGTACGATTTAAATAAGGCTGAGGAAAGAGACCATATTTTACAGGGTCTGTTAAAAGCTTTAGACTTCATCGATGAAGTGATTTCCATCATCCGAAGCAGCCAGAATACCCAGGAAGCTAAGGAAAGATTGATTGCCCGCTTCGAGCTTACAGAGGTACAGGCTCAGGCTATCGTAGATATGCGTCTGCGTGCGTTGACCGGTTTGGAAAGAGAAAAGCTGGAAAACGAGCATTTAGAGCTGGTTGAAAAAATTAAGGGATTGAAGGCTATTTTGGCGGATGAAAAGCTGTTACTGGGCGTTATCAAAGAGGAAATCATGATGATTTCCGCAAAATTCGGTGACGACAGAAGAAGTAAAATAGGCTTTGATGAGTTTGATATTTCCAATGAAGATTTGATTCCTCGTGCCAATACTGTGATCGCTATGACCAGATTAGGTTATATCAAGCGTATGACTGTGGACAATTTCAAGTCCCAGAATCGCGGTGGTAAGGGTATCAAGGGTATGCAGACCATCGAAGATGACTACATAGAAGATTTGCTGATGATGAGTACTCACGATTATATTAATTTCTTTACCAATTATGGTCGTGTATACCGTCTCAAGGCTTATGAAATTCCGGAGGCAGGCAGAACTGCCAGAGGTACTGCGATTATTAATCTGTTGCAGTTGTCTCCCGGCGAGAAGATTTCAGCTCTGATTCCTATTGGTGAATATTCAGAGGATAGAAATCTGTTTATGGTAACTAAGAACGGTACCGTAAAGAAGACTCCTCTTATGGAATTTATGAATGTTCGTAAGAATGGTCTGGCAGCGATTAATCTTCGTGAAGATGATGAGTTAATCGAAGTTAAGACTACCGATAAGGATACGGAAATCTTCCTGGTAACCAAGCAGGGTATGTGTATCCGTTTCAAGGAGACCGACGTAAGAGCAACCGGTCGTACCTCCATGGGTGTTATCGGTATGAACCTGTCGCCTTCCGATGAAATCATTGGTATGCAGCTTCAGAGCCAGGGTGATTCCTTACTCTTTGTATCTGAAAGAGGTATGGGTAAGAGAACCTACTTAGATGAATTCAACATTCAGTATCGTGGCGGTAAGGGTGTGAAGTGCTACAAGATAAATGATAAGACCGGCGATTTGGTGGGTGTGAAGGCAGTAAATGATGACCACGAAATCATGATGATTACCACAGAAGGTATCATCATCCAGTTACGTATGGAAGATATTTCCACCTTAGGACGTATTACTTCCGGCGTGAAGCTGATGAACCTGGATGAAAAGGTAACTATCGCACAGATTGCTAAGGTTCGTGAAAAATTATCCAACGGTGAGGAAGAAATCGAAAATATCGACGATATTTCGGAACCGGAGCCTGTAATTTCTGAGGAAGTGATAGAGAAAGAAATCACTTTCCCGAAGGAAGAGACAGAAGAATAAGTAATAATATGTTTTTAAAGAGCTAATGACAGGTGGTACCACATCAGGTACCACCTGTTTTTGTGTGAAAATCTAAAAAATATATAAACAAACCTCTTGACTTATTTTCAAATAAGGCATACATTAAGGAATGTGCGGCTTATTTGAAAAAGTACTGTTTAGATAAAGAGGAGTTAGGATTATGGAATATACATTTTTAAGGGATTTGGCCATTATCATTATTTTTGCAAAATGCTTTGGTATAGTGGCCCGAAAGCTGAAGGCACCTTCTGTAGTTGGTGAGATTTTAGCAGGTTTACTTATCGGTCCCAGCTTTTTGGGTTTGGTGGATCAGTCGGATTTTCTGGTAATGATGGCAGAAATCGGTGTTATACTGATGATGTTCTCTGCCGGATTGGAAACCAATCTGAAGGAGTTGATTAAAACCGGCCCTGTTGCGCTGGCCATAGCTTGCTGTGGTGTATTCATTCCTTTGGTAGGTGGTACCCTGCTTTATTGGGGATTCTATGGTATGGCTCCCACCGGAAGCCACGAATTCTACAAGGCTATCTTTATTGGTGTAATCATGACGGCTACTTCCGTAAGTATTACGGTACAGTCCCTGAAGGAAATGGGTAAGCTGAAGGGTAAGGTAGGAACCACTATTTTAAGTGCAGCGATTATCGACGATGTTATTGGTATTATTGTGCTGACCTTTGTGATTGGTTTTGAAAATCCGGAGTCCAATCCCGGCAAGGTAGTGGTGAATACCGTATTGTTCTTTGTACTGGCTATCGTAGTAGGTTTTGTTCTTTACAAGATATTCAATAAATTGGATAAGCGTTGGCCTCATACCAGACGTATTCCTATTTTAAGTGTGGGTCTTTGCTTTGCCTTGGCTTATATTGCAGAAGAATATTTTGGAATTGCAGATATTACCGGTGCTTACGTGGCAGGTATCATCCTTTGTTCCGTAAAGGATCATGATTATATCGAGGAAAAAGCGGATATCGCTTCTTATATGATATTCGGACCAATTTTCTTTACAGGCATCGGTTTGAAGACAGATTTTAGTACCTTGGATGTAAGTATTATGCTCTTCTCTGTCGGTTTCGTAGGAGTAGCATTGATTACGAAAATTGTGGGTTGTGGTTTAATGGCGAAGATTTGTAAATTTAACAATAATGACTCTTTGAAAATCGGTATTGGCATGATGACCCGAGGCGAGGTGGCATTGATTGTTTCCCAGAAGGGTCTTTCTGTAGGACTTCTGGATCCTATTTATTTCACAGCGGTGATTCTGCTGATTATCGTATCCAGCATTTCTACACCGATTATGTTGAAATTATTATATGCCAAAGATAAGGTACCGGAAGAGGCGTAAGAGTAAGGAGTAAATCGAAAGGTTTACTCCTTAATTTTTTTGTGTTACCTTTTTTATATATCAGGTACTAATAGATGAAGGCGAAGAGAAAGGAGGTGCAGCATGAGTAAATTTGAAGAATTGTACAATTTATATTATAAAGATGTTTATTACTTTGTATTGAAATTGGCGGATTATCAGGATGATATAGCTGAGGAAGTGACGCAGGAAAGCTTTTATCAGGCGTTTATTTCCCTTCCACGTTTTCGAGGAGAATGTTCCATCAAATCCTGGTTATGCCAGATTGCCAAAAATACCTATTATAAATATCTTAAAACTCATGCGAAGGAAACCTATCTGGAAGAGGAGCTTCATTCGGAAGGAGAAGCGGTCAGTACCGTAGTGGAAAAGAAACAGGTAACCTCCCATATAAGAAGGGTGATTGCAGATTTGGATGAGCGCAGTCGGGCTATTGTGGAATATCGTTTGTTTGATGAAAAGTCCTATAAGGAGATAGGCGAACTAGTAGGAATCAGGGAAGCAACGGCAAAAGTGTTGTTTTCACGGGCAAAAGTAAAGATTCGAGAGCGATTAAAGGAGGAATACGGTTATGAAATATAGATGTGATATGGTGAGAGATTTGATGCCACTTTGTTTGGATCATGAGGCATCGGAGTCCAGTGAACAGACAGTGATAGAGCATTTGGCAGAATGCAAGGAGTGTACGAAATATTATGAATTTCTTGGCGAAGAGATAGAGCCTATAGGAGAAGAGAAGGATAAGGAAAATAAGTATGTCCGCCTGGCATCTAAAATGCGCAAGAGAAGAAGGGTAATAAATTTTATTCTTGGTTGCGTGGGTTTCTTATTTGGTTTTATCTGTTGTAATTATGCCAATGGTTATCGTTTGTCTTCCGAAGAGGCTGCAGAATTAAGTAATAATACTGCAGCACAAATGATTGCCTACTATGAGTGGAAGGATGATTTTCACTTTTATATTTATGATAGTTATAGTTGCTATGATGTGGTTTATGTGGAGAAATCACCACTAGGCTGGAAAAAGTATGATAATTATTTAAATTGGCCCAAGTGGAGTACCTATGAGGAAAATGTTAGTATTGAGACAGCCGGTGCTTTGTGCCATTATAAGTATGATGAGGGAGTCCAGTTGTTTCCGGTTAGGGTATATGATGATAAGGTAAAAAGTATAGAAGTAACCTGTTTCGAACAAACACAGACAAAAGAAGTAACTCCGGGAGAAGTGATTTTATTTACTTTTGATGCGGTCATGGAACAATCAAATAAAATAGAAGCAACGGCCTATGATGCAAAGGGGAATGCAGTGTATTATATGGATGAAAGACATATTTGGGTTCCGGTTGAGGAGTAGGAAAAGAACAGGGACAGCTTATCACTGTCCCTGTTTTAATATCATATTCACAATATCAGCTGGCTCTTCAGCCTTCAAAAAAGCTCCAATATTTTCACGTTTTTTGGGATATTTGTTCGTGTACCATTTAGCTTGAATCGGTTTCATTCCTGCATTTTCGGCACCGGATAATTCATTACTGCCGCCATCACCTACAAATAAGCATTCACTTAATGAGACTCCTAATCGTTTTGCTGCTTCTTCGTAGATGCAATTATCCGGTTTTTTCATATGCACTTCATAAGACAATATAATCTCATCAAAGAAGTCACAAAGCTTTGATTCTCTAAGGACCTCTACCTCTTCAGAAGAACAATTACTTACAATGGCAGTTTTCAGTCCCATAGCCTTGATTTGTTCCAATAAATCAAAAACTTCCGGCAGAATATAGTTAAAGCAAGCTGATTTTGTTTGAATTCGCTTGGCAGTGATGGTTTCAATTTGAGCGGGAGTGATGGTTTGACCACATTTTTCACAAACATATTGAAGACTTTCCTGAAAAGTAATAGTTCCCAAGTACTGAGCAGACGTTTTTTCATTCCAGTAAGTATCAAAATCATCCCTACGAATATTTAAATCCGCGCACAGTTCATTTTTCGTATATTTCTTATGTCCCCATTCAGTAATCAGAGTTTCAAATAAATCAAAAATCACTGCTTTGTATGGCATAAAGGTCTCCTTTTGAAAAGAATTTTTAGGTATAGTTCAGTTTTATTGTATTTGAGAATTCTTAAAAAAGCAACGGAGGACCACTATTTTTATGTTATATGTTGTGAATTCATTTATATTGTGATAAAATTTTTTCAAAGCAAATTTTCTTTTATTCTAAGAATTCGAAATTTCTAACATTCAGAAAATTCTTGCTTTTCCATTTAACTAATAGAATAGCAGGAGGACTTTTGAGTGTGTTCCTGCTACACAAGGAGGAACAGAATATGGATTTAAAAGAAGAAACAATGGATAATATATATAATAGAGTTTATATCATAAGAGGGCAGCAGGTTATGCTTGATTATGATTTGGCAGAAATTTATGGGTATGAAGTGAAGCGTTTGAATGAACAGGTAAAGCGTAATATTACAAGATTCCCGGATGATTTTATGTTTCAGTTAACAAAGGAAGAAATTCCTGAAAATTTTTTAAAGTCGCAATTTGCGACTTTAAACGAACAAGGAAATAAACGAGGGATACATATTAAAAAATATCCATATGCTTTTACCGAACAAGGAATCTACATGCTTGCAACGGTTCTTAGGGGTGAACTGGCAGAACAGCAAAGTATATTTATTATGCGTGCTTTTCGTGAAATGCGACATTACATAAAGCAAAATCAACAGTTTGTTACACAGTCGGAGATGAAATTAGTTGCGGCCAAGGTGTCTGAATTGTCTGTGAAGGTTTCGGGAATTACAGACTGGAAGAACAAGTCAGAAGAAAAATTTGATAGTATTCAAAAAAGTATAGATAAGATTAATGAAAATTTCGTTTCAGACAAGGATTTTAAGAATTTTGTAATTTATAAGGGACAGAAGTTTGAAGCAGATGTTGCATATATAGAGATTTATCAGCAGGCACAGAAGAGTATATATGTGGTGGATGATTATGTAAATACAAAGACATTGCAGCTTATATCACAAAAGAAACCAAAGGTAGAAGTAGTTCTATTTACGGAGAACGGACATGGAAAGAAAGGATTTTTAACGCCGACGGTGGTAAATGATTTTTCGAAACAATACTCGCCTTTATGAATTAAGTCAAATCCGGATTGTCACGACCGATGGATTGTGTTGGATTATGGAACGTCTACAGAAAAGGTATTTCACTGCGGAGCCTCCAGTAAGGATGCAGGGAAAAAACTTTGTGCTATTAATGAGGTTGAAGAAACAAATATCATTCATTCAGTGGTAGATAAGTTACTTTTGTTACCGGATAAGAAAATATAGGCTTTCGAGTTGTACAGATAATCCCAAAAACAATTCTAATCAAAATTAAGATTGATGAATAATCGGAAGAATGCTAAGATAAGGAAAAATGTACAATAGAAAGGTTAAAAGAGTGTATTATGAAGAATAAGAAGAGTAATGCGCGATAGCAGTGGCTATTGCAAATAAAAAAGATGAATGCGATAGCCATTGCATCCTAAGTGTTTTTAGGAGGACGCATATGAGCTATATAAACGCAGAGGACGTGTTGCCAAAGAACCTGATTGAAGAAATTCAAAAGTATATCGATGGGCAATTGATGTACATTCCCAGAAAGAACGAAAATACATTGTCCTGGGGAGAAAAGAACGGAACGAAGGTAAAGCTAGCAGAACGGAATCAAATGATAGTAAACCGCTTCTATTCAGGTGAAACGATTACAGAATTGAGTAGGGCTTATTATCTATCTGAAAAGAGAATTCAGGGAATTATACATGAGTATGAATCCTCCGGAAAAGAAAAAGATGGAGGATTTACAATTGAATAGAGAAAATAAACGTAAACAATATGAAAAAGGATATTATAAAAAACACCCATGCAATGAAACTTTTGTATGTAAGAACTGCGGAAGACCGGTAGTACCGGAAGGTGCAGGCAGTGATCATAGAAATCATTGTCCGAATTGCCTCTATAGCTTACATGTGGACATAGAGCCGGGAGACCGTGAGTCGGATTGCGGCGGGCACATGGAATCGGTAGCAGTATGGGTCAGAAAGAATGGTGAATGGGCGATTATTCACAGATGCAAAAGATGTGGAGCATTTAGTTCCAATCGAATTGCAGCCGATGATAATCCTATGAAACTGATGTCCATTGCCATGAAACCAATCAGTCAACCCCCATTTCCAATCGAGAGAATTGAAGAAATGACTCGTATGATGGGTGGTGAGGGTAGTTTAAGTTGAAATTAGGGGGTAGCCGGGAGCCCCCTTTTTGTGATAGTACCGTAAATAACAATCTGACATTGGTTGACATATATATATTTAAATGATACACTAAGAAAAAACTAACGAATAGGAGGACAATTTTATCAGAGCATCAGAGAATGTGTAACAAAAGGACAAAATGTAACTATTCAGAGTAGTTACTATAATTTGGCAGGCGATAGCCGGCCTTATTAAAGTATGCCTTAATGATGCTTGATAATGTGTTCTTACAAAGATTCCGTAATAGGGGTTTTTGTATATTTTGGTGTGATTTGGGCATGACGGCAGTCATGCCCTTTTTTTCGACTATTCAGAGCTTTACAAACCTTCACTAAGGCATCCATGAAACAAGCAGTAAAATGGAGGAAAATGTAAAAATGAATTTGGACAAAGTTTTAGAATTTGACAAAGTAAAGGAACGATGGAAGGAGCTGGCGGTGACGGAGTATGCCCATGAGCTGATTGATGGGGCAAGCTTTCTGCTGTCGGAATTGGAGCTAAGGAGTGCTTTGAAGGATACCACGGATGCCCGAGAACTCTTAGAAAAGCTGGGCACGCCGCCCCTTCAAAATGTAACGGAGATTAAGGAGGTTATGGATATTGCAGGGAAGGATCAATGCCTGACTCCTTATCAGCTGGAAAGAGTGGGCATGATTTTAAGCGCGGTGAGACGCTTGAAGGATTATCTGGAACGAGGCAAGGTATTTCAGAATTCTTTGGCTTATTATGAGGAGAATTTTGATGCAGCGGATGATTTAAGGGAAGAGATAGCAAGGCAGATTCGCAATGAACGGGTGGATGACTATGCTTCTAAGGAGTTGTCACAGCTTCGTATGCAAATTATTAAGAAGACGGAGGAAATGAAGCAGAAGGCAGACCAGATTATGCGTTCCAACAAGGAGGCTATGGCAGACAGTTTCAGTACCTACCGTAATGGCAGATTGTGCCTGCCGGTGAAGAAGGAATATAAGTACAAAATACCCGGAAGTGTGATAGACAAGTCTTCCACAGGTAATACCCTTTTCGTGGAGCCGGTGGGTGTGGCGAATATTTATGAGGAAATCGTCCTGCTTCGAATCAGTGAAGAGAACGAGGTGTATAGAATCCTTTATACTTTGACAGCTATGGTGGCCCAGGCGGAAGTACTTATGGAAGAAAATATACGAATGATGGAGAAGTTGGATTTTATATTCTCCAAGGGTAAGCTTTCCATAGATATGCAGGCCTGTGAGCCGGTGATAACTCTGGAGAGAGAAATCAAGCTAAAGAATGCCCGCCACCCCCTGATGGACCGGAGTATTTGCGTCCCCCTGCAGTTTGAGATGGGAGGAGATACAAAAGGCATTGTGATTACCGGACCCAATACAGGTGGCAAGACGGTAGCGATTAAGACGGTGATGCTAAACTGCCTGATGGCACAGAGCGGTCTGCATGTAACCAGCGAAGAGGCCAGTATTTGTATGAACAGCAATTACCTTTGTGATATTGGCGACGGACAGAATATTTCCGAGAATCTGTCCACCTTTTCCGCCCATATTAAGAATGTGTTGGAGGTGTTGTCGGAAGTAAACGGGAACAGCCTGGTCATCATGGATGAGCTGGGTTCCGGAACGGACCCGGCAGAGGGGATGGGTATCGCCATCGCTATTTTGGAGGAGCTTCGGAAAAGTGAGTGCCACTTTATCGTGACCACCCATTATCCGGAGGTGAAGGAGTACGCGGACAAAGCGGAGGGTATCGTCAATGCCCGCATGACCTTTGATAAGGACAGTCTCTTGCCCACCTATCAGATGATTATCGGGGAAGCCGGGGAAAGCTGTGCTTTTTACATCGCTGACAGACTGGGTATGCCGGAAAGTATGCTGAAAGTGGCTGTGGAAGCAGCCTACGGAAAGAAGGCGGCAGAGGATTTTGTGGCTCATAATACAAATATACTGGAGAAAAAGAAAACCGGCAGTATCAAAAAGATAAAGAAAAATACGAAGAAAGCCAATATGACCCAGGAATTTAACATCGGCGACAGCGTGATGATTTATCCGGATCAGAAGATTGGTATTGTTTGTGAAAAGGTCAATGAAAAGGGTGTGCTTCGGGTGCAGGTAAAGGGTAAGAAAATCTGGATTAACCGAAAGAGAGTGAAACTCCATGTGGCGGCAAGTGAGCTGTATCCGGAGGATTATGATTTTTCCATTATCTTTGAGTCCGTGGAAAATCGGAAGCTGAAGCATGATATGAGTAGAAAGTATACGGAAGAAACACTAATTTATGAGGAAGAATAACGGAGGTGTAACATGAGAAATATAGAGAATTATAAGCAGTATTTTACAAAGGAATATATGATGGGCCCCAATGCCCTGCGTTTATTGGATGAGATTGTAGGGGACTATAGTCAAGCTGTGAGTAAGGGAGATGTATTGGATTTGGGCTGCGGAGCGGCACTTTCCTCTATTTATCTGGCGAATGAAACTAAGGCAGATAAGGTATGGGCACTGGATTTGTGGGTATCTCCCACGGATAACCTAAAGCGTATCCGTGAAAATGAGTTAGAACATAAGGTGATTCCTATTTATGGGGACGCCTTGGCACTGCCCTTTGCGGAGGAGTATTTTGATGCGGTAATCAGTGTGGACACCTACCACTATTTTGGCTGTGCGGACAATGTATTTGGAGAAAAAATACTTCCCTTTCTAAAAAAGGGCGGATACGCTTTGTTCGTAGTACCGGGACTAAAGGAGGAACCGGTGGGAGCTATGAAAGAATTAATGGAAGAATGGGCCGGAGAAGAAACCTATATGTTCAAAACCAAGGAATGGTGGGCCGGTCATATCGCACAGTCCTGTGAGAAGCAGGTGGAAGTAAAGGTTTATGAGTCATCCATTTTTGATTTGGTTTGGCAGGAGTGGTTTGACAGCGGTCATGAGTATGGCATCAGGGATGAGGAATTCTTAGGCAGAGGCTTAAAGGATATTTTGAATTTTGTGATGATTGCAGTGAAGAGAAAAGAGGATTAGTTCTTTTCCCCTGTGCTTAGATGTGGTAAGATAGTAAAAGAAGTAACTCCCGTGGTAAGGAAGAAGTTCTCTTGTCACGGGAGTTTGAATGAGTAGGCGCAGCGAAGAAGTAATTAGAGGATAAAACATGGATACTCCAAGCAGACGATTTGAACAGGCCAGGGAAAAAATCATAGGAAGCGACAGGGCGCGTTTTGGTATCGGTACTCTTTCTGAGAAGACGCTTCATGCTATATTGAAAAATTTTTATGAGTCTGATGAGGATAAGCAGGAAATACCCATCGACCGCTTTGTGGCGGATGTTTTCACGGGGCAGGAAATCATCGAAATACAAACCGGGCAGTTTAATCGTATGCGGGAAAAGCTTCAGTGCTTTTTGAAGGAGTTTCCCGTGACCATCGTCTATCCGGTGACCAGACAAAGATGGTTGCACTGGATTGATGAAGAGACCGGTGAAGTTAGCAAAGGTCGTAAATCCACCAAAAAGGGGAGCGAGTACAGTGCCTTTGCGGAGTTGTATCGCATTAAGACTTTTTTAAAGGAGCCAAACCTGAAGATTAAGCTTATTGTTTTGGACATGGATGAGTATAAAATTCTGAACGGTTGGGGTGCCCAGCGCAAAAATCACGCCTCTAAGTACGACCGTATCCCCAATCAATTTGTGGAAGAAATCATTTTGGAGCGTAAGGAAGATTATCTGCAATTTATCCCCTATGATTTGCAGGAGCCCTTTACAAGCAAGGAATTTGCAAAAGCCATCAAATGCAACACTCAGTTAGCCGGGGTGACCCTGAATCTACTGAATTACTTGGAAGTAGTGAAGCGGGTAGGCAAGCAGGGGAATGCATTTTTGTATGAAACTGTTGAGGGGTAAAAAATAAAGTTTTTTACAACACGACGTAGCGTCAGGGGTTGCTTGTGACGCTACGTTATGTTGTAAGATAGACCTAGAAAGGCGGTGAAAAGCTATGTCGCAGTACACCACAGGAGAAATTGCAAAGCTGACAGGCATCACGGTACGAACCGTACAGTATTATGATTCCAGAGGAATTCTGATGCCCAGTGATTTCAGCGAAGGTGGTCGCAGACTTTATAATGATGAGGATTTGAAGAAGCTGCGGATCATCTGCTTTATGAGGGATTTGGATATCTCCATAAACAGTATTGCAGAAATCTTGGAAGCAGAGAATTCGGAAAAAATCATCTCTGTGATGCTGGAGCAGAAATTGGCATTGGTAGAGGAGGAACTGGCGGAGCAGGAAAAACGCAGGGACACCTTACTTACCATACAGAAGGAAATGAAGCATTATAATCATTTCTCCGTAGACCATTTAGGTGATATAGCACAGCAGATGAAAAGTAAAAAGCAATTACGCAAAATTCGTGCCATTATACTAGCGGTGGGGATTCCCTTGGAAATCCTTGAGGTTGCTACCTTTATGCTGGGCTTGCTTAAGGGAATCTGGTGGCCCTATTTGATTGGACTGATACTGGTCCTTTTGGGTAGCCTCTTTATCATTTGGTACTATGATAAAATGGTTTCCTTTATTTGTCCGGAATGTCACCAAGTATTTAAACCCGGACACTGGGAGAGCTTTTGCGCAAAGCATACCCCTACCACCCGTAAACTACACTGTCCCGGTTGCGGCAACCACGGATTCTGTGTAGAAACCTATCAACCCCAGGAGGAAAAGAAAGATGAATGATTTAGCAACCTTAAAAGAATTTTTACCCTTTATTATTCCGTTGGTAATTGTACAGTTTACCTTATTGGGTTACACCATCTACCATATTTTGACTCATGATCATTATAAAAGAGGTAATCGTGCTATCTGGATAATCGTGGCAATTCTTCTTTCGAATTGTTTTATCGGACCTATTTTGTACTTTGTATTAGGGAAGGAAGAGGCGTAACAAATGGCTATGTTGGAGATTAAAAATCTGCAGAAGCGCTTTGGCGAAAAGGAAGTGCTGAAAGACTTAAATTTGTCCGTACCGGAAGGAGCTGTATTTGGATTCATCGGCAGAAATGGCGCAGGAAAAACCACTACCATGAAAACCGTACTGGGACTTTTAAAGGCGGATGCAGGAGAAATTTATGTAAATGGTGAAAAAGTTGTCTATGGGCAGACAGGCACTAATCATCATATTGGATATTTGCCGGATGTGCCGGAGTTTTATTCCTTCATGAATGCACCCGAGTATCTGCGTTTTTGCGGAGAGATTACCGGGATGGACGCAACGAAGATAAAGACACGTAGTGAAGAGCTACTGAAACTGGTAGGTCTGGAAGGAGAAAAGCACCGTATTAAGGGCTTTTCAAGAGGTATGAAGCAGCGATTGGGCATTGCGCAGGCATTACTGAACAGTCCTAAGCTACTGATTTGTGATGAACCCACCTCTGCCTTGGATCCGGTGGGACGTAAGGAGATTCTGGATATTTTACAGCAGGTAAAGGAGCAGACCACAGTACTGTTTTCTACCCATATTTTATCCGATGTGGAGAGAATCAGTACGGATATCGCATTCCTGAAGGATGGCAAAATCGCTGTACAGGGTACTTTGGCTGAGGTGCGCGGACAGAATCGTGCAGAGGAATATATTTTGGAAACCGTCAGTGAAGAAGGTGCGAAAAGGCTTTGCACGCAGTTCTCTATGGTAAAGCCTGTAGGTCAGACGCAAGTTTCCTTCAGCGGAAGCGAAGAAGTACTGTTTCAGGTACTTAGCTTTTTAACGGAGCAAAAGATTCCGGTATTAAAGCTGGAGCGTCAGGAACCCACTCTGGAATCTATGTTTATGGAGGTGCTGGAAGGATGAAGACATTGATGGCTTTTATGAAAAAAGAATGGATGGAGCAAATCCGTAGCAGCAGATTATTTATTTTGGGACTTATTTTTCTGGCCGTTGGAATTATGAATCCGGCCATCGCTAAGCTGACACCCTGGTTGATGGAGATGGTGGCAGAGTCTATGGAAGAAGCTGGTCTTGCTGTGGTAGAGGTAAAGGTGGATGCCATGACCTCCTGGACCCAGTTTTATAAAAATATACCCATGGCATTAATTGCCTTTGTACTTCTGCAAAGCAATATTTTCACCAAGGAATACCAGTCCGGAACCTTGATTCTGGCGCTGACCAAGGGATTGGAGCGCTATAAGGTAGTACTGGCAAAGACCATTGTATTAATCAGTACCTGGACAGCCGGTTATTGGCTCTGCTATGGTGTGACCTATGTGTACAACGCTTACTTCTGGGACAATTCCATCGCCAGCCACTTAGGTATGGCAGCCCTGTACTGGTGGCTGATTGGTATTTGGGTCATTGCATTGATGATACTTTTTTCCGTTATGAGTAGCAGTAACTCGGGGGTACTTTTGGGCACCGGTGGCGTATTTTTTGCAGTGTACCTGCTGAGTCTTATCCCCAAACTGAAAGAATACATGCCTACTGAATTGATGGGTGGTATGAATTTACTGATGAAGGCCACAGAGCCCGGTGATTACACCAAGGCATTGATGATTGCGGGGATTTCCATGGTGGTATGTTTTATGATTAGTATTCCCTTATTTAATAAACGACGCTTATAAAAAATTCGGGACACCCCAATGGGTGCCCCGTTCTTTTTTTACTTTATACAAAATGTGCGAGTATCGGCGTATCCGCTTTTTTATTCTTCCTCAAATCCTGCATATTCCTTCATCTGCATTGCGCCATAGAAAGCATATTTAGGATTGTAGAATCTATTGTACATCATAGGATTACGATCGCTTCTCCAAGAAAGGTTATCTGCGAAGCCCCAGAAAGTAAAGGAATCCATCTTTACTTTACCTTCATCAACTCTCTGCAGGATACCGTTGATTAAGTTATAGTAATAACGACCCTGGTCCTTTAAGTTATCTTCGGTAGCAGGCTTGATTTTCTGCCATGTACCAAGGGATACATCCAACTCAGTTAAGCAAACCTTTAAGCCTAAGGAACCGATTTTCTCCAAGGTTGCAAAATAGGTATCCAAATCATCTTCGGTATATAAATGAGCCTGGAAACCGATACCATCGATTAAGTAGTTACCATCCTTGTCAACCAAGGTCTGTGCAAAATCATACAGAGTGTCGGTCTTGAACTGCTCATTGTAATCGTTGTAATAAAGGTCAATGTATTCAGGCGCATACTTATCAGCAAAGTAGAATGCCTGCCATAAGTAGTCTTCACCGATGGTCTTTAACCACAAGCTGTCACGCTTGCTGCCATCTTCCATCCATGCTTCGTTTACTACGTCATAAGCATAGAACATCTCAATATAGCCTAACTCATCTAATTTTTCGAAGGTCTGCTTGATATAGCTTTCCATACGAGCCAGCATCACGTCTCTGCTTGCAAGGCCGTTTGCCTTGTCAAAGCCTTCGTAGAAAATCCAGTCAGGAGTCTGGCTGTGCCAGATGATGGTATGACCACGAAGTGACATATCGTTTTCCTTACACCAGTCTAAAAGGGCAATGGTGGTATCGTTGAATTTTACTACCAAATCATTGGCTGCAATACTTTCTTCTTTGCTCAAAACAGCTTCCGGCTTCAAGTGATTCTCAAAGGTAATACTGTTGAACTGCTCGTTAATGATTTCCACACATTTCTTATTCTTAATCATATAGTCGGAAAGACAGGTACCTGCTTTAATGCCGTGCTTTGCAAATAAGCTCTGGAAGGTTTCTGTTACGATAATCGGTTCGGGGGTAGGTTCCGGTGTAGCGGTAGGCTCCGGAGTAGGTTCAGCAGTGGGTGCAGGTGTGGCTTCTGCCTCTGCAGTGGGTGTAGGGGTTGCTTCCGGTGCAGCGGTTTCCTTAGCAGAGCAAGCTGTCATGGAAAGTGCAAGCAACGCGGTAAGTAATCCGAGTTTCCATTTTTTCATGTGATTTTCTCCTCCTTATTCCTTGAAAATCTGTAACGATAAAGAAGCTTTCCCAAAAGAACTCCCCATCGTCATTTATCATACTGTTCTATTATACTGATTTTTGGAAGGTATTGGCTTTTCATTTCTTGCGGAATATTATCCATTTATTGCTATAAAACTAAAACCCAGCGCCCCTCCGTCTGGTAATAAATCAGTTTGGCAGGAATCCCCTGTTCCAAAAGAGTGAGGGTACAGTCGAACTCCACGGAGGGAATGCCGGCGTATTTTTTCTTTTCCTGATAGTGGACTTCTATCTTACGGATGATTAACATTTCGCCATCCTCATCCCGCACTTTGATCATAAGGGGAATCATCTTGCCGGTACTGGTGAACCAGCATTCACAGGCGATTTCTTTTTGTATTCCCCGGACAAATCCGGCATCAGTTTCTTTGTGATTGGTTCCGATACCAAAGGCCACGAAGATTCCTCCTTTCTGAAGAATTACTTATGATTTGTGTGCAGGGGCTCCAGTGAATCATAATCCACACTTCGTTTTTCCCTGGAGATACCGCCACTCATATGGTCAATGGGTTGGTTCAGGAAGATGGCCCGCTGTACGGAATCGATTCCGAAACGCTCCCTTATACGGTCTGTCGTGAAATCCATCCGGGCCAGCTTTTCATAATCCAAAGTATCAAACAGCGTAAGTTGGCGGCTGAAATCACTGTCCTGTACACGGAAGGTGTGAATCCCAAGATGACGGACGGGAGCACCGTTCCAAAGCTCCTCAAATAATTCGCAGGCGCAGTCATAAATGGTCAGAGTCAGGTTGGTGGAGGAGGGAAGGCGTCTTTGGTGGGACATGTAGGAAAGGTCGCTGTAGCGGATGCCTACGGCGATCACCTCCGCCTGAACCTTATCCTCCCGCAAGCGGTTACCCACCGTTTCTGCCAGTGCCAGCAGGACCTTTCGGGCATTGGGGACATCCACCACATCAAAGGGGATGGTGGTGCTGTTACCGTAGCCCTTGTTGGGTGTGGGAGCAGAAAGCACCGGGGAACAATCTATCCCGTGGGCAAAACCCCAGATGATTTCTCCCTGCTTTTTCAGAATGCTGCGTAACCATACCGGGTCAGCGGCAGCCAGGTCACCGATGGTCTTAATCCCTACTGCGAACAGCTTTTTCGTGGTAGCACGTCCCACAAAAAACAAATCGGAAACGGACAGGGGCCACATTTTCTCTTCTATTTCCTCCGGATATAGGGTATGCACCAAGTCCGGTTTCTTAAAATCCGAGGCCATTTTGGCCAGAAGCTTGTTGCAGGAAACACCGATATTGACCGTAAATCCCAGCTCATTTTTAATACGTTCCCGTATTTCGTTGGCGGCCTCCACGGGAGTACCGAATAAATGACAGCTGGCACTCATATCCACAAAGGCTTCGTCAATACTGTACTGTTCCACCACATCCGAATACTCCCGCAAAATCTCCATAAAAGCAGCAGAACATTGTTCGTACAGATTGTAATGGGGCGGCACCAGCGTAAGATTCGGGCATTTGCGTTGTGCCTCCAAAAGGGTTTCGCCGGTCTGGACGCCGTATTTCTTGGCCGGAAGGGATTTGGCCAGGATAATACCGTGACGCAAAGTCATATCCCCGCCTACTGCCGAAGGAATCTCCCGTAAATCCAGAGTTTCACCGCGATGGGCCAAACGATAAACAGCCTCCCAGGAAAGGAAGGCTGAGTTGACATCTATATGAAAAATAATATTTTTCGAACTCATGATACACTTATGTAATGTGGCCCGGAAGCCTCACTACAACCTCCTGTGACCACATTATAGCAAACATATGTTCGAATTTCAAGAGGAAATTAATGTATGAGGGCATGGCGCGTTCAAAATAAACTCATCTGTTCGAACTCGGTCCCACGTTCCAGCAGGTAGGGTACTTTCAGCAAAATTTCCTTCGCAGCATGCAAATTCAACATCCAGGGCAAAATCTCCTCTTCATCCAGTAATAAGGGCATCCGGTCATGGACCGGTTCCATGGAAGGATTGGCCGCAGTGGTCAGAATCACGAAACAATTGCCTTCTTCATAGGGGTTATAAAGACCGGCCATAAAAATAGCAGGATGGTTCTTGCGGTAAAAGGTACTTTTTTCCTTGCGGCTGTTCCATTCGTAAAAGCCGGCAGCAGGCACCACAATCCGGCGATTCACCATGGCATCCCGGAAGGTAGGCTTTGTAAGGGCGGATTCGCTTCGCGCATTGAAAAGCACCTGCTTTCCGTCAAAGCCGGGGAGTCCCCACTTTTGCATACGGCAGCAAAGGGTTCGGTCATCGGCCATCAGTATGGGTGCCTTATCCGTGGGACGGATGTCACCGGAAGCAAGCAGAATAGGTTCATTGGTTATGCTTGCCGCCTTTTCTTCTGCCATGCGGATGATTCGTTCAATTTCTTTGGCTGTATCGTCATCTACATAATATCTGCCGCACATAGGAGCCTCCTTAAGTATTGTTATATTAATATTACTATAATCGTTATGATTTGAAAACACCTTGCAATACCTTCTGAAATATGCTACCATACCCTTGCATAAAAGAATATGGAAACATTGCAGGTGTCCAATAGACTTATTACATAAGTCTATGAGAAATGCTGACGCATTTCTGAGTAGATTTATATATTTCTGATTGGGTGAAAAGGGAAGCAGGTGTAAGTC
Source organism: Lachnospiraceae bacterium (assembly GCA_017522685.1). Next base: position 274,000 of record JAFWYN010000005.1, read on the forward strand.
CTGCACGAACTCGTCGCTGTAAGAGAGGAGCTGTTTTTCCACAGGTTTTGTAAACCGTGAAAGTCACTGGGGGATAATTCCCGGGAAGATGAAAAACAGTGTGGATACTTAAGTCAGAAGACCTGCCTGGGATGGTACGCAAAAGACCACGAGTAACTGGTTCGTACATAATGGTATGGGAAGAATTGTCGCTTTTTATACCGGGTGGGTGTTCGAAAGAGGACCTGCTTTATTAAGGTGCGCAAAACTTTAATAACTATGTATGCATGTAACCCTTTGCTGTATGGCAGAGGGTTTTCTTTTTCTTTTTTAGCAAATAAAGGAAAGGAGGCAAAGCAATGGCAGAGACCAAAAAATGTAACAAAAAAGCCCTGATAGCGGTAGGAATATTGGTAGTGGTGTTGGCGGCTATGGCAGCAATCTTTTTTATCTTCCGTCCCAAGCCGGCAGAGGGCAGCAAGTCCATTACCATCGAGGTTATCAACAGCACTCAGGAATCTAAGATGTATGAGCTGAAGACGGATGCAGAGTACCTGCGTCAGGCTATGGAAGAAGCTAAGGGTCTGGAATTTTCCGGCACCGAAAGTGAGGAATTCGGATTGACTCTGATTACCGTGAACGGCGAAGATACCGATTTTAATAATGGTTCCTATTGGGGCATTTTCGTAAATGGTGAATATGGTATGTACGGTATTGATTCCCAGCCGGTTTATGACGGGGATGCATTTCAGATTGTTTACACTGTTTATTAGGCAGAGGAAAGTTTAGAAAAAGGAAAGGAGGGAAAGCATGAAGTCTGGGAAAGCAGGTTTGACCATAAAGGATATTACCCTGATTGGTATGATGGTGGCGGTCATAGAGGTCTGCAAATTGGCCTTGGCCTGGGCAGCCAATATTGAGCTGGTTAGCTTTCTGTTTATCATGTTTACCCTCTTTTTCGGTAAGAAGGTGGCATTTGTGGTGCCGGTGTTTATCCTGATTGAGGGGGCCGTGTACGGAGTGGGAGACTGGTGGTTTATGTACTTGTACGTCTGGCCCATACTGGTACTTATCACATGGGTATTTCGGGAGCAGGACTCGGTATGGTTTTGGTGCGTAGTTTCTTCCCTGTTTGGCTTTGCCTTTGGTTTTTTATGTTCTTTCACCTATGTTATAATGGGCGCAGTGGATGGAGGAATCCGAAACGGATTGACAGTAGGATTTGCCAAGTGGATATCAGGAATTCCCTTTGATATTCCCCACGGGGTAGGCAATTTTGTGATAATGATGGTTCTGTATCATCCGGTACGGAAGGTTCTAAAGGAGGCAAAGAAGCTGTATGACTGAGAATTCTTATCGTTTTTTTCAAAATAAGGAGTGCAAATATTTTCCCTGCCATAAGGGAGCGGAGGAGTTAAACTGTTTGTTTTGTTATTGTCCCCTGTATGCCATGAATCCCTGTCCGGGAAGTTGTACCTATCTGGAGTCTGGCGGCAAAAAAATAAAGGAATGTACCGATTGTACATTCCCTCATGAACCGCAAAATTATGATGTGATTATGGAGCTGCTGGGTGAGTAGCTCTTTTTTATTCTTCCTCATCATCCCGGTCCGAAGGAGTCAGGGAGAAAATAAATTCCGTGCCTTCTCCGGGGGTACTGATGACATTGATGTTTTCGTTATGGGCAGTGATAATCTCCTTGGTAATACTTAAGCCCAAACCGGTACCTTTTTTGTCCTTTCCTCGTGAGGCATCCGACTTGTAAAAGCGGTCCCAGATTTGTTTGATGTCTTCCTTGGGGATACCGATACCCGTATCTTTTACGGAGACGAAGATTTTATTCTTCTTTTCCGCCGTTTCTACCGTGATAATGGAATCGTTGTGACTGAACTTGATGGCATTATCAATCAGATTGTACAGTACCTGCTGTATTTTCTCCATGTCTGCCTGTACATAAAGAGTCTCACCGGTTAAAATCAGCTCAATCACGATGTTCTTCTTTCGGCAGGTACCTTCACAGGTAGCCACCGTATTGCGAATGGTCTGATTGATATCAAAATGGGTCTTGTTAAGAAGCATACCCTTGGTGTTTAAGTTATTCAGAGTCAGTAGTCCGTTAGTCAGCTTGGTCAGACGATCTGTTTCATTCAGCACAATATTTAAGTATTTTTCGTGCATTTCCGGAGGAATGGTTCCGTCCAGCATAGCCTCCAGATAGCCACGGATGGAGGTCAGGGGAGAACGGAAGTCATGGGATACATTGGCCACGAACTTCTTCTGGTCATCCTCCGAGCGGGCAATTTCCTTTGCCATATAGGAAAGGCAGGCTGCCAGATAGCCGATTTCATCGTTACTGTCCACCGTAAATTCATAATGCATATTACCGGAAGCGTACTGTTCTGTAGCGGTGGTAATCTTACAAAGCGGACGATATACGATTTCCGTAAAGAAGATCAAAATGATGATGGACAAAAGCAATAGGATGGATAAAATCACATAACTGATATTCAGCAGATTATAGCTGGATTCCATAATATGCACGATATTGTAATGGATTACCACATACCCTTTTACCTTGTAATCTGAGGTAATGGGTGCTAAAACGCTCAGCTTCTCTCCGGTAGTATAAGTTCCGAAAAAGTCACCTACCATATAGTAGGAACCCACCAAGGCAGGAGCCGTGGAATCAAAGTTTTTGATGGTCGCCACATTCTCTACGTCAATCTCGGTGGTTGTGTCCAGAATCAACATACCGGAGGGATTGATGATCTGGATGATGGTGGAGGAACATTCGGAAAGAAAGTCCAGCTGGTTCTTTACCTCCTCCAGAGAGGTTTCGCTTCGGTATAATTGTTCTGCATAGGTGGACGCAATCAGGGAAGCGTCCGCATAAAGCTCGGCGGCTTTTTCCTTAATCAGATGTTCCTTGGTCAGAGTGGGCACAAAGGTGGTAATAATAATGATGCCGAACACACTGAAGATGATATACGCCAAGACAAATTTCAGATAAAGAGTTTTTTTCATAATTAGTTCCTGACTTCAAATTTGTAGCCGATTCCCCAAATAGTGGAAAGGCTCCAGTTGGCATGATCTTTGATTTTCTCACGCAGACGTTTGATATGTACGTCTACGGTTCGGGTGTCTCCGATGTACTCGTAGCCCCAAATCTGGTCTAACAGCTGCTCTCTGGTAAATACATGGTTGGGAGAGGCAGCCAGGAAATACAAAAGCTCCAGCTCCTTAGGAGGCATATCTACCATCTGTCCCAGGTATTTTACAGAGTAGTTGGTCAGATTGATGGTCAGATCCTCGTACTCTACCACCTTGGAAGGTGTACTCTCTGCAGTGGCTGCGGCCGGCTTATAGCGGCGAAGTACCGCTTTGGCACGTGCTACCAGCTCCTTGGAGTCAAAAGGTTTTTCCATATAATCATCGGCGCCCAGCTCCAGTCCCAGCACCTTGTCAAATACTTCGCCCTTGGCAGAAAGCATGATAATGGGCAGGCTGTATTTGGCACGTACTTCACGGCATACCTGATAACCGTCCATGCCCGGCAGCATCAAATCCAAAAGAATCAGATTGGGCTGGAAGGCGGTCATGGCAGGCATTACGGATTCTCCGTCATTTACAATCATGGTTTCAAAGCATTCCTTGGTAAAATACAAGGAAATCAGCTCTGCAATATTGTTATCATCATCTACAATCAGTACTCTTTGTTTGTTAACCATTCTTAAATCCCCCTATTTAAATGTTACAATGGTGACGCCGGCATCGCCTTCGCCGTATTCGCCCAAGCGGAATTCCTTTACATGCTTCTGGCGTTTCAAATGACTGTGTACGGCACTTCTTAAAGCACCGGTGCCCTTGCCGTGTACCACACGGACGCTGGGAAGGTGCGCCAGATAAGCGTCATCCAGATATTTATCCAGCTCACAAATCGCTTCATCCACCGTACGTCCCAAAAGATTGATTTCTGTGGAAATACCGGTGACTTTGGACATCTTAATCTTGCCGCTGTTGGTACGCTGCAGGGTGGGTGCCGTGATGGTAGCTTCTTCCACCAGTGCCAAATCCTTTACATTGACGGAGGTACGCATAATACCGCACTGCACGAAAAGATTGCCTTTGGTGTCGGGCAGAGTACTTACGGTACCCTTTAATCCCATGGAAATCACCTTTACGGAATCGCCCTTCTTCAGCTTCTTGGGGTCTAAGCCCTTTTGCTTGGGCTGTGCCGGTCCTGAGGAAAGAGTCAGTTTGGCATTCTTCTCGGAAATCTTGTCGCGAACCTGCTGACGTTTCTTTTCCAAGGTCTTGATATCGGCACCGGCATCCAGTTTATTGAAATCACGGATGGTTTCGTCTGCCACATCCTTAGCCTCCTGCAAAATCTCACGAGCCTTTTCATTAGCTTCCCGTAGAATCTTGTCCTTGGCACGGTCTATTTTCTCGTTCTTAGCCTTCAGCTGTTCCTGAAGGGTTCGGATACGTTCTTTATATTCTGCAATTTCACGCTGTTCCTTCTCAATGGTAATACGGCTCTGCTCCAAATCTGCGATTACATCCTCGAAGCTTTCGTCCTCCTTGCTGATTTGCTCCTTGGCTGCGGTAATGATTTCATCCGGCAGTCCCAGCTTGGCGGAAATGGCAAAAGCATTACTCTTTCCGGGGATACCGATTAACAGACGGTAGGTGGGCTGCAGGGTTTCCACGCTGAATTCACAGCAGGCATTTTCCACAAAGGAGGTGGAAAGGGCATAAATCTTCAGCTCGCTGTAATGGGTGGTAGCCATGGTACGGATACCTCTGTCGTGAAGATGATTCAGGATGGCAATGGCCAATGCGGCACCTTCCGTAGGGTCCGTTCCCGCACCCAATTCGTCAAAGAGACAAAGGGAGTTTTCGTTCGCATGAGCCAGGATGTGTACGATGCTCTTCATGTGGGAGGAGAAGGTACTCAAACTTTGCTCAATACTCTGCTCATCGCCGATATCCGCATATACTTCCGTGAAAATGGACAGTTCGGAACGGTCCAGTGCAGGAATATGCAGACCAGCCTGACCCATCAGTGTGAAAAGGCCTACGGTCTTTAAGGAAACGGTTTTGCCGCCCGTATTGGGACCGGTAATAATCAATAAGTCGAAATCCTTGCCCAAATGGATGTCAATGGGTACCACTGATTTCTTCGGCAATAAGGGATGGCGTCCCTTGCGGATATTAATATAATGCTCTGTATTAAATAGCGGTTCGGTAGCATTTTGTTCCAATGCCAGTTTAGCCTTGGCGAAAACAAAGTCCAGGTGAGTCATGACCTTCTGGTTCAAGGAAAGCTCGGCGGTATAAGAACCGGCCTGGGCACTTAATTCTGCCAGGATGCGTTCGATTTCCTCCTGCTCCTGAAGCACCAGCTCCTTCAGCTGATTGTTCAGCTCTACCACGGCAGCAGGCTCGATGAAAAAGGTGGATCCGGTAGCTGACTGGTCATGGACAAGACCGTGTACCTGACTCTTGTACTCGCTTTTCACAGGGATACAATAACGGTTGTTACGCATGGTAATCACCGCATCCTGCAAGTAGCTGCGATAAGAGCCGTTCACCATACTTAAAAGCTGGCTGTGAATCTTGTCGTTGGTACTGATCATGGAGCGGCGGATGGACTTTAGTTTCGGGCTGGCATCGTCTGCAAACTCATCCTCAGCCAGGATGCAACGGTTGATTTCGTTGGCCAAAAAGGTCAGAGGTTCCAGCTGTTCAAAGTATTCATCCAGACTGTCCTCGGGGGTATCCTCACGGTCCTTGCGTCCGTAGGTTTTGATACGGTTTACATTGTCCAAAAGTTTGGCGATTTTTAACAGCTCGATACTGGATAAGGTACTGCCGATATCCAGGGTTTTTACGGTAAAGCCGATATCCTTATTGCCTCCGAAGGAGGTGCTGCCCAGCTTAAAAAGGCGGGATAAGGCATCAGCGGTTTCTTTTTGATTCTTACGAATCTCCTCTAAATCCGTAGAAGGAACCAGCTCGGTACAAACCTTCTTGCCCGGTTCGGAATCCGCAAACTCCGTAAGGTTTTGGATGATTTTATTATATTCTAATGTGTTTAATACTTTCTCGTTCATAATACTCCCTATGCACAAAGAGGTGCTAAAAATACAAGTCTAAAATTATGTAACTATTCAGAGCCCTCATGCGCAAAACCGCCGCTACGCGCCTTTCCTTTTGCTTATGAGTGTTTCGCGCCATATGAATTTTCGAGAACAGCCTTCTGTAAGCAAGCTTACTCAGTTTGTCTTCGAAAATTCGCATGGCTCTGAATAGTTACATAATTATACAGAATAAGTATATCACAGATTGTTTGTCAAGGGTAGGGGGAAATTATGCGGAAAACGGCTGATTAGTTGACTTCAAAACCATTATAAATTATAATTCATTATGGATACATATACACCTTAGAGGGAACAAAAGATGCAGGATTTTGAAGAAAATAACAAAAGTGACTTTGTCATAGAAAAAATTAAAGAAAGACCGGTCAATAGGAAGAAATTGTTGCGCAGGACCTTGATTACGGCATCCATGGCGGTAATGTTTGGTTTGATTGCCTGCTTTACCTTTTTGGTATTGGAACCGGTAATCAGCAATTGGCTGTATCCCAAGACAGATTCGCACATGCCGGTGGATTTTCCGGAGGATGATGAGGAGATGGTACCGGGGGAGATGCTTTCCGACAATACAGATGCCAATACACCCACTTCCGCCATAGACAGAAAGAAGCGCCAGGAAGTACTGGCAGCCATGGAGTACTATCAGTGGGACGTGGAGGATTATGCTAAGATGTACTCGGCACTGGGTGAATTTGCCAAGGATTTGCAGGAATATATGGTGACGGTTATGGCCAGTGAGGATGAGAATGACTGGCTCAGTGATGCCAACAGCAAGAAAACCCGATCCTCAGGCGTGGTAGTTGGTAATAACGGAAGAGAAGTGTTGATTCTGACCAGCTACAGCAATATTAAGAATGCAGACGCCCTTTCGGTGAAGTTTTATGACGGATACAAGCAGGAAGCCAAGATTATGCAGAAGCATAGCGCTTCGGATATGGCCATCCTGGCAGTGACCATCAGTGATATGGGCGAACGGATTAACCAAGTAAGGATAGCACCGCTGGGGTCTTCCAATGTGGAGGATTACATCACCACACCCATTATTGCGGTGGGAAAAGGTACGGATGAGAGTGATTTGATTCAGTACGGAACCATTATTTCCCGCAATAAAGAGGCCAATCTGGCGGATGCCACATTTGAATTATTGCTGACGGATATACAGGGGACTAACGGAGGAACCGGCTTCTTATTCAATCTGAAGGGGCAGATTGTGGGCGTCATACCCGGCAAAAAGCCTGCCATAGATACAAGAAATATGCTGATGGCTTATGAAATAGGCGACCTGAAGAGGATTATTTCCAAGCTGTCAAACGGCTATGAGATTCCTTATGCGGGTATCATAGGAACCATGGTGGCGGATGAAGTAAGTGAAGAAGCCAAAGTACCTAAGGGTATCTACGTAAAGAGTGTATCCATGAATTCGCCGGCTATGAAGGCAGGCATACAATCCGGTGATGTGATTGTGGCAATCAATGAGAAAGAGATTACGAAGTTTAAGGATTATCTGAATACCATTGCGGAGCTGGAAAGCGGTGATACTATAAATCTTACCGTCAAACGTCTTTCCGTGAATGATTATAAGGATATCACCATAAATATTACATTGGGAAAGGCAGAATAAAAGTGGATGCCCCACGTGCTGACAATATAGAAAGAAACGGAGAAAGAACATGAAGTTTATCAAGGATTATAGAGAAGGTGACAGAATATCGGATATTTATCTTTGCAAGCACAAGCAGGCAGCAGTGACCAAGAACGGTAAGCCCTATGAAAATGTGATACTGCAGGACAAAACCGGCACCATCGATGCCAAGGTGTGGGAGCCCAACAGTATGGGTATCGAGGACTATGATGCCAAGGATTATATCGAAGTATTTGGGGAAATCAACAGTTTTCAGGGTGCCTTGCAGGTAAATGTAAAGCGTATCCGTGTGTGCAGGGAAGGCGAGTACAATCCCGCAGATTATCTGCCGGTAAGTTCTAAAGACATTACAGAAATGTATCGTGAGCTGACCGGTATCATAAGCAGCATTAAGAATACATATTTGAGGCAGCTTTTGGAAACATTTTTCGTAAAGGATGAGGATTTTAAGAAGCGTTTCTGCAATTCTTCCGCAGCCAAAAGTGTGCATCACGGCTTCGTGGGCGGACTTTTGGAGCATACCTTAAGCGTCACCAAGCTTTGTGATTATTATTGTACCGCCTATCCCATACTAAAGAGGGATTTGCTTTTGACAGCGGCTATGTGCCACGATATCGGTAAGGTGAAGGAGCTTTCCCCCTTCCCGGAGAATGATTATACGGATGAAGGCCAGTTCTTAGGTCATATCGTTATGGGTACCCAGATGGTGGGAGAAAAGGCAGCGGCTATCGAAGGCTTCCCGAAAGAACTCTTAAGTCAGGTGCAACACTGTATCCTGGCACATCACGGCAAGTACGAGTTCGGCTCTCCTAAGATACCTGCCATCATCGAAGCGGTAGCCTTAAACTATGCGGACGATACGGATGCCAAGCTGGAAACTTTCAAGGAAATCCTGGAAAATGCCGGCGATAACAATGACTGGCTGGGGTATAATCGCTTATTCGAAAGCAATTTGAGACAGAGTCGCGTGGAGTGATTCTAGCTGTATCCCCCTGACTTCATATATTATCCTATACGGACCCGTTCTCACTTCGTGGAAAACGTAGCGGCACTAGGTTCGAAAGGACCTCACCAAGGGCCGACGTTTTCCAAGAGTCCTTTATAGGACAATATATGAAGTCAGGGGAATACGTACTAAAATGCAAGGGAGAAATCATGGATTATAAGAAAAATGATACAGTAACAGTGACCATAGAGGATATCGGAAGTGACGGCGAGGGCATCGGTAAGGTGGACGGCTTCACCCTCTTTGTAAAGGATGCTGTCATCGGCGATACGGTGGAAGCCAAGATTATGAAGGCTAAGAAAAATTATGCCTATGCACGATTAGAGAAGGTGATTACACCTTCTCCTTTTCGCGTGGAGCCCAAATGTACTTACCACAGACAATGCGGCGGTTGCCAGGTGCAGGCACTTACCTACGAAAAGCAGCTGGAATTTAAGGCCAAGAAGGTGCGCAATCACCTACTGCGTATCGGAGGCTTTGAGCAGGAGCTGTTGGACACCGTGATGGAGCCCATCGTAGGCATGGAGGAGCCCTATCATTACCGTAATAAGGCCCAGTACCCCGTAGGCACGGACAAAAACGGAGAGATTATCACCGGCTTTTATGCAGGCAGAACCCATAGCATTATTGCCAATACGGAGTGTTATCTGGGAGTGCCCGGTAACAAAGAGATTTTGGAATATATTTTAGACTATATGAAGCAGAACCGTGTGACTGCTTATAACGAGGAGACCGGGGAAGGCTGTGTGCGCCATGTGTTGATTCGTACCGGCTTTACCAGCGGGGAAATCATGGTTTGCCTGGTCATCAACGGTCGTGACAAGAAGCGCTGTAAGGTGGGAGAATATCTGCCGGCACAGGAGAAGCTGCTGGAGAGCTTGACGAAGATAACCGGCATGACCAGTATATCCGTCAGCATCAATACGGAGAAGACCAATGTCATCATGGGTCGTGAGATACACACGATCTGGGGCGAGGAAACCATATCCGATGTTATCCACGTACGGGACATGAAAAAGGAAGGTTATCCACAGACCGGGCAGCAGTTGACCTTTAAGATATCACCCCTGTCCTTCTACCAGGTGAACCCCGTACAGACGGAGAAGCTGTACAGCCTGGCACTGGAATATGCAGGACTTACCGGTCAGGAAACCGTGTGGGATTTGTACTGCGGCATCGGTACCATTTCCCTCTTTTTGGCAGGCAGTGCCAAGAAGGTCTGCGGTGTGGAAATCGTACCTCAGGCTATAGAGGATGCCAGGGAAAATGCCAAGCGTAACGGCATCACCAATGCAGAATTCTTCGTAGGAAAGGCGGAGGAAGTCCTGCCGGAATTTTATGAGAAGATGAGTGGTGAAGCACAGGCTGGCGGCGTGGCGGCAGAGCCGGACAAGGACGGCCAGGCACCGGACATGCTTCACCCCGACGTCATCGTGGTGGATCCGCCCCGCAAGGGCTGCGACGAAGCCTGCCTGGATACCATGCTGAAGATGCGCCCGGAACGAATTGTCTACGTCAGCTGCGACAGCGCCACCATGGCCAGGGATGTGAAGATATTGTGCGAAGGTGGTTATGAGCTGAAGAAGGTCCGGCCTGTGGACCAGTTCGGACATACGGTGCATGTTGAGACGGTATGCTTATTGTCCCGATAGAAATTAAACTTGTTAGATTCCGGGAGGTCAGAGTGAACACGGATTGAATAGGTATAGTGAGGAGACGGCGAAATGGAAAAATTAAAAAGAGTTGTTTTAAACTGTTTGCTATGTATAACCGTTTTGAGTTTCACAGCATGTAGTGAGAAGGAAACAGAGCCGCGGGTAATACAGGAAAGTCCTACGCCCACTCCTATGGCGGAAGCAAATCTTTCAACGGAAACAGAAGAAAACATAACGGATATTCAGGACGCAAACAGCGTAAACTGGGATGAGCTTCTGAAGGTTCCCGCAGAGGAAGCGGCAGGTGAAGCCAATCCGGAACAGCGGATGGCCCATAATATATATGCGGATCCTGATTTAAGTACTACTTCCAGGGCGTTTGATGGGTTTATGATTGATTTTAAGGCAGATAAGGCAGGAACGGCTACTTATTGGGCGCTTTGTAATTGGCAAATGAACAAAGCGGATTTGATGAGCAAGTACGATGTCACGGATGCTTACGCAGGTGCGTATGCAGGTCTGCAGATGAGACCGGATGGTCCCAAGGCCATCATGTCGTTTTGGGAGATTAAGTACATAGATGAGTGGGGCGTGGAAAAGAAAATCGAAGCAGAGCGCATTTATCCTTCCGGCGGTGATACGAATAAATTCGGCGGCGAAGGGGAAGGCAGTAATTATATCTGCGATTACCACTGGGAAGAAGGCAAATGGTATCGTATGTACTTAAACTGTTACCGGGATGAAGATGGCAGGACCTTTGTGGAGCAGTGGGTAGCAGATCTTTCCACGGAGGAGTGGACATTGATCAGTCGTTTTGATACGGGCCTTTATCACTCTTATTTTGAGGGAGGCATGTCGCAGTTTATGGAAAATTATGATGGCGACTATGCGAATGAGACGAGAACCTTTGAGTATCGCAATATCTGTGTAAGAGAGTATGGGCAGGAAGATTGGACTTACATATTTACAGCGGATTTGTCCGTAGACACCTGGTGGGACAATAAAAAGGGCAATGCATTCTTCGGAGCGACAAAGGATCGTTTTTACGGAATTGCAAACGGATATGGACCGGACGCTTTTGAAAAGGATGAAGTGGTTCGTGATACATATACAATTAATTAAATAAGGAGAGTACTTATGATGGGAAAGAAAAGAAAACAGGATTATTTTGAAGGCAGAAAGGTATACGAGCTGACGGAGGAAGAGCAGCAGGCATGTATTACCAAGAAAGAGGCAGATGCCTGCCGACACAAAGCGGAAAGGCGCTGGTATCGGAGATTGGTTGTATTGAACATACTTATTATCGTAGCAGTGATTGCGATATTGGTATGTAATTTAGCAAAAGTACAAGATTGGGCGGAGTTGGCAATGGCACAAGCCAATGAGGAATTCTCCGCAGATTATGTGGAAGACAAGACGCAATATAGATATGATGCCTTCCAGGATATACCGTTTGCATTAGAGATCTTTGCGTACGGCGTGTTGATTATGATAATTGTTATTCCGGTATTATATTATATGTATGCCCAGTATCGTTCCATGGCGCTTCGAATTACAGAGAAAAACTTCCCGGAAGTGTATACATTGATAGAGGAGTACGCACACCGGTTAGGAATCAGGGTTCCCAAAGCCTATGTGGTGCAACAAAACGGCGTATTAAATGCATTTTCTGCATATTTGCCCAGAAGACAGTGGATTTGTATTCATAGTGAATTGTTTGAGGTGGCCTACCGGGAGCATAAGGATAAGGACGCTTTGGCCTTTGTGATTGCTCATGAAATGGCACACATTTATTATAAGCATGCAACCTTTGGATATTATATCTCCATTATGTTTTCCCAGATTATCCCCATACTTGGAACCACAGCTTCCAGAACAAGGGAATACAGTTGCGACAGACTGGCCCAGAGACTTACCGGTACGGATGGATTGGATGCTATGCTGGTGCTTGTAGTGGACCGCCATTTATATAAGCTGGTGGATAAAGAGGATTACATAGAAGACATGAGAAGCCAGAGAGGATTTTTCTTATGGGTATTTAATTTATTGGCAGACCATCCGGTTATGTGCAAGAGAATCGTAGCATTGGCGGAAGGAAGAGGCAGCGGAAAGCTGTATTAATGGAAGCCACGGGGGCTTAATGGTCCCCGTGGTTCATTTTTAATAATCATTAGCGCCTGCACTATCGGTCAAGCATTTCACAAGGTCTAAAAACCTGCTTTCCTCTCTCACAAAATCATACTCAGGCTGTTTGGTGTAGGAGAGAATCAATGCAGCAATATTCTCCTCTTCCCATAGACTGACTCCCTCCGCCGGATTCGAGAAGTTTTTCCATAGGAGTGAAGTATGGACGAAGCTTTCACTTTTCATATATGAGATAAAGTCAAGGGCATGTTTGGTCGCCTGCTCTAAATGATACAGGCATTTTTCCTTATTTTGCCGCTTGGCATATTCACGGGCCTGCATCTCGTGGGAATCAGCCAAATGGTCCGAAAAAGAACCATAATCTCCCTTTTCAAAGAGTAGCGAAAACAGGGAAAACTTTTTGTCACGAAGCACCATCCGCTCATCTTCAGAATACAGTTTTTCGCCGGAATCCAGTTCCCAATTTGCCAGCATTCGAGTGGCAAAAAAGCTTAATAATGTGAGTCGAAGATTTTGTTCTGCCCAAACCTGTTCCGTGCCGGTATGAAGATATACACGGAGAAACTCCTGGCCATCGCAGAGAATGGGAAGCTTCATGGCATATTCCCAGGCCTTATCTTCTTCCCCCTTTCGGAAGTGATAAAGGCTCATAAAATAAAGGGCGGAATAGCGGGCTACATCTTCTACCGAATGTTCCAAAATGTACTCACTATAGTTGCGGCATTCCTCTATCTGTTCATTCTCCTCCTCACAATTTAAATGGTTACGTATATAGGTAGTGGAATCATGGATAAGAAAACTCATTAAAAGTGTATCGTTTGGAAAACGCTTCAATCCGTCTCTTATTAATTGAAGTGCCTCTTTATTTCTGCCGTTATGTGCAAGTTCCCTGTTTTTGGCTATTATCTTATCACGCTCCTGCATCTTATGGAACACATCAATTTCCAGAAGCTCATCTGCGGTTACCTCAAAAAAGTTACAAAGCATGGGCAACTGGGAGATATCCGGTGTGGTTCGGTTGCATTCCCACTGGGAAATTGCCTTGGACGAAACACCCAGCACCTCGGCCAGCTCCTCCTGAGTCAGCTCCTTTGTACGTCGTAATGTTTTAATTTTATGACCAATAGACATAATCAGTCCTCCTTCAATAATTCAAAAGCGCTTTTGTAATTTCATTATAATCAGGGCAATAAGAAAAGAAAAGGAGCCGTTTTCGTAGAAAAAGGTAAGTGCCGCTATACTTTTGAAAAAGATGACCGGAAAAGCATGTTGACCATGCACTTTGATAAATATATAATGTGTTTATGAAAGATGAACTAAGCAAACAAGAGAGTTGGAGAGGTAATTTAATGAAGAATGACCCTTTTAAAGAATATATAAAGCAATCCGAACCAAGTAAAAGGGATAGAGGATACGTTTGGCATACAGCCATTGGTCTCCAGGCAGTTGATGGATTAAAAACATCTGAGTATTTGATGGATACGGCAATCAAAAACATAGAAGGTGTTATTTCCATGGAGGAAGCCCAGGAGATTCTAAATGCTTATTATGAAGAAAATCCGAAATTTAATCCGGAGGACCGTACGGAAGAGGCGGATAAAGTTGCGGTTCGAATTGCAAAAATTCTGTCTGAGCAGGCATTTAGTTTTACTCCTAACGAATATATTTCGATTCATAAAAAGTTGTTTTCCGGAATTTATGAGCATGCCGGAAAAATCAGAGATTATAATATTACCAAGAAAGAATGGGTTCTGGATGGGGCAACGGTTATTTATGGCAGTGCATCAGAGCTTCTTGCTACACTTGATTATGATTTTTCGGAGGAAAAGAAATTTAGTTATAAGAATCTGACCATGGATGAGATGATTCATCACCTTGCAGTTTTTGTGGCAAGATTGTGGCAGATTCACGTCTTTGGAGAAGGAAATACGCGAACTACAGCAGTATTTTTTATTAAATATCTGCGAACCCTTGGCTTTGATGTAACCAATGCTATATTTGCAGAGCATTCATGGTATTTTAGAAATGCTTTGGTTCGAGCAAACTACAATAATATAAAAAAAGGAATATACGAAACGACAGAATATCTTGAACTCTTTTTGCAAAACTTATTGCTAAACAAGCAGAATGAACTCCACAACAGAGAGATGCATATTAGTGGAAGGTTTTTGCAAATACAGGATTGTGACCCAATAAAACAGGGCGCCGACCCAATAAATGACCCAATAAATTTGCGAGAGATTAATGAAAGAGAGAAAAAGATAATAGCGCTTTTAAGAAAGAATCCAAGATTAACAAGGGCTCAGATGGCGGATATACTGGGATGTTCCGATGCTACAATAAAAAGAGCGCTAAAATTTTTGGTGCAGAAGAAAATAATTTGTCGTATTGGATCAAATAAGAAAGGCGAATGGATTATCAATTCTTGAGAGAATAGGGAGAATTAGCGTGAAAAAAAAGATTTTACATTTGATTTTAACATCCATATTATTATTCAGTCTCACAGCTTGTCAGAAGGAGGCAGCAGAAAGTTCCTTGCCGGAAAGCGAATCTCAGACCCAAACCGAAGAAGCGACACAAACCGCAGAGGCAGAAACGGAAATGTACGAACAGGCAGAAGAAAGCACGCAAGCATCGGAAGAAGAAACGGAAACCGGGAATTTTACCAAAGAAGTTCAAAATGATTTTTATAAAGTGGTTTATGACTCTTTCAGTGAGGATGAGAATTTTTATATCATTACCTTTATTTTCACCAATGTAAGTGATATGGCCTATTATAAAGGAGATGAGCTGTATCAGCCCGGCGAGTTCTGGGAGAAGAAGATTAAGATTGAAAAAGACAAATGGGCTGATTTTTGTAAAAACCCATCCTATATACACTATCCATTGTATGACGCAAGTGTGTATGACGAGAATGCGAATGTGTTATTTTCAGGCGGTGCCAGCTTTGAAACCAATGAGGCTTTTGAAGTTTATAATCTGGCAATATTCGGTGAGGTTCCCGTTGAAGAATAAACAAAGATTTATAATGGTTAGTTATATTTTTATATGAAATAGCGCTCTAAAAACAGGAGGTTGCAAAGATGGATGTATATCATATAATAAAGTCCAAAATTAGTAAGAATGATTATGAATTTGATAATCATCTTCTATTGCAGTTATCTGCTAAGGAATTTGCGGAAATTAATGAACATCTGGCAATGCAAGTTTATAAAGGCAATGCAAGTTGTTACAAATTCATAAAGAATTTAAAAGGGATTTATCTTGCACAACTGATGTCTATGGGACATAAAAAGACATTGAGTGAGGATAACTGGATTCGTTTAGTAACTAATATATATTTTACATATCCTAAGCCATCTTTATTAGAGAATATAGTTGAGATGGCAAGAACAAATAGAACCGCATTAGAACAATTAAAAGTCATAGCACAAGAAAACCCTCAAATTATAGAATTAGAAGATATAATACAGGATATTGAGAATCATCAGCAAAATAAGCCGGAATCTTCCGATAATTTACATAATATAGAGTTTGAATACTATAAGCTGAGTTTTGGTGCAATCGTCAAAGTGCAGAAAAGCAGATATTTATTATATAGGCTGGATACAAATACCCGAAAATGGATAGAAGATCATGAAATGTTTATAGAAATGGCAAACGGGAGTTATGCATATGAGCCGATATGTATAATTGATAATTATCCATATGAAGACGATACGATAGGGCAAGAAAACGATAGAGTTATTTTGGAGGAATCAGAATGAAAACAGTAGTTTTACGGAAGGAGCCATCCTGCCGAAGCTGTTGAAATTTATGCTGCCGGTGTTGCTTGCCATGTTTTTGCAGGCAATGTACGGGGCGGTAGATTTGTTGGTAGTGGGAAAGTTTGGTTCCACTGCGGATGTTTCTGCAGTGTCCACAGGCTCCCAGATTATTATGTGCTTCGCATATTATATGTATTTCAGCAAAAGTGAGAAACCGGTGCAACAGAAGGAATAGAAATCCAAGTTTACTTAAGAAGGAGTAGAATAAATATGAAGATGATTGATTTAATCTGTCCCCAGTGCGGAGCCAATATCGAGCCGGACCCGAAGGCGGAAAAGGCGGTATGTAAGTATTGCGGCTATCAGGCACTTATAGAGAGAGAAGATACTCTGGAAGAGATTGCTGCCAAGGCACAGTCTAAGTCCTATGGCTATCATAAGGGTAAGCTACAGGCAGAAGCGGAAGCGGCGAAGGAGATAAGTCAGCAACAGAAAAAGGGACTTCCCGCATGGGTATATATTGTGATTGTGGTGGCTGTGATTGGCTTGGCGGGACTTGTTTTGTCGAATACTTCAAAGCCCAAGGTAAATCCTTTTGATTACATAGAGGTATCTTTTGAGGGTACGGACGGTGACGGAGAATTGGTGATAAAGACCTTTAATAAGGATAATGTGGACGCTAATCGTATCCATTATGATATTTCCAAGATGGATGGTCTCATCCAGGGAGAAAGTATCAGTATCTTAGCTGACAGTTCTGCTTATCGACTGACGGAAGAGGCCAGAACTTACGTGGTGGAGGGACTGGATGAGTATTTGAAGGATATGAGTGATATTCCTGAGGAAGCATGGGAGTTGATTGCCCAAAAAGCCAAGAGTGTGCAGGAAATTAATTTGAGTTCTCACCCGGAAGCATTTGAGGGCATGAAGACCGTGAAGGTGTTTTTATTGACCGATGGGGAGAGAAAGAGCCGGTTGTATGTAGTGCATGAGGTAACCTTCTCTACAGAAGGGGGAAATATTACATGCTATGTATCCACCGGCTTTGACGGAGTGGTGCTTCGAAAGGGAGCACAGACTTCCCTGGATTTGTCTTACGGAACGTATTATGGTAATGCCACACAAACCGGCACGGTGATTCCCATTACCGGATATACGTCCATGGAGGCGGTACGCGCTGATATACTTACCGGTCAGGAGAAGAATATGGAGTTGACGGAGAAGGATTTTTAAGGAGGAGCAGGTATGAATAAGAAAGTATTACTGGTAGTGATGGATGGAATCGGTTTTAGTAAGACAGGTATCGGTGACGCGGTATCCGCGGCCAATACCCCGGTTTTGGATAAATTATTACAGGAGTGCCCCAACACCCGTTTGAAGGCGCATGGTACAGCAGTAGGTCTGCCTTCCGATGATGATATGGGTAACAGTGAGGTAGGCCACAATGCCTTGGGCTGCGGACAGATTTATTCCCAGGGAGCCAAGTTGGTGAATGAGTCCATAGAAAGTGGCAAGATGTACGCTTCCCGGGCTTGGAAGGAAGTCATTGAGAACTGTACAGCAAATGGTTCCACATTACATTTCATCGGTCTGCTTTCTGATGGTAATGTGCATTCCAACATTGCACATTTGATACAGATGATTCAGAAGGCAAAGGAAAGCGGCGTGAAAACTGTACGTATTCATGCCTTACTGGATGGTCGTGATGTGCCTGCTACCAGTGCCCATATTTATATCGAGCAGTTGGAAAATGTGCTGGCACAGCTGAATGATGCAGGTTTTGATGCCTGCATTGCCAGTGGCGGCGGGCGTATGAAGATTACCATGGACCGCTATGAGGCGGACTGGAATATGGTAAAGCTGGGATGGGAAACCCACGTACTTGGTATGGGACGCAAGTTTGCCACTGCCTTGGAAGCCATTGAAACATATCGTAATGAGCTGGGGGTAATCGATCAGGACCTTCCTGCCTTTGTAATTGCAAAGGATGAGGAACCGGTGGGACCTATTGTTGACAAGGACAGCGTGGTTTTATTTAACTTCAGAGGGGACCGTGCTTTAGAGCTGTCCCAGGCCTTTGATTATGAGGAGTTTAACCACTTTGACCGTATTAGACGCCCGGATGTGGTTTATGCAGGTATGCTACAGTATGACGGAGATTTAAATCTTCCCAAGCGTTATTTGGTGAATCCGCCGGAGATTCATGATACCTTATCGGAGCTTTTGGTGGCGAATAACCTGAAGCAGTATGCGGTATCCGAGACCCAGAAATACGGTCATGTTACCTATTTCTGGAATGGTAATAAGAGCGAGAAATTTAGTGAAGAATTAGAGACCTTCAAGGAGATTCCTTCCGATAAGGTGTCCTTTGATGAGCGCCCTTGGATGAAGTCTGCAGAGATTACCGATGATTTGATTGAGGCAATCAAGTCGGAAGAATATGATTTTATCCGTTGCAACTTCCCTAACGGTGATATGGTAGGTCATACCGGCAATATGGACGCAGTAATTACCTCCGTGGAGGCTGTGGATTTGGCACTGGGCAGACTACTGAAGGTGGCTGAGGAGTATCATGTGACAGTCCTTATCACTGCAGACCATGGTAATGCGGATGAGATGTTCGAGAAGAATAAGAAGGGAGAACTGCAGGTTCGTACCGCCCATTCCCTGAATCAGGTACCGTTTATTATTTATGATAAAGATACTGCTTATACCATCAAGGATGGTGCCTTTGGTCTTGCCAATGTGGCACCTACTGTGGCTGCCATTTTCGGTCTGGAAGCACCGAAATCCTGGGAAGAGAGTATGATCTAAGCGGATTTTCTTCAAAATGTAACATGCCGTGTGACAAAGGTACGTAAGGATTGCTTGTGGGAAGAGAGCGGATTTGTTACACTGACCACATCAAGCAGAAAGGATGAGGAAGGGATGAATATTGGTACGAAAATAACGACGGCAAGACGTCAGTGTGGGATGACCCAGTCAGAGCTGGCAGATAAGATGTGTGTGACGAGACAGACGGTTTCCCGCTGGGAGGCAGGAACCGCACTGCCGGATGTGGAAAAAGTGGCGCAGATAGCGAAGCTTTTGCAGGTTTCCTGCGATTATCTTCTGGATGATGAGTGTCCGGCAGGGGAAAATGCAGAGGTAAAGACCCTGCGTGAAGAGAGGGGTTGCGTTACCGAACTATTGAAATCTCTGGTGGGCAAACGAGTGAAGATTGCCTTCTATGATGATGAAGAGGATTTTGAAATCTGTGGTGAAATCTGTCGGGTAGAGGGTTTTGAAGGTAACTGGATGCGGATACACATTTTGAAGAAGAAGGAAACCAGGGAAAAGCTGATTGCACTTTCCTCCGTATTGTCCTTTGAGATATTAGAGGAGGAAGTGTAGAATGGAATATTTATTTAAGATTTGGGCTTTTTTGGGGTTTTTTGCATTCATACAGGTATGTTCCCTTTCTTCCAAGGTCAACAGATTGATGCGGGCGGAGCGAGAGCAGGCGGATAAATCGTATACAAGCAATATCCATGTGAAGAAGGATATGCTGGAGCCCTATGTAGGCATGGAAATAGGTTTGGATTTTTATGAGGACGAAGAAGACGGAGATTTGTATTTTGGAAACGATGTGATATTGTTAGCGGTGGACGAGAAATGGGCACTGCTGGAAATCACAACCAAGAACAAGAAAAAGCAGAAGCTGATTCGCCTTTCATCGTTAAAAGGAGTTTCGGCGAAAAAATAGTTATGAAGTCACCCAATTTACAGGAATGTAGATTGGGTGATTTTTTGGAAAAACTTTAGAATTTCTTCCATGTTTTGATAGGATGGGTATGTTACCATAGGGCATATGAATATTGCGAAAAAGGGAGAATGGTGTAATATGAGGAGACAAAAAAGAACAGGACATAAATTTAAGTTCCCGAAAGTAGCCTGCCTGCGGCTTCTTTTAGTAGGGGGCAGTATTTGGGGGATACTACAGCTTCTGTTGCCTTTTGTGTATGCAAGGATTTTGAATATGGGCAATGCAACTGGGATTATGGTGTTGCTTTTCCCCTTGATTTACGGACTGTTTATGCCCCGGATTCATAAGTTGGTCCGGGCAGCATGGCAGAAAAAGATTGGCAAGATTGGGCTTGTGACAGCAGGTACCATGGCCGGACTGGTATTTTTGCTTGCAGTAATAGAGACCGTGTGTATGGTACATGCATCCACAAAGGCGCCGGCAGAGGATGCTACTTTAGTGGTGCTTGGATGCCGGACCTATGGGGACAGGCCCAGCATCATGCTGGCTTCCCGACTGGATGCAGCTTACGAGTATCTGACAGAGCACCCGGAAGCGGTTTGTGTGGTAGCCGGAGGACAGGGGCCGGACGAACCCATCTCGGAAGGTGAATTTATGTATCAGTATCTGGTGAAGAAAGGGATTGCCCCTGAGCGTATTTACCGTGAGACCGAGTCTACCTCCACCAGAGAGAATCTGCAATTTTCCAAGAAGATTATAGAGGCAGAGGGATTGAATCCCAAGATTGCCATAGTAACCAATGAATATCATGAATATCGGGCTTCCAAGATAGCAGAAGCACTGGATTTAGAGAATGGAGCAATCCCTTCTAAGACGCCCATGTGGCTCCTTCCCACCTATTATATCCGAGAATTATATGGCATCCTTTATGAATGGGTGTTATAATTAAGGGTAGAAAATGTAGCAAACAAAGGTAAGGGTATGAAAGAAAAACAAAAGAGTAAAAATCGAAAAAGAAAGTGGATTTGGCGTGGGATTCTATTGGTACTCCTGCTAATCATTTGTGACCCGCGGCTGAAAACGGTGCACTATACCTTTGAAAGCGAGAAGATAAGTGCCCCTATTAAGATGGCGCTTTTGACGGACCTGCACGGCAGCTGGTACGGTAAGGAACAGAGAAATCTGATGAAAGCCATTGATAAGGAGGCACCGGATGTGGTGCTTCTGGGCGGAGATATTTTCGATGACAATGTAAGTTACAGAGAGTCCGAGGAGACCTTAGCCATTCTTTCCGGGAAATATGACTGCTATTATGTGACCGGCAATCACGAGTTTTGGAGTGAGGATATTGAGAACATCTTGGGTATTATCCGTTCTTATGGTGTGACGGTTTTAAGCGGTGAAGTAGCTATTGTGGACATCAAAGGACAAAAGGTGAATCTCTGTGGAGTGGACGATCCCGACGGAAGCTATTACGAGGGACGGAATACCTCCATATTCAAGCAGTTAGAACAGGTGGAGGAACAAAGAAACAAGGACTATTACAGTATCCTGCTGTCCCACAGACCGGAGTACTATGACCAGTATAGCCGGTATCAGCATGATTTGGTATTAAGCGGTCATGCCCATGGTGGACAGTGGAGGTTGCCGGGCCTTATTAACGGTTTGTATGCGCCTAATCAGGGACTGTTTCCCAAGTATGCGGGAGGCCTTTACGAATACGAGGGCGGAGCACTGGTGGTCAGCAGAGGATTGGATCGATGGGGCATTAAACTGCCCAGGATTTTTAACCGGCCGGAGCTGGTAATTATAGAAGTGAAATAGGGAGGAGTTATTATGGAGAAGGAACTGTTTATCAAAGAAATGTGTCCCGGTGTGTATCTGCTGGATGAGGCACATGAATCCACCGGATATTTGATTGTGGGCGAGGAAAAGGCCTGTGTGATTGATACCATGAACGGCTATAATGATTTGCAAAAGGTGGTTCGGGAGATTACGGACAAGCCGGTGTTTGTTATCAATACCCATGGTCATCCGGACCATATTTTCGGCAATGTATATTTTGAAAAGGCTTATATGCATCCCGCAGACCTGCCAATAGCAAGGATGTTTTTGAGTGGCCCGGAATATGTGGCAAACTGTGCCAAATACGGCTATGTGGTTCCACCCTTTGAAGAGCTTCACGAAGGAGATGTGTTTGATTTAGGTGGAAAGCACCTGATTGTGTATGAATTGCCAGGACATACCCCCGGAGGGATTGTGTTGCTACTTAAGGAAGACCGCATCCTCTTTACCGGAGACGGTATCAACCATAATCTGTGGATGCAGCTGGATCACAGCCTGCCCATGGAAGACTTGGTGAAAAATCTGGATCGTCTGATGTTTCTGGAGGAAGAGGCGGACTACATCCTGCACGGACATACCGGCGGATTTGACGATATCTCCCTGATGCGCTGTGTACGGGAAGGTGCCCTCGAAATTTGCCAAGGCAAAAAGGAGCAGGACAGCGACTACCATTACTTTAACCTAACCGCCCGCAAACACCCATTTAAGTGTAGAGCGGATCGAAAGTATTACCAAAACGAGCACGCGATTTGCTATAATGAATTGTAAATGACTTTACGGAATAATAATGGCTTGGAGTCCTATTTATAGGATTCCAAGCCATTTTATGCATTTTAAGCTTAGTTTGCTTCACTATTCAAATTCGTGAGACTATCGATCAGCTGTTTATTGGTGGCCTCCAAGTCGGATACCTCCGTGAAATTACGGCTGGCCTCTTCCATGGTGGATACGGATGCCAGCTTGGCAGCCTCTTTGTTGCCGTTAAGCAGCTTATTCATCATTTCATTAGCTTGCTGACCGGAGCTTGCAGCCTGTTTTGCCTGTTCCATACCCAATGCCAGTACCACCTGATTCTTCCAAAGAGGGATGGTATTCAGCAGAGTGGACTGCAGCTTGGTAGCCATAGCCGTCTGATTGGACTGAATCATCTGAATCAAAGGTGCGGACTGCTGGGCAATGGCGATACTCAGCTCCAGTTCGTGAAGCTTCTTTTCCAAGCGTTCCAGCTGATTTTTGTAATTGGACACAGCCTGGGAGTCCTGTACCAGCCCGGTTTCTGCGGCACGTTGCTCCAGGGCGGGCAGCTGATTTTGCTTGCAATCCTGTATCTTTTGCCGTCCGGCGGTGATCTTCATATTTAAATCCCGTTGATAAATATCATTCATCCGTTGCATCTGCGTGAGCATGGCACAATCCTTCATCAGCTTCAGCTGACGATCCTGCAGGGATACGGTAATACGGTCCACATTGCGCTCGGTGGCACGATATTTTTCGCGGAGAGACATTTCCTTCTTCTTTTTGAACAGGGAGAAGCGTCCCTTTTCTTCCTCCATAGTCTGCAAATAACCGATGGTGGTGGTAAGAAGCTGGTTGATATCATCCACATTCTGCGTATTCAGAAGGGCCAGCATGCGGCCGGACAATTCAGACAGCTTCTGCTGCAAATCCGTACCGTATTCAATAATGGCGGTAGAATTGTCCAGGTTGATGGAGTTTTGATAGCTCTCTATCTTCGTCAGTTCCTCCGGTGTAAAGGGAGTTAAGGCCTGATCTTCAGTAAAAGAGAGCACGATTTCATTGTTTCGTATCTTACTCAAGGTTATTTCTCCTTAGATTCTTTCACATAATTTGGTACCACAATTTCATCGGAAAGATGCAGCTTCTTCCAAAAGTTATCTGCATCCTCGTAAATATCTGTACCCCGGATGCCCATTTCGTCCGGTGCCTTTATGATGATGGCATCTTCCGGAATATTCATAATAGTACGGGTCTGATCCTCATTCAGAAGCAGGCCGTAGCTCATATGCCATTTTTCCCTGAAAGGCATGGATTCTTTTACGCGGCTTAATACTCTTCGCAAAAATTCCTTACCACATAAGGGGTAATAGCATTTCTTAGCGTTTAATAATTCGCCCGGCTTTTTTAGACCGATACTGGCGGTAAAGATATCATTGCCTACGGTACAAGCTTCGAATACCTTCAGATTCACACCGTAATCATTGTTTTCCAGGATCTTTATCAGGTTTAGGGTCAGAATACCGCGATTACGGATTTGGGCCTCCGTGGTATTGCCGGTGTAAGCCAGATTCATATATATGGTGATAAATTTTTTCTCCTTGGCCCGGTCCATACGATACATGGACTTGGGGGCACCGGCCACATATGCCGGCACATTGGGGCGGGAGCCCACTACCGAAGGTCGCATTTTACGGCCCCGGACGAAGCGGGTATTCACCTTATCAATATCCTTAATCAGTTTTACAAAAACTTCAAAATCCTTCTCATATCCCCCTACGCAATAGTCAATAGCCACATCCAGCGGCTCTCCGGCGAAACGGGCCGGTGCGTCCTTACTCTTCTGGGAGTAGAAAACATTGCGGTTAAGGGGCGGGTTGGACTTTAGGAACAAATGCAGCTGACTTAAGGACGAAAAATTCATTTTGTAAATGAACAAACGCTCCATTCTGTCCAATTGCAGATGAGGACAGGTATCGGGAGTCAAGCCCTTGTTAATATCCATAGAGTTCTCCTTTTTCTACTGCTGCTCCTATCGTGCACCGCCATTTTTTCTGAGTTCTTCTACTTTCTTCTTAAAGCATTCATAAATGTTTTTTGCTTCCGGGAAAGAAAGAATACGCTCACCCATATGCTTGGTCAGGAAAGCAAGGTATTCCATGTCCTTGGTCTGGATAAATTCGTAATCCAATATCTTTTCCATGCCTAAGCTACGGTTGTCCAGGTAGCGGCGGATACGGGCCGTATCTCTGGTAGTCAAAATACCCGGTGCGGAGCAGTCATTCAGATTGCCCCATGCATCCGTAGCGATACGGAACAGTACGCAGAACTGATACCAGTTCTTGTATTGTCCAAGAATCTTTTCTTCCACGGCATTATCATAACCTACATAAATAGGGGTAAATCTCTGCTGTACGGATTCCTCGATTTTCTCACGGGTGTTGTAGTTGGCATCGGCACCGTTACCGGCGGTATTACCCGCAGCGATAATACGGAAGTTGGAGTGACGCTTTACACTTTCCCCATTAGGAAAGCTGTAGCAGGCATCCTTGCCGTTGGACAGGAAGGAGTTCAGCTTAACCGTAGCGCGGCTGTTACCGTTATCCAACTCGTCACAGAAAGCAATCTTACCGTATTTGTAGCAACGGTAGAAATTGGTGGCGCTGTAGGCACCGGTGGCGGTCTGGAAGCCTAAAATATCGTACTCTTCGTTGATGTAGCCGATGTCGGTAAAGTCCATGCCCAAAAGGGAAGCAATCTGCTTTACCATATAGGTCTTACCACATCCGGAGGGACCGATCATATAGGGGTTTGCGTCCTCCATCAGAATGGTAAGCACATCGTCAAATTTCTCATGGAAATGCTCACCGTTTTTCATTCTGCGCTGCTTTTCTTCCATCACCAGCTGATATCTTTCGGTGAAAGGTATGCTGTTATCAAAGAACATATTCACACCGGTCATCACCTGGGTGGTTACCTCTGTGGCAGCAATAACCTCCGGCGCAGCAGCAGGGTCCACAACTGTGGTAGCCTGTACCATAGGAGATGCAGCACCCTCCTGCACCACTACGGTAGCAGCTTTGGGAGTACCGCTCTGTGCTACGACCACCTGGGGGTTACTCTGTGCGGCAAGCTGTGCCTCAAAGCCCTTGGTAAGGGTCTCAATATTCTGATTGCTTAAAATCTCCAGCTTAGAGATCTTCTCATAAATATCCTGATTGGCGTCTGCCTTGTCCAGGATTTTCTGGATTTCCTTATCGTTGGTCACCAGGTCCTGGATCTTCTCCATGGCTACGGCAGTTTCTTTGTTGATACGTTGCAGGTCTGTATTGGCAGAAAGGGTGATGGCCTTGGCCATAGCCTTAAGTTCGCCTAATTTTGCCTCTGCCTCCTGATAAATCTGGCTCACCAGAATATCCTTCTGTAGTACGATTTCCTGACGCTGCTCCTCTAAGAAGCTGTTGTAGGCAGCGGTAATATCTTCCTTAGCACTGGCGGCCTTGGAGCTGATCAGTGCGGTTTCACGCTTGGAAAGTTCCTGAATGGACTCGGTGGTATCCTTCATAATACGGTTCAGCTGGGTGGTTTTGCGGTCAGCTTCCTCCAGGATACCTACGGTGCCGTTTAAGATAGCGTTGGCCTTTACCAGTTGTTGTTCGGTCTTAGCCACATCGGCCTCATCGATATCATAAATACCGGCCATGTGCTCTACCTTCTTCTGCTCCTCCTGCAGAATCTGGGCACGGTTGGCACTGTTTAACAGACGGTTCGCCACCTGCTTCAGATTAGCCGTATAGCTTTCATCCTCCGTAAAGAAGGCTCTTACACTTAAACCGAACTCAGCGATGGAATCTAAGCAGGAAGAGATATTTTTGTGTTCCATAACAGTACCCATGAAGTCCACATAGTTTACCTTCTGCTGGAAGGTGGAGAACAGGGTGGGATGGAACAGTCCCCGGCTTCCTAAACCGTTTGATTGGAAGAAGGAGACAAAGATGATACACAAATCCTCAAAAGCAGGTGTCTTATCTGCAAAAGGAAACAGCTGGGGATAAAGGGTTTCTGCCTTTTGCATGCCGTCTAAATGGTTCATCATGTGATAATCCACTCGGTTGGTAGCAATGGTATAAGCCACTTCTACAAAGAGGGCAAAAGGCTTGATTGGGGTAGCCTCCGGACTCTTACGGATGGTCTCCAGATATTGTATGTAGCGTTTGTTTTTGGTCTCTGAGTAGTCCCTTGCATAGCTGACGTTCAAATCGCGAATCAGCTTGTTCAGCTTCTGGTAAGCCTGCTTGTCTGCTTCTGTATCAAAATCAAATAAACCCATTATTTTGTATCCTCCGTTTCATGGTAAAAGTATCGGTTTTCCAAATATTTTTTGTAGTCCCATCCGGAATAGCATCCCACCGGCAGGAAGAAGGTTTCCACACCCTTCATACGATCTCCGAAATATAGCTTTCTCATAATGGCACCATCCGTCCTAAGCTTCAGCTTGGTGACCGTATCCTCTATGAGACTGTAGGAAAACTGCCTCAAGGCAATCTTATCGGTATAGGATTCTATGTAAATCATATCGTAATCCGTCCGTTGTATGGTGTTCGAAGAATTCTCCCGGCGGCTGCAAAGGACCAGTCCCTTCCAGGGAAGCTGATAAATGGAAGTTTGCTCCAAGGAGATTTCTGCTTCCTCTAGCAGCGCTTTCTTTTCCAACAGGAAGCGCACTCTGTCATCCTCGGGAGTCAGGATTTCTACGGGCTCGTTTTGGTGATAAACCAGCTTGCCGTCCACCCGGATACTGGTAAAGGCATTGATGCCCTTGCCGGTGATTTCGTAATGGCTCTCACCTAATAGCCCCATTTCGGGACATTCAAACCATACATAGAGCCGGTCCTCCCGATAAGTAATCTCAAAGGTGAGCTGATTCAAATCTTTCAAAAAGTTAGCAACAATAATTCGACACTCATTGCCCTGGGCAAAGTCCATTTTGATGGGAAGAATCAGGGTATCTTCGCCTTCTCTCAGCTTTAACACGCAGTTACGTCGCCAGCCTCTCGGTTCCTTCTCAAAGACCACCTTGTAGTCCCACATGTGATACAGCTGATTCAGATAGTATTTAATCATGGGCATCACACATTGACGCAGGATACCCTCGGATGCAAAGGTGGGAGCGGATGTGCCCTCAGTATTCAGATATTTCTGACCGATTCTGTTGAAAAAAGCGGTATGACATTCTTTCCCGGCTACGGCACGATCCAGAAGAGCCCGCGTGGACTCATCCATAATGATGGTATCCGGTGCTTCACACAAGGAATAAAGGCTAAGCACCGTCTCCATTAAGATATGATAATTGGCATCCATGGCACAGAGATTCATCTGTTTATCATCATCGTAATAGACAGCCAGGGCATCGTTATCTGCCAACCGATACAGATGTACCATTTTCAGATGTTTCATCTGACGGATTTCCAGTTCTTCTTCGTTCATAAATCTGTACATGATTTCCCCCATATTAGACAAAATTCGCACTGCCTATATCATAACACAAAAAAGTTAGAGAAAAAAGAACTAATATGAAATAATTTACTTGGGCAAAGTGAAAAAGTGTGCTATAATACAGTTAACCTAAGGTTGATGCAAATGAGGAGTGATTTTATGAGGAAAAAATTATTGGCATTAATGATGGCCGGTCTGGTATTGGGACTGAGTGCATGCGCAGCTACTGAGAAGGATGCGGTGGATACGGATCAGGTACAAAGTGAGCAGGAGGACTCTGAAAAGGAGGATTCCAAGGAGCCGTCCCAGTCAGAAGAAATCGTGGAAAAGGAACCGGAAGCTACACCCGAGCCTACCAAGGAGCCGGACGAAACCAAGGAGCCTGAGGTAGATGAACCGGTGACTGAAGTACCGGGGGAACCGGGCAGCGGTTATCTGCAGGTAAGTGTTGATTATACATATGACAGCTATTTAGACCAGATACAATATATGTACGGACATTTTGCTACTCTGCAGCTGGAGGATACACGGTATCCGGCATTGACGGAAACAATTAATTCTTTCAATGCAGAGCGTACCCAGACAGAGCAGGAGTGGCTGGATGAGTTGGAAACCTACGCTATAAGTGATTTTGCAGAGTTTGGAGAGGAATCTTTCTTCGGTCCTTATGTGCATGAGAATGATATGTATGTGCGTCGTGGGGATGATCAGGTACTTTCTGTCATGACACATAATTATGATTATGTGGGCGGAGCCCATGGCGGACGTTATTATACCGGTTGCAGTTTTGATGTGCAGACCGGTAAGCAGATTCTCTTTGAGGATGTTATCGTAGATAAGAGCGGGCTTGCCCAGGCACTTGCCACAGAGCTTCAGGAGAAATATTGGGATTTGGAGTATACGGAAGATTACTGGTTGGATATGCTGGATAGCTATGTGACTACCGAGACCATGGATTACAAGCCGGAGTTTGTATGGACCCTGGATTATGACGGTGTGACCTTCTATTTCGGCAATTACGAGCTGGTGGCGTATGCTTTTGGAACGCAGGAGGTTACCTTAAGTTACAGTGAGTATCCCCAGTTGTTGAATAGCTATTACTTTGATTCCGTAGAGAAGACCTATGTGAAGAATATTACCGCGGAACAGTGGAATATGGGTGAGGATTTGGACGGAGACGGACAGACCGATATGATTAGTCTGAGTACCAGGTATGATTCAGATCATCAGTGTATTGCTTCCTATACGGTGAACGTAAATAATTACGGATATACTTATGAGACCCATGCCTATAATCTGGAGACCTATCTGGTGAAGGCAGGAGAAAAGAACTATCTCTACGTACAGCAAACTGCAGAGAGTGATTTCCAAACTGTGGCAGTGTTTGAGATTGCACCGGATGGTGTGAAATATGTGGATGTATTTACCGGGGGCTTGAGTGGCTTTACCAATTCGGAGGCTTTCCATATCACGAGAAGAGTGGATATGTTGGGTACCTATTTCGTACAGGTGGATTGTCAGATGGGTGAAAACGGCATGCCGGTGGAAACCGGTAAGGTTTATGATGTGGTGGGTAATATGACCATTGTCTCAACCAAGGAGATAACGGCAGATTTAATCAGCAAGGAAGGCAAGCTTTTGGGTCAGTCTTATACCTTCCCTGTAGGTACTGAGTTTACCTTCCGGAGAACCGATAGCGCATCTTATATTGATGTGCAGGCCGGTAATGACCAGTATTGCCGCTTCTATGTGACATCCGGCTGGCCGGAGACCGTAAACGGTATGGAAGCGTTGGAATGCTTTGAACAGCTTTTCTACGCAGGCTAAAAAGAATATGTAAGAAGGAAGGTAGCGACAGGCTACCTTCTTTTTGTAAAGATGAAGAGGATATTATGAGACTGATACCCATTCCTAAGGAAAAATATGAAGAATACAGACGGGACCTGATGTTTGACTGCTACAAATGGGACCCCCAGTTTTTAGACCATAATACCATTGCTCCTTATGCACTGGTGATTACCAAGGAGGAGCAGGAGGAGTTGGCCGGGCTGACCGAGGCGTTGGATCAGGAGACCCGGGCGGCAGAGGTGTTTTTGAATGAGCATCCGGAACTGGCCAAGCCTTTGGCGCTGCCACGCAGTGTGCGGAAAGAGATTAAACATATGACCAATTACGATGCGGGTCAGCATGTGCGTCTGATGCGCTATGATTTCCATCCTACCATGGAGGGAGGCTGGGCTATCAGTGAGGTCAACAGTGACGTGCCGGGAGGCTTTGCGGAAAGCTCCTTTATGCCCCTGGCGGCCGGAAAATTGCTGGAGGGGGAATATTCCTTCCGTAGCTTCGGGCAGGCTATGGTGGAGGCACTGGCGAAAAAGCTTCCCGAAGGAGCCCGGATTATGATGATTCACTGTACCGTATACAGTGATGACAGACAGGTTATGGAGTTTCTGGGAGACTGCCTGAAGGAGAAGGGTTTTCAGGTGATTTACGGCAGTGCGGACCATTTGCGCTTTACGAGAAATAAAGCCTATAGCATATTGGACGGCAATGAAGGAAGAGTGGACGCCATCTTCCGATTTACGCCTTTGGAATGGTTGACGGAGATCCGTCCCAGACACTGGAAGGGGTATTTCAGTACCATTGCCCTTAGCTGCAATCATCCCATTGCCATGTATGCCCAGACCAAGCGTTTTCCTTTGGTGTGGGATGTGCTGGAGGAAGGCGGCGTGGATTTGACCAATTGGCGGGCGCTGCTTCCGGATACCCTGGAGGTAAAAGCCGCAAAGGGGAAGGAAGGCTATATCTTTAAGCCTGCCTGCGGCCGCGTAGGAGAGAAAATCTCCATCAAAGAGGCCTGTTCCAAGGAAGAATACAAGCAGATATTAAAGGATGTAAAGAGGCATCCCAAGAAATATTTGGCGCAGAAGAAGTTTCACAGTAAGCCCCTCATAGGGGAGGACGGCAGGGAATACCATGTTTGCCTGGGGTCTTACAGTATCGACGGTCGTCACGGAGGATTCTATGCCCGTATCAGCGATACCCCCCGCATCGATTCCAATGCGGCGGATATTCCCGTACTGGTGGAGGGTAGAGAGTTTGCGGCAGAGTCCGATGCTTTTGCACTGCCTACCCACAACGAGGAGGAAAAGGAAATTTACAAGGTTTGGGCACCTTGGGGCTGTGATTGGGTGGACTGGGTCCGCCCTGTGCCTTTTGTGGAAATGGAGCATTATACCAAGGACTATCGCATCGCCCCTACAGCACTGCCGGTAGTAAGCTTTTTGCAGGAAAATACAGGGGACAGCGCGATCCTGGTAGACTTGCCGGGGGCGGAGGGTGTGACCATGGGCATGGCACTGGCCAAGAAAGGCTTCCGTCCCATTCCCATTTACAACGGTCCCCTGGAACAGGAGGGTGCAAAAGCCATGGTGGACAATCAGTCTGCAGCCATTGCTTTGAAAAAAGCGACTCCTTTACTGGCGACTTTAGAGCTAACCAAGGATGCACCGCCGGCTTTTCTGACGGATAGGAACCGTTTGCAGCAGTTTCAGCTGATGGAATCTGCATATGACAACAGCTGGGATGTTTTTCCTCAGGATTTGCCCTCCCCACAGTACTTTAGGGATAAGGGCATCCGCAAAATCATCATCCTGGGCAAGACAGTGGCACCGGATTTAAAGAAGGTGCTGTATGCCCATCAAAAGAAGGGTCTGGAGATTTACCGGACGAATGGATATGAAGCGCCTAAAAGGGTGCGTTTACACAAGCCAAGAAGAAATGATTAGGACTGAGAGGACAAGGCATTGATCACATTTGAAGGGCGCATCGTGCAGTTTGGCTTCGGCGCCGTGGGCAAGAGCTTTTTTGAAAAGCTGCCCAAGGAAATACGTTATAAAGAGAATAATTATTATGTGGTTACCAGGGACAGCGATGAGTTTAAGGCCTATGTGAATCTGGGGGGCATCGTGCAGAATTTCCTGGTCCGGGAGGTGACCAGGGAGAACTTCCGGGAGGTCTTCGAGCCCTTGTTAAGCAGTGGGGACCTGCTTATCGACTTTGCGGATACGGTGGGTACCAAGGACATCTTCGACTGGTGCGCGGAGTGTAATATCATGTATTTGAATACGGGTGAGGCGGACTGGCCGGATCACTGGTACTGTATCTTTGAGGAGAATGAGGGCAAAAATGCACTACGTGAAAAGCATCAGAAGCAGGCGAACACCAACCGTTATCCCATCGTGCTCCAGCACGGCAACAATCCCGGCCTGGTATCCCACTTTGTGAAGGCGGCGCTGGAATACGTTGTAAAGACCCAGTTTAAGAAGGACAAGGAAAAGAAAGCACTGCTGGCAGCAGGACAGTTTGGAGAGCTGGCCCGGGCGCTGGGAGTGAAGATGATACATGTGAATGATACGGATTTGCAGGAAATCAAGGGTGAGACGGACCCCAAGCGTCTGGTCAGTACCTGGTGTACGGATTCCTTTTGGTTCGAGATGCTCAGTGAGGCCACGGCCAATGTGGGTCCCCACGAGAGGCTGGAGACGAAAGAGAAGTACCGCGTTGTCAATCAGGACAAGGGCTACCTGGAGTTGGAGAAGATGGCGGCAGATGTGAAGGGACGCACCTACTATCCTGGAGGCATGTTTGAAGGCTTTCTGGTGCCTCACGAGGAGACCATCACCATCGCCCAATGCCTGGAGGTCAAAGAGGAGGGCGAGGTGGTATACCGCCCCACGGTGCTGTTTCTGTACTCTCCCTGCCGCT
Source organism: Lachnospiraceae bacterium (assembly GCA_017522685.1). Next base: position 306,942 of record JAFWYN010000005.1, read on the forward strand.
ATGCAAGAGAGTATTTTGCGGCAGCCAAGGTCAATGACTACCCCCATCCGGACCCGCAGAAGCCTCAGGATTGCGAAGGGGCAGGCAATCCCATCATTATCCGGGGTTATCGTTATCCGGAGGAGTTTGAAATCCTCTATCAGGAGCGCATCGCTTCGGGTACAGAGTATGTGGGCGTGCTTCTGCTGGGGGAAGGCTTCGACCCCGTATGGGTGGGCAACCGAGTGGAAGGCTCCTACCTCTACAAGAACCCCAAAGGTTCTTACTGGCAGACCCCGACCATCACACCGGTGGCCATGTCCGCGTTGGCGGCTCTCTGTTGGATGCTGAAAAACCGGGATAAGGGAGGCATTTACTTCCCGGATGACATCCCGGACTATAAATACATCATCAAATTCGCAGAAAAGTATATCTCCAAGACCATTTACCGCACCTTCTCCAAGGAGGAGATTGAGGTGTCCATGGGAGTGGATTTCAAGGATTTGCAGGTGAAGGATATTGGGATATTGTAAAGTGAGAAGGCTGGTTTCGACCGGCCTTTTTCTTGGAGCGATGGGGGCGTTGACGGAGATGAGTCAGAGAGACTTGCCATGTGTTAATGCGTCATCATTAGGAATGGCTTCGGGCACTTTGGACATATAGAAGAAAAGTAAGTCAGAATATCCAAAAAAATGCCATTTATGGGAGGATTCGCCCTATGTTTAGTAGCAATTGGATATATACAAAATAATGTGCTGAAAATGTCCAAGAAATGGAGTTATCCATGGACATATGAGAGAGATTTTTTTGCATATGTCCAAAATCCCCCCCCAAATGGCTGAAATCAGCGGAAAATGGGATATTTTTGGACATTATCAGGGAGAAAATACGTATATGTCCAAAGATCAAGGCGCAGTGTTTGATGGTGTATGTTTTGGATATTTCTGTTTTGTTCCATGTAGGGACGTTAACAACGGCAAGCGGGTTTCCCCGTTTGCCGTTTTCAATTACACTAAGTAGTGCCAATATTAGTGTCCGCCACCACCGCCACCGCCGTAACGGCCGCTGCCGCCGTAGCTGTAGGTATTGTTTATAGCGGAACCGGTACGCACGCCGGAACGGAATCTGCGTCCTGTACGATGATAGAAATGTCTGGTCTGATATCCGGAATCTCTGAGTTTTTCATTGTAGGTAAACTCAGGACAGCGAATCTTGATGGCCTCGTTAATCTTGTCGGAAAGGCCGAAGGCTGTTGCATAAACCAGATATCTTTCCCATACTGCTAAGTCTAAGAGGGTACTTTCGGTCATAAGAGGCTTGCTGTTTAAGTATTTGTACAAGCCATACCATTTCGCATACTCTGTTTCACCTAATTCGGTAAGCAGAGGATAACGGTAGGACTTCTTTTGGAAGAGCCAAGCCAGTACCAGACAGGCTACGCCTAAAAGGGTATAGCCGCCAAATGCCAAATCCATACGCGTGAAGTAGGAAATCAGGTTTACCGGTACTAACATTATGATGCCTGCCCAAAGCAGGAACTTGGCATAGCCCTGAATCTTCTTCTGCACCTGGTCGTATTCCGCCTTCTGGAAATAGCCCATAGCCACACCGATGTTGACCACGGCGTTTTCCATATTGTCGGCGAAGTCGGCGGTATTTGAGATGTCACTCACCACCTTGTTACGGAAGGTGCTCATCATAATGCGGTCCCCGTAGGTATGACGAACCAGTAGGTTGAAGTAATAGGTCTCGCATACGGTCAGTTCCGCAGGAGTGTCTTCCGTGTACATGATGTATTGGTCATTGGTAGTGATGGTATCCGCAGCGGAGCCGGAAGCATTCTGCCCGGCCTTTGCAGGACGTAAGATTTTGATTTCCACATCATCGCCCAAATCTGTCAATGCCACATATTGCTTTTGAGCCAAGCTTAATAGCAGGGCAGAATAGATGGCAGAATCATCTTTAATCTTCTTGTGCTTGCATTGTGCCAATACGGCTGCAAAGTAAGGGTCCAAATCCCCCGGAACTTCACGATAGAAATCATAATAATGCTCCGGCTCATAAAAGACATGCTTGGAGCGGATGCGATTAGGCATGCGCAGGTACATTACAATCAGAAGTACTGCGATAGCTGCACAAATACCCAATGCCACGACTTTCTTTGTCTTGTATTGGTTCACCATATCCACATATTCCTGATGTTCTGCATAGATTTCTTCCAATGCATCTGTTTGGGAATAGTAGTTGTCCGGGGCAGACTTTGCAAAAGCATCATAATCTTCATTAAAAGCAACCAGCTCGAACTCTATGTATTTGTTGTAAGGAGCAAATTTCAAGTCATCCTTGTCCAAATCAAAAGTAAAGGTATAGTATCCGGGATACTTGTCAGCGGATTCTTCTACCTCAAAGGCTTCATCCTTACCACTGGTACCATAGGTAAATACTTCATAATTGCCTTCAGCCGGCATACTTAAGTTGGGAATCAGGATTTCTCCGTAGAAGGAGTCCAGATAGGTAATGGTATGGCCATAATAAGGAATCAGGTATAAATCACAGCAATCTTCGTATTTCAGCACCACATTGTAAAGGTCGTATTCGATTTCGTAGGTAAGCTTCTTACGATAAACACCATTCACATAAAAGAATAATGCTTCATACCGGCGCTGGGATTCGCTGTAAGGTCCCGGACTGTGGTACCATTTACAGGGACCTCTGCCATAAGTAGAGGCTGCAGATGTATAGTCGAAATCATTCCAGTAAAGCGTAGGGCTTTCCCCATATTCCACCCGGCTGCCGTCTGACAGAATCTCCGTAACGGATTTTACATCATATTTTGTGGTGAGACCATCGGTGGTTTCTTCAGACAGGTCCCTCCACAACTCCCAGTAGAGATTGTCGTGGGATGCGGCACGCACATCAAAGGTGATTTTCTCGGTTACATGAAGGACGGTTTCCTCATAGAGCGGGTCCTCCAATACGGCCTGATACTCCATATCCGTAATACGGGCATGATCCAAGGGATTCAGCTGCATATCGTCCAGAGCGGGTTTCGCCGCAGTAAAAACAAGGAAACCAGAGACACAGACCATTATAATTGCATAAATTTTACTTTCAGTACTCATAATACACCTCCCTGTGTATAAATATATAGAATTTTGTGGAAAAAGTAAATAAATATTTAGGTCTCGGAGGAAATTTGTGAAACAGCAATGACATGCGGACGGATTCGTGTTAAAATAAGGGGGAATAAGGGGGATTTTACGGATGTTTCGATTTTTTATGCCCAAGTGGCTGTTATTAACCTTTATCTTTATGAATAGTTTTCGAACCACTCGGACGGAGGCCCTGGTGGATGTGTCTTCTGTGATGGAGCAGGTGCAGGATGCGGAGGTCCTGGAGGTGGATGAACCGGATAAGCCCGCCATGGTGGCTGCCCGGTTGGAAGGGGATGTCTCCGGATATTGGATTCAGAATACCTATGATATTGATTATCTTTCCAGAGATGTGGTGGGTATGGTAGGCGTACCTATTGAGGTGCACGGTTATAAACTGCTTCCCGAGGATGAATTGACCCTGGTGTTTGAATATGACCCTGCCATGTTAGAGTGCGAAGAAACTGACCTGAGAGTTCTTTGGTACAACCAAACAGACTATTGGTACGAGACTCTGACGGATTATGAACTGGACGAGAAGAAAAACGAAATATCCGTACCGGTAGAGCATTTGGGCACCTATGTGTTGGAGGATATCGAGATATGGACGGCTGTCTGGAATGGGACCTACGAGTACGAGAATACCATGAAGGAGCCCACCTGTCACTGGCATGACCACTTTAACTATGAGGATATTGAAGCCTTGGCGGATACTTCCATTTATGATGAAAGCAGGGAGTATTACATCACCACGGTGGAGCAGCTGGCCGGCCTGGTGAAGCTGGTGAATGAGGGCGAAAGCTTTTATGGTTGCAATTTTTATTTGCAGGCGGATTTAGATTTGGCCGGTTATGACTGGGCCCCCATCGGCTGGTACTATCCGGCGGATAAAGGCTACCTATGGAAGGATTTCCCTTTTGAGGGTCGCTTCTACGGCAATAATCATACCATTTATAATATGACCATCATATCACCTAACCAGTCAGACTTAGGCATGTTTGGCAGAACCTTGCAAACCTTTCAGGTCCATGATTTGTCCCTGATAGACTGTTACATAGAGGGTAAGTTCTATTGCGGCGGTATCTTAGGTGACAATATAAACAGCGGACACTCCTTCGATATGACCAATTGTCATATGACCGGCACAGTAAAGGGACAGCTGAAGTCCGGTGCTCTGGTGGGATCCTCGGCAAAACTGCGGATAAAGGATTGTACAGCTGACGTGGAAAAGGGCAGTGTGACCGAGTTGACCGGGGATTTGCGGGGAGGATATGTGGAAAACTGTGAGATTACCATAAAATATTGAGGATAAAACCGGGAGGTGCTTTCTATGGGTTGGTATAAGTTGTTGATGCAGTTTAATGATGTGTCGGTTGTGGTGCGGATATTCCTTGCCATGCTGCTGGGGGGCGGCATCGGTATGGAGCGCGAGAAGAGCAAGCGACCGGCAGGCTTCCGCACCCATATTCTGGTGTGCGTTGGCTCCTGTATGACGGCGCTGATTGGTTTATTTGCCTGGCAGGAAATGGGCAGCATGGGAGATCCCTTGCGTATTTCCGCCCAAGTGGTTTCCGGCATCGGTTTCCTGGGTGTAGGTACTATTTTGGTAAAGGAGCATGACCATATTACGGGTTTGACTACGGCAGCAGGTCTTTGGACCACGGCGGCAATTGGTATTGCCTGTGGTGTTGGCTTTTATTTGGGTGCGGTGCTGGGTGCGCTGGTGGTGGCACTTACCTCCGCCATCTTGTTTAAGCTGGAGGCCAGAGGACGAAAGAAGAATAAGAAGCTGACCCTGTATGCGGAAGTACTGGGTACGGAGAAGCTGAACGAATACACGGATTGGCTGATGGGGGAATTACAGGCCAGAAATATATTGGTGGTAGAGCCCAGAAGCGGTATCACGGGCAATGTGGGCCTGGAAATTATACTTCCTTTGATAGGGCATGAGGATGTGCCGGCAGTATTGAAGGAAATCCGTGGCAAAGAGGATATGGTATTTGTCATGGAGTGCAAGAAGATAGAAAAATAAAATGATTATATGATGTAGGAGGATTACAACAATGAAAAAACAATGGCCACTTGATACAGCAGTATCTTTTGACCCTTACCAGGGAGAGCCGGGACGTGACGGAGATCAGGGATATGAAATCCATGAGGACGGTACCGTTACCATCCGTATCAAGGCACCTTTTGCTAAAGAAGTAGTGCTGGATATGTTCGGCAATATCTTCCCTTTGGAGAAGGTAAACGAGGAAATGTGGGAAGGAAGAGTGGATTTGGGAAGAGGCTTTAAGTACTTTTTCCTGAAAATCGACGGCAATGAGGTGCTGAACCCTTATCTTCCCATCGGTTACGGTTGCTGCCGTCCTATGAATTTCATGGATATTCCCGTGCCCGGCGAGGAGGATTGGGACACCTTGTCCGATATCCCTCACGGAGCGGTGACACGGCATTATTTTCCTTCTTCCGTAACCGGCAAGCTGGAAATCTGTCTGGTTTACACCCCCGCAAACTATGACCCTGCCAAGAAGTATCCGGTGCTTTACTTACAGCACGGCTACGGAGAGAATGAAACCGGCTGGGTATATCAGGGACATGCGGCACGTATCGCCGACAAGCTTCTCTACGACGGAGAGATGGAAGAGATGATTATCGTTATGGCCAACGGTATGACCCAGCCTCTGGAGAACAAGGGAAGATTCGGCGTATTTACAGAAATCATTCTGGCAGATTTGATTCCTTACATCGAGGGAAAGTATAATGTTTACACCGATAAGTGGCACAGAGCCATGGCCGGCTTAAGTATGGGTAGCTACCAGACCAGTATCGTGACCATGAGTAACCCTGATTTGTTCAGCTATGTGGGCGTATTTAGCGGCTTTATGAGCAGGGCCTTCGGCGGACATCCGGAGCCTCATTTGAACCTTTTGGAGGATAGCGAGAAGTTTAATACCAGCTTCAAGGTATTTTATCGTGCCATGGGTACCGAGGATACCTATTTCCAGAACTTTGAAAAGGATGACAAGATGCTGGAGGGCAAGCCTTTGAACATCATCCGCAAGACCTTCCCCGGCGGACATGACTGGAGCGTATGGCGTCGTTGTATCCACGATTTCCTGCCCATGGTGTTTAAGCAGTAAGGAAAAAGTAAGCGACTGCATAGCAGGCATTTACTTTTTCCGGCGCATACCGACAAAACCGGAAGTGCGAAGCACGACAGACGCGAAGCGGATGGGTTTTGAAGGTTAGTAAGGAAAAAAGGAGAAAAAGATGGACTTTGCAAATTTTAAATGGATCAACGAAAGCAGTGCAGAGTACAAGGATGGCGTACTCACCGTATATGCACCGGCGAATACCGATTATTTTAACAGTCCGGTGAAGGAGAACGGTTTCTTCCCTAATCCGGTAGCCAATGCATCTCTGTATTATACAGAGCTGACAGGGGACTTCGTATTTAAGACCAAGGTGGAGCTGGAGTTTAAGAATTTTTATGATGCAGCCGCTCTTCTGGTATACGAGAACGAAAATGTATGGGCGAAGTTAGCATTGGAAAATTCCGATTTGCCATGCAGAAAACCTGCGGTAGTGTCTGTAGTGACCAACCGTATTTCCGATGATTGCAACGGTCCCGTAATGGATGGCAATTCTGTATGGTTCCAGATTTCCCGAGTGGATGACTGCTTTGCTTTCCACTATTCCGTGGACGGTCTGGAATACAATATGGTACGTGTATTTACTCTTCCTGTGGGTCAGACCGTGAAGGTGGGCTTCGAAGCCCAGGCACCTATGGGCGAGGGAGGCAACCGCTACTATAGCGAAATCTCTATCCAGAATAAACGAGTGGAAAACATCCGCGCAGGTTACTAAGACCGATAATATGAGGACTAAGACAGAAGGAAACTTAAGCCACACTTAAGTTTCCTTTTAGAATGTCTCTCTTTTGCTTTGGGGCAGGTTTGCTATAATAAAGGTATCAAAGCGCTTGGTAAATATGTATGGAAGCAGTACCGGTTGTTTGGTACGCAGGAGGATTTGTGAAAATCATAGATTTTTCACTTACTATTTAGGCAGTAACACAAGCGCTGCTTGTGTTATGCAGGAGGATAAAATGAGTATAGGAAAAAATATCAGAAAAGCAAGACAGGAAGCAGACATGACCCAAGAGCAGCTGGCGGAGCTTTTGAACATCTCCGTATCAGCCGTATCCCAGTGGGAAAGCGACAAGACCACCCCGGACATCTCCATGATTCCGGCTTTGTGTAATGTATTTCAGATCACTTCGGATAAGCTATTGGATATCGAGCTGGAGAAGAATGAGGAAGCGATTGAAGCCATTCGGGCGGAGGCAAATCGGTTTGCATCCAAGGGGAAGGGGCTTGAAGCGGAGAAGATTCTATTAGAAGGTCTGCGCAGATTTCCCAATAGCTATGGGATGATGTATGATTTGATGTACATTACTTATGCTGAAAGTAATCAGGAAAAGCATGAGGAATCCGTTCGCAAACAGTATTTGGAACGGGCTATCAACTATGCAGAAAAGATTTTACAGGAAAGTAAGGAGGATGATCTTCGTTCAGGTGCAAAGCAGATTCGATGCTATATTCATGCAGATGCAGGAGAGCATGACGAGGCAATTGCTATTGCAAGAACTATGGATAGTATTTCATGTTGTCAGCAGTCTATGCTTACATTAGCCAGTAAAGGTACAGAGAGATATCAGCGCAGTCAGGAAGAAATCTTTATGTTGATACAGTCTTTGGGTGTACAAATGGTTTGCCAGAATGTAAAATTAGATGATGGAAATCTTCCTTATACCTCAGAAGAAGATGCTTGTTTAATGAAAAAACATATTGCATTTCTAACATTAATGTTTGAGGATGGAGATTTTGGATTCTTCCATACTCAATTATGTCGTAGCTATCGGGAACTGGCGTATTATTATGCTGTTAACAAGGATGAGGAGAATGCTTTGCTAAACCTTTCTTTGGCAAGGGATAGTGCTTTGGCATTTATTAAGCTGGATATTGAGGAAAAACATACTTCCCTGTTACTACGAGGATTGGATTATGGCGATTTTTACAATGCAGAGGATGAAAATGGTGCGGACTGGACATTAATGGTTATGGAAAATAAACACTTTGACTTCCTCCGTGAGAATGCCCGCTTCCTGGATATCCAGCGAAATCTTCAAGAATACGCCGGCGGCTGGGGGAAGCTGGAGCGGTAGAATTGTGTCAAGCATACGCTTACACAGTGCCGGCAATCGAAATAAAGTTGGTTAATGAGGGAAAGTATCTATATACATTAATTTTCCAAAGAAGTATCCGTTTTTTCTGATAAAGTGGTACTATATTACAAGAAATTTTATAATAGATACATAAAATTTATAAAAAGGCGTATTTTTAAGAGTTTTCTAAGAAAAATGGATACCAAAAGAGCAAAAATTGTAATATAGATACAAGCCGCAAAACAGCTTTTATTTTTTGAAATCAAAAGACCTCTAAATTTGCAAAAGCAGATTTAAAGGTCTTTTTTAAACTATAGGAAATTGCGCGAGTACAGTAGTGGAGATTAAGGAGAATTGCGAAGCAATTCTCCCAAGCGGATACGCGGGTATCCGCTTTTTTATGGTATGCTAAAGTAGTATACACTTCTAAAAATACAATCGATTATTATACTTGGTAGGTAATCCATCCCGATACAGATGGGAGTCATTGGACAGGGTTAATATTTGGGGAGTGGTCAAACCATCAGCACCTTCCGGAAAATAGATGACCGTCATACCGGTATGGCACATTTCAAACTGTGTCAGGCAAATGGGATAGGGGATATCCAGCAAAGCACTGAAAAATCCCACACCAAAGTGATGGTGGGCAAAGAGGGCGATGCGTTCCTCGTTGGGTTTTAAGATTTGATAGGTACCGCTTTCCTTAATATGCTGATAGCCCAGGGAGAATAAAAACTTGTCCGTTTCTTCCTGTATTCTCTGGAAGCCGCCTTCCCAATTACAGTCCGGCAGGTCCGGATGGGTGTACCAATCAAAGCCTAAGCGACGCATACCTGCGGAAGCCATGAGGCGGCGGTTTTCCAGCTTGGCGATAGCCCATATGCGGTCCCCGTTTTCATCGATAATCGAAAAATCATCATAGGCATGACCTTCGTTGGCGAAGTCCAGCAGGGTCATGTCTTTTTTCAGTATTTCACAAAGGGGTTTGGCAGTCTGCTTGGCGCGGGTAGAGGTGGATGCATAGATATGGTCCACTCCATATAAACAGAGGCGTTTTGCTACGGATTCGGCCTGTCGTTCTCCCAGAGGAGTCAGTCGGTCCGGATTGTAAATAGGGTCGCCGTGACGTATATAAAAAAGAAGCATAGGGGGTCCTCCCTTCGGGTGTAAGTGGTAATCTATCTTTGACAAAAGTGTAGCATAAGCCATACTGCCTTTCAATACCATTCCGATTACTATTCAGAGCCCCATTCGCAAAATCGCAGTTAATTACAAAACCAATTGTAAGAAACCTTGAAAACGAGTATAATTATCTTAATGTGGGTAAATGTACCCAAAAGTTCGGAGGATGGCATGAGCAAGTTTAAGGGCATTCGTTTTAAAGGAGAGTTTCGTAATTATCAGCAGAGAGTGCTGAACAATGTGGACAAATATCTGGAAGACGGTAAAATCCATATCGTGGCGGCGCCGGGAAGCGGTAAGACGGTGTTGGGTCTTGAGTTGATACGAAGACTGGGCGAGCCCTGTCTGATTCTGTCTCCTACCACGGCTATCCGGGACCAGTGGGGCCAGCGTTTCAGGGAGATGTTTTTACATGATGAAAGTAGGTTCGAAGAGCTTTTTTCTACGGATTTACATCATCCGAAGCTAATTAACTCCATCACCTATCAGGCCCTTTATATGGCTATGGAACGCATATCGGAAGTGGCAGAAGGTGAGATAGACTGTTCAGATATCGATTTGTTAAGGGTACTCAGAAAGCAGGGCATTAAGACCATTTGTCTGGATGAAGCCCATCACTTGAAAAATGAGTGGCAGAAGGCCTTAGAGAGATTCTTAAACCGATTGGACGGAGGCATGACAAGGATTTGCTTGACTGCCACACCGCCTTATGATGCGGATACTAATGAGTGGACCAGATATTACAATATTTGCGGGGATATCGACGAGGAGATTTTTGTACCGGAGATGGTGGCTCAGGGGAATCTTTGCCCTCATCAGGATTATGTGTATTTTAACTATCCTTCCCCTCAGGAGGAGAAGGCCTTTTTGGAGCATAAGGCTCATGTACAGGCAGTGCTTCAGGAAGTAGGGGAGCTGGAATGTATAGAAGAGGTGGCAGAGGTCATTGACAGGTGGGATCACCGAATGAATTATGCTTTGGATATGCTTAAAAACCATCGGGAGGAGTTGGAAGCCCTACTGGTTCTTTTGAAATATTACGGCTATCTTACCGACAAGAAGCCGGTCCGCAGGGTTATGGGCCGTAAAGAATTGCCTGCGCCCTCGGAAACCTATTTTGAGAAAGCAATACAGTTTATATTAAATGAAAAGGACGAATTCCATATTGATGATGAAGAAGTGGAGGAGCTGATAAGAGTCTTAAGAAAGCATCAGGTATATCAGAAAAAGAGAGTCCGCCTGACGCTTACGGAAACGCTTCGTAAGGACCTGATATCTTCTGTGGGCAAATTAAAGAGCATTGCGGATATTACCACTCATGAATATCATACCCTGGGGAAGGATTTGCGGATGCTGATATTGGCAGACTATAATCGGGGAACCAAGGAGAATTTAAGCAAAATCGGGACGGAGGAGTCCTTCCATGATGTTAGCGTAGTCAGTATCTTTGAGACCCTGCGAAGACTGGATGAAACCATGAAAATCGCTGTTTTATCCGGAAGTCTGATTTTCCTGCCCGAAGATTTGGTGCCCGAGGGCACCATGTTGATGACGGAGCCGTTGGGGGATACGGGCTATGTAAGTGTGGAAATGATGGGGTCCAACCGGGACCGAATCCAGCTGGTAGGCAGTCTGTTCCGGGAAGGTAAGCTTCAGGTACTCATAGGAACCAAGGCACTACTGGGCGAAGGCTGGGACGAGCCAAGCATCAATGCCCTGATTCTGGCCAGTTTCGTAGGCACCTTCGTGTCCTCCAATCAGATGCGTGGCCGTGCCATCCGTGTGAATCCGGCAGACCCGGACAAAACCGCCAATATTTGGCATTTAGTAACGCTGGAGCCCAAGGAAGTGGTGAAGGAAACGGCCTTGGAGCGTTTGGCAGCAGCTATAGATGGGGAAAGAGAATCCTTACAGGGATGTGATTATGATGTGGTGAAGCAGCGCTTTGAAACCTTTATGGCACCCCATTATGAAACCGGGGAAATCCAAAGCGGTATAGACAGACTGACCCTGATTCGGCCCCCCTTTGATGCCAACGGAATCCTACGTATCAATCGGGAAATGCTGGAAAAGTCCGAGGACAGAAGAGCCATGAGCAGCATGTGGAGGGACCAGCTGGTGGAGAATACCTGTCAGGTGGTGGTGCAGACCAAGCTGCCCCTGGAGAATCGCCTGCCCACTTCCGGATATTTGTTGAGGTATTGGAGTATTGTTTATGGTATAGCAATTTTGATACTGATTTTTTGGCCAAAGTTGTCTCTTGGTTTTTTTACATCTGCTTTTTTTGAAGGGAGAGGTATATTGGGAAAGACAATACTAGGTTTGTTTGGCAGTATCTTGTGGTATCCATGGATTGGTGCCTTGATTTTGCTTGTTTCTGTATTGTGGCTTCCCAGAACCATCAGAGCCATCAAGAGCCTTTTTTACAATCGGACTCCCCTAACCGCCTTAGGATTTGTAAGCCAAAATCTGGTGAAAACTTTGGAGGAGTGTAAATTGATAGCACCGGGAGCTTCCGTGGAAGTGGTGAAATCAAAAGACTCTGACAAAGCAGCAAACGTACAGCTTCATAATGCTTCCATGCATGACCAGAATGTGTTCAATACGGCCATTAGGGAGTTGCTGGCACCCATTGAAAATCCCCGTTATATATTGGTGCCGAAAAAGGGCGATGTAAGGAATACATATCGGCATGCTTTGGCTTGTCCCTCAGTCATCGGCAAAAGAAAAGAGTATGTAGCTATATTTGAAAAGCATTTGGGAAAAAGCCTGGTGGGTATGGAAGCGGTTTATACCGGTAACGAGAGAGGCCGGAAGTCTTTGCACCGCTTTAAGGAAGCCCGGTTTACGGATAAAAAGAAGGAACTGCCCCTATTGGAGGGGGAGACCAAGTATGTGGTGGTGAAAAATGCGCCACAGCTTCTGTTGGAGGATAAGGGAGAACCTAAGACCAAACAGTAAGTGGGAGGTAGTCATGAATATATATGAGGGAGTTGCATTTCGAGGAACCTTTCGGGACTATCAGCAGAGGGTTCTGGATCATGCGAATCAGTATTTTACAAAGGGCAAACTGAATATTGTCATGCCCCCGGGAGGCGGCAAGACCATTCTGGGATTGGAGTTGATACGTGGTATTGGGGAGGCTTGTCTGATTATTTCGCCCACGGATGCTACCAGGGATTATTGGGGGAAGCAGCTTGGGGAGCATTTTGTGGAAGAGGAAAGCCGGTTCCAAGAGCTTTTTTCCACGGATTTGGACCGGCCGAAGGTTATAAACGCCCTGACCTATGAGGAATTGGAGGACTGTATGGAGTCCTATGCTTCCGATGGGGAGAAAAAGACCGTGAAGCTTCGCAGAATGATGCGGGATGGTAGGATTCATACCATTTGTCTGGATGAACCCCATCATCTGAAGCCGGAATGCCTTGCGGCATTAGGAAAAATGCAGGAGGCACTGGAGAAGGATGTAAAAATTATAAGTCTTACCACCACTCCGCCCTGCGCCTATGAAGAAGCAGAACAGCAACGTTTCTTGGAGGTATGCGGAGAGGTTGATACCAGAATATGGGCATGGGAATTGGTGGCGGAAAAGGTGCTTTGCCCCCATCAGGATTATATGTATTTTAATATGCCCTCAGAGGAGGATATTGCCCTCTTGAAAGAGCACTTGGAGAGGGTAGGGCTGGCTTTAAGGGAGCTGGGACAGTTTGCTTGTGTGCAGTCGTCTGTCAAAACAGCCAACCGCAGGAAGAGCAGGTGGTCTTATGCGTATAATCAGCAGCATGATACCATTAAAAGTCAGGCACCGGAGGTTTATCTTCCGATTTTGCAGCTGTTACGGTACTATGGCATGAAAATCAAACGTTCCTATGCCAAGAGCCTGACCGGACAGAAGGAATTACCCCCCATACAAATAAAGGATATCCAGACTGCGTTACAATATATCATGGATCATGAAGATATTTTGAAACATTATAAGAATACCTTTTTACAGGTCTTCAGAAAATACGATTTGTACCGGGACGACAGAGTACAGCTGGTGCCGGAAGAACTGATGCATCGGGTATTTTCGGCTTCCCGGGAGAAGCTACAGAGTATCGAAAGGCTGGTCAGTGAAGAGTATCAGAACTTAGGTGAGGATTTGAGACTGTTCGTGTATGCCCAAGAGCTGCAGGAACCTATTTTTGAAACACTCAGGCTGCAGGAGATGAAGATAGCCGTGTTTACGGAAGACCTGCAGATTTTACCCATGTTTGAAGAGCTGCAGGGTACCATGATGCGAATGGACCCATTGGGAGATACAGGTTATGGCAAGGTGGAATTCTTTGGCGGTATGCAGGATGCGGTGGATTTGGTCAGGGAAATGTTTCGGGAAGGCAAAATACAGGTAATCATAGGAAATGAGGCTATTCTGAAAGAGGATTGGAAGGACAATCCCATTAATACGCTGATTCTGCCCGGTTTTTCTAAAGACTTTATCCGTCCCCATACCATGCGGGGAATAGCCCTTCATGCAGAGCCGGATTATCCGGAAAAGTGTGTGAATATCTGGCATTTGACCACATTGTTGCCGGAGGATATGTTGTATAATATAGAGTCACCCACCGGAATGGTTGTCAATGAAATTCAGTGCAGTCTTTTGGGCGCTTATGATTTTGAAATGGTTAAAAACAGGTTTCAGCTGTTTATGGAGCCGGACCAAGGCATCGGTGGGTCAGAACGTGCTGTTAACAGAGTGGTATTATGCGGCCCCGCCTTTAAGAGGGTGGAGATGCCGGCCGTAAATCGGCAAATGCTACAGTTTGCTGCAGATCGGGACAAGACATGCAAGTTATGGGAGGAGAAAATAAATTGGCTGGGAAATATACTTGGCAAACAACATTAAAAGAAATGAAATATCAGGTGTGGCGTCACCATGTGGAACATCATACAGATACGCCGGAGTATAAAGGCTTTCTGAAGTGGATGCTTTCGGCGGTCCTAATCTTCCTATTCTTCCCCATGCTGGTATTTCCTTTTATGATAGCTTTCGATTGGCCGGGGACTGTGAAGCTGATTCTTGTGGCGGTATGGATTCTGTATCCGGGGATTGCATTTCCCTGTGCCCTGGTTCGCAGAAAAAGGATTCAGAGGATGGCGCTGAGTATCCCCATGGGAGAAGAGCAGGTAGAAGTGGTACATTTGGAAACGCCGGAGGAACTGGACTTTATCTATGAGACCAACGGCATCATATACCGATTATTACAGGAGCCGGATGCAGAATTTTGTAATATTCTTTACAACTGGTACCACAATATGGGGGTACTTAAGGATGGTAAGCTGATCTTATATGTGGCAGATACAGTCATGTTTGCGGAAAAATTTCAGATAGAGGTTCCCAATATACAATTGACGCCCAAGGTAGCAGGGGTCTTCTGTAAGGACCTAAATGTGGAAAGTGAAGAGGAATTTGCAAGAAAGGCGAAATTCGGCATAAAGATATTCTGCCTGACTGCTAAGGATATCAGAAGATAAGGGGAGGAAAAATGGATAAGCTGGTTTATTTATATTACATAGTGCTGATAGTGATTTTATTTTGGGGAGCTACGGTCAGTAAGAAAAAGACCTGGAATGAGGAGTTTATGAGCCTTTCCCAGACCAAATATATACAAGGTTTTCTCGCCATATGTGTCATGTTGCACCATGCAGGACAGAAGACCTGCGCACCCTGGCATGACCCTAAGTATACAGTACACGGATTGGATTTCTTCGTAAATATCGGATATTTGTTTGTGTCGGTGTTTTTGTTCTGTTCCGGCTACGGTCTGTACAAAAGCTATAAGCAGAAGGAGAATTATTTGCAGGGGTTTGTAAAAAGAAGGATTCTGCCTCTGGTGCTGGCATACTACTCCACCGGATTGATTTTCTTCGTGGTAAGACTCCTTATGGGCCAAAAGATGAGTGTGCCCCTGATGCTTTGCTATCTGTCCGGGGTTATGCTTTGCAATCCCAATGCCTGGTTCGTGATTGCCCTGCCTATTTTCTATCTGGGCTTTTATTTGGCATTTAAGTTTATTAAGAAGGAAGGCCGGGCGCTGTTTGCAACCATATTTGTGGTATTTGTATATACCTTACTGGGTACCCTTGTTGACCATAATAACTTTTGGCTGTGCGGGGAATGGTGGTACAATTCCGTGCATTTATTCAGCATCGGTTTACTTTTTGCCCGTTTTGAAAAGCCGGTGGTGGCTCATGTGAAGAAGTTTTATCCTATGTATTTGATGCTGGCTATTGTGGGTTTGGTGTTTTTTTATCCTCTTTCCAGGTATACCCAGGATGTATTTTCTTATTATGGCGAAAACTGGAACGCTCCGGACAAGGTACAGCGCAGATGGATTTGTCTGCTAAGTCAGCAGGCCGCATCCTGTGCCTTCGTGTTCATGGTATTCTTACTCAACATGAAGATAAAGCTTGGCAACAAGGTACTTGGATTTATGGGAGCTTTGACGCTGGAGTTTTATTTGATTCACGGTCTCTTTGTAGATTTGTTTGGCTTTGACTTCCTGGAGATACGTCCCAGCCTCTATTATATCCGTAATGTGGCGTTGTATTTGCTGGTGGTGATTGTGCTGTCCGTACCGGCAGCAGTGATTTTGCAGAAGGTACATAATGCAATTTTGAGAAAAAAACAAAATTTTGAAACCTTTTCAGAAACTTCACGCTCTATATAGGTGAAGACCTTAAATAGGAGCATGAAAGGAGAAATCATGAAAACATCAGAAACATTACAGAAAGCGGTAGCAAAATACAGAAAGGGAAATGAGGCAGGCTTTAATGAACTGTATCAGATATCCTATGGTTACCTCTATACCTGTATCAAGCATCTTGTACAGCAGGAAGAGTTAACCCTGGATATGCTTCAGGAGACATATCTGGAAATCAGTAAAAGTATCGGCCAACTGGAGAAAACGGAGAACTTCCTGAATTGGGCATCAATGATTGCCAATCGAAAATGCTATGCCTATTTGAAAAAGCAGAATGTGTTGCAGGTGGTGCAGGCAGAGGAGGAGTTTCTTGAAAATGTGGTGGAGGACGAGGCCTTTATTCCGGAGGAGATTCTTCAAAATCAGGAGAAGCAGCGTCTTATGCGAGAGATTATTGACGGATTAAGTGCGGAGCAGAGACTGTGCATTATCGGATACTATTATAACGAAATGAAGCAGGAGGACATGGCAAGAGAGTTTGATATGCCCCTTAATACCGTGAAAACGCATCTGCGTCGGGCGAAGGAAGAGATTAAGAAGAAGGTGATTGATTTGGATAAAAAGCAGGGTACAAGACTCTACAGTCTGGCACCGTTTTTGGTATTGTTTTTCAATCTGGAAGCAGAGGCGTGTACGCCGCTTCCTTTGGAGTCCGTGATGAAAACAGAGGTCAATGGTGTAAAAAGTGCAACTAAGAAGGCTATGAAGATGTCCACGAAGGTGAAAGCGCTTATCGGAGGCATTATTTTAACTACTACGGTAGGAGTGGGTGTTTCTCATGTGGCGAATCAGAGAGAGGTACTGAATCCGGTGGAAAGCAGCAAAATTGCGGAAGAAGAGGCTACGGAAGAAGATTTAGAGAAAGAAGAACAGAAACCGGAGGAGGAAAGTGAAGTCCCGGTGGAAGTGCATTTATATGACGGAGTGACACCTTTAGCCATTTCCGGAATGTATGATAGCTACGGCAATGCTAATGCCGGCGTGATTCCGGTGTGTAAAGATGGAAAATGGGGCTTGGTTACGTATGACAATGAAATCCTGGTTCCCTTGGAATATGAGGTCGCTTGCGGCATACCCAATGATGAGGGACAAACCTTCTTTGGCAATCCGGGAGACTATCGGGTATTTGACAAGGAAGGAAAGGAATTGTTCCGTGCGGATAAACCGATTACCGCCGTCAGTGAAGGAGTGGTTTTAACAGAGATTGAGAGTGAAGATGGCTACTTTTTTGAATACCACACATTGGATGGGACACTTCTGTATAGCTCAAAGAACGATAATGTTTTGGTTACACATTATAACAATGCAGTAGGTTTCAGTGAAGGCTATGGAATGTTTAGGGATATGGTAGAAAGTAGAATAGATAAATCCGGATACGTACATAGTATTTTTGAAACCTATTATGCAGAAAGAATTGCCAAAGCAGAAGAATATAATGCCCAAAACCACGTCGATAAAGTGGGTATTGCAGAAGAAGGATTTCCCTATCCGTTAGGAGCAGTTGCTCAAGGATATTATATTGCAAGATCGCACAGTGAAGACATTCAAAGAAATAGCTACTATCTGTATGATGTGGATGGCAGTACCCGTTACATGCTGTCAGTTAACAGTGTGTACAGACAAGCGGGATATTTGTATACGCAGTCTGATTTTGGATGGACCTTGCGAGGATATTATGGCAATGGTGTAGGAAAATATAATTATGATACACTGGTAACCATTCATTTAAAAAATGAAGAAAAGCCGGTTTCTTACTTGATAGATATGACAAAGCTTGAGCAAAAGACCAGGGAGGAGTATAGAGCGACTCATGATCTTGCCGATGAAAGCTGGAAGGATTATGATTGGAGTCCTATCACGGATGAGGCAATTGTGGCTGAGGCGGACGATATTTATATTAATGGAGAGAAGTACTGGCTCATTGGTAAGGATGGACAATGGGGCTATATTGATCATAATGGTAAAGTAATGGGTATGTTCCAGGATGCTGCTGACTTTAATGAAGGGAAAGCAGTTATTATCGACGACGGTATTGCCTATTGGATTGATGAAAGCTTTGAAAAGATTCTGGAAATCGGACCGGCAACAAGTGCAGTTAATTATGGTGATGTGGTTCGTATTACCTATGAAGATGGCAACAAAGCATTTTTGAGCTATTAATGACAGACAAAGCAGATATTGCGTGGGGCAGATGGAGGTAAGCATGTTAGACATATTAATCGTGGAAGACCATCAGGAAATCGGCAAGTTATTGTGTGATTTTCTGCGAAAAGAAAATTACGTGGTAAGCGTGGCTACCACCGGAGAGAAGGCCTTGGAGCTGTATGAGAAGTACGGCGCTAAGTTGCTGATTTTGGATATCATGCTGCCCGGAATGGACGGTTATGCGGTATGTTCCAAGGTTCGGGAAAGTGCCAATACCCATATCCTTATCGCCAGTGCCAAAACCGGGAAAGAGGATAAGCTGAAAGGATTAAATCTGGGAGCCGACGATTATATTGAAAAGCCCTATGATATGGATATCCTGTTGGCAAAAATCAACGGTATTTTCAAGCGGAAGTTTGCCAGAGAGGAGCTGATAGAGGGAGACTTACGACTAAATGCCGTGAATCATACCCTGTATGTAGATGAAAAGGCCATCACTCTTACAGACAAGGAGTTTGAGCTTCTGAAACTGTTGATGGAAAACAAGGGTACCACCATGAAAAAGGAGTACCTGTTTAGTACCGTTTGGGGTAGCGACAGTGATTCGGAGCTGCAGACCCTGACCGTACATATTAAGTGGCTTCGGGAGAAGATAGAGGAAGACCCGAAGAATCCAAAGCACATTATTACCGTTTGGGGAGTGGGGTATCGGTTTGAAGGATGAACATAGGAGTAGTGATAATTTTCACGAGAAGTTTTTGTAGTTTTAATAGGGACAAAAGTATCTCATGAAATAAAATCTTAAAATTGTATCCACATTTTTTAAGCAGAGGGATACTAAAAAAGATAATTCCTTTTCATAGATACTTTTGAGGACATGAAGATAGGTAAAACACGGGATTTGTGATGAAAAATGGATACCAATTGGGCAAAAATATTCTTATAGATACTTTGGGAGTAAGAGGTTTAATGAGTAAGAGGCGTCCGACTAAAATATGTTGCGGTAAGAGGTCGGAAGCCATGAGTAAGGACGTGAAATTTTGAAAAGATATAAGAAATTTACAATATTTATCATTGTCATAGAAATACTGGTTGTTATGGTTTGCAATTTGCTATTTGTGAGAAGTAATACTGATGATTCAGGCAGGCTTTATCGCGTGGAAGCCGCCAGATTGGTAAGGGAGCTGCAGGAAAAGGATGTAACCGTCATCGACTTGAGGAAATACTCTACCCTCTTGGCAGTAGGTGAATTTGTACCGGGAGAGACCTGCCACAACGACTATCTGGTGGAGCAGGTAGGCGATAAGCTGTATCGTATAGAATATCAGGCTACGGAGCAAAAGGAACCTTGGCTCATTATGAATGTGGGTTTGGGCATTGTATTTCTGCTGACTCTGTTCCTGCTTGTTTACGTAGGCAAAAAGGTGTTGAAGCCCTTCCACAATATGACCAACTTGTCCTATGAGCTGGCGAAAGGCAATCTTTCCACCCCTATCAAGGAGGAGAAAAGCAAGTTTTTCGGGCGTTTCCTTTGGGGTATGGATATGCTGAGGGAGAATCTGGAAAGCAATAAGGAGAAGGAGCTGGCTCTGCAAAAGGAGAAAAAGACCCTGATTCTTTCCCTGTCCCATGATATTAAGACCCCTCTTTCTGCCATTAAGCTGTATACCAAGGCACTGTTACAGAACCTTTATGATACAGAGGAAAAGCGCGCTGAAGCCTTGCAGGGAATCGATAAGAATGTGAAGGAAATTGAGAAGTACGTCAGTGAAATCGTGGCAGCTTCCAGGGAAGATTTCTTAAATCTGGAGGTACAAGTGGGTGAGGTGTACTTGTCCCAAGTTATGAGTACCATACAGACCTACTATCAGGACAAGCTGAGTACTTTACATACTAAGTTTTTGGTAGAGGATATGGAGGAGTGCCTGCTGAAGGCGGACAAGGACCGTTTGGTGGAGGTGCTGCAGAATATGATGGAAAATGCCATCAAGTACGGGGATGGCAAGGAGATACGTATCACTCTTCGAGAGGAAGAGGATTGCAAGCTTCTTTCCGTGGAGAATACCGGCTGCAGTCTGAAGGAAGAAGAGCTGCCGAATCTCTTTGATTCCTTCTACCGGGGCAGTAACAGCCAGGGCGTGAAGGGAAGCGGTCTGGGACTCTATATCTGTCGGGAGCTGATGAAAAAAATGGATGGGGAAGTTTTCGCCGAAATAAGAAACGGAAACTTTCTGGTAACAGCTGTGATACAGAAGGCGTAAACTATTCATTCCAATAATCAATGGTTTCCTGTGGTGTGGTATCGATTCCAAATAACTGCCACAGGAAATCCTCTTTCTCATGGTAAAGATTGATAATTCGAATATATTTATCTTCAATTCTATAAAATACATAATTCTTTGATACATATATGTACCGATAATCACTGGCTATACCAAACATTGTCGATACGCTGGGTCCCTTTTCTTCATAATCACAAAGTCCCCTTACAGCATCGGTTATGTTTTTAATAATTCTGCGGGCAATATCTGCACCATACTCCTGAGATATTGCCTCTTTTAGTCCACGCAATTTATCTGCGGCATCGGGAGTATATTTTATCTTTTTCAATCAAGCACCCCCAATTCTTTTTCTAAATCATCCGCATCAATCCAACCTTCAGCGTTGGCACGTTCTTCAGCATGTTTCAAATCAAGCATAAGCATGGCGAGGGCCTGCTCTTTTAGTGCTTCCTTACTATTCTTTGTAACAATAAAAGGAAGTCCTTCAACATTTAAAGATTGTTGAATAAAGGTATTAAATGCATCCGTTAAGGTCATTCCGGTTTTGGCATAAATATCCTCGACAGCCTTCTTGATTTCGGAATTTATTCTTACCTGAAAGGTTGAATCCTTTGGTGCAATGGCAACATTCAAGTTTGTATTCATAAGTTATACCTCCTTACTTTTTTAATCATATCATTTTTTATTGCATAGCGTCAATACATTGTCACTACAAAGAGCTTCTTATTAAAGAACATCTTTTATGTACTTATTATTGCAGTTAATGGGTTTTGGATACATAATATAGGTGTCAATAAGACTTCAGAGCCTCATTCGCAAAATCGCCTCTGCGAGGCTTGGAAGTTTTGCACTTAATGATTATTTAATAATTTCTCCTGTATGCTATACCCGTAGACAGGAGAAAGGAGTTATAGAGATATGTTTTTACGAATCTTACAAAAGGATTTAAAGAGAAAAAAGACCATGAATATTATACTGTTTCTGTTCATTGTGCTGGCTACCATGTTCGTAAGCAGTGGTATCAACAATGTAGTGACGGTAATGAATGGTACTGATTATTATTTGGATAAGGCGGGTGTGGGGGATTTTATCATTATCACTATGGGAGACAATGCGGTAGGCTCTTTGGACGAGATGCTGGAAACAGAGGGGGCTATTAAGGAATACCGTCTGGAACAGATGATTTTTGGCTCCCAAGGCTATATGACCAAGGCAGATGGTAGTGAATTGAAATCGAAAAATTCCTCCCTTTATCAATCCATAGAGGGAGCGGCTATTACTTTTTTTGATAAGGAGAATGAACCCATTACAAAGATAGAGCCGGGGCATATTTATGTAGCAGGTATGGTCATGGAGGAAAATGACTTACAGCCGGGGGATGTCATCCGGTTAAAGCATAACGGCGTAGAGTTGGAATTTATACTGGATGGGATGGCAAAGGATGCTCTACTTGGATCTGACTTCATGGGAAACACGCGATTTATAATGTGTGATGCAGACATGCAGAAGCTGTTAGCCAATGAAGCGATTTATGATCATTATCGGGGAGAGATTTGCTATATTGACACAGATGATGTAAAGGCCATTAAAGCAGCTATGGCAGAGGTGTCCAATATTGTTTTTGATGGTCCTCGTTCTACCATTAAGCTGGCATATGTGATGGATATGATTGTGGCATTTGTGGTGTTGATTCTTAGTGTGTGTTTAATCATCGTATCATTTGTGGTATTGAAGTTTACCATCACCTTTACCATTACGGAGGAATTTCGTGAAATCGGTGTTATGAAGGCTATCGGACTGTCCAATAGGAAAATCAGGAGCCTGTATATTGTGAAATATTTGCTCATGTCTGTGCTGGGAGCAATGGTAGGATTCTTTGGCAGTATCCCTTTTGGGAAGCTCCTCTTGGATTCCGTGAGTAAGAAAATGGTGCTGGGTAATGACAATGCAATACTCATCAATTTCCTGGGTGCCGTGCTGGTAGTATGTGTGATTCTTTTATTTGCCTATCTTTGTACAGGCAAGGTGAAGAAGGCAACACCTGTAGACGCCATTCGTAATGGTCAGACAGGTGAGCGCTATAAAAACAAAACCGTATTAAGGATTCAGAAATGTCCTACAGGAAATGCCCTGTTTATGGCATTAAATGATGTGCTAAGCAGCCCCAAGCGGTTTTTAAGTATCATTATTTCCTTTGGATTATGCACCTTGTTTGTACTGATATTGGTTAATACCACAGCTACCATGAAAAGCGATAAGTTGATTTATACCTTTGGAACCAGAAGTGATCTGTATCTTTCGGATAGTCATGTCATGGATAATCTTGGTGGTGGTACCAAGGAGGATTTGCTTTCATATATGGATAAGCTGGAAGAAGAGCTTACAGAGGAAGGAATGCCTGCACAGTTTGC
This sequence comes from Lachnospiraceae bacterium, assembly GCA_017522685.1. Next base: position 330,066 of record JAFWYN010000005.1, read on the forward strand.
ATTAGAGCTGATTTATAAATATCCCATTACCTTTCAGGGCAATGATTTTATACTCACCTGCCAGCAGGGCCTAAATACAAAGGCTTCAGAGTATAAGTACATAGAGGGTGTGGCACCGGAGAGTATGAATGAGATTTCTATTACGCCTCAGATTTCAGAGATGATTGGAGCAAAAATCGGGGATACCATAACCATTCATTTTGGAGAACAGGATGTGGAATGTATGATAACTGCATACCACCAGACCATGAATCAGTTAGGAGAAATTATACGGTTACATGAGGAGGCACCTACAGATTTTAAATTTGCAGCAGGTTCGTTGCATTATCAGATTAACTTTTTAGATGCTCCTGATGAGGAAGAAATAGAGCTCCGCAAGGAAAGGATTAAGAAGCTTTTTGACAATGATAAGGTGATGAACTCTACGGAGTATTGTATTGATTGTACTATGGTGGCAGGTACTCTGGAAAGTGTACAGTTATTACTTTTAGGAATCACGTTGGTAGTAGTGATGCTGGTAACCATCCTCATGGAACGAAGCTTTATTGCAGATGAGAAGGGGCAGATTGCCATATTAAAGGCAATCGGTTTTAGAGATAGTGCCATCATTAAGTGGCATGTATATCGATTTGGATTGGTAGGGTTACTGGCAGTGATTTTGGCAGCAGTATGTTCCATCCCCATGACGGAGCTTTGTATCAACCCTATATTCGGTATGATGGGAGCCGTGGATGTTGATTATAATATTGACCCCTTGCAGATTTTCCTGTTATATCCGGGAGCTGTGCTGGTTATGACTGTGTTGGTGGCATGGCTGACAGCCCTGTATACCAAGACGATTAAGAGTAGCGATACCGCAAACATTGAATAATATTGGAGGAAAAGAAAATGGCAGTTTTGGAAGTAATGGATTTGTGCAAAACCTATGTAGTAAATAAAAGACAGAATAATGTGTTAAAGAATGTGAATTTTGCTGTGGAAGATGGGGAAATGGTGGCCATTATGGGACCCTCCGGCTCCGGTAAATCCACACTTTTATATGCGGTATCCGGTATGGACGCGGCCACCAGCGGCAATGTAATGTTTGAAGGGAAAGACCTGACCCGGTTAAATAATAAGGACCTGGCAACCTTGCGATTGGATGAAATGGGCTTTATTTTCCAGCAGATGTATATGATGAAGAATCTGACCATCCTGGATAATATCGTGTTGCCCGCTATGGAAAGTAAAAAATCCGGGGAGTCCAAGAAGGAAAAGCTGGAGCGTGGTGAGGAGCTTATGCGTAAACTGGGCATCATGGAAGTGGCTGACAACGACATCAACGAGGTGTCCGGTGGCCAGCTGCAGCGTGCCTGCATCTGTAGAAGTATGATTAATAAGCCCAAGGTACTTTTTGCCGATGAGCCCACCGGTGCGCTGAACCGTACCGCTTCCAATGAAGTGATGGAGGAGCTGGTGAAGCTGAACAAAGAGGGAACCACCATTATGATGGTCACCCATGATGTAAAGGTGGCAGCCAAGTGCAGCAGAGTCCTCTACATCGTGGATGGTAATATCAAGGGCGAGTACATCAGTCCCGAAGGAGCCGATGTGCAGGAGAAGGATAGGGAGAGAAGATTGAATAACTGGCTTATGGAGCTGGGCTGGTAAGGATATAAAAAAGTGGTAGAACCTTTGGGGAGGTTCTGCCACTTTTGCATTCCTGTTATTTAACATTTATTACTGAAAACTTCTCGCCCAGGTAATCAAAGAACCATGATGGGTGTTATCATACACAGTCTTCTTCATCTGGTCGGTTACGGGACCGTTCTTTGCCATCTTCCCTAAGATGACCTGTTGCAGTTCTTCGATGGTCATTTCTTCGTAGGATTTGTTTACGGGGATTTCCACCTTCTTTTCCTCCGGCTTTGTCGTCTCTTTCACCGGCACTTCGATTTGTGTCTTTACCTCTTCTTTTACAGGCTCCGAAGCAACCGGTTCCGTTTCCTCAACCTTCCATACCTCTACGGTAGTGTCAGCCTTAGGCGCACCATCCCCGTATTTATCTGCCGGTCTCCAGATTTCTCCGGAGTTGGCCTTTAAAGTGATGGTAATGCTACCATTTTGAACGGGCACTCTGACACCGGAGATGGCACCAATATATTCTGCAGAGTTACCTGCGGAAACCGTGATGGTTGCAGCATTTTCATCGTTGTTTACGGTGGTGATAACGCTACTGCCCTGATAGTTTCTGGCAAAGGCATACTGGCGATTGGTAAGGAGAAGCTCCTTGTATTCACCGTAGGCCAATTCTTCCGTTTCCTGACGGATGTGGCCCAAAGCGGTGATCAGCTTGACGCAGGGGTTATCCGCAGTCTTAGCCTGATATTCCTCAAAATCAAGTTCCGGACGAAGGGGAGCGTCAGTACCATGTCCTTTGACACCTTCGATACCAAACTCGGAGCCATAGTAAAGGGAGGGTACGCCGGGCATGGTGTAAAGTAACACATGCACAGGTGCATAGTTTGCTTTATTGGTCAGTTTGGAGTTGATGCGTTCCACATCATGGTTATCCACGAAGTTGTATAGCATACTGCTGCTTCCGCACATATCGGATAAATACTTGACTGTGTGGGCGATTTCGAAATAGTTGTGGTCGTTGTGACCGGAATAAAAGGCCTTGTGCATGGTGTAATTGGTGACGGAATGAAGGGTGCTTTCATTGACCCAGCGGCCGTAGTTGCCGTGGATGACCTCGCCCATAAGCCAGAAATCCGGCTTTACTTCATTGGCGGTCCTTCTCAGGTCCTGCATAAATTCAAAGTCCAGCACATCTGCCGCATCCAGTCGGATACCGTCCACATCAAATTCACTGACCCAGAAACGGATTACAGCACAAATATAATTTTTGACAGCCGGATTCTTCTGATTCAGCTTTACCAGCAGGTTGTAGCCGCCCCAGTTGTCGTAGGAGAAGCCGTCGTTATACTCATTATTGCCCAGGAAGTTCACATTGCAGTACCAATCCTTATAGGGCGAATTTTCACGGTTTGCTTTCAGGTCCTTAAAAGCAAAGAAATCTCTGCCCGTGTGGTTGAAAACACCATCGAAGATCACCTTGATTCCGGCTTCGTGGCATTTCTTTACAAAGTGTTTCAGGGTGTCATTGGTGCCCAGTCGGCTGTCCAGCTTCTTGTAGTCCGTGGTTTCGTAGCCGTGTCCTACGGATTCGAAAAGGGGGCCGATATAAAGGGCATTACAGCCGATTTCCCGAATGTGGTCAATCCAGGGAAGCAATTTATTCAATCGTTCCACCGGTTGGCTGTAATCGTTCAGTGCCGGTGCACCGGCCATTCCCAAAGGGTAAATATGATAAAAACATGAGTTGTTATACCAAGCCATTAATTTGTGTCCTCCATGTTTGCTAAGATGTTATTATTGTATCAAAAAAGGAGGCAAATCGCAACTTTCAGCAGGTAAGTAAGTGAACTTAATTGGGCGAAAATATAGTGCTTTCAAAAGGCAGAAGTGATATACTTAAGAAAAGGTATTTTAGCAGGGTGGAGGTATAGTTATTATGAACAAAATGCGTTTAACCCGCGATAAAAAGTGGTTCTTTCAGTACTTTCCCTATCACCAGATGTACATGGACAATGAACTGGTGAAGGGCTGGGTATCCATTAATTATCTGACGGACGGCGAGACAAGGTATTGGGAGTATGAAAAGTCCGGTAAGGTGCCGGTCTGCGGAAAAGGCATGCTTTGGCTGACCATTATACCGGATGACAGGTCCAGGTGTATCGGAACATACATCCTGCCCAACCGTCGTGTCAGCGTGTGGTATATCGACGTGATCGAGGAAGTGGGTATAGATGAGGACGGTGTGGTATACTACCTGGACAAATATTTAGATGTCATACTGACTCCGCAGGGGGATGTATGTGTTCAGGATAGGGATGAGTTGGATGCAGCCTATGAAAGCGGCGAGCTGAGTACTACCCAATACGAGGCTGCCCTTCGGGAGGGTGAGCTTATCCTGGAGGAGTTGGCAAGTGATATTGAGAAAACGGAGGAGTTTTGTATCAAGGTGCTGGAAAAGGCAGAGGAAATGATAGCTGAGGACCGCTTTACCATTTTCCTGGATATTGATGGTGTGCTGGATGTATTTGATTCCGGTCTGGAACTTCAGCAGCTGATTCCGGAGGCAGTACAGGATTTGAAGGTGCTGGCGGAACGTACCATGGCAGATGTGGTGGTGGTTTCCGATTGGCGCTACGGAGCATCACCTTTCCGTGAAAAGGCGAAAGAAAAGGGGCTTAACGGACACATCAGACATTGGGACTATCTGGTGGAGACCTTTGAGGAAGCCGGCATCCCTATTAAAGATGTAACGCCTTGGGAGGATGGTTTAACCTGCCGAACCGAAGAAATCAAAAAATATCTGGCAGACCACTCCTACATAAAGCGTTACGTAATACTGGATGACTGCTTTAGTGACCGCTATGAAAGCGACAAGGAAATACAAAGCCATCTGGTGTTTGTGGATGCGCTGAAGGGCCTGCAGAGAGAAGATTGCGTGGCGGCTTGTGAAATTATGAATCGGCAGTGAAAATTTTCTTGACAACTCACAAAACATCCTTTATACTCAACCATAATTTAACACCACATAAATGCAGGGAAGAGAAGGAGTACATGCGACTTTGATTACAGAGAGAGGGTGGTTGGTGCGAACCCTTATGAGAATAGCATGGAAGGCGTCTCAGAGCAGCGGAGTGAAGTTAAGTAGCGTCCGACGGATATTCCACCGTTACAGGGAAAAGGTATAAGGTCAGCCCATCTGGCCCGTACCGGAAAGTGCAGACCTATGGTCTGAAATTAGGTGGAACCGCGGAAAAATATTCGCCCTAAGTATATCATTTGATGTACTTAGGGTGATTTTATTTTTTAGGAAAGATTGGAGGACAAAAACATGGAAAGAAAAACTTTTACAATGGAGGAGCTGGTGGCGTATTGCAGCCAGTACGGATTTATTTATCAGGGAAGCGAGATTTACGGTGGCCTGGCCAATACCTGGGACTATGGCCCTTTGGGTACCAGACTGAAAAATCAGATTAAGGATGCTTGGCGCTACTTTTTCATCCAGATGAGGGAAAACAGCTACGAGGTGGATGCGGATATCCTGATGAACCCCAAGGTGTGGGAGGCCAGCGGACATTTGGCAGGCTTTACGGACCCGCTTTTGGACTGTAAGGAGTGTAAGACCAGACACCGTGCCGACAATTTAATCAATGAATATGACAGCAGTGTAAATGCGGATGCTTTGACCCAGGAGGAAATGCTGGACTTTATCCGTTCCAAGCATGTTCCCTGCCCCGTATGCGGAAAGTCTAATTTTACGGATATCCGTCAGTTTAATCTGATGTTCGAAACGAAAAGGGGTGTGACCAGTGATAATGCGGGAACCATATACTTACGCCCGGAAAATGCCCAGGGTGAGTATGTAAATTACTTAAATGTGCTTCGTTCCATGCGTGCCAAGCTGCCCTTCAGCATCGGTCAAATCGGTAAGGCCTTTCGTAACGAGATTACGCCGAAAAACTTTACCTTCCGTACCATCGAATTTGAGCAGATGGAGTACCAGACCTTTTGTAAGGAGGGCACGGACAATGATTTATATGAGTATTTTAAGGAGTATGGTAAGGAATTTTTTGAGTATTTGGGACTGCCCGCAGATAAGTTGCGTTTCCACGACCATGAGAAGTTGGCCCATTATGCTAAGGCGGCTTGCGATATTGAGTACCTCTTCCCCTTCGGCTGGGGTGAAATCAACGGTACCCACAACCGTACTGACTTCGATTTGAGCCGCCATCAGGAATACTCCGGCAAGTCCATGGAGTACTTCGACGAAAGCACCAAGGAAAAATACATCCCCTATGTCATCGAATCCACCTATGGTGTGGACCGTATCGTGTTGGCCATTCTTTTTGAGGGACTGTGTGAGGAGGAGCTGGGAGAAGGAGACAGTCGCATCGTGTTCAAGGTGAAGCCGGCACTGGCGCCTATTAAGGTCAATGTACTGCCTCTGATTAAGAAGCGTCATGCAGAGGCTGCCAAGAAGCTGTACAAGGAGCTGAGCCGCCACTTTATGGTGCAGTATGATGAGTCCGGAAGCATCGGTAAGAGATACCGTAGGGGAGATGCCATCGGTGTGCCTTTCGCAGTGACCATCGATGACAATACCTTGGAAAATGGTACCGTAACCATCCGAGACAGAGACAGTATGGAGCAAAAAGAGATTGCCTTAACAGATTTGGTGCACTATCTGCACGATAATCTGTAGCAACCTCCTGAATGAAAACTATATGACCTGCTCGGCATATTGCAAAGGGATACCGTAGGTTTTTTCGTAAATATCCTTCCAAATCTGAAAATTCTGCTCCATCATGTTGCGAATGTTTTCGGCCTTGGATTTGCCCGCCTCGGGATAAATGGGCGGTGTCACATGGATGGTGTATTCCTGTACGAAGAAGCCGTTATCATCCACCACATCACTGTCCTCCATAGTGATAAAGCAGGGCAGTACCGGCACATTATTTCGTACCGCAAAGGTGAAACCACCTTTTTTCAGGGGCTTGGGTTTTTTATAGTTCCACCACATGCTTTGTTCCGGATAGATTAACATGAAATGTCCGTCCTGCAATACCTGATCCACGGAAGTCATAAACTTCTTCATAGTTTCCTTGTTGGAGCTTAAGGGGAAGGTATTGCAGTTACGCATGAGGATGCCGTAAAAGCCCGGAAAACTGGTATAATTACCCTCCCGGATGATTCTGTAAAAGTTACGGTGCTTCTGCCCGGAAGCCTCATAAGCCAGCTGCATGGCGAAGCTGTCCATGGCATTGAAGTGATTACAGGTGATAATGGCGCCTGAGGTAAGACCGGCATAATGCTCAATGCCTTTGATTTCCTTGATGATAAGCTTGCGGTCACTGATTAAGCCATTCACATACTTTCGGGCGATGGCATAGGCAAATTTGCTTTTAATCTTGCTGCGTATTTTCTTTCGCAGGTAATCAATATTCTCCGGCAGCAGCTCTTTGGTGGGGGGATCCTCTTCCACATCCTCATCAAAGCGGCCTTCCCGCTCCAGCTTGGCGATTTTATCCATAATCATCAGGCGGTCCTTGGACTTATGGGTACCATTCTGTTTCAGCTTCAGATAATTGTTTTCCTTATGAATCTCGTAAAGCGCCGTTTGCATCAGCCGTTCACAGCATAAGCTGTCTTTCTTGCGCTCTTCGTCAGTATAATTCTCCAGCACTTGGCGGATTTCTTCGTACACAAAGGTTTCCTTTGCATATTTCCAGAAATACTCCCCAAAGCGGCAGTCCTCATAATGCCAGGGCTTGGAGACCATGATATAATGCAGAACCTTAAAGGTATCCTCTGAGTAAGGGATTTCACCGAATACTTCCATGTTCCACTGCTGTTCCAGCCATAGAACCTTATCCTTGCATAAAAGATTCAGATAGTCCTCATCCTGGGTTACCACGAAGGTATAATCGCCCAGAAGTGCCACAAATTGATCCAAAATATGATTTTCTCGGAAGGCCTTGCAGTTAATTAGCAGGAGACCGGCGTTAAAGTATTGGTTTCTGTTAATTCCCAGCACCTGCTCCGCATAGTCTCCGTACACGGGGGTCTGTACCATCACCTGCTCATGAGCCGCACCCACATAGCAGTCTCTCAAATCTTTATGGTACAGTTCGGCCATATCCCCAAGCACGATGGTATCGCTGTCGATATAAATGGCCTTATCATATTCCGGGAACATCTCTGCAATAAACATGCGGTAATAAGTGGTCTTGGAATAATAGTCCCTAATGGGTAAGTGGTCACTTACAGTGTCCAGATAGGTTTTTACATCCACAAAATCAATCTGAAAATGTGCTTCGCACATGGTTTTTATCCGGTCCTGTATCTTAGGTTCAATATCTGTATGTAAAATATAGGCCTTGTACCGATATTCCTTGGAAGCATTGGCTATGACTGACTTTAAGGATACGATTGTATATTTTACAAAAGCATTGTCACATGCCCAGAAAATGGGTATTACTTCTCCCGTCTTCATTCTTTTTTCCCTCCATCATCTCTCTGTCAAATTTTTTTCGTAAGTAAATATATTCAAATAAAATATCATCGAATTCATAGTAACCGAATACCTTATGTACTTTTCCCACCATCCATTGTTTGATATTGTCCGTATGGGGGTAGGGAAGGTAAAACAACCGTTTGGAAAAATGCCTCACCACCGTATGCTTATGCAGGAATTTCTGGTCATTAAACCTCTGGGGCAACATTTTTTTGCGGGTGGTTGAGCGGTAAATGGCGCTTTGGTCTGCAAATGTCAGCTTCTTGGTCTTGATTAGCTCTCTTGCCTTTTGTAAAAGTCTTGTCCGTTTCATTTCTGCCAGGTTAAACAGAAGCACACCGGCGTTAATATAGTTACGATGCAGCAGATACTTGCCGTAGTGGTCCCTGGCAGCTGCATATTCATAGCCCTCGATATCTATGTCATAAAGTAAATGTATATCACGGTTAAACAGTAAGTCCACATCCAAATACAACAGCTTATCCGGCATGCCCGGCACCAAATCCGCAAACAAACGAAGCAAAGTGTAGGGGGAGCAATAGGCCATTTCGTTGGGACAGTGAGCAAATTCCTGTTCATAAATCTCTGATACATCCACCCGAATCACTCTGTTCTCCGGGTGATAAGGCTTGGCAATCTGCTCCAGGAAAGCTACTTCCTGTTCGCTGATGGCCGTATATTCCGGTTTAATGCGGGTGATGTCCATGGTGTATATATAAAAGCAAAAGGGTTCGCTGCAGTCACTTCGCATGAAAATGGAAAGCATACAGGTTATCATACCGTCCAACACTTTACTGTTGCCGGAAAATAAAATGTTAATCATCCTTTTCCCCCTTTTTGATATACTTGATTTTCTCCACGGTGTTCAGTCGGGAACGCTCTGTCATGGTGGCATATACCCGATCACGAAGTTCTTTTCGCTGAGCCGGACCTTTCAAAGCAGAGTCCGGATAGAAGGGACCGTCCACATAGGTCACCAATCTTGGTGTTTTGCGCCATCTACGTGCCTGATAGGTATTGGTGAAGCAAAACACAGGCACCTTTTGCTGTATGGGATAGCGCAACGAGGTATCCTTAAAGGGACGTATGCCGGTATAGTAGGGCCAGATATGTGCTTCCGGGTAAATGGTAACGGCATGCTTTTGGCTGATGCGGGTTTCCACCGCCTGCAGAAAGTTTTTAGTGGCCCCCGCATCATCCGGCAGGGGTAAGGCACCCAAGCTGGGAGTAATCCGCCCTAAGAAAGGCATGGATACATTATTGGGGTGCACAATCACATATGTATCCTTTGGTGTACTGATCATGGTAGGAATCAGGGCATCCGCCAGGAAATGGGTGTGATTGCCATACAAAAACCATCCGGTATTCTTAGCCTGCTTCACTGCACCTCTATTTACTATCTTATGCCCGAAATAAAGCTTTAAGTAAAGGTATGCCAGAGGTGTGGCAATGATACGGTACCAAAAGAAATGGGTAAACTTTTTCCACACGCCCGAATAAATATATTGATAATTCTCATCAATTCTTTTAGGGGTTATAACAGCAGTGGAAAATTCATCATTCAGTTCATCCTCATAATAAATCACCTGTTGTTCCATTTAACGTACTCCGATAACAAATAACTCTACACGTAGTAATTATAACCACGTCCAAAAGATATGTCAACTACTTGATGAAACATACATGAATTTGCACGATAACCTATCCTAATATGCACTTTTTTGACTTTAAATGTTGGGGAAGTTTTCATATACTAATATCAACAGATGAAGTTACTGTTAATTGATTTTTTAGTGGTATGGAAATTGTGCGAGTACAGTGGTGGAGATTAAGAAGAATTGCGAAGCAATTCTTGTAATTGTCGCCGCCGGAGACAATTTATTATGAGGGGGACCAATAAATGATTTGTACAACAACACCTTCGGTAGAAGGATATCGTATCGTAGAGTATAAGGGTATCGTTTTTGGAGAAGTGATTTCCGGTGTAAACGTGATTAAAGATTTTACCGCAGGATTATCCAATTTCTTCGGAGGACGCAGTAGTACTTATGAGGATGAACTGGTGAAGGCCAGAACACAGGCTATGCAGGAAATGGAGCAGAGAGCCGCAGCAATTGGTGCTAACGCTGTAGTGGGCGTGGACATAGATTATGAGGTTTTGGGGGCAGATAACGGAATGTTGATGGTTACCGCCAGCGGAACTGCAGTAGTAGTACAATAAGGATTGGCTGAGCATTACAGGGGGGAGATAGTAGTGCGAAGCAAAAAAATACCGTCTATGACCTGGGGGGGACATAGACGGTATTTTAAGTTGCTTCTTATTTTTTCTTGATAAATCTTACCACTGCGATTACTACGCAGGAACCAAGAACACCGCTGATAATAGCACCGATAATGTTGGTTGCGCCGAATCCGATTAATCCTAAAAGGAATCCGCCAACTACACCACCGATAACACCAAGGATTACGTTAAACAGTAAGCCGTAACCGGTCTTCATAATGATGCCTGCTAACCATCCGCAGATACCGCCGATGATAAGAGAAATGATAATATTCATAACAATCTACCTCCTTTTACATTGTGTATTTCACCTTTTATATTATCGACAAAATGTCAAATTACTTAAGGGCATTTGACAAATTTTACTTATTTAATCCCTTTGATTCACTTAAGGTAATACCGTTGCCGGCAGTTCCCAGAGGAATTTCGTGGTCCAAACCTACGAACTTGCCGTTTTCCTGCCAGAGTGCTTCTTTTACAAAGGCATACTTTTCTTCGTCCCAGGTCTTGAAATCATCCAGCACCAATCCCCCGGTGTCACCGGAGTTGGCATTGAAGCACCAGAAGGTGTGGTGGAGATTATAATTCTGGATGAGGGTGCGCATATGGGTCATCCAGGTCAGGTTGGGCTCTCGCATGAAGCCGCCCCATTCGCCGATTAACAGGGGGGCAGTACCGTCCTCGTGGATGTAGAGCCAATTGTCATGCCAGCAATCCTTATAAAGGGAGTCGTAATTGTAGCCGGCCTTGAACCAAGGCTGCTGGTAAACCGTAGGACCGTAATCGTGAGGAGAATATACCAACTTGTCCTGATGCTTACCCAAATCAATGGGGTAATCCGCCACGCCTCGTAAATTGCCGCCCCACCAGTTGAAATAGTAATCCTTGTCGTTGGTGGAATGGTAGTCTCCGTTGGTCTTGATATCGATAGGGTAAATCTCCGTACCCTCTACCATAATCAATACATTGGGGTTCTTTTCCAGTACCTTCAGAGCGGTTTGCTCTGCGATGTATTTCCAGTTGTTCTGATCCTTAGAGTCATTCCAGATAGCCTTGTCTTGTTCGTAAGGTTTACCATGGGGCTCGTTCTTTAAGTCATAAGCGATAATGGTATCATCCTTGGCATAGCGTTCGGCCATCCAAACCAGGGCTTCCTGATACTTCTCGGTAGTGATGTTGCCGTTGTACCACAAATTGGCCATATGTCCCATGCTGTCTGTCTTGGCCGAGTGGATATCAATCATGACCTTCAGTCCACATGCACGGAATTGGCCCAGAATATAGTCGAAAATCTCTAAGCTGTTCATACCCACCAGATAGTAATTGGTGGCATTGTTAAAGTTTGCGGTAGGGTATACACCGTTCTTCCACTGCAAAATCAGTTCTGCAGACATGGGGATACGAATCAGGTTAAAGCCATGGTCTGCAATGCTTTGGATGGAAGTATTTAAGTCAGAGTTCCAAAGTCCATCAAAGATATTGGTGCCGGTATTGTAGCCGAACCAGTTTACGCCGGTAAGCCATACCTGCTTACCGTCCTTGTCCACGATTTTGTTGCCCTCTACATGAAGCCAGTCGTCGGTGGTGGGTACAGGTACCTCCAGTGCGCCCGGGTTAGAAGCGGTTTGATTGCCGCCCTGACTCTGCTGTCCCTGCTGGTTGCCGCCCTGATTCTGGGTCTGGGCAGTGGGAGCTTGAGTGGCTTTGAAATCTGCGGTAGCGCTGAAATCACCGGTCACGCCGGATACGATACAGCCCACTTCCTGAGTACCGTTTGCCGGTACAATGGAACTGTAATCCACATTGGTTACGGTCAGGATACCGTCCTTGATATCATAATTACCGCCCCAGCCTTCGGTCAGGGTAGCGTTGCCCACGTTTATCTGCACGGTCCAGCCATTTACATCCTTTTGCATGGTATTGGCCAGGGTGATGGTCAACTGGTGGAATACGGGATTTTGACCCCAGGAGTTAAAGGTGTCTACGTAGACCAAGAGTTCGCCGTTTTCTTCCGCTTTCGGTGTTTCCGTAGAAGAGGGTTCCTCCGTAGCTTCGGGCACGGAAGGTGCCTCTGTGGGAGCTTGTGTTACCTCTGTCTCCGGTGCTTTTGTGACTTCGGGGGCAGTATTTTCCTGAGGGGGTGCCTCAGTAGTTGCGCTTGTCTCCTGAGTGGGCGATTGGGCAGAAGTTCCGTTATCCCTAACCCCGGATGAGTCAGTGATGATTGCATCACCTGCGGTAGTGTCCTTGGATGATTTTTCACCGGCTGCCTTTCCCAAGAAGAACGCCAGCAAAATCGCCAATAACAGCAACACAACCACAAAAGAAATGATTAAAATCCGTTTTTTATTTTTCATGTTACGATTGTTACCTCCGTTTGTGATTATATAGAGTGTACCACAAAAGTTTATGTAAATACTAGTCGGATTTTTAGAGAAAATGTGATATAATGGAAAGGTAGGGCGTGTGAGTTCTGCGGAATAACGGAAAGAGAGATACCAAGATGGAAAATAGACCGATTTACAGACGAATTGAGGAAATTATACAGAAGGAAGGAAGACTGCGGGAGGACTTCCAACCGGAAGAAAGAGAGTATAAAGAAGGAGAGCTTTTGTTTGCCCCCGGTGCCTTGGAAGGAATCCTGGGTCATCATTCCTCCGGGAAGGGGGAGAAGACCTCTTTCATCCCGGTGCTGAAGCAGTATTTAAAGATGTCCTTGGGAGAGGCACTTCAGGAGTTTGAAAGCACAAAGGCGGACAGCTTCCAGACAGCTACCCTGCGGGGAAGTCTCTTACAGGAAATCATTGACCACCAGGTGGAGCTGGATGCAGGCAAGGTAGCTAATCTGGCCTATTGTTTTGCAGCCAACGGTCGCAAGGCAGAGACCGTAAAGCTGGGATTGACCATGCTGGCATTGTTTAACTTCTCAGACAATCCTCAGGTGAGTCATATGTTAAAGACCCTGGGTTACTGCGAGGATTTTACGGATTATGTACTTATGAGTGTGGAGGAGTGGCCTGAGAGGCAGAAGCAGGATTGCTATTTTGAACTGGCGAAGAACCTCCATGGCTGGGGCAAAATCAATGTGGTGGAAATGCTGGAAGCGGATACGGAGGAGAAGAAGCAGTGGATTCTCTGCCATGGCTGTATGAATTCCGTATTGAATGCATATTTGGGTCTGATTTGTGCTGAGAAATGTGACTTGTTCGGTCGCCTGCAGAAGGGAGCTTTATCGGCAGAGGAGTTGGCAGGAGCTACGGATATTATGGAGGGACTGCTGGATGAAGGTCCCTGTTTGGGTATGTCTGCCCTGGACAAGCCCATAGAGTTGACACTTATGTATCTGAAGGAAGTGGAGCAGTTTTTGAAGGCAGATTCTTTAGAAGACTCGGTTATCTATGTGGCTGAGTTAAGCAGAATCAATGATTATTTTGCGGATGGTAAAATAGAAGATTCTGCTAAGGTATGTGAGAGGATTCAGGCAATTATTGATACCCTGGATGTGGACAAACTGTTAGCAGAAGGTTTAAGGAACCATACCTGGGAAAGTCTGCAGGTAGCGAATATGTGCAACAAGGATGTATGGCAGCCCTTATTGCAGTTAATCAAGGAAGATTTCCCTAAATATTTCAGATATTGCCACTATTTCCTGCAGAAAGGGCTTCTGGCAGAAGAATTTGTGGCACTCTGTGAAGAGAGAATAGATGCAGACTTGTATGATAAGGGTATGGGCAATCACATGGGTCTGAAGCTGAAGGAAGGTCAGGTACCCGTAGATATGGTAGTCCAGTATCTGGACCGCTATCCTTTGCAGGGCCGGAAACTCATCGAAATCAGTATGGATTCCCCGGTCAGCCGTTGGAGACTGGTAGCCGGCAAAGCCTTGTTGGGCTGGGTGGAGAAGCTGAACAAGCCCCTTTCCGAGATTGCGCCGGATTTGTATAGTAAGGTAATGACCCTGCACATTATAGAAAGCAATGCAAATGCCAAGGAACAGTGGAGCAAGCTGATTTAAAGGCAGGAAGGTTGTGGAGGAACCATGGCTAAGAAAAAAACAGGGAAAGACCGATTGGCAGCCTTAGTGCCCCGTTACATACCCAATCGCCTGGTGGCGGGTGTAATGGGGCTTTTGCAAATGATGCGAAAGACTTCCAAGGAAAAGGTAGAAGAAAATTGCATACAGAACCGCAGTATTTTAGAGGAGCAGGCCAATGTGGCAGAGAGAAAGGTGTTTTTCCGTCCTTCGGTCTTTATCGAAAACCAGCGAAAGTGGGGGAAGGTGAACTTCGGAAGAGGGTATACCATGGCCTATGGCGGCTGTGAAATCATCGCAGTATACAATGCCCTGCTAAGCCTGGGCAGAGAGCTGTCCGCCGGGGAGCTGGCCGAGCTGATCAGTCGCTTTGAACGGAAAGGCGCTGTATGGGGCGGTATGTGGGGCGTAACACCCCAGTCATTGAAACCCTATTTTAAGAAGCTGGGCTATGCGGTGAAAAAGACCTGGTCCCGTAAGGAGAAGCCCATCAACCGACTGGGGGAGGAAAGCGATACCCTGATTGTGACCTTCTTTAACAACGGGGATAATGTGTTTGACGGAATCCATACGGTGAACATTTCCAAGGATGGAGAGGGCAAGTTCCACGTACATAACGATTACTGCTACTACCGGGACGCCAAGGGAAGTCACATCTATGTAAGCCATGGTCCCTATGATTCCCTTTATGAGGCCGTCACCAAGCTTTCCGGAGGGACTGCCGCAACCTTGTGCGTGATGGGCGTGAAGCGGGATCGGGAAGCGTAAGATTACAGAGAAAAGAGGGGTATAAATGAGTATAGTATTTAGCGAAGCCACGAAGGTTGATATTCCGGAACTGGTTCGATTAAGAATTGCATACATGATGGATGATTTTGGTGGAGTGAGTGACCATGAGCGTGAGTGCATGGAAAAGCAGCTGCCGGATTACTTTGGCAGAAAGCTGGGTGACGAACTGATTGCTTTCGTAGCAAAGGATGGTGAGCGCATGGTCTCTGTGGCCTATTTGCATATTATCGAGATGCCGGCCAATTCCATATTGCTGAATGGATTGTACGGGGAAGTGCTGAGTGTGTATACGGAGCCGGAGTACAGAGGGCAGGGCCTGTGCACCAAACTCATCCAGAATCTCATAGATTACGGCAGGGAAAGAGGTCTGGGCAGAGTGGATCTAAGCGCCACCAAGGAAGGCTATCCCATCTATGCCAAATTAGGTTTTCAGGACAAGGAACATCGGTACACGGACATGAGATACCGGTATGAAGTGTAGTGGAAGCAAAGCCAAGTGAGGGAATTGGACATATACTCAAAAAGTCGATGGAAATATCCAAAAATATCTCATTTTAGCGCTGATTTGCCTATTATAGAGAGATGTTTGGACATATAGAAAATAATTGACTGAAAATGTCCACAAAACGAGGCTATCCTTGGACATATGAGGAAGATTATTTTGTATATATCCAAAACACCGGGAATAATGGCCGAAACCACCAAGAAATGACATTTTTTTGGATATTTCTCGTGAGAAAATTTGTATATGTCCAAAGTAAGGCAAGGATATAGAAAAGTAGGTGATACATATTGGGACAGGGATTCCCGCAGGAATTGCAGAAGAAATTTTATAATGTACTGGGCAAGATAAGTAAGCAAACATACAGCAACGTATCTTGCGGGATTGGGGATGAGTATGAGACCTGCTTATTATTGGATGATAGTACAGTGACGTTTCCCGTCAGAATCTATTTCATAGATGATGAAAAGGCATATGATACGCTGGAAGATAAAGAAGAGAAATTAATATACGATTGTATTTTTACCAGAAGCTGTGACGGATATGTGAGGCAAAGGCATCTAAGGAATATACTGCCGGATGACTTCCCGGAGTGGTGCATGCCCTATATATGGAAGCTGTCTGCGGAATATGTAGTGGAAATCTTAGACGATATTTATAAGGGTTTGAGAACAAGAGACAATACGCAGTTTCGTGCTTTCTGTGCAAACAATCCCTATATGTTCCGACGTTCCTATACAAGAATGGTAAGCTACTGGAATGAGTATTATAGGTATGAATGCTACCGGTTTCATGATTATGTGGGGGATCGGTTGTACAAGGAATGTTTCGGATATAGCAGGAAATATGAGAGGTTAACGTTGAAGGAGGGAGAACAACTATGAGTAATGAGGAGATTTACGAAACAACAGGATTTGATGCAATTTCGGAGCGTCTGGCATTGCTGTATCCAAATCAGAAGGAAAGGCACTATGGTACAGTTATTAAGTATGCATTAGGCGGTAAGGATCCGTTGGATGGAATTAGTGTGTATAAAAGTGAAAAAGGAATGCCGCACTGGCATTATATCAGCTATGGTTTTACAGAGCTGTATGAAAAAGAAAGTGAGGATAAGGAAGTAAGCGGCTGGGGTTTTGAGCTGACCTTCCGACTAAAATGTGGTACAGAGGAAGAACCGCCCGTGTGGCCTATGAATCTGCTTCAGAATCTGGCCCGATATGTGTTTAATAGTGGTAATGTGTTTGGAAACGGTCATCATATGAGCTGTAATGGCCCCATTGCGTTAGCAGAAAAGACCAAGCTGACAGCGCTTGGATTTCGTATAGACCCTGAACTTGGTGAGATGGATACGGAAAATGGACATATGGAATTCCTGCAGGCGGTGGGTATTACAGAGGATGAAATGCATGCCATGATGTGCTGGAATGGTGATAATTTTATGGAATTAATGGATCAGACATTACCATATGGTATTACGGATCTATCCAGAAACTCCATTATGGAAGATATGACAGTGAAAGAAAAGTGGAGTGAGGGAGTAGAGCGTGATGGCTCCTCCACCGCCTTTCTGTATATGGATGAAGTGGGTTTTGAAACGGTAGAAATTGCACCAAATGCCCGTGCGTGGGTTCTGCGTGTGGGTGCCGGACATACAGAAACCTTATCTACCATGTTGAAAGCCCGTTTGCGCAAAGGAAATGAATTGTACCTTGAAACAAAAGGTTTAGCTATTATGTTTGGACCCAGTGAGGACAAGCCCGGCTTAGGAATGGAGGAGTCGGATTTTGGGATTATTGTGCTGAATGATGCTGCTTTGAATGAATTGTGTGAAGTACTGCAACCTCATGTCGGATTCGTTTGCTTAAAGAGTATGCCTTTGGCGCTGGAGATTGTACCCACATATATTAAGGACCCTGAGGGAAATGTGATACAGGTAATTGAATGACGGAGGACAAAGATGATACTCGCACTACAGGGCTGTATGGCTGTAGGAAAAACAACAGCCATACAATATTTACGGGAAAAGGCGCCCTATGTAAATATCAGCTATGAAACGAATGCGCACATTGTGGAGGAAGTAAAGCGACGTAAATTAGACAAAAATGTGTATGAGGACTATCTGGAAATCCAAAGATTGTGGCTGAATAACGAAGTCCTTCGGTATCATAAAGCAAAAGAATTTGCATGCAGTATCATGGATTTCGGAGCAGAAGAAATCGAGTTTTATACACTGAATTATCCTAAATCCATCGGACAAGATTGGGATATCGAAAATGCTTTGAAAAGGGAATTGGAGCAGGTTCGAAAATGCATGCCTGCCAGAATCCTCTTTCTGGATGCTTCCGATGAGGTGTTGTTAAGACGCAAGGAAAACGATAATACACGCTCCAGAAACTTTTTTGAACATTACTTGAAATATTTATTGCCCTTGAAAAGAGATTGGTTCATCGGGCGGGAAAATGTGGATGTTCTGAATGTAGATGATTTGAGTGCTGAAGAAGTTGGGAAGAAAGTAAAAGAGTGGGTGGATTTTTGGAATAAGGCTGAATAAGCAGGTTTAAACCGGGATGGGAATATGTTTGTGAGAATAGAAAAAGCAACAAGGGAACAAGCGGATATTGTCGGACAAGTACATTCTGAGGCATGGAAGCAGGCATATCAGGGAGTTTTTACGGATAGCTTTTTGAGAGATGATACCGCAGAAAAAAGAAAGCAAGAGTTTTTAGAGTCCTTTGGTAAGGCGGGTGTTTTTTATTATGTTGTATACGAAACTGCTGTGCCGGTAGGAATTATTAAGGTGATAGAAGAACCGGATGCTTATGAAATTGCAAGTTTTTATCTGTTAGAAAAATATCGTAATAAAGGATATGGTAAGCAAACTATTGTATATTTGAAAACAGTATTAAGCCCTAAAAGAATAAGATTATGGGTATTAGAAGATAACAAAAAAGCAATACGGTTTTATGAGGATAATGACTTTGAATTCTTCGGAAACACCAGATTGATTAATAGGGGACAATCGTATACACAGCTTCAATATGAATCTTTGTAAGTATTAGAGGGGGCAAAATGAATAAATCTGAATTAGTTGAGGAACTGGAAAAGATAGGGCTTCAACCGGGAATGGAGATTGAAGTACATAGTTCTCTCAGCAGCTTGGGTTACGTGGAAGGCGGAGCAGAAACGGTTATAGAAGCGCTTATGGAATGTGTAACGGAGCAGGGAAGCATTTTTATGCCTTCATTATGTTTTAGTCCGGAATTGGAGCTTACGGAAGAAGATAAGGATATGGGGATTACCGTAAAGATTAAAATCCTTTCGGAAGATGCCGCCAGAACGGCTATGGGCATTGTTGCAGATACATTCAGACAGCGAGACGATGTTATCACAGGTACCGGTGTGATAAGGACTTCCGGTTGGGGCTTGCATGCAGATGAGGCTGCTAAAGGCGGGCTAAATTATGTGATTCATAATGGCGGAAAAGCGCTACTGCTTGGAGTCGATATATACAAGTTGACTGCGATGCATTATGTGGAAGATATTATGCCAAAAGAAATCAGCGAGCTATGTGAACCGACAGAAGAAGTTAATAGGAAGTACCCTCCTGATGAGTGGCTGGTGGAATGTGGTGTGTTTCCGGTAGAACCATGGTATACCATTCAGGATATGGCATATCAAAAAGGATTGATTAAAGAGGGTTACATCGGAAAATGTAAATACATGTTTTTTGATATTTGGGATGTGGTGAGTCTTTACAAAAAAGAACTTGAAACGGATCCATTTAAATTATATGGGTTGGACTACTATTCCTTATCAGAAGATATGAATAATCAAGGAGATGGAAAAAATGACAGAATATGGTCATTTAGTAATGAATTCGGTGGTGACATGCAATGATGAAGACAAATGAAGTAGCGGAAATCTGTGGAGAGACGGTATGATAAAGAGTGGGAAATGCCCGCGTATCTGCGCATAATCAAAGATTTTGATGCTTTAATACTTGCGCACAATCAAAAAATGAATTAAAATGTGCGTATAATCAAAGAATAAAAGCAATAAACATGTGCGCATAATCCGGAGGTGCTTATGGTATTAAAGAGAAAAATATATAAAAAGCTTTTGGAATGGAAGAATGAAAGTCAAGGAAAAAAGGCGCTGATGATAGAGGGTGCACGTCGTATCGGAAAGTCGACCATCTGTGAGGAATTCGGAAAAAATGAATATGAGAGTTATATTTTAATTGATTTTGCCAAAAAAGATAAGGAAGTTGAAATGTACTTTGAACGGTATCTGAACGACCTTGATACTTTTTTCATGCTTTTACAAACGCATTTTGGGAAAAAACTTACGGAAAGAAAATCATTGATTATTTTTGATGAGGTTCAGATATTTCCGCAAGCGAGAGCTGCAATAAAATATCTGGTAGCAGACGGAAGATATGATTATATTGAGACAGGGTCACTAATATCCATTAAAGAAAATGTTAAGGATATTGTGATACCATCGGAAGAACGTCATATCAATATGTATCCGTTGGATTTTGAAGAGTTTGCGATTGCGTTGGGTGCAGAGCTACTTGTAGAGTATATCAGGAAATGTTTTGAGAACAGAGTACCGCTGGAGAGAAGTATGCATAATCAGGCTATGCTTTTGTTTCATCAGTATATGCTTGTCGGCGGAATGCCGATGCCGGTCGTAGCGTTTATAGACAATAAAAAAGATTTTACTGAGGCTGATAAAGAAAAAAGAGACATTCTTAAATTATATCGCGAAGATATCATGAAGATAAATGCACAATACAGAAGTAAGGTACTTGCGATTTTTGATCAGATTCCGGGATTTCTTTCGCAGCATGAAAAAAGAGTTGTTTTTAAGCAATTGCAGAGTGGCAGCTATGCAGAGCAATATGAAGAGACATTTTTCTGGTTATCGGATTCCATGATATCGAATGAGTGCTTTTTGTGTAATGATCCGAATGTGGGATTGTCGTTAAATGAAACAAGAAGCTATGTGAAATGTTATTTGGGAGATACCGGATTGTTGGTAAGTTATGCTTTTGACGAGAACGAATTGCTTGAGGATGAAGTCTATAAGCAGATACTGGCAGGCAAATTGCAAATCAATGAAGGAATGCTGTATGAAAACGTGATTGCACAGATGCTGGTGGCAAATGGTCATAAGCTTTATTTCTATACCCATTACAATGAGGAAAAGCACAGAAATGACATCGAGATTGATTTTATTATTTCAAATAACAGTAAGTTAAAATATAAGATGTTCCCGATTGAAGTGAAATCAGGAAAGCAGTATAAAACAACATCATTGAATAATTTTAGAGAAAAATATAGGAACCGAATTGGGGAGAGTTATATTATTCATCCCAGAAATCTGATTGTCAAAGATGGAATTGTTTGTATCCCGCCATATATGACTATGATGCTATAAGTCTGAATGAAAGTACTTTAGCCGGAAGGAAACTGTGGAGAGACAGAGGATTATTATGCAATATACCGAGGTACAAAATATAGCGAAAAAGCATGGTGATGACACAGATAATGCATCCGGAAAATGAACTAAAACGCTTGTGTGAAGAGTGGCATCTTGATGAGAAAATATGTAAAATAATATTGAGTGCAATTAGTGCGGATACAAAATTGTATAGATGTTGTGATGATTTTGAATACATTTCCAGAGGAGCTGTAGGAGAAATTTTTAGAATCATTGAAAAGGGAAAAGAACGGGTATTAATTGATTTTTATATAGCTGACTAAAATATGTTCGATTCTTTCAATGTACATAAGACTTTGGGGTCTGCGATTTAGAGAAAAGGTGAAACAATCAGATATGGAATACGATATTGTTATGGCAACCGAGGAAGACAGGAGCGAGATTTTGTCTCTCTATAAGGCACAGTTGGGACGGGAGTATTGTCCCTGGGATGAAGAATATCCCTCAAATGAGGCGATTGATTGGGATCTTTCAAGGGATGCCCTGTTTGTTTTGAGAATGAACGGAAAGATAAAGGCTGCTATTTCTATTGAGGATGATGAGGCAGTTGACCGACTTCTCTGTTGGGATGGGAAGCTGGCACCGGAGGGAGAGCTGGCAAGGCTGGCGGTGCTGCCGGAGGAGCAGAATAAAGGTCTTGGACGGATTATGCTGAAGTTTGGGATGGATGAGTTAAAGCGAAGGGGCTTTAAAGGTATTCACATTTTGGTAAACAAGTATAATACAAAGGCTATCCGTTGTTATGCGGTATTTGGCTTTCACATGGTGGGTGAATGTCGCATGTATGAGCAGGATTTCTTATGCTATGAGAGAGAACTGTGATTTGACATAAATAAGTGAATAGTCAGAGGAGTATAAAATGAAAATGCTTGATATAAAATACAAACGACTGGAACCTTGCGATGTCAAGAATATAGTAATCGACTATCCCAAAGATGAACTGGAAAAATTCTTAGAGAATGAAGACCATTATCTTTTTGTTGGAATGAAAGAGCATGAGATCATTGCGAATGTATACGGATACGGAATGTTGCGACCGGATGGAAGAAATATGTTTTACATACATTCCGTGGATGTTTTGCCGGAATATCAAAGCAATGGTATCGGAACGAATCTTATGGAGTACCTACTGGAATACATCCGTAGTGAAAGGAAGTACTACAAATTTTTCGTATTAGCAGATACGGATAATGTAAAAGCATGCAAATTATACCAAAAGTACGCAGAGCGTGACGAGCAGGTACTGTTCAGTAACGAAATATAAAGGATAAAAGAAATATTACGGTCTTACGAGGGGGAACAGTAAATGAAAAACAGTAAAAGAATCAAGATGGTCTTATTGGCGGCAGTGGTATCGGTAGGGGTATTGACCGGATGTGCCGGGAAGGAAGGAGAAAGTCCGGCTACAGAAAGTATCGTAACGCAAAGCCCTGCAATCGAAGCGCCTAAAGTTACGGAAGAACCGGATACAACCGATTTGTCCCATTGGAACTATGCGGATTATGTGACATTAGGAAACTATAAGGACATTGAAACCGTGTATGACGGTGTGGGTGCGTATGTGGGTGATATTAGTGTGGACCTGACTTATCGGGATGAAACGTATATGACATCACTCACACTTCAGTATTTTTATTCCCAAAAGGGTATAGAGGTGGATATTATGGACCTGGATCCGTTGACTTACATAGAAGATGAGGAGATTGCCAAGCTGGGAATTCCGGGGGTCACCGGGTTTTGGGAGTTAAAAGATTATGTAATTGACAAAGTGAACGAAAATGATGGGGTTATAGATATGATGATAATCGGAGATGCTTTCATGGAGACGCTGGTGAAGCGGTCGGAGTATGAGAAGCTTCCGGAACAGGTGATCGCGGATTGCGAGAAGATTTATACTGATTATGTGAGTGAGATGGAGGCTTCTTGTAATGACATTGGCAGTATGCCGGATATGTATGTAAAGGAAGCGGAAAACGTGGTTCAAAAGGTTTTGGCGGCCATGGCTTTTGCAAAAGAAGAAGGATTGGATGAAGAAGGATTTTCCTATTCAAAAGTGATGAAATATATTTACATAAATTATTTAAGAAGGAACTCAGGAAATGCTAAGTTACGGCGATAAAATCGGAATCGTATGTTGTTCCAACGGACAAAAAGCCACTTATAAGGACAAGCTTCAACGGTTGGAGGAAACCCTTAAGGACATGGGTCTGCAGCCGGTATTCAGCGATTATATTTATGAAAAAGATGGCCCTTTCAGCGGCACCGCCAAGGAGCGGGCGCAAGCCCTTATGGATTTTTACCGGAATGAGGAAATCAAAGGGATATTTGATATTTCCGGCGGAGACCTGGCCAACGGAGTGTTGCCCTATCTGGACTATGAAGTCATCGCAGGCAGTTCCAAGCTGTTTTGGGGCTATAGTGATCTGACCACTCTTATCAATGCCATATATCATAAGACGGGAAGGTCTTCTGTTTTGTACCAGATCCGCAATCTCATATATGACCATAAGGAAGTGCAAATAGCGGATTTTAAAAACACGGTTCTGGAGAATGGAATGGCTTTATTTCGCCCCCAGTGGAAGTTTGTTCAGCAAAATAAAATGCAGGGAATTGTGGTAGGCGGTAATATCCGTTGCTTCCTGAAATTGGCAGGCACGGAATACATGCCTGATTTGGACGGGAAGATACTGCTTTTGGAAAGCTTGTCAGGGTCGCCTGCCGTAATAGAAACCTATCTGTGCCAGATGCAGCAATTAGGTGCTTTTGAGAATGTGTCGGGTATTCTGCTGGGTACCTTTACGGAGATGGAAAGGGAAGGATATACACCCACCGTAGAGACCTTAGTGAAAATTATGGCAGGAGAGAATATGCCCATAGCGGTAACCAAGGAAATCGGCCACGGAACCGATTCTAAGGGGATTGTAATTGGAGCAGAAATATGTTTGGAGGGATAAGATGGCGAAGAGAAAGAAATTAGTGGAAAAATTCCAAGAAATTATCGACAGCGGTGATTTTGAGGCATTTAAAAGTGTATTTGAAAAATGTGAAATAACGGCTACCAACAAGGGCAAGACTACTTGCAATGCATTTTCCTATCAAAATTTGACACCAAAGCATATTCAGTTTCTGGTGGATAATGGATTGGAAGTGAATGGAGATTGCGGATTTGGCATGCCACCGGTTGCGTTTCATGCAGACAATAAGGAGAATTTGAAATGTCTGTTGGACAATGGTGCGGATGTAAATTACGTGGCAGTTTTTTATAGGGGAACGGCATTAGCCCATGCCTGCTCTACAATAAATACAGAAGCGGTGAGCAATTTATTAGAGGCCGGTGCATCCATAGACGTACCGGGGGATGTAACTGGAAAAACTTTGCTGGACGTAACTCTGGCACACTGTGATAATATATATATACCAAGGGCAGTTTCTATCGCTAAAATGTTGTTGGATGCGGGAGCTGTGGAAACGGATCAAACCAAGGGATATGTGCAGAAAATCGGAGAACGGTTCGAGTTTTTCCGAGAGAATATCAGTAAGGATATTGTGGAGAATCTCAGTGCAGCGTTAGATGAGCTGTATGAATTGTTTCAGGTACCACCGGTACCGAGAAGAATACAGCATGACGGAACCACCCGCATAGCCGTCAAAGGGACAAGGTGGCAGGAGCAATATGATGAGCTGTGGAATATGCTGGTGCCCGGCAGCGGAAAGGCGAAAACCATGCAGGGTGAGATGATTCGTATCGTGGGCAGGGTTACCCATGAGGTGCTGGATAACGGCGGTATCAATTGGGACTCAGACTTCAGAGAGATGCTGGGTGCCTTGCGGGAATTTTTAAAGAAGAATCAGTCCTTGGAGACGGCGCTTGTGGAAGAGGCTGTAAGTATTGCCAATCAGGTTACGGCCTCTACGGATAAAAAGGCATTGTACCGATTGACGGAAATCACAGTGAAATGGGTCTTGGCAAATTCGGAAGCGATTCCGCTGGGAGAAGTGAAGTATAGAAGATAGATAAACTCTGTACTTTCGTACATACTATAAACAAGTTTTGAAAGGAGATTCAAAAGAAGATGAAGGTTGAGATTACAGAAAAAATTAAGTACATTGGTGTGGATGACACCACCATCGATTTGTTTGAGAGTCAGTATGTGGTGCCGGAGGGTATTTCCTACAACTCTTATGTGATTCTGGACGATGCGGTAGCCGTGATGGATACCGTGGACAAACGGGGACAGAAGGAATGGGAGGAAAATCTGATGGCTGCCCTTGATGGCCGCAAGGTGGATTACCTGGTGATTCAGCATCTGGAGCCGGATCATGCCGGAAGCATTGCCCGTATGCGAGAGCTGTTTCCGGAGGTGGTACTGGTGGGCAATGCCAAGACCTTTGCCATGTTGCCCCAGTTTTTTGAACTACCTCCCAATGTGCGCACTCTCACCGTAAAAGAAGGCGATACCTTAAGTCTGGGCGAGCACACATTAAGCTTCTTTATGGCACCCATGGTGCATTGGCCGGAGGTTATGGTGACCTATGAAGCCAAGGAAAAGGTACTCTTTTCAGCAGACGGCTTTGGTAAGTTTGGAGCTTTGAGCCTGACAGAAGAGGAGGGCTGGGCATGTGAAGCCAGAAGATATTATTTCAATATTGTGGGCAAATACGGTGCACCCGTGCAGACTCTTTTGAAGAAGGCAGCAGGCCTGGAGATTCAGTGCATTTGTCCTTTACACGGTCCTGTTTTGAAGGAGGATTTGTGGTATTATATCAGCCTTTATGATACCTGGAGCAGCTACCAGCCGGAAAATGACGGTGTGGTAATCGCGTATGCATCCATCCACGGCAACACTGCACAGGTGGCGAAGAAGCTGGGTGAAATGCTGGAGGAAAAGGGTGAGAAGGTTTGTCTTCATGATTTGGCAAGAGCAGATATGGCAGAAGTTATCGAGGATGCTTTCCGTTATGACCGTCTGGTATTGGCGGCAGCCAGCTACGACGGCGGTGTATTCCCCTGCATGCAGGATTTCTTACACCATCTGCAGAGCAAGGCTTTCCAAAAGCGCAAGGTGGCCTTGATTGAAAACGGTTCCTGGGGACCTACCGCAGCCAGAACCATGCGGAGCATTCTGGAGACCATGAAGGAAGTGGAAATCTTAGAGCCGGTTGTGACTATCCGCTCCACCATGAAGGAAGCAGATGTACCGGCCCTGGAGAAGCTGGCAGAGGTGCTGGCGGGTTAAGCCTTCAAAGATTTTCGCTCTTCCAGAGCCAGGCAGATGCAAAGCAGTATCTCCACGCACAGCATTGTGCCGGCCAATACAACCGGTGGATAGGATATCCCCAGATACAGATTCAGGATGGGGATACAAATAGCAAAGACATAGTAGACTTTGGACTGATAAAGCCAACCATAGGGAAGTAGGTGCGCTCCGAATATCATGGCGTAAATCATCAGCATATGGGTGGGATGTTCGTATAAGGCCCACATGGCAATCAGAATATATAGTATTTGATTCAGAGAGAAGAGGATTCCCAGATTCGTCAGGGGATTCTCTTTATTTTGGAAATCTATTTTCAGCAGTTTGGAAGCTGCTAAGGCCAGGGGCATAAGGACCGTAGAACAAAAGAAGGTAAGAACGCCCTTGGTCTGCAGTGGAAGCGTAGTGCTTTGGATAATCAGTATGGCAAGCCATATAGGTACGGAAGCTATGATAAAATGTAATCCTCGTTTTTGTTTATGAGCAGCATCTTCTCTTAATTGGTTAATAGTGTTAAATAATTCTGATTTATTCTTCAATGGTAAGCCTCCTTTTTTCCTGATAAGTCTGTAAAGCCTGTGTGTAAAGTTCGCCCTTTTTCTTGCTGTATTGATGATAAATGGCAATGCAGATAAAGTATAGGCACAGAACGATTGCCATAAAAATGCCCCATTGTTTTAGGGAGCCCTTTGTAGAGAAGATTCCCAGCCAGTAGAAGCCGACACATTCATAGAGGGTAATGCAAATCATGAAGCAGGTCAGTCTGGTAACAAAGAGCCATTTTTTAAAAGCTAAGCTTGTAAACAGCAGGCAGAAAAGCAATACACCACCGAAGGAGAGTATAAACAGCTTTAATAGGACCGTGGTAGAGATGGCGTCCTTGCCATAATAGAGATAAAGCAGTGTCAATAACAGCAGGAACCAGGTGAAGCAAAAGCAGGTTCCGTTTCGTAGCCAGGTGAAAAATTGTGATATTTGTTGTTTCATAGTAAGCCTCCGATTTCGAATATATTTATTTGATGGAAAGTAATTTTTTAAGTTCCGGGACGTATCTGCGGGAAACAGATAACCGCTCGCCATTACACATGGTAGCTAAAATGGTACGATTCAGCTCCGGATGTAAGAGTTTGACATGATTCACATTCATAATCTGGGATTTGGAAATACGGATAAAATCCTGCTCTGAAAGAATCTGTTCCAGCTCATACAATCGGTGTGCGGTTTCCATGACAGCATCCTTGGTATAAAGGAAGGTGCGGTCGTCCACAGCCTCAAAGTAGAGAATATCCCATATATTTACAAGACAGGTGTCACCCTGATATTTTCCCTGAATTTGTGTGTCAAACAATTCAATATGATTTTTCAAACGTTTGATTCTGTCATTCACCTTCCGGCACTTTATGGTAACTTCCAGAGGGCTTGCCTGTTCCTCTAAGATTGTGATATTCATAGGATACCTCCCAAATCAGTTTTGTAGCGGCTACAAGCATAGTATATGTGTTTCTGCTCATGCCTTCAAGGGGGTAGCGGGTAAGCGGTACAAAAAGAGGCGGTAAGATGGCAAAGGGTTGAATTTAAAGGGGTTTCGGTATATGATGAGTATGAGGGGAAGGAGGTACTCATGGAAAAGCAATACAATGAAAAAGAAACCCGGGAAATGTATGAGCGCATTACTCTGACTTTGATACAAAAGGAACTAACCATTACCACTATGGAAAGTGCAACCTCCGGGCAGATTGCGTCCCTGATTACGGATACGCAAGGGTCTTCAGCCGTGCTGAAGGGGGCTTTTGTGACCTACTGTAATGAGGCCAAAATCATGCAGGGAGTGCCTGTAGATGTATTGGAGAAATATACTGTGTATTCTCTGGAGACGGCAGCTGCCATGGCGAAGGCTTGCAGACAAGCTTATGGAGCAGATATCGGCATCGGTGTCACCGGTACCATGGGCAATACGGACCCGGCCAATCCGGGCGCATCTGTACCGGGGCAGGTATATTTTTCCATAGATTTTCAGGGAAAGGTGGAAACATTTTTTGTAGAGATACCAACTCAGCCCACCAGATTAGCGTATAAGCTGGCGGTGGCATGGGAGATTGGGGAAATGTTGGAGAAGGTGTTGGTTTCGTCATAGAATAAAGGAGATGGTGAATTTGTATAGATATATGGATAGTCATACTCATTTTTCTCATCGAAGGTTTGATAATATACGTAATACATTACTTCCGCAATTACATGAGAATGGTTTGGAGGTAGCAGTGGAAGCCGCAATTTCTGTAAATAGTAATCAGAAAATGCAAGAAGTTTTAGCGGCGTATCCATGGATATATTATGCTGTCGGACTACATCCGACATGTGTTGGAGTACAGGAGGATGCAGACAAGCAGTGGGAGCAGGAGATACATAGGACATCATGTCACGAAAAGGTAGTAGCGATAGGAGAAACCGGTCTTGATTTCCATAGGCTTTCGTGGGAAACTCCTGAAGAAAGGGAAATATCACAATGCCTGATAGAGAGGCAGAAGCTGTGGTTTCATAAGCTAATTAATCTGGCACAGGAAAAGGAATTGCCTCTGATTATTCACACCAGAGATGCGCATACGGACACATTGGAAATCCTCAGACAATATACGTGGAAGGAAAATGCCGGGGTTATACATTGTTTTCATGCTCATGACGCATTGACTATTGCTAAGGAGTACATGGAAATGGGATTTTTACTAGGAATAGGAGGCATGGTTAGTTATAGTACGGAGAGTTCTATAGCGACTCGCAAAATCTTAGCGGAGTTACCACCGGAAAAGTTGTTATTAGAGACGGATTGTCCCTTTTTAGTACCTATAGGCTGTCAGGGAAGCCCTAACCATTCCGGAAATATACCCGCTATTGCAGAGTTGGTTGCACAAGAAAAAGGGCTGTCGGTAAAGGATGTGCTGGATATATCAGAGAGAAACCTGAAACAATTGTTTCGATTAACCATCTGAAGGAAGGTTATATATTGAATGATTCGTGAGGAGGACAGGTTGATGGATGAAAAAGTATTATTAAAGTTACAAAAAGAGTTGTTGTGGACTCGTGTTATTTGCATTTTTACTTGTATAGTTATGATATTAGTATTGGTGGGAGGCTTTCTATACTATCGGAAGACTCAGGATTATGAGCAGCAACTGAAAAAATACGCCGATGAAGTAAAGGAGCATTCAGAAGAGATAGAGATTGCCCTGGATCAGGTGGCACAGCTGGATATGGAGGTGCTGAATGATACCATAAAGGAAACGCTGAAGTTGATTCGGGCAGTGGACTGGGAGATGCTCAATGAGAACATAGACAGCGTAGATTGGGCCACACTGTCCAAGCAGCTGAGTGAGCTGGATGTAGCTACGATTAATGATGCGATTGATAGTCTGGACATTGATGCCATTAATGAGATAATCAATAGTCTGGATATTGATGCAATCAATGAGATAATTAATGGTCTGGATGTAGTTGCTATCAGTGAAGCGATTGAGAATCTGGATACGGAAGAGCTTACTCAGACTTTGGAAAACTTAAACAATGGTATTGATAAACTGAAGAAGGTAGTGGATACTTTAACTGCCTGGGGGGATAAAATCGGAGGAGTTTTTAAGTAATGTGGAAAAACAGTGAGCTTCGCATCACTACACTCATCGAGAATATGCCGGATGATGAGGGAAAGCTTTTGGCGGAGCATGGATTGTCCTTACATATTGAGTTTGACGGCAAGCGTATCTTGTTTGATACCGGGCAGACCGGAGATTTTGTGAAAAATGCAAAAGACTTGGGAATAGACTTGAAGGCTTTGGATAATATTATTATCAGTCATGGTCACTATGACCATAGCGGCGGCGTAATGACACTGATGTCAGAACTGGGAAAGCCTCTCCCCTTTTATGCAGGTGAGGGCTTCTTTGTTCCCAAATATAAGCATTTGTCCGACGGTACCTACCGTTATAATGGGAACCCGTTTACGGAGCAGGAAATGTCGGAGGGAAAGATGGATTTGCGTATGGTGACGGAGGATATTACCCTGCTGTCAGACAAGATAATTCTTTTTAAAAATTTTCCGGCAGTTTTCGGCTTTGAGCACAAGAATGAGAAATTTGTGTTACCGGAGGGAGAAGCATACAAAGTGGATGCCTTTGAAGAGGAAATCGCCTTGGGACTTCGTACAGGTAAAGGCCTGGTGCTTATCGTGGGCTGCTCCCATGTGGGCATCTGCAATATTTTACAGGCAGTAACCCGGCGTGTGGATGAGCCCATATACGCCGTACTTGGCGGCACCCACCTGATGGAAGCAGATGAGGACCGTTTGCAGAAAACCATGGAAGTCTTCCGCAGATTTGGAGTGCAGTGTGTGGCAGTGTCCCATTGTACCGGCGAACAGGGGATTGCCCTTGCGAAGGAAACCTTCGGAGAGCAGTTTGTCTTAAATAATACAGGAAATATGTTTGTGATTTGAATTTACTTATTTGTACCGGAATAATCATGTATGCGGTAGGATAATATGTCGCTAATTGCCGGTGTTAAACAGCAGGTACAAATAAGAAAGCAAGAATAAGGAGTTTGAAGTTGAGTTATTTTGTGGCATTTTTAGAGGGAATCATTACTTTTATTTCCCCTTGTATACTACCCATGCTACCGCTGTACATTTCCTATTTTGCCAATGGAGAAAATGACAAAAAGAAAACAGCATTCAATGCACTGGGTTTTATCTTGGGTTTTACCATTGTCTTTGTACTGTTGGGAGCCTTTGCGGGAGCATTAGGAGGATTACTGCAAAAGTATCAGACGGTAGTGAATATCATAACCGGCGGTATCGTGGTCATCTTAGGTCTGAATTTTACAGGCATCATCCGTATCGGCTTTTTAAATGGTACCAAGAAGCTACAGCTGCAGATTCAGAAGATTCATTTTACCTCATCGGTACTGTTTGGTATGGTTTTTGCCATCGGCTATACCCCTTGCGTAGGAGCGTTCCTTGGGTCGGCTTTGATGATGGCCTCCCAGCGTGGAACCATGGTAGCCGGGGTCTTTATGCTGGTACTCTATTCGGCGGGCTTGGGCATCCCCTTTTTCATAAGTGCCCTGCTTATCGACCGTCTGAAAGCCACCTTTCAGGTTATCAAAAGCCACTACCGGGTCATCAACCTGGTGTGTGGTATCTTCCTCATAGTGATGGGAATACTTATGATGACAGGCACTTTCGGATATTTGATGAGACTGTTGAGTGTGTAAGGATGTTATGCCCCTGCTTGCCGAGACTAAATACTACAGGGTACAACCCGGCAAATGGGCATTAAAATAGTAATGGAGAACGATTATGAAAAAGTACGTAAAGTTAGTCGTAAGCATTATCCTCTTTGTGGGCTTTATGGTAGGTGTAATGATTTTGTACAGAAAGCTGGCAGAGGATCATAAACCGGGGCAGAATCTGGTGGTGGAAAACCGGGAAAATGACATTATTTCAGCAGATAAGGGAACCGACTCGAAAGATGAAGCATCCGGGCAGAACGATGCATCGGCGCCCCACACTTCCAATGCACCGGAGGAAACCAAGCAGGAAGCAGAGGTTACCATGGCAGAGGATTTTGCCATGACCAATGAAGCCGGAGAAGAAGTTCGTTTGCTGGATTTTAAGGGAAAGCCTATCATCCTAAACTTCTGGGCCAGCTGGTGCGGTCCCTGCAAGGCAGAACTGCCGGATTTTCAGGCGGCTTACGAAAAGTATGGGGAGGATGTACAGTTTGTCCTGCTCAATATGACTGACGGACGTCAAGAGACGGTGGATACGGCTCGTAAATTTATGGAGAAAGAAGGATATACCATGCCGCTGTATTTTGATACGGTGGAGATGCAGGGTGCCTATACCTATGGAGTCAGTGCGATACCCACTACCTTTTTTATCAGTGCAGAAGGCGAAATGATTGCCTATGCCGCGGGCATGCTGGACGCAGAAACCTTGGAATACGGGATATCTATGATTCTTTCAAAGTAAAATAAAGGCTTATGGAATACCTTTGAAAAGTGTTCCATAAGCCTTTCTATGTTTTGATACATTAAATTATCAAAATGAATTATTTGTTATCCTTCCGGATGCCGGTGCCGAATTCATAATCATTACCCGGCAGAATTGCGTTCAGGATGATACCTGCCAAAGCTGCGATAGCCAGACCGGTAAGGGTGATGGAGGTACCGAATACATTAAAGGTAAGACCGCCGGAGAAGCCCAGGCCACTTACCAGAATCACTGCTGCGATAATCAGGTTTCTGGACTTGGTGAAGTCCACTTTATTTTCAACCACGTTTCTGACACCGATTGCAGAAATCATACCGTAAAGCATGAAGCTGACACCGCCGATAATTGCACTGGGTACAGAGCCGATGACCTCAGCCATTTTGGGAATAAAGCTGAGTGCGATGGCATAAACCGCTGCCAGACGGATTACCTTAGGGTCATAAACCTTACTTAATTCCAAAACGCCGGTATTTTCGCCGTAGGTGGTGTTTGCAGGACCGCCAAACATAGCGGAGAAGGAGGTCGCCAGACCGTCACCGATTAAGGTTCTGTGAAGACCGGGATTTTCGATAAAGTTTTCGCCAACGGTAGCAGAGATAGCTGACATATCGCCGATGTGCTCCATCATGGTAGCCAAAGCGATAGGAGCCATTACCAGGATTGCGGTAATATCAAATTTGCAAAGCTGGAAAGGAGGAAGACCGATCCAGTCAGCTGCAGCCACGCCGCCAAAGCTTAATATAGCACTGCCGTCCGCATTGGTTACTCCGCAAGCATTTAATATAACAGCAACCACATAAGAAATCACTACGCCCATAAGGATGGGGATAATTTTGAACATGCCCTTGCCCCAGATGTTAAATATGATGATGGTACCCAGAGCGATAAAAGCCAATAACCAGTTGGTAGAAGCATTGGAAACCGCTGAAGGTGCCAAAGAAAGACCGATACAGATAATCATGGGACCGGTCACTACCGGAGGAAGGAAACGCATAACCTTCTTCACACCGATGAGCTTAATCAATAAAGCAAGAACCAGATATAGGGCACCCGCCACTACGATACCACCACAGGCATAGGGAAGCTTTTCACCCATGGTCATATCCGCATACATTCCGGAATCTAATTTTGCTACGGATTCATAACCGCCTAAAAATGCGAAAGAACTACCTAAAAATGCAGGTACCTTCAGCTTAGCGCAGAGATGGAAAAATAATGTACCCAAACCTGCACAAATCAAAGTAACCTGAATGGAGAGACCTTCTCCCCCAAAATAACCATCTACCAAAATCGGCACCAGAATGGTGGCTCCGAACATGGCAAACATGTGCTGCAAACCCAAAATCAACATCTTGGGAACTCCCAGAGTTTTTGCGTCGCGTATCGCCTCTTGCTGCTTCATCTTCTTTCCTCCTGTATTCATTTGTGTCGTAGGATACCCTACCTTTTTCAGTATAAAATCAACTTCTTATATATACAAGAGTTTTTTGACGAATTTGTTAAAAATATTTTGTAATTTCTTGACTTCATGAGCATGTTGCACTAAAATTTGAAGTAGTGAGTAGCAAAGGAGGAGGAATCCCTATGGAAAACTTAAATAATATGGAAAATGTATTTGTACTTAATCATCCCCTGATTCAGCATAAAATTTCACTGCTTCGAGATGAGAACACCGGAACCAGCGAATTTCGTAAGTTAATTGAGGAGATTGCCATGCTTATGGGCTATGAAGCGCTGAGTGATTTGCCCATGGAAGATGTGGAGGTTAAGACTCCTATCGAGACCTGCATGACTCCCATGATTGCCGGCAAAAAGCTGGCTATCGTACCTATTTTACGTGCCGGACTGGGTATGGTAAGCGGTATTCAGGCTTTGGTACCCACCGCCAAGATTGGACATATCGGTCTTTACAGAGATCCTGTGACCCATGAGCCTCATGAATACTACTGTAAACTCCCTGAGCCCATTGAGCAGCGTACCATCGTGGTAGTAGATCCTATGTTGGCTACCGGTGGTTCCGCAGCAGAAGCAGTGGATTTCATCAAGCAGCGTGGCGGCGTAAATATTAAATTCATGTGTATCATCGCAGCACCCGAAGGCGTAAAGAGGCTTCGCGAAGCACATCCCGACATCCAGATTTACATCGGACATTTGGACAGATGCTTAAATGACCATGCTTACATCTGCCCCGGCTTGGGAGATGCAGGGGATAGAATTTTTGGTACGAAGTAATTGAGTCGGAAGAGAAAAGAGTTGCCAATTGGAATACATTCTGTAAGAAAGTGGTTCCAATTGGCATATTTTTTAACCAACATTTTGATAACTTATATTACTTTTTTGCTCATAAAACCTTCAACATCAGTAAAGCCCATTTTCTCATATAACTTTTTACCTTGTGAAGATGCGTGAAGTCTTGTAAACTTGCACCCTTCATTTTTGATTTCTTCAATAATCAATTCCAGAAGTTTTGTTGCTATTCCTTGTTTACGGTATTCATCTCTTGTGTAAACATTTGTAATATAAGCAATTTTTCCTGTTGTATTAGAAAAACTTGGAGGATATTGAAAAAAACATACTCCAGCTGTACCAATGATATATTCATCTTCTGTTGCAAGCCAAACAACCAGGCTTTCATTGCTTATGCTAGTAGAAAAGTAATTTCCCAATTCGTTATCAATATTATTATCTGAATAACATCCCTCATCAATAAGTTGCTTTTTCCTTAATTCTACTAGTTGGTCAATATCTTTTATATTTGCTTTTCTATAAGTCATCTGTTACCTCCTAAACTTCGAAATTCTCTGTATTATACATTGCTTTTGAGAAATCTTAATCCTCAAATCACTTACGGCCTGCAATAATCACATGATTGCTGGCTCCCAGCAGGGATTCCTCTCTGCAAACGCTGTAGTGGTAATCGCACCAGATTTTGAACTCTTCTTCAGTCCAATTGTCTACCGTAGCGGCAAAGGTAGGAGTCAATCCATCCTGAGCGAAATGGTCTGTTACATCCAATCCATAGGCCCCATAGAGCTGTTCCATCTCTTCCTTGGTGGCGTAGTAGGTATCCGTCCAGAAGCATTTCTCGTCGTCGTGATGGAGGACACCGGTGGTTACGATTTGCTGAGCCAACCGTGCATCCAGGAAATGCTTATTGCTAAGGGCCACATATTGGAACACATAAAAGCGGGGAATATAGGCAGTAAGAAGCAGGCCGCCCTTTTTTAAAACCCTGATGGATTCCGCCAGACATTTTTGTCTTTGTGTTTCGCAGGTCAGATGATAAAAAGGCCCCATATTCAATACCACATCAAAGGTTTCGTCCGCAAATCTGCCCATGTCCGTAGCATCCATGACGGCAGTAGTCATATCATATGACTTTTCCGCCAAGGTCTGATTGATGACCTCTACATGTCTGGGAGTCAGGTCTGTGGCAGTAACATCATGTCCTTTATCTGCCAGGTAAAAAGCATAAATGCCTGTACCTGCAGCACAGTCCAATATTTTTTGATTTTCGCCCAACAATTCATCCAGTATTCGAGTAGTATTTAAGAATTCAATCCTGCGGGCATTGTTGCTGGTCAAGCGGGTCTCTTCAAGGGAGTTTTCGTAGCTGTTGATAATATGTTCTTTCATAGTGATTCTCCTTTCGTTGTTTCGTTTAGCGTATCTGAAAAATAGTTCGATTTACAGTTCCGTTTAGTAAATCAGGGATGGAATATTGGGAGCTACCGATGATAACAGTGGTTTCGTTTTTAATGGGCTCCCGGATGTACTGAAGCTTAGCCAGCATACCGTTTGCACCTTTACGGCTGGCACCATCACAATACCCCATAAGCCCGTTGATATGTTCCAATAATTCTTCTGTATTTTTGCCTTCTACCGCTTTGATGAGAGAGGTTTTATCCTGTGGGTTTTGCAACAAACCTTCTGAAGAAGTAAGTATCAGCAAATATTTAGATTTCAGTAGAACGG
Organism: Lachnospiraceae bacterium; assembly: GCA_017522685.1. Next base: position 366,577 of record JAFWYN010000005.1, read on the forward strand.
AAAGTCGGGAGGCGGTTTCATCGTTGTCAATGCATTCTGCAACACTTTTCTGTTTCTTTCGTACTTCTGACAGTTCTATTTTTAGTATTTCCTCATTACTAACGCAATCGTTATAATTGATAATAGGAATGGATTTTTGCTTCATGGATGCCAACAACAGGGTTTTTATATATGCACTCTTTTCCACATCATTGAAATGGCTATGCTCCAGTAAAAACTGTCTTACAGAATAGTCCGGATTCACGAATCGACGATAGTTCTCCATTAGGATACACTGTCCTTGGGAGGCATAAAGGGATTTGGCAATGTCATCTTCGGGGGATAAATAGGTATTTTGCCTGTTGTAATAATCTATTTTGCCGATTTCTACCGCACCGGAGCTGACCCAGACATATCCGGGACGAAGATATTTTCCGATTCTGCTAAAGGCATTATAATCCAATTCATTCAGTTCACGGTTAATTAAAGCCATAGAACCGATTTTACCGACTAGTTCACAATCATACTTCATGATTTTAACTCCTTTCGTTATTTAAGTTTAATTTGTGTGTTGTATTTATTCAGAGCCTTCATGCGCAAAATCGCTTCTACGAAGCTTTTCTTTAGCAACTTGCTTGCAAGTTGCAACTTATGAAAGCTTCTCGCCATATAAAAAAGCCCTCCTCCCTGAAAGATTTCAAGGACGAGAGCCTAAGCTTCGTGTTACCACCCTGATTCACCCATAATTTGCATGATGGGCCTCGATAAGTACGGACTTTTGGTCGATACTCTGACGCTGTAATGGGCGCACCCAGTATAGCCTTGCACGAATGTGCTCGGTATACAGCTCCAAGACGGGTTCCACATTCCTTTCATAAAGCCTCGCACCAACCGGCTTCTCTCTGTAATATCCAAAATGTGTACTATCTCTTTTCAACGCTTTTGAGTCAGTATACAGTGGAAGAGTAGGATTGTCAAGGGTAAATTTACACCCCAAACCGATATTCACTTTCTTCCTTTTCATTAGCGTTCAGGTGGAAATATTCAATGACCATATCAGCCACCTGGTCCGGTTCCAGATTCGTATTATCTATTTTCAGATGATTCTTAAACCAATATTCGCCTTCCGCAGAATTGAGCTGATGGTTGGTGTTATCTTTTAGAAGATTCGACTTACTCCAAGCCACATCCCGCTTGGAGGGCTTGCGTTCCATGCGGTGGGGAGTTTCGTTCCGTGTGAGTCGGGTTTCCAAATCTGCACTTAGCTCAACGAAGTAGAAATTGCCGCCGTCCGCTTCAAATTGCGTAGCCAGTCCGTTGAGATACTCCCTTTCTTCGGGCATTTCAAAGGCACAGACATAGGTAAACAGTAAGTCCACATTGTGTGTTACTGCCAGTTCAAAAACTTTTGCGCGAAAGGCCCTGCTGAATTCCTTTTGTGCCGGGGTGGCAAAGCCGAAAATCCGGTCCGATATTTCAATACTGTCATGATTCATCATTAAATTATATTTCAGTTTGTCTCTTAAGCTCTCAGCCACAGTCATTTTGCCCACTGCCTGAGGGCCGCATACGATGAGTAGATTAGCCATAGTTTATCCTCACTTTTCTAAAAGGTGTTTCATTAGGTGTGTTAGGTACATTTTATATTGGGAAGAGTATCTATTTACTTCAAGTTAGCAAAAAAGTATCTTCTATTTGCAAAAAAGTGGTACCAATCATGCAGAAAACCTCTAATAGATACATAAGTCCCTTAAAAAAGTCTATATTTCTTAGTTTTTATAGTAAAAATGGATACCAAATCAAGTAAAATTTTTATATAGATACGCTGAGTATTTTCATCAGCCTAAATGATAGTTTTTATTATTCTTCAGCAGCAGCAATTCCGGCGTAATATATTCTTTATGCGTCCATTCGCGAATACTGCCGTAATCATCGGTTTTCGTACTGAAAATATTATCTGTAATCTCAGTGTAAGGAGCTATCTTTTTGACAGAGCTTGTCAGCTTATCATAAAGCTTTTTCATACAAGCCGGTCGTTCGACCCACTCACCGCCTTTTTCATAATAACCACTTATGGAAAAAAGTCTTGCACGACTGATTGCCTTGCCCGAATGGTTTATGCGGGAAAATCCGGCTTCTATCAGTACATTTCCGGAGGAATTGTACCCGCCAATGGATTCCTGACCGTTACGGATTTGGATATCCAGGGGGCCGGCTTCCGGTAGGTAAAAATAGTAGTTATACCTGTCAGGGGTGACAATGGAAATATTATCACTACGCATGAGCTTTCCCGGTTCCCGGGTAAGTATTTCACAACCGCTGTCCAGTGCCTTTTGGGCAATCTGCAGGAAATCATTGTATCCCATGTAATAATTTATTTGTTTTCCCATTGTGCCCCCCTATTTTACATAATGCTATCAAATGATTAGTTGGTACTATTTTATTCGTTCAGAAACGGATTGTAAAGAAAAATCTTCTTGACAGACAGAGGGAACAGTGATAGATTTACACTAATCTTGAAAGATTAAAATGAAAAGGAGTAAACGATATGATAAAAAGCTTACAGTTAACTTTATGCTTATCTCTGTTATGGACGTAGAGGCAAAGGACGAAGCGCATTGATGTGCCGGTCTGAGCCGATAGGTCTCTTAATTCGGTGCATAAATGTGAAAATGTAAGCGTTTATTATATTTTCGTATTAGGTACGCACCGGATTTGAAGGCCGGTGCGTTTTTTATTTTGGAAAGGAGATTCATTATGACAGATTTTGAAAAAGTAAAAGGATATTATAGTGTATTTGATGAGAAAAACAGGCTTGCCCGGGACAATAGCGGCCGTTTGGAGTATGAAATGACCATGCAGATTTTGAAGAAATACTTGCCGGAAAAGGGAAAGGTATTGGACATCGGCGGTGGTGCCGGGGTGTATGCATTTCCTTTGGCAAAGGCAGGATATCAGGTGTATTTGGGAGATTTGTCAGAACGGTTGATAGAGCAGGCAAAAGAGCAAAGGACTGCAGAAAATGTGAAAAATATGATGTCCATTGATGTGGTAAACGCTACAGACATGAGTCAGTATGAGGATGGTTTCTTTGATGTAGTCATTGCATTGGGGCCCTTCTATCATTTGACGGAAAGCACAGAGAGAGAAGCTTGTGTATCAGAGATTTACAGAGTTTTGAAGCCGGGAGGAATGGTGATAGTAGGGTTTATCCCCAGATTGGCGGGAAGTATCGCTGTGGTGGAGCGGTACTGTTGGGATTCTAATCAGGTGAATGCCCATACCATAGGGGAAGTTTTTGCCACAGGACGGTTTCACAACATGGCTGCCAGAGGTTTTCAGGAGGGATACTATGCTACTTCTTTCGAGATGGAGGAAATGTTTGGGGCATGTCACTTTAAACCGGAGTGTATACGGTCTATTCGAGGCTTTGCGTATGAAAGAGAAGATAAGATATACGCCATTGAGGATGAGGCGGTGCGTGCAGAAGTCATGAAATGTATCGAGGAGACTGCCGGAGATAGGGCTATTGTGGAGATGTGCGGGCATGCGGTGTACATCGGCAGGAAGTAGACTATATAAAGAGGTTGACAAATGACAACCCAAATGTTATTTTAAGAATATACAGAATCCATTCAAAAGAATTAGATATATTCTTAAGAGATTTTTGGGGGGGCAGAGTAAATGAGAAAGAGATTATCAGTGTTAATATTAGCTGCTTTACTATTGGTGCTTAGTGCCTGTGGTAGTGCAGATACGAAGAAGACCGGGGAGGAAGGAACTATTTCCACAGAAGAGTCTCAGGACGAGGAGACGGCATCCGTGGAGTCTAAGGCGGAAGAAAAAACAGACGCGGAAGCAGATGCTACAGAGCAGACAAAAGTTAATCAGGAATCAAAGGCAGAGGATACATCTGAGGATGCCGACACAGACTATGTACAACTTATGTTTGACTGGGCGGATGAAACAAAGGATTTCCGGGTGGATTTGAATGAAGACGGCAAAGAGGAATCCATTGAATTAGCAATAGATGACGCATACCAATATAGCGTATCCGTAAATGACCGGAAATATGTTTTAGAGAAATATGCAACCTATTTCAGCAAAGCATTTCTGGTGAAAAAGGACGGAAACTATTATATATACATGCAGCTTAAGTGGAATGCATTTCCGCTTGTTCGAGACATTGAGGTATTTCAGATAAAAAAGGGTTTGGTCTATTATGTGGGTTCCTTTAATGGTCAGTTAATGGAATTTGAAACCCCTGATAGCTTTATCGTCCGAAGATTTACGGAAGAAGGCTTGTTGGAAGCGGAATGTAATGTTGGTTATGACGGAATGCCGGTTATGATTAATGAAAGATATGAGCAGATACCGGACAAAGAGGATATCACCCCGGAAGATTTGTTTGGAGAGTCTATGGAGGAGGCTTATCAGGAGAAATACAGTCAGCTTTTGCCCTATGTATCGGATGATGAATATGTGTGCGAACTAACAGGGGAGATTCTTCAATGTAATGTGAACCGGCAAAAGATAACAAATCAGTGGATCAACCTGGGTGAAGTAGAATTCGCGGTGGAAAGTGCAGCAGAGCAGTTTCACCATGGTAATCTACAGATGTCGGCTGAGACATTGGAGCAGAATATAAAGCAGGCCCTCGGAAAAGAAGTGGGCGAGGATTTTGTGCTGCACCATTACTGGCGGGATCTTTATGATGATACCTATCGGTATACCATTTTAGAAATTAAGAAAAATAAGGCGTTAGGGAATGGTAAGGAAACCGTGGAATACGGAGATACCATCCGTGCGATTTGTTACAAAGCAGAGGATATAGAGTATCATTCAGAGTTTGTGGGTTCCTTTTTGTTGCAGGTGGATAATGGTGTTGCAGAGTTTTTAGAAAGTGATTACTCATTTAGTGATCAATTGATTGAGAAAATGGAGAAGAAGGCTCTGAAGCTGCCTATGAGAAGTGGAGATTCTAACATTGCTCCCGGGACAGGGTTTGACGTATATGATGAGGAATATGTTTACGTAGTTAGTGTTACGGCAGTTGTATATGGAGAAACCAAGCCCGAATCTACCATCCCCGAGGGCTGGAGCTACCAGTTTGCCGCACCGAAAATAGGAAGCTTCAAGGATTATACAGAGGATAGTCCTGCCTGCCCTGTGGATATGGAGGGTGGTGTGTATTTCGGATTTGAAGATCAACTGGCTGACGGCTGCTCCACTTGGTGTGCCTGTAATGATTACTATTGTAAAGTAACAGCATCTTCTTCGTTGGCTCCACAGGGCACACAAACCTATGGTGCAGAAAATCTGAAATCTGCAAATCGTATGAATGCCTGGGCAGAAGGAGTTCCGGGAGATGGTATTGGAGAAACTATTGAAATCCGGGAAATGTATTTTGGTGGGGGAGATCCTATATTCCGTTATAATGAAGTATGCATTGTAAACGGTTATGCTAAGGATGAAACCACTTGGCTGGAAAATAACCGTGTGAAGAGCATGAAGCTGTACTTTATGGATGAATATATGGGTACCATCACACTGGAGGATACTATGCTGCCTCAGTATGTTGATTTGTCCCCGGTAGCTATGAAAGTGGGGAATGGCTGTGAAGCAAAGTTCCGCTTTGAAATCGCGGATGTGTATAAGGGTACGAAATATGATGACACCTGTATTTCCGGAATTGTGGTGGAATTTGAAGGCAGATCACATTAAGTGAAACCTGGGTCCTGTCTGAAGTGTATTATTATATATAGGCACTTCTGAATAGACATGTACCATTGAATTATGCTATATTTTGAATGATAAAGATACTTATAGAGGGTGGAGAATATTAGAAAACGATTACTAGCACTATTATTAACCGGCGTACTGCTGGGACTGAGTGCCTGCGGAAACGCGGATACGGAAGAAAGTAAGGAAGCGGGAAAGATAGCTACAGAAGAGTCAAAAGAGGCGACGGTTTCCACTCAGGAGACGGAGGCTTCTTTGGAGGCAAGCATAGGTACGGAGGAATCCGGGGAGGAGATGGCTTCAACAGAGGAGGAATCCGGTCAGGAGGAATCCAGCGAGGTCACAGAGTCGGACGCTACGGTAGAACAGGAACCGATGGAAGAGATTGAGCCATCAGAAAGCACTAGGGAGCCTTCCAATGCACCTTTGTCGGTAAGGATTATTAGTGAGGATAATCGCGATTATGTAAAAATACATACGCCAACCTGTACTTATGATACGGTTTTCCTTCTCGGAGATGATTATCCGGCATTGGCTAAAGAACTGGAGCGGTTTAATCAGGAGCAGGCTGCGGATGCCTTGAAACAGATTGAATGGATGGATAAGTCAGAGGGATATGAATACAGTAACGAATTACTTTTTACCCGAGCTGATAAGCGGGCGTTTTCCGTATTAATGGAGAAGGTTGTTTATCAGGACGAAAAAGAGGAAAGCGGTTATTTTGATGGCGTTAATTGGAATACCCAAAACGGAGAGAAGTTGGTTTTAGCTGATGTTATTAAGGGTGGAAACGATTTGGAGGCCCTTTTGATAGAGGAACTGCAAAAGAATCCTGCATTTTCGGGTTATGATATCCAAACGATAGCAGAGAGAATACAGGAAGTTCTTGAAGCAACAGATGCCGTAGAAGTGAAAAATGTTGCATGGACTTTGGGTTATAAGGGGATTACCTTTTATGTATGGGGAGAGGATATCGGTGTGCCATCAAATCTTCCGTTACAGTTTTCTGTTCTCTATGAGGAACACCCGGATATCTTTGAAGAGTATTTTTTTCAGGATGTACAGGAACTGACTTTTGAGGAACCCGAGGGAGATTATGTGCTGTTTTAACAGATTTTAAAGAACCCAAAAGTTTATTCGTAGTAGATTTGTACGGAGACGGAAAGGAAGACTATATTACTTTTACAATGCACCGTTATGAGAAATTTGCCATGGCAGTAAATGATAATCCTTATACTGTGTTGAACATGCAGTTATATTTATTTGATAGTGCATATCTGGTGAAGAAGGATGGAAAGTAATATTTGTATTTACAGTTAAGATTTGATGTCGCTGACATTATGAATATAGAGGTATTAGAGCTGACGGACAATACTTTGAAATATGTAGGAAGCCATAACGGCGGATTGAGTGATTTTACAGACCCGGATTGCTTTGAAATATATCATTATGAGTGGCTATATAATAGTAGTTGGGTAAGCGGTGAGTTCCATGTGGGAAGTGACGGAATGCCGGTGCTCAATGATTACTATACCATTGGTGAAAGCGAAAGGTATGATTATGCATCCCTTTTGGAGATTACGGCAGAATTAGTGGACGAGCAGGGTAATCTGCTGGGAGAAACCTATACCTTCCCGGTAGGAACGGAGTTTTGGTTCATTCGAACGGACTGTGAGACATATGTGGATGCCAGAACCGGGGATGGCCGGTACTGCAGACTATATATTGACTGGCCGTTGGATGAGGATGGTAATAAGAATGAATATTGGCCTCTGGTTAACGGAGTACCTGCAGAATACTGTTTCGGAGAATTGTTTTTTGCAGGATAAATAGAAAAGAGACTGTTTTGAGGGTGGAGTGTATGAGAAAGAGATTATTAGCATTAGTATTAACCAGTGTACTGTTAGGGCTGAGTGCCTGCGGCAGCAAGACCACGGAAGAAAGCAAGGAAGCGGGAAATGTTGCCACAGAAGAGTCAAAAGAGGCGACCGTATCTACGCAGGAGGCGCCGGAGGCTACTCAGGCACCTATTGTAGGTACGGAAGAGTCCGGCGAGGAGACTGCTTCAACGGAGATGTCACAGGAAGCTTCGAAAGAGGAAGTCCCTGAAGAAATACCGGTACCGATTCCCGATGTACCTTTGTCGGTTGTGATGGAAAATGTATTTGAATATTATTACGAACCGGGAACCTACAATTTATTAATGGTGGGAGACTATGACGGCATAGTAATAAATGACGGGGACTATTCAACATTAACAGATGCGGTATCATCCTTTCAGATAAAGCAGGCAGAGCGGTATGAAAAGCTTCAGGAACAAGCAAGTGCTGATTTTCAGGAATATGGTAAGGGGCATTTTGCAATACCCTATAAATATGAGAGTGATTTGATTCTTTGCCGTGCTGATGAATTGGTGTTGTCGGTGCTAAAAAGCGAGTATATTTATGAAGGGGAAGGAAGCGAGAGCTACTGTTTTGAATCTATCAATCTGGATGTAAAAAGCGGAAAAGAAATACTTCTATCCGATGTTATCACCGATGTAAGTCAATTGAGCGGAATCCTGGAAAACGAGTTGGAAGATACCTATTTGAATGTGGAGTATGATTCAGAAGCCTTGAACAAGCTTATACAAGCAACTGTCCAGCCCTCCGGAAAGGAAGGGGAAAAGGGACTTGCATGGACCCTGGGTTACAAAGGACTTTCTGTGAACTTTACAGGTGAAGACATAGGATGGACTGAGAAGGATACTTTACAGATAACCATCCCTTATAGCGAATATCCGGATTTTTTTGTAAGTGACTATGTGGACTATTTGCCTAAGGAAATCTTCGCGGAGCCGGAAGGAGATTATGTTCACTTATTAACAGATAGTATGGATTTTAAGAACGTATCCGTAGTTGATTTGTATGATGACGGTACAGAAGATTATTTTGTGATAGCACCCTATGGTGAGTTTGAATACAGAATAAGTGTGAATGACCAAACGTTCCTTTTGGAATCCATGTATTTCGGAAAAGCATATTTGGTAAAAAATGATGATAGCTATTATCTGTATTTGCAGATGGCTTTTGATAATGATATCAGGGCTATAGAGATGTTTGCGATATCATTGGATGCTATATGGTATCTTGGTAACCGTGGAGGAGAATTAAAGGACTTTACAGACCCCAAGCATTTTGTAATAAGACATTATATGCATATGTTGATGTCTACGTATGTGGTGGCAGACTGCCATATAGGAGCAGATGGAGAACCGGTTTTAAGTACGGGAGCATATACCATCGAACCTCGGGAAGATGGGATTCTCTACGATTATGTATCCCTTGTAGAGATTCCGGCAGAGTTAGTGGATGAGCAGGGCAACCTGCTTGGAACCACTTATACCTTCCCGGCAGGAACCGGGTTTACACTTATCCGGACAGACGGTGAAACCTATGTAGATGCAAAGACAGGAGATGGTAAATACTGCAGACTGTACACCGAACCGGCCTGGAAATGTGATTATCGTCCTACTGTAAACGGATTGGACGGCGAGACCTGCTTTGGTAATTTGGGATTTGCAGGGTAAACAGCTATATAAAGAATAGGAAAGCCTCGGGTGGTTTGCCCGAGGCTTTTGTAGTAGCTTGATTCATTTTTGCTTACTTAAAATACGGTGTTTCAAATATTTCCAGCAGATTTGCTACCGCGCATACACCCTCCGGAACCTCTCGGTTGCTGCGGTTTACCCAGATGGTATCAATACCCAGGGAAGAGGCGCCCTTTACATCACTGCTTAGGGAATCTCCGATATGTACCACATCCTCAGGCTGTAAGCCGGTGCATCTTAAGGCATATTCAAACAGCTCCTTGCGGGGCTTATAGGACTTGGCATCTTCGCTGGTAAATACCCCCGCCGGGGTCAGCCCGTGGTAGGCGATAGCGGCGTCAATGTCGCAGGTATCGATGTTGGATACGATATAGACCGGCACCGGGCTTTCAGCCAGAAACTGCTTGGATTCCGGGAAAATGGGGGCTTTCTGCCAGTACTCAAACATTTCGTTGCTCAGCTCCGTTGCATTGGCAGTGGATTTAAAATATTCGATGGTTTTCGCCAGGGATTCCTGCTCAATGTCCCGCTGGGTGCGGAAGGTTTCCCCATAGGAATCCACAAAGGTGCGATAGAACACATCCCACCAATAACCGCCGATGGCAGATGGATCGGAACCGTCTCCGGTTTCGGATATAATCTTTGTAATCTTACGGATATTATCTCCGTCTTCAAATACTACGGTTCCGTAGAAATCCAGAAATATTGCTTTTTTCATAGTGGTACCTCTCTTCGTTGTATTTTTTTAGGTAATCCAAGTGTGATGATACCTTGGGCAATCAAAGTTTCTTTGTCGGTGGTGTTTTCAAGGGCGTCAAGCCATTCTGCAGCAAAACGTTTATTCCAATAGCTATCCAGTTTCTGTCGATACCCATCCTCTGTGGAGATTTCTTCAAACCAAGGAAATACATATTGTTCAATAGCCTCCGCTGCGTTTTGAAAACTCGTCTTAGCTATCTGTGCCGATGCATAATCCCACCAAACGTCGTTACCGCATATGTAGGACCCCAGTCTGTCACCAAAGGTGAAAACCGGTACTTCATGTGGCCAATATAGGGGCATGGCGGAAAAATTCACACAGAAGGTTCTGGAGCCATAGTTCTCTTTCTGCAAATCAATATATTCCAACAATCCAATTGGATTAATGCGGACATAGGCCCTGGTTTTGTATTGACAAAAGCCATGAGACAATAAAAGGGTATCGATAAATTCTTTTTTGTACTGCTTGAAGGATTGGTCTGCTTCTTCTTTGTTGATATTTGCCAGTTCGACCTCAGTACGGATGTGAGGACGGTTCCCGGCAAAGGTAAAGCCTGATTTGGCAGGCTTCTTTTGAAAAATACTGAACATAATAGACCTCCTTTTAGCTTATTCTACTTTACTTGGCCATGATTTGTAAACAAACTAATTGACAAAATAATTATGAAGTCTTAGAATTAAAATGAATAGAGGTGTTACCGATAGCAAACGGTTCGCCTTGGTTTAAAGTTGATTTTCAAAAAAGCAACCTAACTTTGGTCGGAGCGGTTGCTTTTTTGATGTCTATGTTTCTGAATGGATTGTATAATGCTGATTGTAGTAACGATGATGCTGATAACCGTTACCACAATGCTGACAATGCCAATTATTGTTTCTAACATCATATCTTGTACCTTTCACTTTATTTTCCATTGGTATCACCTCCAAAGATACTGGAAGCTCTCAGAATGTACTTATTCCGGCGAAAGGCGAACCGCTTACCGTTTTCGGGAACACCCCATAAACTTATTTTATCAGAAGTAGATGAGTAAATCAATAATAAAATCGAAAGTATGTTCGAATTGATTTGAATTTGTAAAGATTCCTACTTGTAAAGCTACGTAAAAAGACTTACAATATAAATACCCCCATGGGGTATATTGAAAAGGAAGTGAAAACCATGAGTGAAGATAAAAAGACTTGTTGCTGTGAGAAAACAACCAAGCGTGACTTGCAGGAGCAGAGGCAGTTAATCAATCGCCTGAACCGTATCGAGGGGCAGATTCGCGGTATCCGCAATATGATTGAGAAGGATGCTTATTGTACGGATATATTGGTACAGTCGGCAGCCGTAAATGCGGCGGTAAACGCCTTCAATAAGGAGCTTCTGGCCAGTCATATCAAGGGCTGTGTGGCCAGAGACATCCGGAAGGGCAATGATGAAGTTATCGACGAGCTGGTTGTTACTTTGCAGAAACTGATGAAGTAATGGTACCCTGACAAATCAGCAATTCAAAGCCAAGACATTCCCTTGTTGTCCGGGCGAAGAAAGGATAGTGTATGGAACAATATATTGTGACCGGGATGAGCTGTGCGGCCTGCAGTGCCCGGGTGGAAAAGGCTGTGAAGCAGGTGCCCGGTGTAACGGTTTGTAGCGTGAATTTGCTGACCGGCGATATGGGTGTGGAAGGAACGGCTACACCGGAGGAAATCGTAGCTGCTGTGGAAAAGGCCGGGTATGGTGCCTCAGTAAAAAAGCAAAAGAAAAGTGGGGCAGGTGTGTCCGATGAGAGACCCGTAGCGAGTCAGGAAGACCTTTTGGCAGATAGGGAAACACCGAAACTGAAAAAAAGATTGATAGCCTCCCTTGGCTTTCTGGTAGTACTTATGTATGTGTCCATGGGACATGTGATGTGGGGCTGGCCGATGCCCGGATTTTTCGAAGACAATCCGGTGGCAATCGCCTTGGTGCAGTTACTGCTGACCATAGCAGTGATGGTAATCAATCAGAAGTTTTTTGTTAGCGGCTTCAAAGGCTTACTTCACAGAGCACCGAATATGGATACATTGGTGGCGTTAGGGTCGGGGGCATCCTTTGTGTACAGTGCGGTGGTGCTTTTTCTGATGACAGGAGCCCTGGCAAGGGGTGACCTGCAAGGAGCAGAGCACTATTTGCATGAGCTGTATTTTGAGTCGGCCGCCATGATTTTGACATTGATTACCGTGGGGAAGATGCTGGAAGCCCGTTCCAAAGGCAAAACCACGGATGCATTAAAGGGGCTTATGAAGCTGGCACCTAAGACAGCTACCCTGCTTGTGGACGGACAGGAGCAGGAGGTGCCCATAGAGCAGGTGAAAAAGGGTGATGTGTTTGTAGTGCGCCCCGGTGAAAATATCCCCGTAGATGGAAAAGTACTGGAAGGTAGCAGTGCCGTAAATGAGTCCGCACTGACCGGAGAAAGCATTCCGGTGGATAAGGGAGTCGGTGACAGGGTTTCCGCAGGTACCATAAATCAGTCGGGGTATCTGCGTTGCGAAGCCATTCGGGTGGGTGAGGATACTACTTTGGCCCGGATTATACAAATGGTCAGCGACGGGGCAGCTACCAAGGCACCTATTGCCAAGGTGGCAGACAAGGTATCCGGTATCTTCGTGCCGGCGGTACTGTTGATTGCTTTGGTCACGTTGGGAGGATGGTTGATAGCCGGAGAATCCATGGGATTCGCCCTGGCCCGAAGCATCTCCGTGCTGGTCATCAGCTGTCCCTGCGCCCTGGGACTGGCCACCCCGGTGGCTATTATGGTAGGAAGCGGTGTGGGTGCCCGTCACGGCATCCTGTTTAAGACAGCGGCTTCTTTGGAGGAGACCGGAAAGGCGAAAATCGTGGTGCTGGACAAAACGGGGACCATTACGGCAGGAATTCCTCAGGTTACCGATATATTACCTGCAGAGGGAGTTGCCGGAGAAGAATTGCTTCGGTTGGCGGCCCTTTTGGAGGAAAAGAGTGAACATCCCTTGGCAAAGGCCATTATGGAGGAAGCCAAGAAGCAATTGAGGTCGGACAGCGAGCAAGCAGAAGTGACGGATTTTCAAGCCTTGCCGGGCAACGGATTGACCGGCTTATACACAGGAAAAGTGCTTTGCGGTGGCAATGCTTCCTTTATAGAAAGCCGGATGCCCATACCGAAACACTTATCCGAACAAGCAAAAGACTTGGCACAGACAGGCAAGACGCCCTTATACTTTGCGTATGACGGAAGGCTTCTGGGGATTATTGCAGTAGCAGATACCCTGAAGGAAGACAGCACCCAGGCGGTGCAGGAGCTGAAGGATATGGGCCTGCAGGTGGTGATGCTGACCGGAGACAATGAACAGACAGCAGAGGCCATTGCAAAACAGGCCGGTGTGGACAAGGTCATAGCCGGTGTGCTTCCGGAGGGCAAAGAAAGAGCCATTCGTGAGCTGCAGAAACAGGGAAAGGTGATCATGGTAGGTGACGGAATTAATGATGCACCGGCCTTGGTGGCGGCAGATATGGGTATGGCTATCGGTGCCGGCACGGATGTGGCTGTGGATGCGGCGGAGGTGGTGCTGATGAAGAATAGCCTGCGGGACGTGGCAGCAGCCATCCGTTTAAGTCGCAGCACCTTACGAAACATTCATCAGAACCTGTTTTGGGCATTCTTTTACAATAGTATCGGAATCCCCTTGGCAGCAGGAGTATTCATCCCCATCCTGGGGTGGCAGCTAAATCCCATGTTTGGGGCAGCGGCCATGAGCTTATCCAGCTTTTGTGTGGTGAGTAACGCTTTGAGGTTAAACCTATGCAAAATATATGGACCGAAGATGCAAACGGAAAGTACGGAAGAAACCATTTTGTCGGAAACGGTTTCGAATCAACAAATAGAAAGTGAGGAAAAAACAATGAAGAAAACCATGAAAATCGAAGGTATGATGTGTGGTCACTGTGAGGCCAGAGTGAAAAAGGTGCTGGAGGCACTGGAGCAGGTGGAGATGGCAGAGGTGAGCTATCAGGAGGGAACTGCAATAGTAACGCTGAAAACACCTATTGCCGATGAGGATTTAAAGAAGATTATAGAGGATCAGGATTATAAAGTTTTAGAGATTTTTTAATATTTGTGACGGTTGTCAGATTTTTTGGGGATTCGCAGTCGATTTGCTAGACGGAATCCTCTTTTTATGGTATAATTTGAATAATAATCTTAAGGACGTTTAACCATGCAAAAGCTTATTGATTTTGTAAAAAAAGAAGTGGTTCTGGTGGTGGCTGTGGTACTGGCTGTAGTGTCCATGTTTTTCGTCACTCCGGACGCCGCATACATAGATTATATTGATTTTCGTACCCTCAGCATCCTGTTTTGTCTGATGGCCGTGATGGCGGGATTGCAGCAGATGGGAGTGTTTCGGGAGATTGCGGAAGCACTGTTAAATAAGGTGCAAAAGATTTGGCAGCTGGTGCTGATTCTGGTGATGCTGTGTTTCTTTTTCAGTATGCTGATTACCAACGATGTGGCATTGATTACCTTTGTGCCCTTTACCTTTATTATTTTGGAGCTTTTGGGCGAGGATGTTTCTAAGAAACTGATGGTTCCGGTGGTGGTGATGCAGACCATTGCAGCCAATCTGGGCAGTATGTTTACCCCTATTGGCAATCCACAGAATATCTATCTTCATGGTATTTCCGGCATGAATATCGGTAGCTTTCTGCTATTGATGCTGCCTTATACATTGGTTTCCTTTATCCTGTTGGCAGTGTATTGTATGTATCTTGGAAAGAAGTGTGAAAAGGGAGATACCGGTGCCTCTCTCCAGTCCTTCCGGAATATGACTACACGTACTCACTTGCAGGGAGGCAGTAGGGATATTATAAGGTATTTGCTGTTATTTGCTTTAAGTCTCATGACAGTAGCAGGCAGGATTCCCTATTTGGTTACGCTGGGAATCGTATTGGTGGTATTGGTGTTATTTGACAGACAGCTTTTTGCCAAGATAGATTATGCTTTACTGATGACCTTTGTAGGGTTCTTCGTATTCATCGGCAATATGGGCAGAGTGGCGGTATTTCGCAACTTTTTGCAGGGGATGATGGAAGGCAATGAAGTAATGACCGCAGTGGTGTCCAGTCAGGTCATCAGTAATGTGCCGGCGGCACTGCTTTTGTCCGGCTTTACAGATAATATCGAAGCATTGATTGTAGGAACCAATCTGGGGGGATTGGGTACGTTGATAGCCTCTATGGCCAGTCTGATTTCCTACAAATATGTGGTGAAAGAGAATAAATGCAGCAAGGGGGCTTATTTTGGCTACTTTACCGTAGCCAATGTGGTATTTCTGGTTATCTTGTTGCTAATATATAAAATGGAGGTATAGCTTATGGAGGTATTGCGTATTTTGATTAAACCTACCGGCTCCAATCAGGTAAACTCCGGCAAAGGCTTCTTTAATATGGTGCTTTTTGACGGAGAGTGTGATTGCGAGAATTTCAAGGGAAAGGTAATGCCGGGTGGCGTGGATACCCAGCATTATTATGCGGAAGGTAAGGGAAGGATTTCCGCACGCTATATGCTGGAAGGCGTGGACAAGGACGGAAAGGCCTGCAAGATTTTTATCCAGAATGATGGGGAACATGATAATGGCTTTTTACCTACCACACCCAAGGTGTACACGGACAGTGAGGCCTTAAGATGGCTGGAGGATGCGGACCTGATAGGTCACTTGATTTTTGAAGGCGATAAGCTGATTATCAGCATTTGCACAAAAGAAGAATAAACAGGAGGAAAAGAGTATGAAATTTGTATATCCACAGGGAAAGGCAAAGGCCTTAACATTCAGTTATGACGACGCACAGAATTTTGACCGTGAATTGGTACCCATCTTTAATAAGTATGGTATGAAGGCTACCTTCCACTTGAATTCCGGTACCTTGGATGGCGGTATTTTCATTCAGAAGGCTGAAGTGGCAGAACTTTACAAAGGCCACGAAATTGCGGCACATGGTGTGCAGCATAAGAATCCTACCATGTTGAACAAGCACCAGCTTGTGTTGGAATTCGGCGAAGACCGTAAGGAGCTGGAAAAGCTTACCGGATATATGGTACAGGGTCTGTCCTATGCTTTTGGAGCATATTCCGGCGATGTAAAGGAAGCAGCCAAGAGTGTGGGTCTGAAATATGCCAGAACCGTAAACAGTACCAATGGATTCCATACTCCCGGAGACTTCATGGAATGGAATCCTACCTGTCATCATGATGGAGGTATCATGGACTTGGGTAAGAATTTCTTAAATGTGCCTGATTATATCGAACTTCCTTTGATGTATGTATGGGGTCACAGCTTTGAATTCGGTCTTAAGAATGATTACAGTGTGATTGAAGAGTTCTGTGAGATGATGTCCGGCAAAGAGGATATCTGGTATGCTACAAACTTGGAAATCTGTGATTATCTGACCGCTACCCGTAGTCTGGAGTGGTCTGCAGACGGTAAGACCATGAAGAATCCTACCGCTATCAGTGTATGGTTCACAGATAATGCAGGTCAGCTTTGTGAGTTGAAGCCCGGTGAAAGTGTGAGCCTGGAATAATAGCTACAAAAGAGAATAGCGCATTGGAGTTAGCAAATGAGTGGGTTTACGACGTTCCTTAAGAGAAGAAAGAGCGTGCTTTTCTATTTCCTTTTTGGGGGAATTACGACAGCGTTGAATGTCCTGATATATCTGTTGTTTTATGATATACTGCAGGTGTCCAATGTAGTAAGTAATATCATCGCCTGGTTTATCGCCAAGGTTGCGGTAGCGTTTTTTACCAACAAATTCTTTGTATTTGAGAGTAAAGCAGCATCGAAAAAAGGAGTGGCGGGAGAATTCTTCTCCTTTATGGGATGCCGGGTGGCTACCGGTCTTTTAGACCTCGGAATCATGTTTGTTGCGGTAGATTGCCTGAAACAGAATGCATTGTTTTGGAAAGTGGTAGTCAATATTTTGGTGATTATTCTAAATTTTGTTACCGGGAAATGGATTGTATTTCGAAAGAAAAAATGAATGGATTGAGTGAAAGAATCAAATGCAGAACCCCTTGGAGAATCCTCCAAGGGGTTTTACATGTTGCTATAGGGAATGATATATTTCACATAACACCAACTACAGTTAGGGAATGTAAAAGGGTGAATTGTACTATAGTAGGTGTTGCTTAAATCATGATGTTGCCTATAGGGAGGGGCTACATCAGTGAATATATCCAATAAGGAATATTGCACACTCATTATCTTCCCCCCTCACAGAGGTTAATTTGTTGTGTGCAAGCATATTATATCATGTTTTTTTTCGATAATATATTGATGAAAATGTAGAAAATATTGTATAATCGGAGATGAATGAACGTGGTATTACCAGAGAAGAGGTGCTATATATGAGTTTTTCTAAAATAAATAATCAATCTTTGACAAGTCAGGTAGTGGTACAGATAGAAGATATGATTTTGTCAGGTGAATTAAAAGTAGGAGAAAAGCTTCCTTCGGCAAGAGACCTTTGTGAAATGCTGGGTGTGAGCAGACCGGTTATCTCTGCTGCCATGGTAGAGTTGTCCAAGCTGGGGTTTGTGCGAATCAGTCCCAGACAGGGAATCTATGTGGAAGATTACATGAGAAAGGGAACCGTAGAAACCATGACAGCAGCTATGGGGTACCATAAGGGCGCTATGAAAAAGGAAGGAATCATCTCTTTGCTTCAGGTGCGTTCAGCCATAGAGAGCCTTTGTGTAAAGCTGGTAATAGAGGTGGCAACAGAGGAACAGTTGAGAGCCATGACGCCTTTGTTGGCGGCAATAGATGTGGAAGATTCTAAGGCAGCAGCAGAAGCTATGTTTGCTTTCCATCACGAACTGGCAGTGATTAGTGGCAATATGTTGCTTCCTCTTGTATATTATTCCTTTAAAACGCAAAGCATATTGTTATGGGAGCAGTCCTGCCGACAGATAGGAGTAAAGGAGCATTACGAGCAAAAAAGGCAATTGTATCAAGCCTTATTAAATCGGGATAAAAGAGAGGCAGAGGGCCTTGTGAGCGAAAGCATTGCCTATGCCGTAAAGCAATTATCATATATGATGCAGTAGAATTTAAAATAGAACCGGGTGTTGCAAAGGTTGAAGCAACACCCGGTTTTTTAATAAAACTTTAACAATACTTAAAAAATCTTCAAACAAACGATTGTTAAGATGAAGTCACAAAATCAAGAAAAGGAGATTCAAACAATGTCAAAATTAGTAGAAGTAAATGAAAAGATTGCAGAGGCAGTAGTAGAAGGCTACAAGAAAATCGAGAACGGTGTGGTAGATGGTTACAAGAAAATTGAAAAGGGAGCCGTCGATGGGTTTCATAAGGTAACCGACAAGTGTGTGGAAAAGCTTTTTGCGAAAGAAGGCGAAACAGTTGAGGAAGCGAAGAAGAGACTTTCTCGCGAAGAATAATCAGAATCAGGAGAATGGTAATGAGTCAGGAAAGTATATTTTGTTATAAGTATTCGGCAAAAGATAATAAAGAGGTACAGGAAATACGTAGGAAATATCTGCTGCAAAGCGAAAATAAGCTGGAAGAGCTTAAGCGACTTGACCGGATGGTACAGGATTCCGGAATGATAGAAGCTCTTTGTGCTGGTATAGGCGGACTGATGGTGTTCGGCCTTGGTATGTGTCTGGCAATGCAGGTGTTGGGGAGCGGTATCTTGGTGATAGTGTTGGGAGTGCTTCTTGGTATCATTGGTGTGCTAAGTATGGTTGCAGCGTATCCCATATATCGTAAGGTTTACAATAGAGCGAAGGAACAGCATACACCAAGGATTCTGGAACTTTCCGAAGAGCTTTCCTATGAAAATCAATCAACAGTTTAACAAAACGGAAACATTTTATAAAACTTTTAACAATATTGGCACGATACAATGTGTTTATCAACGAAAGGAAGAGGTAAAAAACATGAATAAGAACGATCAGGAATTTTTAGTACAGAAAATCCGTACACAGTACACAGAAAAAGAGCATACCCAGTTGGATGAATTGAAGGAGCTGGATGCAAAGGTGAAGCGCCCGGTAAATGTATTTGCTTATGTATTTGGATGCATTAGCGCTATCATCATGGGGAGTGGCATGAGCCTGGTAATGACAGATATCGGAGAAGTGATTGGTATGACAAGCCCCATGGTACCCGGCATCGTTATCGGTATCATCGGAATGATTATGACACTTGTAAATTACCCTATTTACCAGAAAAAGTTGGCTTCCAGAAGAGCTAAGTATGCAGATCAGATTATGCAGCTTAGCGACAAAATTATGAGCAATCAATAAAATATCAGCAGATTAGCGAGGCATCGGAGTGCCTCGCTATTGTCGATTTTACAATATGTATGGGGTTAGTGTGAAAAATCAGAGATTTTTCACTTTCTATTTAAGCAGTAACACAAGCGCTGCTTGTGTTATGCATGGGGTATAATATGAAAAAGACAATAACGTATGATGTAAATAAAAAGACAGTAGAAAGGGAGATTGATTACATACCGGTAAGGTACATTCTTGCCGTATTTATTACACTGTTTGAGGTACTTGCCGTAATAGGAATCGTGGTGGCATTTTGCTATTATGTTCCCTATTTTTATCTGGCAGCATGGGCAACGGAAATTTTTTGTGTGATTCGGATTATTGCTTCTGATGATAACCCGGATTATAAGGTGCCGTGGCTGCTTTTTGTGCTTATCGTTCCCATAGCAGGGTTTATGATTTATTTTATGTTCTACTCCCGAACCTTGCAGAAAAGGTTTATCAGACGAATGAATGAGCTGAAGGGCCATACTTATGAGCAGAAGGATAGTGAATTAATAAACAGATTACAGGAGGAAAATCCTATTGCGGCATCCCAGGCCAGGATGCTCTGCCATATTGCAGATACCCATTTATTTACCAATACAAGGCAGGAGTACTTTCCCTTAGGAGAGGATATGCACCGACGCTTGTTGAGGGATTTAGAAGGAGCAGAACGTTTCATCTATATGGAGTACTTCATCATAGAGGAAGGTAAATTCTGGAACTCCATACTGGATATCCTAAAGAAAAAGGCAGCCGCCGGAGTGGAGGTAAAGGTTCTGTATGATGATATTGGCTGCATGATGACGTTGCCGGGAGATTATCATAAAATATTAAGAGGATATGGTATTGAGGCAACCCCTTTTTCCAGACTAAAGGGGAATGCGGATAGTGAATTTAACAATCGAAGTCACCGGAAAATAACGGTTATTGATGGTAAAATCGGATATACGGGGGGTGTAAATATTGCAGACGAATATATTAACGAGGTGGAGAGATTCGGACATTGGAAGGACACGGCGATTCGATTGCAGGGAGAAGCGGTGTGGGAATTAACCAAGCTGTTTCTGGTGGACTTTGGTATCAATATGCGTAAATTACCTATTGTAAGAAAGGATTTGTACCCGAAACAGTCGGAGGTATCGGCGCAGGGATATATCATTCCTTTTGGGGATGGTCCGAATCCTATATATGAGCGGAGAGTCGGGAAAAGTGTGATTCAAAACATGCTTTCCGGTGCTACAAAATATGCGTGGATGACATCGCCTTATTTAATTATCGATAATGATTTGTGTACAGATTTTGAGAATGCAGCTCTTCGTGGTATTGATGTAAGAATCATAGTTCCCCATATTCCGGACAAAAAAATGATTTTTGCCATGACAAGAAGCTTTTATCACCGATTGATGAAAGCGGGTGTAAAGATTTATGAGTATGAACCGGGATTTATTCATGCTAAGAGCTATCTGGTGGATGATGATTATGCCATGATAGGAACCATAAACCTGGATTACAGGAGTCTGGTGCATCATTTTGAAAATGGTGTATGGATGTATCAGACAGAAGCGGCAAAAGCATTGAAAAAGGATATGGAGGATACATTGCAGAAGTGTATTCAGGTAACGCCCATGATGTTAAAAACTAACATCATGCAGCGTATTATCTGTGCTGCGGTTCGAGTTTTTGCACCGATGATGTAAGTGCCCGGTTTAGAAAGTGATGAGGTCAAAAAATAGGATTATTTCCAAAACAGAAACAAAACTTTAACATTTCCGTGGTATGATTATAGTTAGAGTATCAGATATGGAGGAAGCATATGTTTAAGATATTGGTGGTAGAGGATGATAAAGAGCTGAATAAAACGGTCTGTTCCTTTTTGAATCACAGCGGATACGAGGCTACAGGGTGTTTGAATGCCATGGAGGCTTATGATGCCCTTGAGACCGGACTGTTTGACCTGATTGTGTCAGATATAATGATGCCCGCTATCGACGGCTTTGAGTTTGCCAAAAGTGTCAGGGAGTTAAATGAGGAGATTCCCATATTGTTTATGACGGCCAGAGATGATATGGCTGCAAAGCAGAGAGGATTCCGTATTGGAGTGGATGACTATATGGTGAAGCCCATTGACTTGGACGAGCTATTCTTACGAATCGGGGCCTTGCTTCGCAGGGCTAAAATCGCAGCCAACCGAAAGCTGGAGGTAGGTGGCTTTGCCATGGATGCGGATGAGCATACGGCCTATTTAAACGGAGAAGAAATCGCTCTTACCAATCGGGAATTCAGTATCCTGTTCAAGCTGCTTTCCTATCCCAAGAAGACCTTTACCAGGACCCAGCTGATGGATGAGTTTTGGGATGCAGATACGGAAACCGCACCCAGAGCGGTGGATGTGTATATGACCAAGCTTCGTCAAAAGCTTTCCGGTTGTGGGGATTTTGAGATTGTGACAGTGCATGGACTGGGTTATAAGGTGGTGCTACGATGAAGCAGGAGCAAAAGATGAAGCGGATATTAAAGGCAATCAATAATTATTTTACTTTTTTCCTGTTGGTGGCATTTGTGATTACCTGTTGTACGGCACTTTTTGTGTCCATATTATCGGACACCTTAAATATCACCCTGACCGGGGAGAACCTGGATAAGGCGGCTAAGCTTACCTTTGGTAATGTGGTGCTGTTAAGTCTGATTTTTGCGGTGATTGACGGAATCCGCAGAAAGCTGACAGTGGACAGGCCGGTGAAGCGTATAACCGACGCAGCAGAGAAAATCATGCAGGGAGATTTTACGGTTCGGATAGAGCCCCAAAGTAGATTTGCCACGGATGATAAATTCAATGAGGTCATAGAGTGCTTTAACAAAATGGCACAGGAGCTTTCCGGTGTGGAAACCCTTCGGACAGACTTCATTACTAATGTGTCCCATGAGATGAAGACCCCCCTTGCGGTGATGAAGAACTATGGTACCCTTCTGCAGCAACCGGGACTGAGCGAAGAAAAACGTATGGAATATGCCAAAGGGGTTACGGAGGGTGCTCGAAGACTGGCCGATATGATGACCAATATCCTGAAGCTGAACCGTCTGGAAAATCAGCAGATATATCCCCGGGCCAAGGAATATGATTTGGGGGAGCAGCTTTGCGAGTGCCTTTTACAGTATGAGGAAGTTTGGGAAAAAGCCGGTATTGAGGTGGAAACTCAGATTGAGGAAGATGTAATGGTGAAGGCGGACGCGGAGCTGTTAAGCCATGTGTGGAACAATCTGTTTTCCAATGCTTTTAAATTTACGGGAGAAGGCGGCAAGGTTATGGTCAGCCTGAGAGCTACCGACCAACATGCCATCGTGCAGGTAAAGGATACCGGTATCGGCATGTCTTCGGAGACGGGGGCCCATATCTTTGAGAAGTTTTATCAGGGAGATACGTCCCATGCCACCCGGGGCAACGGTCTGGGATTGGCACTGGTAAAGCGAGTGATTGACATCCTGCAGGGAGAAATCAGTGTGGAAAGTGCTTTGGGTCAAGGAACTGCCTTTACGGTGAAAATCCGGAAGGTTTCCTGATAGAAGAACACAATACGGAGGTTTGCATGAGTTGGAAAGAGCTGGGGAAGAAGCTTTTGTTCCCACCCCTATGGATGATTAGTATACTTGTGGTTTTCAGCACCGTTGTACTTATTTGGATTTTTGTAGAGGACTTGGAGACTTCTCTGATTGCCTATCCGCTATATGTGGTTGCATTTTATACTCTGGTGATTTTAAGTCTGGCATGTTGGAAAACCATTCCCGGTTCTTATAAAAGGTTGAAGGGGAGGGTTCATGAGAACGAATATGCCAGTCGCTATCTTACGGATGCAGCCTTTAAAACTCATGTGAATCTTTATGGTTCCTTAGGGGTGAATCTGATATATGTGTTGGTAAATGCGGTGGCGGCCATCCTGTTTCAGACCCACTGGTTTGCAATCTTTGCTACCTATTACGGAATCTTGGCAATGATGCGTTTCCTGTTGGTGAGATATGTGAGTCATAGCAAAATAGGCAGCAGTCACTTGGGAGAACTGAAGCGCGCCCGTCTATGTGCCTATATTCTGTTGACGGTAAATCTGGCTTTGTCAGCGGCAGTTTTGATGATGGTATATTTCAAACGGGGCTTTCAGTATCAGGGACTATTTATCTATGTGATGGCACTGTATACCTTTTATATCACAACGGCAGCCATTGTAAATATGGTGAAATACCGGAAATACAAAAGTCCGGTCATGTCCATTTCGAAAATCATAAATCTGGCAGCAGCTTTATTTTCCATGCTGTTTCTGGAAACAGCCATGTTTGCGCAGTTTGGAGGAGAAATGTCTGCATGGGCAAAGCAGCTTATGATTATGATGACCGGAGCAGGGATTAGTGTGGTGGTGGTAGCCATGTCATTATATATGATTGTCCGTACCACCGGGGAAATTCGTAAATTACAGTATATAGGGAATGAGGAGTAACATATTATGGAAGATCAAAAGAAAGAGTTCAGCTTTACCTATTCTGCCAAGGAACAGGAGGAGCTGAGGAACATACGAGCAAAGTATCAGCCACAGGAAGCGGATCCGGAAGATAAATTGGAGAAATTGCGCAGACTGGACAATTCAGTTACCCGGAAAGCCACTGCGGCTTCTTTGGTAGTGGGTATCTTGGGGGCGTTGATTTTAGGAAGCGGTATGAGTCTGGTTATGACGGATGTGGGCGAGATACTGGGCCTGGCAGGTATCTTTTGTCTGGTGCTTGGAATAATGATCGGTATTGTCGGCATAGTCATGGTCTGCCTGGCTTATCCGGTGTATAACCGCATCCTAAAGAAGGAACGGGCAAGGATTGCGCCGGAAGTGCTTCGGCTTACGGACGAGTTGATGAAATAAAGGAACCCGGGTGTGGTGAATCATATCACAACACCCGGGTTATTATATTCTCTAGGTTTTCATTTATTCTCCGGCCGCCTTCTGAATCAACTCCATAATAGTAGGGATGGAGTCCATCTGGCCACTCTGTTCCATGGCATCAAAGTAATTCTGACGGTTTTCGTACAGCTCATTTACCTTATCCACTAAGAGGGCAGTGGTCAAATCATCCTCATGCAGGACGATGGAGAAGCCCTGGCTCTCAAAGGATGCGGCATTCAGAAGCTGGTCTCCGCGACTGCTGGAAGCAGGCAGAGGAATTAGGATATTGGGCTTACGAAGTGCTAAAAGCTCGCAAATAGCATTGGCACCTGCACGGGAAATCACAATATCCGCCATGGCGAAGATATCCTTCAGTTCCGTCTTTAAGTATTCGAACTGCTTGTAGCCGGGAGTGGTCAGCAGAAGATTATCCATCTTATCCTTGCCACAAAGGTGTACTACCTGATATTTTTCTAAAAGCTGGGGGAGAGCATCCCTTACCGCTTTGTTTACGTTCATGGCGCCTAAGCTTCCGCCGATGACCATGATGACAGGCTTGTTGGCAGTAAAACCACACATTTCCAGACCGGCCAGCTTATTGCCCTGTGCCAGCTCGGCGCGGATAGGAGTCCCGGTGAGTACCGCTTTCTCTTCCGGAAGCATCTTATAGGTTTCCGGGAAGTTACAACAGATTTTCTTAGCTACCGGGAAGCAAAGCTTGTTAGCAAGTCCCGGAGTCATGTCAGATTCGTGGATAATGCAGGGAATCTTCAGGGATGCCGCTGCACGTACCACGGGAACACTTACAAAGCCGCCCTTGGAGAAGACCACATCCGGGCGATATTCTTTTAAAAACTTGCGGGCTTCCGTATAACCCTTAATGACGCGGAAGGGGTCCGTAAGATTTTTCACATCTAAATATCTGCGGAATTTGCCGGTAGCAATTCCTACATAGGGAATACCGAAATCCTCTATGAGACGTTTTTCGATACCGTCATAGGAACCCATATAGGTGATAAGAAAGCCGGCCGCCTGCAAAGACGGCAATAAAGCCAAATTGGGTGTCACATGCCCCGCAGTGCCGCCACCTGTTAATACGATTTTTTTCATAATATTCCTCCAAATATGGGATTATTCAGTCATGGATTCCAGTGCCTTTGCCAGCTGGTCGGGGCAGGAGGTGCTCTTAAAGCCGCAACGGATTCCTTTTAAGCGTGAAATAGCTTCTTCTACCATCATACCCTTTACCAGGGCGCTGATACCCTGCAGATTACCGTTACAGCCGCCTGTAAACTTTACGGACTCGATTCGGCCATCCTTTACTTCAACATCTATCGAAGTGGAACAGGTCCCTTTTGTCTGATATCTCATATTCTACCTCCAAATACAATTCTTATCTTTATTATATCAGAGTCTGAGATAGGAAACAATTGCTAAAAATCAATTTCGGGGAAAGATTAAGGGAGGATTCGACGCAGGGCTTGTCGTCAGCTGTCGTTATGTAGAGGGCGATGTCTTAACCATTACGAATATAGCGGAATTCATCGGGGAAAGACGGTCGGGAGGATATTGTAAAAAAAGGGCGGAAAAACTATACTTATGATACAAAATCCAAGGACAGGAAGGGGAAGGACATGTTTGCAATATTTGAACAGGAAAAGGTAGCAGCTTACGGTATGATAATCAGCTTTGTATTAAGTTTGGGTGTACGAATGTTTTTAGGAATGTTATACAGCAGGATGATTTTGGAAACGGATAATATGGCGACTACCGGCAACCGCCTTCTGAAACAATGTAAGTTGAAATTTACCCATTGTTATCAGCTAAATAACGGGGTGGCAAATGTGCCTGTTTTTGTGGAGAAATTTCTGACCAGACTTAGCTGGGGGCCGATTTCTTTTGGTGCGCTTTACCATATTTCCGGTCAAATGCTGATGCTATCGGTGATATTTGCCGGAGTAGGTGCCTGTCGGGCCATCGTGGCAGGAAATATGTTTGGTGAAATCCTTCCGTTTTATTTATGTACTCTTTGCAATGTTTATATCTACTTTTCGGTGGCGGCCATCGTGGATGTAAAGCAGAAGCGTAAAAATTTAAAAATAAACCTAATAGACTATTTGGAGAATCATCTTTCCAATCGTATGGAGGTAACCCGTGAGGATATCTGCATGCTGTATGGAGAAGGGGAAATGTCAAACAGCCGCAAAATCATTAAAAGCTTGGATATAATGCCTATTGCCGGCTGGCTGGCAGACAAAAACGGAAGAACCTTGCCGGAAGAAGCGGAGGTGCCCTGGCTTCAGAGCCGTGAAAAAGCCCGTGAAATCCGTCCTGCAGTAGGATTGGAAGAGGAAGAGGCGGAAGCCTTGGAAGAATTGTTAAAAGAATTTTTGAGTTTAACTTGAATATTTCCCTGCACTTTGATACACTTATAGCAGTTAGTTCAGAAAACGTTTAAGTGCCTTATTTTAAGGAGCCTCGTGAATGGCTGATAAGGCAGAAAGATAAAATTATTTAGAAAAAGTGAGGTATGTATCATGAGTGCAAAGGTAACATTTGATTATTCCAAAACAGGTGCATTTATTTCTGCAGACGAAGTGGCTTTCATGAAGAAGCTGACCTTGGATGCGAAGAATCTTTTGGTATCCAAAACAGGTGCAGGCAATGATTTCTTAGGATGGATTGATTTGCCCGTAGATTATGACAAGGAAGAGTTTGCCCGCATTAAGAAGGCAGCTGCAAAGATTCAGAGCGATTCTGAGGTACTGCTTGTAATCGGTATCGGCGGCTCTTATTTAGGTGCCAGAGCAGCTATGGAATTCCTGGGACACAGCTTTGCCAATATAGTGGACAAGAGTGTTCGTAAGGCTCCGGAAATCTACTTCTGCGGTAATTCCATCAGCTCTACTTATTTGAAGCATTTGATGGATGTAATCGGCGACAGAGATTTCTCTATTAACATGATTTCCAAGTCCGGTACCACTACCGAGCCGGCTATTGCATTCCGCGTATTTAAGGCACTTCTGGAGAAAAAGTACGGCAAGGAAGAGGCTGCAAAGAGAATCTATGCGACCACTGATAAGGCAAGAGGATCTTTAAAGAACCTGGCTACCGCAGAAGGCTATGAGAGCTTCGTAGTGCCTGATGATGTAGGCGGACGTTTCTCCGTACTGACTGCAGTAGGTTTACTTCCCATCGCAGTAAGCGGTGCAGATATTGATAAATTGATGGAAGGTGCAGCAAGCGGACGTAAGCGTGCTTTGGAAGCAGCTTTTGAAGAAAACGACGCATTACAGTATGCAGCACTTCGTAATATTTTACTCCGTAAGGGTAAGACCATCGAAATCCTGGCAAACTATGAGCCTGCAGTACACTATGTTTCTGAGTGGTGGAAGCAGCTTTACGGCGAAAGTGAAGGTAAGGACCAGAAGGGTATCTTCCCTGCAAGCGTGGATTTGACCACCGACTTACATTCCATGGGTCAGTACATCCAGGACGGTGCCAGAATTATTTTTGAAACCGTTATTAACATCGAAAAGTCCAGAGAAGAGATTATCATCGGTGAGGAACCTGTGGATTTGGACGGCTTGAACTATCTGGCAGGACAGACCGTGGACTTCGTAAACAAGAGCGCCATGAACGGAACCATCCTGGCACATACCGACGGACAGGTACCTAACTTTGTAATCAATATCCCTGAGGTAAATGAATTCTATTTAGGCGAATTGTTCTACTTCTTCGAGTTTGCCTGCGGTGTCAGCGGCTACTTACTGGGCGTAAATCCTTTCAACCAGCCCGGCGTGGAAAGCTACAAGAAGAACATGTTTGCACTTCTCGGCAAGCCCGGCTTCGAAGCACAGAGAGAAGAACTGTTAAAGAGATTATAGTTATGATTTTAAGAAGTGCCTTGGCGGATGCTCCGCCAAAGCACTTCTATTCTATTAAAAACGAGGCGATTTTCAGCCTATCACCGTAATTCGCTGAATTTTGCAGTAAAGTAAGAATTCGGGACCATACCTATTATGTAATGCACTGTACAAAAGCACAGATTCCTTGATTTGTATGTCATAGGCGGACAGTTATGTCCGACAATATGACGAACAAATCAAGGGAGATGCTGTTTTGTCCAGTGTGTGAATAATAGGTATGGTTCAGAATTCGTAGGTATCGAAGGAGGAGAAATAAGATGAAAATCGTTTCGCTGGAGCGTAACAGCGCAGGCACAGACATTTCCATGGAGTGCTTTCAGGATTTCGGGGAAGTGATATATTATGGCAATACTACTACTAAGGAGCAGGTGAAGGAGAGGGTGCAGGAGGCGGAGATTATCATTGCCAACAAATCTCCTTTGAATGAAGAGACCCTGAAGGATGCGCCTAATGTGAAGTTGATCTGCGAGCTGGCTACGGGCTATGACAATGTGGATTTGGCTTACTGCAAGAGTCGCGGCATCACCGTCTGCAATGTGCGGGACTACTGTACCGGTATGGTGGCACAGCACACCATGACTTTGGCGCTGACCTTAAGCCAGAAGCTGTTTCACTATGATGATTACGTGAAGTCCGGAGCCTACAGTGCCCAGGACCGTTTTTCTAATTTTGATGTGCCTTTCTATGAGCTGGAAGGCAAGACCTGGGGTATCGTAGGCATGGGTAATATCGGTAAGAAGGTGGCACAGCTGGCCACTGCTTTCGGTTGTAAGGTGATTTTCCACTCCGTAACCGGCAAGAGCACCTGTACCGATTATCCGCAGGTAGATAAGGATATCTTGCTTGCAGAAAGTGACTTTTTGTCCCTACATTGTCCTTTGAGTGATTTGTCCAGAGGATTTATTGATGCAGACGCCCTGAAGAAGATGAAAAAGTCAGCCATCCTTATCAATGTAGCAAGAGGCCCTGTGGTAAATAACGCAGATTTGGCGGAAGCTTTGAAGAATGGCGAAATCCTGGCAGCAGGCTTGGATGTGATCGAAGGAGAACCTTTGGAATTAACAAATCCCTTAAGTGAGCTGAAGGACAGCAACCAGCTGATTATCACTCCTCACCTGGCATGGGCCAGCGTGGAAGCCCGTACCCGCTGTGTGGAAGGCGTCTACAAAAACATACAGGCATTCCTGGCAGGAGTCCCCACCAATGTGGTGAATCCTTGACAGATGAGAGCTTTGTGGGTAAAGTAGTGTGTATGGTTGTACATGAGCACGTATGGAAAGAGGATTTGAAATGGTTGAGAAGATAAAAGAGCTTTGGAAGAAATATGAGGAGATTATTGTATATTTGATAGTGGGTGGTATAACTACGGTTATTTCCCTGACAGCTATGTTTTTGGTGAATTATCTGGCTTTTGGAAATCCGTTGCATCCTACCGCAGCACAGAATCTGGTATTAAGTACTTCGAATTGGACTGCCGGAGTAGTTGCAGCATACCCCATGAACCGTATCTGGGTATTTAAGAGCAAGGAAGCGAATTGGGTGAAAGAAGCTACCAAGTTTGTGGGTTCCCGTATTTCTACTTATGTACTGGATTTAGTGGTTCGCCAGATATTTGGATTTTTAGGAGTCAATGTATATATAACTGCAGTAGTGTCAGCTATATTAGTGACTGTCGGAAATTATGTGTTAAGCAAATTACTGGTATTTCGGAAGAAATAGGGATAGATACATTTAATAGGGAAAAGGTAACTTACTGAAACAAGATTTTGGTTTTGATAATACTGGTGAAGAATGGGATTATTGTGTGCAGAATCCAGGTAGGTTTGAAAGCTTTGATAAATTAATCAGAGTTGGTGATTTAGACTATGTTACCTATCAGCTTCTGACACTTACAGTCAGAGAAGAAATCGAGCCCTTTGCGAAGAGAAAAATGCTTCCCGTGATTATGATGAGGAAGGTATGGCTTTGTTTG
This sequence comes from Lachnospiraceae bacterium, assembly GCA_017522685.1. The sequence goes on from JAFWYN010000005.1 coordinate 396,810, forward strand.
AAGAAAGTGTAAAAAAATACATGCCAGCGGATGAGGATTTTGATGGTTTAGTAAAGGATGAAGAAATTTATGATTTATCTTTTTTAAGAAAGCTGACTAAACTTAGAGTTCTGGAATTGGGTTAAATACAGTTATCTACATTGGAGGGAACGGAGAGAATCTTAGATAAGGAAGAACTTTGTATTTGGCCAACTTTTTACTGTTACGACTGATTTTTTATAAGTTGAGTTGTTCGAATTTCTTGAACACCCGAAAATACTGAACTTTTAATTGAAGGAGAAATATTATGACAGAAAGTGAAATTAAATCAAAATTAGAGAAGTATGCAAATTCGAATGCTATGATAAGCAAGGAAGACTATGAGGAAATTCGTCGTCTTACGGAAGAGTATCCCAATATTGCAACAGAGGTAATCGTAGAAAATGGCAACACAAATTGGCATGGTACTACTGACAACAGACTCAGAATGATAGAGCAGTTGTTTGATATGGGGTTGGGAGAGGATATTGCATTATTTGAAGCAGAGCGTTTATCAAGGGGATATTCTTTCTACAGATGTATTCCCAGAGAAGGTAGAATGCTTAGAAACTGGCTTGCCTGTAAAACAGACGAGAGACCAACCGGATGGCCGCAAACTGAGCAAATTCCTGGTTATTATGTTGGTCCTTGGGATAGAAAACAAGCATATATGGTGTGTCTAATGTCCAAATATAACGAATATATGGCTCGCAGTTTGGTATATGCCATAAAGGCTGGCTATCCAGACCTTTTCAGAGAACCTGTTAAGAATATGTTGGAATTATGGGGAATGGATTATACCTGTAAATTTTTGGATGAAATGGTAGAAAGATATCAGCCAGGAAAAACAGATGTTGTGGAAATGTACTCCATTCTATCTACTATGCAATGGAGAACGAAACAGGAAACACAATTATATGAAAAATACATAAATCATTGGATCGAAACCGAATGGGATGAATATTTGGATATCATGACGAAGATGAAAAATAGAGGTGGTGACCTTGGGAAAAAGGCATATAAGAAGATAATTAAGCCTCGATTAGACGCATAAGGAAGCATCTTTATAATGCGGTTGTAGGGGCATAAAAAATTTTTCAGTTTCACGAATATCCTGTAATTGAAAATAGGCTTATCCGCCATATGGGTGGCTAAGCCTATTTTTGCAGTGGGGCGGTTAAACTTTCGGCTTTCACGAGCTTTCGCCATGCCGACAGACTCACAAGCTGGCGCTTGTTCGTTGTCGCGGCATTCGCCGTATGTAGATGAACTCGAATATGTCTGCTCGTGTGCAAGCACCCGGCAGTCAATTCGAGTCATCTACGCATGCCTCATTGCTGACTTGACATATAAATATACAAATGATATTATAAATTCACAGATAATTCCGTTCTTGGAGTTTCTATATTTCTATGTTTTGTGTGTCTGCACAGAACATTCTTAATCATATCGTGGCAGCTTTGCCGGATAACCGTTTTATCTAATTTCATATCAAAGGAGGATTTTATGCATTACGAAAGACTTGCAGAAGCTATTTTTTTCCCCAGGAGAAATTTACCTGAGGACCTGAAGGATGTTAGGGCGTGGGAGAAGGTCATGGAGCAAATACGCAGTGATACTTATACCTATTCCCTATTTATGAAAATGCCGTCAGAGGCACAAAGGCGCCTGGTGGAGTTCTGTATGGGCAACAGAAACTTAAAAATTACATATGAACCGTTTTTTCAGCATATTTTTAATCCGGAGTTACATCCGGAGAGGCTTACCATGTTGATAAGTGCGATTTTGAAACAAAAAATTAAGATTATACATGTGATGCCCAGAGAGGGAAAACGACTCTCACATGATTCGTCACTGGTTATTATGGACATCCTGGTGGAACTGGAGGACGGAAGCTATGTAAATGTGGAAATTCAGAAGTTTGGGTACTATTTCCCTATGCAACGTTCCTTCTGCTATGGAGCGGATATGATGGTGCGTCAATACGCCAAGCTGAAGGAAGACCTGGGAGACAGATTTACATATCGGCATATGAGGCCGGTTTATGTTATCGTTCTTATGGAGAATAGCCCGAAGGAATTTAGTGCATTTCCGGGCGACTATGTGCATCGCTCTATTTTTCAATTTGATACCGGTTTGGAGTTAGGAAATCTAATGAACCTAATTTATATCCCGCTTGATATTTTCCGCAATATGCCTCATAATGAAATTGGAGAGTTGGAAGCGTGGCTATATTTTCTGGGTTCGGATGAACCGAAGGATATCAATAGGATTATAGAGAAGTATCCGTATTTCGAGGAATTGTATCAGGAGATTGTTTATTTTCGTTATCACCCAAAGGAGTTGGTAGGTATGTATTCAGAAGCATTGGAAATTTTAGACCGTAACACGGTAGAATTTATGTTGGATGATATGAAAAAGGAAGCAGATGATTTGCGGGTAGATTTGAATAAACAGGAAGCCCGTGTGGCAGAGTTGGGCAACGAGTTGGCAGAAAGAGAGGCACAAGTAGCTGGGTTAGATGCTGAGCTGTCAGAGAAGGAAGCTGAGATATCCCAGAAGGACGCTGAGCTGTCTGAGAAGGACGCCGAAATTGCCAGATTAAAGGCCTTGTTAGAGCAAAGAAAATAGCGAAAAATAGGGAGTACCCAAATGTTCCGGAAAAAACAAAAGACAAAATTTTATGATAAGGAAAACTTAAGACCCGTCATCCGTGCCAGTATTTGCAACGGTGAGCAGGTAGCAGGATTTAAGGATGTGAATACCGGGAAGTTTATGGAAGTGATGCTGATTCGGGATCATAAGGATTTGTATGAGTTTAAAGAGATGTATGGGATAAGGGACGAAGAGATTACCAAAGAATGGTAGAGTTTAATCATGGTGGCAGGAAGTAATTCTTGCCACCATTTAAAATATTCTAAATTTTTTGTCACCAAATTTATTCATACCACACTATATGTGTGAAGGGAGACGAAAGGCATGGATGAAACAAAGAAAATGCAGGAGAAATTGATAAAGGAATTTACGGAAGAATACATGGAGCCGTTGTTTTACTTCTGTCTGAAGAAGACGGGAGACAGTGAGGAGGCACAGGATTTGACCCAGGATATTGCACTGAATATTCTGACAGCCTTAAACGGCAAGATCATTCCGGCTAATTTTTCAGCATGGGTTTGGAAAATCGCACGCAACAGGTACAGTGTATGGGCAGACAGGAAGCATAGGAGAGCGGAGTCGGTAACCGGTACCGATATCGCCGATTATGAAATTGCAGACGAAAATACTGACCTCCTTGAAAGCGTAATTCACAGTGAACAGCTGGCACTGTTAAGGGAAGGACTGGCATTTATTTCCGGAGATTACAGAGATATCCTGGTAGCCTATTACATAGAAGACCGAAGTGTGCGTGATATCGCCGATGCACTGTCCCTTTCACAGGACACGGTAAAGCAGAGACTGCACCGTGCCAGAAAAATATTGAAAGAAGGTATGAATATGGCAAGAGAATTTGGAAGATTATCTTTTAAACCTGAGAACATTGTATTTGATAATAGCGGACGCTTTGGCATGTGGGGAGAACCTTGGAAATATTTGAACCGGATTTTATGTAAGAACATTTTACTGGCTGCTTACAGAAATCCCTCCACTGCGGAGGAGCTGGCTATCGAAGTAGGGGTGGCGCTTCCCTATATGGAGGCTGAGCTGGAGGATCTGACAGGTGCCACATTATTGCACAAGGTGGGCAATAAATACGAAGCCAATCTGATGATCGTCAGTGCTGTTGCACAAGAGAAAGTGAATGCCCATATGCAGGGTATGATACATGAACTGACAGAGCAGCTGATAAAAGCCATGGATATTTACACATGGAGGGATGAACATCAACCGGGTTGGCATGGTGGATATCAGTCCGCGGAGGATATGAGATGGACCCTTCTGATGCAGATGGTGGATGATGTGATTAGAGAGACAGAGGAACGTTATAAAAAAGAGGAAGGTGCTAATCCCAATATTGGTCCCATGGGACATACCATCCGACCGAATAACGGCGAGTGGGATGTGGTAGGAAGAGAAGAGAGTAGCTGTGAGTTCCCGGCTGCGGTAGGACTTCATTGTTGCAGGCAGTTTGGCGCATATCAATTTTACTATAAAGAGATAGCAGAAAAGAAGTCTGACACCTTAGTTTATGATGAAAAATGTGAATATGCTTTGCAACAAGTGGCCATGGGAGAAGGTAAAAAAGTGAAAAAAGAATTGCTGAATCACCTGGAACAAGAAGGTTATCTTGTGAAGCGTGGAGACAAATATGAGCCTACCTTTTTGGTAATGTATCAGGATGCCAGACCCATTACGGAAGAGCAACAGGAAAGCTTGAAAAGCTTTTATGAGACCTTCCGGCAGGTGGCAGATGCCATGGGCAGACATTATGAGTTTTGCCGTGAACAGGTATTGGCAGAGGTTCCGGAGTTTTTGAAGGAGAATAATCATCTGATAAATCATGTGATTGCCAGCTTTCTGTATAAGGTTCGTGGTGCCGTCCTGGAGGAGGCGATCCGTCAGGGATACCTTACTTATGACGAAGCGAAAGATAATCGTATGTTGGGTGTGTATTTGTATGTTTAATAAGTGAAATTAGTGTTAAAGGGCCGTCCTTCTCAAGGGTATGAGAAGGGCGGATTTATTATTTTTATAATTTCGTAAAAAACCTCTTGACCTGTGCCCAAGGCGCAGGTTTACAATGTGCTTGTAACAAAGAAAGTACTGCTAACTGCGATTGTCGCGGCCGGACAGAGCTGGTTTGCAGGAGGAAATGTTAAGATTTATTGTGAGTACGGAGGATTAAGATATGAACCAAGCGGTAGAGCAAAAATTATATAAAATCAGTGAAGTGGTAAAGATTACAGGGGCATCGCGTAAGGCCCTGCAGGAGTATGATAAGATGGATATGATACATCCTACCACAAAAACGGAGGGGGGATATTGGCTGTATAATGATGATGCGTTAATGGCAGTCAGCGTCATACAGATGTTTTCCATGGTTGGATATTCTCGTAAGGAAATTAAGGAATTTCTTCCTACCGTAACAGGATTTGATCATTTGGAGGAGCGTAAAGAAAAGTTTGAAGAAGCCATCAAACGTCTGGAAGAAAAGAAGGCAAAGATAGAGATTCTAATGAGTATAGCGAAAACAATGAAGGATATTTGTTCACTTCCTAAAGAAGCGCTTCAGCAAATGCATGATTACAAATATGGTGGAACCTTTGCAGAACAGTCCTGTAAGGAGAAAATGGAACAGTTTGCAGACAATCTGGCGAAGCAGGATGAGGATGTTCAAGAACAAGTGCACGAGGCGTTGCCTTTAATGACTCCTTTTGTGGGAAAGTTTATGTTACTGGCCTGTTATCAAGAAGAATCTCCTACATCCTGTGTGGTACAGGAAAAGGTGGCAGAGGTGTTTGAAGAGTGGAAGAAGGGATATACACCGTTCATGCGGATGTTTGGAGAGTATTCCGAGACGGAAAACATAGAGGATAAGCCGCTTTCCGAACAATTAGGTGCTTTTCGTGGATATAGTGAAATTACTTTGGGTGGGTTGGAGCCAACTCCGCTGGGAGATACTCTGGAGATGCAGCTAAATCACCGCTACGGTGAAGGCACCGGAGACCGCATACGTGAAATGTTGGATGCATTTGTGGCGTTAAAAAGCGAGTCGGAGCAATAAAATATACAATGGGGAGATAACATCATGAATATGCGATTCGTAAACAGACTTAAGAATGGGTGCTTGTGTGTAATAGTAGCAGCGGTAGCAACACTTCTGCTTAGCAACTTTTGGGGAGGCCCATCAGTTACACTGAGCAGAATAGTTGGTATATTGGATTTAATAGCAATGGCCGGTTTGGTTTTCTGTATAGTACGTCTTTATCAATGCGGCATGTTGGGCAAAGGATTGGTTCCCGGACATCTGGACCTTCCGGAAAAGTTACGTTTAGAGCTTTTAAAGGAGTATGCCGAATACGACCAAAGCCGTCAGGAGAAGCCCTACACTTATGAATTCCGTATGGGTGGAAAGGTGCCGGCTATCTTGGAAAAATATGATTACAGCAAGTACTTAGAAGGTGTGGAGCCAGAGACCGATGAGGTAGCTTTCCGGATGCTGGACTTTGTGTGCGACCATTTTCACCATGGGCCAACTGCAAGGGCTGTCAATGGCAACTTGACCAAACAGATAAAGCAGTATGAAAAGACGGAGTATGTAACCAATTGCCGCGGCCTGTCTAAATTATTGTCTTCCCTGCTATTATTGAATGGTATCAAGGCCAGGTTTGTGACCTGCCGTCCTTATGAGGAACCCTTTAATGACTGCCATGTGGTGGTTGATTGTGTGCTGCCTTCCGGAAAACGGATTATGCTGGATCCTACTTACCGATTATACCTGATGGATAAGCAAGGTGAGTATTTGTCCATAGAAGGCCTGCGTAAGGCGTTACTTACTGATGAGGAGATTACGTATAATCCCAATGCCGGCTACAACGGAGGTACCTTCGGTCCGAAGGATTTGGCGGATTACAGGGATTATATGGCTAAGAATCTGATTCGTATTTCTTCGGGAGTGTTGTTTGCAGACGGTAAGGAAGAGTGGGATGTGCGCCAGGTCATATTGGTACCTAAAGGATACCCTATAGAAAACTTCAAATATACCGGCAACTTTGTATTTAATGACGAAGCATTTTGGAGAATATAGAAAAAGAGAAAACCACCCTGAAAAACGGGTGGTTTTCGTTATTTGCCAAGCTTCTCGGCAATGGTTTTCATCTGTTCGGTAGTTAACTGCCAATCCTGTTCAAAATCAATTTCTACGATGCAATCATCATAGCAGAGCAGGAAACGCATTTGCATTTCGTCAGCCAGCATTAGCTGATAAGCTTCATTGGCGCCCCAGGGTGCAGCATCGATAGAGATATGTGTTTCCCACGTTGGGTCTTCCGGTACGGGACGACCGTAGTTGTGTGCAAAGTCATCAAGCAATGCTTTCTTGCACGGATTATAGAGAAAAGGAGCTTTTATTCTGGTAATGGAATAATCCAGCCTTGGCTGGGTAAGAGCATCCCACCGTGGACGCTGCGTGGCAGCATCTTCTTCTAAAAATATAGATTTATTTTGTGTATGCATTTCATAGGAGTATCCGTCATATTCCGTTTCTATCAAATCTTCAATGGTCAACGGAAGTGTGTCACCATAGACCTCAAAGGTTTGTCCTTTGAATTCGTAGGTATCCACGGGCACTTTCGCCGATGGGGAAGAAAGGACCGTAGCGATTACGAAAAAGATTAAAGTAATTGAGAATACAAAAGGAACAACAAGCGATAAAACAAACGTGATATTTCGATTCATTTTTGCCGATAATTTCATTCGCTTCATCCACTTGGATATTCCTAAAATTACTGCCGTAAGACCCAGGACAATAGCAGTTGCCAATACTGCAATTAACGACGTCCTGCTGTCGGCAAAGGATAACAAAAGGAAGACAAACATCAATATCAGGAAAACAAGGATAACACATTTCGAACGAGGATGTCCCTTGGTAGCAACAAAGCTACCGTCCCGTTTCGCTGCAAGATTCGCACGCCTGTACCAACTAAAATAGCTTATGATACCGGCAAAAGGTATGGTTAACATCAGAATCCAGCATATTCCCGTGAATAGATTGTTATTGCTGGCAAGGAAGCTGATAGGGTCCAAAGAGAAACGCCAGAAGAAAAGTAGTGCCTGCAAGATTCCGCAACCGACTAAAAGATAATAGCTGGGTAACAGAGATTTCTTAACCGAGGTATGGATGGCTTCTACTTCTAAAAGGGCATCCGTTTCAATGGGAGTGGGTTGTTCATCTTCATTATAGAAAATCTGCATTTGGGCATTGGAAGCGGCCAGATGCCAGCCGGTGTGTTCACAAAAATCCTGAAAGGTCAGCTGGGCTTCGGATGGCTCCGGATCAAAGGCAGATGCCTTAGCAAAGTATACAACGGAAAAATGAATTTTCTTCGGTTCGATACGTTTGAATTGCCAACCCAAAGCAGTTATTCTATCCAGCATCCAACCGTTTTCGGCCTGTTTTTCCAAATAGTTCTCTATTCCTGTGCGATCATAAAAGGAAAAGAGAACAAAGCATCTTTTTGAATCTTTCATAAGTGTTCCTCCCCGTCGAAAATCCTATGATAATCTGCCAATTGTGCGGTTAATCTTTCACACTCTTTGGCAAGCATCTCGCTACCTTTCTCTGTAAGGATGTAGCTTCGTCGCCTGCCCTCTACTTTGGTTTCCCGTATCATTTCTGCATCCAAAAACTGTTCCAGCAGAGTATAAAGAGTACCGGAGCCCACGTTTACCCGTTGGTTTGTCATAGCCGGAACCCGGTCCAGGATATCCATGCCGTAGCATTCTTCTTTCAGACAAAGTAATGTATAAAACATTTGCTCGGTTAATGTGTGAAATTTTACTCGTGGCAAATGAGTCACCTTCCTTTCTCGATATTCGAGTATTATAGTTGCATTATATTCTCGATAATCGAGAAAGTCAAGAACAATTTTGGAGCTGCCACAGATTTATGTGGTAGCTCCATGTTTGTATCCGCTTTTTATAATTTCTGTACAAACTCCTTGGTCAGCATTGCACAATGCTTCGCAGCTTCCCTTTCGAAGGTAGGATAATCCATTTCCGCACTGTCATCTGCCTTGTCGGAGATGGCACGGATGATGACGAAGGGGATTTTGTTTAAGTAACAGGTGTGAGCGATGGAAGCCCCTTCCATTTCTGCACAGTCGCCCTGGAAATTGGCAATCAAGGAATCCTTCACTTCCTTGCTGGAGATGAACTGATCGCCGCTGACTACACGGCCCACGATGGCTTGGCAGTCGGGGATAACTTCCGTACAGGTCTCTTTTGCTAAAGCTACCATAGATTCGTCTGCTGTAAATTCCCGGGTGCCCAGCTGAGGCACTTCGCCCAGAGGATAGCCGAAGACGCGTACGTCCACATCATGGTGAATTACATCCTTGGAAATCAGGATGTCGCCGATATCCAGCTTGGCATTTAAGGAGCCTGCCACGCCAGTGTTGATGACATGGGTTACTCCATATAAATCCGCCAGAATCTGGGTACAGATGGCAGCGTTTACCTTGCCGATACCGCAACGCACAATCACCACATCCGCATTACCCAGCTTGCCTTCAAAGAAATCCATATTGGCTTTTGTTGTGGTATTTTCAACAGTCATTTGTGCCTTTAGGCTTTCTACCTCCAGCTCCATGGCACCGATAATTCCGATTTTACTCATAATATTCTCACATAGGTACCGTTCAGGCACCAAACTCCTTTACAGTCAATAATGAATTTATTATAGTATTTTAAGAGCAGTTTTTCAACTTTAAAAAAATTTTTGTAAAAATCTGTAACGAAACAAAACGTTGTGACATTAACCATATAGAAGCGGCAAGAAAGGAGGCGGTACAATGAAGGACATGGAGCAAATATATCAGGAATATGCTCAAACAGTTTACAAATACCTGTTTAGTAAAACCCATGACCCGGACCCGGCGGAAGAGCTCACCCAGGAAACCTTTTATCAGGCATTAAAGGGCATTGACCGCTTTGATGAAAGCTGTAAGGTATCCACTTGGCTTTGTGCCATAGCCAAGAATCAGTTGCTTGCTTACCGGCGTAAGCATCCGCAGCAGGAAAACATTGAGGATACGGATATTGCCACAGATTCTGTGGAGCAGGACGTGCTTTCAGGACTTGCCCGGGTGGAGCTGATGAAACAGCTGCACTCCTGCCCGGAGCCCTTCCGTGAGGTCATGTATCTTAGGATTTTCGGCAATCTATCCTTTAAGGAAATCGGCGAAATCATGGGGAAGACGGAGAACTGGGCCAGAGTAACCTTTTATCGGGGCAAAGAAAATTTGAAGAAAGGATTGGTGGAATATGAGTAAATTACCATGTGAAGTAGTGAAGGATTTGTTTCCTTCTTATATCGATGAATTAACCGGTGAAGTCACCAACAACTTAATAGAGGAACACACGAACGAGTGCGAGGAATGCAGACAGGCACTGGAAAGTATGAAGAGTCCGGAGGGAGAGCAGGAGAAGCTGGCACAGAAAAAAGAGATTGACTATCTGAAGAAGACTCGGAAGAAATATCGCAGGAATATCTTTATCACTATAGTGCTGGTGCTGGCACTGGTGTTAGGCGGCCTTGGTGTGAAGCATTGCTTTATAGGAACCACATTGCAGAATGAGTATCTGAGCTGTCAGGTACAGGTAAAGGACAAAGAAATAACGGCATACTGCATAGCCGCAGATGACAAGAACTTGATTTCTGACATTGAATTTAAGGAAAAGGACGGAGTAATCACCATAGCCTGCAAGAGCGTGGACAATAATCCCTTCTTTGACAGTGTTTCCAAAGAAACATATGTGGCTGAAAACGAATTTACGGAAATCAGAATGGGAGACTGTATTCTCTGGGCTGACGGAGAATATATTTCTACCTGGACCTCAGAAATATACAAGACCAGACATGCCAATATTAAAGACACAAAGGCGAATGCAGAAACAGCCACCGCATTGTATTTGAGCAGTGTATTCCCCGGCTACAAGAGTGTAGTACAGAAAAAGGAGGAGCCCTATGGTTGGCATTTCCAGAATGGGGTGCTTTTGCAGGATCCGGTTGCTTTAGAAAGGGAGTATTTGGAACCTTATGCTTATATTATGCTGGCATTAATAGAGGATCTTGGCGAAGTTACTTATGAATATACTTATATGGGACAGCCTGTGAGCAAGACTTATACTGCGGATATGGCTACAGAGTATGCAGGCAAGGATATCAAGCTTGTGGGTAAGGATATTGCAGAGCTGGAAAAGCTGGTAAGGAAAGCGCCTAATGTAGGCAGTCATTTTTATAGCGAATATTATTCTGATATATATGGAGAGTTGACGCAGGATTATGTGTCGCCGGAGAGTTGTAAGGTAAATATTATCAATAATACAGGAGAGGATATCTGGACCATTGGTATGACATATTATTCTGATCAGGGTGAGGAATATTTTAGTGGAACCTCATATTATAATCCGGAGGCTCATTATGATATACCGTATTTCATACATGTGCAGGATCCATATATCTTTGACTATACAGGAGAGACCTTTGATTTGGAACTGACTATAAATGATTTGGACAATGTGACCTATAGCACCGGGGACAGCTTAACATTCCCTACGGAATTTGATACAGAGTATGAGCTTGAAATATCAGGCAATGCAGAAGAAGGATATCATGTAACATTGAAATAAGAGGGGCCGGAGAAAGATTAAATAGATTAAAAATGTAACCGCCATTCGCTTTCCAAAGCGAGTGGCGGTTTTGAGTATCCATATAATTACTGCGGATATACCAATCTGTCTTCTTTGATGCCATAAAGTACATTGTCCAGATAGCGCTTTGCCAGCAAGTTGGCCATGGGCAGGTTCATATCCAGGTAGTTGCCGCAGTCCTTGGCAGATGCACCGGGTACCTCATCCTTAAAATCTCTGATAAACTCAAACATTTCCACCATGAGGGGCACGATATCTGCAGAGCACAAATCCCCTGCCAGCAACAGATAGAAGCCGGTACGACAACCCATGGGGCCGAAGTATACGGTTTTCTCTTTGTACTGAGGATGATTGCGCAGGTAGGTGGCCGCCAGATGCTCGATGGTGTGCATCTCTGCGGTATTCATTACCGGCTCCTCATTGGGGCTGGTCATACGCAAATCAAAGGTGGTGATGGTTTCTGCACCGATCTGGTCCTTGCGGGATACATATACTCCCGGCTGCAATTTAATATGATCAATTGTAAAGCTTGCGATTTTTTCCATGGTTGAGGTTCCTTTCTTGGGGGGATTTTGAATGGTTGTGCCAGTAGGGGTGCCGGGGGCGGATAATATTCCAACGCAAGGCTCTTGAAAAACGTCAGCCCTTGGTGAGGTATTAAGCCGAACTTGTTCGGCACGAACCTAGTGCTGCTACGTTTTTCACGAAGCGAGAGTGTGCCTAAGTGGAATATTATCCGCCCCCGGCACCCCTACTGGTACAACCCAGTACAGTATACCACATTATAGAGAAAAGTGGGTAAAAAAATCGTCAGCGCATTTGTTTGCGGTGTGTAAATTTAGTAAGTAGGCGATTACTTCAGCCGATGCGTCCTGCAAGTGTTCAATCAGGGCGGGGATATGGGCGGTTTCAAAGGCGCCCGCCTGTTCCAGGATTTGGATGTATATCAGTTCGCTTTGGCAGCAGGATGGCAGAAAGTCCCAGGTAATGGTATGCTTGCCCGCTTTGGCACCCCAGGGCATATGGTCGGCCAGATAGGTTTGCAAAAGTGCTTTTAAATCATCCGCCAGATGCAAGGGATAACGTAGGCGCATAAAAGCTAAAGTCAGCTTGCCGGTACGTTTCTTTTTTAGGTATAAGGGCAGCTGAGTGCTGTACACATCGTCGTCATTGAACCAGCCGTAAAAGACCGGTTCGAAGCCATTACCATCCTCTGAAACAAGGAATTCCTTCAGAGCCTCATCAAAATCAGCCAGCCAGGCTTCATGGGTATCACGGTGGCCGGCCAGATGGGGGCGGAGCAAATCCGTATTTTTTAGGATGGTTACAGCGGCACCCAGCATCTGAGACAATCCTTCATTGCCGGAAGTATCATCCATGATATGAATCCGCTGCAGGTTTTCACAATCTAAGAATACCTTTTTACCTAAGGTGATATCACGGGCCGGCAGGTACAAATCGGTCAGAATGTGCATGTGGGCAAAAGCCCAGTCGCCGATGCTTTCAAGGGTCATGGGCAGTTTCAGGCTTTCAATGGTTTTGCAGCTTAGGAAAGCTTTGGGTGCTATATGTAAATATGGCTCTTCCGCCAAGGAAACAAAGGCTTCCCGGCCGGTGTATTTTTCGTAGGTCATAGGGATGCTACTCCTAATTGTTGTTAAGGTATTGCTAATAAGCTGATTGTATACAGTGAGTGTTGCCTTGTCAATAAAAAGGTAGAAGTAGTGTGCTTGTAGAATGGGAGCGTATCTATACGGATATTTTTGCTGATTTGGTATCTGTTTTAGTAGTGAAAAGGGGGGGTTTTGTGCTTGAGTGAGGGCTAGAGTATCTCTAGGGAATAAATGCTTATAGAAGTATCTCTATTATTAAATAAATTGGTACTAAAATATAATTTTTGTTTATATAGATACAAAGTTTATAGGAATAGCAGGAGTCAGAGGTACGGAATGGGTTCTGCGGTTGGTGCAGGTGTTACTTCAGCTTCCGATGTATCTACAACCACTTGTTGATCGCTTTCTTTGTTACCGGTGGCAGTCTGCTTTTCGGTTGTTTCTCCGCCACAAGCCACCAGACAAACCAGACTTAAAGACAAAGGACAAGTCATTTGACAGGCGAAAACAACAATGCTATGATAGGGCAGAAGCTATGAAAAGAAAGGCATAAGCTAAGAAATAGCAGTAAGGGAGCGTTAAGATGGAATTAATGAAAGGCAGACCCGCAGATTGTACCGGTAGGCTGGAAAGAGAAGTGGCGGTGTACGATTTGTTGGATAAACTGGGAATAGAATACGAAAGAACCGACCACGAGGAGGCCAATACTATGGAGGCTTGTGAGGAAATCGACCGGGTGCTGGGGACAGCCATGTGCAAGAATCTGTTTCTGTGCAATCGTCAGAAGACCGACTTTTATCTGCTGATGATGCCGGGAGATAAGCCCTTTAAGACCAAGGATTTGTCGCAGCAGATTGGCAGTGCAAGGCTTTCCTTTGCAGAGGCAGAGTATATGGAGGAGTATCTTAATATCCTGCCCGGTTCGGTTTCGGTCATGGGACTGATGAATGATAAGGAGCATCATGTGCAGCTTCTGGTAGATAGGGAAGTGATGGAAGGAGAGGCCTTGGGTTGCCACCCTTGTGTGAATACCTCCAGCTTACGCTTAAGTATGACAGACTTGCGGGAGAAATTCCTGCCTGCTGTGGCACATAAGCCTATTATAGTGGAGTTGCCGAGATACGCAGAACAATAACCCTGCGAATTCCGTAAGAAACTTGTCGGATAATCTTGAAATTTTCAGACAAAAAAGGTATAATTATCATAACTTAATTTCGACAAAGTAATATATTACATAGGAGGGTTTACGAAATGGGTAAGTTTGTTGTAAAAGAGACAAAGACAGGTATCAAGTTTGATTTAAAGGCAGGCAATGGCGAAGTGATTGCTACTTCTGAAGTATATTCTTCTAAGAGCGGTTGTATGAACGGTATCGAATCTGTTAAGAAGAATTCTGTAGCAGCAGCTATCGAAGATCAGACTGTAGAAGGATTTGCTACTGAGAAGAATCCTAAGTTTGAAGTTTATACTGACAAGGCTGGCGAATTCAGATTCCGCTTAAAGGCTACCAATGGCCAGGTTATCGCTACCGGCGAAGGCTACAAGTCAAAGGCAGGCTGCATGAACGGTATTGAATCCGTAAAGAAGAACGCACCCGATGCAGAGGTTGTTGAAGCAGAATAATAAGCAATTTTGAAGGCTCCTTGCATAAGGCAGGGAGCCTTTTTTTGAGGTGTAATATGCTTTACTTATCAAGTTTTTTGTTTCCGGATATTGAGGAAGAATATGATTTTATATTTCGCATGAAGCGTACCTGCTATGATACGGTTTATCCTTTTCAGATATTGTCTAAGCACGGGCTTAAGATGCTGGATTTTGAGCCGGTGACCATCCTGTACGGGGGTAACGGTTCCGGCAAAACCACGGCTCTGAATGTTATCGCAGAAAAGCTGGGACTGCAAAGGGACAGTTTATACAATCGCAGTAACTTCTTTGAAGCTTACACCCGTATGTGCCGGTATGATACGGAGAATAAAATCCCCCGGGAAAGTGCGATTATTACCAGTGATGATGTGTTTGATTTTATGCTGAATCTGCGGTGTATGAACGAAGGTATTAACCAAAAGAGGGAGGAACTCTTCGAGGAGTATCAGGAGCTGAAGCATAAGAGTTTTCGGATGAATTCCTTGGAGGATTATGACCAATTAAAACGGGTCATCAGTGCCCGCAGCAAGACCCAGTCTAAGTTCGTACGTGCGAACCTGGCGGACAATGTACGGGAGCATTCCAACGGAGAAAGTGCCTTTTTATACTTCGGTGAGAAGATTAAGGAGAATGCCCTGTATCTTTTGGATGAGCCGGAAAACAGCCTGTCACCTGCCAAGCAGCAGGAGCTTTTAAAGTTTTTGGAGGATTCGGCCCGGTTTTTCGGTTGTCAGTTTATCATAGCTACCCACTCCCCCTTCTTGCTTTCCATGAAGGGCGCCAAAATCTATGATTTGGATGAGGAGCCGGTGGATGTGAAGCGATGGACGGAGCTGAAAAATGTGAGGGAATACTATGAATTTTTCATGAGGCACGAGAGCGAGTTTTAGTGGACTTATTAGGAGGCTTGGTAGTAAAATATGTATGAAAGCTGTTAGCCGTAAAGAGGCAACGGCAAAGTCATAAATCAGAAATAAAGAAAGATATGAGGAGGAAGAAACATGTCAACGAATTATGAAGCACCAAAGGGATATGATGAAGTACAGGAAGGGGTAAGGTACAGTGAAATACAGGTGATTGAATACCCTTCCAAAACCACAGGAACCGTACGTAAGGCAAATCTGCTTTTGCCCTTAGACTATACACCGGAAAAGAAGTACCCGGTTCTTTACCTGCTCCACGGTATCGGCGGCGACCACAATGAATGGTTGGGCGGCGACCCTGCCACTGTAATGAGCAATCTGTGGGCCAAGGGGGAGGCCAAGGAAATGATCGTGGTAATCCCCAATGTCCGTGCCAGAGCCAATGATGAGGGGAATCCGGCGGATATTTTTACCCCCAATCATTTTAAGGCATTTGATAACTTTATCAACGACTTAACAAACGATTTGAAGCCTTACATAGAAGCAAATTATTCCGTAGCGGAGGGCAGAGAAAATACCGCTATCGCAGGACTTTCCATGGGTGGACGTACTTCACTGTACATCGGTTTCACCTTGCCGGAGACCTATGGATATATCGGAGCTTTCTGTCCGGCACCCGGCGTCTTAAGCTACAGCAATATTATGAATGCGGAGGACGGTCTCTTTACCCGTGAAAACTTCACCCTTCCCAAGGAGTTGAAGACCCTGGTAATGATCGTGGAGGGTGCTACTGATGAAGTGGTAAAGATTTGGCCTTCAACCTACCATCAGACATTGGTGGACAATGATGTGGACCATATTTATTATGTAACCGAAGGCGGCCACGATTTCACGGTTTGGAAGCATGGCTTGTACAATTTTGCAAAGAGAATTTTTTAGTAAACGGCTACTAAGCGGGCTGATATGAAAATGATGAAAACGCCTTAAATCGTAGGGAGTGATGAATATTCTCCTTGATTTAAGGCGTTTTAGAGTTGCGACGTATCGGCATGGCATGCGGACACTACCTAACGCACCCTATACAAACACACATCATCCACCTGATATTCTAATGGAAACATGGCTTGTAACGCATCTTCATCCACTGCGTAGGAGCTGCGTTCGAAGCTGCTGACCAAGACATAGTCCACAGCATATTCTTCAAATAGATGCAGGCCGGAAACAGGGTATTCATACATCTGGCGGACCTGTTCTTTGCGCTCCGTGGTATCTACACCATGGTAGTACAGGAAGGTGTCTGCTCCGCAGACCAGATTGCGGCCGGTGAGGGAGGCAATCTCGTTGTTATGACGGGTGTTGGTAAGAATCACCGCATCCGGTGCAGTGTTTTCTTCGATGTATTTGGCCAGTTCCACATATTGGGTTCCGTACAGCTGGTACTCGGATACCGCTTCCCTGCCCAGAGTAAGAATGCCGGACAGCAGGGAGAAGAACAATACACACCCTGCCAACAATCTGGCACCACCTAAATCTTTTACTTTTCTATAGAGTTCTACACTGTAATCCGCAGCAATCACACACAAGAACAAATAGGCAATATAGAGCAATTTGTTATTATCGTACACATTGGGCTGGAATACCATCAGCTCTATGACAAACCAGATGACTGCCACAGGCATAGTCAGAGCGGAAGCCACCTTTCGGCGGGCACAGATGCCGGCCAGTCCTAAGAGCAAGGGCAGTCCTATATTTTTCAGATAAAACCAAGGATAGAAGTCCCCCTGATTGCCCCAGTTAAAATGTCCACGCAGCATATTGGTATTGCCAATCACATGGCCGAAGGTCCAGAACAGCAGCTGGGGAAGGGCCAGTAGTAATACGCATCCCAGATAAATGCCCCAGGTTTGTAGGATGTGCTTCCAACCGCCAGCGGTGATATGGCATATGAGCAGATAGGCTCCGTAAAGGATGCATGCGATGATGCCCATTACGCAGAAAATCAGCAAATCCTTCTCATGAATCTGTCCCTTTTTCAGCCAGCTTTGCAACAGACACATGGCAAAAACAAAGGCGAACAGAAGCCAGCCTGTGGGAAGAGGGTGTCGGGTTTCGCCGGCTTGACTGTTATGAAGATAAGTCAGAAGCCAGGCAGCACTGACCAGTCCCATACCTAAAAAGGAATGGGTGTGTATCATGGGTAAGGCACTGACCAGAATACCTGCGGGCAGGAAATGCTCTTTTCTTTCTTGAAAAACTGCCTTGTATAAAAGCCAGATGGCCGGGAACAGTACTGCATAGCCAAATAAGGTGGCACGTTGGGGCAGGAACATGTCCGCGATCACATTGACCCAGCGGATATTGTGTTCCACCAGATTGGTAGGTGTGGTATAAAAGCCGGTGAAAATATCTTTTAAAGTATAGCCTCCCTCTCGGCTCCAATTAATAAAGTAAAAGAAGCCCAGGCCGCCGTTTAGGAAAAAGAACAGGTAGGTCAGCAGAGCCTTGGCCCTGGAACGAAGCAGGGTTTGAGCCAGCAGATAAACACTGCCCAATATCTGTCCAAAGGCTGCAATCATGGGCAAGATATAAGCATAGCGTAAGGATGCCCCCATTAAATAAATGCTGGAAGAAATACTGTCGGATAAAAAGGGATAGGACAGTCTGGCACCAGGAAACAGGGAGTATTCCGGTGGGAAAGTCCCCTGAACCGCGATACTGGTAATAAAGCCCAGATGCATATTCATATCCCCGTAGGTACACTGGCCCGTCAGCATGGCGCCGTTTTCTGCCAAAGGTATGGTATGAGTATTCAGCAGGTACACCCAAAATAACATGGTAATGCCTGCACCCATGAGAAATACCTTATGATAGGAAAGCTGCCCAATCAAGGTACGCAGAGTGGGCTTGCCGGACTTGTCCCCACGCAGGCTCCAAAATAAAAGAGGTAAGCCTGCCGCTAACGCCAACATATGGGACAGAATGGTAAAGTCAAAGAAAAATGCAAAAAGCACCGGTATCCACTGCAAAAGTACGGAGCCGGTCACACTTCCCAGCAAAGCCTTGGTAAGAGGACTTTCTTTTTTTAAGAGACGTGACATCACCAGGATGCCCACTATTTGAAAATATAGAAAATAAAGGGTACCCACCAGATTCCCCAGTGTACTGCCAAACATAATATGCCTCCTGTATCACATGGCTGTGTATGCCATGCGGTTTTAAAAGAAATAGTGATAGGCTAAGTATACCACCGGTGATGGGAAAAAGACAGCGAAAAATAGGGGAGCTTAAAAAAGTCTTAAAGAATTTTAAAGGTATCTTAAAACACATTTGAGGAAGAATGCGTTATCATCTTATTTGTAGAGAAAGAACTTTGCAGAAAGGATGAGAAGAAGTGATAAGAGGAAAAAGAATTTACTTATTATGGATAATCGGCTTGCTTTTACTTGGGTTAACAGCATGCGGAAAGAAGGAGAAAACAGATAATCAGGGAGGGGGGCAGCTTACTTCAGTTCTGAGCGGGGAGTATGTATACGTTCCCAATTTTGCCGATCTTAAGGATACGGAGGGAAAGACCTTCTTAAGTCATAGCCTAGTAAAGGGGGATACCCTTTATTATAGTTTGATGAGCTACTATGATTTGGTAACCATGAAGTATGATACGCAGTTCATAAAGATGGATAGGAATACCCCCGGGCAAGGGGAACGGCTACAGTTAGAGGAGCCACAGGCGGACGGATATGAAGCCAATGTGAGCTGTTTTCAGGTGGATCAGGAGGGCAATCTGTATGTGGCTTATTATCTGACACCTCCTTATGTGGAGGGAAAGCCCTATGATAACGATGATTTCACGACGTATATTGTAAAGTATGACAACAAGCAGCAAAAGGTTTATGAAAAGGACTTGAAGAAGGTGCTTGTGGATGAAAACAATGGTTATATTTCCGCTATGGTGATAGGTGAGGATGGGCGTATATTAGCTTCTTCTTATGATGCTATCTATGTATTAAAGAAGAATGGAGACCTGCAAGCCACTATTCGCACGCAGGCGGGACAGATTAACGATATGTTTACTACGGTGGATGGTAAAGTGTTCTGTCTCCTTTACAACAGTACTGGCAAAAAGATGGAGCTGGCTGAGGTGGATACGAAGAAGAAAAGCTTGGGAGAGGTTTATCAGAATCTGCCGGAAGGAATCTTGAGGGTCAGCGGAGGAGCTCAGGGGAAATTACTTGTTATGGACAACAGTTACTTATATGAGTACGACTTGGCTACCGGGCAGGCGGTCCCCGTGGTAAGCTGGATGGACTGCTATTTAAACAGTAATGGCATCAATCATTTTACCATGCTGGAGGACGGGAATATTCTATTGACTTATGCGGACCATTCAAACGATACCAAGGAAGTGGTAAAGCTGACCAAAACAAAAGCCTCTGAGTTACCGCAAAAGGAGCAGTTGGTACTGTCCTCCCTTTATGATACCAAACAAAATCAGGAGCTTCAGAATGCTATTATGGAGTTTAACAGAACAAGTACCCAAT
The DNA here is from genome assembly GCA_017522685.1 of Lachnospiraceae bacterium. Next base: position 416,856 of record JAFWYN010000005.1, read on the forward strand.
ATAAGATTGTCTATAAATCCTATATTGACTCAAACATGGGCCGGACGGAAAATACCATTCCGGACGCAAAGTCGCTGATGCATGCGGATTTGCTGAGTGATAATCCGCCGGATCTTATAGATTTGTCCTATGGTAGAATCGGGGATTTGGAGAGAGCCGGTATTTTGGAGGATTTGACGCCTTATCTGGAAAAAAGTCAGGTGATTAAGAAGGAGGACTTTGTACCCTCTGTTTTACAGGCCTATATCTACGGCGGAAAGCAAGTCACCATACCCGGAAGCTTCCGTTTGAATACCCTGATAGGGAAAAAGGCTTTGGTGGGTGATACACCCGGATGGACTTTAGAGGATATGATGCAGCTGGCAGAGCAGTATCCGGATGCCCGGCTGATGGAGATGATGACACAGGATATGAACCTGGAGATGTGTTTGCAATATAATAGCAGCTACTTCGTGGATTACGAAGCGGGAACCTGCCGATTCGATAGTCCCGAGTTTATCAGAGTGCTGGAGTTTGCCCGGAAGTTTGAGGGATATCCCACTTATAATCTTTCCGCACAGCTTCAGCAGAATAAGGTGCTTTTAAGTACACTGAGTATTTATAGTGTGGAGGAATACCAAAAATATCAATTGCTGTTTGGAGAGCCTACGGTCTGCATCGGATATCCTATGGTGGATGGTAGTAACGGAGTATTTATAGAAGCGGCTGACATGTACGGCATTACGGCTAAGAGTGAACATAAGGAGGGAGCATGGGCCTTTATCGAAAAGAATCTAAGCAATCAAGGAGTTGGGGATGGCTATACCTGGGGCTTTCCGACCCGCGTGGATGAACTGGAGGAGGTTTTCGAAGAAGCACAACGGCCGGAATATAAGAAGGATGAAAACGGACAACTGCAGGAAGTTCCCAAAACCACAGCCACATTTGCTGACTGGGAGGCTGAAATCTATCCTGCAGAGGAAGAGCAGATAGAGGTGCTCAGAAAGCTCATAGCAGAAGCCAAGCCGTTAAATGATAATGATGCGGAAATCCTGAAAATCATAAAGGAGGAGGCACAGGCTTATTTTGTCGGACAAAAAACCGCAGAGGATGTGGCAAAGATTATACAAAGCAGGGTATCTATATTTGTAAGCGAGAACGGATAAAGAGCCCTCATGAATTCACAAATTTAACACACTTCACACACAAAACTTTCACCGAATCATCACCAACCCTTCACAGAATCATCAATTTTTCTTGACATTTTACACATACAATGAATGAGAGAAGAAAGGTCTGTCCGGATTGCATGCAACGGCAATCCGGATAGGCTATGTAATGGAGGAAAACAGCATGATAGAGGTAAGTAATCTTACGAAAAAGTATGGCAAGCATACGGCTGTGGATAATCTGTCCTTTCAGGTGGAAAAGGGACAGATTTATGGCTTTTTAGGACCCAATGGTGCCGGAAAATCCACTACCATGAATATCATTACAGGGTATTTGGCAGCTACGGAGGGTACAGTAAAAATCAACGGTTATGATGTGTTGAAGGAGCCGGAGGAGGCGAAAAAGTGTATCGGATATCTGCCGGAGCTTCCCCCCTTATACATGGATATGACGGTGGGAGAATATCTGGACTTTGTGGCACAGCTGAAAAAGGTGAAGGCAAAAGAAAGAGCGGAGCAGATCGCTGAAATCATGGAAAAAACGGGTATTACCGACATGAAGGGCAGACTGATTAAGAACCTTTCCAAGGGCTATAAGCAGCGTGTAGGCCTGGCACAGGCACTGGTGGGATATCCGGAGGTAATCATCTTAGATGAGCCCAGCGTAGGTTTGGATCCCAAGCAGATTATAGAGATGAGAGAGTTTATCCGTTCCCTGGCGCAGGAGCATACGGTGATTTTAAGTTCTCATATTTTGTCGGAGGTAAAGGCGGTCTGCGACCATATTATGATTATTTCCCACGGCAAGCTGGTAGCCAGCGACTCCCCGGAAAATCTGCAGAAGATGATGGGCGGTTCCAGTGAATTGCAAATCAGTGTACGGGGAAGAGAAGAAGAGGTGCTGAGTGTGCTTTCTTCTTTGGAGTACGTACAGAGTGTGACACTGGAAGAGGCAGAAGAGACGGGCTGTGTAAAAGTGATTATCACCACCGACCAAAGTGTGGATGTGCGTGAGCAGGTATTTTATAAGCTGGCTGAGTCCCATCTGCCCATTATGTCCATGAAGAAGGCAGAAAAGAGTCTGGAGGATATCTTCTTAGAGCTGACGGGTGAGGATACCCCGGAGGCACAGGAGGCGGAGCCCAATGCGGATGGCGAAGCACAGGAAATGCCTCAAGCAGAAGAAAAAACCTTGGAAGAAGCCCTGGAAGAGGCTTGGGGAAATCCGGAAAAGGAGGAAAACTAAATGTTTGCAATATATAAAAGAGAATTAAAAGCCTATTTTCACTCCTTTATCGGAATGCTTTTTATCGCAATTATGCTTTGTTTTGTGGGCTTATATTACACAGTTTATAATTTATTGTCGGCATCGCCCTACTTTTCCTATGCTATTGCGTCAGTGTTAGTGGTGTTTATGCTGGCGGTGCCTATTCTTTGTATGAGAGTATTGGCGGAGGAGCGTAAAAGCAAAACAGACCAGTTGATATTGACTGCGCCCATATCCGTAGGCAAAATCGTAATGGGTAAGTTTCTGGCATTACTTACAATTTTCACCATTCCCACGTTGATTATCAGTGTATATCCTTTGATCTTGACGAAATACGGTACCGTGCCATTGGCGGAAGCATATCTGGCTGTTTTGGGATTTCATCTGTATGGCATGGCCTGTATCGCCATAGGAATCTTCGTATCCTCATTGACAGAGAGTCAGGTGATTGCAGCGGTAGTAGGCTTTGGTGTATTGTTCTTAGGCTATATGATGCCGTCCATTTGCATGCTTTTATCCTCAAACGGCAATCTGCTTACAAGGATTTTAAGTGTATATGATATGTATACTCCTTTCCAGGAAATGATGACGGGTACCCTGGATTTGAGCAGTGTATTGTATTTCCTGTTATTAACCGGCTTTGTGCTGTTTTTGACGGTGCAGTCCATCCAGAAGAGACGCTACAGTGTTTCCATTAAGAAGTTTGGCATGGGTGCTTACAATACCGGCATGATTGCAATCGCAATCGTAGGAATGATATTGGTAAATCTGGTGGTGGGTGAAATCCCCCGTACCTACACCAAAATCGATTTGACCGGAGAAAAGCTGTATTCCCTGACAGACCAAAGTATTGAGTTTGTGAAGAATATGAAGGAGGATGTAACCATCTATGCCATCGTGCAGAAGGAGGCGGCAGACCAGACACTGGCCCAGACATTGGAGCGCTATGATGATTTGTCCGACCATATTACAGTGGAATATATCGATCCCAATATGAACCCTACCTTCCATACCCAATACACCACAGACAATATCAGTCTGAATAGTTTGATTGTGGTGGGTGAGAAACGTAGCAAGGTCATCGACCATTACTATGATATCTACGAATACAGCATTGACTATACCACTTATACCTCTTCGACTACCGGTTATGACGGCGAAGGGCAGATTACCAGTGCGCTGGCCTATGTGACCAGTGATGATATGCCTAAGGTATATCTGGTAGAGGGCCATGGGGAGTTGACCCTAAGCGATAGCTTTGCCTCTGCACTGGACAAGGAAAATGTGGAATACGAAACCATCAGCCTTCTTAAGAATGAGGCGGTGCCCGAGGACGCAGCTTGTCTGATGATTTTATCACCCAGCAGCGACTTTTCCGAGGATGACAAGAATAAGGTGATTGACTACCTGAATAAGGGTGGTAAGGTGATTGTAAACACGGCTTATGTGGAGGACCCCATGCCGAATTTGAAAGCAATTCTGGAATATGCGGGGATTCAGCTGGCAGACGGTCTGATTGTGGAAGGCAACTATGAGTATTATTATCAGAGTCCCTTCTATCTGCTTCCGGACATGGGCAGCAGCTATACGGATGGTGTTGCAGGTTACACTTATGTATTTGCTCCCTTTGCACAGAGTTTGCAGTATGAGGAGACAGCAGAAGGTATTACCTATACAGATATTTTATTTACTTCCGCAGAGGCTTATGTAAAAACAAACCTGGCAGAGGCCACAGATTATGCCATGGAAGAGGGTGACCTGCCCGGACCTCATGTATTAGCAGTGGAAGCCGTAAAAACCTTAGAAAATGGTGAGGCTACCATGGTGGTTTATGGTTGTGCGGAGCTGTTTACGGACGCTGCCAATCAGATGGTGAGCGGTGCCAATCAGGTGGTGTTTACCAATACGGTCAGCCGCTTTGTAAACCATGAGTCCAGTGTATCCGTACCGGTTAAGTCCTACGATGTAAGCATGCTGGTATTGACACAGAAGGACATCTTCCTGTTGGAAATCGGTACCATTATCGTATTGCCGGTGGCTTGTCTGGTGATTGGCTTTGTGGTTTGGTTCAAACGTCGTAAGAAATAGGAGGGTGAAACCATGAAAAAACAGAAGAAGCAAATGATTTTCATGCTTCTGGTAGTGGCCATATTGTTTGCAAGCTATATGGTGCTGCAACGACAGAACAGCGCCGGGGAAGAGGCAACTTCAGAGGATACCACGGAGAAACTTTTTGACCAATTTGGCAGTGAAACAGACAGCAGTCAGGTGACGGAGCTATCTTATTATGTGGGTGAGGAGCTTTGCAGCTTTGTAAAGGAAGAGGATGTCTGGAAGGCAAAAGAAGATAAGGAGCTGACACTGAGGCAGAGTTCCATAAATACTATGGTATCCTGTGTGGTGGCCACCAGTATCGTATCCAGGCTGGAAGATGTGGCAGACTTGTCACAATATGGCTTGCAGGAGCCGGCCAACACCATTACGCTGAAGGTGGCAGGCACGGAGCATGTCATTAAGGTGGGAGACAGCAACGACCTGACCTCCTATCTGTATCTGCAGATGGACGACAGCGATACCGTGTATGTGGTAAGCAGCGGTATCTCCAACAGCTTCAATCAGAGCTTGGATGATTTGGTAGAAGGGGAAGAAAGCGAAGTGGTTGAAGAGACGGAAGCGGTTGAAGAGACCGAAGTGGTTGAAGACGCAGAGGTGGAAGAAACCGAAGGAACTGAAGACGCGGAAGTGACCGAAGAAACAGAAGTGATTGAAACGACAGAAGAATAGAGAGAAAGCCGAAACTCCATGGTTGTGATGACCATGGAGTTTTTTTGTATAGTTTGAACTCCAAAATTAGGTGATTGGGCAAGCGGAGTCCATATATGGTTTTTATGCCCAAAATCCGGTGGAAAAATAGTCGATTTATTACTTTTATGGACTGATTTGGGCAAGGCAGCAATCTACTGTATTTTTCTGCCCAAAGATTAGCTGATATTTGGGCAGAGATGTAACGGATGAAGCCTCTTTGCCCAAAAACATGCTAAACGAATAAATAAGGCGGTTTGAATAGAATAGAATTGGGCATAAGAAGGGAGAACGCCTTTCCTATGCCCAATTCAGCAAGACATGTCAGAAAAAATCTGTCCTTGCAGTTGGCACGATTCAGCTTACAAATAGTGTTTCCTATAAAGCCCCCACGAGCTGCAAGAATATTTTCAATAAAAATATATCGAAATACGATAAAAATGTGTTGACAAACACCAAAAAGTGATTTATGATGGCATCAAGAGGTAAATATTTACAGCAAAAGTAACTACGTCAACAAGGATCAAATCACCTCATAGGTGAGAACGGAGGAAAATATGTTAAAAATACCAAGTAAAATTTCAATCACCATATCCATTGCAGCTTCCATAGCATTTTTTGTACTGTGTGTGGCACTGGCATTTTATATGCCGGGATTTGCAAGCCTTATGATTCAGGCAGTGAATGACTTAGGGATTTCAAGTGTGGAAGGAGCGAATGAGCTCATTGTTATAGGCCTGGCATATGTGGCCCTGATTTTTATCACAATCATTGATATATTACTTTTTATGCTTCTTTTGAGAGTAAGAGAGGGCAAAGTATTCACGGCAGAAAGTGTTAGTCTGATTCGCGGGATTTCCTGGGGCTGCTACGTTGTGGCAGGCGTATTCTGCGGACTTTCTGTATATTTTGTATTTGTAGGACTTATGGTAGCATTTGTGGCAGCGTTCCTGGGACTTTGTTTAAGAGTGGTGAAGAACGTAATCGAGGAAGCTACAGAAATCAAGGCTGAAAATGATATGACAGTGTAGAAAGTGAAGGAGGGAAAAATATGATCGTGATTAATTTAGATGTTATGATGGCCAAGCGTAAGATGTCCCTGAATGAGCTTTCGGAAAAGGTTGGGATTACCTTAGCAAATTTATCTATCTTAAAAAACGGGAAAGCCAAAGCAGTAAGATTGGCTACATTGGATGCTATTTGCAAGGCGCTGGATTGCCAGCCGGGAGATATTCTGGAATATGCGGAAGGTGACCAGGTAGGGGGAGATAGTAATGATGAATGAAGGAATACAGATAGGTGATTTGCCACAGGAGCAAATAGTGAAACCGCAGAGACATACTTTATATGATACCAAAGTCAAGGAAAATTTCCACATTTTCGGTGTGGCAACCTTGGTGCTGGCTTGTATCTATGCATTCTGCATGTTTCGCAATCCCAGTGGTATCACTTTTCCGGTTTTTGTGGCAGCAGTTATTGTTTATATGAATTATTGCCTGAAGAAGCTTGAGATAGGGGCGAAAAAGGGCAAGAGATTTTATTCTATCAGTATGATGTTGTTGGCGGTATCCACCTTTTGCACGGACGATGAAAGGATTATTTTCTTTAATATGTGTGGTGTTTTTTTGTTAATCATCAGTATGCTTTTGTGGATTTTCTGTCATACCGAGAAATGGAATCTGGGAAAATTTTTGTGTGCCATGGGGGATACCTGTCTGGGGGTACTGACAGAAATCGGAGCACCCTTTGCAGATGCAGCCTGGTATGTGAAAAATAAGCTGGATAGGAAGAATGGTAAGTATTTATATATATTGATTGGTCTGGTGGTAGCAGTTCCGCTTTTTATGGTAATGCTTTTGTTGTTAACCAGTGCGGATGTTGTATTTAAGAATATGGCTGAGAATCTGTTAAGCGGGTTCAAGTTTGGTAATATCGTGCAGATAGTTTGGATGATATTCTCTATGTTTGTGGTTTTCTACGGAATCCTGGTATTCTTAAGCAAAGGTTCCGTAAAAGAGGAGGTAAAGGATAAGCGCAAGGGTGAGCCGCTGATAGCAATCCCGGTAGCTACGGTTCTTTCCCTTATGTATATCGTGTTTAGTTTCGTTCAGATTATTTATCTGTTTGCAGGCAATATGGAGCTGCCTGCGGGATATACCTATGCAGAGTATGCCAGAGAGGGTTTCTTCCAGCTGTTGGCGGTAGGAGTCTTAAATCTGGTGCTGGTACTGGTTGGCTTATGTTATTTCCGCCCTCACAAGGGACTTAAAATTATTCTGACAGTGATGTCAGGCTGCACCTTTATCATGCTGGCTTCCAGTGCCATGCGAATGATTATTTATATTCAGTACTACTATCTGACTTTTTTAAGAATCCTGGTTCTGTGGAGCCTGTTGGTGCTGTTTTTCATCTTCACAGGAGTGATTATTTATATCTACAAGGAGAATTTTCCCCTGTTCCGTTACAGTATGGTGGTGGTGACGGTGCTTTATCTGGGGCTTTCCTTCAGTCATCCGGACTACTGGATTGCCAAAGTAAATGTGGCAGGAATGGCAGACAATAGAAGTGCCTTCTTCTTGGGTGATGCCTATTATGACTATGGATTTTTAGGACGTCTTAGTGCGGATGCGGCACCGATTATGCTGGAATGGGCTGAGGAAAACGGCTGTGATTTGGAGTATTATTCCTTATGTAAAGAGGAAGGTCCTTACAGCAAACCCGTTAGAGATTTTCAGGGAAAACATCCTGCTACAAGTCACGGTTATACTTCAGCAGAAGGCTGCGGTTATATGTATATGGAGCATTTGGCAGAGCGGGTGGATAGGATTACCATTCGAAACTTCAACATTTCCAGAGCAGTGGCTGATGGGATGGGGGATTGATAAGCTGAGAGGGAGAGATAGAAGAAATAAAGATGGATTTTATATTCGAATCAATAGGAAACTTGTTTATATTGGCTATATGCGGAGGACCGCTGGCATTAATTATTGCAGATATCCGGTTTTTGATAAAGAAAGAAGAGGCACCTATATTTGAGATGATTGCTTTTTGTATAGGCAGCTTCTATATGTTATTAGCATTGGAATATTTGGAATTGGGTTCAAGATATACGGATGTACTATATAAAAAAAGCTATATGATTGCAGTAATTTTGATGGCGCTTTGGGGATTCTTCAGTTATTATATCCTGAAGTTTTCATGGAATGCTTTTCCTCCCATTGTGGAAGTATTCCTGCTTGCCGGAGTGTATGTGGGGATTGCCGTAAGTATTGGTTGGATTGCGCTTGTTTTGGGAAATGACAATTTCCGGAAATCCATTCACTTACGTGAAACGAACTATTTTATTATGTTTTGTTTGTGTATTGTACCTGCCATTTATATCATTCACGGTATTTACCTGATGGTGGAACTTGTAAAGGATAAAGCTTATAAGCAGGAGAGGATGGTATATGAAAGCGTATTACTGACGAAAATCAACCAATTCTTTTATAAAGGCGCCAATTTGTTTTGGCTGGCAGTGGTAGCTTTATTGCCGGTGCTGGGTATTATGGCTATGTTTATGATTCTTTTCGGGCAGCAGCCGGACAGCTTGATTCTGGTATTTACCAAATCCGATGAATGGTTGCTTACGGGTGAACTGGCACCACCCATGATAACCGGTGACGGTCACTATCTCTGTACCGTTTCCCTGCGTGGCCATGAAAAGCTGGTAAAGCCCACCCGTTATGGTATCCGGAAGGGAGAGAAGATTGTGGTTAACCGCCAACTCTGCATAGCCAATGCCTTCGAGCAGCTGATTCAGGAGAGGACGCCCCGGTTCCACCGGGCAATCCGCAATTTTTATGACACCTACGGTTATCCCATATCCAAGCACATTAATAATGCATGGTCTGCGGATGTGGTGTATTTACTGATGAAACCTTTGGAGTGGGTTTTCCTTTTTGTACTGTACTTGTTTGATAAAAAACCGGAGGATAGGATTTGCACCCAGTATTTTCCGAAGGAAAGGATTATGCAAGGGGAGAACTAAGAAAGGAAGCTACTAAAACGGTAGCTTCCTTTTGCTATTAAAACACTCTCGTTGTCCATTTCGTGCAATCCCACACATCCGTAGCCAGGCCTTCGTAAAACTCGGGCTCGTGGCAAACCATCAGGATGCTGCCCTTGTATTCCTTCAAGGCACGTTTCAATTCATCTTTGGCGTCCACATCCAAATGGTTGGTAGGCTCGTCCAAAAGTAAGATATTGGTTTCCCGGTTAATCAGCTTACACAGACGTACCTTGGCCTGTTCGCCACCGCTTAAGACCTTTACCTTGCTTTCGATATGCTTGGTGGTAAGGCCGCATTTGGCTAAAGCGGAGCGGACCTCATACTGGGTGAAGCCGGGGAATTCGTTCCAAATTTCTTCGATACAGGTGGTATTTACATCCTGACTCATTTCCTGTTCAAAATAGCCGATATGCAGATAATCGCCCTGCTCCACGGTGCCGGAAAGGGGCTTGATGAGTCCCAGGATACTCTTTAAGAGAGTGGTTTTACCGATACCGTTGGCACCGGTAAGGACGATTTTCTGACCACGTTCCATCGCCAGATTTAAGGGTGAGGAAAGGGGCTCGTTGTAGCCGATGATCAGGTCCTTGGTCTGGAAAATATAGCGTCCCGGGGTGCGGGCTTCCTTAAAGCGGAATTCCGGCTTGGGTCTTTCTGCAGCCAGCTCGATGACGTCCATTTTGTCCAGCTTCTTCTGACGGGACATGGCCATATTTCGGGTCGCCACACGGGCCTTGTTACGGGCTACGAAGTCCTTTAAGTCAGCAATTTCTTTCTGCTGCTTGTTGTAGGCAGCTTCCAGCTGGGCCTTCTTCATGGCATAGACTTCCTGGAACTTGTCATAGTCGCCCACATAACGGGTCAGCAGCTGGTTGTCCATATGATAAATTAAGTTAATTACACTGTTTAAGAAAGGAATATCGTGGCTGATTAGGATGAAAGCATTCTCGTAGTCATTCAGATAGCGCTTCAGCCATTCGATATGTTCCACGTCCAGATAGTTGGTAGGCTCGTCCAAAAGCAGGATATCGGGCTTCTCTAAAAGCAGCTTGCCAAGAAGAACCTTGGTACGCTGACCGCCGCTAAGCTCCGTAACATCACGGTCCAGACCGATTTCGGAAAGACCCAGGGCCCGACCTACTTCTTCCACCTTGGAATCAATCATGTAAAAGTCATGCTGGGTGAGAAGCTCCTGGATGGTACCGAACTCTTCCATATACACTTCCAGCTCTTCTTCGGTGGCTTCTCCCATTTTGTCGCAAAGCTCATTCATCTGGGTTTCCATATCAAATAAAAAGTCAAAGGCAGAAGCCAGTACGTCACGGATAGTCATGCCCTGCTGCAAAACCGTATGCTGGTCCAGATAGCCCACACGGACATTTTTGGCCCATTCTATTTTCCCTTCATCGGGCATAAGCTTCCCGGTAATAATATTCATAAAAGTAGATTTTCCTTCCCCGTTGGCGCCAATCAGGCCGATGTGTTCGCCCTTCAGTAGACGGAAGGATACATCATTAAAAATCGCACGGTCACCAAAACCGTGAGTTAAGTGTTCCACATTTAAAATACTCATACATTCCTCCAAAAGAATTGCTAAGGAAAAGTATAACTTATGTAGGGGTATTTTGTCACCTGAAATATTTGCGGAAGGTTGTGATAAATGCAAGATTTTATTGCAATTTAGGGGGATTTAGTATAATATAGGATTAGTGAAGTCTGACATTATGCAGGCATAACTGGTAATGTAGTATGATAAATATACTTACGAGGAGGAAAAAGAGATGATTTGTAAGAATTGTGGAAGCACCGTAGAAGACGGCGTTAAATTCTGTACAAAGTGCGGCGAAAGAATGGATGAAGTCGCAGAAGCAGTACAGGAAACCGCAGAAGCAGTGCAGGAAACTGCAGAAGCTGCACAGGAAACGGTAGAAGCAACACAGGAAGCAGCTGCAGAAGCAAAGGAAGAAGCTGCAGAAGTAAAGGAAAAAGTAGCAGATGTTGCGGAAGATGTTAAGGAAACCGTAGCAAATGTAACCAATGAAGTGAAGGAAGCTATGGAAGGAGCGGCTGAAAAAGTGAAGAAACTCCCTAAGACAGCAATAATTGTCGTAGCTGCAATTGCATTGGTTCTGATTGTAGTTTTGGCAAACTTCAAGAGCGTGACCAACAGTGTAAATAAGTTGGTTTCTTCTCCTGAGAAGTACTATGCAAGCGTAGAAAAGAACCAGATTAAAGAGTTGGCAGGCAGCTTTGCCGATACATACGACAATAATGTATTGGAAAATCTTGATTTCAATAACTACAGCGTAGATTATGCAATTGAAGTTGAGTTGGGCGAAGACGCACGTGAATTAATCGAAACCTATCTTGAAGTAGATGATACGGAAGCATTTAAGAAGATGGCAGCAAGTTTCTTTATCTCTTTGAAGAATAATGTATTCTCCGGAGAAGCATCTGCAACATTAGGAAAGAACAAGCTGATTTCTGCTAATGCGGTAGTTGATATGGATAAGTGCGAAGCATATGCACAGATTCCCGAACTCAGTGACAAGTATATCGGTATCAACTTTGAAGAGTATGTAGAGGATTTTGCAGAAGAGTTCGCACTTGTTATGGAACAGAGTGATGCATTAACCGATGCATTCCCTAAGGCAAAGACCGTAGAAAAGCTGATTAACAAATATTTAACCATCGCTGTAAACAATGTTGGCAGTGTAAAGGAAGATAAGGGTACCATCGAGGTTGGTGATATCGAGCAGAAGTGTACTACCATCCGTATCCGTATTAAGGCCGAGGATATGATTAATATCGCTAAGGCGGTCTTAGAAGAAGCTAAGGTTGATAAGGATTTACACAACATTATCATCGATTTCGTGAATGCAGTAGCTGAAATGAGCGAAGATGAAATGGAAATGGACGGCGAAGACGTTATCGATATGTTCGTGGAAGAAATTGAAAGCTTTTTAGATGAATTAGAAGAATTGGAAGACGAAGATTATGATTCTGAAGAAGAAATCGTTATGAACCTTTGGGTTGATGGCGAAGGCGAAGTGATCGGAAGAGAAGTAAAAGTAAACGATGAAACTCTCTTCTCTTACAAGATGGCTCAGAAGGGCAGCAAGTTTGAGTTTAAGGCAAGTGTATATAGTAATACTTATGAATATGACTACGATACTTATGAGTATAAAGATATCGAGCAGGAAATCACTTTCGAAGGTGCAGGTAAGAAGAACTCTTCTTCTTTAAACGGTGAGTTTGCATTGAAGATGAAGAAGGGCGACGAAAGCCTGAAGCTTTTGGAAGTTGCCGTAGACGACTTCAAGACCAAGAAGGCAAAAGAAGGCTATCTTGACGGTAGCTTCACCTTCAGCCTGTCTAAGGATTTATTAGAAGAAGCAGGTGCAGGTATTGCAGGCTCTGTGGTTAGCAAATATCAGCTGAAGGTTGACATAAAGACTGGTAAGGATGCAGCAGATTTAGCAGTATCCGTTTTGGATGATGATGAATTGTTTGCAAAGGTGGCATTAAGCACCAAGATTGGTAACGGTAAGTCAGCTAAATTACCTAAGGGTATTTTAGTTGAGGACCAAGAGGATATCATGGAATGGGCAGAAACCATCGATACCGAGAAGTTCTTAAAGAAGATTGAGAAGTCAGGTCTTCCTGTAGAAATTGTAGAGGAAATCGAAGACGTTTGTGACCAGTTAGAGGAAATGTTGGACGAATAATTCATGAGTCAGTTGAGAATTAAAGGAATTAAGAAGTTTTATAAAAAGCGGGAAGTGCTGCAGGGGATTGATTTGCAGGTGAGTTCCGGAAAGTGTATCGGAATATTGGGTGCCAACGGAAGCGGTAAATCAACCTTGCTGGCAATTCTGGCCGGCGTATTAAAAGCAGACGAAGGGGAATTCTTGTGGCAGGATAAAGATCTGCTAAAGGATTCCCCTTTAGCAGAGAAAATCATCGGTTATGTACCTCAGGGGACTCCTCTTTTAGAGGAGCTTTCCGCATGGGACAATCTGCTTCTTTGGTATGATAAGAACAGACTGAAAAAGGAGCTGGAAGACGGTGTGTTGGCGATGCTGGGTATCAATGAGTTTCTCAAGGTGCCTGTGTGTAAAATGTCCGGCGGTATGAAGAAGAGACTGGCAATCGGCTGCTCGGTAGCCGGCAATCCTTCCGTACTTTTGATGGATGAGCCCTCGGCTGCACTGGATTTGCAGTGTAAGGAGAGGATTGTCACATATATTAAAGATTTCAAGGCCCATGGCGGGATTGTACTTTTGGCCACCCATGACGCACAGGAAATCGAAATTTGTGATGAGTGGTATATTTTGAAGGAGGGTGTATTACACCCCTATGAATTTGACGGAAACATTCACTATTTAGTAGGAAAGCTATAATGTGTAGTTGGAAGCAATATCTAATCGTACAACTAAAAAGAGTAGGAAAAGCATTGCCCGGAATCTGCCTGCTGACGGTCGCACTGACCGTTAGTCTGCTCTTTCTGTTAAAGGCAATGTTTTTGATTGAAGAATCGAAAGAGAAGAAACAGGTCGTAGAAGTAGGTGTCGTAGGTGATTTGTCGGATACCTATCTGGGAATCGGTATCAATGTCATCAAGAACATGGAAGATATTAAGGAAATGGCCAATATCGAAACCATGACAGAGGAAGAGGCAAAGAGTAAGTTTGCTGACGGAGAGATTAGTGCGTATCTTTTGGTTCCGGAGGGCTTTGTAGATTCTATCTTAATCGGCGAAAACAAGCAGCTGACCTATGTGACGACCAAGTCTGCCCAGGGTATCGGAGGGATTCTGATTAATGAATTGGTGGGTTCCATATCCCGAATGGTTACATTGACCCAGAATTCCATATATGCCATGCAAAGTTATATGATAGACTATGGCAAGAGAGAGCAACTGAGAGAAGCTACGATGGATATGAATATGGCCTATATAGAAGTGGTTATGAATCGTATGGGTGTGTTTGAACTGCAGGAATTAGGAGTATCCAATGCCATTTCCCTTACCGGCCATTTGTTTACCGGTATTCTGTTGCTTTTGATTCTCTTGTGGGGGATCAATAGTGTATCCTTAATGGTGCGAGAGGAGCATTCCCTGCTACGCATCCTGCACACCAAGGGACTTGGTGCCAAGGGCCAGGTAAGTGCAGAGGTATCAGCTTATGCCTTTTTGCAATGTATTACTTTGCTTTGTGTTTTTGTTTGTCTTATAGTGGCAAAGACTGCCATGGGTTTTGAGATAAAGGAATGGGATTGCATGGGCTTTAGTGAGCAGCTGGGCTTTATGTTACAGCTGATTCCGGTGGTGGTACTGGTGAGCGCTATGCAGGCATTTTTATATGAATTGGTGACGAATGTGGTAACAGGGGTGCTGTTACAGTTTGTAGTAGCTGTGAGTATGGCTTATGTGTCAGGATGTATCTATCCCTTATCCTTTTTCCCTGAATTTGTGCAGGTGATAGGGGGTTATTCTCCCATAGGAGCGGCATTAAGTTATATGCAAAAGGGACTGACCGGCCAAAACGGCATGAAGGAATTGATGATTATCGTATGCTATATCCTATTGTTTGGAGCGTTACAGATGTGGCGACGAAACAAGCGCATCATAAACGGATGAGGTAGATGATGAAGAGATTTTTTATCTGGCAATATATGTTAAATAAGCGTCTGCTTCATAAAAAGGAGTTCATTATTCTGCTCTGCCTGATTCCATTATTGGTATGGGGGATTACGCTGGTGTCCAAGGAGGAAAGCAGTGTAGTTACCGTGGCGCTAAGCATGGAAGATGAAGAAGATGAGCTGGCAAATCAGATTATTGATGAAATGATGCAGGAGGACAGTATTATCCGCTTTATCTTCATGGAACCGGAGGCTTCTTACGAGGCGGTAAGAGCCGGAGAAGTGGATTGTGCCTGGATTTTCAGAGAGGATTTTCAGAAAAAGCTGATTACTACCTTTGCGAAAAGAGTTGAGGAGGTGCCGCCGGTTTATGTGGTGGTGCAAGAGGACAATGTGGCCCTGAAGCTGTCCAGAACCAAATTGTATGGTTATATTTTTCCCCATCTGGCTTTTTTACTGGGACAGAATTTCCTGGAGACAGAAGTGATGGATGGGCAGCAAGTATCGGCAGAGGAACTTCAAAGATACTTTGATGAAAATGCGGTAGAACAGGGGATTATTCAGATTGCTTATTTGTCCAAGGATGAAATTCTGGCAGATGTGGATGTGACGGACAGAGAAGAAGAGGAATCAGTATCCTATCTGATGACACCTGTCAGAGGTATGCTTTTGGTACTCCTGATTGTTGCAGGACTGGTAGTGACCCTTTACTATATGCAGGATGAGGAACGTGGCATGTTCGCATGGATTCCCGTGCACAAGAGGAGGGGACTGTTTTACTCCTACTTGTTCGGAGCCTTGCTGGATACCGGTCTGGTAGTTTTGTTAGGATTTTTCATAAGCGACGGAAAGCTTGTGTCGCTTCGGGAGCTGGGAATATTGCTGCTTTATATACCGGCAACGGCTGCGTTCTGTGAATTGGTGAAAATTCTGATTTGTACCAAGGAGCGTCTGGCGAAATGGATTCCGCTGTTGGCCGTGGCTATGTTGGGACTTTGTCCCGTATTCCTGGATTTAGGAACCGGATTTGCAGTACAGTATGCATTTCCCGCCACCTATTATCTGAGAGGTTTATACGATAAAAATATGATTTGGTATATGCTGTTATATGCAGTGGTATTGTTTGCGGCAGGCAGTATTTATCATAAAATTGCAGATCACAGAAAAATACTTGAGTAAGGAATAAAACATATATTTTGCGGATATACTGGTGTTAGATAGTTGCCCAAGCTTTGGCAATGCTAATTTAAGGAGGACGATTATGAAAAAACCGGTTATCTGCTTGTGTATGACTGCTTTGCTTTTGGGATTTACGGCATGCGTGGCCACAGGAGATTCAGAAGGCAGTCAGGAAAACAGTGTTACGGAAAGAAACGAAGGTGTTGCATCCAACCAAAAGGATACCGAACTTTTTTCCGGAGATAAAGAAGTGGAACAGAAAGATACAAACAGTATTCGTCAGACTCTGGTGGAGGTGTTGGGTGAAGATTATTGGCCCGATATGCAGATTGATCCGGAGTATCTGGAGGAGTACGGCTTGTATTCAGATATATATGATGTGTTTTATGGGGAAATGCTTAAAGATACCACCAATGCGGATACACTGATTATCATCGGTGCCAAGGAAGGGATGGTAGAAGAGGCAGAGGAAGTACTAAACAGATATCGTGAGGCTTTGGTGGCGGATATCGACCAATATCCCATGAATGCCGGAAAGATTCAGGCATCCAGGATTGAAACCATCGGAAATTATGTGTGCTTTGTCCAGTTGGGTGCAGACACGAGAAATGAGTATGGTGAGAATGGGAATGAGGATGCGGTTATCAGACATTGCCAGGAGCAGAACGAGTTGGCGATTGAGGCCATCAGCAAGAAGCTGGGTGGATAATGGAGAGACTGTAAATGATTTTCAGTAGTACAATGTTTCTGTTTCGGTTTTTACCGATATTTTTCATATTGTATTTTGGGGCACCCTTGAGGATGAAGAATATCATCCTTTTGTTAGGGAGCCTTTTTTTCTATGCCTGGGGAGAACCGCAGTATGTGCTGTTGCTATTGATTCTCATTTTTTCGGATTACTGTCACGGAAGGTTTATGGGCCGAAGCAAAAGGAAATCTACCAGACTGTTTTTACTTTGTACTTCGCTATTGATCAGTGTGTCTGTATTTAGCTTTTTCAGGTATATTGATGCAATGCCCCTTGGTATGTGCTTCTATCTGTTTCAATCCATGTCCTATATCATTGATTGCTATCGGGGCAAGGTGAAGGTACAGACCAATCTTTTGGATTATGCGGTATATGTAAGTTTGTTTACGCAGATGCTTGCAGGCCCCATAGTGAAATATGCAGAGGTGGAGAAACAGCTTCGTGAGAGAAAGCCGGATGTGGTACAGATAAGCCATGGCTGTAGCCGGTTTATTGTGGGACTTGCTAAAAAGGTGCTGTTGGCGAATCAGCTGGGACTTCTCTGGGCGGATATTTATGCCCGCGATTTTGGAGAATTAACTGTTCTTGCAGCGTGGCTGGGTATTCTGGCCTTCGGGCTACAGATCTATTTTGATTTTTCCGGTTTTGCGGATATGGCCATTGGTTTGAGTGCTTGCTTGGGCTTTGTTTTTCCGGAGAATTTCCGATACCCTTATATTGCCACTTCCGTCAGCGATTTCTGGTGTCGATGGAATATGACCCTGACCGGCTGGCTTCGGGAATATGTTTATCTTCCCCTGGGTGGAAAGAAAAAGGGCGTGCCGAGGCGGATTTTGAATATTTGTATTGTATGGGTTCTTATCGGCATCTGGCACGGTACCGGGCTTCGATTCCTTGTATGGGGACTTTGGTTTGCCTTTTGGGTTGTGTTGGAAAAGCTGTTTTTAAAGCGTCTACTAAGACGGCTGCCCAATTGGTTTGACAATGTATATACCCTGTTTATTGTATGCATGGGCTGGGTGGTTTTAGGTATCCCCCAATGGCAGGATACGGTGGGCTATTTTGAAGCCATGTTTGGACAGAATGGTGCGGGATGGTATAACAGGGAAGCCTTTTATCTGCTTTTGGAGTATCTGGTGCTGTTTGTGGCAGCTGTCATAGGCGCCACTCCTCTGATGCAGCAGATAGCAGCACGTTTAAGCCGGTCGGTTACCGGTTTTGGTATAGCACAGTATCGTGTTCTGGAAAAGCTGGTATTATCCTTATTGTTGATTTTGTCCATTGTATATCTGGCAGGCTCAGATTATCAGCCGTTTCTCTATTTTTGGCATTAATCGGAAAGGAGGCAATTCATGGATTTATATGGTGAGAAGAGAAATGCCGTAAGAACTATTGTGTTCTTATGTGCCATAATGTTATTGCTGACGATTGTGGATTTGCTTCCTGTAGAGGAATGGCGCAGGGAAGATAGTGCGGATATATCTGTGCTGGTACCAAAACCCACAAAGGAAACCATAAAAGACGGGACCTTTATGAGGGAATACGAAAGTTTTGTGGAGAAAGAATTTGTCAGCAAGGATAACTGGCAGGCACTTCGTATGCACATGGATGTGTTGCGTGGTGTAAGAGAAATAAATGGTGTGTATCTGGGAAAGGACGATTATCTGATAGAGAAGCATACGGAAGACTCTTTTTCGGAAGAGAACCTTCAAAGGAGTATGGATGCCATGCAGAAGTTACTGGAGGAGTTCCCTCAAGCCAAGCTGATGGCAGTACCTACCACCGACAACATATTAACGGACAACTTGCCGGCCTTTGCACCTTATTATGACCAACGTGGTCTGTTGGAGCAGATAAAGAGCACATTGGGTGAACAGGCTGTCATTGATGTATATGATGTGATGAAGGCACATGCAGAGGAAGCAGTTTTTTATAGGACGGATCGGGAGTGGACTTCCCTGGGAGCCTATTACGGATATCTGGAGTTTGCAAAGTCTTTTTATTTACCGGCCAAGCAATATTTGAAACAGGAACCGGTAAAGGTTTCGGAGGATTTTCGCGGTGCCTTGTATGAACAAGCAGGTCGTGCTGTGGATGCAGAGGAAATATGGATGTTTCCTGCCACGGCGGATAAAAGGTATACCATTACCTACGATGGCACAAAAACCACCGACACTTTTTACGAACCGGAATATTTGGGCGGTGAGGATCCGTTGGGATACTTCCTGGATGGTCTCCATGCTGTCACAGAGATTGAAAGAGAATCATTTTCTGAGAAGAAATTGTTTATCATAAAGGACGGATTCGGAGAAAGTATGATTCCGCTTTTGGCACGGCATTACAAAAACGTTTACGTAGTGGATTTAAGCTGTTATAATGATAAGCTGATTGATTTCATGAAGGAATGCGATGAAAACGGCGACATGGATGTGTTGGTTTTGTATGATTGCGTGACCTTTGCAGAAGGCTTTCGGATTCCGTAGCAGATAAGTACAGGAAAGAAAAGAGGATGAGGAATTGGCAAATTTAGGAATTCCACAGAATACCATTGCAGTATTGCAAAAATATAATTTTAATTTTCAAAAGAAGTTCGGACAGAATTTCCTGATAGATACGCATGTGCTGGAGAAAATCATGGATTCCGCGGAGATAACCAAAGAGGACTGTGTGTTGGAAATAGGCCCCGGTATCGGTACCATGACTCAGTATCTGGCGGAAAGAGCCGGTCATGTAGTGGTGGTAGAAATCGATAAAAATCTGATACCCATTTTGGAAGAGACCCTATCCGCCTATGACAATGTGACCATTATCAATAACGACATCCTAAAGGTGGATATTAATAAACTGGTGGACGAACTGAACGACGGGAAACCCATTAAGGTGGTGGCGAATTTGCCCTATTATATTACCACTCCTATTATTATGGGCCTGTTTGAAAGTCATGTGCCCATAAAGAGTATCACCATCATGGTGCAGAAGGAAGTGGCAGACCGTATGCAGGTAGGCCCCGGCACCAAGGACTACGGCGCCCTGTCATTGGCGGTGCAGTATTATGCGAAACCTCAGATTGTGGCTAATGTGCCACCCAATTGCTTCATTCCCAGACCGAATGTGGGAAGTGCGGTAATTCGTCTGACCCGTTATGAGAAACCGCCTGTAGAAGCGGCAGACGAGAAAAAGATGTTTGCCCTGATTCGGGCATCTTTCAATCAGCGAAGAAAAACGCTGGTGAACGGACTGACCAATGCGCCGGAACTGGGACTGTCCAAGGAAGCAGTCACGGAAGCACTGGAAAAGCTGGGCTTATCCCCCACTGTCAGAGGGGAAACACTGACCTTAGAGCAGTTTGCAGAATTAAGCAATATATTATAAACACAGAGAGTCTTTTGCGGAGAGTTCCATAAAAGGCTCTTTTCGATATATAGTTTTCCAAATACTACCTGATACACTATATCTTGTATTTTTTTATAAAAAAATAAGTTTTTATTTTTGACATAGCAATGCCGTTATGATAGACTAAAAGTAATAGTGGCTACATGTAAAAACAGGATGAAATCTTTCATCGGGGACAGATAAAGGAGAGAATCACTGTGGATAAGTATGAATACAAAATAAAGTCGGAAGAAATTAAAGAGCTGATTACTCAAAGAGAATATATAAAAGCGGCGGAGATTGCAGATACCATTGACTGGCGCAGGGTAAAAAGTGTGATGATGCTTTGCACCATAAGCGATTTGTATAAGATTAATCGCAGATATGAGGATAGCCGGGATCTGTTACTTTTAGCGTACGACCGTCATCCGGGAGGAAGAACCATTGTTTATGCTCTTTGTGAGCTTTCTATTAAGATGGGTGAGATTCCTCAGGCGGTGGAGTATTGCAAAGAGTTTGTGAATATCGCTCCCAGAGATTACGGTCGTTATGTATTGCAGTACAAGATTTACGAGGCTCAGGGTGTTAGTCTGGAAGAGCGTATTGACGTGCTGGAAGAGCTGAAAAGGCATGATTATCGGGAAAAGTGGGCTTATGAGTTGGCTTATTTATATCATAGAATCGGTCTGGCAAGTAAGTGCGTGGAGGAATGTGATGAATTAATTTTATGGTTTGGTGAAGGAAAGTATGTAATCAAAGCCATGGAATTGAAGATGCTTCATCAGCCTCTGACAGAAGAGCAGCAGTATAAATATGACAACCGTTTTGCACCCGCAGTGGAGCCGGAGGAAGCACCCGCAGAGGAACAGACTGTTATGGAGGAGATTCCTCAGGAAGCTTATGAACAACAGGCGGAGGAAGAAGAAAGAGGCTCAACCACCATTTGGTCCGGAGAGGAAGTGGCGGTGGCTATGGAGCCTTTGGATGCGGATATTGTGGCAACCAAGGTTTTCCCTGTTGAAGAAATCAATATACAGGTACAAACCATGGATCCCAGCAATCAGTATAATACCATAAATCTTCAGGCAGAGTTGGCGGCAGGTTTGAAGGAAATATTGGAGCAGGATGCCAAGGATGAAATTACAAAGGCCATTATCGCACCTTTGATGCAGACGGATACCATTGAATGCGAAGCAGTGACCAAGATTATTCAGATAGAGGATGAAGTAGCGAAGGTATTGGATGAAAGGGACGCAGAAGAGATAGCTGATGCGGATACCATTATTTGGTCCGGGGAACAGGTGGATACCGTAGAGGAGGAACCGGAGGCAGAGGGAGAAATTACCGAGTCTCAGGAAGAGTTTGCGGAAGAGGAAGAGACCGCAGAAATTCAAGAGGAGATTGCGGAAACCGTAGAGGAAGAACTCCCGGCAGAGCCGCTACAGGAAGCCGATTCTGAGATGCCAACCTCAGAAGAAGCGCAGGATACCAAAGAAACCACCGGCAGTCTCGTGATGGAGCAGATGAGAAAGCTGGCAGTGGAGCCCCCGAAGGAGATGGCGAAGGTGCTTTCCATGGAAGCGGACGGACAAATCAGTTTCCTGGTAGAAGAAAAGAATAAAGTGGAACAGCAGATTACCGGCCAGCTTAGTATCGCAGATATTATGGCTGAGTGGGAGCGAACCAAGAAAGAGCTGGAGGAAAAAGGCAAAGAGAAGGTTCGTCAGCATGTGAAGGCCAATACCGGACAGATGTTTACAGAATTTGAAGCTTCTGTTCGTGACGGCTTGCTGGAGCAGCTGGAAAATGGAATGAGTATGGAGTCTGTCATCGCAGAAGCGGAAGGGCGGACTTTGGAGGAAGAGATTCCGGTGCCTGATAGTCTGAAGGAGGAAGAAAACCCGGAGGATTATGAAGCCATCAATTTTGAGGAGGCCCGGGAAGCAGTCTATGTGACTGAAGAAATTGCTGAAGAAGTAATTGACGAGAAGGAAGTTATCGAAGAGACTCTTGAAGAAGAGGAAATAGTCGAGGAAGAAATCTCTGAGGAGGAAACTACCGAAGAGACCCCCGAAGAAGAGGAAATAGTCGAGGAAGAAATCTCTGAGGAGGAAACTATTGAAGAGGCCCCCGAAGAAGAGGAAGCAGTCGAGGAAGAAATCTCTGAGGAGGAAACTACCGAAGAGGCCCCCGAAGAAGAGGAAATAGTCGAGGAAGAAATCTCTGAGGAGGAAACTACCGAAGAGGCCCCCGAAGAAGAGGAAATAGTTGAGGAAGAAATCTCTGAGGAGGAAGCTACCGACGAAGAGATGGAAGAAGATGATGATTCCGAGGAAGAAACCGATGAAGAATCTCAGGACAGTGAAGAAGCTTCCGAGAAACCGGAAGATAAAAAGCGTGGTAAAAAGTTCAGAAGTCTGACAAAGGAAGAAAGAGACTTGTTTGGTCCTTATATTCAGGGCCGTTCTTCCAAAGAACAGCTGGTTCAGGCCATTGACAATATCAGCATGGCGGCATATACAGGCAATGTGATTGTTACCGGTGAGGAGGGCCTGGATACCTTAGGCCTGGCAAAGAGCATTGTGGAGGATGTACAGGTAACAGATAGCAATTTTTCGGGAAAAACAGCCAAGATTTCCGGAGATGCGTTAAATAAGCGTAAGGTGGACGAGGTGCTTGCTGGGCTACAAAACGGCGCCCTGATTATTCAGAAAGCACCAAACATGAATGAGAAGACTGCGGAAGATCTTTATAAGGCATTGCAGCAGGAAAACACCGGTATTCTGGTGATTTTGGAAGGTACCAAAAAATCCATGAATGCGTTCCTGGAGCAGTATGAAAAGCTGGCACAGTGTTTTACCGCCAGAGTGGATATGGAAGCATTAAGTGATGCGGCGTTGGTGGCATTTTGTAAGAAATATGTAAGAGAAAATGAGTTTGTGATGGACGAAATGGCAGTGTTGGCATTACATCAGATTATCACGGACAGACAGACCAATGATCATGCAGTGACTATCATGGAAGTAAAGGAAATCATGGACGACGCCATGGACAATGCCGGCAGAAAGAGTATTGGTCATTTCTTTGATATACTTACTGCAAAGCGCTATGATGAGGAAGATATGATTATTATCCATGAGAAGGATTTGTTATAGTCAAAGAACTTACGGAGGTGTAGCATGGGCAAGGAACAACTCGGAAAAGAAAAGAAGCAGCTGAGAGAAACAGTATTTATTTCCGAAGCAGACAGCTATCTTTTTGGACAGGGTACCCATTATGATATCTATAAAAAGCTGGGTGCGCATATTTCAACAGAAGACGGACAGGAAGGTGTATTCTTTGCTGTGTGGGCGCCCAATGCGCAGTGTGTTCATTTAGTGGGTGATTTTAATGAGTGGAACACCACTTCCCATCCCATGGAGAAAATCGGCCCCGGAGGAATTTATCAGCTTTTTGTTCCGGGTCTGGGAGAAGGCGAGAAGTATAAGTACCTGATTACCACGGATAAGGGGGAACAGCTGTACAAAGCGGATCCCTTTGCAAATCATGCGGAGTATCGTCCCGGTACCGCATCCGTTACCGCCGACCTTGCCGGCTTTGTATGGGAAGATGAGAAATGGATCAGTGAAAGAGACACCAAGGATGTACTTGCACAGCCCATGTCCATATATGAGTATCATATCGGATCCTTTATGAAGCATCCGGACGGGACAGAAGGTTTCTACAATTATAGAGAATTTGCAGACCGTATCGTAAAGTATCTGAAGGAAATGCAATACACCCATGTGGAATTAATGGGTATTGCAGAGCATCCTTTTGACGGTTCCTGGGGATACCAGGTGACAGGATATTATGCACCCACCTCCCGTTACGGCACACCAAAGGACTTTATGTATTTGGTTAATAAATTGCACAAGAATAAAATCGGTGTGATTTTGGACTGGGTGCCGGCGCATTTTGCTACGGATGCCCACGGACTGGGATGCTTCGACGGCCAGTGTATTTTCGAGCATCCGGATCCCAGAAGAGGAGAGCATCCGGATTGGGGTACCAAGATTTTCAACTATGGAAAGAATGAGGTGAAGAACTTCCTGATTGCCAATGTACTGTATTGGATTAAGGAGTTTCATGTGGATGGTATCCGTGTGGATGCAGTGGCTTCCATGCTGTACCTGGATTATGGCAAAAAAGAAGGACAATGGTTGCCTAATCAATACGGCGGCAATCAGAATCTGGAGGCAATCGAATTCTTCAAGCATATGAATTCCGTGGTGAGAGGCACTTATCCGGGCTTTATCACCATTGCGGAAGAGTCCACTGCATGGCCTAATGTAACCGGAGAGATCGGTACGGACAGTTTGGGCTTTACCTTTAAGTGGAATATGGGTTGGATGCATGATTTCTGTGAATATATGAAGCTGGACCCTTATTTCAGAAAGAATAATCATTATGCCATGACCTTCGCCATGAGCTACAATGAGAGCGAGAATTATATTCTGCCTCTTTCCCATGATGAGGTGGTTCATCTGAAATGTTCCATGGTGAATAAAATGCCGGGTTATACTTGGGACAAATTTGCCAACTTAAAAGCCGGATACGCCTATATGTTCGGACATAGCGGTAAGAAGCTGTTGTTCATGGGACAGGATTTCGGTCAAGATAGGGAGTGGAGCGAGGAAAGAGAACTGGATTGGTATCTCTTGGGAGAGAAATTGAACCTGGGCCTGCATCACTTTGTCCGTGATTTGCTGAAGCTTTATAAGAAGTATCCCTGTATGTATGAGAGAGACCAGAGTTGGGAAGGCTTCGAGTGGATGAATGCAGACGATGCAGATCACAGTACTTATTCCTTTGTAAGGAAGTCCAAATCAGGACGTAACAATTTATTGTTCATCATCAATATGACTCCCATGAGCTGGGATAATTATCGGGTGAGAGTGCCGAAGAAGAAAAAGTATCGCCTGTTGTTAAACAGTGACGATTTTGAGTACGGCGGAAACGGCAACCTGATACCGGAAGAGCTGAATGCAGAAGGAAAGGACAGCTACAGTGTCACTCTTCATTTGCCGGCTTATGCAGCGGTTGTTTACGTATTCTAAGAATAATGGTTAAGAAAAACTGAAAATAAGTCGAAAAAATAAGTGAGTGTAGATGCACTCGCTTATTTTTTTGAATGATGGGAATTTGATTTGTGGAAATAAAGTTCATGGAGGAAGTACATGAAAATTACTTTTGATCATGCGTCAGCAACAGACCATATAGCAGAGAAGAACCAAAAGGCTACGGAGGCAAAACAGCTTTCCCAAACCATTTCGGGATATATAAATGTGGCATTTGACGGGAAGGAGCGGGCCGGATTTGGTACTGCGCCGGCTACCAAAAGAAAGAGCGAATTGCCTGTAGTCGGTGAAGGAGTGCAGACTCAGGTACAGAATATGCGCAACCAGATGACAGTACTGTCACATACTATGTCCGATGAAGACTTTGCCAAGCTGCAAAAGGAAGGCTATGACCCTTCTGAGATGGTGCCCACCGAGGTCGTTACCATTCTGGATAAGATAAAGGCAGAATTGTTAAAGGCCGGCACCAATGTAGCCGGTTTTACGGACGGTATTAACATGGATACGCTGGCTGCAGCGGTAGGAAGTGAAGGATTGGCAGCTACCCTTGCAGAAACTTTTGCCAAGCAGGATATTCCTGTGGAACCACAGAATGTGGAGCAGGTAGTTTGGGCATTGGATATTGCCAAGCAGATAAAGGAACCTACGGAGGGCAGTTATTACTATATGGCTGCCAACGGTATGGAAGCTACTCTGACCGATTTTTACTTGGCAGGCGCCAGCGGTTCCCGACCGGAGCAGGTGCAGACCACAGGATATTTTAGAGCAGGTGACAGTGGCTATGTGACCCGAAATGTAAGCGGAGCAGAGAGTGGAGATATGGAAGCCCAAATCGGCAAGCTGTTGGAGCGTTTGGGTATACCCGGCGAGGAATCCACATTGGAACTGGCGGGCTGGCTGGTAGACAATGGACTGGAAGTTGATGCCCCTACATTGGGACGTATGAAGGATATCTTCGCGGTGAAGTTTCCCTTGGAGCCGGAACGTGTTATAGAAACAGCGGTATCAGCCATTGCGGACGGAGTGGAGGTAGGTTCAAGGAAGCTTACGGAAACGGAAAGCTGTTATCAGAGGGCAGGGCGATTATCCGAGTTGTATCAGGGAGAGGGAGGACTTTCGCTGGTTCAGGACAGAAAGCAGTTGGAAGAGATTCGCCTTCGCATGACCGTGGAAGCCAATGTGAAGCTTTTAAAGAGCGGATTTTCCATAGATACGGCGCCCATAGAAGAAACCATAGAAGCTTTGAAGAGGGCACATCAGGAATTGGCCAAGGAATATTTCCCGGGTACTGAGAATTCCGTGGAACGATATGAACTTCTTCAGGATACCAATCAGCGGTTAAAAGAATTGCCCGGATTGCCCCTTGCTATGGCAGCTAAATGGGTGGGACGACTGGAAAGCGGTACTTTTGCAACCTTCCATGCAGAGGGCGCTGAGCTGGCAAAGGCATATGAAGCAGCAGGGGAGCGTTATGAAACCCTTATGACTGCACCCAGAAGTGATTTGGGCGATTCGATGAAAAAGGCCTTTGCAAATGTGGATGAGATATTGAAGGATTTGGGCTATGAAGCCACCGAGGAAAACAGAAAAGCCATTCGTGCTTTAGGATACAATCGGATGGCTATGACCGGCGAGCATGTGGAAGAGGTTAAGAAGATTCAGAAAAGTGTGGATAAAGTGATTCGTGATATGACACCGGCAGCAGTGCTGAAGATGATAAGAGATGGCCAAAATCCGTTAGAGAGCACCTTGGAGGAATTGAATACTTATCTGGAAGAGCTTCCGGAGGAATATCATCAGAATACTCTGAAGTATAGTAAATTCTTGTATGTATTGGACCATCAGGGTGAGATCACCCCTCAGGAAAGAGAAGCCTTCATCGGTTGCTACCGGCTGATGAATCAGCTGGAGAAATCCGATGGTGCAGCAGTGGGTGCACTGGTAAATATGGGAGGTGAGCTGAATTTTCGTAATCTTCTGACCGCTATTCGTAGCGGCAAGTTCCGGTCCATGGATGTGAAAGTGGATGATGCACTGGGAGCATTAACAGAAGAGGCACTTATGAAGTTTTCCATCTCCGAGCAGATAGAGCAGGCATTTGTAAAAGAACAGGGTACCTGGAGCCGACAGGTGATGAAAGATGCTGCTGAAGCAGGCAAGGAAGCGTATGCCATGCTGGAAAGAGGTCAGGTTTCTCCTACGGCAGAAAATATAGTGGCGGCAAATGCTTTGGAAAAGCATTCCTTTGAGTTGTTTGAACAGTTGCTTGCACCAAGCCTCAAGAACCTGAAAAAGCAGGAGACCTGGCAGAAGCTGCAAGACAAAGAAGAGTTTGCAAAAGATTACCAAGAAGCACTGCAGGAAGATGTCGAACAATTGGAGGAGGAACTTCTGAATCAGACGGAAACAGAGCCGGATATCCGCTTCAGGAAGCTTATGCATAAGCAACTTCACATCATGCATACTTTGTCAGCACAGGAGGAATATTTCTTCCCTATGGAAATCGACGGAAAAGTGACCGGCGTTCGTTTACAGTTTGTCAGCAGTGAAACAGAGCAAGGCATGGTACGCATTAGCTTAGAGAGCCGGGAGGCAGGAAAGCTGGCCGGACAAATCAAGGTGACGGACAAAGGTCTGGAGGGCTATTTTGTAGGAAATAACCGGGATACGGTTATGAAACTGAAAAATTCCTCCGATATAATTAACAGCAGCATTCGCAAAGAATGGACGTTTTGCGAAATTGATTATGTATATAGTGAAACAAATGATATCCCCATGGATTGGACAAGGAGGTCCTCTAAGGTGTCTGCAAGCAACGGTCAGCTGTATGAGCTGGCGAAGAATTTCCTGCAGGCAGTGAAGGGAATGGGCGAAGCATAGAAAGAGGTAGAATATGAGAATTAATTACAATGTTTCCGCCATGCTTACCAATAATGCATTGGCAAACAACGACAACCTCTTAGCACAGTCTTTGGAAAGATTGTCCTCCGGTTTAAAAATCAATCATGGAAAGGATAATCCGGCAGGTTTGGCGATTGCTAAGAGAATGAATGCCCAGTTGAAGGGCTTGGATATGGCAAATCAAAATGCCAGCAACGGAACTTCCGTAATCGAAACTGCTGACGGAGCATTGACGGAGATTACCGAGATGCTTCAGCGTATGAATGAGCTCTGTGTGAAGGCCGGTAACGGTACCTTATTGGACGAAGACAGAGAAGTGATACAGGCGGAAGTGGCACAGCTGAAGGAGGAAATCACCCGTATTTCGGAGACCACGGAGTTTAACAGTCAGCCTTTATTAAATGGTGAATTCTCTGCAAAAGGCTATACCGATGCAGAAGGTATTACAGTAAATGATTTTAGTGAACAGACCCCACCTTTGGTATATACTTTTGAGCGTCTGACCGTAGCGGAAGAAACCGATGAATTCGGTAATGTAAGAAAAATCGTAACGGATATAGAGCTTGGCGAGAATTTCCCGGAAGGTATGGAAGACCCTGAAGTGGATGACAGCTTCTTAACTTTAAAGGGAAAGAATGGTTTTGAACTGAAGCTGGACTTGAAACAGGCAGAAGCCGGAAACTATGACGGCATGAAGGTTGACGTAACAGAAATCGGTCCCATGAGACTTCAGATTGGTTCCAATGAAGGACAGATTCTGTCCATGAAGATACCTGCTATTTCTTTAAGAAACATGGGAATAGATGATATTGATATAAGCACGGCAAACGGTGCCAATGACGCACTTTCCCGTATGGCAGGGGCGTTGGATTTTGTTTCTTCCGTAAGAGGCAGATTGGGTGCTTATGAGAATCGTCTGGAATCCACCGTCAACAGTCTGGACATTACCAGTGAAAATATGACAGCTGCCTACTCCCGTATCATGGATTTGGATATGGCAGAGGAGATGACCAATTACACTACCAACCAGGTCCTGACCCAGGCAGGTACATCTATGCTGGCACAGGCCAATGAAAGACCCTCACAGGTGCTTCAGCTGTTGCAATAACGGAGGTTAGCCTATGACAAATGAAGTAAAGCAGCAGTTTACGCTGCGGATTACACAGGCCAATCCTACACAGCTGGTGGTAATCTTGTACGAAATGGCTGATGTTTTTTTGAAAGAAGCCGCGGAGTCCTTTCAGAAGGAAGATATGGCAGCCTACAAAGAAGGAATACGCAAGGCGCGAGGCTGCATCAATGAATTGATTCAGTCCCTACATATGGAGTATGACCCGGCACCCAAGCTTTTACGACTTTATCTGTTTTGTATCCGCAGACTGGCATACGCAGAAGTCCGCAAGGAGCCGGAGGTGCTGAAGGAGGTCAGCGGGATATTAAGCAAGCTGAAGGAAGCCTATGGGCAGGTCGCAGCGGCCAATCCCGCCGCACCGGTCATGAGCAATACCCAGACCGTGTACAGTGGATTGACCTACGGAAAAAGTGCAGATTTAGCTGAAGACGTGTCCGGGCAAAGCCTGAATCGTGGCATGCTCATATGATTCTGCCACCTGCTTTTCCTGCAAAACATAGAGGTCGCTTAAATGCTTGTAGCGTTTTTGCAAAGCATTGATTTCATAAATATAGCAATCAATCATATCAGGATTTACAGCGTTATCAAAACCCGCATAGGCTCTTTCCAGTGCCTGGCGGGTTTTTTCCAAATCCTCACGGATAGACGGTATCTTCATATCATCCTCAAGAACCTCCGGAGTTTGGTAAGCCTTTTTAAAAAATACTTTCATATTTCTCCATTCTGACCCTAGGTCTTACATACTGTTATGTTACAAGTATAGCCAGGGGGTTTCTAAAATATACCAGTAAAGAAAATTATTTTCCCTATGGACAAACGAAAAGGTGCATGCTATAATGCAAATCAACGGAAGTATTTCTAGCTTCCGAAATTGAAATCTTATTTCTTTTAGTTCTGTGTTTCGAAAGATTTTCCACAGGATAGAATTAAATAACAGGAGGGTACATTGGAGCATAAGATATTGGCTTTGTGCGACCCGGAGAAGGATTATGCCCAGCATATGGCTGATTTTTTGCGTCGTAAAAAGGAGGCTGATTGGGAGATTCGGGTTTTTACGGAAAAAAAAGAGTTATTGGAGTTTGCCCGGGAAGAGAGCATGGAGATTCTGCTGATTGCAGAAAGTGTCTATGGTGATTTCATGCAGGAACTTAAGGTCAGGCTTCCCATTATACTAAGTGAATCCGGTGTGTTAAAGGCGCCGGGAGTGGTTCATATAGACAAATATCAGCCCGCAGAAAAAGTGCGTATGGAGATGCTGTATCACTATATGGAGCATACGGAGGAGGTTGCTGTGAGAATGTCGGGCGCAGGGCGTGGTAGGCTTATTGGCATGTATTCCCCGGTGAGACGTTGTCTGCAGACCACCTTTGCTATGACCTTCAGTCAGTTGCTGGCGGAGAAGCATCGGACCTTGTATCTCAGCTTTGAATATTATTGTGGGTTGGAGGAATGGAAGGATTGTAAGAGACAGGATTTATCCACTCTTTTATATCACAGGCAGAATAAGGGACAGCTGGAAGGGATGCATTTGCAGACCTTGGTAAGAAAAGAAGGCAATTTGGACTGCGTGGTACCCATGATAAACGGAGAAAATCTGTTGTATGTGACACCGGAGGAGTGGAAGAAACTCTTGGATAATCTGATTTATTGCGGAGAATATGAGTATGTGGTGTTGGATTTGTCAGAGAACATACAAGGCCTGTTTGAAATTCTCAGGGCCTGTGACCATATCTATACCATGGTTTTAGAAGAGCCGGGTGCACTTCAGAAAATAAATGCCTACGAACAGCTGCTACTCTTACAGGAGTACCCGGATGTGAAAGAAAAGACCTCCAAGTGTAAGCTTCCGGTCTTTCGCAGACTCCCGGAGCATCTGGAACAATATACCAAAGGAGAGCTGGCGGATTATATCAGAGGGATGTTGCGAAGAGAGGAGGAAGTTCGGTGAATTCAGCAGAATGGAAACAGACCTTGCGCAAAGAAATCCTGGAAGTCATAGACTACGGAAGGGAAATGACGGATGAGGAGGTATTTGAGCAGATAGATGAGGTGATTTTACAAAAGGATGAGCTACGGCTTCTGCCGGTCAGTACAAGTCATCAGCTGAGAAATGACCTGTTTGACAGCCTGCGTAGGCTGGATGTGTTACAGGGACTACTGGAGGACCCGGGTATCACGGAAATCATGATAAACGGTCCGAACCATGTATTTGTAGAAAAGGAGGGGCGTCTTTCCCGGCTGGAAACAGGCTTTGAATCGGTAGAGAAGCTGAAGGATGTAATACAGCAGATTGTGGCAGGTTGCAACCGAGTTGTCAACGAAGCATCCCCTATCGTGGATGCCAGACTGGCGGGAGGTGAAAGAGTAAGCATTGTACTCACACCCATTGCTTTAAACGGCCCCATCCTAACCATACGAAGATTTCCGGATACCCCCATTACCATGGAGGAACTGATCCGATACGAATCCATTACGCCTTCTGTGGCGGAGTTCTTAAGACGGCTGGTAACAGCCGGTTACAATATCTTTATAAGTGGCGGCACCGGAAGCGGTAAAACCACTTTTCTGAATGTTTTGTCAGGATTTATTCCCCAAGACCAAAGAGTGATAACAATTGAAGACAGCGCGGAACTACAGTTACAAGGAATTGATAATCTGGTACGCCTGGAAACCAGAAACAGTAATGTGGAGGGCTGTCACGAAATAACCATAAGAGACTTGATAAAAGCCAGTTTGCGTATGCGTCCGGACCGGATTGTGGTGGGCGAGGTGCGCGGAGGCGAGGCGGCGGATATGATGCAATGTTTGAATACGGGGCACGAAGGTTCCATGTCCACCGGTCATGCCAACAGTGCCAAGGATATGCTGTCACGTCTGGAAAATATGATATTGATGGCCATGGATATTCCCTTAGAGGCCATACGCCGCCAGATTGCCTCGGGGATTGATGTGATAGTGCATCTGGGAAGATTACGTGATAAGAGTAGGCGGGTATTGGAAATAGTGGAGGTAGTGGGGTATGAAAAGCAGGAGTATTGTCTAAACACATTGTATCAATTTGAAGAGGAGGGAGAGGATGAGAACGGACGGGTGCGGGGAAGTCTGCAAAAAAAAGCGACTATGGTCCACATGGGCAAACTTAAGGCAGCAGGCATTAAGGATATATAAGGGTGCTACGGTTGCAGACGCGGTGTGGGGAGTGGGAGTGACTATTTTCTTTGCATACTTTTTTTACAGAAGTATATGGGCATTTGTCCCCATGCTGCCGGTAGGAGTTTTTATGATTCATGACCGGAGAAAGAAGCGAAAGACGAAAATGCGACTGGTATATCTGGAGCAGTTTAAGGAGTGCAGCTTGTCTGTGGCAAGCGCGGTGAAGGCAGGCTATGCGGTGGAGAATGCCTTTGCGGAAAGTATTTTGGATTTAGAGGTTTTGTATGGTGGGGAATGCAGAATGGCGGAAGAAATTCGTATAGTCTGCAGGGGAGTCCGGAACAATACCCCCTTGGAAGAAGCACTGGCAGAGATGGGGAAAAGGACGGAGCTGGCGGAAGTAGAGGAGTTTGCAGAAGTATTTTCCATCGCTAAGAAAAACAGTGGTAACATTACAGCGGTTATGGAGCTTTACAGCAGAATAATCAGCGGAAAACTGGAGCTGATGGCGGAGCTGGAAACCTTACTGGCAGCCAAAAGACTGGAGCAGAGGGTAATGAATGTGATGCCTTTTCTGATAGTCGGATATTTGGGGCTAACAAACCCGGGGTATTTCGACATGATGTATCACAATCTTGCCGGTATAGGAATCATGACAGCTTGTCTGGGAGTGTATCTGGGCGCCTATGTAATGTCTGAGAAAATCTTTGAAAAGGTATATGGATAAGGAGGTGAAGGAGTATGGTGTTTGGTATCACCGCAGGAATTCTGTTGCTGCTTTTAGTGTTGGCTTATCTGTCCCGAAGGGAAGAGGGGGAGATAATGACCCGTATGAGCTTTTATTTGTTTAAGCTTTGTTGCATACGGCGGTTGCCCATCGTGGAAAAGGGACAGGTGCGTACGGATTTGGAACGCCTATATCCGGGGACAGCTAAAAGGGAAGTGCTGATGGAATATTATATCAGCAAGTTTCGCTTGTTTCTTACGGTATTGCTGGTGGGAAGTCTTTTGACAATGCTGCTTTGTGTCAAAACTACCCTAGAGAATCGGGGAGGTATTGGGGCTATCACCAGAGGACAAGTGGGCGAGGGGGAACAGGAAGTATTACTGGCAGCCACGGTGGGAGAGCAAACAGAGGAATTACATATTCTGGTGGGAGAGAGACAGCTGGAAGAAAAGGAAGCAGAACGTTTGGCGAAAGCCTGCGGAGAGGAATTGGAGCAACTAATATTGGGCCAAAATGAAGCCTTGGATGCAATCGTGACGGATTTGGTCTTGCCTGACAGAGTGGAGGGGTATCCTTTTGAAATCCTGTGGAAAAGTAGTGATACCACCCTGATTGGTACCGGCGGAAGCTTGGGAAATGCGCAAGGAAGGGAGGGAGAAAGAGTATGCCTGACAGCCATTCTTTATTATGGGGAAAGCCGCATGGAACAGGATTTTTGGGTGGAAATCGGGGAAATGCCAAAGGAAGAAACACTGCATAAACAATTGCAGGAAGCCGTACGGCAACAGGACGAAAGCAGCAAATATGAGGAGAGTATGGCCTTGCCCAAGGAATTAGACGGTGAGGAAGTCTTGTGGAAAAAGATATCGACAAAAAACAGTCCTATCTTCCTGGGGCTGACCCTTTTAGCTGCAGTGGGTGTTTTTGTGTTGAAGGATAAGGATTTGCATGAGCAGGTGCAGGAAAGAAAGAGGAGTCTGAAGCTGGAATATCCTACCATTCTGAATAAGTTTGTTTTGTATATGGGGGCAGGCATGACGGTGCGAGGAAGTTTTTTTAAGATCGCAGCGGAGGGGCTGAATAAATCGGCAGAAAAGAGCAAGAGTCCTGTATATGAAGAAATGCACATTTCCTGTAACGAACTACATGCCGGAGTGTCTGAGGGACTGGTATATGAACGGTTTGGAAGCAGAAGCGGCTTACAGGAATATGCTCGCCTGGCCACTATGCTGGGGCAGAATTTGAAAAAGGGTAATTCCGCATTGCTGCAGCGGCTTCGGGAAGAATCGGACAAAGCTATGCAGGAGGACCTGCAGTTTCGTAAAAAAATAGGAGAAGAGGCAGAAACCAAGCTTTTGATACCCATGGTTATGATGTTGGGTATCGTAATGATTATGGTTATGCTGCCGGCCTTTTCCGCATTTGAATAAACATAAGGAGAGAGAAAAATATGATAAGAAGTAAATGGAACCGTTGGTTAGACAGAAAAATAATTGAAATAAGAACCCTTCTGGTACAAAAGAATGAGGGGATGGGAACGGTGGAAATCATTTTGATTATAGTGGTTTTAATCGGTTTGGTCATTATTTTTAAGGAACAAATTACAGGATTGGTAGAAGAAATCTTTGAAAAGATTACAAGGCAGAGCAGTAGGGTATAGAAGAAACGGAGGATGTCATGGAGAAAAAAAGTGTGGGTGGATACCTGACCATATATGTGGCATTGTCCATGGCGGTAGTGATATCCCTGTGCCTTACATTGATAGAAGGAGCCAGGCGTAATACCATCCGTTTGGAAACGGAGTGTATGATGGACACGGCTCTGAGTAGTGTGATGGCAGAATATCATCGGGAAATGTTCCGGCAATATAATTTATTTTACATAGACAGCTCCTATGGCTCCGGACATCCTTCTTATTACAATACAGAAGCGCGGTTGCGGTACTATCTGGAAGAAAGCGTGAAGCGAAAAGGAATGCCGTATGTGAGTTTCCTGTTCAAGGACATGTTGGCACTGGAGGTTGAAAATGTTTGGTTGAACGAGGTGGTATTGGCCACGGACATGGATGGTCGATTGTTCCGTAAGCGGGCGGCTGAGGCAATTTGGAATGATAGCGGGATGGAAACCTTAGAGCAGGTTACGGATTGGGTACGGACCATACAGGATAACGGATTGATGGAACGGGACCTGGAGGCAGAGAAGCAGGCTGTGGATGCACAGTTGGCTTCCTATAACGGTCGCAAAGTGGAACTGACGGAAAACGAATGGATAGTAATAGAAATAAAGAATCCTACAGAGCATATCAATCGGATGCGTGCCCGGGGAGTGCTGAGCTGGGTGCTTAAGGATGGTACTGTTTTGTCCGGACAAAAAGTGGATTTGTCCCAATATATCTCCTCCAGGCAAAAGCGTGGCAAGGTGAACCGGGGGAACGGAGGACAAGAGATTACGCTGTCTGTCCTGGAGGAATCCTTGTTTCGTGAGTATATGCTACGGTATGGCGGTCACTATTGTGCACCTAAGGAAGGGAGCCTTCTGCAATATCAGGTAGAATATGTAATTGCCGGAAAAGACAAGGATACGGATAATCTGAGAAATGTGGCTTTGACCATAAGCGGAATCCGGGAAGTGGCGAATGTCATCTATTTGAATAATAGTAAAGAAAAGTCTGATGCGGCAGATTTGGTTGCCAAGATATTAGCTTATGCAATTTTCACACCGGAATCGCAACCATTTTTTAAGAATACGCTTATTCTCGGATGGGGATACCTGGAAAGCTTATACGATACCAAAGTACTGCTTTCAGGCGGAAAAGTACCTTTGATGAAGGGAGATGAGGATTGGCATTATGATTTAGACAGTTTTCTTTCCATTGAAGATGTAAGAATAGATGAAAATACAGGAAGGGGAATGAGTTATGAGGATTATTTACGAGTACTTTTGTACTTGGAGAATCCGGATAAAAGTGCTTTCCGCTTTATGGATTTGATGGAAATAGATATCCGTATGACTTTCGGAAATGAATCTTTCCGGATGGATGCCTGTGTGGAAGCGATAGGCGCAGAAGCAACAGTAAATTCCGGATACGGATATATCTACAGTATTGACAGAAAAAAAGAATACCACTAAAGGAGGTGAATACAGATGTCCTCTTCATGGAAGAAAAGCAACTATAAACAAACAAATAAAACGCCTTCTCCGACGTTATGTAATGTTGAATTACAACAAATCTCCCGTGTATATAAAAAAATCCTTAGGTCTTTCATGGAGAGGATTTCTGTGTTCATCTATCAAAAAGGAATACGGGGCAGCATGACCGTGGAAGCGGCTGTGGTGCTGCCGCTTCTACTTTTTTTCTTTCTGCATATTATGAGTGCTGTGGAGATGTTGAGGCTGCATGGCAAGCTGACCTTTGGACTATGGGAGTGTGGAAAAGAACTGACTGTTTATGCAGCCATGCCTGATGAGGCGGAATGGGAGATTCCGGATATAGCGGTTTCTTATATATATGTAAAAAGTCGGCTGGAAAAATTTTTGGGTAAGGAGTATCTGGAGAACTCACCTTTGAAGACAGGAGCCAATAGTATCGATTATCTGGCATCTGATTATGATGAGGGATGTATAGATATCGGAATAAGTTACTCGGTAGCACCACAGATCAGTGTGTTCCCCATGGGAGATATCCGTTTGGTAAATCGTTATTACGGGAAGGTTTGGGATGGCTATGACAATGCGTTGAATCTGAGGTTTGTTTATGTGACGGTATATGGTGAGGTGTGGCATAAAAGTTTGGACTGTACCCATATTCATCATGTCATCAGAGAGACGGATTGGAGCGGCATCAGCGGATTGCGTAATGCAAACGGCAGCAGATACAGTGCTTGTGAACTTTGCAGGGAGGATGAAAAGGGAGCGAAAACTTATTATACAGACCAAGGCGACAGGTATCATCGTTCCAAAGAGTGTCCGGCACTGGTACGCTATATACGGGCGATTTTATGGGAAGAAGACTTGGAATATAGTCCCTGCAGTCGCTGTGCAGGAGAGGAGTAGGATGTATGATATTCAGATGGTTGATGGCCGGAATATTTTTGATGGCGGGAACATTTTGGGATATCCGGGAAAAGAAAATCCCGGTAGCATGGATGATATCGGGGTTGTTACCGGCATGTGGCTGTATGATATATGAATGTGTATCCCATACGGTAGCGATAAGGGAATGTCTATGGGCCTGTTTGCCGGGAGCATTGTTTTTGCTGGTTTTTGTGGTCTTCCATGAGCAAATGGGAAGCGGGGACGGATTGGCCTTATTGGTATTGGGAGGCTTATTAGGTGCGAAGAGAGTCTGGCTTATATGGTTACTAAGCCTTGGCGGCGTATTTTTGTTTGGTGTGATGCTACTAATCAGAAAGAAGGGTAACGGAAAGACGAAGATTGCTTTTTTACCCTTCTTGCTTTTGGGATATCTGATAGTGTCAGGAGGTGTGGGATGAAAAGGTATATTAGTGGGTATATGACAGTGGAGGCTTGTATGATTATGCCGTTGGTATTAATGGTGTATTTATTTCTGATACAATATGCAGTTTGGGCGTATGACCGGTGTATGCTGGAGTTTGATGCGGCTACCGTGTTGTTACGAAGTGCTGCGAGTAAAGAACCGAAGCTTACTTATCAGAGAGAACAGGTGACATGGGATAAGGATAAGTATATCCGGCTTCATTCTCAGGAGATGACCTGGGAAGAAGGTATGCTTTCATTGAAAGTGGTTGGACGTGCCGAAGGAGGCAGTATGGGTGAAGTGGGTGTTTCTTATGAAATGTGGCATATAGAACCGGAGCAGTGGTTGAGGGGAAAGCGCAAGTTGGATAGTAACCCGGATACGGGGGAAAGAGAGGTAGAGTAAATGTTGGAAGCAGAATATGTAAGAAATTGTAATTGTAATTATCAAAGAATATTATTGAAAGAGAAGCCGGAGGATAAAAGATATCAGTATTGTATATTAAGCAGGGGCGGAATCCGCTATTTGCTTCCCTGCAGTTTGCGGTATATGGATAATAAAGCGTATTTATATTATGATATTTCCTCCACACAGAATCTGATTAAGGTCTTTGGGGAAAGAAAAGTAGACAGAAGCTGGATGAAGGATTTTCTGTGGGGGGTGAAACAACTGAGATACGAGTTGGATCGGTTCCTGTTAGAGGAAGAG
This sequence comes from Lachnospiraceae bacterium, assembly GCA_017522685.1. The sequence goes on from JAFWYN010000005.1 coordinate 455,305, forward strand.
CATATCATCTGGAGTCCGGAACATATTTATCAGGATTTGGAGAAGAATGACTTTTCCTTTTTGTACATTCCCTATTTCCAAGGAGAGACCGGACTTTCGGAGTTACTTGATTTTATGGTAGAGCGGGTTGCATATGAGGATGAGCGCCTGGTGGAATTTGTATATGGGATGCATGAAAAGATAAATCAAATAGGAATAGAGTATTTGCATCATCAAATTCATGAGGATTTTGAAAAGCTGGAGAGTGAAGAGAACCGGAAAGATATCAAAAATGAAGAAAATAGGGTTTCAGTTATCCAAAAGGCGGAAGCGGAGACTCCCGTATTGCAGGATAGAATGCCTGTGGCGGGAAGAGAAGGCGGAAAGAAGGGATTGCGGTTTTTCTTAGATGGAAAGCGTAACAAGCAGGCCAAAAAGGAAGAGTACCGGGAGCTTTTACGAAGAAGCATGAATGAAATGTCAGGTTATGCAGTGTGCGAAGCCGTGAAATATAATAAATCAGAAGAAGTCAGTTTTGAGGAAGAATTTGGAAAAACTATATATATAGAAGAAACTGCAAAGACAAGAACCGCCGGTTTATACAAATTGGATGGTGAGTTGGTGACATTACTGGAGAAGTTTCCTTTTGTCATAGGTAAGAAAAAAGAAGCTGTAGATTTGGTGCTGAATGATTATTCTGCCAGTAGAGTACATGCCCGTATTATCAGGGAAGAAGGAGGGACTTATATTGAGGATGTAAATAGTACTAACGGCACCTTCAAAAACGGTCTCAGACTTCAGCCCTATGAAAAACGTAAGCTGGAGGTGGGAGATGAGCTAAGATTCGGTAAGACAGAGTATGTTTACCGTTAATGTAAGGTTGACGAAAAGGGTAAAAGAGTGGTACAGTTTTCTCAATAGGTTTTATTGTATGAGGACAGTATGAAAGAGAATATTCGATTGATTTGGAGACAAATTCATAGGTACCCTTTTGTCAGCATCACCATAGTAGGTATTAATTTGTTGGTATTTATATTGTGTATGATATTCCCTCAGATTTATGATAAAGGGGGAAGCGGTATCTACCAGGTGCTTTTTTGCAAAGATTATGCCAGAGTCTTATGGACTATGTTTTTGCATAGTGATGCGGAACATATATTTAACAATATGATTATTGTATTGTTTTTGGGTTCCATGCTGGAACGACAGGTGGGACACATAAAGTATGGATTGGTCTATTTCATATCGGGTATCGGTGCAAGTCTGTTTTCTTTATGGGTGAAATGGTATCAGTATGACTGGTCTGTTTCCATAGGAGCAAGCGGAGCGGTCTTTGGACTGGACGGATTGCTTCTGGCGATGGTATTATTTAGGAAGGATGATATGGATCTTCCGATTGCCAGAGTGATTTTGGTGATATTTTTGTCTGTGTACAGCGGATTTTCTAATAGTGGTATTGATAATGCAGCACATGTGGGCGGTTTGCTGTTAGGATTTGTGTTGGGAACAGTTATTTGTATCTGTATGAATGCAAAGAGAAAGGTAGTCTTTAGAAGGTAAGAGGTGACGGTATGAATATTAATATTTATTATGGAGGAAGAGGGCTAATCGGAGACCCTACCTTATATGTAATTGATAAGATGCAGGAAGTGTTGGAGGAGTTACATGTAAAGGTAAATCGCTATCACTTGCACGAAAGCAAGAATTCCATTGTTACCCTGCCCCAGACTTTGAAGGAGGCAGATGGTGTAATCCTTGCTTCTACCGTAGAATGGTATGGGATTGGCGGATATATGCAGCAGTTTTTGGATGCCTGCTGGTTATACGGAGATAAAGAGGCTATCTCCGGAATTTACATGTGTCCGGTTGTAATGTCCACCACTTATGGGGAGCGTGAAGGCAAGCTTACACTTACTACCGCATGGGAAATTCTGGGCGGAAGACCGTGTAGCGGTATATGCGGATACATTGCAGATGCTACAGCTTTGGAGATGAATGAGGCTTATAACAATATTATTGAGAAAAAAGCGGAAAATATGTATCGCACCATTAAGCAGAAAGTAGCCAGCTTCCCTGCCAGCAATCAGGCGGTAAAGCAAAGCATATCTACCACGCAGAATATTGATTTGACTCCCCAGGAAAGTCAGCAGTTGTCAGAGTATGTTTCCGATGACAGCTATGTGCAGCGTCAAAAAGAGGATTTGCAGGAATTGGCAGATTTGTTTAAGGGAATGTTGAGCGAAAGTGCAGAAGAGGCAAAGGAACGTTATGTAGCAGCTTTGCATAAAGTATTCCGTCCCATAGCCGGTTTTCAGGGGAAGTATTTGTTGAGAATAGAAGGTAAGCCTGCCTTGAGCATTGTTGTGAATGGTGAGAATTTGCAGTGTGCGTATGAAAATATACAGGATGCCAATGTGGAAATGGTAATGGAACAAAAAGTATTTGAAGATATCCTGGCGGGAAGAATGACCTTCCAACGCGGATTTATGTCCGGAGTTATGAAGATGAAGGGCGATTTTGCGGCATTGCGTAATCTGGACCAGCTATTTGTTTTTGAAGGATAATTATTATAGGAGAGATAAGGGTATGAAGGATAATTGTATATTTTGTAAATTGGCAAACGGAGTATTTCCCACCAACAGTATTTATGAGGATGAGGATTTTAATGTAATTTTGGACTTGTCACCGGCTACAAAGGGACATGCTTTAATCCTTCCCAAGAAGCACGCAGACAATCTGTATGAATTGCCGGATGAGACCGCTGCGAAGGTATTGGTGTTGGCAAAGAAGCTTGCAAAAAATATGAAAGAGAAATTAGGTTGCGATGGGCTTAATGTGGTTCAGAACAATGGGGAAGTGGCAGGACAGACGGTTCTCCATTATCATTTGCATCTGATTCCCAGATATAATGATGATGCACAGAAGATTAATTGGAAACCTCAGGAGGTTCCGGCGGAAGAATTGGTAGCAGTGAAAGAACTGTTAGCTGAAGTATAATCTGTATAAGAGAGGAAGCAAAGGGTTATGAGAACCATCCATGTAGACACCATTACAGAAAACATCAGGGAAATGTGTATAGAGGCAAATCACTTTTTGTCGCCGGATATGAAAGTGGCACTGAAACGCGCAACAGTATGTGAGGAAGCACCTTTAGGAAAGCAGATTTTACAGCAATTGCAAGAGAACCTGCAGATTGCCGGCGAGGATATGATACCGATTTGTCAGGATACCGGAATGGCAGTTATCTTTATGGAGATTGGTCAGGAGGTACATTTTGAGGGCGGTTATTTGGAAGATGCCATAAATGAAGGCGTGCGTCGGGGTTATGTGGAAGGTTACCTTCGCAAGTCCGTGGTAAAGGATCCTTTGATTCGAGAAAATACCAAGGATAATACTCCCGCTATTATTCATTATGAAATGGTACCTGGAGATGAAGTAAGGATTACGGTGGCGCCCAAGGGGTTCGGCAGTGAAAATATGAGTCGTGTATTTATGCTGAAGCCTGCTGATGGTATAGAAGGAGTAAAGGAAGCGGTGCTGACCGCTGTACGTGACGCAGGTCCCAATGCATGCCCGCCCATGGTGGTGGGAGTGGGTATCGGTGGTACCTTTGAGAAGTGTACATTAATGGCCAAAAAAGCACTTACGAGACCAGTGGATGAGCATTCGATGATACCGTATATCAAAGAGATGGAAGAGGAATTGTTGGAGAAAATTAATCATACCGGAATCGGCCCCGGTGGCTTGGGAGGAACGACTACGGCATTGGCTGTTAATGTGCTGACATATCCTACCCATATTGCAGGTTTGCCAGTGGCTGTTAATATTTGCTGCCACGTGAACAGACATGCAATCAGAGTGATATAAAAAGAGGAGATATTTTCATGGAAAAGCATTTAAGGGTTCCGTTTAGCATAGAAGAAGTTAAGGATTTAAAGGCAGGAGATTATGTATATTTGACCGGAACCATATATACGGCCAGAGATGCAGCCCACAAGAGAATGTATGAGACCTTGGCTGAGCAGGCCACATTGCCTTTGGATATAAAGAACAATGTGTTTTATTATATGGGTCCGTCTCCGGCAAGAGAAGGAAGGCCTATCGGTTCTGCCGGTCCTACTACATCCAGCAGAATGGATAAATATGCACCTACTTTATTGGATTTGGGACTGCGCGGAATGATTGGCAAGGGTAAGAGAAGTCAAGTAGTAAAGGATGCTATCATCAGAAACAATGCGGTATATTTTGCAGCAGTAGGAGGAGCCGGAGCATTACTTTCACGTTCTATAGTAAGTTCTGAAGTGATAGCTTATGATGATTTGGGCACGGAAGCGATTCGCAGATTAGAAGTAAAGGACTTTCCTGTTATTGTGGTAATAGACAGTAAGGGTGCTGATTTGTACGAAAGTGCCATTCAAGAATACCGTAAACAATAAGGGATTCTTACAAGGTAAAATAATTTCAAAAAAATCAAAAAAGGGAATTGACAAAGCAGATGCCATTGGGTATAATAATTTTTGCGTCACCGATTTGGAGACGAAACAGAATATTGGTAAGGACGTAGTTCAGAACATGGAGAAATACTCAAGAGGCTGAAGAGGCGCCCCTGCTAAGGGTGTAGGTCGTTTACGCGGCGCGAGGGTTCAAATCCCTCTTTCTCCGCTTTTACCAATACCAAAAAAGAATCTTAAGAGATTGAGATTTCTTTTTTTTCGCTTCGAAAACCAATGGTTTTAAGAAGCGAAAAAAGAATTTAAAAAAGCTGTTGACAAAGCGAAAAGCATATGATATTCTAAATAAGCTGTCGCGTAAGAAACAGCGCAGGTAACTTTTAATAAAGTTCCATTGTACATTGATAAATAAACAGTAATGCAACCCTGAAAATTCTTAA
>JAFWYN010000023.1 GCA_017522685.1 Lachnospiraceae bacterium
AGAAAATCGTGCAGACATTGGATAGCATCACCATGTTTAACGCCGGAAAACAGAAGGAGGAAGCGTTACAGCTTTTACGGAAGTGGTTTCCCCAGATGGAGAATTTCCTCGGACAGCTAAAGAAGTATCAGGTTACCATCGACGATTTAATTTCCCAAAACCAAGAACTGGAAGCCCGGGCAAAGGCTGGGGAAAGCGGAAAACTGAAAAATGCGATGGAGCGTGCGAAGCAGGAAAGCGAATTAAGGGAGCTGCACCGGCTCATGGACCGGATACCCCCGGAGCTTTTAGCAGAGCTCAAACAGGAAGCAAAAAAGGAAGAAAGAAACCGATAGCCGGCATCTGCGGATGCTAAGAAACAAGGAAAGGAGGATGCCTATGGAGATGAACCGAAGCGGTACGGAATTACCGGCAGGAAGGGTTCTTGTGGCAGAGGACGGAAAACAGTATTTTGTGTGTGGGAAAAACCACATCGAGATATCCGAACACTTTGCCACAAACGGTAAGAAACTGGATGCCCTGCTTACGGATGTAATGCTATACACTGCGGAAGGTAAGATTTCTGCTTAAATACATTGATTATCACCCATGCTTACGCTATAATATTTTTACAGGCAGTATTGTAAGCGTGGGTTGTTTCAAAAAGGAGGATTTTAATGAAACAACCAAACAATACAACCATTTATAACACGGCACTTTACCTTCGTCTGAGCCGGGACGACGAGCTTCAGGGAGAAAGCGGAAGTATCCGCACCCAACGGATGATGCTCCGGGAATATGCCCATGAGCATGGTCTGAACGTGGTGGGTGAATACATTGATGACGGATGGTCCGGCACCAATTTTGACCGCCCGGAGTTCCAACGGATGATTGATGACATCGAGGATGGCAGAATCAACTGTGTTGTGACAAAGGATTTGTCACGCCTTGGCAGAAACTACATCCTGACCGGACAGTACACAGAGCTTTATTTCCCAAGTAAGGGAGTCCGCTACATTGCCATCAATGACAACGTGGATACCCTAAACGGCGACAATGAGCTTGCCCCGTTTTTAAACATCCTGAATGAGATGCACGCCAGACAGACAAGCAAGAAGGTCAAGGCAGCCTTCCGTACCCGGTTTGCAAACGGAGCCCATTACGGAGCCTATGCACCCCTAGGGTATCGAAAGGACCCGGAGCAGACGGGACACCTTCTGATTGACCATGATACCAAGTGGATTATCGAAAAGATATTTGACCTTGCCCTGCACGGTGCAGGAGCGGCGAAAATCACACGGATACTGATGGAGGAAAAGGTTTCCACACCGGCGTGGGTAAATTTCCAGAGAAACGGCACCTTCGCTCATGTATTTGAGGGAGCAGAGGAATCCAAACGGTATCAGTGGACGATATCACAGGTAAAAAGCATCCTAAAGGATGAAAACTACATCGGGAATAGCGTGCACAACCGCCAGTCCACCGTTTCCTTTAAAAACAAAAAGGTGGTACGGAAGCCAGAGTCGGAGTGGTTCCGGGTAGAAAATACCCATGAAGCCATCATCACGAAGGAAATGTTCTTACAGGTACAGGAGCAGATAGCCGGTCGCCGGAGGGTATGCAAAAACGGTCAGACCCAGGTATTTGCCGGACTTATCAAGTGTGCCGACTGCGGATGGACACTTTCCTATGCGGAAAACCGGCAGAACAAAACACCGTACGGCTACTACCATTGCAGGAAAAACGGACAGGGCCTTGGACAATGCTCCATGCACTACATCCGCTATGATGTTCTTTACGGATATGTGCTTTCCAGACTGCAATACTGGTCGGAGCAGGTGCACCGGGACGATGAAAAGCTGTTACAGCAGTTGTTAAACGCCGGAAACAAGGAACGCAGTGCCGCAAAGAGACAAAGAGCCGTGGAACTGAAAAGAGCCACAAAGAGAAAAGCCGAGGTAGACGGACTGTTTACAAAGCTGTATGAGGACTGGTCTTTAGGAAAGATAACCGAATACAATTTTACCATGCTTTCGGAACGGTTTCAGACAGAACAACAGGAACTGGAAACGAAAATCCGGGAATTGCAGGAAGCCTTAAGTTCCATGGAGCAGACGGAAAGTGATGCAGGAAAATGGGTGGAACTGATTAAGCAGTATGCCAGTCCCACAGAACTGACCGCTGAGCTTTTAAATACCATGATTGAGAAAATCGTGGTGCACGAAGCTGTAAAAAGCCCGGATGGCTGCCGGAAACAGAAGGTAGACATCTACTACCGCTTTATCGGAAAGATTGATTAAATGAAACTCCCTGCGTGTCGGGATGCGGTACGCAGGGGAAACAATAACCTTAACTATGGGAGACCGGAGAATCCTACCCGGATATTACCTTTCTGCCTGCATTGGCCAATATATTTGAGACTAGTGTTGATTTGTTGCTGGGTATGGATACAATTCGGGCAGAAGAAGCGATACACAATATCCATGCAAAAGCTTCTGAATGCCAGCGAAACGGAGATTATGAAGGAGCTGAAAAAAACTATCGGGATGCCCTGTTACTGTATCCCAACAAGCCGGGTATGCTTTTGGGCTTGGCGGGAGTATTGGCACTAAAAGGAGATGCAGAAGAAGCCATAGAACTGATAGAACGCGGTCTGCCTTTATCGTGTAGTGAGAAGCAAAAGGCAACCATGCGGGCTATTTTATGCTTTTTATATCTAAAAGCCGGCAAAGCAGACAAAGCAAATCAGCTGGCATCGGAGCTACCCCATATGCGGGAGAGTAGAGAACTGATACAACCCTTGATTCAGCAGGGGGTGGATGAAATACAGGTGGATGAGGAGATAAAGCGGATTTTGCTGGGAGAGTGATTTGTGAAGGAATATTAGGATGTATGTAAAGTGATATTGTGAGTACTCCCGGTGGAAATCCGGGAGTACTTTTGGTATAATTGGGAATAGATTGTAAGGACAGGGGGAGGAGGCTTCAGTGAGTTGAAAACCCCTATGATTTGTGCTATAATTCATTCGTTAGGCCAAACATACGTAAAGTGAGAGAAACTATGTTAAAAGTACATCATATCGGTTATCTTGTAAAGAAAATAAGTAAGGCGGAAAAGGATTTTGCGGCTTTGGGGTTCGAATGCATTGCCCCCGTGGTATATGACCCTTTGAGGGATGCAGATATCAGTTTTTGGGAGAAGGATGGATACTGTGTAGAGCTGGTATCTCCCAAAAGCGAGAAATCAATAGTTTATGACCTCTTAAAGAAATTTAAGAATATGCCCTATCATATCTGTTACAGCAGTACGGATATGAACAGTGACATAGAGGAGCTACGCGAGAAGGGCTATATGGTGTTGGATGAGCCCATGGAGGCGGTGGCCATAGAGGGCAGAATGGTGTGCTTTTTATTTAGTGCAAATAGCGGGATGATAGAGTTACTGGAGGCGGCAGAATGAAATGTTTAGAGTATCCGTTTGAGGGGGAATTTCTATTAAAAAAGAAAAAGAGCCTAAAACGTGAGCTGATGGCACAGAATGAAAACAGAATCGTAAAAAAGATTGCTGTACTGGGTGGTTCGACAACAAGGGAAATCCTTGAAATGACAGAGCTTTTTCTGCTGAATAATGGAGTGGAACCATGTTTTTACGAATCAGAGTACAATCAATACTATGAAGAAGCCATGTTTCCCAACGAGAAGCTGGATGCCTTTGCACCGGATGTAATCTTTATACATACCTCCAACAGAAATATTTCCGCATTTCCTGCCATGACGGATTCCAAGGAGCAGGTGGATGCCCTGTTGAATACACAAATGGACAAGTTTACTGCTATGTGGGACAGATTGCGCGAGGTATATAAATGCCCTATTATCCAAAACAATATGGAACTACCTTTATACAGATTGTTAGGCAATAAGGACGGGGTAGATTTTCACGGCAAAACATCCTTTGTAAGACGATTGAATCAAAGGTTTGCGGATTATGCGGCAAGCCATGATAATTTTTATATACATGATTTAGAGTATTTGGCAGCCTCTTACGGAATGGAACGTTTCTCTGATCCGTTCTACTGGCATATGTATAAATATTGTATGTGTGTGCCCGCCATTCCCACCTTTGCCTATTCTCTGAGCAATATTTTGAAGTCTTTGTTCGGCAAAAATAAAAAAGGATTGGTTTTGGACCTGGACAATACCCTCTGGGGAGGAGTCATAGGAGATGACGGTCAGGAAGGCATAGAAATCGGGCCCGAAACGTCCATGGGACAGGTGTATAGTGAGTTCCAGAGCTATATCAAAGAATTGAAGCAAATCGGTGTGGTATTGGCAGTGAATTCCAAGAATGATATGGAAAATGCTTTGTTGGGATTGAACGTAAGGGATACGGTACTTACGGCGGAGGATTTTGCCTGCATAAAAGCCAATTGGCAGCCTAAGGACAGAAATTTTGCAGAGATTGCACAGGAGCTGTCTCTGTTACCGGAGAGTTTGGTTTTTGTGGATGATAACCCGGTGGAAAGAGAGATTGTGACCAAGCAAATCTCCGGAGTATTAGCGCCACCTATGGAAAAGGTGGAGCAGTATGCAGGTATCCTTGATAAAGCCGGTTATTTTGAGACAACCACACTTTCGGCGGATGATTTGAAGAGAAATGATATGTACCGGGAAAATGCAAAGCGCATGCAGCTGCAGTCAGCATTTGCATCTTACGAGGAATATCTGCTTTCCTTGGAGATGAAGGCGATTATTAAAGAGTTTGATGCATTGTCGCTTCCGCGAATTACCCAGTTGACCAATAAGAGCAATCAGTTTAATCTGACCACTCGCAGATATACTCAAAAGGAACTGGAGGAAGTGGTTGCAGATAACAGTAATATCACCTTATACGGCAGACTGGAGGACCGTTTCGGAGACAATGGTATCGTCAGTGTGGTTTGTGGTCATGAGGATGATGGCAAGGCATTTCATATTGATTTGTGGCTGATGAGTTGCCGTGTATTAAAGCGTGATATGGAATGTGCCATGATGGACATGCTGGTGGAGAAGTGCAAAGGCAGAGGTCTTACGGCTATATACGGCTACTATTACCCGACTGCAAAGAATAGTATGGTTTGCAAATTTTTTGAGGAGCGGGGCTTTGTATTGCATCAAGAGGAGAATGGTAATACCGTTTGGTATCTGGATATTTCCGGAGAATATAAAAAGCAAAATCATGTGATAGAGATAAAAGGAGATAAGGACGAATGAGCAGAGAAGAGATTTTTGAACAGTTGAATGAAGTGTTTCGGGATGTTTTTGATGATGAGAGTATTGTAGTAACAGATGAGACCGTATCATCGGATATTGAAGATTGGGATAGTTTTGCCCATATTAATCTGATTGTAAATGTAGAGCAGAGTTTTTCCGTAAAATTCAGTATGGGAGAAGTATCTTCTATGAAAAATGTAGGTGCGATGGTTGATATTATTGCATCCAAGCTTGCATAGAGAGCGTAGGAAGAGATGTTATTCAATTCACAGATATTTATTTTTCTATTCCTGCCGCTGGTGCTGGTGGGCTGGTATTTCATCAATCATTTCAAAAAGTATAAGCTGGCACTTGTATTCTTAGGCGGCATGTCTTTGTGGTTTTACGGATATTTTAATCCATCATATCTATGGATTATTGTAGGAAGTATAGCCGTAAATTATGCAAACAGCTTATTGATGGATAAGTGGAAGTCTAAGTATGCGTCGAAGGTCGGACTAGGCATAGGACTGGTTTTTAATATAGGCATATTGGGATATTATAAGTATTTTGACTTCTTTATTGAAAATGTGAATGCTGTATTTCGGACGGATTTTGCATTAAAGCATATTATCCTCCCCCTTGGAATCAGCTTTTTTACATTACAGCAGTTATCCTATATCATTGACAGAAGCTGGGGGACGGCACCCCATTACGGTATCATAGAGTATTTGGCTTATGTATCCTTCTTTCCCCAGTTAATCGCCGGTCCCATTGTGTTGCACAGTGAGATAATTCCGCAGTTTCGGGATTTGGAAAAGAGAAAATTTAATGCAACGGATTTTGCGGATGGTATTATATTATTTTCGCTGGGTCTGATTAAGAAGGTGCTATTGGCTGATGCAATTGCTTTGTTTGTGAATGAGGGATTTGCCAAGGTTTACTACCTGGATACCGCCGCAGCATGGTTGATTTCTTTGTGTTATGCCATAGAATTGTATTTTGACTTTAGCGGATATTGTGATATGGCAAATGGTTTGGGAAAGATGTTTCGATTTGACCTGCCTGTAAACTTCCGGTCGCCTTTTAAGTCTTATTCCGTACCGGAATATTGGCAGAGGTGGCATTATACCCTGACCAGATTTTGGCAGACATATATTTATACCCCTTTAACTATTCGCGGTATGCGTAAAAAGAATAAAAAGGTGAAAAAGTTTTATTCCATAATGACACCCATGGTAGTATTTCTGATTAGCGGAATATGGCACGGAGCCAGCTGGACCTTTGTGATTTGGGGCTTGTGTGAAGGTGTTGCTACTGTTTGGGCTCAAAGAAAGCGATTTAAGCTAAAGAAGAGTCCGTTCACCTTGATTTGTACCTTTGGTTTTACCGTGTTTACATCGGCTATTTTCCGTAGTGAGAATTGGGATACCTTTGTCCGTATGATGAAGGCTATGTTTATTCCTTCTTTTTCAACCATTACGATAGAATTGACTTCCGTTTTTCGTGATATGGCAGATTGGTATGTACTGACCAAATTTGCAGAGATTAAGAATGTAGAATTACTCAATATTGTGTGCCCTATTATTTTGGTCTTCTACTTATTCTTATCATTTGTGATAATTAGAGGCAAAAATGCCCATGAAATATTGCAGTCGCAGAAAGAAAAGGGCTATACATTGCCTTTTACCATAGGATTGGTATTATTAACAGGTTGGGCAATTCTTTCGCTGACACAGGTTAGTACATTCTTATATTTCAATTTTTAGTCGTTGATTGAGGTCATGTGATTTATGGAAAAGAGATTTTTGAAACGCTTTTTTATCGGATTGGGAGCGTTTTTGGGAATGATAATATTGATTGTGGTTATCTTCGACCCCTTCTATCATTATCATGGGCCTTTGGGCAATTTGAAGGCAGTTTTAGAAGAAAGAGATTATGAAGTGGCCGGTACTTTGGACCATTTTGATTACGAGGCTATCATATTAGGTACCAGCATTGCAGAGAATTATAATACAAATCAATTTCTGGAAAACTTCGGAATGCAGACCATAAAGGCTATACGTGCCAGCGGTTCCAATGCAGATTTATTATATTATTTAGATCGGGCGTATCAGAGTCAGGATGTAAAGAGAGTATTCTATTTTGTGGATTACTATTCGTTGGGTTCCCCGTTGGAAACTACTTTTGCATCAGCGGATACGAACTATATTACAAATCGGAACCCTCTGGATGATATAGAATATGTATTGAACAAGGATGTGTTGCTGAAGAAGATTCCCATACAGTTAGCATATTCCTATGTTCTGCCTTACGATGAAGGAGAAGCCTACAGTTGGTATGCTACCAAGGAATTTAGTAGGCAGGCAATTTTGTCCAGATACCAGCCGAGAGAAGATTTTCTGGAGATGGAATCCATAGAAAAAATGGATGAGATTTATTATCAAAATATCGAGCTTCTTTATGAAAAGATTTTAGCCCATCCGGAAACAGAGTTTGATATAGTGTTTTCGCCGGCCAGTGCATTGTGGTGGGATGATGCTTACAGAGGAGGTAAAGCGGAGCAGTACCTTTATCTTGTGTATTATATAACCGAAAAGCTTCAGGCTTGTGAGAATGCGAAGGTCTATTTTTATCAGGCAGAGGATGTGGCATTTGAATTGGAACAATTTATGGACACGGTGCATTTTTCGGAAGCAGTGAACCGTGATATATGCGATAAGCTGGCAGAGGATACCGGCCGAATCACCATAGAAAATGCAGAAGAAAAATTACGTATGATGTATGATCGGGTAGAGGAGTTTGCAACGCAGGGGATTAAAGAATACTACCCTGATGTAACAGTAAGATAAGGATTATTATTTTAGTTTCAGAAGTGTGAGGGAAATTATGTTAGATACAAAAGAAGCACGATTGACGAAAAAGAGAGAGGACCGTAATTTGGGGTGGTATATAGAATGTATATCAAATTATGGTTTGAAAACAATCGGTGTGTGTATATTTTCATTATTGCTGTTTTATGCACTTAGATATACTCATTTTATGATTCCTTTGGAAGCGGAACGTTCTAATATTTTAAAAGATAATTTATGGCATAATATAATGGCTATCATCGTATTCCTTCTGATTTTGTTTCTCTTATATGTATTAGATGCTAAAATAGGTGACCGGGCAAAAAAGATTTTATCATATGTCAGTTTGAGTTGCGCAATGTTATTTATTATGACAGCCGGTTTTTGGTGGATTCATTCGGCCATAAGAATACCGGAGTCAGACCAAGCTATAGTTTACGGATTTGCATCCTATTTTATTGATGGACAATACTCTTTTCTAAATACTGAGGGGGGATATTTTGGGACATATCCCCATCAACTTCCGTTAGTTGCTTTGATGGAAGGTTTTTTTCGTATTGTAGGCCCCTTGAATTATCAGGCTTATCAGACTCTCAATGTGTTATTTATAACAGCTACGGTTTTTCTTTTATGGATGTGTGTCCGTGAGATAACTAAATCTATGCCGGTTTCTGTTATTTGCTCTATATTGAGCGCAAATTGTTTTCCGTTATTTTTTTATTCCAGTTGGGTATATGGTGAAATTCCAAGTCTGTTTTTCACCTTTTTGGGTGCATGGATGTTAATAAAGTATGCAAATACAACGCGGATAGGTTGGTTGTTTGGTGTGGTTTTTAGTCTGGGTATGGCAGTTGCAACCAGAAAAAATGCTATTATTTTTGTGGTTGCGTTTTGCATTATCAGTATTATTTATGCTATTTGCAGAAAAAATATACCGATATTGATAGCAGCACTCGGGGCGATTGTTTTACCTACTATGATATATTTAGGTGTATACAAAATGTACGAAGTGCGTTCCGGTTATGAACATTCATCAGGTATGCCTGCGTCTATGTTTATAGAAATGGGGTTGCACGAGAATAACGGATGCTATGGGTGGTATGATAATTGTGTGTTGGAGTTGGCGAAAGAGGTAAATTATGACTGGGACGAGGCAGGCAGAATTGCGCGAGAACGTATAGTAGCAGATTTGACAGTTTTCAAATCAGATTTATCTTATGCAGGTGTGTTTTTCCGGGAAAAGATACTGTCACAGTGGAATAATCCCTTATATCAAAGTCTTTTCTTTTCAGCAAACTATCGACCGGAAAATGTGCCTTCAGAAGGAACTTTGGTTTACAAGGTCTCACATGATTATTTCATGAATATATTAGAATACCAAAACTATATTCAGTTGATTGTATTTCTTGGTGTTGTTTTATATTATTTGTTCTCTATTAAAAGGAAGAACAATATATTGCAACAGTTTTTTTCTGTGGCGTTGATTGGCGGGTTTTTGTTCTGCATCTTATGGGAAGGCAAAAGCCGATATATGTTCCCTTATTATGTATCCATGTTTCCGCTTGCTGTGATAGGTTATCACAGCTTGGCAGAAATAATAATGGCACAGAAGATAAAGAGGAAGGGATGAATATATTAATAAGTTTATTGTTGACAGATATGAAATGTCGGTGATAGAATAACAAAAAACAAAGGAAGGATGAGCCCATGAGAGAAGTATCAATCAGCATGAACAGAATGAACCAGCAACAGCAGCTTATTGTGAAAACATACAATGGGCTTTTTGTGTTGTGTTCATAACAAGTATCTTTCCGAGATAGTTAGAATTTAGCGGCCGAAAGCTCAATTGAGTTTTCGGCCGTTTTGTCATTAAAGGAGGAAAATATGTATGATTAGTAAACGATTAACCCCAAATGAGAGACCGGAATTTCCCAAGAGGGCAGTGATTACGGCAGGTATGCCTTACGGCAATAAGAACCTGCATTTCGGGCATGTAGGAGGAATGTTTATCCATGCAGATATTTTTGCAAGATTTTTAAGAGACCGAATCGGCAAAGAGAATGTTATCTTTGTGTCAGGTACGGATTGTTATGGTTCACCTGTCATGGAGAGCCATCGCAAGCTACAGGAAGAAGGGTATGATGGTACACTGGAGGACTATGTACGGGGCAATCATGAGAAGCAGAAGAAAACCCTGGAAAGCTATGGGGTGAGTCTGAACTTTTTCGGTGCGTCGGCCTTGGACGAGGCAGGCGAGATTCACAGAAAGGTATCTGCTGAAGTGTTCCGCAGATTATATGAGAATGGCTACATCATTAAGTTGTCTACGCCACAGTTCTATGATGAAGAAAAGAAAATGTTCTTAAACGGGCGACAGGTTGTAGGAAAGTGTCCCATACCCGGGTGTTGTTCCGACAAGGCATATGCGGACGAATGCGCTCTGGGACATCAGTTTTTGCCCTCTGAGCTTATCAACCCGATCAGCTGCTTGTCCGGAAAGAAGCCGATTCTTAAGGATGTGGAAAATTGGTACTTGGACCTGGAATACTGTATGGATATGGTGAAGGATTACAATGAATTCTTACGTAGAAACACTAATACCCGAAAGTATCAGCTGGAAACCGTAGGGGAGTTTTTGAAGAAGCCCTGTGTTTATGTACCCAGAAAATATATTGATGACGTGGCCGTGCTGGCTGTTAAGCTGCCGCCGCATACTCTGACAGATGAGGAAAAGAAGCCTTCCGTTGTGTTTGAGTTTGAAAGCTTAGAGCTAAGGGATAAGGCCAAAAGTGTTTTCGATGCTGAGGGGATACACTATACCTCCGGCAAGACTCTGGTGCCCTTCCGGCTGTCCGGTAATGCAGAATGGGGAGTGCCCTTCCCGGATTGTGAAGAGCTGAAAGACCTGACCTTCTGGGTATGGCCGGAATCCCTGTGGGCACCCATTTCCTTTACCTCAACATATTTGAAGGAGAAGGGAATAGAAGGTGATTTGTCCAAGTGGTGGTATGATGAGGACGCAAAGGTTTATCAGTTTATCGGAGAAGATAATATTTATTTTTATGCCATCGCACAGACCGGATTGTTTGCCGGATTGCAGGTTCCTAAAGGGGAGGCAGCAGATATGGAAAAGGTACATTTGTCCCATATTATCGCCAACCGCCATCTGCTGTATATGGATACCAAAGCCAGCAGCAGTTCTGAGATAAAGCCGCCCAGTGCAGATGAATTGCTGGAGTATTATACTAAGGACCAGCTGAGAATGCATTTCATGAGTCTGGGACTGTCTTCAAAAAGCGTAGGCTTTAAGCCCCAGGTGTTTATGAAAGAGGAAGACCGTGTGGGCGTGGATATGGTCCTGAAGGACGGCAATCTGATTACCAATGTATTTAATCGATTGATTCGAACCTGTTTTTATGCCATTCAGAACAATTGTGACGGCAAATTGCCAACAGGAGAAGTCTGTGAGGAAATCAAGGCCATGGCAGAAAAAGCGGTTCTGGAATATGAACGTCACATGTACAATCATGACTTCCATAGGATATCCTATGTGCTGGATGATTTCATCCGACTGGTCAATAAGCACTGGGTCAATAACGTAAAGATAGCTGATACAAATGGTGATACGGAGCTCAGAAAACAGCTGATTGTTGATATTTTGTATGCTTGTAAGATTATAGCGGTTCTGGTGCATCCCATTGCGCCGGAAGGTTGTGAGATGTTTAGAGAGTATCTGAATCTTGGGGAGGAAATGTGGAACTGGGATAAGATATTGGAACCTATTTCTGCCTATGTAGAGGATGTGGAGAAACATGAATTGAAGTATCTGGAACCTAGGGTGGATTTCTTTAAGAAGCATGAGAGACAGCTGGAAGAAAAGTAATGACGGATAAGAATACTCCCGGTAGAAAACCGGGAGTATTTTGTGATTATTTTACAAACGGTGTGTGTGATTGCTGTTCAGATTCGGGGAAGCATAAAGCTTTTTGATGATCCGTTTAGTAATCGGTGTCTCGATAAAGTAGAATATCAATCCGGCAGTGATACAAACCAGCAGATTAATCCCCCATAATATAAAGGTGTTATCGATAAACTTTTCTACATACCAGGAGCCCACGGTATACCATGTCAATTGTGTAAGAAAAATATTGTAGGAAGCCTTTCCGATTATTTCTAAAGGTGCAAAATGACAATTTTGTACTTTGGTTATAAGCA
This sequence comes from Lachnospiraceae bacterium, assembly GCA_017522685.1. The sequence goes on from JAFWYN010000023.1 coordinate 12,275, forward strand.
GGAATATAATGGGAATAATATACAGGCAGGCAATGAGGGAGGTATTTGTCCAGTAAATAATTATCTTCGGAGAATATCCCCAATAAGTTATGGCAGCAATAAAAGTAATTCCTATTAAGGATAACAGGAAACCAATTTTGGGATTCGGCTTGGGCGATTCTGATGCCATATAGCAACCGGCTGATATAACAAATATGTATCTGAATATAAGAAGTCGATAGAGGTTGGCATCCATTCCATAAGCTCTCTGTAAAAACTCATATATTGCATTTATGGCAAAACAAATAATCAACCCTTTCCGGTTATTTTTTTTGACAATGAAATATAGGACAGGAAATAGGAAGATGAATTGAATCAAAATCGGATAATAATAGCTTCCGGGGCCGATTCCGCCTTGAAAGAAGCAAAATATCCATTCCATACAGCTATTAATGGTGAGTTTGGTTGGTGTGGTAGCAGTATAATAAATCAACTCTATGAGGTAAGCAATTGTAAAGGGGATAGTATATCGTAGTATTTTGTTTACTATGTTTGCAGGGCTATAAGCCGCGCTAAGACAGGTGATATTTTGCCTTCTGAAGGAAAGTGTATAAACATATCCGGATATAATCATGAATATGGGAACAGCCATATTGATTACATAAGGAAATACAAGATGGTTCCTTGCTGTTTCGGACCATGTCACATGTGTGGTAATAATGAAAATAATGCATGTACCTTTTAAGATATTGATAAGGTTATTTTGTTTGTTGGAATTTGTAAACATAATCCGGACTCCTGTGTGCTAAAAGTGGTTATTTTATGTACGTGAGCTGTTGCCATATTTACATTATAACAAAATATAATATGAGTGCAACCGGAATGGTTATATTTTCGTAATGAAAGTAGTATTATAGGAAAACAATTGTTACTTGAGTGACTTGGCTCCGCATTAATGATAGAATTAAGATACAAAATGTATTAAACCAAGTCAGATAAAGGCAGGTATTGCATATGGAAATAGGCGCTATCATTAAGAAACGAAGAACAATGATGAAACTGACACAGGAGGAGTTTGCAGTCAAGTTGAATGTAACTCCTCAGGCAGTATCACGATGGGAGAATGAGATTTCCCTGCCGGATATATCGCTGGTACCCAGAATTGCTGATATATTAAAGCTATCCTGTGATGATTTGTTAAGAGGAAAAGAGTGTCGCACTACACATTATGCTCTGGCGGGAGGGATATTGATAGATGCGTCGGAAGTTATGATTCAGAATGATATTGATGTGCTCTTTGGATATTGCAAGGAAGGCGAAAAGCGAGACCGTCATCTGGTATTGCACGCGGATGATGCCGAGTTTTTGCGGAATGTGGTAAAGGATATTCTAAGCAGTCAAGGATATGAGGTGTTGCAGGCAAAGGACGACGAAGAATGTATGGATATATTGGCGAAGAATCCGGTAGATATTCTTCTCTTAGATATCAACATGCCGGGAAATGGATTGGTAATTCTTGAAAAGGTAAAATTGACCTATCCTGAATTGTCTGTACTGATGCTTTCGGCAATGGCTGATGATGAGACTGTGAAAAAGGCACTGGAACTTGGGGCCAGTGGTTTTGTGGCAAAACCATTTGGACCGGATGATTTAATAGAACATTTGAAGTATGTGTAAAAGATAGCTATGGGACACTCTCAGGTGGAAACTTGGGAGTGTTTTTTATTCTCAACCTCCGGTTTCAAAACTTGACTCTTTATCCTTTGACTAGCATTTCGGCGGCAGGTATAATTTGTGTAGAAGCATTTGAAACATCATGTGTGATGGAGGTACATATGGGAGAGCATAAAGTGGCAATGGGAGGAAAGATATATTCGTTACGTGTGGCCAAAGGAATGACACAGGAGCAGTTGGCGGCTATCCTTTGCGTGAGCCCGGCGGCTATTTCCAAATGGGAACGGAATCTGTCCTATCCAAGTATTGTGATGCTTGTGGCACTGGCGGATTACTTTGAATGCAGCATGGATGCGCTGGTAGGCCGGGAAGAAGAACAACTGCGAAAATTAGGGATGTATGATAATGAGAGCATGCACCTGGCAGAAGTGGCAGAGGAATTGCTGATATGCAGTGAAATAAGCAGAAATCAGGGATTACTGGCGCTGGATGAACGAATGAAGGAGTATCGTGGAGAAAGCAAGTTTTTGCCCTTTGCCATTCACTTTTTCCTCCAGTCCTTCATGAAGAAAATGGACAGGGAGCTGATATTTGAGCTTCTGGAGAATTATGTAACCACACTTTCCCCAGAGGAGCAAAGAGAAGGCAATATGATTGTCCAAATACTTAAAAGAATTACAGCCGGGGAGAATACAGAGATGCTGCGGGAAATCGTTGCTTCTTTCGTAGGAGTAGGATATTGGAACAGATTAGAGGATGCGAATAGAGCCGAAGAAGGCAAGCGAAGCAGGGAAGAAATCATCCTTAAGTATAGGGAAAAGAAGCTGTATTCCAAGAAAACGGACTTACTGGAACGCTTTGATAGGGTTGGTGATTTTGAGATACAGGCGATTTTGAAAAACCTGGACAATGAAACCTTGACGGCAGCACTTAGTGGTGCCTCCGGAAAAATAGTGAAAGTGTTCCTGGCAAACTTGTCCGACAGACTACTCTATTTTGTCAGTGAAGATATTGATAATTGGAGTGGGACGGAGGAAGATATTTTGAAGGCACAACGCAGGGTATTGGCAGTTGGCGGATGCTTTTTGGTGGAGGAGGGAAGTGTATAGAGGTTATGGATAAGCACTCTCAGGTGGAAACTTGAGAGTGTTTTTGGTATAATGAAAATAAGTTTTATAAAGCAAGAAGGTGTATAAATGGGGAAGAATGATTATCAAGAGGATTTAGAATATTTATATTTGGCATTACTAAAACATCCGGCAATCATAGAGGATGAAAAGAAACAAATGGCGTTAGAAGCTTTGTATCTGGCCAAACAGGAAACTGTATGTGATTACGACAGTTTTATTGATGCGGCAACGGAACTAACAGTCTTTTTCCAAGACGGACATACAAATATTGAGATTCCCTATACATTGGCTGATTTATGCTTGAAATTGAAATGTAGATGGGGAGGAGAGAACTGTGAAGAATTGCTTTTGGAGAAAGGATATGAAGATATTCCGAATCATGGAAGAATTGTATGTGTGGAGGGAAGGACCGTTGAAGAAATAGTAGTGGCGCTTGCAGAAAGAATACCCCACGAAAATCTCTATTTGGTAAAGAGTAGAATGGTACAGTATCCGTATCAGAATTATCATCTTTTCAGTGAACTGAATCTGAAAAGATTGTTTGGATACAAGGAAAGTTATGCCGTTACTTTTGCAGTAGATGGTAAATTGATAAAGAAAGATATTCCCCTGATGCCATATGATGGTTTCTTGGAATTTATGCCGGATGATGAATTTCTTACATATAAAATTGTTGGTGATACGGCTATTATGCATTTGAATACCTGCATTTGTAATGAGGAATATAAGCGGACATTAAGAGAGTTAGCTTATATCTGTAATACGCAGAGCATCAGTACTTTTGTTTTGGACTTGAGTGAGAATATGGGTGGAGATTCTTCTGTTATTGACGAATTTATTAAGTATACTAGGATAAAAAAATACTGTCGGTATGAGATGGTAGATTTTTCTTCCGGGGAGGCAAGAAAGATAACAAG
>JAFWYN010000024.1 GCA_017522685.1 Lachnospiraceae bacterium
AACTTTCTGTCCCATTTTCTTTCCTCCTATTTCTCATCAAGCACGATGGTAATGTGGCTCATTCTCTTCTCGATTCTGTAAGCTCTACCCTGTGCTCTAGGTCTAACTCTCTTCATTGTCGGTCCCTTATTTGCATAGCATTCTGCAACATAAAGGTTTTCGGTATTCATACCGTTATTGTTCTCAGCATTTGCGATTGCTGATTCTAATAACTTCTTAATAATGCTTGATGCATATCTGGGATTGTACTCAAGAAGAGCCAGTGCAGACGCTACGTCCTTACCTCTGATTGCATCTAATACGAAACAAGCCTTCTGAACAGAAACTCTAGCGTAAGATAACTTAGCTGAAGGTCTTGTATCTTTCTGAGCGTTTCTCTCTCTCTTAATTTGACTTCTATGTCCTTTAGCCATAGGTCAAGTCCTCCTTTCAAAATCTCCGGGAAATTTATTGTGTCATGCTTTCCACTGAGCCGTGAGTATCATAACACAACTCACAGCAATCTTCAAGCGAAAGTTACTTCCGCCTGAAGATTGTTTTTAATAAAATACAATTTTCTGTGAGAATTATCTAACTTTAGACTTCTTCTCGTCTTTTCCATGACCTCTATAGGTTCTGGTAGCAACAAACTCACCAAGCTTGTGACCAACCATATCTTCAGTAACATATACAGGCACGTGCTTTCTACCATCATGTACAGCAAAGGTGTGTCCAACGAAGGTAGGGAATATTGTAGAACGGCGGGACCAGGTCTTGATTACAGCCTTCTGTCCGGATTCGTTCATAGCATCTACTTTCTTTACCAAGCTCGCATCAGCGAAAGGTCCTTTTTTAAGTGATCTAGCCATTGTCTTTCCTCCTCAATTATTTGATTGCTCTACCGTCACGTCTTCTTACGATTAGCTTGTTAGAAGCTTTCTTTTTCTTACGTGTCTTAAGACCAAGTGCAGGCTTGCCCCAAGGAGTGCTGGGACCGGGACGACCGATACCACACTTACCTTCACCACCACCATGAGGATGGTCATTAGGGTTCATAACAGAACCACGTACTGTAGGGCGGATACCCATGTGACGCTTACGTCCTGCTTTACCAATATTGATGAGGCTGTGATCAACGTTACCTACAACACCAATAGTTGCACGACAGATAATCGGTACCATTCTCATTTCGCCGGAAGGAAGACGAAGAGTTGCATACTTACCTTCCTTAGCCATCAGCTGTGCGCTGTTACCAGCAGAACGAACCAGCTGACCACCCTTGCCGGGATATAATTCGATATTGTGTACCTGAGTACCTACAGGGATTTCAGATAAAGGTAAGCAGTTACCTACTCTTACTTCTGCGGTTGCTCCGTTCATAACCTTCATTCCGTCAGTCAAGCCTTCGGGAGCGATGATATATGCTTTCTCGCCGTCTGCGTAGCAGATCAATGCGATGTTTGCAGTTCTGTTAGGATCGTATTCGATACCGATTACAGTTGCAGGAATACCATCTTTATTTCTCTTGAAATCGATGATTCTGTACTTTCTTCTGGAACCGCCTCCACGATGTCTAACAGTGATTTTACCCTGATTGTTACGACCAGCATTCTTCTTGAGAGATACACAAAGGCTCTTCTCGGGAGTTACCTTGGTAATCTCAGAGAAATCAGAACCGGTCATGTTACGTCTGGACGGTGTATAGGGATTGTATGTCTTAATACCCATTGTTATTTCTCCTTTATTTTTGATTTATTATCGCGACATCTAATCATACGCCGCATACTCTGCGACTCCCTCCGGAAGTCGCTTGAAGATTCGCTTCGCAAATCTTCTCGATAACCGCAAGTTATTCTCAATCTTATAATCCAGCGAAGATTTCGATATCCTTGCTGTCTGCGGTTAACTTAACGATAGCTTTCTTGGTCTTAGCAGTCTTGCCATAAACCATACCACGTCTCTTGTTCTTGCCATCCATGTTCATAGTGTTAACACTTGCAACCTTGGTGCCTTCGAACATCTTCTCAACAGCTTCCTTGATCTGAGACTTGGTAGCCTCGGTATGAACTAAAAATGTATACTTCTTTTCGCCCATGCCAGCCATACTCTTTTCAGTAATAACCGGTTTGAGGATTACGTCATAGTACTTGATATCTGCCATTATGCGTACACCTCCTCGATTTTTGCAACAGCGTCCTTAGTAAGAACTACTGTGTTAGCCTTCATAACATCATATACATTCATGGTGTTAACTAAGGTTGTATTTACATCAGCCATGTTTCTTGCAGAAAGAACAACGTTTGCATCGTTCTCAGCAATAACAACAAGGCCCTTGTTTACGTTTAAGTTGCTCATTACAGTTGCAAAGTTCTTGGTCTTGATTTCGTCAAACTTGAGTTCATCAACAACGATTAACTTAGCGCCCTGTACCTTGCTGGTTAAAGCAGACTTTAATGCTGCTCTCTTCTCTTTCTTATTTAACTTGAAAGAGTAATCTCTGGGAACGGGAGCGAATACAACACCACCACCGGTCCACTGAGGAGATCTGGTTGAACCCTGTCTTGCATGACCGGTTCCCTTCTGTCTCCAAGGTTTTCTTCCGCCACCGGATACTTCAGAGCGAGTCTTTGCCTTCTGAGTTCCCTGACGATTATTTGCAAGTTGCTGTACAACTGCCATGTGTACTAAGTGCTCGTTAACCTCAACACCAAATACAGCATCATTCAGTTCGATTGTACCAACTTCCTTGCCTTCCATATTAAAAACAGATACGTTTGCCATCTGATTGGTCCTCCTTTCGCCCTAAACTATGCTTCAACCTTAACGGTTTCTTTGATGGTTACTAAAGCCTTCTTAGGTCCGGGAACTGCACCCTTTACCAAAAGCAGATTCTTTTCAGCGTCTACTCTTACAACTTCAAGGTTCTGAACAGTTACCTTTACACAACCCATATGACCAGGCATTCCCTTGCCCTTGAATACACGGCTGGGAGATGAACATGCACCATTGGAACCCTGATGACGATGGAACTTAGAACCATGCTTCATAGGTCCTCTATGCTGACCAAGTCTCTTGATTGCACCCTGGAATCCTTTACCCTTTGAAATGGCAGAAGCATCAATCTTATCTCCGGCTGCGAAGATGTCAGCCTTGATTTCTGCACCTAAGGTATATTCCTCAGCGTTTTCGAACTTGAACTCTCTTACATATCTCTTAGAGGTTGTGCCGGCCTTCTTGAAGTGGCCCTGCAAAGCCTTGTTAACGCCATGTCTGTGGATAACTTCCTTCTTACCACTTGCATCCTTGTTAACAATTCTGTCTTTCTTTTCTACGAAACCAACCTGAACTGCGCTGTAACCATCGTTTTCTACTGTCTTAACCTGGGTTACTACACAAGGGCCGGCCTGAAGTACGGTAACAGGAACTAACACACCGTCTTCATTGAAGATTTGAGTCATTCCGACTTTTGTTGCTAAAATTGCTTTCTTCATGTTTCCTCCTTGTTGTTCTACAGCGGGGCGCGAACAAGCGCGTCCATACTAGTAGAGGACAATTATTAGTTACTATCAATAAGAAGATATAAGTTTGACACAGGATTACTTAGTCTTCATTTTGATGTCAATGTAAACACCAGCAGGCATTTCAAGACGCTGTAATGCATCTACAGTCTTCTGGGTAGGGGTAATGATATCGATCAGTCTCTTGTGGGTTCTCTGCTCGAACTGTTCTCTGGAGTCTTTGTACTTGTGTACTGCTCTCAAGATGGTAACTACTTCCTTCTTAGTAGGAAGAGGCACCGGTCCGCTCACCTGTGAACCATTCTTCTTAACTGTTTCGATAATCTTCTTAGCAGATGCATCAACCAACTGATGATCATAAGCCTTCAATGTGATTCTCATTACTTGACTTGCCATAAAAAAAGTCGCCTCCTTTTCGCACTTTTACATTTAAGTACGACAAGCGGTGACTGTACACTCTTCCGTGTGTATCAGGGTATCTCGCACCTGTGAAGCGCACCCTTCCACAACGAGGTTAGCCTCTAACCTCTCACGCCGTTTCTACTCTACGGTAGACTTAAGTTTCTGTACAGTGACTTGTCGTCAGTTTCCTAACTTGACATTCGCTCCACGGAAAACCTGCCATTAAGCTTATGCTCTTGGCAGCAACCTCACGCTTCATAGCTATCATGCCACAGCAAGGATTAGTATACATGAGCCTTGCACAGATTTCAAGACATTTTTTGTTTATGGATTGTATTTTTTTTAGTACAATCTTCTTTATCAAAAATTAACTTGCCTTTCTTCAAAATTTGCAATATACTATATACAGACTTTCGAAAGGAGATTGTATTCCATGTTTATTTTATTAGCAGGCGGATTATTAGTTATCATTATCGCCGTTGTTATCGCAGTTATTTCTTCCGTAGTTTCTGCTGTTGCTGCAGACCAGGATATTGAAAGCTAATCACAGAATTTATCACATATAAACGTACTACAGGGACAAGCTAATCACTTGTCCCTGTTTAATTTTAAACACTTCAATTTTCTTTACTTATTAGTATTGATGCTCCCAGCACCATTACAATACCCAATATCATAACCAAGCTTAGCATTTCTTTATAAACTACAACTCCCACCAATGTGGTCACTATAGGCTCCAAGGTGGCAAGCACTGCCGCCCGTCCGGCTTCCATATATTTCAGACCTATGGTATATAAGGTAAAGGACATACAGGTAGAAAACAGCACCATGCACAGGGCCCAGCCCCAAAGTCCCGGTGCCGCATTCATCTTCGTCCAAATCTCCGCCGGTTTAATAAAGGGCAACACACCTACACAGGCAAACAAAAAGGTATAGGCTGATACAGTCATGGGATGATACCCTTTCTCCAATGCAATCCGTCCGAAGATACTGTACAATCCATATCCGATACCGCTTCCCAATCCCAGAAGCAAGCCCTCAGCACTCACCCGGCCTACACCGCCTGTAATACCGCTTACCAAAACACAACCTGCAAATGCCATAACCAGTGCCACCAGCTTACGTTTGCTTATCTTTTCGCCAAATACCACTCTGGCAAAAAGAGTTACCCAGATAGGCGAAGTATACATTAGTATAGAAGAAACTGCCACGGAAGAAACGGTAACATTCTTAAAATAGCAATAACTGAAAAATACAATACTGACCACTCCGGTGCCCACAAAGCACCACGCATCCTTAAGTCGTATCTTCAATAACTTCTTATTATATAGAAGAAGTCCTATCATCAAAATAAAAGCCGCTCCATACACTCGAAGACTAACAATCTCCATGCTCTCCAAACCGGCACTGCCCAAATTCTTTATAAAGATTACTAAAATACCCCAAAGTATTGCTGCACCCGTCACAAAAACAGGTGCAGCCTTTTGTATCATTTTCAATTACAAATCTCCATTCAACCGACTTTTCAGAAAGCTTATGTCTACTTACTCAGTCTTCTTCTTTCCTTCTTCGAAAAGCTTCAATACTTCTTCGGAAGGCTTCTTATCCAGCAGAGATACTACCACTGCTGCAATCGCACCACAGATAAATCCGGGGATGATTTCATACAAGCCGGTAACGCTTGAAAGCTTTGCATACCAGATTGCATCCACACCGAAACCTACAATGATACCTGCAAGTGCACCTTTATAAGTAAATCTCTTCCAATACAGAGACAACAGAATAACCGGACCGAAAGAAGCACCAAATGCTGCCCATGCACATTCTACCAATGCCATGATGCCTGCACAGTTGGGATTCAATGCAATCATAAGTGCAATCACTGCGATAACAGCTACCATGATACGACCTGCCCAGAGAATTTCCTTATTGGATGCTTCCTTACGGAATACAGGCTTATATACGTCAGAAGTAAATGCTGAGGTAGACAGCAGAAGCTGTGAATCCGCAGTACTCATGGATGCTGCCAAGATTGCAGACAAAAGCAAACCGGCAATGAATGCAGGGAACAGCTTACGTACCATTACCACGAAAATCATACTTTCCTTCATACCGTTTGCCACAAGATATTCTCCTGCAAACTGATGACCTACCAATGCCACTACAGATGCCATTGCCAAAATGATTGCAGTCCATGTAATACCGATTACACGAGACTTCTTCATTTCCTTCTCAGACTTAATGGACATATAACGAACCAGAATATGAGGCATACCGAAGTAACCAAGACCCCAACCTAATCCGCTTAAAATATCAGAGATACTTGCCCAGTCCAATTTACCGCTGGATAAAAGATTGTAATAGTTATCCGGTGTAGTCACTGCTGCCATAGGTGCAAAATCTGCTGCATTCATAGCCAAAGATGCCACGATAGGCGTAGCCATCAAAGCTGCCAGCATCAACATACCCTGGAAAAAGTCTGTCCAGCAAACTGCATTGAAACCACCCAGAAAAGTGTACAACAGAATAATGCAAGTAGCTCCAACCATAGCCACTGTTTTGTCCATACCGAAAATGGTATTAAACAAATCACCACATGCCACAATACTGGATGCTGCGTATACACAATATGCTACGATAAAAATAATCGCGCTGACAATCTGAAGTGCAGGATTGTTTACCTTAAATCTTCTGGTCAGGTACTGGGGAATGGTAATAGCGTCGTCCGCCTTAATGGAAAAACGACGAAGTCCCGGTGCCACAAAGCACCAAGCCAAAATGGTACCGATTAACAAACCTACGGAAATCCAAACCTGTCCCATACCATATAAATAGATAGAACCGGGAAGTCCCATAAGTACCCAAGCACTCATATCGGATGCACCTGCCGACAAAGCAGCTACCCATCCGTTCATCTGACGTCCGCCCAGGAAATAATCCTTATCGCCGCCATCGGACTTACGTCCTTTTAAGAAAAATGTCACACCTACTGCCAATACCAATACGATATAAAGCACAAAGGCTAACACTTCAGCAAAATTTGCGTTCATAATTCCTCCTTGCTTACATAAGCTTATGTATTCTTTATTTCTCTTTCAAAGCACTTTACACAATCGCCTCTTCACCGCTTTAAAGAGATAACATACTATAAATTGTACTTAACTCCCCACTAAAAAGCAAGCTTTTTTCACAAAAACCTACAAACTCCCTCTATTTTCCTTCTTTTTTTCAAAGCTTTCCATAAAAATCATTTTCTACTGGCACTCTTCCTTAGAATATTGTATACTTTGGAATGAGGACGTGTTGCGCCTCACGACTTATTTTAAGAAAGGTAAACTATATGTGGATTGCAAATAACTGGAAAGATTATGAAGTTTTAGATACATCAAACGGTGAAAAGCTGGAACGCTGGGGCGAATACAACCTGGTGCGTCCCGACCCCCAGGTCATCTGGAATACCCCCCATGACCACAAGGGCTGGAAGAAAAAGAACGGTCACTATCACCGCAGCGCCAAGGGTGGCGGTGAGTGGGAGTTTTTCAATCTCCCCGATGAATGGACCATCGGCTATGAGTTGGGTGGTACTACCGGGGTAGAAGAAAATCAGTTGACCTTCCATTTAAAGCCCTTCAGTTTCAAACACACGGGCCTTTTCCCGGAGCAGGCTACCAACTGGGACTGGTTCTCCGGTCTTATCCGGGAAGCCAAAGCAAACCGCCCCGCAGACAAGCCCATTAAGGTGCTGAACCTCTTCGCCTATACCGGCGGTGCTACTCTTGCCGCAGCCAAAGCCGGTGCCGCAGTGACCCATGTAGATGCATCCAAGGGTATGGTAGGCTGGGCTAAAGAAAATGCTGTATCCTCAGGTCTGGGAGATGCACCCATCCGCTGGCTGGTGGATGACTGTGTGAAATTTGTTGAAAGAGAAATCCGTCGCGGCAACAAATACGACGGTATCATCATGGATCCGCCCTCCTACGGCAGAGGTCCCAAAGGTGAAATCTGGAAAATCGAAGAAAGCATCTGGCCCTTCATTGAGCTGACCACACAGATTCTGGCCGATGATGCCCTCTTCTTCTTAATCAACTCCTACACCACCGGCTTACAGCCCGCAGTGCTTTCTTATATGATGAACACCGCCATTGTAAAGCGTTTCGGCGGCCATGTGGAAGCAAACGAAATCGGCTTACCCGTCAGCGGCAACGGACTGGTACTTCCCTGCGGTGCTTCCGGAAGATGGGTTGGAGAACAGAAATAAGTTTGTTTATACGAAAGGAGCAGCGAATGCAAATTCACTGCTCCTTGCTTTATACCCATGTTTTCAAAATCTATCTGGATGCCATACTTCTTGCCACCACATAAATACCCACAAGCATTTCTCCTATGGACAATCCCAGCAACAATCCGGAAATAAAATCCCTTAATGCGGAACCACCTACATTATAGGAAAGTGCCTGTAAAGCAATACCCATCACGATAAGCAACATACCAAAGATCATATTTTTCTGCTTTTCCAGTTCCTGGGTTCTTCTTAACAAATCCACAATCTGGTCCTCATCATAAGCACGCATGCTTTTCTCCTCATTTACTTCTCCATCCATTAACTCTGCTACCGTAATTTCCAATTCTTCACATAAACTTTTCACAATAGCATAATCCGGCATGCATTTGCCGGTTTCCCATTTAGAAATGGTTTTGTTGGACACCCCCAGCTTTTCAGCCAGCTGTTCCTGGGTTAAGTTTTTCTCTTTTCTTTTTTGTGCTATGAATTTTCCTGTTACTAATTGATTCATTTTCATTACCTCCATTCACTTTGTAATGAAAGAATATCCTTTTTGCGTTTGAATCTACATCCCCTGTTTGGAGAATTTAGGGGGAATCGGGCAAATTCTGTTGCTTTTTATGTTCTTATACACTTACACTACACACATCAATCCGTAAAATACCAAACACAACAAGAAACTCACGATACTCACTTTATTGACTTTATAAGACTCCTTATCCGGATTCCACTTATTCACATTATGATTTTCTACAAAGAAGCCTATGGTGGCAAACAACAATCCTGCCATAAGAGTTCCTGCCGCCTTCATGGCAGGAAGGGTATTGTTTTCGATGCCTTTCACTTCATATACCAATATGGTCATTCCCATTCCCACCAATATCAGTACAAAATAAATAATAGTGATAGGAATGCCTTTCACAGACCGCTTTTTATCCACTTCGTTACAATATATTTTATCTATGAATCTATAATTATTGAACAAAATGATTGCTATAAAGTTCAGTATATACACGATGAACACAAAAGCATTCATCCATGGAATCCTTAGCTTTGCACATCCTAATACGCACATCAAAAAAAGATACACTGTCGATGACATACCGATATGTAAATCCATCTGCACCAGAAGTTTTTTCACCTCCGGATAATGATACTCTATTTTCTCACTAAATCCTGCAATGCCGGTGTATGAATTTTGCTTAATGGCATTGGAAAAATAAACATGTAAAAATAGCTGTATGGGAATCCATATGATAAACATACAGACCAAAGTGCCAAAAACAAATACATCCAACAAATTGCTGATAATCATATAGGAAATGAAACACACTGCAGAGATACCGATAAAAATCCATGGCGTTTTATCCGGCCCCACACCTTCCTCCTCATTAGCGTCCTCGCATACATCATTTCCTAACAGAACATCTACACTTACGCCCAAAGTATCCGCTAATTTAATCAGATTCTCCGAACTGGGTCTGGAAATATTACTCTCCCATTTCGTCACAGCCTGACGGCTGACTTCCAATACTTCTGCAACCTTTTCCTGAGATAGCCCCTTTGCCTTTCGGAACTTTGCTATGTTCTCTCCTAATTGATTTTGATTCATCCTACACCAACCTCCCTAGAATTGATACCAAAATTATAACAATTTCTTCGGTTGCATACCACCAACTATACGGCAACTATTGGTTGCCGCAGCATTTTACAACTCCCGGCGCCCTATACTGCTTCGTTACAAAAAGTTTCGCTTCCCATATCTGTTTATATCAATGCTTTCCGCACCTGTCTCCTTCGTTGCCCAAACGATTACTTGTGCTACAAAGGACGGTACGATAGCTTCCGGAACAGAAAATGGCAATAAGTACCTGTTCCAGATACCGGTTGTTCTTTTATTCTGAAACACCTTTCCCTTGCTAATAACATATGCCACTTCAGCTTCTATGGGACATGCCAGTATTAATGCTTTATCTTCGGATAGAATATGAAGCATATGATAAGGACTGTCATCATCCAAATTCACATACCAAATATATTCTCTATTATCAACATTTATCTTTCGTCTTCCTTTTTTACAAACAGCCATGATTACTATCCTTCCCGATATTTCCCGCACAATCCCTTTTTCACATCTCTCAAACGCTCTCTGTCTAGTCCTACTCGGTCTATATCAATTTTTTTTACATTTTGGTATCCCTTGTTAGCAATTCCACGCCATCTTGGTGGATGTTTTCAACACTTTTCGTATCTATAGCTTCATTCACTTACAAATAGTACCACTTTTCCTCAAAAAAGTGGTACCAAATAATCAATTCTGTACTTTTTGATACTTCAGGGCACTTTTCAGCCAAACAGACCATCCTTCCTTCAGCTGAACGCGCAAAATCATAACCGTTTAGCACATCCTAATGCACAATCTCATAGACACTTCTTACCCTAAACTCCTTCGCATCCCCTTCCAAAATCTGCACCGTTCTTTCTCCGGGATTCATGTCAAAGAAGTTGTCGGAAAGTCTCACATCTCCGTCCACGCCTTCTATTTCTACGAAGCGGGCAAAATGCTTTGCCTTCACCGTCAGCTTATCTCCATCACGGGTAAGCTCCAGCTCGGGATTCACAAACTCAAAATGCTTGGGAGGTGTAAAAAGGCTGGTTCCGCTTGAAATCTCTTGACCATACACCTCAAAGCTGTAACTAAAATAATACTTCAACTCATCATATTCTGAGAAATCCAGCTTCTTTAACCATAACGCACTTAACGGATCTACCATTACATTTTCAGTGCCCTGCTCTACGATTTCTCCATAGGCATCCCGCAAGCTCCAACGAACAACACCTTCAACCGACTCAAAGGTTTCATTCGTTACGCAAAGGGTGGCTGACTTCTCAATAGGCGCCGGCTCTGCGATACAGAAAGGTCTCTCGGAAAGCTCACCCACTTCCCTGCAGGAAATCATCACCGGTGCAAACATTCTCTTCTCCGCATAGTGAAGTGCCTTCCATCTGCCAAAGTAATCAATACTTGCCCAGGAAGCCACCGGCCAGATATCGTTTAACTGCCACACCACAGTACCCATGCACTGTCCTCTGTGACGTCTGAAATGCTCCACACCATAGCGTATGGCATCTGCCTGCAAAAGTTGGGAAGCATATAATAAACTGTCAAAATCTTTCGGATACTGATACATAGCAGACAGATAGTTCAAAATCTTACCGTTAGCCGCTGCGTTTCTCTGATGCATTTCCATCACTCGGGAGAAAATATTCCGATCCTTTTCCTCCGTAAAAGCTTCCACCGTCTTTAAACAGGGATAGGACTGGAAACCAAACTCTGATAAATAACGGAAGGCAAACTTCCTGTACTCCGTAAAAGGTTTATTTCCATGCCATACATCCCAGTAATGGGCATCTCCGCTGTTCTCTGCCTGGGGCTCATTGAAATTACCGCCGGAAGAAGGAGATGATGGCCAATAAAAGGTATGGGGATCCTCTTCCTTTACCACCTTCGGGATGATAAACTCAAATATCTTAATATAGTCATAAACCTGTTTTTGGGAAGGACTCCAGGAACGATTAATCACCTGGTCCTCCATCTCGTTATTACCACACCACAGGCCTAAGCAGGCATGATGACGGATTCGACGCACATTCTGACGCACCTCTTCCTTTATATTCTCTTCAAAATCCTCATCCAATTCATAGGAAGAACAGGAGAACATAAAGTCCTGCCATACCATGAGCCCCAGTTCATCACAGATATCGTAAAAGAAATCTTCCGGATAGTAACCGCCACCCCATACACGGATACAGTTATGATTAGCCCCTGCCGCATCCTCTAAAAGACTTCTGGTTCTGTCGTAAGTCACTCGCGACAACAAATTATCCTCAGGGATATAATCCGCACCCATGGCAAATACATCCACACCATTCACCTGATGGCAGAATTTCTCGCCCCACTGGTCAGCTCCCGTATTCATGGTCATGGTACGCAAACCGATGCGACGTTTCCAGGTATCTATTACCTTACCTTCCGAATTCAACAATTCAACCTTCACGGTATAAAGCGGCTGCTTACCATAGCCATTGGGCCACCAAAGCTGAGGATTTGCAATATATACTGCACCATCCCCCTCCTGTTCATACACCTGTCCGTCCGGTGCTTCCACCTTCACAAGGGTTTGCACCTCTTCCGGCACACCATATTTCTTTACATCAATCTGAAAGCGTAAGTATACACTATCCGCCCGAACAGCCACATATTTCCTGCCCTCCGCATCCGTCTGTATCTTTGAAATGCTCATACCATCAAACTGCTGCTTTACATAAACACCATCGATTTCTGCCACATTCACAGCCTTCAGATACACCGGACGAAACAGACCTGCATCAGGCAATCTGGGACCCCAGTCCCAACCAAACATGCAATGGGCTTTTCTAAGATGGGGGTATCCGGCCATAGCCTCGCTGACACCACCGGTATATACTTTTTCATTCTCTTCTTTTATGTATTTGGTAGGAGAATAGATTACCACCCGAAGCTGATTTTCTCCCACCTTGGCCAGACTCTTTATATCAAACTCCCAGGCACGATGCATATTTTCCGTATGTCCCAGCAAAGTATCATTCAGATAAATATCTGCCAGGGTATCGATACCGTCAAAGCACAAAAACAGGGCATCCGCTGCAAGCAACTCCGGTTCCGCCCGGAAAGAAGTCTCAAACACAAAATCGTTCTCCATCAACTTCACTGCCTGCAGCTCATTGTCCCTATAATGCGGGTCCGGCATCTTATCCAGCGCCAAAAGGGCACTGTAAACAGAGCCCGGCACCTGTGCGGGCATCCATTCTTCTGAGATACCAAATACATTATCACCCAATATTTTCAGCTTCCACTGACCACCTAAATCCTTCTTCATATGCATTCCTTACTCCCTTGTTTATTCCTGTACCTTTTCTTCCACCAGCAATCCCAATTCCCCGGCTCTCAAAAGCTCCAGATAATCCAGAGGCTTTTCTATTTTTGTTGCAAGCTCCACACCGCATCCGGGCAATCTTCCAGCAAAATGACTGTCAGAACCACAGGTCACCGGCAACTCATACATCATAGCATACAGCTTGGCACGCTCATTCATCAGCGGGTAATCCAACTGCCCTCCATTGATGATTTCCACACCATCCACATCCCTTGGAAACAGGTGAATATGATTGATATAATCTCTCTCCCTGAAAGGATGGGCATGTACGATAAATCCTCCATCTGCATGAATCTGTGCAAACGCTTTTCGGGGCTCCCACTTATCAATATCCGGATACTGCAGCAACCACTCTTTACTCAGGTTATAGACCAAAAAATCCGCTGCATCCACACAATATTCAAATCCAAAGAATACATCCAAACCGATTTTGTCTCCTTCTTCCTTGGCATGCTCATATCCCTTGCAGAAAAGCTCCACCTTTTCTTCCCAGCGTAAGGCTCTGTCCACTGCACAATTGCCGTTAAAGAAATGGTCTGTCACAAACACGCCCGTATAGCCGGCATCCTTATAAGCCCGCACCATTTCCTGTCCGGTGCTTCGTCCGCAGGCACTTCCTTCCAGCGTATGCATATGTGTTTCGTACTTATAGCTCATTTTATTTACCTCTCGTTCTCATCCTTTCGATGAAATTCTTTTTTCTTTTTACTACTTTTTTTCTGTTCAAGCCACTTGATAATCTGCTTGCTGTACAGGGTGATTGCCACACCGGCTGCAAATACCATTACTACACAAACAGCAGCAAATATCCCCGGCTCTATCATATACAATAACAGCAACAAGCAGATAGCCATAAATACCATGGTTACGGTTCCTGAAATCACCTGATACCGGTTCAACGCTTCCTGCTTTGTTTGCAACTGTCTTTTCAAAGCTTCCTGCTCCCTCTTAAGCAAATTGATACTCTCTGCCTGACGATTCAGCATACTTTCCCTGTCTCTGCGCTCCTCCTGCAGCAACTGTTCTATTTGTTGAAGATAGCTATTTCTTTCTCCCTTAAAGCTCTCCAGCTGGCGCATAAACTTCTCAGTACCTGCATTGGTACTTTGAATAACCTCCTGAATAAATCTCTCACGGTCCACAGCGTTGCTTTTCTCGATTTCCTGCACATACTGCCATACCGTGTTCTTATAATCCTCCTTCAGAAAGCCCAATGCCTCCTTGATAGTTTTCTCACGAAACAGCAGATTGTTTACCAAACCCTGAATCTGGGTCAGGCTCTCTTCCAACTCCTTGTGAAAGGCTTCATTACTCTCCTTAGTATTCTCCAGAATCTTCTGATACTCCTGATTTCTAAGCACAAAGGTACTGCAAATTCCTGCCAGGGTATTTTGAAAAAGTGTATTCATTTCTCTGGATTTGCTTTCTATTTCATTACCAAAGGTAAAACGGTAATCCTCCAGCACACTGCGAATGGTAACTACAAACTTTTCTTTCTCCCTATCATTCAGCGCGGTTACATCCTTCGCAAAATCCGTAAAACCTTCCTCGTAAGCCTTCTGAATATGTTTCATCAAGCTTTCTGTCTTACCCAGACTGTTTTCAATCTTTTCACGGACTCCCTGTACCTGCTCCACATTTTGCAGGGTCAGACGGGTCAGTTCCTGATTGGTTTTATGGCTATCCTTCAGTAACTCATCGCAGATACCATAATCTTTTTTGTATTGTTCCAAGGTTTGGGACAGTTCCTTAATAAACTGTGTCCTCTCCTCCTGATTTAGCTGACTCACCCGTCCGGAAAACTCTTCAAAAATGCTCACGTATCTGTCATTAATACTTCCGATAGTATGATTGATAGCCTCGAGACATCCGTTTATCACCACCCGCAAGCCATGAACCTGGGTCACCATCTCTTCGTTAGTTTCCCTGGCTGCCTCCGTAAGCTTTGTAACATCCCCCAGAAACTCTTCCCGATACTTCTTCAGCCCTTCTAAAAGTGCCTTGGAAAAAGCCTCTCTTTCTTCTTGATTAAAGGCAACGGAATCCTGCATATACTGCTCCATCAGATCCTCCGTCTCTTTAAACATGGTTTCTACATACTGATGGATATCCTCCAGCCTTTTTTCCACACGAATACAAAGCCGGTCCACCTTTTCACGATTGCTCTCGGTGTATTTGTCCAGCTTCTCGTTGGCCTGCTCCGTATGGTACATCAATGCTTCATACTTGGATAATTGATTATTCAAATCCACACTGACTCTTTGTAAATCCTCTAACAGCTTATCCGTTTCTTCCATGCTTCATCCCCCTTTACAGGTGCTTAAGAATAATACACCTTTCCTTCCTCTATCAGGTGATACTCGCCATCTGTATATTCCAATATGGATACTGCACAATTTTTATGTACGCCCTCTCCCCAAAATTCCGGGATGGATGTGCCATTAACATTTGCCAACAAGGCTTTCAGTGCACATCCGTGGGTGGATAAGAGAATGGTCATATCTTGATAACCATCTCTTTGAGTGAGCTCTTTCAGAAATTCTCCGGTTCGCTTTATCACATTTTGAAAGCTCTCACCTTTCGGCGGAACCTTATACTTCTCCGGTGCTTTAAAAAAATTCATAAAATCAGGGTCCGGAATATTAAAGGTTTCCTCTCCGAAGGAAAGTCCTTCATAGTCTCCAAAACTGATTTCTATCAGCCTCTCCTCATATATGACTGGTATTCTTCGCTCTCCTCTTATAATTTCGGCTGTTTCTACTGCTCGCTTTAAGGGTGAAGTAAAAATCACATCAAACTTTACATCCTTAAGCCCCTCTGCTGTTTTTAGTGCCAGTTCTCTGCCGTATCCATTTAATTTTATATCACTTCGTCCCTGAAGGCATCTTTTCTTATTTTGATCCGTTACACCATGACGAATAAGATAAATAATCATTTGTATCATCCCTTTCTCTCTTCCTCTATTAGTATAATATACCTTTGACCTATCTGCAAAGAAATTCCGCAAATTCTTTCTATTTTTTGGTATATTTTTCTATTTCACGAACATTCTATTTTTATAGGGTGTATTATCACCATTTTCTTCCATGTAGTTTTAAAAACTACTTGACGTGCCATCAAAAACGTTATATGATACTTGTTGAAAAAGGAACAGATACTTATTCTTTCCATCATTGACAAATAAAGGAGTTTATCATGAATATATCAGAAGTCAAAATAGTGGCTGATTCTTCAGCCGATGTACTCTCCATCCCGGAGGTGCCCTATGCCTCTGCTCCCCTCATTATCCGTACCACCCGCAAGGAATATATTGATAATGCGGACCTGGATGTGACCTGCATGGTACAGGATTTGCTTTCCAATACAGAAAAAACCACCACTGCCTGTCCCGGCGTTGGTGATTGGATAGAAGCCTTTGGCGATGCCAAGTATATTTTTTGTGTAACCATTACCAGCGGCTTGTCCGGCAGTTACAACTCTGCCATGGTGGCAAAGCAAAGTTATGAGGAGCAATATCCGGACCGCAAGGTTTTTGTAATCGACTCGCTTTCAGCAGGTCCCGAGTTAAAGCTGATTATTGAGAAACTTCAGGAATATATTACTGAAGGCAAGGACTATGATGAAATCTGTACCTGCATTATGGAGTACAAGGAACATACCGGTCTGATTTTCAGTCTGGCTTCCGTACGCAATCTGGCCAACAACGGCCGTGTCAGCCACTTGGTGGCAAGTGCCGTAGGCATTCTGGGTATCCGTATCCTGGGCCGCGCCAGTGCACAGGGCACTCTGGAACAGCTTTATAAAAGCCGGGGCGAAAAGAGAGCACTACCCACTTTAATCAGCATGCTGAAAGATCATAATTTTGCAGGCGGCAAGCTTCGTATCGGTCATGTATTAAATGAAACCGTAGCCCAGCAGTTCAAAAATATGGTGCTGGCTGCGTATCCTACCACCCATGTAGAAATCTACCCCTTACGCGGCCTATGCAGCTTCTATGCCGAAAACGGCGGAATACTGATTGGATTTGAAAAGGGCTAAGGCAATATTGCCTAGCCCTTTACTGCACCTGCCACCACGCCTTCGATAATGTATTTCTGACAAAACAGGTAAAATACCACTATAGGGATGACAGACAGTACCAACAGGGCCATCAGTGCACCATAATCCTTAGCTCCGTAGGAACCCATCAGATACTGTACCGCCACCGGTATGGTCTTATAGGGAGTCCCTACTCCGATGACCAAATAGGGTAACAAATAATCATTCCAAATCCACATAGCATTTAAGATTGCCACAGTTATGGCCGTGGGCTTCAATATAGGAAGCACAATCCGAAAATAAGTTTTCACCGGACTGCAACCGTCCATCAGTGCAGCCTCTTCTATTTCCAAAGGAATCCCCTTTACAAATCCGCAAAACATAAAAACCGACAAACCTGCACCAAATCCCAAATACAATACCAGCATTCCTAAAGGGTTATTCAGATTCAGGGAATCTGCCAGCTTGGACATGGTAAACATAATCATCTGAAAGGGTACTACCATGGAAAACACAAAGGCGAAATATAGAAACTCCGTGCTTTTCGTCTTCACCCGGGTAATATACCAGGCGGTCATGGAAGTACAAAGAATGATTAGCAAAACAGAAAAGACAGTAATGAATGTACTCCATCCGAAGGCAGAAAAGAACTCCGCCCGTTCCACGCCGTTAAAATAGTTCTCCAATCCCGCAAACAATTCTCCCTTTGGAAACGCAAAAGGCCTGTCACTGATAAAAAAGCGTCCTTTAAAAGAATTCATCCCCACGAAGAAAATAGGTGTAACAAACAGAACTGCCAATATACTAAGCAGCAAAAGAAGGATTGTATTTGATAATGATTTCTTTCTCATCAGCTTTCCACCTCCCTACGTCTGGTGATGAACAACTGCACCATGGCAATACCTGCTACAATCAGGAAAAACAAAACTGCCTTTGCCTGTCCTACTCCTTCAAAGCCCACCTTATCATAAAAGGTCTTATAAATATCCAAAGCCAGCATGGTGGTTTTGCCGGAAGGACCTCCTCCCGTCAGTGCCAAATTCTGGTCAAACATCTTAAAGGAATTGGAGATGGTTAAAAATAGACATATGGTGATGGAGGGCATCATCATAGGCAGGGTGACACGAAATAGCGCCTGTAGCTTTCCCGCCCCGTCAATCTTTGCAGCCTCCAATACATCCCCGGATACATTCTGAAGACCTGCAATATAAATCACCATAATATACCCTATCATCTGCCAGTTCATCAAAAGTATTAATCCCCAATATCCATACTTGGCATCCATCAACATCGTCACCCCAAAGCCTGACAACACCCCATTAATCATGGACTGCCAAATATAGCCCAATACAATGCCGCCTATCAGATTGGGCATAAAGAATACAGTTCGAAACAGATTTCTACCGGGAATCTGCCTTGTCAAAAGCAGCGCCAGAAGGAATCCGAACACATTAATGGTCACAACGGCCACCATGGCAAACAGCACCGTAAAACCAAGGGCACTCAGATAGCCTTTATTGGAAAATGCCTTTACATAATTGTCCAGGCCCACAAATTTTGCATTGGTGACTGTAGTAAACTTACAAAAGGACAGATACAGCCCCATCAGAAAGGGAATCACAAAAGCGATGAAAAAAGCCATTAAAGTGGGCATTACAAAGAGTGGAAAATATTTTTTCATGGTTCGTTCCATTCAGCATTTCCTCCACTCTACTGCATCAGTATTTCTTTTTCAGCCTTCCACTGCTCCTGCATAAGCTTCACCACCTTATCCCATGACATGGTCCCTTGGGCATACTCCAACAAGGCACCGCCAAAAGCTTCCTTAAAGGTCTGACTCGGAAATGTGGTAAATATCCAGGGAATGGATCCTTTGCCGCTTTCCATGATTTCCAACATGGATTTTGCCAAAGGATCTGCCGGCTTCTCCTCCTCTGTAAAGGTGGTAAACGGTGCCACATTCATAAGCTTATTTACCATATAATCCTTACCGGTCTCAGAACTGATTAACCAATAAACAAAATCCTCCGTAGCTTTCCTGTCTGCTTCCGATGCCTGGGAATTGATACAGAAATAATTCTCCGTTCCCACACAAAGACCTTGATTCTCTTCTCCCTCAAAACCCATATATATGGGCAGGAAGCCGATGTTTTCTGCCTTTACTACATTGCCGTTTACCTCAGCAATCTGTCCCCATGCCCAGTTGCCGTTTTGTACCATGGCACACTGCCCCAGTGCAAATTCAGCCATGGAATCATTCACCCCTTTGCTTCCCAGCATTTTCGGTTCTGTAGTGGAATTCTTCAAATACAAATCAAAGATGTTCTTAAAATTCTCTTGAAAAACAAAGCTTAATTCCTCCGCATCAGACACACCGTTTTGCTGATACTCCGCATATACCGGCAGGTTGGCCAAATGGGTATGCCACCTCCAATCCTCTCCGGGCTGAAGGGATGTGGATGCAAATACCCCCTTTATCCCCAACTGCTCTTTCTTGGACTGCATATCTTCTGCTACTGCTTTCAAGGTTTCAAAACTATTGATTTCCTCTACCGCACCGACTTTTGCACCCTCCGTTGCAAAATATCGTTCCAGTATCTCTTTATTGTAGATAATACCGTAGCCCTCCATGGTATAGGGGATGCCGTAAACGCTTCCGTCCGCACCCTTTATCGCCAGGTCCTTGTCACTTAAGGCCTGATAAAGCTGTGTATCCGACAAATCCGCACAGTAATCCTTCCATGCCTGATAACCGACAGGACCATTCACTTGAAACAGCGTGGGGGCATCCTTCTTTACGATTTCCGATTTCAGGGTGGATTCATAATTTCCTCCCGCTGCAGTCACCACTTTCACTTTAACACCTGTTTCCTGCTCATACACATCCGCAATCTCTTCCCAAACAGAAGCCACTTCCGGTTTAAAATTCATATAATACACACTGCCCGCTTCTTCCTGCTGCTTTTCTGCTGCATTACCGCATCCTGCCAACAAGGACATTGCCACAGCCATACTAAGTATTTTCCCTAATCTTCCTGCTTTCATATCTATCCTTTCCTCACCTTGCAATATCCTTCCGGGCAGATGTTTTCCAATAAAAAAACGATACCAAGAGAAGGGGGAACTTTATCAGTTCCCCTTTTGACATCTTACAACAACCACCTGGAAGGGTTTGATTACCAGTTTCTCATCCTTCCAATCAATCTGATCATTTGATAAAATGACTTCCGTCTCTTTTGTATCGTTAATTAAAATACTCTTTTCTTCTTCTGTAAAGTTACCCGCTATCAGAAAATCCTGCTTTTCTCCCCGCCTGTAATAAGCCATGAATCCCGGCTCCTCTTCCATATAGGGCTCCACCTCTCCATAAACCAAAGCATCCTCATATTCCGGATTTCTTCGCAAGTGTGAAAGCTTCCGATAATACTGCAACACACTATCTGGATTGACCTCCTGCTCCTTGGCATTGATACGGGTATAATTTGGATTAACTGCCAGCCAAGGCTTTCCTGTGGTGAAACCTGCATGTTCTGTATCATCCCACTGGAAAGGAGTTCGTGCATTATCTCTGGAGTACTGGCTAACGACCTTCATCGCCTCCTCCTTGGACAACCCCACCCGCATGCATTCTTCATATTCTGCAATGCTGCTGATATCATCTATCTGAGAAATATCCGCAAAGGTCATATTCTCCATACCCAGCTCCTGCCCTTGATAAACAAAAGGAATCCCCTTTAACAGGAAATACATGGTAGCTAAAAGCTTCTTTCCCTTGTCATTTCTGCCGGCTTTAGGCAGATAGTAGCTGACACCCCTGGGTTCGTCATGATTCTCTATGATATTGGAATACATACCGATTCCTTTTGCCTTTCGGGCACTGTTGAAGCAACACTTTTTATACTCGTCCACCGTAGGAATTCTACTGTCATACCAACCCTTGGGAGACTTGCCTTCATTGGTCTGGCTAAAATCAAACATGGTAGAGAAGTAACCGTTTTCACCCATGAAATCAGGAAGTTCCTCTTCCTTTTCATTAAACACTTCTCCAACGGAAAAGGCATTGTATTTTTTAAAGGTTTCATCCCGCATTTCTCCTAAGAATTCACCCACGCCCTTTGCATGGTTTACTACCACACTCATGTCGCAGGTACCGTCCGTTCTATCCGCCGGAAAATCACGGAAAGGCAACGGCTTCTTAATATTGATAATGGCATCTACACGGTATCCGCCCAGGCCCTTTTCCAGCCACCAGTTCATCATTTTATAGATTTCCTGTCTCACCTTGGGATTCTCCCAATTCAAGTCCGGTTGCTTCTTATGGAAGGAGTGATAATAATACCAATCCGTCCCGGGCAATGGTTCCCACACAGAACCTCCGAAATAGGAACGCCAGTTACAGGGAAGCTTTCCGTTTTCTTTTTTGGCAAAATAGAAATACTTGCCATACTCTCCTTCCGGATCTTCACAAGCCTTTTTAAACCACTCATGTTCATCGGAGCAATGATTTACCACCAAATCCATCAGCACTATGATGTCCCGCTTCTTGGCTTCCTTCAGCAGTTCTTCCATATCCTCCATGGTGCCAAACATAGGGTCTATCTGATAATAATCCGCAATATCATATCCCTGGTCCGCACAGGGTGATACATATACCGGCGATATCCATAATATACCGATACCCAGCTTCTGTAAATAGTCCAAATGTTGGATAATCCCCCTCAAATCACCTATCCCGTCTCCATTGGTATCCTGAAAACTCTTAGGATAAATCTGATATGCTATTTGTTTATGCCACCATTTCTTTTCCATCTGTCTTATCCTCTCGTTTATTTCCTACAGTTATATTTTTCTAACACTTTCTTACTATTATGTTTCCGAATCCGCTTAATATTCGCACTTGCTATTATAACAAATTTCCAGATATTACAAAAGCGGATACCCGCGTATCCGCTTGGGAGAATTGCTTCGCAATCTCCTTAATCTCCACCACTTTACTCGCACAATTTCCTATTCCACCAAAAAGCGGCCATCCGCAAAAAGATGGCCGCTTCCTAATTTACTTAGTAGTTTTCTTTTCTTACTTCAAAATAAGCCTGGGGATGATTACATACAGGACAAACTTCCGGTGCTGCCACACTCACTACGATATGACCGCAGTTACGGCATTCCCAAACCTGTACGCCACTCTTTTCAAATACCTGCCTGGTTTCCACATTGTTTAATAATGCACGATATCTTTCTTCATGACTCTTTTCAATAGCAGCCACGCCACGGAACTTAGCCGCCAGCTCGGTAAAGCCTTCTTCCTCTGCATCACGAGCCATTCTGTCATACATATCAGTCCATTCAAAATTTTCACCCTCAGCTGCATGCTGTAAATTGGTAGCTGTATCGCCCAACTCACCCAATTCCTTAAACCACAGCTTTGCATGTTCCTTTTCATTGTCCGCAGTTTTTAAAAACAACTCTGCAATCTGTTCATAGCCTGCCTTCTTTGCTACGGATGCAAAGTAGGTATACTTATTTCTTGCCTGTGACTCTCCTGCAAATGCTTCCCACAGGTTCTTCTCTGTTTTGGTACCGGCATACTTATTTGACATATCTTATCCCTCCTAAATTTACATAATTTGTGCCCCTAAGGCTGATTCCATTATACTATTTTCATTTGCATTTTCGCAAGTAAAATTCTTATAAACATTTGACGCAATTCTTTCCTGAATGTAAAATAAAAATATAAAAATCAAAAAGGAAGAACAACCATGAAAGCACATAAACCCCAAAACTTATTACAATGGATTCACATATTTATTCTTTATCATAAATCCTTCCCCAAGTGTGAAAAGAAGCCATTTTCACGAATTCTTTCCACCTATCGAAAAGGTAATGCCGATGTCTGGTATTTATCTTACAAAGGATACTTTGCCGGCCTGGCCATTACCATCAACAGTAAAGATACCATCTTACTGGATTATTATGCCATTTCTCCGCGTATGCGTGGACATGGTATCGGTTCCCGAGTCCTTCGCAGCATGCAAAAGCACTATGCTCCCAAAGGGCTTCTTATCGAAATCGAAAGTTGCACCCCTGATGCTCCCAATCGGAAAGAACGTACCCGCCGAAAAGAATTTTATCTGCGCAACCGCATGGTCCCTCTGAACATCGATGTACTTCTTTTTGGTGTAGAAATGGAACTTCTTGGCTATAATTGTCAGGTTGATTTCTCCAAATATCGTGCTATCTATGCTGAGAATTATGGAGAACTTTTGGCGAAAAATGTGAAAAAGCGATGATGCCTACGGCATCTCCTGCATTTTTCTGCAAAACATTTCCTCCGACATATTTGCTCGTTTTGCAGCATCTTCCAATTTCAACAATCCATCCTTTACCAGACTACATAATGTTACCAGTATGCCTTCTTCTCTTCCTTCTTCTCTTTCATCTTCAAATGCCTTACACATATCCAATCCTCCTTCTTCCTGCGGAAACAATTTTAAACTCTTCTTCCCAATCAAAACACCCATGGTATCTATGGATATCTCATCCAGCGTTTTAAATCGTTCTTTATGTTCCAGATAGTACTGTTTCATAGCCTCCCGATCCTTACTACGCTTAAATATGGCTATGATTTCACGTAGGCTGGTCTCGTAATTCTCTTCCTGTAAATCTTTTAGGTTATATATTCGTACCCGGCAATCTTTTAGAAGCTTTCTAATTTGTTATGGGAAAAATATCGCTATCACTAAAAAATAACAAAAACAAACCCGCCACTTCAATTATTTTAAAGAGTAAAATGGCTGATTTGCCGCGAATGTGCCGATTGCACGTTACTTTAGATTACTCGATAAAATAATTGTAGGGCGGTACCTGCCTTTTGTCAAGATGTTCTTTCATTATTCATGCTTCAGCTCAACCAAAACACTTCTGCACCATAATAATAATTTACTAAGCACCTTATCAAAATTATATTCTTCCGTTTCGGATATCTTTAAGGATATTTCCATAATATCCTTATCCCGGCTTTCCAGTAAGGATATTAATTCCCTTTTGGTTACGCAGAACACTCCTGTTTTCAGGTAATACATATTCTGCAATATAAAGAATACGCCTTTGTACGTTAGCGGAAGCTTCTGATAGTTTGCCTCTCTATCAGCATGTATATATCTATGACATATTTCATGATAAAGATTACCAACACTTAACTTAATAAAATTAGAAACGTCCTCTTTGCTGTATTCAGGAATCAACACCGCCAGCTTTCCGTAATAGTCCTTCGTGCTATGCAAAAGATGACACAACTCAAGAGGGTTCCATGCATTGAATTCGTCCATGCCACATATGAACCCACAAGATTTTTCATAATCCTGCATTTGCATAATAATTTCTCTATAAAGCTTCATATCATGTAAAGAAAGCTCCTTCAAAATTACCATAACATCTAAATCGCTGTTCTCTGTAGCTTCCATGCGCAAATAACTACCTTGCAAACCCACATATATTAATCTATCACTAAATATATTTTTCAATGAAGCAATTAGTTCACTCATATATTCTTCTACTCTAAACATTCCGGGTCACCTACCTCTTCATTACCTAAATATACTTTATAGGGCTTACCTTCATATAGGTTCATAATTTGCCTGCGTAGCTTAGATGGATAAAGTTTGGAATGATTTAGATTATGAATATCTATCCAGGCATATCCTATTTGATTTGTATCTCTATGTAATACTGCATTCGGAATTTCTCTGATATATTCACACAAGAAAACCAAATCTACTCTGTGAAACGCTTCTCCATGAACCCCTTCTATTACAAATACCAGTTCTTTAGGAATCACTTCAATTGCCATTTCCTCTGCAACTTCTCTGCAAAGTGCATCAATGAGAAGTTCTTCTTCCTCCTGACCCCCTCCCGGCATAATATACCACTCTTCGTCATTGTCTTTAATTCTGATTACAAGCATTTTCCCATCCTTCATAATCAATGCTTTTGCTGCGTTTCTAATAGGTCTCTCCATATTGTCTATGCACCTCTCTTTTATGTTTTATAAATAAATTTTAGGATCTTTTATGAAAAATGTATAGACTTGTAATTAATTATTTGATATACTGTATAATGAACTGTGCCCGGAATTCATCCGGGCACTTTTATTGTTTATAACTACTAAATATTCCCCCTACTTAGGGAGTCCGGCGATTCACATCCCTGGGAAACAGGGTGGCATATCTGACATTCTCAAAGCCCAAAAGCTTTGCGGTCAGTCGCTCCAGTCCCAAGCCCATGCCACCATGAGGAGGCATGCCATGTTTATGCATCATCAGATAACTTTCAAACAACTCAACGGTCATCCCCAGGCGTTTTAACTTAGCCACCTGTTCCTCGTATCCATGAATACGCTGACCACCGGTGGTCACTTCCAATCCGCGAAACAGTAAGTCGAAGCTTAATGTTTCTGCCGGATTTTCCTTAGATTCCATGGCATAAAAGGGTCTCTTTTTACTGGGATAATGAGTCACAAATACAAATTCACTACCAAATTGTTTCTTAATCAGTTCACTTAACAACTTCTCCTCCTCCGGTTCAAAGTCTTCATAGTCCTTGATTTCCCTTCCGTAAGCCTTTGCCACCATTTCCTTTGCTTTCAAAAAGCGTACTCTCGGTATCTTTTCAATCACCGGAAGCTGTACCTTTAAAAGTTCCAATTCCTTGGAATAATGCTCCTGCAAATAACCAAGCATGAAAATTAACATCCTCTCTTCCATGTCCATGATTTCCTCGAAGCCGGTGATAAAGCCCATCTCAAAGTCCACACTGGTATATTCATTCAGATGTCTGGATGTATCATGCTTTTCAGCCCGGAATACCGGTGCAATCTCAAACACTCTTTCAAACACACCAACCATCATTTGCTTGTAAAACTGCGGACTCTGTGCCAGAAAAGCTTCCTTTCCGAAATAGTCCAGCTTAAATATATTAGCTCCACCTTCTGCTCCGGCAGCTACAATCTTAGGGGTGTGTACCTCTGTAAAATTCTTTCCGTACAAAAACTCACGAAAAGCCCTACCTATCCCTTCCTGCAATTTGAATATGGCTCTTTCCTTTTCATTCCGAAGGGTAATGGGGCGGAAATTCAGCAAATTCTCAATGGAGGTATCCACCTTCTTTTGATTGATGACAATGGGAGTGCTTTCCGTAGGCACCGATAATATTTCTACCTTTAAAAGCTGCAACTCATAACCCACTTTAGAGCGCTCCTCTGCCACTACCTTTGCCGTAAAAATCACGGTGCTTTCTTCCGTCAGACTTTCCAGAGGGAATTCACTGTACTCTGCACTGTATACTCCCTGTACCACACTACGTTTAGTTCGCAGCAGTACAAACGCAAAGTCACTCATCTTACGAATCTTATAGATACTGCCGTGAATCCTTATCACTTCACCAATGTAATTAACCAATTCCTCAGTTTCTACCTGTAATATTTCATTTTCAAAAATGTTTCTATTTTCCATACTCATAATCTCCTTTTTATTATTTTCTTACTCTCATACTCTTTATAGCACATCTTTTATCCATGCGGACATCGTCCTTATGTCCCATACCATCACAACCTTTCTGCGAAAACTGTATCAACCACCTCGCAACTGCTGTTACAACGCGCAAAAAAGACCACACGAGTATATACCCATGTGGTCCTACTTACATTTCTTTATAAGGCAATTCTGTTGCCCTTCTAAAACTGTAAACATCTCACACAGGTACAACACGAATAGCGCTTGTACCTGCGGAAGTTATTCCCAGCTACAAGCGCTGCCTATCATCGTCCCTATTCAGTTGAACACACTGAATATTTATTTGCATGATTACAGCCTCTTTTCTAATTTTGATAGACTGTAACACAGAAAACTCTTCTTGTCAAGTATTTATACTATTTTCCGGATAGAATCAACGGATAATCCATACTCCTGCGCCAGGTCCTCCATCGTACTTCCTTCTCTGTACTTCCTTCGAATCTCTTCATTCCGCTGCTTATAATAGCTACGGGCACCGGAAGCTTCTCCCCATGACTTTTTGGCATCTGTACCGGGAACATACAATGTCTCACCGGCAGCATACTTTTGAAGTTCCTTGAGCAGCTTGTCCGGCAGAATATCCTGTGCATTCCTATACTTCATCTAAAAACTCCTCCGCCGTAGCATACTCATGGATCTTACCACCACCTGCTTCAATAACCTGTCGCATCTTAACTTCAATCAAATCGGCCTGTTTCGCAATCATTTTCAAATTGTCTGCCTCATAATAATCCATTAATTCCAGCCTTTCCAATCCGAAATCTTCACAAACCTGATTCAACTCATGCTGCAGATAAATTCCCCACATATAAACCTTTATGTAATCCTGCTTAGACGCATAATGACGGATACGAAGCCATGTATAGGAAAGCTCACCATACCAATCTGCCAAATCCTGGAAATTCTTTTCTTGTTGTTCCTCTTTTCCTTCATCATAGGTCGACATACCTTCTAAAAACACCTGTACATCACATATCAGTTCATAGCAAAGCGCCTTCTGTGCCTCTCCGTTTTGTTCCTTTAAAACCTGCAAGTACTTCTCTTCAAATCCTTCCGGTACTCTATCCATGGTTTCTAACTCTTCTACCTGATTTGTCTGAGTCTTTTTGAAATATCTGCAATTACTGAAAGCGATTGCCTGTGCCAGATAATCCAGCACATAACCGGCTCCCAACTTCACCTCACTGCCTTTTCCAAACAGCATCTGCATATAAATACTCTTTGCCTGAGCATATGCCTGTAACGCACACATATGCATCTTCTTCCTATTGTTGATATTTTCCTGCAATTTCTTTGCAGACTATTAAAACGTTCTAAATCCTCATCACTTCTTGCATATAGTACCTTTGCATCTGCCAAAACCGTAATATTATACTCATCTAACTCTGCAAAACTTTCCAAACGTTCCCAAGGAATACCCCAGATATCAAAGCCTTCTCCGTTTAATATAAAGGTTCTTCCAAACTCATTTCCTTTTTTCGTAATGGGGACAAAGAAACTTACTGCATCCTCCTTATCCTCTATTCTTAATGTAGTATGGGAAACCACTAATGCAATATCATCCACATAGTTTGTCCTTACTTGTTCAATTACCCAATTTGTTACAAACTCACTATTTTTCATATTCTTTCCTCCTGCTGTAAATACTCATTATTCATCTACTATTCATTTCTCGGTTAACCTAAACTCAGTATAACGCATCGCAATCAACACTTCAATGTAACAAACTTTTCCGTACCATTCTTTCCGAAAATCAATTTAACAGTGCAATCCCCAGATTCAGATACCCTGCAAAAGTTACCCACAGCAAATACGGTACCATAAGATATCCTGCCGGTTTGGAAAGCCTATAAAACCTTACCAACGTCACAAAAATCAACACCCACAATAATATCAGCCAGAAGAAGGCAAAAACATACCATTGCAAATTAAAAAACCAGGTGGACCAAAGGAAGTTCACCAACAACTGATAAAAATAGACACTTATGGCCTGACTCTTTTCCTCCATGGTACCTTCGCTTGTTAATACCAGATAGGATGCCACTCCCATGAGGATATAAAGAATGGTCCACACCAACGGGAACAACCACCCGGGTGGGGAAAGCGGTGGCTTATTTACCGTCTGAAAAATCATCATGCTGTCCTTTGTGAGTAATGCCGAAATCGCCCCGACCACTAACGGTATTGCGATACAAATAGCCAGCAGCTTCTTATTTATCTTCTTATCATCCATACAAAAACACCTCCGGTATAATTTATGAAATCCATTCACAGATTATACCGAAGGTGGTACTTACTCGTTACATTCTTACTTTCTTCTTCCATCCGCCACGCAGATATAAAATGGTGGTGATAATAGCTCCTATCAACCAGGCACAAAGCAGGGAAATAAAGATACACTCCTGTCTGCCGTTGGGATGTTCTGCACTCTTTGTGAGCCACACTAAGCCATATGCAATGGGCAAACGAATCACAACAGATGTTAATACGGAAATCCACATAGGTGTCATGGTATCTCCGGCACCACGCATAATACCGGATAAACTCTGGGTCACTGCCATGGCAATATATCCAAGGGCAATAATACTCATCATCTTTCTGCTCAAATCTACCAACTCGGCAGTTTCCGTAAACATACCCATTAAGAATTTACCAAATATTAAAATCAGTGCTGTCAATGTGGCAGAAGTAGCTACTGCCAATATAGTACCCTGTTTTGCCCCCTTGGTCACACGCTCCATATTTCCGGCACCAATGTTCTGGCCCGTATATGTAGTCATGGCAGTACCAAAGGAGAAATTGGGTAACATCGCAAAACCATCCACACGCATGATCATAATATTCACTGCCACAAACATTTCACCAAAGCTGTTGGTTAATTTCTGTACAGAAATCATAGCTACTGAGAAAATAGCCTGTGTCAAACCTGAAGGTAAACCTAAACGAATTACAGTCATGGCGTATTTTTTCCTTAATACCAGATACTTAGGCTTCAAATCAAAAAGCTGAGTCAAAGTAGCCAGTCTCACAAAACAAAGTATGGCAGAAACAGCCTGTGCTATAATGGTAGCCCAAGCCACACCACTGACACCCAGATTAAATTCCTTCACAAATACTAAATCCAACACAATATTGATTACAGTGGATACCAATAAAACTACCAATGCCCAAAAAGCATCTCCCAAACCTCTCAAAATACCACTCAAAATATTATAAAAGGCACTTCCTGCACATCCCAGGAATAAAATCATCAAATAGACTTCGCATCCGTCAATAATACCGGTCGGTGTATCCAATATCTCCAACAAGGGTCTGGTCACCAATACCGATAATGCCATAACAATCAGTGATGCTATTGCCGTTAAAACGATACAATTTCCAACCGTGTAGGAAAGTTCCTCTCTCTGCCTTGTTCCAAAATACTGGGATACCATGATGCTGGCTCCCATACTGATACCGATAAACAGTACCAGAAGCAGATTCAATACAGGACCTGCCGCGCCTACTGCTGACAATGCACTGTCACCTACATACTTTCCAACTACTATGGTATCCACTGTACTGTATAACTGCTGCGCAATATTACCAATCAACATAGGTAATGTAAAAACTACAATCTTTTTCCAGGGTGTCCCCTCTGTCATATCCGTGGGCTGAAACAGACTTTTCAAAACATTCATATCCTACTCTACCACCTTTTCTTCATAATCATCTCTCTTTACATACCGTACTATTCTATTCCAATATAAATAAAAAGGCAAGGGGTAACCTTGCCTTTTTCGGAAATTATTCTTGTCTTTGTTGTTTTTTCCTGTTTTTATCGATGTACATCTTTTTATCTGTTACTCTGATGCAGTCTTCCAGGAAAGTATTCACATCAATCTTAAATACATCATAGCCATAACTGATGGATAAATCGGCCAGCTTTTTGTGCTTTGTATTATACTTTGTAATTTCCTCGTCAACACTTTGCCAATACTTTTCTACTTCCTGTTCCGATTTCGCCATACCCATGATGACAAATTCATCACCACCATAACGGATTACATAGCTCTTACCTGCCTTTTTCTGCAAGATTTTAGCCGCTGTTTTGATAATCAAATCGCCTTCCTCATGACCGCATTTGTCATTTATCTTCTTCAAACCATCCACATCCACAAAGGATATCTGCATACCTGTATTGGTCATCAGGCATTTCTTCTTCAACTCCATGAAGTAACGCTCCATACCAAACCGGTTATATACACCGGTTAGTGAATCCCTGATATACATATCATCCAAACGCTTCATGGCATTCCGCAACATACTCTGCTTACGAATATTCTCGATAGCATCACCCATATTAATCAGCCAGCTTACATATAACTGATTACCAACCGTGAAAGAACTGTCCACAAATACAAAATATCCGAAATTTCTCTCCAAATAATGCAACGGTGAAAAGATATACAGCTTTCCGCTCTCCGTATCACGGAACAAATCATCAAATGCCTGCTTTGATTCAAAGGAAGAATGATTTTTAAACACACCATTCTGATACGCAATAATGACATCCACATTGTGGGAGTACGCCAGCCTTTCCTCAATGCTCATGTCTTCCTGTTCCATCATACCCAGTTCAAATATATCCTCTACAAATCCTTCATTTGCACAAACATAAAACTCAGGAGGATTGATTGCTTTAATAAACTCTTTGATACAATCCTTCCATTCTTCAAAAGTATTGCCTTCAATGATATGCTTTTCCAGCATAATCATTTGATGAAGCAGCTTTCTTCTTTCATTTTCCATACCCAGAGCTCCGATTCGGTACTCTTGTTCCTGTGAGAATGATTTACTTTGACAGCCACAACTCTCATTCACAATCAGCTCATCAGCCAGATAGGTGCAATCCTTTACTTCCTTACCATTTACTTTGTCCAGCAGTACCTTACAAGCAGCCTCTCCCAGCTCTTTGCTTCTGGTTCTCACCGATGTAATCTTAGGACTGTGTACCTGTCCCTCCAGACTGCAATCATATCCGGCTACTATGACATCTTCCGGTATCCGGTGTCCTCTATCCATCAAAATATCAGCTATAGTAATTGCCATAGTATCATTGGCACAAATAATAGCCTCCGGGAAGGTCAAAGTAGAAGACAATATCTCTTTTGCCGCAAGAGCACCGCCGGTGATATAAAAATCTCCCTGACTGATACGTTCCGGCACTATGGGAATCTTATTCTCGGTTAACACATCCAAATATGCCTGATATCTGGAATCTGCATCCGCATTTCCTTCGATTCCTTTTACAAAATGAATCTTTCGTTTCCCATGATCCTTTACGATATGCTCTACCAAAGCCCGCATTCCCTCATAGCCATCCATAAACACACTGGGATAATCTCTTAAGGAAAATCCTACGCAAACAATAGGAACCTCTACCTTCAGTAACAGCTTTTCAATCTTATTTTTATTATATTCCAAATGCATGGCATTGGCAATTACTATCACTCCATCGAATAAATTCAAATCCGGAAGATTCACAATATTGATTTCTCCCAGATTATGCTTCTCTTTTTCAAAAGCTCCTGTAAACCACAAAAATACTGCTACATTGCATCCGTTATATTTTGCCCATTCTTCAATACCTCGCATAATATCTGACTGGTCTGTGGTATCCATAGAAGTCATTAATACCGCGATATTCTTGTGCTCCATTGTTTCACCCTCCTTACGATAGTAACTATCCCCATATATAGTCATTTTACCATTTGTTGTACATAATTTTCAAGTCCCTTCCTGTTCCATTCACTCTTTTCTATATTTTACACGGAAATGTTGCACAATTTTTGTAAACTTGGTATAATTTTATACAAAGTAAAACGTTTGACTAAAGGAGGAATTTAACGATGCCCAAAAAAGCAAAAGTTACCGTGCATCCGGCCTATGAAATCGGTGAAATATCACCCAGAATTTATTCTGCATTCTTAGAGCCCATCGGAAATATGGTAAACGGAAGTATGTTTAATCCCAAGCATCCCACCGCGGACGAAAAGGGTCTGCGTCATGATTTTATCGATGCCATTAAGGCTACAGACCTTCCGGCAGTACGTCTGCCCGGCGGTAATTTCGTATCAGGCTGGGACTGGAAGGATTCTATCGGTCCCAAAGAGCAGCGTAAAGCTCATTTGGACCTGGCATGGCACCAATACTATACCAATGAGGTGGGACATGATGAATATCTGCAGTGGTCTGAAATGACTGAAACCGAGCCCATGTACACCATCAATCTGGGAACCGGAGACATCAATGATGCGGTAAAGATTATTGAATACACTAACCATGAAGGTGGCACTTATTGGTCCGATCTTCGTAAAGAATACGGCCATGAGGATCCCTATGGTGTTAAAATCTGGTATTTGGGAAATGAAGTAGATGGTTACTGGCAAATCGGATCATACCAGAATGATCCCAGAGGCTATGGTCTGTTGGCCAATGAAACCTCTAAGCTGATGAAGTGGGTGGATCCTAAGATTGAAACTGTTGCCTGTGTATCCTGCTCTCCCAATATGCTCCACTATCCGGAGTGGGATTTAACCGCACTTACCGAATGCTACCATAGTGTGGATTACATATCCATGCATCATTATCAATCTGTTTTGTTGGATGATCTTCCTACTTACTTAGGTGCATCCCGTTATTTTGAAGACTATATCAATACCGAGATTGCCATCTGTGATTATGTGGCAGCCAAACTGAAATCGCCCAAGAAGATGATGATTTCCTTTGACGAATATGCTACCATGATGCGTCCCGCAGGTGAACTTCACTATGGACGTGGCGAATACTTACATTATAAAACACACTATAATTTCGACCCTAACCGCGGCTATATCCGTCACGACCCCGACAACATGCCCGAGCGTGGTTTCCGCGGCGGCAGTGATATGTTACAGGCTATCGTAAACGCCTCCACCATTCTGACCTTTATCCGTCACGCTGACCGTGTAAAGATTGCCTGCATGACCGGTGGTTTACATGTATTGGCTTCCTGCAACAAGGAGCATGTATGGAGCACCGCTTCTGCCATTCCTTATACCCAGCTGATGCGTTATGGTCGCGGCACAGCTTTGCAGACCAGCGTGGACTGTGATACCTATGATATCCCCAGCTATATCGTAGACGATACCAATCAGTACTACGAGCAGGATAATGTAGACTTCATTGATACTGCAGCTGCATTTGACAAGGAGACCGGCGAATTATCCATCTTTGTCATCAATCGTAACTGGCAGGATGCCAATGATATCGAATTGGATGTATCCGGCTTTGAAGGCGTACAGTTTATTGAGCACTTGGAGATGCATACCGATGATCTGACCAAGGCTAATAACTTTGAAACCCCTGACGCGATTCAGTCCGTGGTAAATTCCTCTGCAACCTTTGCTGACGGCAAGGTAACAAGCAATGTAAAGGCTATTTCCTGGAATGTCTTCCGTTTCAAGGTAGAAAAATAATTCAAATAAAAATGGCTATCTGCACTGCCGTCTTTCGGACCGGTCGCAGATAGCCATTTTTTATACTCTTTCTTTTATCAATGCTTCTACCTCATCCACGGCAGGCATAACCTTTAATGCCCCTTTCCGAGTGGTGATAATGGACGCTGCCGCATTGGCAAAGGTCAGCATTTCTCTTAAATCCTCTTCCCTTAAATCTTTCAATCCTTTCTCCAACAGGAAATGCAAACAGGAACCCATAAAGGTATCCCCTGCACCGGTGGTTTCGATGGTGTCTTCCTGCAGGAAGCCGGAAACCTCTACACGCATATTCTCGTAATAAGCTCTGCTTCCGTCCCTTCCCATGGAAAGAAGAATCAACGGAATCTGATAAGTATCCTGCAAAAGCTTTACTCCTTTATCAAAATCCTCTTCTCCCGTAAACCACCTGATTTCATTGTCCGAAATCTTCAGAATGTCACAATACCCCAAACCATATGCCACCTGTTTCTTTGCCAGCTCCAGGCTATTCCATAAGGACTCCCGTAGATTCGGGTCAAAGGATATAAGAAGCCCATTCTCCTTAGCCACTTTAAGTGCTTTTATGGTGGCTTCTCGCACACTCTCATGGGTCATGGACAGAGTACCGAAATGAAAGAGTTTTGACTCTTGAATCATCTCCTCCTTTACTTCATCCTGTTCCAGCATCATGTCCGCTCCGGGACTACGATAAAAGGAAAAGCTTCTGTCACCGGTCTCATCATTTTGTACAAAGGCCAGGGTGGTTCGTACATCCTTATCCAATATCAGATTGGCGGTATCGATTCCCTCCTCTTCCAACGCTTTCTTTAATCTGAATCCGAAAATATCTTCGCCCACTTTACCGATAAAAGCAGTATTATGTCCGAATCGTTGCAACATGGCCAACACATTACATGGTGCCCCGCCGGGATTGGCTTCAAACACGGTATTCCCTTGGGCACTGTTACCATAATCCGTAAAGTCTATCAGTAATTCTCCCAGTGCTATTACATCATATTTTTTCATGGTTTCATCTCCTCTGCCGGACTATTTTGCTGCAGGATATTCGTTGCAAAGCAGACGATAGGGTGGTTCATCCTCTTCTATTTCCGGAAATCTTCCCACGGGAGGATTGAATCGATTATCCGTATTGTCATCGTTACACTGACTGACCTCTCCCAAAAGCACCGGTCCGGTACCTTCTTCTACCTGAAAATCGTGGTACAAAAACTGTTGCACGTGAATACTTTCACCGGGAGTCAAACGTATTAATGTGCCCGCCGGTACAGTATAGGTACGACCGTCCGTATGTACGGTTACATCGGACTCATAATCTATTTCCTCATTTTCCAGAGAATTGTAGACACGAATCAATACATTGCCGCCGCCTCTGTTGATAATATCCTCGGTCTTGTACCAATGGAAGTGATTAGGTGCATACTGACCTTCCTTCAGATACAAAATTTTCTCCGCATACACCTTGGGATACTTTTCCTGCATGTCACGGTTTCCATTCCGGATGGTTATCAAAGAAAAGCCAAACTTATCAAAATCATTACTGCCGTAATCCGTGATATCCCAGCCTAACATACAATCCCTCACTTCATCGTATTCATGACCCTTTGTCTGCCACTCCTCAGGAGTGAAATGACAAAAGGGCGGCAAATAGCAATGATACTTGATACACATTGCCTCCAGTTCCTTTAATGCTTTGTTGATTTCCGAACGCTTCATGAAATCGCCTCCTTATACCCTAAAATAACACTATTTCAAAAAGGCTTCCGGAGAACTCCCCGAAAGCCTATTCTTTAATACATTCCTCTTCTTGAACTGATATATGCTCTGATTAACACATCACAATATTCCTTCACTGTATTTTCTGCAATCTTATTACGTGCCCCGTTTTTCACGGATACATAACTCACATCATCTGTTACCAGGAATCCCACAATCTGTTTCACCGGGTCATACCCTGCACTTGTCATGGTTTGCAGTACAAACAATAAATTCTTCGCAGCCTGATAGGTATTGCCGGAATACTCACTCATGGGCTGTCTGTTATAAAACACTTCCAGCATAAGCTTCAGAACTTCATCCCTGTCAAACTCCAACAACTTCATACGTGCATTATTCTTACTGGTGATATAAGCAACATCTCCGGTCAGCAAATAACCAAGAAACTGATTATAGGCATCATAGTTATATTGCTTCATTGTCATATACGCGTTATCCAGCGCTTCGATAATACGAGTGTTTATCATAAATAATCCCTTAATCTTTACCTTGTACTATGCTTCATCCCTCGTCATGCAGATACATGCTCCCAACATTCACATGACTCGCATACATTTTACCACATCTTTACTGAAAATGATAGTCTTTGATAAAGTTTTTTCACTAAGCAGTTAATCTGCTTCTTATCAGTCCCCAAAACAACTATTCCACCACTACCGTTCCGTCTTCCTTCACGGTGATGGTCATGTCATCTTTTACATAGTTCAAAAACTCTTCGCCCAGGCTGTCGATAACCGGCATGCTTACCTCATCCAGCCATACATCCGCTAACACGGCACCTGCTGCTGCCAGAGAATCAATGGGCTCAGAAAACAGCATACATGCAGGCTGTCTCTTCATAGAACATGCACAGTACAGTACCAAGCCTCCTGTGGTGGATCCAATGGTACGGGGCAGGCACAATGCCTTACCAGCCATCTGCTTACCATAAAGGTCCGGATTGTTCTGATCACCGCAGGTAGCCTTCTTATCGCCAAACTGTAATGCCTTTTGGAATGAAGCCAGTGTATTTAAGCCACCGTGAGAAACCACTGCGGGTGCAGATACGGTACCGTGAGCTACGATTCTTCCTTTAAACTCTTTCATTACTTGCCACCTCCCTTGGTAATCTGCTCTAAGATTTCTGCGTCCGTATAATATCTGGCACTGGTATAGGTACGCAGCTTATTGCTGGAGGTGATAACCGGCATCTTCTCACTTAAAGGATTGTTCATATACATCAGCGGACAGATATAAGAAGTAATTACTCCTGCTTCCTTCAAGATAGCCGCATAGGGTGTTTCCTCAAACTTCTTTAACACTGCAGGGGCTGCGGTAAATACGGTAGGAATACAAACCTTGTTTTTTCCTTCTGCCTTTAATGCTTCCTGAATCTTCCCCGTCCAATCAGTCAGCTGCTCCAGACTCATATGAGGACAACCCATGAAGCAAAGCTTAGGTCTGGCTTCCTTATTCTTCCAAATCACAGGGTAGCTCTTATATACTCTTTCCAGCTCAGCATCATCTACCACATAAACCTGCGCGCCTTCTTCAATCAGGCTTTCGCCCATCTGAACCGCCTCCGGAGTGATATTTTCCACATGATACAAGCCCACTGCACCGTTGGAAGCAGTCGCTGCACCAAAGTCCTTTAAATAAGTCTTTGCGGCATCATTCAACTCTCCGCCAAGCCACTTATCCAAACCTACGATATAAGGCACATCTTCCATGACCTTCATACCGATGGCTGAGCCTAAAAGCTGTGCCTCCGGCTTCTTAGTGGTTTCAATCTTTACAATCCATTTTGCCGTTCTTCCTTCATCAGTGAGTAAGCCGAAATAAGGTACATAACCCAGCACAGAACCCATCAAATCGATGATACCGGAGTTACGGTTACATCTGGCACCTAATACGGAATTAGCATATACTACAGCAGAAGATTCGGACCAGGAAAGCACCTCGCCCATGGCAGGGGTATTGCCCACCTCATCCATATAGCAGGTACAGGTAAATGCATCCTTTTCCATCAGCCCCAACTGATTTAACTGCACTTCATATTCTTCCTGTCTGGAATACATGAAGTTCTTAAAGATAAAGTTCTGTAAGAAATTACTTGGCACGTTAGGATCCAATGGTCTTGGGTCCGCAGAAAACTTCTGGGTGGAAAGATTGCCTGCCTCAATCAGCTTATCCATCAGCTCATACACGGGCTTTAATGCCTTCAATCCAAAGGAAGTAACCAAATGATTGTACTTGCTGGTCACAGGCACCATAGCATCTGCTCCAAAAAGCTCACCATAGCGGATTAATGTTTTCATGATACGTGCCAGCACATCGCCTTTTTCGCCATCCAATATGGCCTGTTGTTCTTTTGTTAAATTCACGTCACTTTCCCTCCGTTAAATCTTCATGGCTGCTTCATAAGCACCCCAAATGACGGTTCTTAAGTTACCGATATCCTTACAATCGCCTACCAGATATACATCCTTGCCTCTCTTCACCAAAGGATTGGAAATATATCCTGCTGAGCTGATGACACTGTCGCAGTGAATCTTAATATCCATACCGCTCTTATCCTTACAAAGAATTCTGTCATCCAGTACTTCCTTTAAGGTGGTATTCAGATATACAGGTACCTTATGTAATGCGAACCACTCTCTCAAATAAGAGCTGTTTGCCAGACAAACACCCTTCTGAGCCACCAAATCGTCCTTCATTTCCACGATAATGGGCTTCTTACCCTGCAGTGCCAGCTCATAAGCGATTTCACAACCGGTGAGACCGCCACCTATAACAGCTACCGTTTCGCCAACCGGTGTGCCTGTCAAATAATCGCAAGCCTCCACCATCTTCTCGTGTCCCGGTACCTTCTTCAGTACTCTTGCCTTGGAACCGGTAGCCACAATAACAGGTCTGCCGGCAAATTCAGCCACGTCCTTTACCTCTTTATTCAGCTGTACTTCGATGTCTAAATCCACCATCTGCTTCTTGTACCAAGCCAGCAAGTCACGCAACTTACCCTTATAGCTTTCCGCACCGGCTGCTATGAAAGCACCGCCCAGTTCACCGGTCTTTTCACAGATGACGGGATCATGACCACGCAGCTTCAATACTCTTGCCGCTTCCATACCACCGATACCGCCACCGATGATATATACCTTTCTGGGATTGGTAGTGGGTACAATTTTGTGCTTATTTGTCTGCATGGTTTCCGCATTTACCGCGCAACGTGCCAGATGCAGGGAATCACTCAAATCCTGATCATTTGGAACACCCTTGTAATGGCACATATTAAAGCATCCGTTATGGCAAAGAATACAAGGACGGATATCCTCTTCCCTGCCTTCCATGAGCTTGGTCACCCATTCCTGATCCGCCAGGAAAGGACGGGCAAAACCTGCACCATCGATACGGCCATCCTTAATGGCATCTGCTGCCACTCTGGGGTCCATACGTCCCGCACAAACAACGGGGATATCCACAAATTTACGAATATGTGCCACATCCTCTAAGTTACAGTTTTCAGGCATGTAAATAGGGGGATGCGCCCAGTACCATGCATCGTAGGTACCATTGTCACAGTTCAACATATCATAACCTGCATCCTGCAGATATTTTGCCGCCTTTTCGGACTCTTCCATATCACGGCCCACTTCCGTATATTCTTCTCCCGGAAGAGCACCCTGTCTGAAGCCCTTGGTCTTGGACTCTACACTGTAACGCAGAGAAACGGGGAAATCCGCACCGCAGACTCTTTTGATTTCTCTTACGATTTCTACCGCGAAACGATAGCGGTTCTCGAAGCTTCCGCCGTATTCATCTTCACGCTGGTTGATATATTTCAAAGTAAACTGGTCTAATAAATATCCTTCATGTACTGCATGGATTTCCACACCATCCACGCCGGCATTCTGAAGTAGCTTCGCGGTCTTACCAAAAGCAGTGATAAATTGCTGAATTTCTTCTACAGTCATCTCTCTGGAAGGCACCTTATCCGACCAACGGTTAGGAGAAGGACTGGGTGCAGCGGTAATCTTGTCCAGATTCATAATGGGCTTAGACAATACATTCAGTGCCTTATTGGTATATAAGGTCTCCATCAGATGGTCGATGGTGAAGGAACGTCCAAATCCGGCAGTCAGCTGTACAAACAGCTTGGCACCGGTTTCATGAAACTTGGGCATCCATTTCTTCAGCTTACGATACATGCCTCTCTTTCTGTGCAACCACTGACCCAACATAGGGTTATACACCGGCTGACAGCCCGGCAGTACCAGACCACAGTTGTTCTTTGCCACTTCCATAATAAATT
The DNA here is from genome assembly GCA_017522685.1 of Lachnospiraceae bacterium. Next base: position 40,349 of record JAFWYN010000024.1, read on the forward strand.
CGGCCCCCGCCTTATCGAAGTGGTTGATTTCCATCCAGCCCAAAAGATTTGTTCCACCCATGGAAGTCATAACCACACGGTTCTTGATTTCACAATTACCAATTTTCCATGGTGTAAACAAGGGCTCTAATCTTTGTTCCATTGCAAATACCTCCTTTGTATTTTACCTTCTCTTTAAATTTCTCTATAATTCACCCAGCATTATCACTATAATCAATAATAAAAACAATAAAAACTTACCGGCAATCTCACCGAGCGAAGCATTTTCCAAAAACTCGAATAAACTCTCTTCGTCACGATATCTTCTGTTCGTTCCCTCATCCCATTCATCTATTACAGGATGTTTTTCAATATCAAAAGACTTGATTGCTTGAACATCCGGGTCAACTTTCTTAGAATCATCCTCTATTCTCTCGATCACATCCCGTATATTATTCGTCGTACCACATTCCGGGCATATCATATCCGCTCCGGTTTCTCCACGTTTCACCTGAAATTCCTGTTCACAGGAATAGCATTTTACTACGTATATCATAGTCTCTCCTTAAAGCCTTCTCTTCTTTGTTCTATAAACGACCCGCTATATAGATTATATACCCGAAAAACACTACCACTGCTATTATGATAAAAAGAATAATACCTAAAACAATCCTTACTGCCTTGTTTTCTAAGGCAAACTTCATGTATTCTTCCTCACTTAGTTCATTAAGTAATGGATGCTCAGATATATCAAAATCCTTAATAGCCTGCAAATCAGGATCTATGGTTTTTTCTTCTTCGATTCTCTCAATGACATCCCTGATATTGTTCACTTTCCCGCAATCAGGGCATATAAAATCAGCGCCGTTTTCCTCCCGTTTTACCTCAAAATTCTTTTCGCAATGAAAGCATTTTACTATGTATTTCATCTTCTCCCCCTCAAAGTTACTAGCCTACCAGCCATTTATACTTGGCTACACTGTACAAAGGCACCAGGGGAATCAGGATAGGCACTTTCTTCACATAGGCCTGATATTCCGGGTCTTCTCCGTAGTTACGGTTCTGACGAAGCTCCAGTCTTCTGGCACCGCCAAACATAATGTAAACGATACAAATATATCCGAATGCAGCTGCAATCCACTGCCATACGCTGGCGTAGATATTGATACCGGATACGAATACACCGGTCCAGAACAATACTTCGCCTAAGTAATTAGGACATCTTACGATTTTATATAAACCGCTGTCGCAGAAACGGTTGGGATTTTTCTTCTTGGCAGCACTTTTCTGCATATCTGCAGTGGACTCCAAAAGAATACCCAGTGCCATGATTACTGCACCGATAACCGTCACAATATTAGCATCTGCGAAATCGCCAAAGCCATCTCTTTTAGCAGCCTCTAATCGGAACAACAGAGGTGATACCTGCAACGCATACAACAAAGCACAGCTGGTCCAAATGCTGATCTTTGCCACCATCTTCATGGTGGAGCCATCTTTAATCTCCTTCTTCATGGTACTGCGGTAGGATGCACTCTTAATCTCTCGAATCAACAGATATCCTCCCAAGCGGCAGCCATATACCAAAAACAGGAGGCACATCAATGTGGTACCCCAATCCAGCACGCCGAAGTACATGATAAACATTGCCAGTCCCATCACTGCAACTGAGAAGCCATAGCCCAAGGATATAAAGTACACGTACTTATAAAATCCCACCGCACTGACCACCAATGCAATCGCAATCAAAACCAGAAAGCCTAATCCAAATGATTCTAAAAAGCCCATTCCTCTACCTCCTTATATTCCTATAGATTTCCTACTAAACCGGTACAAACATTAACCTAAGCATTCTCAAAATGCCCAAAATAACCAGAACAACAAGTGCTATCACAATCATTTTGGTTCTTTCATTTTCTTCCCTTTTTACTTCGAATTCCTTGTCGCAACAGAAGCATTTTACTATATGTTTCATATGCACTCCCAAAGCATTTTTGACATCCTCACCAATTCCTTTCCACCTGTATTTATTCTATAATAAAAGCGAGGAAAAAACAACCGATTTGTGTCTTTTCCTCGATTCTCTTCTCATTATATACAAGGTTTTTCTTCCAAAAAGGGCGAATACATCATAACAGCGGAATTCTTCACAATACAACGCTCCTCCAAAAGCTCTCCCGCACCGTCATATTGCTGTTGATACAACTCATTATGACGGGTATAACCACCCCAAAAAGTACTACGCATTTCATGATTCCGCTCAACAATCTCATACCGATACCGGGGCGCTCTCGTAACTCTCCATTCTCCTTCCAGATACTCCTCGCCCACATGAACAAACAGCTGATACGTATCGTTGGTATTATTCTGAATCATCAGGTCTCCGTGAGGATAAAAACAGGTAGCACCGCTTCCAAAGGGCTGGGTTCTGTTGGAATCCGGAAACACATCGTAGCCATGGCGGTGACGCTCCACCACCGTCAGCGGTGTATGTACAGTCATCCAGAAAATCAAGTTAGATAACTGGCATAATCCGCCGCCCACTCCCGGTTCAAAGCCCCCGTTCTTTAAAATCATGCCCTTCACATATCCTTTTCGGGCAGAAGGCTTTCCTATCAATTTCCAATAACTGAACACTTCCCCGGGACGAATCACGATACCATCTAAACACTGCGTGGCGATTTTCAAGTTAATCACCTTGTTTTCCTGTAGCCACATGTCCACATCCTTTAACTTACGCAGTAAAATGGTCTTATGGGCATAATATCGGTAAGGTAAGGGTTCCTCCTGTCTTTCTTTCGCAAAACACCGGTCCATCTTCCACCAAATCCATTTGCGTAACATACCATAATAGCATCTTCCCAGCTTAATGCGTAAATTGGAACGTTTCTTGGGTCTCTCTACACCTGCATATGATTTCCATACCTTCTTCATAATCTTCCTCCTCATGTTATCTGCTATCCCTTTGGAAATAATTCTTACCAGCTTGTCGGTTTACATTTGTATACCCATATAGTAGCATCAGGGTGCACGGTTGTCAACCTCTTTTTGTTAAAATATTTATTCTTCTAAGAAATAAAAAAGCAGGCCATTTTCCGACCCACTTTCTAATGCATTTTTTCTATTCCACCTGCTTTGATTTTTCCTTCAGTTTTTTCAGATACTGAAGCTTCAGTTCATTTTCTTCCTCTAAACTTTTTATCTCTTCCTTCAGATAATCCACATATTCCCTGGCCAATTTCACGCCTCCGCGGACTGCCACATCCGAATGTTGCTCCATCTCCTCCAGCCACTGTAATAGCGACTTCTCCCTGATTTCATTGTAAGTATTGTCCACGGTTCCGAATATATTTTTCATGGTATTCATCTCCCTATCTGCATTCATTCAGCTTCTTTATGTATTTTAACACACTTTCCCATTTTGTAAAATTCTTCTTGACAGAATATTCCATTGCTGTTATTCTAACCTTGATATTAGACGAAAGGTCTGATCCACGCTTGTTAGGGAAAATTTCTCTGACAGGCGTTTTTTTATTTTTGTTTCACCGCATGCATGGAAACGTTTCCGAAACAGAAATATACCGGACCTGCCAGTCAATTAAGGAGGTTATGATTATGATAAGCATCAGTAAATTCAGCTATGACAATCCAAGATATAAAAATCTGCTTGCCCGGGGAAGCAGTATCCCCGAGGAAGTGGAACGTACCGTAAAAGAGGTACTGAAAAATGTAAAGGAACGGGGCGATGAAGCGCTGTATGAATATATGCAGACCTTTGACCGGGTGGATATCGGCAAAATCGGCCTTATGGTTACGGAGGAAGAATTTGCAATAGCACGCGAAAAAGTCGCAGATTCCTTTAAAGACGCAGTACAAAAAGCCTGTGCCAATCTGTTTCTGTTTCACAAAAGACAGGTTTCCACAGGTTTTACGGAGACCTATGACAATGGTGCCGTGATGGAACGTAAATATACGCCCTTAAACAGTGTGGCGGTAACCGTACCCGGCAATATGGCGCCTTTGATTTCCACCCTTTGTATGAACCTGGTGCCTGCACTGGTAGCCGGTGTGCCCAATATTTATATTCTGACCAAGCCTAAGGCCGATGGTTCCATTGACGAGAGGTTACTGTATGTGGCCGACTATTTGGGTGTGAAAAATTTCTATAAAATCTGCGGTTCCCAGGGCCTGGCTGCGGTAGCCTATGGCACGCAGACCGTAAAAAAAGTGGATGCCATCACCGGACCCGGCAATAATTATACCCAGATGACTAAGAAGCTGTTGTTCGGAGAGGTGAAAATCGACTCCATCGCAGGCCCTTCGGAAATCGCCATTATTGCTGATGAAAAGGCGAACCCTACCTTTATCGCCGCAGATATGATGTCCCAGGCAGAGCATGGTACCGGCTTTGAAGCCAGCACAACCTTCTGCACATCATGGGACCAGGCTGAGGCAATCAAGGCTGAGGTGAACCGCCTCTGTGCAGAAAACAGCCTTGTAGATGCCACTGCCAAATCCTTTGAAAACTATGGGGATATCTTCGTGGTGGATTCCTTACAGGAAGCAGTAGAGGCTGTAAATAAACTGGCCCCCGAACACGCCGAAATCCTGGCTGAGGAGGCGGAAACCCTTCTTCCCGGACTTACCAATGCGGGCGCCGTCTTTGTAGGTGAATACAGTACCGAGCCGGTAGGGGATTACTTCTGTGGTACCAACCACATCCTTCCCACCTGCGGTACTGCCCGCTTCTCTTCGGGTATGTCCGTGCAGGAATTCATGCGTGGCTATAGTGTCATCCGCTATCCCGAAAATGCCCTGAAAGAAAATGCCGACTCCATCATAGAGCTGGCGAAGGCTGAAGGAATGTATGCACATGCCTTGGCTGTGAAAGTAAGAAAATAGGGGTACATAAAAGGACTTTGCAGGAATTCCTGCAAAGTCCTTGGTATTTATGATTATTTTTTCTTTTTGGAAACCACTACTATGACGAATATCGTTGTTAATAAAATCGCCAGTGCCGCCGCTCCTCCCAACACATATCGGATAGTGTTACTATCTTCTTTGGCATCAATCGTTTCTACCACTTCATGGGTTTCCTGTGAGGTTGGTTCTTCTTTGGACACCTCTCCCGTTTCTGCCGGTGCTTCACTTACTGCCGGCATATTGGACCCCCAAAAGATAATTCAAACTGGCCGTAAAGCCAAACTCCCCACTATGCTCTATGCTGAATTTCACAAGCTTCGTATCACCGAAAAATTCTTCTACTCCGGCATCCTGAAAGCCTTCCGAATCAGGAGTGATTTTCAGGGAAATATTGCCGTCAGGTACCTGTACGATATCTTTTCCGTAGATACTCCAGGTATAGTCCGGCTCCTCCACCTTGATGGTTTTGTCCTTGCCCTTAATCTGTTCCAAATCATAGTCTTCCACCGTGGTATTGGGCAGTCCGGGACCCCAATTGGTACTTTCATCCTTCTTGTGGAGTGTATAAGTATAGCATATAGAAGATAATATAGGGAACCATTAATATATCATATTATAGGATTCTCGCGTCACTCGCAACATAGTTTCTCATGCGCGGGCTTGCGCCCAATGATTAAGCCAAAATAACCCCATAGGAATGCAAGATTCTCATGGGCTAAAATGCGCGAAAATTCACCTCCGCGGTCTGATTTTGCTTATTTAGGAACTTAATTGTTACGGTTTTTGCCGTTTTTGACGAGTATTTGCGGTATTTTACCTATTATTTAGCCTTTTTCCGGGGGAAATGTATCGGATTCGTATCACGGATTTGAGGATGCACTACGTGTATCACGCCCCTTTTGTCCGTGTCCGAACGACACTGTTTTCGTCCACCTAGGGATATTGTAGCATGGGCGAACCGGAATGCAAAATGATTCTTTTGAAAATTCGTTCGACCTTCGTTGATTAGTGGGTAGGTGGTCGAACTTGGAGCAATTTTGCCCGTGTATCACGGCTTGTTTGAAGGTAGGTGGGCGAACGGGAAAGTAAGTAGGAAACGGGTGTGATACGATTTAAGTAAAAGTACACACAAGCTGTTCGCGTGTGTATCTTTCGTCGAAGTATTAAAAAAGGAAGCCGGACGCATCCAACTCCCTTAGGCATAGTCCGCAGACGTCCGCCGCAATTCTATAATATATTATGCCATATTGATAACTTTTATGCAATAGAACCTTTGCATTTTCTACAAATATTTTTTCAATAAATTTAACTTCGTTCTGGTATCTGTATATACTATAGTGTTAAAAATAGACGTAGAAACCTTTCCTCTAAGTTCTTCGCAATACTTTTCAAACAAACGAATGAATGCCAAGATTTTCTTCTTTGGACACTCCAATAATTTCATCATAAAGCTTATAAGAATCACATAATCAACTATAGATTCAAATGTGATGTTACTAATTCCGGTTTCTGCACTTATACATTTAGCAATTCTTAAATTAACCTTACCTGTTTTAAATCGAGTATCGAAAATCGTATTATTATGTGCAACAGCATTTCTTAAATCTTTTAAAGCATATACTATCAATGGCAGCAATTTTCCATCTCGATCATAGGCAACCTTTATTCCCACACTTTTAGAAACCTTTTTTCCGGTATTTTGGTCTAAGCAATCTACAAGTGTGCCAAATTCACCAAGGCTTATTAACTCAAATATTGCCCATATAGGCAGCGGTTGGTCCTTGTCATAGTAATGATTCACTATAAATCGCTTACCATAATCTCTGGAAATAAGACTATATACTTTATTTCTGAGATTCATTCTCTTATTAATTGCTTTTTTATATTCATTACTACCTATCGGATATGCTTTGTAATCCGTTAATAATTTAGCATAAATATCTGCAAATCTTTTGCTTTTAGACTCTTCCAAAATGACTTCTAAAACATAGTTTTTAAATGTAGTTTCCAAAAACATTATTTCCGGATAGAACATTGTCTTAATAGACATGTCAAAATCATAGATCGCCTGCACTTCATCAAAGGAATTGAATGCATATGTATTCGCTGGGTTATTATGATAACGATACCCCTTATATCCATGAAAATAGCCCATATATCTAAGTTTCTTCTTATCACCACTTCCAGAAATGTTTAATCCCTTTACATCGCGCATATATGCCATTAACGCATTGATACTTTTAGGTTTCTTTTGCATTCACACCATACTCCTTTAATAGTAACCTTCTCAATAATAATTTTTAATGGCAATTCCTATTGAATATCAACAGCATAATATTCTTTCTACATAAACTCCCCTTCCGTCCAATCAAACAAATAATCCGGATCATTCCAATACTTTATTTCCCCATACTCTCGCTCATACACACCGAATTTCTGCCTTGCTTTCTGCAGCGTCCTTTCATACTCTATGTGATTAAAAGGACTATAAAGCTCCGCCTCTTCTTCACTGCATCCCACAGTCCGCAGGTGCGGTTTCTTATCCGAAGACTTGGGGTTCACTTCATACACCCACTTCACCGGTTCCGGATGACACCGGCTATGTGTGTAAACCGTCTCAAAATATTCTTCCCAGGAATACTTCCTCCCATATTCATCATAAATTTCCAAGTCCGCCTGATGCTCCCGGTAAAACGCCTCCAGCTTCCGAAAACTATCAAACGCACTATGCCTCTGAAACAAAGGCCGCCATCCGCAACTTAATTTATTCAGGTGACACCGATAACCAAGATACGGCTCATCCACGATGGTATACTCCTCGCCAAGCACGCCCCACTCCGATTTCTCTGCAAAACAAGTCTGCATCAGTTCCTTATTCCTGCTCATAAAATAATAATTGGTTCCCATGACAATCCTCCTCTCCCAAATAGAAATATCCTCTTACCGGAACCCATTCAAAGGTCCTGATAAAAGGATATCTCAAAGTCAAGTCTTTGTCATTGGACAGATAGTCCAAAACACTTATGCGGCCATCTGCAGACGCTGGGCGTAGTATAAAAGGCGCTTGTCCTTCGGCTCCTGCGCCACCTTATACAAGCCTATATTCATAGGCTGTCCCTGCAAAACCAGCAGTTCTTCCATATGCACACCAAGGAGAATGCTTAAGGCATAAAGTTTCTCTACCGTTGGCAGATTCTGACCTTTAAACCAACGATAAATCGGCTGCGGACAGGAGAGGTTTAAATACTCTTGAATGTACTTCACATCATAGCCTGCCAGTTTGAACATGATTTTTAGTTTTTGTCCGGTTCGTTGTTGATCGATGGGGTGCATGGTGGGACTCCTTTCGTTACATCATTCGTTGTCTTTTAAAGTATTCATCAAGCAAAATCAAACATTGAAGTGTTGCAATATCCCTATATTGCGGTGCCAACTCGTCTGCACTTTTCAGAAAATCTTCCAGCTTGTGAACACACTCAAAAGTCTTTATCATTTGAGCATTATGAAATTGTTGTTGCTGACGCATCTGTTCCCGAATACTTACCTCGTTAAATATTCCATATATTGGATTATAGTATCCCATGTTGCATACCTCCCTCTGGTCTATATAATTAAATTATCTGACCGTTTTCCAGGAAATGCAACACTTTCTGATTGACAAAACAGGACATTATGCGACACATAAAACATTATATAACTATTTATCAAAACAGCTTAAATCTACCTTCGTGCAAATTATAATTTCATTTTCATTTGAGCCGGTTCTTTTAATGCCTTTTCAACTAAGCTTTCGTCATTAAAACTATTATAATGTTCTTCAAGTGTCTGTTTCAATCCAAACAACTTAGCATTAGCAGTTTCAACTAAATGTCCATATGTCAAGACATCTACAGTTCCACTATCCGAAACTTTGTGAACATCTATATCTCCAATTTCACAGCCTACAACAAATGCATGGATATTTGAAGTTTTATGCAATATCCCTGATTTCTTTATCTGTCTCACATAATTCTCTGCTTGAAACACTTCCTGCGGGCCTATTTCAAATCCACCTCTTTTTAATTCAATAATCAAAACCTGATCTGGCTTCATTATACCACCAGCTTCATTGTCTATTCTGTCCGTGCATACCGCTCTCACAGTAGATTTCTTTAAACAAACAATATCCGGACGTTTTCTAGGATTCGCAATTGCTGAAGTATCATAGTCATCATCTTTAAACAATGTCTTTACAACTGTGTTCAAAGCTCGATTTGATACAAACATTGGCGAATCAAATTCTGCTCCAAAAAGCCAACGTGCCGCTAAAACCATCGGATGTAGCGTATGTAGTTCATCAGTTTCACGTTTTTCGTATACGCGGCTTATCGCTTCTACGACCAATATTCTCCGATCTATTTCATCAATAACATTTACAATATCATTGATATCCCAATTTTTTAATAAATCTGACAATTTATCTAATTCATCAGGTTGCATATTACTTAATTGCGCAAGTAACTCCTGCCCTTTTTTAGCTCTTTGTATTTTCATTAAAGATTCGACCGAACATCGCAACACCTCTGGAGTCATCATTGGATTAGTATTTGATAGCACATCCATGAACGCAGACACTTCACGTTTTTCAGACAGTGAAAGCCCCTCTAGTTCTTCCCTTTTGTCCTCTATTACTTCTGCCTTTATATCTTCTACGTGTGTTTTCATCACAACACCAACTAAATCATTTACCACTTCTTTTACCGCTGAATACACATTATCCATTACACTAGAATCCAAGAAGCCAGTCCAGTCCGGTAGCACTTCATCTATAATATCATCTGACTGAACAATTATCGTATATCTTTTAGCAACTCTATATCGCGCGTCCATAAATTGATATCTACCATACGACCACGCCGGATTTCCAACAAGTCTCCCACATACCCAAAAGGCAATACCATGTTGCTGTGAACTTAATGCACCTTTTGTAGAATCAATAATTGCAACACTAAGTTTTTTCCCATTTGTCGTTTCAAGATTCTTTTGTTCAACAACCCCTTCACATGTTGTAAGAGATAACAATTCTCCATTTATACTTACTTCGAACTGTGGATCATAAATAAATCTTGCAGCAAGTATTTCTTTTATAACCGCAATATTTGGAATATTCCTATTTGCATACGCATGAATCTCTGTTCCATGCCCTTCTTTAGAATAATTCCTTCTATTAATTATTTTAAAAGGCTCTTCCCCTGAGGACATTTCAATCGTGCATTCAAAACAGATACCGTTTTTATATGTCATGACCGTATATCTATCAGAAAAACAAAACATACCATGTCTGCCAACTCCATTTCTTCCATATGCAATCCTTTTCCGTTTTTCATCTGCTATAGTTTCTGGAAAAGTTACATACTTACCTTGGTGTTTTGTACGATTATAATTTAATGTCATCCACCGTTCATCGAATTCCTCTTCTGTCATGCCACATCCATTATCTTTTATACTTATCTGCTTAAAATCTGCATAAGGCAACATAATATCAACTTTTAGCGCTCCTGCGTCCCATGCATTTGCCACTAACTCAGTTAACGCTATATCTGGAGAAGATGTGATTGCTCTATTATTTCTAAACAAATAGCCCTCTTCAAATTTAATTTCAGCCATCTCTTATTCCTCCACTCTCCATATCAAGATATATGAATATTTTAAAATTCTTCCTCAATCGCTACCCAATGTTCATCCGACATACTTTCCGCAAATTCAGTATTATTGATATACAACTGTTCATCCTCATCACGCACGAATCCCCATTTCAATCCATACTGTTCTGCATATCGTTTGAACGCCAAAAACTTATTACCCATCTGCATATCAATGTTTTTGCTATGACCGGACACTTCGCCGCCTTTAGTTTCAATCAACCAAGTTTCACCATTTTCTTTCTGTACAATATAATCCGGATAGAACAGCCATTGTTTTTGTAATGCATCTGTATATACGATTGACAGATACTGCTGCCCCGCATCGCCATTCTTATAAAACCACTTTACCTCATCATTATTTTCGCAATAACGCTCAAATAATCTTTCCGGCAACGATCTTGTTCTGTCTGTACAAAAAGCGGTAGTATATTTCCAGTATGCATACAAACGAAACTCTTGCTCTTTCTTTACTTCACTGAACTTATACATCTCCTGCTCCGGAATTGTAAACTTATCCGTTTTAGGTTCCAAAACAAGAGATTGCTGAACATTCATCTGGCTGGTTACATGCTTAAAATCCAGTTTTAATTTCTGGGTATTATTAATAATAAATGCATAAAAAGCATTTGTATCCAATGCCAAGAATTTGTATTTATTGTTCTTGCCTTTACGGAACATTCTTTCCAAAATAGCTTTTACTTTCTGAGACTGCATACCGGTCACTTTCTTAATTTCGTCTACCGCATGCAACAAATAAATACCATGAGTATGTGTATTTACCTGTGTCTTCATAATAATCTGACGATGAGAATCCTGCTTTGCCAATTCTTCTGTTGTACGGAATATTCCACGCAAAACATGACTATCAATTTCTTCATCAAAATTATAGCCTGCACCTTCCAGATTTACTCTGTTATTCTCGTTATTTCCGGTTAATGAATATGTATTCTTAAAATATTCATGTACCTTCAGAAGTGTCTCACGCTCACCAAGGCCATCATAATCAAGGTTACGCAATTCCTTAGTAAGTGTAAAACCTTTTACCTCATCCTTCAGGAACAAACGTCTCAACTGGTAAGCCTTGTCCAAAGAAGACAGTAATCCTTCCTTGTATTTTGTATCTAGTGTATACAGATAGCAAAAGTCTAAAACATTCAATCCATAGTGCTTGCGTTCCGGCATTCGTCGTATACGTCCAATCGTCTGTATCTGAAATTCTTCACTTCCACCTTCACGTAATTTAACTAAAATTTTTGCACGTGGGCAGTCCCAACCGGTAGATATCGCTTGCTTCATAAGCAAAAACGCAGGTGCACCATCCAACGCAGTCAAATCATCGGATACCATTTTATCATCACTCATCCAGATATTAACCATACCGTTGTCATAGGTATAGCCCATTGATTCTAATTTTTCTTCAACCGCCTTAATCGTTTCCGGTTGTCCTGCCGGAAATTGAATCAAAACAAGCGGACGAATATTTGCACCTACCAACTTATAATTCTCTGCAATCTCCTTACGTTTTTCGTCCGCCAAATCAAGCAAATAATCATAGTCATTAGTTATCTGTATATCTTCATCTACACCTTCATTGACATAGATTGCACGAGTAATCAAACCTGCATTGATTACTTCGTCTTCCGGTATCTCATAAAACTCCTGATGACTCACTTTAGTCGCCGTAGCAGACACACGAATAATATTTTTTGCTGCAAAGGCATTAATAATATCATTTGCCTTACTAGTATTATTGGTATGTTCCTCATCAATAATTACAACAAAATTGGTTCCGTCTTTATGAGCATCTGCTATCCTATCAAAAAGATTTTGACGTTCACCATCTTTTAACGCATTATTTCCTCGTTTGGTTACAAGTTCCCAGTTAATAAATGTAATACTCCCTGGTGTAAATCCGGTTAATAACGAGTAGAGTAAATTTCTTGTATCTCTCTGAGGCGTAATACGCTCCATTTGTTCCTTGCTCTGCTCTTCCAGATCCCCCTTGCCAGGACAAAGCCAAACAAATGCAGTATTGCCATCCGTATTGTTTAAATACTCGTCAATATACTTGATAAGAATAATTGTTTTACCCGCACCTGTTGGCGCCTTAACTGTTATCACTTTCTTGCTATCCTTTTCAACAGTCTTCTGAATTAAGAAATTAACACAATCATTCTGAAATTCAAAATCCTTAATTTCCTTTACCATAATTCTCCAGCCTCTCTTAATTCAAAATTAAAGTAATACTCCGGAATATCATAAACATCCACCGTGCCAAAAAGTGCCTCTTGTGATGCTGTAAGTAATACATCTTGCGCAATATATATTGCTTTAATTTCTGTATAATCGTTCCAATTTTGTTCTAGCTGATCGGCTTCATTATCATTCATTATTATTATGTGAGACTCATTATCAAGTTTTATTCCCTGTTCCAATTGAATCATCTCTCGTATATGCCCTAACAATGAATCAGCCAAATACTCATCAGTCTTAGAGACAAAATCTGTGCGATAATATTTTAAATTCGCAGGAATTCCTTCCGAATATACACTACCGTCTTGTCTCTTTCCAGTAATAACTGTTTTAACTCTCTCGTAGGTTATTTCTTCACATATCCCATTTTCATTATTAGTACACAATATAAATTTACGGTTTCCACTATCCTTTTGATTCAATTCTAAAACTGCTTGTCCTGTTGTACCAGAACCCGCAAAAAAATCTAATACTAACGCATCTTTTATATTAGCTGTCGAAATCTCTACTAAAAACTTTATTAATGATACGGGTTTAGGGAAATTAAATTTTTTGCATCCAAATATATTTGTTATTTCTTTTGTCCCATCTTGCGTCATTCCAACAACTTCATTGGGCAAAAACGTACTTGCCGCCACATACCCAAAACTATCACCAGCTTTTTTAACATCATCGGCTTTCCAATATCGTAAAACAGGCTTTGAAATCTTAAGAAATTCATAATCACCCGGAAAAATTATTCTATCTTCTTGATAACATTTTTCAAAAGTCTCACTTGTAATAGCCCAACTCCTAAGAGGATTAACCGGATATTCTTTACCATTCTTTGGATTAACAATCGTAAAATTACTGTTAGGTCTCTCTTCAATTGTTGTTTGTTTCGTTAAATCATGGAATCTCCATGGCCTACCTGGAAAATCTTCAGTTTCATAATACTTTCTATCCTTTCCTTTTACAGCAGCTAAAAAATTAGAATTTGCATAGCATAAGATACTCTCAAAATCTTGCGATATACCATATGGAACATCAGATTTAGCAGTCCTTTTTCTCCAAGGAATTAATGCAACAAATTTCTCCTCGCCAAATATTTCATCACACATAACTTTTAAATTCGCTTGTTCATTATCATCAATTGAAATAAAAATGCAGCCGTGCATAGATAAAAGATTTTTTGCAACACATAATCTTTCATACATAAATGAAAGCCATTTTGAATGCCGAAAACCATCATTTCCATCCACATATACATCATCATATAAAAAATCCTTATTCTTTGTATTGTATGGCGGATCAATATATATTACATCGACTTTTCCCTTATGTGTTTTTTCTAATAAATATAAACTATGTAAATTATCTCCTTCTAAAAGAAAATTAAAGTTCCCCTTAGGTGAAAATACCAATTCCTTTTTGTAATCCTCACTAAAAACAGGAATATTTTCATTCATCATAACATCTACTATTTCTTCATGTTTTTCCCATATCAAACCATATTTTTTTGCACATAATTCACTTTGAATTTGATTAATTGCAATTAATGATTCCTCATCTGTATGTTGCTTCTTCAACATTTCCAAAAAAGAAATCATTTTTTCACGTTTTATTGCCGATAAATTCTTCATTTAGAATCCTCACCTTCTTCTTTTAAGCAATTTCTCTTTCCTTATGTTTACTGTAAATAATCTAATAAACTTTGCATTGAACGCATATTCCGTAACTTCATATCAGCAACTTGCCTTATCTCCCCATTATATGTTGAATAGCTTGTTATGTCATTTTCACCTACCCAACCGACAATTGCCATATTATCCGTTGAAGGAACCGTCGTTCTGTGCGCTGTTCCCCGCAAATTTAGCCAATAGTATACTTGAACATTAATTTTTCTTACTTCACTCATTTTAGTCGCAATAGTAAATGTATCTAAAATATCATCAAAAGTATTTTTCAATGCAGATAAAGATGATTTTACAGAACACGTAATTTCGTCACCATTAAGTTTTTTCACAATAATATCGTGTCCTAAATCAGGTTTACCAGATTTTTTATCTACTGCCGAAACTGCGTATTTCCCATTACTTTTCAACCATTTAATAACAGCATATTCTGCAGCCTCCCCCATTAAAATATCAATATATCGTTCCATGTAACTTCTTAAGTGTAAATCAGGTCTGTCATTTATTGTTGAACAAAGAAATTGTGCATTCTCTAAACAAATTTTTATTTCATCATCATCTAAATCCACAATGACAAAATCATACCTACTAATTGACATATACATTTCTCCTACTATACTTCATAGTCTTGTTTTTCCTTTTTACTCAGGCACAGATAATTCAAATAACATTTCTGACATTTCTCTTTACTGCATTTTCTAGGCAAATCATTCTTACGAATGTTTGTCGCAGCATCCCTAATATCGCGACTTACATTATCCAAAAGACCTTCTGTTACTCTTTGACGCTCACTTTCAGAATTATCCAAATTGTAGATTTCTAAGTAATCTGCAGTCTCACCGGTAAGCTTTTGATATCCCAATGCATATATCTTTAACTGTTCAGCATTAATACACTCGGTTACTTCACGACTGGCAGTTTTAAAATCCACAATATATGTCTTTTCCTCACCGGAAATCTCACGACGTTTCACTAAATCAATTCGTCCGTTTACCTTTATTCCGTCTCCCATATCCAGCTCGATATCGGCCTCTGCCATTGTTATATTTGCAAAATCATCTTGATTTTTTGCCACATAACCTGCTATAGACTTTTTCGCACCTTCCAACATATTATCCTGTAATTTAGGATTTGCATACGGAAGATAAAAACTATCATTTACAATATGCTCAACCTCTTCTGCTGATAATGTTTCTCCACTCAAGTACCTTCTATGAATGTTCATAACAATTTCATGCATTGCCTTACCATATCCTAATGCCGGTACGATAGGCTGTACAAACCCATAAAACATAGACAACTTAAAGCGATATGCACAATCAAAATAATCCTGCAAAATGGAGAAGTTAAGATTTAATGGTGCAGCCTCATCACTCATAGGTGGTATATGATTACTTGTATATACCATTTTTTCATCAAAACCAAGCATATATGGAGAATCTTTTGCTTCTACCATAAATGCTGAAATTTTCTTCTCTCGATTATTTCCGGGAGAACGTGTTAAAAACAGAAACTTCTTTGCACGAGTAATGGCAACATAGAACAACTTACGTTCTTCTTCGTTACCACCGGCAAATCTATCTGCATTAGGAATCCATTCTTTTTCGATTACATGCCAAATACTCTTACCACCCATTTTTGCAGACGGGAAGTTATTATGGTTCATCTGTGGTATAAATACTGCTGTAAACTCTAATCCCTTTGATTGATGTACAGTCATAATATTAACTGCGTCAGGACGAATATAAGTATTCGCAATATGTCCTTCCGGATAATAGCCATCTGCTGTATACTTCAAAAAGTTACAGAAACTACTCAGCTTATTGGCTGGTGTTGTAGTATAATAAATTGTTTCAAAGTCATTGATTACCTGACTAAACTTACCTAAATTATATAGAATAATCTCTGAGGAATTACTCTCATCTACGATGGATATTCTACGCAAAAAATCATGATACACTTTTTGCAACACAAATTCCCCATAGAATTTTTTTGATTTTACATCAATTACATTCAAAGTAGCAATTGCCTCAGCAATCTCCTTTTCATCCAATTCATAATCAATGTTTTTCCACAATTGGAACAATTCCATCATTCCTATTGTTCCTGCAAGATAATCAAAAATACCTTTTGCAGCCTGGCACTCAGCAGTATTGAACAACTCATTTACACCTTCAATTATGTAAGGTATTTCATACGCATCAAGCATTTTGGCAATATCTGGTCCATGCTTGCGCTTACGAAGCAAAATAGCCATCTCAGAATACTTTACACCCACGTCATGTAGTGCTTTTATTCGTTTTGCAATAAATTCATATTCTTCATCAGACTCATTAAATTCGCGGTATACCGTATCACCTTCTTCGTATTTTACAAGTTTACCCGAATCCATAGCTTTAGATAAACGTTTTGTATTATTTGCAATAACACGCTTCGCAATATCAACAACCGCTTCTGTACTTCTGTAATCTGTTCCCAATACAATATATTTATCAATTCCGTATCTTTCCTTAAATGTTAAGATATTCTCCGGATCACTTCCTCTAAACTGATAAATTGTTTGGTCATCATCACCTACGATACAAAGATTACATCCACCTTGCTTAATAAAGCGAATCAATCTTTCCTGTATAGGATTTGTATCCTGATACTCATCTACGGTTAGATATTTTATTTTGTTCAAAATGATATCTGCGAACTCTTTATTCGTCTCTAACTGATGAAGCATCTCCTGCATAATCAGTGAATAATCAAAGTAATTTTTACGATAAAATGTATCCCTGTATTTATCTACTGCCTCTCTTGTTTTATCATCCCATTTATCGCGTTCAAACCAGTTTTCATTTAAGGTACTAATTACACTCAAAAAGAGATTTGTTTCTGTATATATCTTCAATCCCAAATCCGGCATGCCACAGAAATTATAATTCTTTTCTATGTAAAGCTTTGTCTTAATTTCATCTAACACTGTAAACTTTTGAAACTGCACAATATGCTCCTGCAACATCTTTAGACAGAAACCATGTATTGTACCGATATACATATTGGCAAACCCTTTGGTGTTTCCCAATACTGCTTCACCATATTTATAAATTCTGCTCTTTAATTCCTCTGCAGCTTTTTCAGTAAATGTGAACGCAACGATATTCTCCGGTAAGACATTCGGATTAGATTTTAATATATTTATAATTCTTCGTGTTACAACACCAGTTTTACCAGCACCAGCACACGCGATGATTTCCAAATCTTCATCAATAGTTTTTACTGCTTCAATTTGCTTATCTGATAAATTTTGAAATAGATCCATTGATTTTCCTCCTTGAGTAGACTATGTATAGTAAAGTCTCTTCAAATTATATCATGCTTACATGTCCAAAAATCCGGACTCAATCTCTCACATACTCCATAATATCCCCGTAATCCACATCCAGAGTCTTACAAATCTTCCCTAATACTTCCAATGTCACTTCTTTGTCTCTGCGAAGCTTGGTCATTGTATTTGGTGCTATTGCAGCCTGCTTTCTGAGGTCAGCTTTACTCATTTTCCTGTCTACTAATAACTTCCATAATCTGTTGTATGATACAGCCATAATATGCCCTCCACCATGCATCAAAAACATACAAATTTCCACAAAATATTATATCACAAACGCACTCTGCCTTCAAGAAACTTTCGCAAGAGCTTGCGAGGTTACTTATGCTTAAAGATAACCTTTTGATAACATTGTTTTTCTATTGTATGCTTTTAGATTATGAAGAAATATAGATGATTATATATCTAATGTACTACCTTTTTAGACATGTGTCAAATATGCTTTTACTGTCTATACTAAAATAAACCCATAGGAATGCAAGCATTCCTATGGGCTATAATAAACAATGATTACAGCGCTCTAAGCAGACCTCGAAATTTGCTTCGCAAATTCCTCAGGCGCGTTGCGCCTTCAAACACGCAAAAAAATACCCAGAAGCAAGCAAGCTTGCTCTGGGTATATTATTTTGCGTATTCTCAGTCCGCTTAATCGCGACTATTCGATGATAGTAGCAACACGGCCTGAACCTACAGTACGTCCACCTTCACGGATAGCGAAAGTAAGACCCTGCTCCATAGCGATAGGATGGATCAGTTCGATGGTCATTTCTACGTTGTCACCAGGCATACACATTTCGGTACCTGCAGGTAACTGGCAAACACCGGTAACGTCGGTTGTTCTGAAGTAGAACTGAGGTCTGTAGTTGTTGAAGAAAGGAGTATGACGTCCACCTTCATCCTTAGTTAAAACGTAAACCTGAGCGGTAAACTTGGTGTGGCAGGTAACGCTGCCGGGCTTAGAAAGAACCTGTCCTCTTTCGATTTCAGTTCTCTGAACACCACGAAGCAGTGCACCGATGTTATCACCAGCCTGAGCTTCGTCAAGAAGTTTACGGAACATTTCGATACCGGTTACAACGGTCTTACGGTTTTCTTCTTTGATACCAACGATTTCTACTTCATCGTTC
>JAFWYN010000025.1 GCA_017522685.1 Lachnospiraceae bacterium
CTTCTGTTAAGTTTGAGAACCTTGTAAGTTAAGAAGAGTGTAAAACCCGCAATCACTGGTGGTGATTGGGCTTTGTGTTTGAGAACCTTGTAAGTTAAGAAGAGTGTAAAACTCACTTTTCTCTGGGAATCTTTCCAATGCGTTTGAGAACCTTGTAAGTTAAGAAGAGTGTAAAACGCTAAAAAGCCCCTCTCCCATTTGAAACTTGTTTGAGAACCTTGTAAGTTAAGAAGAGTGTAAAACGCATTGAAAAAATTTCAGAAAGATTATGCTGTTTGAGAACCTTGTAAGTTAAGAAGAGTGTAAAACTGGCAATTTCTTTAAGACAGACAACTCGGGGTTTGAGAACCTTGTAAGTTAAGAAGAGTGTAAAACCACCAAAGCAAACAGGGCATGTAATACATGGTTTGAGAACCTTGTAAGTTAAGAAGAGTGTAAAACTTTCCCTTCTTGGTGGGTTGTTTCGTTGCCGTTTGAGAACCTTGTAAGTTAAGAAGAGTGTAAAACTATTATAATTGTTATAACTAATATTGAAGGTTTGAGAACCTTGTAAGTTAAGAAGAGTGTAAAACCGGCAATCACTGGCGGAGATTGGGCGTTGTGTTTGAGAACCTTGTAAGTTAAGAAGAGTGTAAAACGAAGTTGCTATTATAGTCAAACACATCACCGTTTGAGAACCTTGTAAGTTAAGAAGAGTGTAAAACAGATTTTTCACGTCTGTGTTGATGTGCTGCGTTTGAGAACCTTGTAAGTTAAGAAGAGTGTAAAACTGAAAGTATCAATATCAATAGGGGTAGACGGTTTGAGAACCTTGTAAGTTAAGAAGAGTGTAAAACTAATATGTGTATTGATAGCAAATATACAAAGTTTGAGAACCTTGTAAGTTAAGAAGAGTGTAAAACATACTAAAACATTTAAATTTATCGAAAAGCGTTTGAGAACCTTGTAAGTTAAGAAGAGTGTAAAACGCAGATTTTAATATTAATATCGCCAGTGATGTTTGAGAACCTTGTAAGTTAAGAAGAGTGTAAAACACACTCTGTAACAAATCAGATTCTTGACAGTTTGAGAACCTTGTAAGTTAAGAAGAGTGTAAAACAGTCATATCCTTTGCTTCAATATACGCTTGGTTTGAGAACCTTGTAAGTTAAGAAGAGTGTAAAACATAATTCCGGCAATCAGTGCAACGATGTTTGTTTGAGAACCTTGTAAGTTAAGAAGAGTGTAAAACTCCTGATGCCATCACCATGCACAGTGCCCTGTTTGAGAACCTTGTAAGTTAAGAAGAGTGTAAAATTAGTCAACAATCGAAACAGATTGCGGACTAAAATTAGTTGCAGTTTAATGTAATAGTCAGCTATCTAGTGAGATTGATGCCTATTGGTATGTATTAAATGGACCGTGTACGTGCCGGATATGTATAAAAATTTTAAAGATTAATAAGGTGACCACTAATGAAAACCATCAAATGTGATGCAAGTTTTTGCCAATTTAATAGAAAGGGTGGAATATGTTTCCACCCCAATTCCCAACCCGGTATCATGAATGATAATATGAAACCGATTGATTATTGTGAAAATTATCGTAAATTTTCGCTGAAGTCCAAGAAGCTGAAAAGGAAATAAGGTATGTTTGGAGAACAAAGTGCATACCGCATCTGTAAGAAGTGCCTGATGCGGGAGCTACAGGACAAAACCGAGTATTATGAATCTATCGGAGCATTGATTGAAAGGTTGGACCCGGATACGAAGGCGTCGGACGATCTTTATGAAGAACGATTACAGATATGCAAGGAGTGTGAGATGTTTCTGGAGGCCATGTGCAGAAGCTGCGGCTGTTATGTAGAGCTAAGGGCTGCAGTAGATAAGAATCGATGTCCTAAGAAGAAATGGTGAGAGAATGAGGATATTTTTGTCTTGATAAAGCCAGAATATGATATAAAATCACATAAAAAGTATCTATATAAAATAAGTTTGCCATTGGAACCACTATTTCTTAAAAAAGGGAATCTGATGACAGACTTTTTTTGTATAGACCGACGAAAACATGGAAATGGGATTGAAAACGCAAATAATTGGGGAAAAAGTGGTTCTGAAGTGCAAAAAATTTTGGTATAGACCGCTGGGAGGTTAGAAAAGGGAACTTATAACACCATTATTTTCTATAGACCCTCTCGGTACATTTCTGTGCCATTCGGAAGAAATAAAATACACAGTAATATGAAAAGGCGACACGCGTCATGCGTGCCGCCTTTATTGTTTTATGATTTAAGGAATTAACCCATAGTAACTACTACATTTACTTCCTTCTTGGATGCATCGTAAGGGATTACGTTGCCGTCTACGGCTACGCCGTCCACTACCATGCTTACAACGCCCTTCTGAACATTATTAGGGTTCTTTACCTCTACATTGTAGATGACACCGCGGTACTCACGAACCAGGCTGAAATCGCCGAATCCGGTAGGTACACAAGGGTTAATCTGCAGACCATTTAAGGTAGGATATACACCCAGGATGTACTGGGAAATATTGGTAAAGGTCCAAGCTGCTGTACCGGTCAACCAGCTGTTCTTTGCTTCGCCATGGAACTTTGCGTCACGACCTGCAATCATCTGAGCGTAGCAATAAGGCTCGGTACGATGGATTTCACTGATTTCTTCGGTATATGCCGGACAGGTCTTCTTGTAGATTTCAAATGCTCTGTCGCCACGTCCGATTACGGTTTCAGCGATAGATACCCAAGGGTTGTTGTGACAGAAGATACCTGCGTTCTCCTTGTATCCGGGCGGATAAGAAGAAACCTCACCAAGCTCTAAGTGGTACTTGGTATAAGCAGGCTGTAAAATCATGATACCGTATTCGGTATCCAGCTTCTCCTTAACGGAGTTCAGTGCCTTTTCTGCCAAGCCTTCCTTCACACCTACACCGGCCAGTACACAGAAGCCCTGGGGCTCGATATAAATCTGACCTTCTTCACATTCTTTAGAACCAACCTTGTTGCTGTATGCATCGTATGCACGAACGAACCATTCGCCGTCCCAACCTGCATCCAGGATAGCGTCATACATGGCAGCAACTTCCTTGCGAGCATATTCTGCTTCAGCAGCGTCGCCCATTAATTCGCAAAGCTGTGCGTATTCTTCACCATACTTAACAAACATACCTGCGATAAATACAGATTCTGCTACGGGACCTTCACTGGGACCAAAGGTCTGGAAGGATTCACCGGGATGCTCGGAGAAGCAGTTTAAGTTCAGACAGTCATTCCAGTCTGCACGTCCGATTAAAGGTAATTTATGAGGTCCTTTGTGAGTAACGGTAAAGTCGAAGGATCTTTTTAAGTGACCCATCAGGCTGGTAGCCTTAGACCAATCGTTATCGTAAGGAACAGATTCTGTCAAAATAGAGGTGTCGCCGGTTTCGCGAACATAAGCACTGGTACCTGCGATTAACCACAACGGGTCATCGTTGAAGCCGCCACCGATGTCTGCGTTACCCTTCTTGGTAAGAGGCTGATACTGATGATATGCACTACCGTCTTCAAACTGGGTAGAAGCGATATCGATAATTCTTTCTCTTGCACGATCAGGAATCAAATGTACGAAGCCCAGTAAGTCCTGACAGCTGTCACGGAAGCCCATACCACGGCCGATACCTGATTCATAATAAGAAGCAGAACGGGACATGTTGAAGGTTACCATACACTGATACTGGTTCCAGATGTTAACCATTCTGTTTACCTTATCATTAGAAGATTCTACATGATACTTGGAAAGAAGTGTCTTCCAGTAATCCTGCAGAGCTGCAAAAGCTGCATCCACGTCCTCCGCGGTAGCATAGCGAGCTAACATTTCATTTGCGGGCTTCTTATTGATAATACCGTGAGATTCCCACTTTTCTTCCTGAGGATTCTCTATGTAACCCAGTACAAATACGAAGGTCTTCTCTTCGCCGGGCTGCAAGGTGATATTTAACTGCTGACATGCGATGGGAGACCAACCGCTTGCCATGGTGTTCTTACACTGACCGTTTTCAACCACTTCAGGGTTGTCCAAGCTTCTGTATTCGCCCAGGAAGTCATCACGGATGGTATCAAAGCCTGCGATGGGAGCGTTTACAGAGTAAACAGCGTAGTGATTACGACGCTCTCTGTACTCGGTCTTGTGGTAGATGGTAGAACCAACTACTTCAACTTCGCCACAGCTTAATAAACGCTGGAAGTTCTTCATATCATCATCTGCATTCCACAGACACCATTCTACATAAGAAAATACTTTTAATTCTTTTGCTTCGGTGCCGTTATTGGAAATGGTGAATTTGCTGATTTCGCAGTTATCGTTCATGGGAACGAAGGTAAGCAAATCAGCCTTTACATTATTCTTAGTAGAAGTAAAGCGGCTGTAACCGATACCGTGACGGCACTCATAAGAGTCCAATGTGGTCTTGGTAGGCTGCCAACCGGGATTCCAAACAGTATCGCCATCTTTAATATAGAGATACTTGCCACCCATATCGGTAGGTACATTATTATAACGATAACGTGTTAATCTTAATAACTTCGCATCCTTATAAAAGGTGTAACCGCCGCAGGTGTTGGAAATCAAACTGAAAAATTCATTGCATCCCAGATAGTTAATCCAGGGTAAGGGAGTTTTGGGAGTTGTGATGACATATTCCATATTGGCGTCATCGAAATAACCGAATTTCATTTTGCTAATCTCCTTTGATATTGTTTAGTTAAACGATTAAGTAAAACTGGTTTTTATAAGTGCATTATACATAAGAAAAAAGGGGAATGCAATATCAGAATGTTAGAAAACGCATGCAAAAATTGTGAAAAATGACCAAAAATCACAAAAAACGGCAAAAATTATTATTTTTATATTGCTTTTTTGGAAAAAGTGGACTATATTAAAGGTGCGAAAACGTTTAAGGGATATACAGGTTGTACAAAGGGGATGATTGACAATGGTATCCATGAAAGACATCTCCATCGCATGTGGTGTAAGTGTTGCTACGGTCAGTAAAGCACTCAATGACCATAGCGACATCGGAGAGGAAACGAAAAACAGAATCAGAAAAGTAGCGAAGGAGATGGGGTATTATCCGAACTCCATGGCCAGAGCATTAAAGACCAATCGCACCTACAATATAGGAGTACTTTTTGTGGACGATGCCCAAAGCGGCTTGACACATGATTTCTTTTCTTATGTTTTAGATAGCTTTAAGCGAACGGTAGAAGAAAGCGGTTACGATATTACTTTTATTAATAGTAGTAAGAAAGGTCGAAATCAATTATCCATTACAGAGCATTGCCGATACAGGAGCTTTGACGGTGTGGTAATAGCCTGTGTAGATTTTTACGATCCCGAAGTACTGGAGCTGATTCAAAGCGACATTCCGGTCGTTACCATAGATCATGTTTTTGAACAGCGTACTGCTATCGTATCAGATAATGTGGGCGGTATGAGTGATTTGTTTACATATGTATATAAGATGGGACATGACAGGATAGCCTATATCCATGGAGAACCCTCTTCGGTTACCCAGAAGAGAGTGGCATCCTTTTACAGAACGGCAGCGCAGTTTGGCGTAAGTGTGCCGGATGAATATGTGAGAGAGGCTGCATACAGAGATGTGAAGGCAGCATCCCTTGCAACAGTACAGTTGATGACGCTGGAGAATCCGCCTACCTGTATTCTTTATCCGGATGATATCGCCTGCCAGGGCGGTATGAATACCATTAAAGCTATGGGATACCGGATACCGGATGATGTATCTGTGGTAGGATATGACGGTGTCAAGGCAGAACGGCATGTAGTACCCAGGATTACTACTTTGAAGCAGGATACCGAGCGAATGGGCTATGAAGCGGCCAAGAAATTAATCGGTCTTATTGAGAGTCCGAAGACCTCTCTAATAGAGCAGGTTATGGTTGGCGGTATAGTTTATGAAGGAGATACTGTAAGAAGGATTGACAAATAGGAAATTTTGATGTACAATACAAACTAGAACGTACAAGTTCACCATAAAACGACAAAAAAGTTGTGGATTTTGTACAATTATTAACTGAATAGTGTTATATTTACATATATACTATTATTACATTTTAATCTTTTAATTTTTCAAGGAGGGTTATCTAATGAAAAAGTTAATCGCAACTTCTTTATGTGCAGTATTAGCATTAGGATGCTTAACCGCATGTGGAGAAAAGAAAGACACTGCTGGTGATGCAGCAGGAGACAAGGGCGGCGTTCAGGCAGAACAGAAGGTAGTTGAAGCTACTAACGACCCTAACGTAAAAACTATTAATGTATGGGCATTTACTGATGAAGTACCCAAGATGATCGACAAGTATGTTGAATTACATCCTGATTTCGGTTTTGAAATCAACACTACTATCATCGCTACTACCGACGGTGCTTATCAGCCTGCATTGGACGAAGCTTTAAAGGCTGGCGGCGCTGATGCTCCTGATATCTACTGTGCAGAAGCAGCTTTCATCTTAAAGTATGCTCAGGGTGATGCAGCATCTTATGCAGCAACCTACGGTGAGTTAGGTCTTGACGTAGCAGCTAAGATTAAGGAAGCTGATATCGCTTCTTACTCTGTAGATATCGGTACTCGTCCTAGCGACGGACAGGTAGTTGCACTTGGTTATCAGGCAACCGGTGGTGCTTTCATTTACAACCGTACTGTAGCTAAGGAAACTTGGGGAACCGATGATCCGGCTAAGATTAAGGAAAAGATCGGTGGCGGTTCTGGTAACTGGGATCAGTTCTGGAAGGCAGCTGAAGATTTGAAGGCTAAGGGCTTCGGTATCTGCTCTGGTGATGGAGATATCTGGCACGCAATCGAAAACAGCTCTGCACAGGGTTGGATTGTTGACGGTAAGTTAACTATCGATCCTAAGAGAGAAGAGTTCTTAGATATTTCTAAGAAGTTAAAGGATAACAACTATCATAACGATACTCAGGACTGGACTGACGCTTGGTATGGCGATATGAAGGAAACTAACGACAAGAAGGTTCTTGGTTTCTTCGGTCCTGCTTGGTTAATCAACTACACCATGGCTGGTAACTCTGGCGGATCTAAGCCCGGCGAAGGTACTTTCGGTGATTGGGCAGTTTGTGAATCACCTGTAGGTTTCTTCTGGGGTGGTACATGGTTACTTGCTAACAAGGATTCTAAGGTTAAGAAGGCAGTTGGCGAAATCATCAACTGGATTACTCTTGACTGCACCAAGGACGGTTTACAGTATGCATGGGCTAACGGTACCGTTGACTGGGATAACGATCCTTCAACCGCAACCGCTAAGGATACTGTAGCTTCTGGTACTGTAATGAAGATGTCTAATGGTACTTTAGACTTCTTAGGCGGACAGAACATGTTCGACGTATTCGTTCCTGCTAATGCATTTGCAAATGGTAAGAACTTAACTCAGTACGATGAAACCATCAACTCTTGCTGGAGAGATGCAGTTCGTCAGTACACCGCTGGTAAGGTTTCTCGTGAGCAGGCTATCGCTGACTTCAAGACCAACGTAGCAGCTAAGGTAGACGTTGAAGTAGAATAATTCTACAACAAGATTAATAAGTTTTTTGGGGCGGACGGATTTGCCGTCTGCCCTTTTTTTAGCTAAAATCCCTTGCGGATTTATAGGTTGCAAGCGTACCAAGGTGTGAATTTGACAAGGGATTTACATCTTCTAAATGAGAAAATACGGAGGTGGAATATTATGCAGCGTAAACGTGTTAGTTATGCTAAATGGGGTTACATTTTTGCAGCACCATTTATGATTGCGTTTCTTGTTTTTACGCTATATCCATTGATTACTACATTGATTTATGGTTTTACCAACTATAAGGGTATGAATCCGGGTCCAATTGAGCTTCTGGATGAACCCTTTAAGATGTATAAAACCGTTCTGACGGATAAGGTTTTCCTTCCCGCACTGAAGAATACTTTTGTGATTTGGGGTGTAAACTTCATTCCTCAGATTTTATTGGCACTTGTGTTGGCGGTATGGTTTACCAGTACCCGTCGTAGAATCAAGGGTCAGGGCTTCTTTAAAGTCGTATTATATATGCCCAATATTATTACTGCAGCTACCATTGCGATTCTGTTTAGAGCATTATTCTCATATCCTAAGGGACCTGTGAATGACCTTTTGATAGCATGGGGGGTTATTGAAACCGCTTATGACTTTAGTGTAGATGGTTTTGCGGCAAAGTGTATTGTGGCATTTATCCAGTTCTGGCAGTGGTATGGATATACCATGATTGTATTGATTTCCGGTATCTTAGGCATCAGCCCTGAGTTGTTCGAAGCAGCGGAAATCGATGGCGCCAGCGGATTCCAGCAGTTCTGGTATGTAACATTACCTAACTTGAAGACCATTATGTTGTTTACTTTAGTAACATCTATGATCGGTGGTTTGAACATGTTCGATATCCCCAGACTGTATCTGAACGGTGGTCCTAACAATGCTACTAAGACTGCAGCGCTCTACATTTATGAGCAGGCATTTGGTAACAGTTACCGATACAACAGAGCTTCCGCAGCTAGTATGATTATGTTTATCATTATTGGTATATTGGCTGCACTTGTATTCTACTTGCTGCGTGATAAGGATGAGGCGAAGCTGAATAAGATTATTCGTCAGCAGGAGAAAGAATATAAGAGAAAGATGAAAGAACAGAAATTACAGGGAGGTGGCAACTAATGAGACACGGTATTAGAGCAAAAATAGGCACAACCGGTATTTATATCGTGTGCATTTTCCTTGCCATTTTGAGTATTTTCCCTTTCTACATCATGATTGTGAATGCGACCAGATCTACATATGAGATTCAGTCTACTGCGGTTTCTTTGATTCCGTCTACTCATATTATTGATAACTGGGGAGTGTTTGATGGAAAGAAGTTCGACCCTATTAAGGGCTTCCTTCATTCCATGCTGGTATCATCCGGTGCTACTATTTTAGCAGTTTATTTCTCAACCTTAACTGCTTATTCCGTAGTAGTATATGATTGGAAGTTTAAGAATGCATTCTTTACCTTCGTAATGTGTGTATTGATGATTCCTGCGCAGCTGACTACTATCGGTTTCTACAAGATGATGTATTCATGGGGCTGGGTTAACAGCTTTGTTCCTTTGATTATTCCGTCTATTGCGGCGCCTAGTATGGTATTCTTTATGAGGCAGTATATGATACCGGCCTTATCGTTGGAAATCGTACAGTCAGCTCGTATTGACGGTGCAGGTGAGTTCTACATCTTTAACCGTATTGCAATGCCTATTATGAAGCCGGCGATTGCGACACAGGCTATCTTTACCTTTGTAAACTCATGGAACCAGTTGTTCATGCCTTTGATTCTGTTAAGACAGGAGAAGTATACCATGCCTTGTATGGTATCCCTGTTGAACAATGACTTCTATCGTACAGAATATGGTGCAGTATACTTGGGATTGTTCCTGACTGTATTGCCTCTGTTCGTAGTTTATTTTGCATTATCTAAGTACATCATTGCCGGTGTTGCTTTGGGTTCTGTAAAGGGTTAATATTTTATTTGAAATGTTTAAAGAGCATGTCGAAAGGCATGCTCTTTTTTGTGGAATAGGAAATTGCGCGAGTACAGTGGTGGAGATTAAGGAGATTGCGAAGCAATTCTCCCAAGCGGATACGCCGGTATCCGCTTTTTTGTGGCAAAAGCCCTGCGAGCGAAATTGTGCTTGCACAAACTTTCATTTGCAGGGCGTAAGAACAGTGAGAAGCTTGCTTCGAACTGCTTGTTAATCGAGTAGGAGTCAGCCTACTCGATTGTCGTTTTAGAAAAAATTTATAAAGGATTTAGATGTGGAATATTTACGATGATTGTCATACATGCTATACTTTAGTTAGTTTAGGAAAGGTATTGGCGGTGACTGATGGGCGGACAGGAGTTTCTGGATAAGTTAAGATTGGCATTGAGCGGTCAGGTTGCTGCGAGTCAGGTGGAGGAGAGTATTGCCTATTATAGGGAGTATATCAGTACACAGATTCGCATGGGGCAGTCGGAAGAAACCGTTTTAAGGAATCTGGGTGATCCGAGGCTGATTGCTAAGAGTATTATTTCTGCCAATGCAGGAGAAGAAAGTTATACGCAAGGACGTTTTTCGAGAGAGCATGTGGTAGACGAGGAAGAGTACTATGCACAGACCAGGGAACAGAATATGCCGAAGGTAGTGAGACTGAACGGCTGGTTGGCACTGGGGATGACACTTTTGAGTATGGTAATAATTGTGGGGATAATCTTTTCCTTGATATCCTTGTTTTTGCCGGTGATTGTGATATTGGGGGTTGTTTATTTCTTTATTAAAGTTTTTAGAGATTGGTTAAATTGATATGATAGGCTCTGTTTTTCGGAACAGAGCTTTTTTTATGGGATAGGAAGTTGCGCGAGTACAGTAGTGGAGATTAAGGAGAATTGCGAAGCAATTCTTGTAATTGTCGCCGCCGGGCGACAATTTTTTTATGGGATAGGAAGTTGCGCGAGTACAGTAGTGGAGATTAAGGAGAATTGCGAAGCAATTTTCCAAGCGGATACGCCGGTATCCGCTTTTTTATGGGATAGGAAGTTGTGCGAGTACAGTGGTGGGGATTAAGAAGAATTGCGAAGCAATTCTTGTAATTGTCGCCGCCGGGCGACAATTTTTTTATGTAAAAAATAACAATATAACATTCTTGCATATTTCGCTCAATGAAAAGACATACTATTCTCGTAACTAAAAGATTGGAGGGAAAAATATGAATAACAACAATCAGAATTTAGATGCAAACAACTGTAGAGATTACAGCAATTCTTCAAAGGATGCAAGCAAGAACAGCTCTAAGAACTCTTCTAAGAACAGCTCAAAGAACAGTTCTAAGGACTCTTCTAAGAACAGCAACAACCAGAATAAGAATTACTAAAATTCGGATAAGGATACCCTTTGTGGTATCCTTATTTACATAAAAGGTTTTATCGTGTATACTATTATGGAATCCCAATAAGAAGAGAGATGATTCCATGAGAAAATTTGAATTGATTGCACCCTGCCATTTTGGTATGGAGGCAGTTTTGAAAAAAGAAATTATAGATTTGGGCTATGACGTGACGGAGGTGGTGGATGGCCGTATCACCTTTTGGGGAGATGAGGAAGCCCTGAGTCGGGCCAATATCTTTTTGCGTACGGCAGAACGTATCTTGATTAAGATAGGAAGATTTAAAGCGGAGACTTACGAGGAGCTGTTTCAGGGGACAAAAGCCCTGGCCTGGGAGGACTATATTCCTAAGGATGGCAAATTCTGGGTAGCGAAAGCAGCCAGTGTAAAGAGTAAGCTTTTTAGTCCTTCGGATATCCAAAGCATTATGAAAAAGGCTATGGTGGAGCGTTTGAAGGAAAAATATCATATAAACTGGTTTGAGGAAACCGGGGATGCTTTTCCCATACGTGTGTTTATCATGAAGGATGAGGTGACCATAGGTCTGGACAGTACCGGAGATTCCCTACATAAAAGAGGGTATCGTAAATTGACAGCTAAGGCACCCATTGCAGAGAATTTGGCGGCCGCATTGATTATGCTGACTCCTTGGAGGGCTGACAGAATTCTGGTGGACCCTTTCTGCGGAAGCGGTACTTTCCCCATAGAAGCAGCTATGATGGCGGCGAATATGGCACCCGGCATGAACAGAAGCTTTACGGCAGAAAGTTGGAGCCATATTGTAGGAAAGAGCAATTGGTATGATGCACTGGATGAGGCACATGAAATCATGGATATGTCGGTGGAGACGGATATTCAGGGATATGATATAGATGATAAAATGGTATCCATCGCCAGAGAGAATGCCAAGTTGGCAGGCGTGGAGAAGCTGATTCATTTTCAGAGAAGAAGCGTGACTGATTTGAGCCATCCCAAGAAATACGGTTTTATTATTACCAATCCTCCTTATGGTGAGCGATTGGAGGAAAAGTCCGCGTTACCGGACTTGTATAAAACCATCGGAGAGCGTTATCAGGCTTTGGACAGCTGGAGCTTATATATGATAACTGCTTATGAGCAGGCGGAAAAGGACATGGGACGGAAGGCTGACAAGAACCGAAAGATTTATAACGGTATGATGAAGACCTATTTTTATCAGTTTATGGGGCCGAAGCCACCGAAAAGATAGATGACGGAGAAGCAATATGAAGTTAGATAAAATTATTTTTGCCACAGGTAATAAGGATAAAGTAAAGGAAATCCAGATGATTCTGGCTGATTTGGGTGCGGAAGTAATCACTATGAAGGAGGCTGGCATCTTTGTGGATGTGGAAGAAAACGGTGCCACCTATGAAGAAAATGCCATGATTAAGGCCAAAGCGGTGGCTGCCTATACCGATGCGATTGTTATGGCAGATGATTCCGGACTGGAGATTGACTATTTAAATAAGGAGCCGGGAGTGTACTCGGCAAGATATTTGGGAGAGGATACTTCTTACCGAATTAAGAATGCAAATCTCATAGAGCGTTTAAATGGGGTGCCGGATGAAAAGCGTACTGCACGATTTGTGTGTGCCATTGCAGCCGTACTTCCTGACGGAACAGAACTGACTACCAGAGGCGTGATTGAAGGTAGAATCGGCTATGAAGAAAAAGGTGCTAACGGATTCGGATACGATCCTATTTTCTATGTGCCGGAGTTTGGCAAAACCACAGCGGAGCTGTCGGAAGAGGAGAAAAATCAGGTGAGTCATCGTGGCAATGCCTTGAGATTTATGAAAGAGGAATTAAAAAAGTATGCGGATACTGATTGTTAGTGATACTCACCGTAAGAATGAGAACTATTTGGCATTACTGAAAAAGTGGAAAAATTTGGACATGGTCATTCATTGCGGTGATGTGGAAGGCAGTGAGTATGCCATAAGTGAATCCGCAGAATGCCCTGTGTGTATGGTGTCCGGTAACAATGATTTCTTCTCGCAGCTTCCAAGGGAGCAGGAGATCAGTATAGGGAAGTACAAGGTATGGGTTACTCACGGGCATCATTATTTGGTATCCATGGGACCGGAAAGAATCATGCAGGAAGCCAGAGCCAGAGGGGTGGATATTGTTATGTTTGGACATACCCACAAACCTTTGCTGATTCAGGAGAATGACTTGATCGCCTTGAATCCGGGAAGCTTATCATATCCGAGACAGGAGGGGCATAAACCCACCTATGCCATAATGGAATTGGATAAAAAAGGAGATGCGCATTTCACGCTTTCTTATATGAAATAAAGAGTGATTGCACGAATTTTTGTACTTTTGAATACTTTTCAAAAAAGTGAGAAAACTCTTGACATAACAGGCGATTCCCTATATAATGGATTTTGCGTCACAAGCAGATATCCTTTAACGGGGTGTGGCTCAGTTTGGCTAGAGTACCTGGTTTGGGACCAGGGGGTCGCAGGTTCGAATCCTGTCACCCCGATATCTGCGGGTGTAGTTCAATGGTAGAACACCAGCCTTCCAAGCTGGATACGTGGGTTCGATTCCCATCACCCGCTTTTTGTCAATATTTTTCTGAAAAATGTTGACAAATTAAGAAAGCCAAGATATAATAGCTTTCGTTGATGTGTTTTACACATATGTGTCCATAGCTCAGCTGGATAGAGCAACGGCCTTCTAAGCCGTGGGTCGGGGGTTCGAATCCCTTTGGGCACATTAGAGGGAAACCTCATGGATATTTTATCCGCATGGTGGGTATAGCGCAGTTGGTTAGCGCGTCAGATTGTGGCTCTGAAGGCCATGGGTTCGAATCCCATTATCCACCCTCATTTTACTAATGTGTCTGTATGACACGCTTGGTGTCATTTTAGGGCTATCGCCAAGCGGTAAGGCACAGCACTTTGACTGCTGCACTCGCTGGTTCGAATCCAGCTAGCCCTGCTTTTTTTATTTATGGAGCACTAGCTCAGTCGGTAGAGCACTTGACTTTTAATCAAGTTGTCGGGGGTTCGAATCCCCCGTGCTTCACTGGAGACCATATCCGAAAGGATGTGGTTTTTTTGTTGCCAATATTCAGTTAAGTATGGTAAAATATATTAAATTGGGGTAGATTTTCCCGTGTTGTGTGAGTGCAAGAAGTGGAGAGGTCTCTTTTATGGATGGCGTATTGTACATGAAGCTGTTAAAGGCTACGAAAACTGCATTTACGGAACTTTTCAAGAGTCATGATGAGTTCTTTTATTATTGTACATTAGTGACCACCGGAGAGGGTAACTGTCCATATATATCCGCCTGGTCCTGGCAGGCATTGAAGAATTTTATGGATCAGGAACATATCTCTAAGGATGAAATTGTTGATTACAAATGGTCCTATGCGGATTCCCCCTATTGCGCATACGGCTGGGAGCATTTCAAGGAAGTGGAAGAATATGTGCTGGCTAATAAGCCTAAAAATATTGATGATGCAGAAGATTGGTTTAGCTGGGAGAATGCACTTTTGACAACCATGGAAGTGGTAATGAGTACGTTGGATGAACAGGGAGTATTCGGAATGGGCGCCAGACGAAAATGCATGCTGATAAATGCAGAAGTGATGCCGCCGGATTACACCAATACTTTGCGGGCATTACGCTTGAATGAAAAAGACGATATTAAGGTCTGGTTGCAGGAAGCAGCAGAGGATGTGGCAGGATACATAGAAGGCCATACAGAGGGGTAGAATATTGACAGAAACAGGAGGTGCGGATGATGGATTTTATGCAGAAGGATTACATCAGCGAGATAGTGAAATTGGTTCATGAACAGAAAAATCCGGTGAGTCTGTTGGAAGCATTGGAAAGCTACCATGAGAATGATATTGCGGAAGCGTTGGAGTTCCTTACCAAAGAAGAACGTATTGCCTTATATACCGCACTGGGAATCGAGCGTGTTTCGGAAGTTTTCGCCTATTTGGAGGATGCCACGGAGTATTTCGAAGAAATTGAGTTGGAAAAGGCTGCGGAAATCATCGAAAACATGGACTCCGATGATGCGGTAGACATCCTGGAAAATATTGATGAAGAGATTGGAGAGAAGCTGGTAAGCCTCATTGATGAGGAAAGTATGCACGATATCCGATTGATTCAGTCCTATGAAGAGGATGAAATCGGTAGTAAAATGACCACAAACTTTATCTCTATTCGCAAGGGTATGACTGTGAAGGAAGCCATGAAGGAGTTGGTTTCTCAAGCTGAAGACAATGACAATATATATACGGTATATGTGTATAATGAAGATAAATCTTTTTACGGTGCTTTGGATTTGAAGGATTTGATTACTGCCAGAGCCCATGTGGATTTGGAGGATTTGATCAGTCATGCATATCCCTATGTACATGATCATGAAAAGGTATCGGATTGTTTGGAAAGCATCAGGGGATATGCGGAGGATTCCATCCCTGTTTTAGATGATAATCATTGTATTCTGGGTGTTATTACGGCACAGGATATCATCGAAGTGGTAGATGAAGAGCTGGCAGACGACTATGCAAAGCTGGCTGGTTTGACGGAAGAGGAAGATATTAATGAGACCGTTTTTGAAAGTATGAAAAAGCGTCTTCCCTGGTTGATTGTGCTACTGGGCATGGGAATTGGCGTTTCTGCGGTTGTGGGACTTTTTGAGTCGGTAGTGGACCAGATTGCGGTCATCGTATGCTTTCAGTCCCTAATCTTAGGTATGGCCGGTAATGTGGGTACCCAGTCCCTGGCGGTGACTATCCGTGTGTTAATGGATGAAGATTTGACCACTAAGCAAAAGTTACAGCATATCTTTAAGGAAAGTCGGATTGGTATTGGCAACGGCTTGCTTTTGGGTTTGGTATCCTTTGTGCTGATTGGTTTCTATGTATGGTTGTTTAAGGATTACGGACTGACGTTTTCCTTTGCGGTATCCGGATGTGTAGGGATATCTCTGGTGTTAGCAATGGCCCTATCCAGCTTGGTGGGTACGGCTATCCCCATGTTTCTTCATAAGTTGAAGATTGACCCGGCAGTAGCGTCCGGACCATTGATTACTACGATTAACGATTTGCTGGCGGTAGTGTTTTACTATGGTTTGGCATGGTTACTTTTAATACAGATGATGCAATTGGGATAAGAATCGGTTTATTTCATATGAAAAGAAAAATAGAGGTTGCCAAAGGAATGGGAAATCTGTTAAGCTATTAGGCAGTGATGTTAATTAGGAAGGTACAAATGAGATGAAGGAAAAAAGAGGTAGTTTTAGCGGCGGATTAGGATTTGTTTTGGCAGCGGCAGGAAGCGCAGTTGGTTTGGGTAATCTTTGGAGATTCCCCTATCTGGCGGCACAGTATGGTGGCGGTATCTTTATTTTTGTATATTTAATATTGGTGTTAACCTTCGGATATTCCATGCTGGTGATGGAGATTGGTATCGGTCGTAAAACAAAGAAAAGTGCTATTAGTGCATTTAAACAGTTAGATAAAAAATTTAGTATCTTTGGCTATCTGGCTATGATAGTTCCCATGATTATATTGCCTTATTACTGTGTAATCGGTGGATGGGTATTAAAGTATATGATGGTATTTCTGTCAGGAAAAGGTACAGCTTCGGCAGCGGCAGCAGATGGATATTTTGGAGAATTTATCAGTGCAACCTGGACACCTTTGATTATGTTCCTGATTTTCTTTGCGATTACTATTGTTGTAGTATTGGCAGGTGTAGAGAAAGGTGTAGAGCGTGTCAGTAAGCTGATGATGCCGATACTCATATTGATTTCTATAGGTATCTGTATTTATGTGGTTACCATTGAGGGAGCCATTGAGGGTATTAAGTATTATCTTCTTCCGGATTTTTCGAAGTTTTCTTTTAAGACGGTATGTGGTGCCATGGGACAGATGTTCTATTCCATGAGTTTGGCCATGGGTATTATGATTTCTTATGGTTCTTATGTGAAGGATGATGTAAATATCGGAAAGTCGGTAGGGCGTATTGAGATTTTTGATACAGGTATTGCTATTATGGCCGGTTTTATGATTATTCCTGTAGTTTATGTGTTTAGTGGTGAAGCAGGTCTGACTACCGGTGGTCCGGGTCTTATGTTTAAGACCTTACCCAAGGTTTTTGATACTATGCCTATGGGTACTGCAATAGGTGCAGCGTTCTTTATTTTAGTTCTATTTGCTGCACTCACCAGTTCCATCTCCATTATGGAAGCAATTGTTTCCAATTTGATGGATGCCTTTAAGATTACCAGAAAGAAAGCGGTAGTTATCATTATTGCTATCAGTTTGGTTTTGGGTGTGATTACTTCCTTGGGGAATGGTGTGCTGGAGTCTATTAAGATTTTAGGTATGGGAATGCTGGATTTCTTTGATTATTTCGCCAATAGTGTATTGATGCCTATCGTAGCGCTTGGTACCTGTATCATGATAGGATGGAGAGTAGGCACCAATGTTATTGAAGAGGAAGTAACCAAGAATGGTGACAAGATGGGAAGAGTAAGGGTATTCCGCATTATGGTCAAATATATTGCACCGGTTTGTATGATGATTATTTTGATATTTTACTCGTTGGTACAGTTTAAAGTAATTGAGTTGTAGAGTGCTTGACAAGACAGTTGTTCTATGTATATAATAAGTTTCGTGGTTGCAAAGCGGCCATGAATACGCGGGTGTGGCGGAATTGGCAGACGCGCTGGATTTAGGTTCCAGTGGGCGACCGTGCAGGTTCAAGTCCTGTCACCCGCATAAAGAAAAGGGATATCCGAATGGATGTCCCTTTTCTTTATGCGGTGACCGATGAGAAGAAACTGCGCCGCCAAGCGGCTGCAGCACACTGCCCGAAGGGCATGTGTGGAATCGCTTTGGTACAAAGCGATTTGTTCAAGGTCCTGTCACCCGCAGCGAAAAGGGTATCCTTTTTTCTATAGGCCATTGGTATATGTTATTTGCACTTTACCGATGCTTAAAGTGTATATTATCACCTTTAAACGGAAGGAATTGATGTGTATAATGAGTATATAAGGCGGATAGTTGGCCTTTTAAGGAAAGAGTGTAATATATCTTGTACAGATTCCCCAATTCTTAGTGAAAATACTATGGTAATTATGAAAAAAATATGATAAAATGATTATAATTATGTATTAATGTCTTGCAGAAGCAGGAATGTATTATTGGAGTAAGGTTTCATGCAGAATAAAGATTGGTTTGATGCGGGAGAGGATATCCTGAAATCCGTAGTAAGTGCTGTGGAAAGACAGGATTTTTCCGGACTCAGTAAGAATATTGAAAACAAATTTAATAATACTATTGAGCGCATAAATGATAAGTTTGGAAATACCGGACGGATTCATTACGGACAGAATAATATGAAGTCCTCCACCTATCGGAAGCAACAGCCCAATCATTATGCCAAGGCTTCGGAGGTGGCGACGTACAGCAATGGTCAGGTAATAATGAACCCTAAACAGGTGCCGCAGTTATACGCCAAGCGACCGCCGGGTACCTTTTCAGGACCGTTTTTAAAGGGTGCCGGTATTGCAGGAGCTGCTTTGACCGGTGTGGGTACCGGTGTTTTGACAATAGTATCTTTAGTGATTGGCGGACCGGGGTTATGGTTGGCAACCGGTATAGTAGGCGGTTGTTTCCTGGGAAGCTTAGGACTGGCGAAAAAGGGCAGTAGCTTAAAGGAAAGAGTTGCCCGATATAAACAATATGTCAGTCGTATCGGTCAAGCCCAATATTGCGAGCTGGAACAGTTGGCTGCGTCAGTGGGTAAAAAGGTTGCATTTGTTAAGAAAGATATCCGTAAGATGATTGACAAGAAATTCTTCCTGCAGGGACATTTAGATGACCTGGGTACCACTTTGATTACTAGTGATGAGATGTATCAGCAATATGTAGATTCTGAGAAGTCCCGGAAAATACGGGAAATAGAAACCCAAAAACAGGAACAGCTTCTTCTGGAGGTTAAGAATGTTGACGGCGAGTATTCTCCTGAGGTTCAAAAGGTTTTGGAGGAAGGATACGAATATATCAAGCATATCCGAGAGGCGAATGATGCCATACCCGGAGAGGAAATCAGCAGGAAGCTGGAAACACTGGAAGACATTATGGGACGCATTTTTGACCAGGTGAAGAAAAATCCGGACAATGTGTCGGATGTGCAGAAGATGATGAAATTTTATCTGCCCAGTACCAGAAAGTTGATTGATACCTACAGAGAGTTGGATGGACAGCCTTCCTACGGAGACAATAATGTAGCCAATACCAAGACGGAGATAGAGAATACACTGGATGTAATCAATGAAGCTTTTGGAAAGCTGTTTGATGATATGTTCGAAGATGCGGCATGGGATATTTCCACAGAGATATCTACCATGAAAACACTTCTTGCCAAGGAAGGTCTTACCGGAGGCAAGGATTTCGAATTGGATGATGTGAAATAATTTGTAAGAAACAGAAAATATACAATAAAAGGAGAAGAAAAATGGAAAACGAAGTAAAAGATTTAGTGGAAGAAGAAATCCCTACATTAACCTTTGAGGTGATTGATGAAGCACCGGTAGTAGAGACTGTTAAGCCTGAGGATTCACCCCTGGAAGTAAAGAAGAATGCAACACAGAAGGAAGTGACCGCTTTGGCAGAGGCACAGCTTTCTCCCAAGGAAAAGGAGATGGTGAAGGCTTTCGTAGACAAGATTGACCTGAACAATACCAATGCAGTACTTCAGTATGGTGCATCTACCCAGAAGAAGATGGCTGATTTCTCTAATAAGGCATTAGCTAACATCAAGACCAAGGATATGGGCGAAATCGGTGACATGATTACCGGACTGGTAACCGAGTTGAAGAGCTTTGATGTGGAAGAAGAAAGCGGCGGATTCTTGAGCTTCTTTAAGAAAAAAGCAAACAGCCTGACCAATCTGAAGGCGAAGTATGATAAGGCAGAGGTAAATGTTGCAAAGATTTCCGATGCTTTGGAAGGTCATCAGATACAGCTTTTGAAGGACGTTGAGTCTTTGGATAAGATGTATGACTTGAACTTAAGCTATTTCAAGGAAATTTCTATGTATATTCTGGCCGGTAAGGAAAAGTTGGAGATTGCAAGATCAACCGAGCTGGAGAACCTGAAACAGAAGGCAATGGCATCAGGACTTCCTGAAGATGCACAGCTGGTTAGCGATTATGAGAATATGTTAGAGCGCTTTGAGAAGAAGGTTAGCGACTTAGAGCTCAGTAGAATGATTGCTTTACAGACTGCACCTCAGATTCGTATGATTCAGAATTCTGATACCGTTATGGTAGATAAGATTCAGTCTACTTTGGTAAATACCATTCCGCTGTGGAAGAATCAGATGGCAATCGCAATCGGTATCCAGCATTCCACAGATGCAGCAATAGCACAGCGTCAAGTGGCTGATATGACCAACGAATTGTTAAAGAAGAATGCATCTGCACTTAAGGTGGCAACTATTGAGACTGCTAAGGAAGCAGAAAGAGGTATCGTAGATATGGAAACCTTGAGAAATACCAACGAAAGCCTGATTTCTACTTTGGATGAAGTAATGCGTATTCAGACCGAAGGCAGAGAGAAGCGTCGTCAGGCGGAAATTGATTTACAGAATATGGAAAATCAGTTAAAGGACAAGCTCCTGACCATCAGTGTAGGACAGAATGCAAATCAGCCTGAGGAAGTATAAGATTACATAGGATAATTAGTTAAGAAATCTTTACTTCTGTTGTTGACAGAAAAGAATAATTTAGATACAATAGCAACTAGTTAAAAGGGAGTAGTTGTAACGTGTAATCAACATACCCCGGTTTATAAGCCGTGGTTACACGCTTTTACTTAAGTAAAAGAACAAGACTTTTAGCACAGAAATGTGCTAAAAGTCTTTTTGAATGAAGGAATTGTGTAAGTACAGCACTTTTTATAGGAGGAAAGTATGGACATTGTATTTCAAGCAGCATTGTTGGTAGTTGGTTTTGTGATGTTAATTAAGGGTGCGGATTGGTTTGTGGAAGGCGCCAGTAAGATTGCGGATCGTTTTGGTATTCCGCAGTTGGTAATCGGTCTTACTATTGTAGCCATGGGAACCAGTGCACCAGAGGCAGCAGTAAGTATTGCTTCAGCACTGAAAGGAAGTGCTGAAATTACTATCGGTAATGTGTTGGGTAGTAATATTTTGAATGTTTTGATTATTTTAGGACTCACAGCGACAGTACGTGCTATCGCAGTTCAGAAATCAACCATTAAATACGAGATGCCTTTCACGATATTGGTGACAGGACTAATGGGTGTATTAGGCTTGAGTGATGGAGAGATTTCTCTGGCAGAAGGTTTGATTTTATGGGGATGCTTCCTTGTTTATATGGGGTATCTTCTGGTGATGGCGAAAAAGGGTCAGGCTGCAGAAACGGAAGAAATTATGCCGGAGGCTAAAACAGATTCCATGCTGAAGCTTCTCTTTTTAGTGATAATCGGTGTGGTATTGATTGTTTGGGGTAGTGATATTACCGTAGATGCGGCTACTTCACTTGCTAAGATTTTTGGTATGAGCGAACGATTAATCGGATTAACCATTGTAGCGTTAGGGACTTCTCTGCCGGAGTTGGTTACCAGTGTGACTGCAGCTATCAAGGGCAAGGCAGATATTGCGGTAGGTAATGTTGTAGGAAGTAATGTTTTCAATATTTTGTTTGTAGTAGGTACCACCGCATTGATTACTCCGGTAGCCTATAGTGCAAACTTTATGGTAGATACGATTACTTCAGTGGCAGCAATGGTACTTCTGTGGGTGTGTGTATTGCCCAAAAAGAAGCTGGGAAGACCTGCAGGTATTTTGATGCTGGTTTGCTATGTGGCGTATTTTATTTATTTGATACAGTAAATATTGATGAAGTAAGAAACATCTGATAAAATATCTTTATCAGATGTTTTTTAGAGAGGAAATTTCACATGAGAAGAAGCGGTATTTTGCTTCCCATATCCAGTATTCCCTCAAAATACGGTATTGGAAGCTTTTCAAAAGAGGCATATGAATTTGTGGATTTTTTGGTAGAATCAGGTCAGAAGCTGTGGCAGATTCTTCCCTTGGGACCTACCGGGTATGGGGATTCGCCCTATCAGTCTTTTTCCACCTTTGCAGGCAACCCATATTTCATCGACTTGCAGGAGTTTATTGATTTAGGATATGTTACCAAGGAAGATTGTGACAGACTGAACTTCGGTACCCACCCGGAATATGTGGATTATGGACAGATGTACAATCACCGTTATCTGATTTTAGAAAAGGCTTATGAAAGTGCTTTGGAGGCCGGACTGACCGAGCAGGAGGATTATCAGGCATTTCTGAAGGAGAATAAATACTGGCTGAAGGATTATGCCTTGTATATGACTGTAAAGGGTGTGTTTGACAATACCTGCTGGACAGATTGGGATGAGGATATCCGTTTGCGTCGTCCTGCGGCATTAAAGCGTTATACAAATGAGTATTCCGAACAGATGGGCTTTTATTATTTCCTGCAATATTTCTTTACCAAACAGTGGGATAAATTAAAGGCTTATGCTAATGAGAAGGGGATTGAAATCGTAGGAGACGTGCCTATTTATGTGGCTTTTGACAGTGCGGATATCTGGGCGAATCCGGAGTTGTTCCAGCTGGATGAGGAGAATCTGCCCATCGGTGTGGCAGGCTGCCCGCCGGATGCTTTTAGTGAGACAGGTCAACTTTGGGGCAATCCCTTGTATGACTGGGAGTATCATAAAGAAACCAAATATGCATGGTGGTTGAAGCGTATTGAGCATTGCTATAAGCGTTATGATATTGTGAGAATTGACCATTTCAGAGGATTTGATGAGTATTGGTTTGTTCCCTATGGTGATGAGACAGCACAGAATGGTAAATGGCTTC
The DNA here is from genome assembly GCA_017522685.1 of Lachnospiraceae bacterium. The sequence goes on from JAFWYN010000025.1 coordinate 22,911, forward strand.
CCGGTCCCGGACTGGAGTTGTTTAAGGCTATGAAGCGTAAATTCGGTGAGTTAAAGGTGATTGCAGAGGATTTGGGCTTTTTAACCCCTTCTGTATTGCAACTTTTGGAAGACACCGGTTTCCCGGGTATGAAGGTACTTCAGTTTGCCTTTGGCGGGGATGCAAAGAACCTGTATCTGCCTCATAATCACAAAGTCAATTCTGTGGTATATACAGGAACCCACGATAATGAAACAACGGTGGGCTGGTATCATAATTTGAATGATTGGACCAGAGGACATGTGAATAAATATTTCGGACTGGCAGACGGCAAAGACATACACTGGAAATTCATCAGTGTGGCGCTTTCCAGCGTGGCAGATACAGTGGTGATTCCCATGCAGGATTATTTAGGCTTGGGTAATGAAGCGCGTATTAATATGCCTTCCTCTTTAGGTAAGAACTGGGAATGGCGTATGAAAGCGGGAGTATGTACAAAAGAATTGGCAGACAAAATAAAGGAGCTTACAATAATATACGGAAGGCTGTAAAGCCTTCCGTTTTTTTGTTAATGTATTAAGCTTAAAAGGTTTGCTTAGACATGTAGGAATTGTGATATTCCTTATTGTATGTAACGTCTTCTCCGAACCATGAGGGAGGTACGAAAGCATTTGCAGCTTCCTTGCTACCGAATTCTACTTCAGCCAGTTTCAAAGGTGCAAAGGGAGCATCAAAGACATCCAGCTCAATCATCAGGGTGTAATCCTTGGGAGGAGCGGGAAAACCTTCCCGGAAGGCAGGATTATTCAGAGGAATCAGGTAACGCTTTTTGGAAATAATATTGCCGTCAGCCTTTTTCCGTAAATGATAATATGCCTCCTCGGAAATGGGGAAGTTGTGTTCCTCTCTGGCCATCATACCCTGTCCTTTGTAAGTCAGAAAATACTTGGTGTTTTGCTTTCTGACGCGAAGCACCGGGTCAATGGAGAGATATGCCTGTTCCACATGTAGACATTCATATTCCTCCAAATCAGAGGGAAGGGAGTTTATAATAAATTTACGTTCTATTTCCATGTTTTGGGTTCTCCTTGGTTGTTACTTAATAATGGACTCGTAGCCACGCACATTCGTGCTTATTGTCTGCTGACGCAGACAGGCTACTCGTTATTTGGGCAGAAAAACAAATGCCGACTTCGTCGTCGCTTGTTTTTCTTGCTTAAATACATTATAACCCAAACTTAACAAAAAATGAAGCAAAAAAGAGTGACATATACAAAGAATTTGTTTATACTTAAGTTATTAGACTGATCTGAGAGCAGAAGGGAGAAGTTATGAAAAACATTGGTATATTTTTTGCAGAAGGATATGAAGAAATTGAAGCATTAACAGTGGTAGATTTGTGCAGAAGAGCAGGAATTAGTATTCGTATGGTTTCCGTGACCGGAGAAAGAAAAGTGACCGGTTCTCACAAAATTGCAGTAGAAATGGATCAGATTTTCGAGGAAGTGGATTTTGCCGGGTTGGACATGATTGTGTTGCCGGGGGGCATGCCGGGTACGTTAAATCTGGAGGCACATGCAGGTTTGATGGCACGTGTGGAGGAATTTTACAAGGCAGGAAAGTACATCGCGGCAATTTGTGCGGCTCCCAGCATTTTTGGTCATAAAGGGCTTCTGAAGGGACGTAAGGCATGCTCTTATCCGGGCTTCGAAAAGGATTTGGACGGTGCTGAGGTGGTATTTGACAGTGTGGCTGTTTCAGACCATGTGATTACCTCCAGAGGTATGGGTTGTGCCATTGATTTTTCACTGGCTATTATCAGTAAGCTTTGTGGGGAAGCAAAAGCAATGGAATTGTCCAAGGCTATCATTTATCAATAATCGGAGGTTACAGATGTCCAAAGTGAAAAAGGAAAATAACACAGCAGGAGATTTGATAGAGTTTATCTGGAATAGTCCCAGTGCATTTCATGTGGTAGATAACATAAAAACCAAGCTGTTACAACAGGACTTTCAGGAGTTGAAGGAACGGGAGGTTTGGAAGATAGAAGGCGGAAAAGGATATTTTGTGGTAAGAAACGATTCTTCTGTCATTGCGTTCCGAACACCGAAGAAAGAGGCTAAGGGATTTCACGTGATTGCCTCACATTCTGATGCCCCCACCTTTAAGGTGAAGGAAAAGCCGGAACTGGTGGCAGAGGAACATTATATCCGCTTAAATACCGAAAAATACGGCGGTATGATTCAGTCTTCCTGGCTGGACAGACCTTTATCCGTGGCGGGAAGAGTATTTATAAGGGAGGACGGGCAAAAACCGATTGCAAAGCTGGTAAACGTGGATAAGGATTTGCTGGTGATTCCCAATCTGGCCATCCATATGAATCATGACATTAATAAAGGTTATGAGTACAATCCGCAGGTGGATTTGTTACCGTTAATGGCGTTGGGGAATAAGGAAACAGCAAATGACCTTCTGCTTCAAACGGTGGCGGAAGCGGCAAAGGTGAAGAAGGAAGATATCCTGACCGGTGATTTGTTCCTGTATGTGAGGGAAAAGGGAAGACTGACCGGAGTACAGGAAGAATTTGTATTAAGTCCAAGACTGGATGATTTACAATGTGTACATGCTGCGCTGGAGGCATTTGCCAAAGCAAAGCCTCATCAGTATATTAATGTGATGGCAGTATTTGACAATGAAGAGGTGGGAAGCACCACCGCACAGGGGGCGGATTCTACATTTTGGAAGGATACCCTGGAACGAATCGGTGAGTCGCTTGGATGGAATACGCAGGAGAAGTGTTGTAAGCTGGCAGAAAGCTTTTTGATTTCCGCAGACAATGCCCATGCAGTACATCCTAATCATCCGGAAAAGGCAGACCCGGCCAATCGGCCTTATTTAGGAGGGGGATTGGTGATTAAGTATCATAGCGGACAGAAATATACCACTGACGGTATGTCTGCGGCATGCATGAAGCTATGGTGTGAGGCGGCAAAGGTACCTTATCAGACGTTTTATAACCGTTCGGATATGGTGGGTGGTTTTACCTTGGGAAATATATCCAATGCACAGGTTTCCATGACATCTGTGGATGTGGGATTACCGCAGCTGGCTATGCATTCGGCAATGGAAATGGCAGCCGGTGCGGATAGCGTGGCTGCCATGAAGGTGTTTGAACGATTCTATGGGGAATAATTAATCGATGTTTACGGGGGCGTAGAAAAAGTCCATAAAATCTTTTTCTATCCGGGCGTTTTGCGATTCGGACAGTAATTTGTTACGGTACTCCAAGGGAGTGCAGTTGGTAAAACGTTTGAACTGCTTATTAAAATAACTTGCATTATTAAAACCGACAGAGGCGGACAGCTGAGAAATGGACTTGGCTACCGCTTCTTTTGTTTGCATTTTTCGGATGGCTTCCATGACTCTGTATTGAATAAGAAATTCAATGGGACTCAGGGAAATGGAACGCTTAAAGCAGCGGCAGCATTCGCTTTTACTAAGGTGAATGGAGCTGGCAATATCCTCCAGGGTAATCAGATCGGCAAAATGTTCCGCAATATAGTGAATAGCGGCAGTGACTCTGTCATGGTCGGAAATCATCAGGCTACTGATGGGAGACGATGTGGGGTACTGCTGCATATATTCATTAAGTTCGGACCAAAATGCATACAGTTTGCTGAGAATCATCAGCTCGCTACCGGGTTGATTGGTATAATAAATCTGTATGATTTGCTTCATTAATTGTATCATGCGGGCCTTCAAGGGATTGTCAGCTGAAAGATGAATGTGCCGTAGTTCCGGTGCCAATTGAATGGGCTGCATGTATTGCGCCGTTATGGTGGCAGTGGTGTCCGGAAAGAGGAGTCTGCCGTAAAAACGTGCCGAAAAGAATTCGCAATCCTCATCGGGATCGGTTTTCAGCATGTGTAAAATGCCGCTGTTTAAGAAGGCGCAATCATCCTGTTTTAACTCAAAGGAACCGTCGGAGGTTCCGACAGTCAGAGTGCCGGATTTGACCCAGAGTAATTCGAACTCATCATGCCAATGCCAGGGAATATAGGGCATGGACAACTGTGCCATATTCAAATGAGTAATCACAAAAGGAAAGGTGGGGTCGGAAAAGGGACGAATCGTTTGCAGATTGTCATTTGTCTTCAGGGTATAATTATCGTTGTTATTCTGAAACAGCATTCCGACACCTCCTTATCATATCTGTGAAAGTCACACAATATGAATATAACAATTGTGGCACAAAAATTCAACAGAAAAAACATGGGAAAAAGGTCACAATTAAGGAGGAGTATGAGTCAGAAATTTGAGAATCTGTGGAATTTGGCATTGGAGACGCAAAAGTCTGTCAGGGAGAAAACGAATGATTTGAATGTTGGTTATATACAGGAAGAGAATGCCTGGGAGGTGATTGTAAAATATCATGGAGAGATAGGCTTTCTGGAAGAATACGGAATCGGAGTGGAGGAGCTGATCGCAGGATACGGAATATTGAAAGTACCGGCATCACTGGTGGAAATGCTGGCCTTGGTGGAGCAAATTGAGTATGTGGAAAAGCCTAAGAGATATTATTTTGAAGAAATGCTTCCCGGTGAGAATTCCTGTGTATATCCGGTCACACTGGGAGAAGGTGCGTTGACCGGAGCAGATATTTTGATTGCCATACCGGACTCGGGGATTGATTATCGGCGCAGGGAGTTTCGAAATGCAGATGGCAGCAGCCGGATCCTTTATTTGTGGGATCAAACCTTGGTGCCCGGTGAAATCGGTGCTCCACCGGCAGGATTCCGTACCGGTGTGGAGTTTAGCAAGGAACAGATAGATGCTGCGCTTCGACAGGAAGGGACGGAAGGATTTCTGTCAGTACCCAGCCGGGATGTAAGCGGTCACGGGACTGCTGTGGCAGGAATAGCGGCAGCTGGCAGGGTGCGGATGGAGGATGGTGGGATTTATCAGGGCGTTGCGCCGGAAAGTCAGCTTATTGTGGTGAAGCTGGGGACTCCTGGAGAAAGTGATTTTCCCGGAACGACTGAGATTATGAGAGCAGTGACCTATGCGGTCAGGAAGGGAATAGAGTTGGGAAAACCGGTGGTCATAAACTTGAGTTTCGGCAATTCCTATGGTTCCCATGATGGCAGCACCCTGGTGGAACGGTTCCTGGACAATGCTTCAGAGATTGGGAGAACGGTTATCTGTGTGGGTGCAGGCAATGAAGGAGACAGCGGCGGGCATTTTGCCGGAGATATTGAGAACGTGAGGGAAGTGGAGATTGCTGTGGGCGAATACGAAAGGTCCTTAAGCATCCAGCTTTGGAATCAGTTTGGAGATGTGTACGAAATCCGTTTACAGGCGCCGGACAATACCGTGCAGGTTTTATCTGATACAGTAGGCGAGGGGAAGCAGGAGTTTATGCTTAACGGAACCGGAGTGCTTGTGTATCTGGGAGAACCCAAGCCTTATTCTGTATTACAAGAAATTTATTTTGAATTGGTGGCGCCGGAGGGACAAAGCTTTATCGCTTCCGGTATCTGGAAGCTGGAAATGGTACCGGTAAGGGTGGTGACGGGGAAGTTTGACTGTTATCTGCCTGCTTCGGAAGCACGCAGCAGCCGGACGTTCTTTCTGCGGGCCACTCCGGAAATGACACTGACAGTGCCGTCAACTGCTTCTAAGATTGTGACAGTGGGGGCATACAATGCGTCGTTCGAGCAGTATGCTGCTTTTTCGGGAAGGGGGCTTCCGCAGGTGAGCAGGGAAAACAGTCTGACCATAGCCGGCCTGATTAAGCCGGATTTGGTAGCACCCGGTGTGGATATCCTGGCACCGGATGTAAGAGGCGGTTTCGGACAGGTGACCGGTACATCCTTCGCCACGCCTATTGTATCGGGAAGTGCAGCCCTATTGATGGAGTGGGGGATTGTTCGGGGGAATGACAGATATCTTTACGGAGAAAAGGTAAAGGCTTATCTTCGAAGAGGCGCACAGCCGTTACGGGGAGAAAATATATATCCCAATGAGCGCGTAGGCTTTGGAAAGCTGTGTGTGGCAGAGAGCTTCCCGGTTTTATAAGGTTTTCTTTAGAAATTCTTTTATTTTTTGTAAAAGACTTCTTTCGTTTTGGGGATTATGATATACTCGTACATGATAGAATGGTTACCGGGAGGAGAGAGACATGCAGGATATGTATCACGTATTGATAGTGGAGGATGATGAACAGATACGGGATGGTATTGAGATTTATCTGAAGAGTCAGGGCTATAAGGTGTTTAAGGCCGGAGACGGAATCGAGGGTTTGGAAATCATAAGAAACGAAGAAATCCATTTGGCTATTGTGGATGTGATGATGCCCAGAATGGATGGCATACATATGGTGATACAGCTGCGTAAGGAGTATGATTTCCCTGTGTTAATGTTGTCGGCTAAGTCAGAAGAAGTGGACAAAATCATGGGACTGAATATGGGGGCGGATGATTATGTGACGAAGCCTTTCCAGCCTTTGGAGTTGTTGGCAAGAGTGAATTCTCATCTGCGCCGTTACGAAAGATATCGCAGGATGCTGGGAAATACCGAGACGGAGGGTACGGCAGGCGTATACACAGTGGGCGGACTGGAGTTAAACGAAAACACTGTGGAGGTCAAGGTGGACGGAGAGCTTGTCAAGCTGACACCCATCGAGTTTAAAATTCTTCAGCTTCTTATAAAAAGTCCGGGACGTGTATTTTCTACGGATGAGATTTATGAAAGAGTCTGGAATGAGATGGCCATAAACACAGATACGGTGCTGGTTCATGTACGAAACATTCGGGAAAAAATAGAGTATAACCCGAAGGAACCAAAATACTTAAAGGTGGTGTGGGGCGTTGGATACAAAATTGAAAAAATCTAAGAAAACAGCAAAAATCATTATTTTTATAACCATATTGGCAGCGGCTTTGGTTACGGTGGCCTTTTATCCCCGAATGGAAAAGCTGATAGCGAAGAAGCAGGAAGCTTACCGGGATGAAATGCAGGAGTATACAAATGCAGGGACGACGGATTCGGGAGAGGTGGATTTTTACGGCATTGCATCCGGCAATCCGGAAGCCTTTTCCCTGCAACCTAATACCATCAATTATGCGGTAGAGTCCTGCTATTATTTATATGGACGTCTGCTTCAGGAGGCCAAGGGAAGTGAAGTGGCATTCCATGTATTGGATGCCTACGGATGGCCCAATGATTTTTATACCATGAATCAGGAAACGAAATACTACGCTGAGTACAATGGGGAGTATGGTTTGTGTATCAATACCAATCTTTTCGGTGAAGAGGATTTGGCAAGGTATGGGGAACTGTTGGATGGAAATGTATTAAAGAACAGAATTGATGAGCTGGCAAGTGAGCAGCATATTATGGGTGCCTTTTTGCTGGAGTTTGATGAGTACGGCAAAATCAGTAATGTGGAATTTGTAGGAGCTGCGGGCATTAAGTGTGACCAGAACCTGTATGCAAAGGCCAGGGAGTCCATACTCCAGTATGAGCAGAATGCGGCAATTTATAAGGATACCCACAGGGATAAAGCAGATTTGGATGTAATGGAAGTATTGCCCAGAGATTTTAAGGCGGTATTTTTGTTGCCGGCAGAAAGTAGTTTCTGGAATCAGTTTAGTATAAATTTGGATTATTACGTACATTATTTTAATAATGCGGAAAATATGTATGTGGAAATCGGAGCACCATTTTTGTTATTGGCAGCCATGATTTTTGTGGCTTTGGTAGCACTTTTGCTTCCTTTTGTGAAGAAACTGAATACCGGTTGGGAAAAGCTGTTTTGTATGCCTTTTGAGTTAATCGGATGTTTGACAGTGGCAGGCGTGGGCTGGGCCTATGTGATGTTTGAAGCCATGTGCCATACCTCTACTGTAGAATTTGAGGGAGCCAGTGTGGAAATCCTGGGGTATGTATTTGACAGCGGAGAAATCTATGGCTGGGCTTTAGCTGGCAATGTATTGGGCTGGGCGCTTCTGTTTTTCATGGAGTATATTATCGTGGCACATTGTCGTCAGTTTTTATGTGGTCCCATGCAGTATCTGAAAAACAGAATCCTGGTGGTTCGTATTGCAAGGTGGCTGGGAAGAAAGATTCGTGGGGCATATCATGCGATTGTGGATATTGATGTGACAAAGGGGTTGCGCCATATCATTATTAAAATGGTTGTAGTCAATTTTGTGATAGTGTCCCTGTTTTGTTGCGGCTGGTTTTTCGGTATCCCGGGCGCTATTGTTTACTCGATTGTATTGTACTATATATTTTCCAAGAACGGTCAGAAGCTGCAGTTACATTATGATAATCTTTTAACTGCTACCAGACAGATGGCGGAAGGAGAGCTAAAGATAGAGCTTGAGGAGGATTTGGGGTATCTGACGCCTTTGGGACAGGAACTTTCCAGAGTGCAGGAGGGATTTTCCAAGGCGGTGGCTGAGGAAGCTAAGAGCCAAAAGATGAAGACAGAGCTAATCAGTAATGTGTCTCATGATTTAAAAACACCTCTTACGGCGATTATCACCTATGTCAATCTTTTGAAGCAGGATGATATTCCGGAGGAAACCAGAAAAAACTATGTGAATACCCTGGATATGAAATCCCAGCGACTGAAGGTGTTGATTGAGGATTTGTTTGAGGTGAGTAAAGCGCAGTCCGGTAATATCGTCATGAATTACATGGATGTGAATGTAGTCAGTCTGATAAAGCAGCTGCGTCTGGAGATGGAGGATAAGATTGCTGACAGTGACCTGATGTTCCGCTGGAATCTGCCGGAGGAAAAGGTGATCCTGTCCTTGGACGGTCAAAGGACCTATCGTGTATTTGAAAACCTGCTAAGCAATGCCATGAAATATGCTTTGAGCGGTTCCAGAGTTTTTGTGGATGTATACAATCTCGAGGATAGGGTAGAGATTATCTTTAAAAATACTTCAGCCATGGAAATCAACGCAGATGCAGAACGCCTGACCGATCGATTTGTGCGGGGAGAAGCGTCCCGTACCTCAGAGGGAAGCGGTCTGGGCCTGGCTATTGTAAAAACCTTTGTGGAATTGCAGGGCGGTACGTTCAATATAGAAATTGACGGTGATTTATTTAAGGCAATTATTGTTTGGAAAAAGAACGTGAATGCCACAAAAACTTTTCCTGCAATAGAGGAATGTGAAACAGTTGCAAAATAGAATTTCTTGTATTATAATGACTATGTTTATGAGTTCATACTCAAGGAGGATTCTATGAAAATCACATTAAAGGACGGCTCTGTAAAAGAGTACGCAGAAGCAAAAAGTATTTACGAAATAGCACTTGATATCAGTGAAGGATTAGCCAGAGTGGCATGCGCGGCAGAAGTGGACGGAAAGGTAGTGGATTTACGTACTGTGGTAGATTCTGACTGTGAATTGTCTATTTTGACTGCTAATGATAAGGCTGGATTGGCAACCCTTCGTCATACCACTGCCCATGTAATGGCAGAGGCGGTTAAAAGATTATTCCCCGATGCGAAGCTGACCATCGGTCCCAGCATCGACAACGGATTTTATTACGACTTTGATCATGCTCCTTTTTCCAGAGAAGATTTGGACAATATTGAAGCTGAGATGAAGAAAATCATCAAGGAAGGCGCCAAGCTGGAGAAGTTTACTCTTTCCAGAGAAGAAGCCATCAAGTTCATGGAGGAGCGTCAGGAGCCTTATAAGGTAGAGTTAATCAATGATTTACCTGAGGATGCAGAGATTTCCTTCTATAGCCAGGGAGATTTTGTAGACCTCTGCGCAGGTCCTCATCTCATGAGCACCAAAAATATTAAGGCATATAAGCTGATTTCTTCTTCCGGTGCATACTGGAGAGGTAAGTCTGAGAATGCTATGTTACAGCGAATTTATGGTACTGCATTTAATAAGAAGGAAGAGTTAAATGAGTATCTGGAGTATTTAGAGAATATTAAGCTTCGTGACCATAATAAATTAGGTCGTGAGATGGAAATTTTTACCACTGTGGATGTAATCGGTCAGGGTCTTCCTCTTCTGATGCCTAAGGGAGCTAAGATTATCCAGACCCTGCAGCGTTGGATTGAAGATGAAGAGGATAACAACCGAGGCTATGTGCGTACCAAGACTCCTTTGATGGCAAAGAGTGATTTGTACAAGATTTCCGGTCACTGGGATCATTACAGAGACGGTATGTTTGTACTGGGCGATGAGGAAAAGGATAAGGAAGTGTTTGCACTTCGTCCCATGACTTGCCCGTTCCAGTATTATGTTTATAAGGCAAGCCAGAAATCCTACAGAGATCTGCCCCTGCGTTATGGTGAGACTTCTACCTTGTTCCGTAACGAGGATTCCGGAGAAATGCATGGTTTGACCCGTGTGCGTCAGTTTACTATTTCAGAGGGACATTTGATTGTACGTCCGGATCAGGTAAATGATGAGTTTAAGGGTTGTCTGGAGTTGGCGCTGTATTGCTTAAAGACTTTGGGATTGGATAAGGATGTTACGTATCGTTTGTCTAAGTGGGATCCGAACAATCGTGAGAAATATTTAGGAGATGATGAATACTGGAATTCGACCCAGGGACGTATCCGTGAGATTCTGGAGGAGGCGAACCTTCCCTTCTATGAAGCAGAAGGCGAGGCTGCATTCTACGGACCTAAGGTGGATATTCAGTTAAAGAATGTATATGGTAAGGAAGATACCATGATTACCATCCAGCTGGACAATGCGATTGCAGAGCAGTTCGATATGAGCTATATTGACCAGAATGGTGATAAGGTACGTCCTTATATCATCCATAGAACTTCCATGGGTTGCTATGAGAGAACCTTGGCAGCTTTGATTGAAAAATATGAAGGAAAGTTACCTACCTGGCTGTGTCCTGAGCAGGTTAGAATCCTTCCCATTTCTGAAAAATACGCTGACTATGCTCAGAAGGTAAAAGCAGAGCTGAAGAATAACGGCGTGTTGGTAGAAGTAGATAACCGTTCCGAAAAAATCGGTTATAAGATTCGTGAAGCAAGAAAAGCCAGAGTTCCTTATATGCTGGTAGTTGGTCAGCAGGAAGAGGAGCAGGGACTGGTTTCCGTAAGAAGCCGTTTTGCCGGTGATGAAGGCCAGAAGTCTCTGGATGCATTTATTGAACAGATTTGCAAGGAAATCCGCACTAAGGAAATTCGCAAAGAAGAAGTGATTGAAGAAAGCAAATAATTGAATAAAGCCGTTCAACTCCGTTCATACTAAAAGTGTAATAATAAAAGGTCAAAATACTTTTTGACAGAATGGAGGAAATATGGCTGAATTAAAGTGTGGAGCAAAAGAATGTACCTACAATAAAGAGAACCTTTGCTCAAAGGGTGATATCATGGTGGGCGGTAAGCATGCAGACAAGAGTGACGACACCTGCTGTGAAAGCTTCAGAGTAAAGAGAGGTGAGGATTCCTACACCAGTTCTCTTTCTCATGCCGGCAAGATTATCAGTATTGATTGCGAAGCAGTAAAGTGCGTATACAATCAGAACTATAAATGTGTGGCAGAGCATGTGGACATCCGCGGCGGACAGGCAAACGAAAGCAGAGAAACCGCTTGTGCAACTTTCAAAGAAAAGTAAATTGGTTTAGAGCAGGGCAGAAGAGATTCTGCCCTGTGTTATTAAATCGTGCAAAAAATGTAAAACAGGTATTGACAATATATGAAGCATATGTTAAAGTAATTAAGCATGTGAGTACACATGACAGCAAGCAGAGTATCCACTCTCACCTTACAGCAATCGGGCTCGTAAGCGTTCATGATTTGAGTTAAATAAATTATGTAGAAGGATTCTACAGGTTTGTTTTGTCGATGGTGAGTGGATATTTGTGTCTACTCATTTTTTTGTGCAACAATTAACTGATTTATTTTTTTGGAGGGCAAAGCCATTAGCGATTTATTAATCAACGAACAAATCAGAGACAAAGAAGTACGTGTAATCGGAGAAGATGGAGAACAGTTAGGTGTTATGTCCATCAAGGAAGCCATGGATTTGGCTGAAGAAGCGGGTGTGGATTTAATTAAGATTGCACCCACCGCTAAGCCTCCTGTTTGTAAGATTGCTGACTACGGCAAATACAAATACGAACAGATGAGAAGAGAAAAAGAAGCAAAGAAGAAACAGAAGGTAATCGAGATTAAGGAGATTCGTCTTTCTCCCAACATTGATACCAACGACCTGAATACCAAGGCAAACGCTGCAAGAAAGTTCTTGACCAAGGGTGATAAGGTAAAGGTTTCGTTACGTTTCCGCGGACGTGAAATGGCACATATGAACAGTAGCAAACATATTCTGGACGACTTCGCAGAGTTACTTGCAGATGTAGCAGTCATCGACAAGGCACCGAAGGTAGAAGGAAGAAGCATGACCATGTTTTTAACTGAAAAGCGTTAATCGCTTAGTTAAAATAGATTAAGGATATTTAGGAGGAAATTGACATGCCAAAAATGAAAACAAGCAAATCAGCAGCAAAGCGTTTCAAATTAACCGGAACAGGTAAGTTAAAGAGAAACAAGGCTTATAAGCGCCATATCTTAACCAAGAAGACCAGAAAGAATAAGAGAAATCTTAGAAAGCCTGCAATGGTGGATGCAACAAATATCAAGACAATGAAGAAGATTTTACCATATATCTAATCGGTAAGGAGGAGAATAAGACATGGCAAGAATTAAAGGCGGCTTAAACGCTAAGAAGAGACACAATAGAGTATTAAAGCTTGCAAAGGGCTACAGAGGTGCCAGAAGCAAACAGTACAGAATCGCAAAGCAGTCTGTTATGAGAGCATTAACCAGCTCTTACGCAGGTAGAAAAGAAAGAAAGCGTCAGTTCAGACAGTTATGGATTGCACGTATCAATGCTGCAGCAAGATTGAACGGATTATCATACAGCAAGTTTATGTATGGTTTGAAGTTAGCCGGCGTTGAAATGAACAGAAAGATGTTAGCTGAAATGGCAGTGAATGATGCTGCAGGTTTCGCAACATTAGCTGAATTAGCAAAGAGCAAATTAGCATAATAAAAGAAATAATCCGCAAGCCAATGTTTTGAAACATTGGCTTGTTTTGTAATACCGAGTAAACTTGACTTTATAGTATTGCGAATATATAATGAATGCAGATATTTTTATACAAAGGAGAGGGATTATGAAATGTGAGAAGTGCGGAAGTGAATTAAGCGATAATTCACTGTTTTGTGCAAAATGCGGTACCCGGGTTGTTCAAAGCGGAAATGCAGAAGAGAATAAGACGTACCAACATAACATCGGCGCTATTTGGCCGGAGTGGCAAATTGAAAAAGTATTAGGAAGAGGATCTTTTGGTATTGTATACCAGGCAATACGCCAAGATACAAATATAGTTAGCCGTTCGGCAATTAAGGTGATTTCAATCCCCCAAGATTCTAACGAGGTGGATTCCTTGCGTTCGGAAGGTTTAACCGTTGATGACTCTCGTACTTACTATAGAGGAATTGTGGATGATTTTGTTAATGAGATTCAGGTGATGGAATCCTTTAAGGGTACAGAACATATAGTTAGCGTAGAAGATTACAAGGTGATTGAAAAAAGTGACGATATTGGTTGGGACATCTATATTCGTATGGAATTACTTACCCCCTTTAATACTTACTTAATCAATAACGCCTTGACTGAAGAACAGGTGGTTCAGCTGGGTGTTGATATATGCGATGCATTGGAGAAGTGTAATCAACGCAATATTATACATAGGGATATTAAGCCGGAAAATATATTTATTAATGATTTTGGCGCATTTAAGCTGGGTGATTTCGGTATTGCACGTAAAATGGAAAACATGACGACTTGTATGTCGCAAAAAGGCACCTATAATTATATGGCACCGGAAGTATTCAAAGGAGCCCAATATGATGACAGAGCGGATATTTATTCTTTGGGTATTGTATTATATCGTTTGCTAAATGATAATCATTTGCCCGGTCTCAATACAAGCCAGCAATTAATGGATGCAAATGAACGTAAGAGCGCATTGGAGAGACGTCTGAGCGGTGAGAGTCTTCCGGCTCCTTGCAAGGCATCTGAAGGAATGGCCAATATTATATTAAAGGCATGTTCATATGATGCTTCAACCCGATTCAACAGTGCATCAGAGATGAAGAAAGCATTGTTAGATTTCAAGGCTGGTGTATATATGCCGGTTGAATCAGATTTGGATAAAACTACTTTTGTGAATAGAGCAGCAGTACAAGCTCCTGTGGAGGTTAATGTGGAGAAGGAAACTAAAGAAATAAAAAAGAAATCAAAAGCACCACTTATCATCATTATTTTACTTTTGGTGGCAGCTATCATAGCAGGAGGGATTTTCTTCATTTATCCGCAATTGTCGAAGGATGATGCGGCGGATTCTCAAGCAGAATCTACTGAAATTAAAGATAATGAAGAAAAAAAAGTTGAGTTAGATAAAGATTATTCCAGAAAAGAAAATAAGCAGATTACCCAAATTATTGAAGAGGCAGAAAGCTTAGCTGCAACAGGTGATTATGCAGGCGCTTTGTCAAAGATTGAAAACGGATTGATTACCTATTCCCTTTCCGAGCGCTTGAAAGCAGAGGCAGAAGAATATAAAACGTTACTGGCCGCACAAGAAAAGGAAAAGGTACTGGCAGAGGCAAAATCATATGCAGAGAATGGAAATTATGAATCAGCTATATATATGTTAAGGGAAGAACTGGCAAAGGCAGAGGATGCAGACTACAGAGCCGCATATGAGAGCTATTGTGATGCCTATGAAGAGGCTGTGTTAGAGAGTGCATATAATAAAACAAGTGATTCCCTGTATGACGAAGCAATACAGGATGTGACAGATGCCCTAAAGGTGCTTCCTGAAAGTGAAGAACTGAAGGCAGCCAAGGAAAGCTATTATACTCAAAAGATGGAAAGTATTAAGGCAAATGCGTTGGCAGAGGCGGAAAGCTACAGCCAAAGCGGAGACTACATGCAGGCATTGGATACAGTGAACAGAGCAATGCTTGAAGTGGGACAGGATGAAGCACTTAAGAATGCCGCAAAGAACTATGAAGATGCATATGTACAGGGTGTAATAGCACAGGCTGACCAAAAGGTGCAAAATCAGGATGTAGAGGCAGCAAAGACCGTCATTGATGATGCATTGACTGATTTGCCTTATAATACAACACTTGCTGATTACAGAACGGATTTGGACAGATATAAATCAGTGCCCCTGCATACTTTGGAAATGCACAATACAACGGGCAAGTTTTCCACAGAAAATTGGAATTGGAATTACGGGAAGGCTATGGATAAGGAAGGCAATGATTATACCATGGCAACCAATTATGTGATTCCTAATTCTTATGGCACTACTGTAGAGTATAAAGTAGACAAGCAGTATTCCACAATTAGCTTTAAAGTTGCCCCTCACGCAAACTGCACTACCAATGAGGGGACAGTGGGCTGGATACATATCTATGCCGATGATGTGATGCGTTATACCATTCCTGCGATTACCAATAAGAGCGGGGTGATTGAAGTTACAAATGTGGATATCAGTGATGCTGAGTACTTGAAGATAGAGGTTGATTTTAATAATTGGGATTACTTGATACTTTCGGATGTGGTGCTGAATACCATACCGGGATATGTGAGTGCGGTAGATACTTCTTATACAGCACTGAATAAAGTGAATTGTATTTCAAGTACGAGCGGTTGGAAGTGGAATGACGGAAGGCCCTATGATAAATTGGGTGGTGACTATACTTATATGCGGAATTATGTGAGCTGTTATTCGGTAGGAAATTATGCTGAGTTTGCGGTGGACAAGCAGTACGATTCCTTATCGTTTGATATAGCCCCGGTGGATTATGGCAATAAAGATGTAACAAATGTTTGGGTATACGCAGATGATGTGCTTGTGTATAAATCGCCGGAGATAACCTATAAGACAGAAAAATTCAATACCGGCGAGATTGCTATATCGGACGCATCCTTTATCAAAATTGAAGTATCTAGAAGTGGCTGTTACACGATTTTAAGCGACATGAAGCTGAAAAACAAATAAGATACAGATTGTCATCTGGGAGGAATTGATGCAAGATTATTTAGATGCAACTGTCCGTGATGTGTCAATAAATCGGGCAAATTTATCAGGAATTGGTGTCAATGATCATGCAGGCGGACCCTTAACAGGGTCCGCACTGCTTATCACCATATTTGACGGTCATAAGGAGCCATACAATATTGATTTATCCTCTTTTCGCAAGTCCAAAGTAACATTCGGCAGGACACCTACCAATGATATTGTTCTTGTCTCTCCCCTTGTTTCTCATGATCATGGTTACTTTTTGCTGGAAAAGGGTGTTTGGAAAATCGTAGATAAGGATAGTACCAATGGACTGATTTATGACAATATGTCCATTAAAGAGCGTTCTTTAGGAGACGGAGATTTTATCCGTGTGGATGATGGTATTGAGACAGTACCGGAGGGCGTGCTGTTAATCTTTTCTACGCTGACATCCTCTAATAAGTGGTTACAATTTCAAAACAATCATTTTGGCGAGATAACCATAGGCCGAAAGGCGGAGTGCAATATTGTGTTACCCCATGTAAGTGTATCCAAGTTGCATGCAAAGATTGTTTTGGAAGATGGACAATATTACCTTATTGACCAAAATAGTACCAATGGTATTATTGTCAACGGCAAACAGGTAAAGGGGAAAGTGCTCCTTCATGAGAAGGATGTAATTGTTATCACCAATTCCAAGCTTATTTTTACAAAGAACACTATTTTTTATTGTTGTTTTAAGAGTGGTATTTCGGTAGAGGCTGTGGATGTGGTGATAAGAAGGGGAAAGGGCAGAAAATCCTTTATCACCTGTAATCATACTACGGTTAGTGTGAAACCGGGGGAACTGGTTGCTATTATCGGAGGTTCCGGCGCGGGTAAGTCAACTGTTTTGAATAGTATGTGCGGCTATTTGCAGCCTACATCCGGTGATATATACATTAATGGTACAAATCTGTATCACAATTTTGACTCGCTGAAAAAGTTGATAGGATACGTACCCCAATCAGATATTGTATATGATAATCTGACCTTATATGATATGCTGATGTATACAGCCAAGCTAAGGCTGCCTAAGGATATTTCAAAGACAGAGAGAGAGGCAATCATAAACCGGGCTATTGAAACGGTAGAGCTGACGGAAAAGAAAGACAGTATGATTAAAGCTCTCAGCGGCGGACAGCGTAAGCGTGCCAGTATTGCGGTAGAATTGTTGGCTGACCCGAATCTGTTGTTTTTGGATGAGCCGGCTTCCGGACTGGATCCGGGAACCGAGCGCAATCTGATGCAGTCTTTGCGGCAGATGGCAGATGATGGTAAGACAGTAATATTGGTTACCCATAGTACCTTGCAGCTTCAAATGTGCGACAAGATTATTTTCATGGGAAAAGGCGGAAATCTATGCTTCTTTGGCTCCTATGATGAGGCGTTAAGATTTTTCGGCGTTTCCGATATTGTGGATATCTATAATCTGATTACAGAGCAGGCTCCGAAATGGAAGCAGAAGTTTAGAGATACGGAAGCAGAGCCGGGAAAAGTCCGGTCATCTGCATCACTTAGTAAGCATACAAATGAAAAGAGCGGATGGAGACAATTGTTTATTCTGTGTATCCGGTATTTTAAGCTATTGTCCAATGACAGGCAGAGGCTATTGTTAATACTGCTGCAGGCACCGGTATTGGCTTTGTTGATATCCTTTGTTGCGGACGGCAAGCAATATGACCAATATGAAATGACAAAGAGTTTATTGTTTGCATTATCCTGTTCGGCATTTTGGATTGGAATGCTGAATTCTATTCAGGAAATATGCAAAGAACGTACTATAGTAAAAAGAGAATATATGACGGGATTGTCCCTTACAGCATATATTGCTTCGAAAATTATCGTTTTGGGTGTCTTATGTATGCTGCAAAGCGTGTTGGTTGTAGGCGTATTTACTTTGCTGATTGGATTGCCGGAAAGCGGAGTATTCCTGCCGGTCTTTGCAGAAATATATATGACCACCTTGTTAACTGCGGTGGCATCTGTGGCCATGGGACTGTTGGTATCCGCTTTATTTACTAATGCGGATAGGGCTATGACAGTGGCACCTATTTTGCTAATGCCTCAGATATTGTTTTCCGGTTTGATTTTTAAATTGGACGGAGCCACAAAGATTATTTCATGGTTTGCAATCTGTCGCTGGAGTATGGAAGGCTACGGAACCAGTGCAAATTTGAATGATTTACCATTGCGATTACAGCAGGAGGGTATCATGATTCAACATGAAGCGGAAAGCTTTTTTGAATTTACGATCGGGCATTTGTTATGTTCATGGGGAATCATGATAGGATTTTCGATGCTTTTTCTGGTAGTTGCAAGATGTGTTATGAGTAAAATAAAGAAGTAAAGAGAGAATGAAAATACTACAGCAGAGTTTGATAAACTGCTGTAGTATTTTATGAAAAAAGCAGATAACGGGAGTCGAACCCGCCTCTTCGGCTTGGGAAGCCAACGTTCTACCGATGAACCATATCTGCATGATAGTATTATATCATCTGAGTGGAGAAAAACAAGATGCTTACATAATGTTTTTGTGAAAAAAAGGCGACAGATAGAGAAAAATTTAGTGGTATATTTACCGGAAATAGGTTAAAATAGTAGAAAATGGTTTTTAAGAGGTATGATGGATGCGAGTTTTAGAAAACTTAGAACCTACTCAGGTGTTTTACTTTTTTGAGGAGATTTGTAACATTCCCCATGGTTCGGGAAATGTGGGCGCAATCAGTGATTATTTAAAAAGATTTGCAGAAGAAAGAAACCTGGAAGTATATCAGGATCAGATAAAGAACATTGTGATAATTAAAGAAGCAAGTGAAGGCTATGAAGAGGAGCCGGCAGTGATTATCCAGGGACATATGGATATGGTGGCGGTGCACAAGCCGGAGCTTGATATAGATATGACCAAGGATCCCTTGAAACTGAAGGTGGACGGGGATAAGGTCTATGCGGAAGGTACCAGTCTGGGCGGTGACGATGGCATCGCAGTAGCTTATGCACTGGCTATTTTAGATGATGAAACGATTAAGCACCCCCGTTTGGAAGTGGTGATTACGGTGGATGAGGAAACCGGTATGGAAGGTGCCAGAGCGATTGATTTGTCCATGCTGAAAGGCAGTCGATTGTTGAATCTGGACTCCGAGGAGGAGGGCATCTTTTTGACCAGCTGTGCGGGAGGAGCCAGAGTGGATTGCAAGCTTCCCGTAAGCTTTACGCAGATGGAAGGCGTAGAATATGAACTGCTATTGGGCGGCCTTGCAGGCGGACATTCCGGAGTGGAGATTCACAAGGAAAGAGGCAATGCCAATAAATTGCTGGGCAGATTCTTGTGGCGGTTATATTTAGAAGAAATCAATGCAGGTCTTATCAGCGCACAGGGCGGTTTGGCAGACAATGCCATTCCCAGAGAGACCAAATGCAGCATATTGGTGGCTATGGATCAAAAGGAAGTCTTTGAAGCTACAGTACATTCTTTTGAACAGGATGTGAAAGCAGAGCTGGCTACCAAGGATTCGGGATTTTGTATCTCTGTGAAGCAGAGTGAAAACACATGTAAGAAAGCCATCTGCAACAATGATTTTGCAGTGGTTGCAGCCTTTTTAAACAGCCTGCCCAACGGAGTACAGGCCATGAGTGCGGATATAGAAGGGCTGGTAGAAACCTCCCTGAATCTGGGCATTTTGAAAGTAAACGAGGACGGAGTGGAAGCATCTTTTTCTGTAAGAAGCAGTATTGAGAGCAGTAAAAAGGCGTTGATAGAGAAACTGATGTCAGTGGTGGTGCTGGCAGGCGGCGAAGCAGAGGTGGACGGTGATTATCCGGGATGGTCTTACCGTGTAAACTCTCCCTTGAGGGATAAGATGATTGCACTCTACAAGGAGATGGACGGAAACGAGCCGAAGGTAGAGGCTATTCATGCCGGTCTGGAATGTGGTTTGCTGGCAGGAAAGATACGTGATTTGGATTGTGTTTCTTTTGGACCGAATATGAGTAATATTCATACCACAGAAGAGACGTTAAGTATTTCTTCCACAAAAAGAGTATGGCAGTATCTGATTGCCTTGCTGGAAAGAAAAGGGTAGTGCAACAGAAAGGATTTGGTAAGTACGTATGGGTTTTGATAAAGTAAAAGTGAAGCAGATATGTCTGGTTGCCTTATATATAGCGGCATTGGGGCTTGCACTTATTTACAGCAAGGTACTGTTTTCGGGGATAAAGATGTTTTTTGGTATATTGCTCCCTTTTATTATCGGTGGAGTAATTGCCTTTGTTCTGAATATACCCATGAAGGCCATAGAGAAGAGTCTGTTTTCCAAAGCAAAGGGAAAGATGGGAAACAGTATTAAGCGACCTGTGAGTATGGTGTTGGCATTAATCTTTGTGGTGGCTATTGTTGCCATGGTATTAGTTGCTGTGATACCGCAGCTTAGAATTACCCTGAAGACACTGGGCGCTAAAATTCCTCCCTTTTTGGATGAGGTAGTGATATGGCTGCAGGGGATTTTGGCGGATTATCCGGAATTGTCCTCTTATGTTGAGAATTTTGAGAATATAGAGTTTAATTGGGAAGTTATTATCGGAAGTGTGGGCGGATTCCTAAAGAATGGTGTGGGTAACATGTTTGGATTTACCTTGTCCGTAGCCGGGAATATCATCGGTGGTGTGGTAAATGCTTTGATTGCTTTAGTATTTGCTATTTACATTTTGTCCCAGAAGGAAAGCCTGCAGAGTCAGGGACTTCGTATAATCGATGCTTATACTAAACCGGGGCTAAACAGCTGGATTCGTGATGTGTGTGGCAGATTATACACCAATTTCACTAATTTTATCTGCGGACAGTGTTTAGAAGCCGTAGTATTGGGCTGTTTGTTTATTATTTTTATGACCATTTTCAGATTCCCCTATGCGGTGATGATTGGTACATTGATAGGCTTTACATCATTGATTCCTATCGTGGGAGCCTTTATAGGTTGTGGCGTGGGTGCCTTTATGATTTTGATTGATGACCCTATGCAGGCATTGTGGTTTGTAATCCTATTTTTGGTGCTTCAGCAGATTGAGGGTAATCTGATTTATCCTAAGGTGGTGGGCAATTCCGTGGGACTGCCTTCTATCTGGGTGTTGGCATCGGTTACCATAGGTGGTAGCCTTTTTGGTGTGGCTGGTATGCTGGTATTTATCCCTCTGATGTCTACTCTGTATTCCCTGCTTCGGGATGATGTGAACCGTCGTAATGGTGTAAAAGGCGGAAGACCACGCAGAGACCATGGGCAGAAAAATGGCCGTAACAAGGGAAATGCAGGCAATGCGATATCTCAGAAAAAGCAGGTACCCAACGCAAAGGCTCAGAAAACGGATAATAAAGGGAAAGCGGTTAATGCGGAAAATTCAGATGTGAATTCGCCCGAGCAGATTGTAGCCAGACTGGTGGCGGAGCAGGAAGTGAAGGTGAAGTCCGAGCTGGAGCAGGAGCTGAAGGAACAGCAGGTAAAAGCACAGCCCAGGCAACAAAGGGCTAAGGCACAGCAGAAGGCTGAGAGTCAGGAAAAGGTGGAGACTGCAAAAGTGGAAGCTACGATGGCGGAAGCAATAGGCGAAGCAGCCAAGAAGTCGGCGAAAAAGAAGAATTACTATAGAAACCGTAATCGAAACAATCAGAATAAAAAAGTAAATACTCCTCGTACTTAGAGGGTGAAAAGGTCGAATCCAACCGGGTTCGATCTTTTTTCTTTTTTATAACAAGCTATTGACAGAACGGAATAAAGCGTGCATAATGTATATATCGCATATATACATTAAAGAGGTGCACTATGGATATTATTATTACAAATTCTTCGGGTGAGCCAATTTACCTGCAAATCACATCCCAGATTAAGGACATGATTATGCGCGGTGAGTTAAAGGAGGGGGACGCCCTTCCATCCATGCGTAATCTGGCGGCACAGCTTCGGATCAGTGTGATTACCACCAAGCGTGCTTATGAGGATCTGGAACGGGAAGGCTTTATTGAGTCTTATTCCGGGAAGGGAAGCTTCGTAAAGGCACAAAATACGGAGCTGCTTCGGGAGGAGAACTTACGTCAGATTGAAGGTTTATTGGGACAGGCCTGCGAAAAAGCAAACAGAAATCAGGTATCCCTGGAAGAACTGGTAGAAATGCTGGGTCTTCTGTATGACAGCAGCAGGGAATAGGAGGAAAACATGTCAAATTTTGAGAATGCCATTGAGGTAAGAGACCTGACGGTAAAGTACGATGGTTTTACCCTGGACCATGTCAGCTTTGATGTGGCAAAGGGCAGTATCATGGGCTTCATAGGACAAAACGGAGCCGGCAAAACTACTACCATTAAGGCTATATTGAATATTATCAAAAGGAATGAAGGAACCATCAAAATGTTCGGACTGGACAATATCCGGGATGAGATAGCCATAAAGGAGCAGGTATCCGCAGTGTTTGATGAGCTGCCCTATCACGACCAGCTGAGTGCGAAGAACCTAAATATCATCATGAAGCATATTTATCGTGACTGGGATAGCGGGGTATTTAAGGAATATCTGGAAAGAATGTCCCTACCGGAGCGGAAGAAAATTGCTGATTTTTCCCGTGGTATGAAGATGAAGCTGCAGATAGCCGTAGCTCTTTCTCACAACGCCAAGCTGCTTATTATGGACGAGGCTACCAGCGGTCTGGACCCGGTGGTTCGTAATGAATGCCTGGATATGTTTATGGAGTATTTACAGAATGAGGAACATAGTATCCTGATGTCTTCTCACATTACTTCTGATTTGGAAAAGGTATGTGACAGCGTCACCTTTATTCACAAGGGAAAGCTTTTGGTCACCGGCTACAAGGATGAAATCCTGGAGAACCATGGTGTGATTAAGTGTAAGAAGAGTGAGTACAAGGATATGGACCCGACAGATTTCATCAGTGCCCGTCTGTCAGACTTTGGCGCTTCTGTGATGGTGAAGGACAGAGCACTTTGCAGCAGTAAATATTCGGGGCTTGCCATGGATGGGACTACCTTGGAGGAAATCATGCTGTATTACGTAAATGCCGGGAAAAAGGAGTGGTCTTAATGAAGGGATTAATCTATAAGGAACTGTTTCTGGGGAAGAAAACCTATCTGGGCCTTCTGGCAGTGGCATTGGGACTGGCTTTGTTGGGAATCCTGGTAGGCTTGGGAATACGTTACGGAAATATACAGGATATGGCGGCGGATGAGGTGACCAGCATGTTTCAGATGTTTGTATATTTTACCTATGGGATTCTGTTATTCACCATAGGGGAAGACTTTTTTGCCATAGAACGGGATAAAGTGAAAGGCTGGCGAAAGTTGGAATATACCATGCCCGTCACTGCAAAAAAGCAGATGGCGGCTAGGTATCTTACGGCAGGGATTGTATTGATTGGCTGCTTTGTGCTGGGACTTGTAAATGCCGGTGCGATGGCACTAATGTTTCGCCGAACCTTCACCGCGACCATGTTTAAGAATATGGTGATTATATTGTTACTGGTAATGGTACTGTTTTTGGCAGGAATGCCACAGTATCAAAGATTTTCTTCTCGGACAGTGACATTTATTTATTCGGTTATTTTATCTGTATTGGTTATTGGGTCTACGGTTATTAGCATTAAGGAACCGGAGATACTTGAGGTGCTTATTAACAGTATGGTTAAGAATGTAGGTAGATTTGTGGACGGCTTCCTGTATCTGTCACCCATCATTATGCCGGTACTGTTTGCAGTCAGCTTCTTTTTATCCGTGAAAGCTTATCAAAGGAGGGAAAAGTAATGCTGGGACTTCTTTATAAAGATTTGTGTGTAATGAAAAAAGAGATACTGTCTTATGCTATTATGGGGGGGCTTTTTATTATCGCCGCCACCTGCATCCCTTTTTCGAAAATACCGGTACTACAGGGTGGAAACTATGCCATGGTTCCCGGTTTTTTAGTCATTTATGCGCTGCTGGCACTTGGTGGCATTTTGGGAATATATTTTCAAATCGATGAAAAGCGTCGATGGAGCGGATTTGTGGTATCCACTCCCGTAGGATATAAACAACTGGTTTTGTCCAAATATTTCTTTACACTGGCTTTAGGCTGGCTGGTGGTAGTAGCGGTTATGATAGGCGAAATCATAGGAGGTCTTATACCGGGGACAGTGAAGAGCGCATCCCAGACGGCTGTAACCGTATTTTATCTTCTGATGCTGTATCAGGCCATAGACTATCCCTTCGCCTTCCGATATGGTTCCAAGCATGGTGTGAAGGTTCGATTAATTTTATTGCTTCTGGGTTTTTATGCATTTATGATCTACATATTATTCGGGAAGGTGCCGGATACCGATGCACTTTTTGATTTTATTACCAAGCTGATGGCCGGTGAGGTGCAATTGCCCCTGTATGTGCAGTATATGGGAGTGTTCCTGCCTTATGTGACCATGGCACTCTTTTATTTGTCCTATAAGCTTTCCTGCAGATGGTATTTGAAAGGGGTGGAGAATTATGAAGCATAATGGAAAAGAGAAGAAGCAGATATTTTTGTTTCTGGTGATTTGTCTGCCCGTAACCTGGCTCTTAGGCTGGATCGCCTATGACGGATTGTTTGGGGAAGAAGTGCTCCCCTGGGCCAATACCCTACATGTTTTGGCTTGTTTTATGCCGGCATTGACCGCTATATTTTTAAGCCTTGTGACTAAGGAAAGTCTTTGGAATCTGCAGTTTATGCCCAAGCTGCAGAAGAATGGCTTAATCTATGTGGTAGCCATTTTGTTAGGCATTCTGGTAGTTGGCTTGGAGATGGTTCCAACAATCTATATTTTCCCTAAGATGGCAAGCTTTCACCCGGAAGCGACGGCAGAAGTGATGTTCTATACCATCTTGGCGGTTATTTCTACGGCCTGTATCCAGTTTTTTGTGGGTATGGGAGAAGAACTGGGCTGGATGGGCTATTTGTATCCCAGGATG
Organism: Lachnospiraceae bacterium; assembly: GCA_017522685.1. The sequence continues at coordinate 47,993 of JAFWYN010000025.1, forward strand.
GAGAATCTGTTTGGACTTACGGGAGCGGTGCTTTTGTCCATCGTAATCCGCGCCGGCTGGCATCTGATGATGACCCCTTGGGATGAATATCTGGGCTACAATATGTTTATGCGCTGTGTGATGCATATTGTACTGGTATGTGTGGGAGTATGGCTGACCAAGAAAAGCGGTTCCGTGGTACCGGTATCCGTGTTTCACTGCCTGTTAAATGGTCTGACAGCTGCCTTTAGTGGATTCATGGTGGTGGATAATAGCCTTTATGAGGTCAACCGCTATGTGGTGGATTTGGTGCAAATGGTGCCCATCGTATTGATTGGTGTGGTATTCTTTGTAATCTTAAAGAGAAAATTTGATATGAAACCCCTTTTATAATCAGGAAAAATGGTGTAGTATGGAAAGCAGGATATCTAAGGAACCTACGGAGGATACTACATGAATTTAGAGAAAATTACGGAATATTTAGAAACTTTACCCGGCAGGGGCATCCCTTCCGTGGATTGTATGATTTATAAGGAACATGAGCTGGTGTACCGCCATATGTGCGGTACTACCGATGAGGCATACAGCAAGCCCATACAGGGGGATGAGTTATACATCATGTTCTCCATGACTAAGGTACAGACCATGACGGCTGTGATGCAGCTGGTGGAGCAGGGAAAGCTTTCCTTAGAAGATGAGGTGGGGACATATCTACCTGTCTACAAAGAGCTTACCGTGGAAGTGGACGGCCAAGTGGAGAAATGTGAAAAACCTCTGTTGATTTGGCAGTTGCTTTCCATGCAGTCTGGATTGGACTATGATTTGGAACGTCCCGGCATCAAAAGAGTTTTACAGGAAAAGGGACAGCAGGCTACTACTCGTGAAATCGTGGATGCATTTGTAGAGTCACCATTGAAATTCGTACCGGGTGAGCATTTCCTTTATAGTCTGAGCCATGATGTGGCTGCTGCTATCGTGGAAGTGGTAAGCGGCATGAGCTTTGGTGAATATTTGAAGAAAAATATCTGGGTGCCCTTGGGCATGAAGAGAACCTTTTTTGCCAAGCCTGTGAATCGCTTGGAAAAGCTGGCTACCCAGTTTGAAATGGACGAAAAGGGTAATACGAAGGCCATGGGTCCTACCTGCAATTATCAGCTATCCGAAGCTTACGAAAGCGGTGGTGCCGGTCTGATCAGCTGCACGGAAGATTATGCAGTGTTTGCGGATACACTGGCATGTGGCGGTATCAGCAAAGAGGGAGTACGGATAATTAAGCCGGAAACCATTGAACTCATGAAGCAGAATCTCTTATGTGAGGCGTCACAGCAGGAGATTATAAACAATATGGGACGACTGGGCTACGGTTACGGCTGTGGTGTTCAGGTATTATTACAGCCCGAACTTTTGGGTAGCCCTGCACCCGCAGGCGTATTTGGTTGGGACGGTGCTGCAGGAAGCTGTATCATCATGGATACTGCCTCCAAGATATCCCTTGTCTATACCCAGCATGTAAGAAGCTGCGGCATGGCTTACGGAGAGGTTCACCCGCGATTACGAGACCTGCTATTTGAGGTTTGAGAAGCGTGTTAGGTTTTGAGTCGCCATCCTTATATAACCTAATGCAGGACTGTATGAATTCGTCGGCCCTTAGCGAGGTTTTCAGCCGAACTTGTTCGGCACGAGCTTAGTGCCGTTACGTAATTCATCCAAGCGAAAGCGTGTCCAAATAGGTTATATAAGGATGGCGACGAAAAACAAATAGGTTATGTTAATTTCCCCAAATAACTCTGCGTAGGGTCCGAAAAAGTATCAAATATTACAAAAATTCGAAAAATTTAAAAAAGGTCTTGCTTTTTTCGGCAAGACCTTGTATAATCATTTTTGTTCACGGGGTGTGGCTCAGTTTGGTTAGAGCGCCGTCTTAGGGAGGCGGAGGCCGCAAGTTCGAATCTTGTCACTCCGATAGGAAGAAGTCGATGATGTCGGCTTCTTTTTTTATGCCGTCGGGATGGTTTTTTTAGAAAAAATAAAAACGAAATGCGAATTTACAGAAAATTCAATAAAAGTACTGGATTTTTTTGAAAGAAGTGATATAATATATTACATGATGGGGTAATAGGGAGTGCCCAAATACAGAATTAGGAAGGGGCGTTTTGCATGGAACAATATGGAAAACCCAATGTTGACGAATTCATTGTATTTGATTGTAAGAAAAAAGAGTACCGTTATCCAATGGGCTCAGGCAACTCAGATGGCAAACCTTTTGGGGAGATTTTAAGAGAGAACGGACTGGCATCAGAGGACACAATCATACAAATAGAGCAAAAGGTAGAAGAACTTGCAGCTGCTAAAAAGCCGCAGGTTTATTCTGCTGAGTTTTTATTGGGCAACGTGGAATATTTGACTACCTGGTATCGTGTCAGCTTTGCCAATACCATTCCGGGAGAGTTGGTCAGTATCACATTTGTGGATATTGATGAAGAAGTAGCACTGAAGAATCAATTGCTGAAGAAAACGGAATTTGATGAACTCACCGGATTGATGAACCGAAAGAAATTCTGTAAAGTGATTACACCCATCCTTCAGGAAAACAAGGAGGATGCCATTCGGGGAGAATATGCTTTCGTTTATTTTGATGTAATACGTTTCAAGGCTATAAATGATTTCTTTGGAATGGAAGAGGGCGATGAGCTGTTACGATATATCGCCAATGTGCTGCAGAAGCTAATTGGTCCGGAGGATAAAGCCTGCCGATTGAATGCAGATCGTTTTGCAGTGTTTGTGAAGATGGCGGATGTGCAGCTGGAGAAGCTTGTAAATGATATTCCTGAACTTATCAGCAAATATGATTTGCCTTTTGAAATTGCTTGTAATATTGGTGTTTATGTGACCTCTGATGAAGAAATTCCCGTGAATATTATGCTGGACCGTGCCATGTTAGCACAGTCTGCCATTAAGGGAAGTTATGTAAATAAGTTTAATTATTACAATCAGAAGATGCGTGATGAGATGCTTACGGAACAGGAAGTGGTGGGCATCATGAGTTATGCATTGGCGGACAGACAGTTTGTAGTATTTTATCAGCCCCAGTATGACCATACTACGGGAGCTTTGGTGGGTGCCGAAGCATTGGTACGTTGGAAGCATCCGGAGAAGGGATTGATTTCTCCAGGTATTTTCATTCCTATTTTCGAAAAGAACGGATTTATTACCAAGCTGGATTTGTGTGTATTTGAGGAAGTATGTATATTCTTGCGCAAATGCATAGATAAAAATATGAATGTGGTACCTATTTCCACGAACTTCTCCAGACATGATATTTTTCAACCGGATTTTATTTCCCGATTGGAAGGAATCCGTGAAAAGTACAATATCCCTGCGGAATATCTGAGAGTGGAGATTACGGAATCCGCTATTACGGGAACAGGCATGCAGGCCAATGAAATCGTCAGAAAACTGCATAATTGCGGTTATGTTGTTGAAATGGACGATTTTGGAAGCGGTTATTCTTCCTTGAACGTGTTGAAGGATATTGAACTGGATATCATCAAGCTGGACATGCTGTTTTTGTCCAAGGAAAACGAAAATACCAGAGGCGGTACTATTATCAGTTCCGTAGTTCGTATGGCTAAGTGGCTGGATATGCCCATTATTGCAGAAGGCGTGGAGTCGGTAGAACAAGCGGATTATCTGCGTAGTATCGGATGTAATTATATTCAGGGATATTTGTATTCCAGACCCTTGCCGGAGGAGTCCTATGAGGAGTTATTGTCAGGAAGCGAAACCGGTTATAAGGTGGCACAGTTCCAGCTGTTAGAAGCATTAGACGCAAATAATTTCTGGAGTCCCAAATCTCAGGAGACGCTTATTTTCAGTAATTATGTGGGTGGTGCATCCATCTTTGAATATCGAAATGGCCAAGTAGAGGTTTTGAGGGTAAATCAGAGATATCTGAAAGAATTATCAGATTGTGTGGCAGAGAAGGATATCATTGAAAATGACCCTATGCGATTCTTCGATGAGGAAAATAAGAAAATATATACAGACATGCTGGACAGAGCCATTACCACAGGAGAGGAGCAGGAATGCGAGACCTGGCGTAAGATGGAGACTTCACGTTGTGGCGGAGAATGGTTATGTATCCGTACAAATGTACAGCTGATTGGCAGGAGCGAGGACACCTATCTCTTCTATGCTATGGTACGTAATGTGACCACGGAGAAGAGAGAGCATACGGAGATGCTGAATACCATTGAGCGCTTCCGTATATTAGCGGAGCAGGCGAAAGTTTATTATTGGGAGTATGTGCTTGATACGAAAGAGATGTATCCCTGTGCAAGATGTATTAAGGAGCGAGGACTTCCTGAGGTAATGTATAACTATCCGGAAAGTGCTGTTGAGATGGGGATTATCCCTCCGGAAGCAGCAGACGAATACATAGAATTGCACAAGAAGCTTTCCACCGGTATCAAAGAGGCAGAAATCTATGTACCCATGACCAAGGCCAAGCTGATGCATCATTTGAAATACAATGTGGTATTTGATGAAGGCGGCAAACCTGTAAAGGCTTATGGTTGTGCAGTTGTGGTAGATGAAGTGAAATAATATGATTGGAAGAGGACGTTATAAAGCGTCCTCTTTTCTTTTGGGTGGCTTTTCGCAAGGAAAGGCTTTTTTTTCCACATGAAATAAGGTATGATATAAGATAGTAAGTGAAATGGGAAAGGAATATTATTATAAAAATAATATTATGGAGACCAATGGCGTGGAGCATGTGTGGTACGAGATTAACGGGCGGATCAGGATAACAAGGCTATAAAGAGTGGTTTGCAAAATTTCGTACGTGCCATTTTTAAGGAGGACTAAGATATGAATTTTTCACCGAACAGCACCTTGCTTTTTGTAGTGGCAGGGAGCGTGATTTTGTTTGTGCTGGCACAGTCATTTTTCTTTTTGATAAGAGCCTACCGGCGTGCCAAAGAATTGGGGATGGATATGAAGCAGGTAAGGAAGACCATCTGGTCAAGTGCCCTGTTTACCATTGCACCGGCCGTATCCATTTTGCTGGGAGTGATTACTTTGTCTAAGTTCCTGGGACTTCCTTTGCCCTGGATACGTATGAGTGTCATCGGAGCCATTACTTATGAGCTTCCGGCAGCTACATCCACAGCCAAAGCATTTGGAATTTCTTTGTCAGAAACCATTACGGATCCCAAGATTTATTCGGCCATTGCTTGGGTAATGACCTTGGGAATCCTGCCCAGTATTATTTTAGTTCCCTTATTGCTTAAGAAGATACAAAAGGGACTTTTAAAGATGAAGAATAAGGATGCCAAATGGGGCGATTTGTTCAGTACATCCTTGTTTTTAGGTATGATTGCGGCCTTCTCCGGTATGGTGTTTGCGGATGTAAGAACCGGTCTGAAAGGCTGGATACCGGTATTCGTGCTAATCTGTTCTGCTGTGGTAATGGGTATTTGCGGTTTGTTAATCAAAAAATGTAAGATGAAGTGGCTGGAAAACTACGCACTTCCTATCAGCATGCTTGCGGCTATGATTTTCGCCATGGTGATTACACCGGCGATTTTAGGATAAGGGGGTGCGGATATGAAGAGAAGTTATGAAGAACAGACTCATTTTTGGGGCAAACTGTGGACTTGGACCGCAGTGTTTGTGATTTTGTCCGTGCCTGTGATTATTTGTGTGGCTTATGATTGTTGGCCGGGATTTACACCTGTGTTAAAGGGGCTTTTAGGAGTGGCACCCATTTTCTGGACCGTAGGAGCCATTGAGGTAGTTACTTTTACGCCCATGCTGGGAACGGCCGGCTCTTATTTGAGCTTTGTGACCGGAAATGTCACCAGTTTGAAGGTGCCGTCCGCTTTGAATGCCATGGAAAGTGCCAAGGTGAAGCCGGGAACGGAAGAAGGGGAAGTGTATTCCACGATAGCTATCGCCACCAGTTCCATAGTGACTACTGTGATAATTGCGGTAGGAGTATTTTTGCTGGCACAGTTGACACCGATTTTAAATTCCCCTGTGTTAAAACCAGCTTTTGATAATATTCTGCCCGCTTTGTTCGGCGGACTTGGTGTGGTATATATCAGTAAAAATTGGAAGATCGCCGTAACGCCGGTGGTATTTATGGTGATACTGTTTTTGCTGGTTCCGTCTTTGGCAGGCTCTGTTGGAGTACTGGTGCCTGTAGGAGCACTGATATCCATCGGAGTGGCGAGGATACTGTACAAAAAAGGGATTGTTTAAATACAAAAGAAATATCCTGATACACCCAAGTGGTGCAGGATTGGAGGGATACAATGGGTTACGTGGTTGGTGGTATGATAGGTTTGTTATTTGTGGCCTTTGTGGCAGTGGTACTGATAAGAGCATATCGTTTTACTCCCTACGAAGAAACAAAACCGATACCTGAAGAAATTGCTTTGGATCGGGAGAAAATTATTCGGGATATGCAGGCCATGATTCGGTGCAAGACCGTTTCATATCGTGAAGAAGAGTTGGTAGATTGGGAAGAGTTTGCTAAATTTGAGCAGGTCTTAAAGGATTGCTACCCCTTGGTACATAAGAATTGTAAGTTTGAAAAAATCGGTAAGACAGGGTTGCTGTATCATCTGGAAGGTACGGAGCATGATAGCCCTTGTATTTTCATGGCCCATTATGATGTGGTGCCCGTGACAGAAGGCGGCTGGGAGAAGCCGGCCTTTGAAGCAATCATAGAGGATGAAGTAATGTGGGGAAGAGGTACCTTGGATACCAAGGGGACTCTTTGCGGCGTGCTGGAGGCCGCAGAACAGCTTCTGGCAGGAGGCTTTGTACCGAAACAGGATATGTATTTTGCTTTTTCCGGAGAGGAGGAAACCTCAGGCGACAGTTGTCCTTTGATGGTGGAATGGTTTGAGCAAAAGGGCATCGTACCCGGTATGGTACTGGATGAAGGCGGTGCCGTAGTGGAAAATGTATTCCCGGGAGTAACCGGAGAATGTGCCCTCATAGGAATTGCGGAAAAGGGTATGACGGACATAGAGCTGGTGATGGAGGGCAATGGAGGACATGCATCCACACCGCCCACCAGGACTATGCTGGGTCAGCTTTCAGAGGCTGTGGTGAGGATTGAAAAACATCCATTTAAAGGACAGTTGACGAAACCGGTAGCGGAGATGTTTGATACGCTTGGACGTTTTTCTGGTTTTGGTTATAAGGTATTGTTTGCGAATCTGTGGTGTTTCAAACCGGTGCTTAATCTGGTATGTAAGTTGTCCGGCGGAGAGCTGAATGCCATGATGCGTACCACCTGTGCCATTACCAAAATGGAAGGTTCCAAGGTCTTTAATGTATTACCTCCCAAGGCAAGCGTAGGAATGAATCTGCGCCTGATGGGTACCGATACGGTGGAGTCTGCACAGGAATATATCCGAAAAGTGATTAGGAATGATAAGATACAAATCCGTGTGGTTGAGGGTATGAATCCTTCTGCCATATCCCAAACCCAAGGAGATGCCTGGGATTGCTTAAAGAGCGCTATTCAGGCCACCTGGACGGGGGCTATTGTATCCCCTTATCTGATGATGGCCTGCAGTGATTCCAGACATTATTCACGGATTTCGGATAAGGTATATCGTTTCTCGGCTATGAAGCTTTCTAAGGAAGAAAGAGCCATGATACATGGCAATAACGAAAGAATACCTTTGGATACCTTGGTAAAGACCGTGGAGTTTTATATTAGATTGATGAAGGAATGCTAATAAAGTATGAAGGATAACAGAGACAGATTGATTGCCGCCAAGAAGAAGGCGGCCAGACAGGCAAATAAGCAAGGCGGAAAGACCGCGGCAGCATCTGCGAATAAAGCACAGGACAAGAAGCCCGCAACCGGGAAACAGAAAAAGGGAAGCAGTATCTGTCCGATTTCCGAAAAATGTGGCGGCTGTAAGTGGATTGATAAGGAATATGTAGTACAGCTGAAGGAAAAGGAGAAGTGGGTAAAGGGTTTATTGGAGCCTTTTTGCAAGACAGAACCCATCATTGGTATGGAACAGCCCACCCATTACCGGAACAAAGTTCATGCTGTATTCGGCGAGGATAGAAAACACAATATCATTTCCGGAATATATGAGGAAGGTACTCACAGAATCGTACCCGTGGATAGCTGTTTAATCGAGAATGAAAAGGCGGATGCCATCATTGTGTCCATACGGGAGTTGTTAAAGTCTTTTAAGATTCGTCCCTATAATGAGGATACCGGTTATGGTCTTTTGCGCCACGTACTGATTCGCACGGGCCAAACAACCGGGCAAATTATGGTGGTGCTGGTGTTGGCGTCCCCCATTATGCCTTCCAAGAATAATTTTGTAAAGGCCCTTTTGAAGCTGCATCCGGAGATTACCACCATCGTGGTGAATGTCAATAACCGGGGCACCAGTATGATACTTGGAGATAAGGAACAGGTGATTTACGGCAAGGGATATATCGAGGATGTACTCTGCGGCAAAACCTTCCGCATCTCTCCCAAATCCTTCTATCAGGTGAATCCGTTACAGACGGAAAAGCTATATGGTAAGGCATTGGAATTTGCGGATTTACAAGGGAATGAGACAGTGCTTGATGCCTATTGCGGTACCGGTACCATCGGTATTATCGCCAGTGATAAAGCAGGTAAGGTCATCGGTGTAGAATTAAACGGAGACGCTGTCAAGGATGCCAGAGAGAATGCCAAGCGCAACAATGTAAAAAATATCCAGTTTTATCAAAACGATGCCGGTAAATTCCTGGTAGAGATGGCAGAACAGGGAGCAAAGGTGGATGTAGTGCTCATGGACCCGCCAAGAAGCGGCAGCGATGAAGCATTTTTAAGCTCCGTAGTGAAGATGAAGCCGAAGAAGGTGGTTTATATTTCTTGTAATCCGGAGACTCTGGCCAGAGATTTGAAGTATCTGACCAAGCGGGGATATAAGGTGAAAAGGGCTGTGGGCTGCGATATGTTCCCGTTTACCAGTCATTGTGAGAGTGTCTGTTTACTGTCAAGATAATACAAAAAATCAAGAATAAATGGTGTGTGAGGGAAAAATGTACGAATGTAAAAATTGTGGAGGAAAATTAAGATTTAGTATCGAAGAGCAGAAACTTGTGTGTATTTCATGCGGTTCACAGGAAGCACCGGAGGATTATGTATCGAATACGGATGCGGATGCGGTGCAGTATATGGATGTACGCACCTATCATTGTCCACGCTGTGCAGGGGAATTAATTTATGAAGATACGGAAGCAGTAGTATTCTGTCCATACTGTGACAGTTCAACCGTTCTGTCAGATAAGCTTACCAAGATAGCAAAACCGAGATATATTATACCCTTTGGAATCACCAAAGAAGAGTGTAAAGACGAATATGTCAAAATGATGAAGAAAGCGGTATATGCTCCGTCGGAACTCAAAAGCAGAGAGCATATTGACTCTTTTAGAGGAATCTATATGCCTTATTGGTATTATGCTTTTGATATTGAGGGAAAAGCATCTATGAGCGAGGCAAAACTTTTCACAGTTTGGACTTCTCATCGTGTGGAAGTGGAATATAAGGCAGAAATGAAAGGGTTTTACCAGGATGCATCCAGTTCCTTTGCGGATGAACTCAGTGATGCCATTAAACCTTTTGATACAGCATTAAAGAAAGATTTTTCTCCGGCCTATTTAAGTGGTTTTTATGCAGATTGCCCGGATACTGTACCCGAAATTTATACAGGGCGATTGAGAAGCATTGTGGAAGAAGTCGTAGATACGAAAGTCAGAAATGTGGAGGTTTTTTCAAAATATCAAAGCGAGTATCTTGATACGGGGGTAAATGCCGCAATCCAATTGCAGAAGCCACAGGTTGCTATGCTTCCGGTTTGGTTTTTGTCTTACAAAAAGGGAGAGCGAATCGCATATGCCACAATCAATGGACAAACAGGAAGGCTATCCATGGATGTTCCTGTGGATTATAAAAAATTCTTCATTGGAACATCAATTGCATTTGTGTTTTTGTATTTGCTACTGAATTTGTTTTTGGTAGTAAAACCTACCATACTGATTCTTATCACGGCTTTACTTGCGGTGATTGTACTGGGGGTTTTTAAGTGGGAAGTTGCCAAGCTTCTTGTGCATGAAAAATCATCCGATGATGCCGGTGTGCAATATGTTATAAAAAAGAAAGACAAAAATAAGCCTAAGTCCAAGTGGAAAGAGGATGAAGAACTGGAAACATTAATGACGGCAGTACAGGAGCATGACAAGGATAGTAAAATCAATATTTTAAATGTGGTTATTAATATCATACTAGGGGCAGGTCTGCTATTTAGATGCATTACATTATTATCGAGAGGGACACCGGGGGCTTTTTTGAATCCCTTGGTATTGATTGCTTGTTTAATTATGGGCAGTGTGGTTTTTACTAAATCTGTCAAGATAAACAGACATTTGCGAAAGGGGTATGGGCATATTGTAGCATTTTTGGCTTTGCTGACGGTTATAGTAATATCATTAATTAATCCGGTTGATGATATATATTATTATATTGGTGCATTTGCATCCTTAGCGGCAGTGGTGATAAGTTTGGTCGATTTAATCCGTTTATATAATTTACTTTCTACACGCCCGCTTCCTCAATTTAAAAGAACAGGGGGTGATGATAATGCATAAAAGTAGGAGTATTTTCAAATATATTATTTTTTTACTTTGTACGTTAATTGTTGTCACATCTTATTCAAGTATTGCTTTTGCAAAAGAAGCGGAAGAGAAACGGGAGCAGGAATATTTGGCCAGGATTGAAGACTCTGCTGATTTGTATAGTGTATCTGAAGAAAAGGCATTAATGAATCGCATACAAGAAATTACGCAGTATTGCAATGTGGGATTGGTCGCTATTAATCAAAATGATAAAGCGACAACACGGGAATATGCTAAGCAAAAGTGTTATGACATGTTTGGTGAAGAAAGTAGTGTACTTTTCTTAATCGATATGGAGTATCGCGAAATATATATATGGTCAATAGGTGCTGCGTACGATAAGGTTAACTCGAAAATGGCCAATATCATTACGGATAATGTGTATTCATACGCCGGCGATGGTGAGTATTTCCAATGTGCGGATGTGGCAATGACCCAGATTTATGACTTGCTGGGAGGAAGACCGGTTCCCCAACCCATGAAATATATGTCCAATTTCTTTATAGCAGCGATTTTGGCTGTGCTATTTAATTATGTGCTTGTTTTGTTTACTTCTAGAAGAGTGGTATCGCCAAAAAGTAAATTAAAAAATGGTGTAGAAGCAAAATTTGAAGTGGTAAATGTATTGGAAGAAGACGCAGGTAGTGAAGAGGCGGAAGAAAAAACGGCTTTGGAGAAGTTGGTAGAACTTGCAGATGAAGAAGAGAAAATGCGTGAATCTGTGGAACGCAGACCTGATTATGAAGAGAAAAGGGGTATCACTCGTGGAACATTCCTGGAACCCAACCAAAATACATATTCGGAATTAGAGTCTCTTTTTGAAGATGAAGATAGTATTTTTGGAGAGAATGGTTTATTTGGCGAATTTCTGAGTGGTGAGTTCGATGATTACCAAGGAGATTATGATTATAGAAGGCGCAGTTCTTTCGGAAGAAGCTCCTATAGCAGAAGTAGAAGTTCAGGCAGAAACTCAAGCAGAAGTTCTTATAGTGGCAGTAGAAGTTCAGGCAGAAGCTCAGGTAGAAGCTCCGGTAGAAGTTCAGGCGGTTCAAGCAGAAGTTCCGGCGGAAGAGGTGGCGGTGGCGGACATCGTTTCTAGTTTTGTTGATAAATTATGATATAATACTTTATATAACGCGTGATGATTATGTAAATAAGATAAGAACGAAAGGAAGGTACAAGCATATTGGAGGATGGATGGACTGTTTCAATTAATGATACCCAATATGAAGATGTGATTTTAGAAGAGTTACGTTTTAAACCTATGAATAAAGGGGATAATGGACTTTTATCATGATATCACGATTCGGAAGATGGAAGAGCATGAAAGGATGCTTTTGATTAAACGTGCGAATACAGAAGACACTACCTATGTAGAAGCTTTACTGGAACAGTTGAGGCAACGTATAGATGAGACCAATCGAAGCATTCCGGAGTTGAATTTATCGATTTCATATGGATATGCTATGCGAAGTGAAATAGAGGAAAATATACCTGAGAAGGTGTATCAGTTGTCAGATAATCGAATGTATGAATATAAACGAATATATAAGCAACAACGTGAAGGGTAATAGAAAGTTTCAGCATTTCGATTGAAATCTACTATTGGAAAATATGCGTGTATGATATAATACACATAAACAAAGTTATGGGGAAATTTTATTAAGGAGGGTTACCATGAAAATTTATGTAAATGTAAACGCCGGTCATGACGGCAACGGTACCAAGGAAATGCCTTTTCGTCGTATTAATGATGCGGCGAAAGTAGCTGTAGCAGGGGATGAGGTGCTGGTGGCACCGGGTATTTACCGTGAGTATGTCAATCCCATCAATGCAGGTACGGCAGAAGCACGTATCACTTATCGCAGTGTGGAGCCTTTGGGGGCAGTGATTACCGGTGCAGAAGCAGTGACGAATTGGAAGAACTATGAAGGCGATGTATGGGTTTGTCGTGTGAATAACAGTATTTTCGGCGATTATAATCCCTATACCACTTATGTATATGGTGACTGGTATTTTGCCAAGGCAGACAAGCATACAGGTTGCGTATATTTGAATGATAAGGCTATGTATGAGACTGCCACCTTGGAAGAATGTATGAAGCCGGAAGTCTATGAGTACAGCTGGGTACCCGAGGATTCTCTTTATAAGTGGTATACCGAACAGGATACCGAGAAGGATGAAACCATTATTTATGCAAACTTCTTAGGGGCAAATCCCAACGAGGAAAATGTAGAAATCAACGTAAGACGTATGTGCTTCTTCCCGGCGAAGACAGGTGTAAGCTATATTACCGTAAGCGGATTCAACATTAACAAGGCTGCAACGACATGGGCGCCTCCTGCAGCGTTCCAGGATGGTATGATCGGACCTCACTGGAGTAAGGGCTGGATTATTGAGGATTGTGATATTTCGAACAGTAAGTGTTCCGGTATTTCTCTGGGTAAATACTATGATCCGGACAACAATCATTATTTTACCAATAAGTACGTAAAGAGTCCTACCCAGATGGAGCGTGATGCGGTATGCCGCGGTCAGTTCCACGGTTGGAAGAAGGAAAGAATCGGTAGCCACATCATTCGCCGTAACAATATTCACCACTGCGAGCAGGGTGGTATTATCGGCCGTATGGGCGGTGTATTCAGTATTATCGAGGACAACCATATCCATCACATCAACAATATGATGGAGCTGGGTGGTGCAGAGATTTCCGGTATTAAGATGCATGCAGCCATCGACGTAACCATTCGTCGTAACCATATCCATCACTGTACTATGGGGGTATGGTGTGACTGGGAAGCACAGGGTACCCGTATCAGCCAGAACTTACTTCATGACAACCAGAGGCCCAAATTTGCCAAGGCTCTTCCCGGTGGTATGATGTCTCAGGATATCTTCATCGAGGTAAGTCACGGACCTACTTTGATTGACCACAATATCATGCTTTCCGAAGCAGGTGTAAGATTTGCTACCCAGGGTGTAGCTATGGTACATAATCTGGTATGCGGTGCATTAACAGATGTGGGCGGCGGTACCACCTGGCGTTATACCCCTTACCATATGCCTCATCGTACGGAAGTCATGGGCTTTATGACCTTCCTCCATGGTGATGACAGATTCTATAACAATATTTTCGTACAGAAGTATCCTGCACAGGATGTGCTTACCCGTCATGATTCGGATGACGGAGTGGATTCCGAGAACCGTGTAGTAGGTACCTGGACCTTTGATGAATATCCTACCTTCGAAGAGTGGAGTGCGCAGTTTGATTTCAGCAAGCCTGCTAATATGAAGGCACTGGAGCCTGTTCATTTCGGACATTTGCCCGTATGGTCAGAAGGTAACTTATACCTTGGCGGTGCGAAGGCTTGGAAGAAGGAAGTGAACGGACAGGTAGTGGATAATACTTCAGAAGATATTCGTGTGGAACTGGTAGAAAAGGATGGCAAGTATTATCTGGATACCAATGTGTATGAATTCTTAGGCGACTTCGCAGACAGAATGATTAACACCGAGATACTGGGCAAGGCATTTGAACCCGAGCAGTATTTTGAGAATCCTGACAGAACGCCCATTACCTTTAATACCGACTATTTCGGTGAACATCGTGGTATCAATATCATTCCCGGACCTTTCGCAGATGCGCAGGATTGGAAAGAAAGAGAAGTATAAAGTAAATAAGGGCTCGTTGTGTAATGCACGGCGAGTCCTTTGTGTGTTGGGAGCTTTTTGGTGGCGTTTTGCATGATATATAATAAGAGAGTTTTTTGTGGGTTTAAACCAGAGAATTCTACCCATAGGACTGGTGATGAGTACTTATGGGTAGAAAATTAAGAAGACTTACTTGGTTTTAGGACAAAAAGTTCTGCCCAAATGTACTAGAAAGATTGACTATGGGCAGAAATTCAGGAAGTTTAGGATGGAAAGTTCTGTCTAAAGTGAAGGTGAAATGCTACAATAGGCAGAAGATTGAGAAATTATCGCTGGGAAATTCTGCCCATACAAGGTAAAATGATATTAATAGGCAGAAGAGATGTGAGAGGAAATGCAAAACTATGAAAATAGACCGCTTAATCGGAATTATTACCACCTTGCAACAGCAAAAGTTTGTGACGGCACCTTATCTGGCAGAGAAATTCGAGGTGTCCAGACGTACTATAAACCGTGATATTGAAGATATTTGTAAAGCCGGTATTCCTATTGTGACAACACAAGGAGCGAATGGTGGTATCTCCATCATGGAGGGATTCGCTTTAGATACTACGGTGTTTACGGAGCAGGAATTAGCCGCTATTTTTGCGGGCTTAAAGTCGTTGGACAGTGTGTCAAAATCAGCTTCTGCAGAAAAGCTGGCACAAAAAATAGGAGGCAACAAAAGTATTCCTGTGGCGGATCATATGGTAATCGATCTGGCATCCTTTTATAAAGATGATTTGGCGGCGAAAATTGATACCATAAAGTTGGCAATCAAACAGGCAAAGTGTATTACATTTCACTATTGCTATAACAAAGGGGAAGCTGATAAGACCATTGAACCATACCTGATTGTATTTAAATGGTCGGATTGGTATGTATTCGGATTCTGTAAGGTGCGACAGGACTTTCGCATGTACAAATTGCGACGGTTGTGGAATTTACAAATGACAGAAGAAAATTTCCTAGTCAGAGAAGTACCGGAGGAGAAAAAGCAGTTTGGGGTGAATATGACGGATGATTATGTGATTACAGCAGTATATGATGCATCGGTTAAATATAGATTGGTGGAAGAATATGGTCATACTTCTTTTACAGAGCAGGAGGATGGAAGCTTGCATACGGAGTGGGGATTTACCAGACCTGAAAATGCTGTAGAATGGTTTTTGAGTTTCGGAGATAAGGTAAAAGTGCTGGGACCACCGGAAATGGTGGAACGGATGAAGAACGCATTGGAGCGTATCAAAAATTTATATGAAACATGACATACTGTTGTCTTGTTTAAGGTGTTATGGTGTAGATAAATGATTCACAAAGGAGAAAAAACATGGCTTTTGATTACAAGAAAGAGTATAAAGAATACTACATGCCACCCAAAACACCAACCATTATCACGATACCTGCTATGAATTATCTGGCAGTTCGTGGAAAGGGGAATCCTAATGATGAGAGTGGAGAATACAAGGATTCTATTGGCCTGTTGTATGGGATAGCGTTTACTCTTAAGATGAGTTATAAAGGGGAGCATAAAATAGAGGGCTATTTTGAATATGTGGTACCGCCTTTAGAAGGCTTTTGGTGGCAGGAAGGTGTAAAAGGAATCGATTATGACCGTAAAGAAGATTTTAATTTTATTTCTCTAATACGTCTGCCGGATTTTGTGACATATGCAGATTTTGAATGGGCGGTGGCTGAAGCTACCCGTAAAAAGAAGGCTGATTTTTCTAAGGTGGAGTATCTTACATATAACGAAGGAATCTGCGTGCAATGTATGCATATGGGGTCCTATGATGATGAGCCGGTTACCATTGAGGCTATGCATAAGTTTGCTAAGGAGAATGGATATGAACCGGAAATTACAGCGACACGCTATCATCATGAAATATATCTTTCAGACCCAAGAAAGTGTGATGTGAGTAAGTTGAAAACGGTGATCAGGCACCCGGTTAAGAAGATGGCGGAAGAAAGACAAAACATGAATAAAAAAATACTATCATTACGTATGGAACGTCAGCATTTTGTAAAAAAAGCCAACGAAGAAGAATACAAAGAGTTATATCGCGATTTGCAGCCGGGACAAAATGTGTATTGGAATGGCTTTGGTCAGCCTCCCACACTTAGCTTTCGAGCGGCTTTTGATGATATTGAATTTAATGGAGAAAGACAGAGTAAGCGAGAGTTGGTGAAAGGGCGTTTTGCAGGCAGCAATCTTGGGTGGATAGTGCCTGAGGAGATGGAACTGTTTGCGGCACTTTATCGAAAACCGTTAAACAATCCAACTTGGGAACAGGAGAAGATCCTGCATTTGATTGAAAAGGCCGGTCCTTTTACCATCCAGCAGTTAAAAGAAGAAACAGGGATGTTAGTGAAGCAGATTACGCCTATTTTGCATCGATTACAGGAGGCATTTTTGATTTATGAGGACCAATATGATGGAGAATGGGACCGTGGGTGGTATCGCTTTGAGGAGATGTTTCCGGATGTAAAATTGGAACGATACACAAGATTAGAGGCGTTGAAAATAGTATTGCAACGCTTTGCTTATCGAATGGTTTGGTGTGACACAGCTATGGCTAAGTCATTTTATAAAATACCCGAGAAAGAAATCAAGGTAGCAGTAGCATTGCTGGTAGAGGAAGGCTTACTGGTGGCTGTAAACACCGGCTATCTGTTGGCAAGTGATGTAGAACTGCTGAAAAACTATGAGCCTGTAGAAATGCACTTTGTTTATCCAATCCATAGAAATGATATCTTATACAAAGCACAGGAGCATATTCTGAAGGAAAAGGCAAAAATATGGACGGAAGGATTGGATTATGACCATGAGCCATTGCAGTATTTGCTGATTAATGGGGAGTTTCACGGGGCGTCTGTTGGGCATTTTCGAAATGGCCCATACGATTTGAATGATATTGTTTGCGATTTGCCGGATGCTGAGAGGAGGAGAACGGAAATCGTAGAAGCGATTCGAGACGTTAATTATGGAAAGATGCCGGAACGGTTTATGGGGAAGAAGCTTGTAGAAGAATAGAAAAATTACTAACGACCGGGTGGATAATCCGGTCGTTTGGCTGGTGATTAAAGAATCTTCTCAAATAATAATTGAGCGAATCTTTTCTAGTAATAGTTGATTGAGTTTTATACAAAAATATTTTAAAATAAAAGTCAGAAATACCCGAAATTCACCAACCTTTTGGTGGTTTCGGGTACTTATATAATGTAACAATTGAAGAATGTTCAGTACATTAGGAGAAGGTTTCGTGAAAAAGAATACCATAACAGAAGAAAAGAAAAAGAGGAAAATACGTAGGGGTGAAACTGTTTTGCCGGGAGAGCGTGATGAAGAGGGGAAACTGAAAACACCTCATACCAATTATGGGTTATTTTCTAATATTGCTTACATAACAAAGAAGATGTGGCAATATAAGAAAGCATGCATCGGGATTATATTGATTGGGGCAGCGACCCAGTCGATAATGCGGTATTTGTGGAGCTATATTGCCAAATTTGTGATTGATATTGTGCAAATGCAGGCTACACAACCTGAGAAGGATATCAGGCCGCTTTTGAAGGTGCTGGTGATTGCGCTGGTAGTGGAAGTGCTTTGCATGGCTGCCAATATTATTACGGAAAGTAAGACCTGGTACTTTATCAAGGTGCGGTTTGATTTAATTACAGAGCGTATTGATAAGGTGCTTTCCATGAATTATCAGACCTTGGAGCAACCACATATGCTGAATATGTTTCAGAAGGCCAATAGTGCCACGAACAGCAATTATAATGGTGTAGAAGGCATGATGAACTGTATGAACAAAATGGGTGCTTTAATCGTGACCATGATTGTCAGTGCATCCGCCATCATCGGATTGGACTGGCGTTTGATTATTGCTTTGACGGTGGCCATGTTGACCAATTATGGTTCCTACCTGCTTTCTGTAAAGCAGGACAAAGCAGCCTACTGGGATAAGATGGCACCTAACTGGCGAAAGATAAGCTATATGGAGCGTTGTACCCAGGACTTTGATTATGCCAAGGATATCCGCCTTTTTAACATGAAAAACTGGCTTTTAGGAAAGCAGTCGGAGGTGTTGAGAGATTCGGAGAGGAAGTATGCTAAGAGTCGTGATTATTGGTTGCGTCATTCCTTTATTTATTCCTTTACCAGCCTTTGTTCCGGGGCCATTATGTACTATATTTTGATAGTGGAAGTACTGGATAAGGGCTTGGAAATCGGCAATTTCACCCTGTTTTTAGGTTTGTGCGGTGCTTTTTCCGCGGCACTTTCCGACTTTTATGCATCCGTTGGAGAAATCCAACGCAGTTCCATGATGACAGATGACTTCAGAACTTTTATGGACTATTCCATAGATGAAGGGGATGATTTCCTCGATGTGGCAGAGGTGCTTAACGGTCAGATGCCAAGCTTTGAATTTAAGAATGTTTCCTTCCGTTATGAGGGTGCAGAGAATTATGCCTTAAAGAATCTGAATTTGAGCTTTCCGGCCGGACAGCGTCTGGCAGTGGTTGGGTTAAACGGTGCAGGCAAAACAACCTTTATTAAGCTACTGTTACGTTTGTATGATGTGACGGAGGGTGAGATTCTTTTGAATGGTGTTAATATCAGGAGATTCCGCAGAAGTGATTATTACAAGGTATTTGCACCGGTGTTCCAGAATGTGGAGCTATTCGCCTTCCCCATGGCGGAGAATGTGTCCATGCTAAGTCCCGAAAATACGGACAAGCAATTGGTAAGAGAGTGCATTGATATGGCAGGCCTGAAGGAAAAAGTGGATGGTCTGGAGAAGGGCGTGGATACGGAGCTTTTGAAGGTTGTTCATGAGGATGGTGTGGATTTGTCCGGTGGTGAAAAGCAGAAGCTGGCATTGGCAAGAGCTTTGTATAAGGATGCACCGGTAATCGTATTGGATGAGCCTACGGCGGCTTTGGACGCACTGGCAGAGTATGAGCTGTATCAGAATTTTGACAAGATGATACAGGACAAGTCTGCGGTATATATTTCTCACAGATTATCCTCCACCCGTTTTTGCGATGTGATAGCTATGTTTGTGGCCGGCGAAATGGTGGAATACGGTACCCATGAGGAATTGCTTGCAAAAAATGGTGCATATGCAGAGATTTTCCGAGTACAGGCACAGTATTATGAGGAACAGGAGGGCGGAGACGATGAAAGATAATCTGATTTTAACAGTATATAAGTATTTTCTGCCTTCAGCCTGGAAACGATATAAAGGGTATTTTGTGATTCGTTTCCTTCGCCTGATTGTGAATACCGTTACTCCCTTTATCCCGATTCTGTTTATGCCGCGGATTGTGGATGAACTGGTGGGAAGCAGGGATGTAAAAAGAATTACCACCTATGTGTTGGTGATTTTGATTACAGAATATGTATTAAATAATTTAAACGGTCTGTTTGGTAATATTCTGGAGCGTTACAGCCAGAAGTTTGAAAATTATTACACTGCACTTATGAGTGCCAGAATCATGGAGTTGGATTTCCAGTTGACGGAAGATAAGAAGGCTTTGGACCAGATAGAGCTGGCTAAGAACGGTATGAGCTGGTATTCCGGAGGGTTAAACGGTATTGTAGAGCCGTTATTTAATATGGCGACGGCCCTTCTTACCGTGGCCGGTGTGGTGGTGATTATAGCCGGACAGGCACCCCTTATCCTGTTCATTACTTTGGTGCTTCTAATCTTGTCTGCTTCGCTAAATAAGAAGATGAATCAAATCGAGCAGGAACAATACGCTAAATTGTCTAAAATCAACAGAGTATTCAGTTATATGGGATGGGAGTTGATAGATTTCCGCTACGGAAAGGATATCAGACTCTATGGCGCAAAAGATATGATGGTAAATAAGTGGCGGGATTACAGTAATATGTTTGTTAAAATGTGGGGAGAGCTTTCCGGGAAGCTGATATTCTTGCGTTTATTACTTATGATAGTGGATGTAATCCGTGATTTCGGCATCTATCTTTATGTAGGTATCTTAGCCATATTTGGTAAGATAACTCTTGGTGTGACCACACAGATGTTTACCGCAGCAGGTACCTTCTATAACTCGATGAGAAGCTTGGTGATGGGGTATCAGGATTTGTGCAAGAGGACCCATTATGCAAACGAATATGTGAAGTTTATGGATTATCCGGCCGCCATTCAGAAAGGTACTAAGCCGGTTGGTGAAGGTCCCCATACCTTTGAATTTAGGAATATGTCCTTCTCTTATCCGGGTGCGGATGTGGAAGTGTTAAAGGATATTAATCTGACCCTGACGCCCGGAGAGCATCTTTCCATCGTAGGTCTCAACGGTGCCGGCAAAACTACTTTGGTGAAGCTGTTATGTCGTTTGTATGACCCTACGGAAGGCGCCATTTACATGGATGGGGTGGATATCAGAGAGTATGATTATGAGCAGTATATGAATGTATTTGCCCCGGTATTTCAGGACTTTAAACTTTTTGCTTTTTCCATGAAGGAAAATGTACTGATTCAGGCAAAGGATACACCGGAGAGGGAGGCGGAGGTGACCAAGGTTCTGGACAAGGTGGGACTGACAGAAAAGCTTTCCACACTTTCCAAAGGGGTGAATACCTATGTGTTTAAGCATTTCGATGAGGATGGTATCGAACCCTCCGGCGGAGAACAGCAGAAGCTGGCTATTGCCAGAGCCCTGTATAAGAATGCACCGGTGGTGATTCTGGATGAGCCTACTGCGGCCTTGGACCCCATGGCGGAGTATGAAATCTATCGCCAGTTTAATGACCTTGTGGATGAAAGAACGGCGATTTACATATCTCACAGACTTTCCAGCTGCCAGTTCTGTGACAGGATTGCAGTATTCTCCGATAAGGAGATTAAGGAATACGGCACCCATGCCGAGCTGGTGAATAAGAAGAATGGTATTTATGCAGAAATGTTTGCGGCGCAGGCACAGTATTACCAGGCGTAAGTGTACAGTGAGGATATGTACATATGGTTTAAGTGATACGTTCCAGATTGGAAAAATTGAGATTGGGCATAGAAGAGATTGGTGACTCTTTTATGCCCAATTTATATGTGCGTTTATAGAGAAAATCTGATTAAAATGTACGTTTTGGGCATAGAAAGAGTAGTTATTGGATTAGTGCCCATATAATAGGGCGAAACTTGGGCATAAAAAGAAGAAAATCTCTGTGGATGCCAAAAGCAATAATAATGTGGTTATTTTAGGTTGGAACGGTTTTGGAATTGGGTGTAGAATAAGAAAAATAAGAGTCTATACCCAAAAGGCCTTTAATAGTAATGGAATCCTTTAGAGTATGTTGGTAATATTCGGAAATAATGACTTGACAAACAAAATCATATATGATTATATAATCATATATAAAGATGAAGAGAGATACATTATGAAAGAAAAGTAATTTATGAAATGAAGGAGGATTCGAAACATGAGCAAAGGTAAGGATAATAAAAAGTTTTGGCAAAGATATGCCCCTATATATTGGATGTTTGTGAAAGGCGCAGGTAAGGCATATGATAACATTGCCGATAAGGTAAGCGCATACATAAGTAAGGATGCCAAGGTGTTAGAACTGGCCTGTGGTTCCGGAGAATTTACATTTCGTCTGGCGAAGAAATGTGCAAGCTGGACGGCAACAGACTTTTCCGAAAATATGCTGAAGGAAGCAAAGAATGCCTATGAAAAGACCGGTCAAAGTATGGAAGGATTAAATTTTGAATGGCAGGACGCGACAGATTTATCTTACGAAAAGGAAAGCTTTGATGCGGTAATGATAGCCAATGCTTTGCATATTATGCCGGAACCGGAAAAGGCACTGGAGGAGATTCGGCGAGTGCTAAAGTCGGATGGACTATTATTTGCCCCAACCTTTATGTATCGGGAGGGGAGTGGATTTTTGATTCGCTCAGGCTTTTTTAAATTATTTGGCTTCAAAGCTTATATGAATCTGCATGGAAAGGAATTTGCAGAGTTTATCGAAAAGCAAGGCTTTCAAGTATTGGAGTGTGATATAATCAAATGCAAGGTATCTCCATTGTGTTGTTTGATTGCAAGGAAAAGTGAGGTGTAGATATGGTTTTATTGATAGAATGTGTGATTTGTTGTGTGTTGTTTACTGTGCCTGTTATGTTGATTATTTATAAGGACCCGATTTGCATGATAAACTCCTATCCCCCGGCAATTGTTAAGAGAGTGGAGGAATTGCCCCAATATAAGGATACAATCAAGAGTCGTGAAAAAAAGCATGCTTATCAAAAATTGATAGCGGTTTTTGTGTTTGTAATCGTATTGGCTGCGTTGGCATACATTTCGGGCTGTAGAACCTTTGGTAACACGTTTTGGCATGTTTTTATATTGTTTTTTGTGGTGAATGTTTATGATTTTCTGGTGTTGGACTGGGGACATTTCTGCCATAGTAAAAGAGTCAGAATCCCGGGGACGGAAGATATGATAAAGGAATATCAGAATCCATGGTTTCATTTTTTCGGGGCCTGTAAAGGAACGGTTTTAGGATTGATGGTAGCGCTGATGGCCGGTGGATTGATACATTTTATAGCAAAGTAAAAATAATTTTAATATTTTTCCAACCTTTTTCACTTACCTGTGTCTATATAAGTGAAAGCTTTCAAAACCGGTACGATAAGTTTAAATTCACCGGTACAGATTATGAGGGAACAGTTGATGAACAAACAAGAAGCAGAAAAAGTAATTGCAGAATATGTAAAACCCATCTTCGGGTTTGCCTTAAAGCGCTGTAAGTCTCAGGAGGATGCTGAGGATTTGGCTCAGGAGATTGTATTAAGAGCATTTAAGAGTCTTCTGATGAAGGAGGATATCCTGGATGTGGAGAAGTTTATATGGACCATTGCCCATAATACTTTGAGCAACTATTACCGTAGCACATCTAAAATGGCAATAGGAGTATCCGTTGATGATATGGCAGAGACATTGGCAGACCCGAGGAATGATTTTGATGAAGAAGAGGACAAGGAAGAGATAGGCCGTTTGCAGAAAGAAATTGCCTATTTGTCCAAGCTGCAGCGTCAAATTGTGATTGCATATTACTTTGAAAACCGTAAGCAGGTGGAGATTGCAGAGGAATTGCAGGTGCCTGTGGGAACGGTAAAATGGCACTTGTTTGAAGCTAAGAAAGAGCTGAAAAGAGGTATGGAAAAGATGAGAGAAGCCAGTGAATTAAAGTTTAACCCTATTAAATTTGATGTTTATGGATTTAGCGGGTCCATGGGAACTAAGTCGCCGGATGAATTTTTGCGTTCTGCCATTGCACAGAACATCTGCTATATTGTACGAAAAGAAGCAAAATCCATCCACGAAATTGCCGATGCGTTGGGAGTATCCCCTGTATTTGTGGAGGGGGAAGTAGAGTTTTTGGAGGAGTACGGATTTTTACTGCAACAAAAGGATAAGTATATTGCCAATTTTGTCATTGATGAGGCCACTTCGGAGGAGCTTGCATTACAGGCCGAGGTTTACAGACAGGCAGCAGAACCCTTTGCCAATGATTTGTATGATGAATTGATAAAGAGTGGTATTTTAGAGGATGAGAGGATTCGTTGTTCGAAAGGGGATAAGAATTTCCTGTTATGGTCCCTGCTGCCTTTTGCAATTGCTTATTCCTCAGAAGCGGAGGAAGAGATATCCTTTGACGAGGTGGCAACCCTTCGCCCGGATGGTGGAAAAAATATATATCAGGCAAAAGTATTGCCCAGGGATAAAAAATTGACGGAATTATACGAAGCAATGAAAAAGTGGTGCGGTCCCATGTGGAACGGTACAGAGGAGTTGATTCTTTGGCAAATTGATACACCATGGTCAGAACGGGAAAAGCCCGATGAAAGAAATGTGCAGGAAGAGCATAGTAAAGTGATGGCGCTATATCGCTATCAGCAGAATAATGTTTTGTCCCAGTCTGATTATGCATGGCTTGCGGAAAGAGGTTATATTAATCTGAATCGAAATGGTGATCAGGATTTACAGGCAGAATGGCAAATGGTGATTTTAAAGGATGAGCAGATTAAGGATGAATTGATTGCTATAGGGAAAAAGATTCAGGAGAAATATAAAGAAAAGTTTAAGCAATTGAAGGATTCTTACATAGAAGCCATACTTGCAGATACACCAAAGCATTTGAAGAAGATAAGGCAGTATTGGGGGCAGTATACTCTCAATTGTGACGGAGGCTTTATATGGAACTGTATAAATATCCTTTTAGAGAATGGCAAGCTGAAGCTGCCTGCAGAGGAGCAACGGAAATCTTTGACCACCATTCTTTGTTCTAAATAATAGTTAAGGGTCTGTTATGTATATGCAACAGACCCTTTTAATATTTGAACTTAGTATTAGAGAAATTTTACTTCGCTTCCACAGTATAGCTTAAATCACCTGTAATATCAGAAATTATTAAGCCAAAGTCAATAGAATCACCTGCCTGTATTTTCGCATTGTGGTCTTCGTTAGTAACAACCAGGGTATCTGCGTTTAAGCTGTATTTGCCGCGCCAACCGCTGTCAATAGCTGCATTTTCACCTACTTTAATGCGAAGAGTCCAACCATTTGTTGCAGTATCAGTGTTATTTGTTAGCACCATATTCATACGATAATACTTAGGACTTTCTCCCCAGGTTTCATCTGTGTTTATATCCAAAGTAAAAGCATCCTTCGGGGCTTCCGTAATGGGAGCCTCCGGTATTTCGGTAGCAACCGGTTCGGGAGTGGGGGTAGGCATAGGAGTCTCTGTTATAGTAGGAATCTCGGTTTCCTGTGGGTATTCTGTTGGTTCCGGTGTTAACTGTTCTGTAGGCGCTTGGGTGCTTTCAGAAGTATCAGGTTCCGGTGTGTTGGTGGTGACAGCATCACTGTTCGCGGCATTATTTTTTCCTGCATTCAGCCCAAACATAAATGCAAGCAGAATGAGAAGAATCACCACAACTATGGAAAGGATCATAATTATCAAATTCTTTTTGTCTTTCATAAGTTCCTCCAAAAGATAATTGTTGATATAGGTATTATGCTATTCCATAATAGAATAAAATGAAAATTCGTTTTTGGCAATAACATCCTGATATTTTTGAACAATATTTGAGTAGATATTAATACAATACGATTTGTATGGAAAAAAGATTGGCATCGTGATAAAATAGAATTAGCGTGGTGTGGCCACAGAAAAATAACAGGATGGGGTAAGATATATGAAATTGACAAACGAACAATTAAAAGCAATTTATTTCGGAGCATATCGTTTTCAGGAGACGGAGGATGGTTATTTAGAGGTCTATCAGTATACAGAGGCGCAGACCAAGTATTTTGAAGAGGTTTCCGAGTTCTGGTATGACAGATGTAAGGCAGGAAGTGCCAAGACATTGGAGTTTACTACCACGGCAACAAACTTTTCTTTTGACTACAAAATTGCATGGATGGGCTCACCGGATTCCATCGAGCTGGCTGTGGATGGTGTGATTACGGATATCAGATACGTGATGAAAATTGACAAAGAGGGCAGAATGAGTTTTGACCTGCCGGAAGGTGAGAAGTCGGTGATTCTTTATACTCCTGCAGACGCAACTTTCTGGATTAAGAATTTTGAAATAAACGGAGAATATACACCTGCAGTAAAGGGCGAAAAGGTGCTTTGGCTGGGAGATTCCATTACTCAGGGCTTTGGTCCTCTTCGTTCTGCACAGACCTATGTAAGTGTGGCAAATCGTTTGCTGAACTATGACATTATCAATCAGGGAATCGGTGGATATATATATGACCCTAAGGTTTTGGTGAAAATGGAGGGTTATACGCCGGATAAGATTATCGTAGCTTTGGGAACCAATCAGTTTGGTACCGAGACCATGGATGATATTGAAGAGTATTATGAGAAACTGATGGGTATTTATGGGGATACGCCTGTACTTTGCATCCTGCCCTTGTGGAGAGGAGATGTGGAAGGTGGCGAGCCTACCTTGATAGAGTTCTGCGGCAAATTAAAGAAAATCGCAGAAAAGTATTCTAATGTAACCATTGTAGACGGCTTTAAGCTGATACCGCATCTGCCGGAATACTATTTGGATAAATTGCATCCAAACTGCTTGGGCTGTGAATGGTACGGCAGAAATCTGGTGGAAGAGATTCGTAAGAGCGGTTTCTAAAATACAGATACCAAGGATAAACAGCAGATTACAAAGGGGAAAAGCATGGAGATATTTTATGACGTATTGAAATATGGGGGGATTATATTGGCGGGATATCTGCTAGGTTCCTCCAGCATGTCCTTTTACATATCGAAGTTCAAGAAGATTAACTTAAAGGAAAAAGGCTCCAAAAATTTAGGAGCCTCCAATACCCTTGCCATTATCGGCAAAAAGGCAGCATTGGCAGTACTGGTGCATGATGTATTAAAATCCTTTTTTGCCATATTGGCAGTCAGAATTCTTTTTGATATTCCATACAATGAAGTGCATTGGCTACTGGCAGCAGTTGGTGTGGCAGCAGTAGTAGGACATATTTTTCCGTTTTATCTGAAATTTAAGGGCGGAAAGGGGTTTGCTACTTATATAGGACTGATTTTCGGACTGGATTGGAGATTGTTTCTGGCGGTAGTGGCTTTGATTTTTGTAGTGGCATTTATCACGGATTATATAGTATCGGGTACCTTTAGTACGATTGTAGCAGGCCCGGTTTATTATGCACTGATACAACCCAATCTATGGGTTGCTTCCATCGTATTGCTGGGGTCACTGGTGATTCTGTGGAAGCACCGCGAGAATATCCGGAATCTGAAAAACGGGAAAGAAATGAAGATTCGAAGTGCGTTTCAAAATAAATACAAACAGGCAAGTTAAAAGGAGGAATTTAGCATGGCACCTAGAGGCGGTCCTATGCGAGGGGGATATTTAACAGAAGAGGAAAAGGCTAACATGCCAAAGGTTACCTTGCCCTTATTAAAACGTATTTTTTCTTATTTGGCACCTTACTGGAAGCAGATGACTGTGGTACTGATTTGTATTGTTGTGTCTTCCGCATTCAGTTTATTGCCTTCCGTACTGACGGGAAAGATTATCGATGAGGGTCTCATCGGTCAGGACATGCGGATGCTGGTGATTTTGATTCTGACATCGCTGGGAGTAACTTTGGGAGCAAACTTAATCCGTGTGGCAGAAAGCTATTTGAATACATGGATTGCCCAGCATATTACCTTTGATATGCGTAACAAGATGTATAAGCATCTGCAGCAGATGTCTCAGGGCTTTTTTACATCCAACAATCAGGGTGATATCATTACCCGTATGACCAGTGATATTTCCGGAGTGGAAAGAGTCATAACCAGCACCTTTACCAGCATTTTGTCCAATGTGATTACCCTGGTAGTGGCTGTGATTATTATGTTTCAGGAAAACTGGATACTGGCATTGGTAGGCATGGTAGTGATTCCTTTGTTTACCATTCCCACCAGATGGGCGGGAAAGACCAGATGGACCCTGACCCAGGAATCCCAGGAATGCAATGATGAAATCAATGGTATTTTAAACGAAACTCTGTCTGTCAGCGGACAGCTTTTGGTAAAGCTGTTTGGCAGAGAAACTTACGAGTATGACAGGTATGAAAAGGCAAACAACCGCATGATTCGCCTGAATATTAAAGAAAGCATGGCAGGACGCTGGTTTATGGTGATTATCACCACTTTCTCCAGTGTGGGACCTATGCTTTTATATCTGGTAGGCGGCATTCTGATGATGAAGTACAATTCCGATTTGACGGTAGGTGATATTACCGTACTGGTTGCCTTGCTTGGAAGAATGTACGGACCGGTGAATTCATTGCTTAATATGCAGGTGGAATGGATTCGTTCCATGGCGTTATTTACCCGTATTTTCGAGTATTATGACATGCCTATTGAGATTAAGAATGCAGAAGATGCCATCATACCGGAAAGTACAAAGGGTAATGTGGCGTTTAAGCATGTAGAATTTGCTTACAATGAAGAACGTCAGATTTTAAAGGATATTAATTTTGAGTTAAAGAGCGGTAACAGTATTGCTATCGTGGGACCTTCCGGTTCCGGAAAGAGTACCATCGTAAATTTGATTCCCCGACTTTATGATGTATTGGGCGGTGAAGTGACCTTTGATGGTGTGGATGTACGAAAGCTGGATTTGGAGTATTTGAGAAATCAGATAGGTATCGTATCTCAGGAAACCTATCTCTTTAACGGTACCATACGTGAGAATCTGCTTTATGCAAAGCCCGATGCCACAGAAGAGGAAATGATAGAGGCTTGTAAAAAAGCCAATATTTATGAGTTTGTGCAGAAGCAGGAGAAGGGCTTGGATGCAATGGTGGGTAACAGGGGGCTTAAGCTTTCCGGAGGCGAAAAGCAGAGACTTTCCATTGCCAGGGTATTATTAAAGGACCCGGTATTGTTTATCTTTGATGAAGCTACCGCATCCTTGGATTCGATCTCTGAAAGCAAGATTCAGGAGGCTATCAATCCGATTATTAACTCCCGTACCAGTATCCTGATTGCCCATCGTTTATCCACCATTCTGGCGGCAGATGAAATCCTGGTGATTAAGGATGGTGTGATTGCAGAAAGAGGGGTGCATGCAGATCTGGTAAAGGCCGGCGGAACTTATACGGAGCTGTATGAAACACAGTTTGGAAAGGCGCTTGAGAAGCAATAGTTGCAACATATCGTTTTATTACAGTGATTCACTACAGTAAAATAAACATAAAAGTGTTAAAACTTTAAAAAAACTTGTGCAAAAGACCGAAATTAAGGTTTCGGTCTTTTTTTGTATGTCGAAAAATGTTATAATTTAATTAACAATGGGAAACTATGGGGAAAAAGGGCTGGAAAAATGTCGAAAACGATTAAGGAACAGTATAAACGATATCAGTTGCGTCATGTAGCAGGACAGTTTTATTTGTTGGATATGCAGCAACCCGGTGTGCCGTATAAGCGGCCTATGGAGTTAAATGAGATCGGCGCGGAAATATGGCAGATGATGGCGGAAGGTTATACACTTGAGCAGGTAGTGGGGAAGCTTGCCGAGGAGTATGATGCTGGAGAAGAGGATATCCGACAGGATGTGTCAGCTTTTCAAAAGAGTTTGATGACATACGGAATTGAAATAGGGGAATAAAACATGAATATTTTATTAATCGGTGGTTCGGGAAGCTTTATCAACAACCTGATTATTAAACTGAATAAAGAGGGTCACAGAATTTATCTTCTGACCGGCAGTAGATATAAGCAAGCACCTTATCAGAAAGTGTTTGAGAGATATGATTTTACATATGATTGTACCTGCTTGGACGAGATATTTAAGAGCATTGACCCGGATTTGACACTATTTATGGGAGCACATGATACCAATTTCAGGTGGAATGAGGAAAAAGATGCCGTACGTTTTTCAGCCAGTCTGATGAATATCTTGATGGCTTATTCCATGAATAATGTGGGAAGGTTTATTTACCTTTCTTCAGATGAAGTATACGGATTTGATTATGATAGATTTATTACAGAGGAGAGTCCTACAGCACCGTCGACCATGAGAGGAATGGTGATTGCCCAAGGAGAAGAGCTTTGCAGGAGCTTCCGTGTAAATAGAGGATTGGATATTCTTACCTTACGTATAGATAATATTTACAGCATTCCTCAGGAACGAAAGGACGTAAATAATATTTGTGCGCGTATGTGCCTGGAAGCTTTGGAAAAAGGGACTATATCCATTACTTACGATCATTTCATGTCCTTTATGTATGAAACAGACGCGGTAGAGTTTATCTATCGTTTTATACAGGCTGACAGCCAGAAGTATTCCATCTACAATTTGTCGGTGTCTGAAGCAATTTCGGAACAGGAACTTGCTCATATGGTGAAGGATGCCATGGGAGAAGAAATTGCTATTGTTCACAATGAAAAGCTGGGACAAAGAAGAGTTTTAGCAAATAACCGAATGTATGAAGAGTTTAAGATTCCGCTAAGCTGTGATTTAGAAACCATTATTCAACGAATGGCTGACCACATGAAGAATCACAGGAATTTGTTTCTGACAGGCGAACAGGATAATCTACCCTGGTGGAAAAAGATTATGAACAAAGCCGGATGGCTGATTCATGCAATGATACCTTTTGTGGAAAATCTAATCTGTTTTATTCCGTTTTTTATGATTAACAACAGAACGGCTGACAGTGCTTATTTTGCCAATTTGGACTTATATCTGTTATATGTACTTCTGTTTGCTATCGTATATGGTCAACAACAGGCGACATTTTCAGCTGTATTGGCAACAGCGGGTTATTGTTTCAGACAGATGTATGAACGGACAGGCTTCGAATTGATGCTGGATTCTAATACATATATTTGGATTGCGCAATTGTTTATTCTGGGATTAACCATTGGTTATATGAAGGATAAGCTGAATGTATTGAAGCGAGAGAGTGAAGAGGAGCAACAGTTTTTATCTGTTCAGCTCAGTGATATACAGGATATTAATAACAGTAATGTACGTGTAAAAGATGCATTAGAAACACAGATTGTAAATCAAAATGACAGTATCGGAAAGATTTACAGTATTACGTCTACCCTGGATCAGTATAGCTCAGAGGAAGTGCTCTTTTATGCTACGGAGATTTTGGTGCAGTTGTTTGGTACCAGGGATGCGGCTATATATACCATTTCCAATTCCGAATATGCCCGCCTTTTCTCAGCTACCTCTGAGAAGGCAAGAAGTATGGGTAACTCTATACGTTATGCTCAAATGGAAGAATTTTATGAAACTCTGATGTCAAAGAAAGTGTACATCAATAAGACATTGGATGACAGATATCCCATGATGGCGAATGCCATTTTTGAAAATGATAAGATGCAGATGATATTGTGCATCTGGGGTATTCCTTGGGAACGAATGACACTGGGACAGGCTAACCAGCTGACTGTTGTGAGTGCACTGATTCAGAATGCGGTGTTACGTGCTAACAGGTACTTGAAAGTGCTGGAGAATGAACGTTATAAAGCAGGCACCCGAATCATGGAGACAGAAGCATTTTCAGCATTATCCCGTGCTTTTATGACTGCGGAAGCAAAGGGATTAAATGATAGCACATTGCTTCGAGTAGTAAGCGGAACAGACAATCATCTGGAAGCCGGACAGTTTTTGGATGCGCAGCTGCGAGAATCAGATTATATTGGTACTTTAGAGGATGGGGAATTATATATTTTATTATCCAATACAAGTAAGGAACATTCCTTAAATGTAATCAATCGTATTGACAAAATGGGAATTTGTATCGAAGTAGTGGAGGAAATGGAATAATATGTTCTGGATTCTGCTTATACTGAATTTAATAATCGTTATCGCATATGTGGCATGGAATATATTGCGCAAAGAGAGAAATCGTAAAGGTTTTATTATACGTGCAATTGTGATGCTTTGTTGTCCGGTAATCGGTCCCTGCTTCTTTCTGGTGGGTAATGTTTTGTACTTGACTGTTTTTTCGGGAGCGGTGGATTTGGAAGACGTTATTTTCAGTAAGGAGCGTGTGAAAACTTACTTACATGCAGATGAAGAGAGGGAACGAAATGTGGTGCCTTTAGAGGAGGCCATAGAGATTACGGACAAAGAAAATTTGCGCTCTTTGATGTTGAATATCGTACGTACCGATGTTAACCAGTCGTTAGCAAAGGTATCCATGGCATTGGACGGAGAAGATACGGAGACCGCACATTATGCGGCGTCTGTATTGCAGGATACATTAAATGAGTTTCGCAATAAGGTGCAGAAGAAATTAGCTGATATGGAAAAAGGGGACCAATATCAGGTGGATTATGCTGCAGACCTAATCGAATATATGGATGACTACCTGAGACAGCATGTGTTGACGGATTTGGAACAAAGGACTTACGTGCATTTTATGGACCGGGCTTGTGAAGTGATTTACGAGAAAGAACCGATTCGTCTCTTAAATGTACATTATGAGTCGGTGGCAATCCGCCTCATGGAGATTAAGAATTTTGAGTTAAGTCAAAAATGGTGCGAGAGAGCTGTATATCATCATCCCAATACGCTGTCCACATATACCATGCAGCTGAAGCTGTACTTTACCAGTAATCAAAAGGATAAGTTCTTCAGTGTGTTGGAGGATTTGAGAAAATCCAATGTAGTTATCGATAAAGAGACTTTGGAAATGATACGTGTATTTTTATAAAATTGTGTGAAAGGAAGGTGAAGAATATGTCAATGACAGTATTTATGATATGGCAAATGATTGGCATATTTTGCGCCTATTTCGGAGTGACTCTGGTACTGCCGTTGATAGTGTTCCGGAGCTTATTAAGGGGGAAGACTGTCACCAATCAGATACTATTCAGTTATTTGATTGGTAATTTTTATATTATCACCATAGTACAGATTCTGCAGCTGTTGAAAATCAGTCATACCATAACCTTGATACTGGCCACTATCGTGCCGGCTTACATAGTATGGGTGAAATTGAACAAAGTGGAAGTTGTGAAGGCTGCAACGGAAGTGGGAACCAATGTAAAACGAGTGACCGAGAAGCACATGGGCATGAAAACGGCGGGAGTACGTATAAAGCGCTTGATTTGGCGAGAAGGAACGAAATGTGCCAAATCTGTGAAAAAGTTTTTGGTAGCGAACTGGCTTGAAGTGTTATTGCAAGTCGGCTTGCTTTGTATACTGTTTTTGGGATATGGTGTTTCTGTAATTGAGGCTTATGGCTACACTGCATCCGATATTCCTGTGCATAATTGGTGGATAAATGCATTGGGAGACAATAACATCTTTGTGGATGGGGTATATCCTCATGGATATCACTGCATGATTTATTATTTACATGAAGTATTTGGGATTGATACTTATATTATTTTATCCTTATTTGCATTTGTGCAAATAGTATGTGTACATTTTGCGTTATTGTATTTTTTACGACTGTGTTGTAAAGCAAAGTATCTGCCTTATGCAGGTGTGTTTTTATATGCCGCAGGAGATTTTTTTATCGTGGCGTCTTATGAAAGATTTTATAGTACGTTGCCTCAAGAGTTTGGTATGATATTTATTTTGCCGGCCATTTATTACGGATTTGAATTTTTTGAATTACGTAGAAAAGAAGCAGAAAAAGGAGAAAAAAAGAAAGATTCCTTATTATCGTTGATAGGCTTTGCCCTAAGTTTCGGACTAACATTATCTGTACATTTTTACAATACGATTATTGCAGGATTGTTCTGTGTAGCAATGGCGTTAGGATATCTGTTTTTGTTTGTTAGAAAACAGTATTTTTGTAATGTGATAGTAACTTGTATGATAAGTGTTTTGATAGCTGTATTGCCAATGGGGATTGCATTCGCTACAGGTACCCCTTTACAGGGGTCATTATATTGGGCGACCAGTGTCATAGCCGGAGAAGAATGGGAAGGTGGAGCAACTGATGAAACGAAGGAGAGTGTTTTCTCGGAAGAAGTGACAAATCAGGCAGATAAGGTTCCGGATGGCAAGGAAGATTTAGATACATTGCAGGAAGTACCGCAAGGTACAGTGCAATCGGATGTGGAAATGCAACCTAAGATTTCATTAAAACAGCGTATTCTTAAATTGCCGGAGATACTGAATAACAGTATGAAAGAATTCACATGGAATTATGAAAAAGATATATTTTGTAAGGTGTTTTGGGGATTGCTGATTTTTTTGATATTTGCCGGTATATTTTCCATCATAATGAAGCGATTTACATATGGTGCAATGTTGATAACCGATGCCATATATGCAGTACTTATGTTGGTTTTGTTATCAGCAAGTTCATTGGGGTTACCTATGCTGATGGATCCGGGAAGGGCTTGTATATATTTTGCATATTTTGTTCCGGTTGTATTGGTGATGCCTGTGGATGCAGTATTGAATGGAGGAGCAACTTTCTTTAAGTGTCCACTGCTAAAAGAGATAGTGTCTATTTTAGTACTTGGTGTTTCCGTGTTGCTGATTTTATTTACTGGCAATTACAAAGAACGTAAGTTACCGACTAAATTTGAAACCAATGAGGCTATTACATGTCTCACAAATATTTTGAGAAGTGAGCCTGACTGCACATGGACTATTTGTTCCGCAAATGATGAATTTCGTATGTGCGAGGAGAATGGATATCATTATGAGACAATTGTCTTTTTAAGAGAAATAGAGGGCTGGAGTAAGGATACGATTGTCACCCTGCCGACAGAAAAAGTGTTTTTCTTTGTTGAGAAAGATTGTACAGTTGCGAACGGCTACATGGGGACGGATAAAGTGTCCGAGGATGGCGCAAAAAAGAGACTATCATATGCCGGTGGTTTGGCGCCCTATCAGGGTGAAAACCGATGGATTACCATGTCTCATATGTATTATTGGGCACAGGAGATGTTGAGAATGTACCCTAACGAGATGAAGGTCTATATGGAAACTGACAATTTTGTTTGCTATGTGTTGGAGCAGAACACCTACAGTCTGGTAAATCTGGCGATTGATTACGGTTATAATACCGGGGAGAAATAAATGAATCGAATGATAACGCGTAGAAAATACGTAAGTATGACCATGGTGATGCTGGTTTTGCTATTTATGTTTCAGTTCACGCAGGTAATTAAGGATGCGGGTAACGATTATCATGTCAATGAATATGCGCAGAAAAGTATTAACAATGGTTCTTCAGAGTGGAAAATGGAGCAAATAGGGTCTTCGGTACCGGAGAAAGAGTACGACTATGTGGCATTTTTAGGAGATACAGATACTCCTTTGGGAAATGTCGTAACACAGTGGTGCCAATATACCAAGCGAAACATGAAAGAGTATTCCACCATGGATGCATTGCGCCAGATGGAAGAGATGCCGCCGGAGGTGCTGTTGATTGATTCCGCTTTTGTGGATTGCAGAACGGATACGGATTTGTTACGAAAGTGGGCAAAGCAGGGAATATCCATGGTATTTTGTAATTTACCGGATGTAAGTACAATAGCCAAGAACGGGAAAATTCGTGAAGTGCTGGGTATCAGAAGTGTGGAATCTTATCAGGTGGAACTGGATGGAATCAAGCTTTTCGGAGGTTTTCTGTTGGGTGGTGACACCATATATGCCGTGGAAGAGGAAGAACAGGAAAAGAGACAGGACATGGATTTGGAAGTTCCCTGGTATGTGGCTTTTGGCGGAACCAAGATTTACATGGTAGGTATGGTGGACGATGAGTTGATGCCGGTAGAAGAGCATAAGAACGAATATATGCCGGCTATTATCTGGAGAAACAGTTTTGAAAATGCCAAGGTATTTGCGGTGAATGGGGACTACATGAATGACAGCACCGGTTTGGGTATCTTAAGTGCCATGATGGCGGAGCTGCATAGCTATGAGATTTATCCGGTGATTAATGCGCAGAATATTACGGTTGCTAATTTCCCCGGATTTGCGGAAGAAAATACAGAGACTATTATGCGTTTGTACAGCAGGAATCAAAGTGATTTGTTCCGCGATATCATGTGGCCTAGTATCAATGCTACCATGAAGAGAAATCAGCTACATGAGACAGTATTCTTTATGGCACAGGCCGATTATGAGGATGATATAGAGCCCAAAGAGGATGAATATGTCTTTTATCTGAAAGAATTAAATGAACAGAAAGCAGAAGCAGGAGTTTCGGTGAATAGTAGGGCGAAGAATATTACCCTATTGGATAAGATGGTTCGGGATAGTGCTTTTTATGAAGTGGCCAACAATGGTTATACTTTTACGGCGGCTTTTGCTGACGATGCCCAAAGTGCTAAGGAGTTGAAACGGATTATTCCGAAAGCAGATGCACTAAATGATATCAAGACAGTAATACAAAGATATGATGTAAATACACCCATAGTGTCTTATTTGGATCAGGATGTAACGCTTCAGAGTACCACCAGTGATGGCGTGTATTATACTTTTTCCCAGGATTTGAGGATGAAGAGCCTCCAAACTGCTTTGGCATATTCCAATACTTTGTTGGATATGTACCCCATTGCATGGCCGGAGACACCGGAGGATGTATGGGAGAATATGTATGATGATTATTCCCGTAATATCAATACCTTCTGGAAGAAATTTCATGTATTTGACAATACCATGGCATCAGAAAGCGATGTAAGGGTGAGAAGATTCTTAAACTTAGATTATTCTGACAGGATTTCGGAGAATGTGATTTATCTTGATGTGGAAGACCGTTCCGAGGATGTATGGTTTATGCTGTTGACCAATGGTCAGGGGATAGAGAAGGTAGAAGGTGCCACCTACAAAAAGGTGGAAGAGGATGCCTATTTACTTAAGATAAACAGTGATTCTGTACGGATTTATCTGCAGGATTCAAACAGACTGTATTACTATATGGATTAGAGAAAGGATGGTGAAAATATGAAAATCTGTATCGTGGCAGAAGGATGCTACCCCTATGTAATGGGTGGCGTGTCCAGTTGGATAGATAGTATGATTAAGTCATTTCCCAATATAGAGTTTTGTATATTAACCATTATTTCAGATAGAGAGCAGAGCGGAAAGTTTCTATACACCCTGCCGGAAAATGTCACTGAGGTTTATGAAGCTTATTTGAATGATTTTGACTGGAGTAGGAAGCGTAAGTACGGAAAACGTACCAAGCTGGGCAAAAAGGAGTATAGTGCCCTCCGAAGTATTATTTTGGATGAACAGGTAGAGTGGGATGTGCTTTTTGATATGTTCCAGAAAAAGAAGATTTCGGTAGATGATTTGCTGATGGGTGCGGATTTCCTTAAAATTGTACAGGAATGTTATGATAAAAAATATCCCCAGATTGTATTTTCGGATTTCTTATGGACCGTGCGGTCCATCTATCTGCCACTGTTTCTGGTGATGCAGACCAATTTGCCCAAGGCGGATTTTTATCATTGTGTGGCAACAGGTTATGCGGGATTGTTGGGAAGTATGGCAAAGTATAAATACGGAAGCGGTCTTTTGGTTTCCGAGCATGTTATTTATACCCGTGAAAGAGAAGAGGAGATTATCAAGGCGTTCTGGGTGGCAGGAATTTATAAGAATATCTGGATAGAGCAGTTTCGTAAGATGTCCCGACTGGCTTATGAAAGAGCGGATAAGGTGACCAGCCTATATGCTCATGCCAAGGAGCTACAGATAGAATTAGGGTGTCCGGAAGGCAGAATTATGGTGACGCCGAATGGTATTAGCATGGACAGATTTGCAGATTTGTCAGGAAAGACCACGGAAGAAAAGGACTGGATTAACATAGGAGCCGTACTTCGTGTGACTCCCATTAAGGATGTAAAAACAATGATTCGAGCTTTTGCTTATGCCAAGGAAGAGGTTCCTAATATAAAGCTTTGGATTATGGGACCTACAGAAGAAGATCCGGAGTATGCTCAGGAATGTTTTGATTTGGTAGAAAATTTACATATTTCGGATGTCATTTTTACCGGCAGAGTGGATGTAAGACAGTATCTGGGGCGGATGGATTTTACCATACTGACCAGTATCAGTGAAGGTATGCCGCTTACCATATTAGAGAGCTATGCGGCCAAGAAACCGGTAATTGCAACAGATGTGGGTAATTGCAAGGGATTGATTTATGGGGAAAGTGATAATTTTGGTGAGGCAGGAATACTGACCCATATTATGAATGTTTCGGAAATCACACAGGCCATCATTAAGCTGGCTAAATCACCGGAACTTAGGTATGAAATGGGAGAGGTTGGCTATAAAAGAGTGGAGAAGAGTTATCGAATCGAGCAAATGAAGGAAACCTATAAGGGAATTTATCAGGAGCTTGGTTCGTTATACGGAAGTAACTGGACGGAAGAGAAGTTTGAAATAAAAAGGAGCTAGAGTTAAGAATGGCAGGTATCGGTGTCAATCTAAAAAAGATATTTTCAAAAAATACGATAACGACACATGTGTATGGTTTTACCTATAGTATGGTTGCTACCATTGCGCCTATGTTTTTGGTAATCGGCGCCATTATTATAATGCAGCTTCTATTGGGCTTTTCTAAGGTTGGATATGCTACCCGTGAGCTGTATTCCTGTACTGTGCTATATATTTTTATCTTTGCGCTTTTGACAGCAGCACCTTTTAATGCAGTACTATCCAAGTATTTGTCGGATGTTATTTATAATGAAACCTACGACGATATCATGGCTTGTTACTACTTCGGATTGGGAGTAAACATTGTCTTCAGTTTTATCTGGGGTGTCCCTTTTTGTATTTGGGAGCATGTAGTTGGTGAAGTGCCGATATATTATGTATTTACAGGCTATTGCGGTTATATGGCTTTGGTATTGGTCTTTTACACAATGCTATATCTGTCCATTTGTAAGGATTATAAGAAAATATCCTTGTTTTTTTTCATAGGAATGTCGATAACTATAGTACTATCTCTTATATTTGTATATCTGTTTTCCATGGAAGTGACTTATTCCATGTTGCTTTCGTTGACTATAGGTTTCGCCATAATAGGTTGCCTGGAATTTGCTCTTATTAAGAGTTATTTTAGAGAAAACAGTGGTAAGTATAGGGAGGTATTTCAGTATTTTAAGAAGTACTGGAAGCTGATATTAACAAATTTCCTGTATATATTGGGATTGTATACCCACAATTTTGTGTTTTGGGGTACGGATATGCGTATGGTGGTAGTGGATACCTTCGTGTGCATGCAACCCTATGACATGGCTTCCTTTATTGCCATGTTTACCAATATTTCTGCCAGTGTTTTGTTTATCTCCAGAGTAGAAATGCATTTTCATGAAAGATATCGTGCTTACTCGGAGGCCGTTATCGGTGGAAGAGGAATGGATATCCAGAATGCAAAGAGCCGAATGTTCAGACAGCTTTCGGAAGAATTGATGAATCTGGTACGTATCCAGTTTATTGTTTCAGTTATCATTTACTTTTTGTGTATTACTTTATTGCCTTATTTGGGATTTGGTGGCTTAGTGATGAAGATTTATCCCTGTTTAGCAGTAGGCTATTTTATCCTTTTTACCATGTATTCTGCCATTATTTTTCAGTATTATTACAATGACTTAACAGGAGCATTGATGACCTCAGCCAGTTTTTGGCTGGGTACGTTGATTGGAAGTATCTTTGCTACAAGCTTACAGCCTATTTGGTATGGTATTGGTTTGGTATTTGGAGCATTAGTAGGTTGGACTGTGGCATATTTCCGTTTGAGACATATTGAAAAAAGTGTGGATACCCATATTTTCTGTCAGGGCAGCATTATGAAAAAAGGACATGGAACGAAGCCGTCCAATGTGGTATATAACCGCTATGAGCTGGTGAAAAAAGAAGAAAGGTAGGGATAGCATATGGAAGTGAGCGATATTTTACGTATTTCTTTTATTGTGGTAGGGATCATTTTGTTTTGCGTAACAATGACCTCATTGGCAAAAAGAAAGATGACGGAAACCTTTTGTATGATTTGGGGAGGTGTATCCTGTCTGTTGATCATAGCCGGTATTCTGTTGAGACCGGTAATATTGAAAAATTACATCAGTACGGCAGGTTTGGTCATATTGGCATTGGGAATTTATTGTATGATTTGCGGAGCATATATTCTTTCTACCATGATTTCGGATTTGACAAGAAAGAACAGGGAGCTGGCGATACAGGTATCCATTCTGCAGAGAGAATGTGAGCAGAACAGAGAGCGCTTGAACAAAATGGAAGGCATAAATACAGATGAAGAAAATATTAATAACCATTAATACTCTAGGTCTGGCAGGTGCCGAGGTGGCGATGCTAAGTCTGTTAAAACAGCTGGACCCGAAAGAATATGAAATACATTTATTTGTATTAACCGGTCAGGGAGAGTTGCGTAGTCGGATACCGGATTATGTAAAGGTTTTGAACAGTACGTATTCGGAGAGTTCGGTGTTAAGTGCTGAAGGTAGAAAATATCTGATGAAGACTGTGCTGAAGGCATTGATATGTAAAGGGAAAGGAATCACACTGTTTCCTTATCTGTGTAAGCATGGTTTCAGACAGTTACGGGAAGGTAAAATCCGACCGGACAAGCTTTTGTGGCGAGTGATTTCCGATGGTGCAGAGCGCTTTGAGGAAACCTATGATCTGGCAGTGGCCTATTTGGAAGGGGTAGCGACCTATTATGTGACAGACCATGTGAACGCGAAGAAAAAGGTGGCCTTTTTGCATGTGGATTACAATGAGGCCGGTTATAGCCGGAGTCTGGATAAAGAATGCTATTTACAGATGGACCGGATATTTACCGTATCGGACGAAGTAAAGGACAGCTTCTTAAAGGAATATCCGGATTGTGCAGAAAAGACGAGTGTATTTCATAATATTTTGAATCAGGATGAAATCCGTGAAAAGGCAAAACTGCCGGGAGGCTTTACGGATGATTATGAAGGTTTCCGCATATTGACGGTAGGACGCCTTACCACCCAAAAGGCTTATGATATTGCAATCGATGCTATGAAACTACTAAAAGATAAGGGAGTAAAAGCACGTTGGTATGTTTTGGGAGAAGGGGACCAAAGACCGATATTGGAAACTCAGATAAATCGTTTGGAATTAAAGGACGATTTCATACTGTTAGGTGCGACTGATAATCCATATCCTTATTATGCACAGACAGACTTGTATGTGCATGCAACCCGCTTTGAAGGTAAAAGCATTGCCATACAGGAAGCACAGACTTTGGGATGTCCTATGGTGGTATCAGATTGTAGCGGAAATCGGGAACAGGTGATACCGAATGTGGATGGTGTATTATGTGAATTGACCCCGGAAGGGATTTGTGCCGGGATTTTGGAGCTTTATGAAGATGAGGGGAAGAGACTTCGTTATGGTCAGGAAGCCGGGAAAAAGCAGTTGACCAATCCGGAGGAAATCAGCAAATTACTGGAGTTAATACAGTAAATACGTAAGAGGTGGTGACAGGTATGAAGAAAGAGAAAAAGAAATTGCTTATAATGATTCCTGCCTATAATGAAGAGAAGAATATTGGTGAACTTCTGGAACAACTTAAGTGTCCGGAAATTGCTGCTGTGGCGGATGTTTTAGTCATGGATGATGCCTCTAAAGATAATACCCGTCGTATTGTGCTTAACAAGCAGCTGGAGGTAGTAACCCATGTGTTTAATCTGGGTTATGGAAGTGGTTTGCAGGTGGGATATAAATACGCTGTCAGAAATGATTATGATTATGTAATACAAATGGATGCGGATGGTCAGCATGATGTCTCCAATGTGATGAGAATATATGAAAAATTGCGTACTGCTGATGAGAATGGTAAGTGTCCGGATATCGTAATCGGTTCACGATTTATGGAGGGAAGTGAAACATTTCCGATATCGAATGTGAAGAAGCTGGCTATCAGAATGTTCCGCTTTCTGATTAAGCTGGGTACAGGAAAGAAGATTTTGGACCCTACTTCAGGGCTTCAGGGACTTAGCAGAAGTGCTTTTGGTTTTTATGCAGGATATAACCATTTTGATGATAAATATCCTGACGCCAATATGATTATGCAGATGCTTTTGTTAGGATATCGGGTAGTAGAGATACCGGCGGTGATGCATGCCAGAACAGAAGGGGTAAGTATGCATTCCGGGTTAAAGCCGATTCTTTATATGTTACGTATGATGTTTTCCATCATAGCGGTATGGATACGTATCAAGATATATAGGGTTGATGTGGGGGCAGCAAATGAGGAAATGGTTTCATAAGCTTTTGCCGGAAAAAAGTGATTGGAATTTCCAAAAAGCTGATTTGCGGGAAGAAAAAAGAAAGCTAGAGAATCCATCCAGAGGCTGGTATCGGATTTACACCTTTGAGGTGGATAAAATACCGAATTTTCAGCCTATGTTGTGGTGTGATTTAGAGGGTGACACCTTAGTGATGGTCATTCTGAATATTGGAGCTTATAAAGAAAAGGAGCTGGATGCGCAGGGTTTGGAACATATTAGGGACATTCTGCGCTTTTTTGCAAAGAAACAGTATGAAATAATTTTGCGAATTACCTATGATCATGAAGGAAAGGCTTTAGAAAGGGAGCCCTTTTTCTTTTCTACCGTAACAGGACATATGCGGCAGCTGATACCGGTCTGGAACGAATTCCGTGAGCATATTTTTGTATATCAAGGCCTTTTAGTCGGTAATTGGGGGGAAATGCATACTTCGCGTTTTTTGCATCCACAGAAGCTGAAGGAATTGTGGCGGATATTGAAGGAAGAAAGCTCGCCGAAAGTCTATTATGCTGTGAGAAAACCTTCTTATTGGCGATTGTTACATCCGAATAACGAGAAGGACAATATGGGACTGTTTGACGATGCCATATTTGGCTCCGAGAATCACTTAGGTACGTTTGGAACGCTTGCGAAAGAAAAAGCAGCATGGAATGAAGCTTGGTGTAAGGCGGATGAACTGGAGTTTGAGGATGACTTATGTAATATAGTGCCAAATGGAGGCGAAGCTATTTGTGGAGAGTACTATCTGTCCCAAGAAACCCCGCAGAGTACGGTAGAAACTTTGCGAAAAATGCATATCACATATTTAAACAAGGAATATGACAAAAGGCTACTGGGGATTTGGAAGGATTGGAAATGGGAAGGCCAAGGTGTATGGCAAAACAGTAGCTTGTATGAGTACATAGAGAGCCATTTGGGGTATCGTTTTCTGGTGAAGGACGTGGAGCTTGTTTCTGCGGGTAATACCAGACAGGAAGCAATATTGACCATTTTTGTGGAGAATGTGGGATTTGCTAACTTCTATGAAGATGCAGAGGTGGTATTGGAACAGGTAGGGGATTCCGGTGATAGCTGCAGATATGTTATAGATACTAAGATACAAAGCTGGCAGGCTGGGGAGACAACGGAAGTGATTGTAAGAATTCCTATGTGGAGTAGTATGCTGTATTTATCTGTAATTCGTAAGCGTGATGG
Organism: Lachnospiraceae bacterium; assembly: GCA_017522685.1. The sequence continues at coordinate 91,359 of JAFWYN010000025.1, forward strand.
CAGAAATGTTTATTTTGCCAATCTGAAGGACGCTAAGAATCGTGTATTGCTGGGGAGAATTATTCGTGAAATCCAAAGGCCAGCCATTTAAGATATAGATATTGTAAAGGCGGAGGTATCTTCTTTTGAAGGAACATCAGGTAGAACAACTGAATAGGGAAGAGAAGAGTAGAACTGAGTATTCCGCACGCAATACCACGGTAGCCATGGTGGCACGAGTGGTAGCTATTTTGATGGGATTTTTTACCAGAGTAGTTTTTACGCACACCTTAAGTGAAGAGTATGTAGGTATTAATGGTCTGTTTACGGATATTTTAAATGTTTTGTCTTTGTCTGAGCTTGGTATCGGCACGGCGATAACTTATGCACTTTATAAGCCAATTGCAGAAAAGGATATTGAGAAACAGAAAGCACTGATGCAATTATATAAAAAATTCTATCGGATTATTGCGTTGATTGTTTTGATGGCAGGCCTATTAGTGGTTCCTTTTTTGGATGTGTTGGTTAAGCATGGTCAGGAAATAGAACATCTGACATTTATTTATTTGATGTATTTAGGGAATTCCGTGATTTCATATTTGCTTATTTATAAGCAGACTCTTATTGATGCTCATCAGCTAAATTATATTGGAGTACTGTATTATACTGTATTTTTAGTGATTCAGAATATAGTGCAAATGACCATATTATTAACCACTAAAAACTTTGTGCTTTTTGTGGCAGTTATGATGCTGTGTGCGCTAGGGAATAATATTTGTGTATCGTTGAAAGCAAATAAAATGTACCCCTATCTGAAGGATAAGGATGTGAAGCCTTTAGAACAAGAGGAAAAGCAGGGGATTTATCGTAATATTAAAGCGATGCTTATGCATAAAGTAGGAAACGTGGTAGTTACTAATACCGACAATTTGCTGATTTCATCCTTGGTAGGTATTGTCAGTACCGGTATCTATTCCAATTATTTCCTGGTGATAGGTTCGGTGAGACAGGTGCTGAATCAGGTATTTCAAGGGATTACGGCCAGCGTAGGGAATTTGGGCGTAAAAGAAAGCAAGGAAAGAGTAAAGCATATATTTGATGCTTCCTTTTTTATCGGCCAATGGATTTTTGGTTTTGCAACCATTTGCTTATATGAGATACTGTCGCCTTTTGTAGCCCTTAGCTTTGGGGAACAATATGTATTTACCATGGATATCACACTGGTGTTGTGTCTGAATTTTTACTTTACGGGTATGCGTCAGGCTACATTGGTCTTTAGGGATTCGTTGGGGTTGTTTTGGTATGATAGGTATAAGTCCCTGGCGGAGGCTATTATCAATTTGGTGGGCTCTCTGATATTGGGCTATTACATAGGGATTTTGGGAATCTTTCTGGGAACCTTAATCAGTACTCTGACTACTTCTATGTGGGTAGAACCCTATGTATTGTATAAGAAGCATTTAGAGATACCTGTAAGTGGCTATTTTATGAAATATGCGTGGTATTTTATTGTGACGCTGGTAGCATGGTTTGTGACGGATAAAGTATGTAGTATGGTGTCCGGCGGAATGCTGATGCAATGTGTAATAAAACTGGCAATTTGTGCACTGGTACCGAATGTATTGTATTTATTGTGCTATTTTCGAAGTAAGGAATTTTGCTTTTTGTGGAAGAGATTATGTGGGTTACTGCGAAAAGCGTAACAGTATGATTTTCTGTTATTAAAGGAGACGAGATGGAAGAATTAGTCAGTATTGTGATACCCATATATCAGGCACAACAGTATATAGAAGTCTGTGTAGAAGATATTTTGAAGCAGGATTATCTCAATATAGAGATTATTCTGGTGAATGATGGTTCAAAGGATAATAGTGGTGAAATTTGCAACAAATTCGCAGAAAAATATACCAATATCAGGGTGATTCATCAGGAAAATCAAGGTCCGGGAATGGCTCGTGATACCGGTGTGAAAGAAGCAAAGGGGAAGTATATCGTATTTGTGGATTCGGACGACTTTCTGGACGGAACCGATGTTGTTAGGAAGCTGGTGGAATGTGCAGAAAAAGAGCAGGCAGATATAGTAGTAGGAAGCTTCCGAACCTTTAGTGAAGGGAAAACCAGCGATGTGAATTATCATCATTTGGATGAACTGGCAGATACGGATTCTGTAGAGTTTCGATTCAGAGGCTATTTTCAGTATGGTCATTTGGGATTTAATTGGGGAAAGCTTTATCTTAGAGAGTTTTTACTAAATAATCAGATTAATGGTTGGGATTATTCCTTTGTGGAAGATAAGATCATCAATATGTGTTGTAGTACATGTAAACCAAGGTATGCATTTATAAAAGATAGTGTTTATCGGTACAGGATTCGGGAAGGAGAGAGCCCCTTTAAAAATAGGGGAGACTTTACTTCGGTTTGGCTCAGAGCGGCAGAGGATTTTGATGTATATTTAACGAAAAAGAACTATAAAGAAGAGTATGGTGATTTGGTAGGAATACATGTCTTTTTGGGAATTTATGCTTTAACGGATAAGATTATTCAAGAAGAGGATAAGCGTATAAGTACCTTGAAAAAGGCATTGAAGGAGTATTGTAGCAGTGGATTTGTAAAGGCGCAATTTCAAATTTTGCGAAAGGGCATATATGTTAAGGATTTGAAATCTTTTGTTTGGAGAATGACTATCCGTGTTACGGCTACTTTGTGTAGCTTGAAGCTGTTTGGAGTGATGGCTTTTGTTATGAAGCTTGTAAAGAGATTGAAAATTGATAGAATTGTAATTGCAAGAAAATATGGATAAGGGGAAGGGTGCCATTGAACGTTAGATTTTCAGAAGAAGAAAAGTATTTGCTGGTACTATTGAAGGCTGCATTAAATGGCGAAGAGGCGCTACATGCTGATAAAGGGTTGGTAAAAACCAATTTGGTAGCAGAAGTTGCAAAAAAGCATAGTGTGTTTTCTATACTGTATAATGAGTTGCAAAATATGACTGTGACACAGGAAGAAAAGATTCAAATCGAAAAGCATTGCCATCAGATTGTATTGCAAAATTACCGTTTGTTATTTTTGACAAAATATTTGGTAGAGTTATTACAACAAAATCAGATTCCGGCGCTGGTACTCAAGGGGGTATCCACTGCATCCTGGTACCCGGTACCGGAGCTACGAAAGTCCGGAGATGTGGATTTGCTGATTCCAAAGGATATAAAGGCATCAATGGTTGCGGTTATTTTAAAAGATGCCGGTTTTGTGGAGAAGTCACAACAGCATGCAAATTATCATTTGGAGTTTATATCCCAAGATGGTATTGCAGTAGAAATACATACCGATTTTACAGAGAAGTTTGCAGACAAGCGAATCAACGCATCCATGGAACAGCAGGTACAGGGGGGATTTAATTCGGCCGTTATGGACAGTGCTATGGGGATAGAACTTCCTATGTTAAGCAGAGCGTACCATGCCTATGAATTGTTGCTCCATATGCTGCATCATTTTACGACTTCCGGCTTTGGACTGAAGCTTTTATGTGACTGGGTGGTATGTTGGAATCAGGACTGGTTGAGAGAAGAAAAGGATTATTTTCAACAATTAACAAAGGAAAGTGCAACAGAACGATTTGCTGAAGCCGTGACAGAGATTTGTGTGGTTTATCTGGGATTAAAACAGGAAAAATTTGCATGGGATTATAATAATACCGAGATTCCGACACAGGAGCTTTTGCGGGAGATATTGGATGCAGAGGAGTTTGGACGCAATGATAACAATCGTATGGTAATGATGAGCGGAACCGGTTTAATGGATTATGTTAGGGAATTTCATCATCAGATGCATTTGAATTTTCCAAAGGCCGGGAAATGTTTCCTATTATGGCCGGTGCTGTGGGTAATAACGTTGGTTCGCTTTTTGAGAAACAATAAGCAAGTGAGAAACACATCGACAAGAGAGATTTTGAAGGAAGCAAAAAGAAGAAGTGAGCTGATGGAACGGCTAAAACTAATGAGGTAATAAAAGCGTATGTTGGATAGGAAATCTAGAATTGAATGGCTTGATATTTTGAAGGGGATATTGATTATTTTTGTGATTTTGAGTCATAGTTATTCGCTGGATATCTATCGATATTTTTAACTCCATTCTTTTTAGCTATGTTTTTCTGTGCATCAGGATATACATTTTCTATGAAAAAATCCGGAAAAGAGTTTTTCCTAAATAAGTGTAGAAGTTTAGTTCCATTTGTTTATATGCGCTTTTGAAGATTTGCAGGTGGATTAATAAACGCTGGCAGTAATGTTTTTGGATTTGTATTGCAGGCATTCTTTTAGTAGTATCAATGGTGATTATGTGTATATGGAAAATACATATTATTTGGCAGTTAGAGCTTCCATTTATGATGTGCTTTTATATGGCTTTGGGATATTTGTACAGAAGGTATGAAGAGCGGATAGCGGATCAACAGGGATTGAAGTGGATTGTTATATTGTTAGGAATCATATATTGTATTGGTGTTTTCGGATTTCCCAATTCGGTGGATATACATAAAGAGCAGTTTGAGTATCCTATTCTTTTTTTAGCATTATCTTTGGTATGTATATTGCCTGTGATAATGATTTCGAAAAGAATTGCACGGTATGAGTGGAAGAAAATATTTGTTTTCTGGGGGCAAAACACATTGTTTTATTATGCCTTTGGCGGAACCGTACGCGTTATTTTATATAAGATATTGGAAATGGTGGGTGTGGAGAATGTCTATCTGGTATCAATTGTATGTACGGTATTGACTATGTTTGTGTTGATGATTCCTGCTTGGGTAGTAAGAGGATATTTTCCATGGATGGTGGGCTTAAGATACATAAGGGAAAATTAACAATAAGATCAATGGAGGAAACGTTTTCCATGAAGTTTTTTACAAAATATTAGTGAAACGGATGTATTAGTTTACAAATGTGTGGAAATATGGTATGATTATAAAGTAAAAGGATGAATTTGCAATTGGGAGGCAATATTATGAAAAAATACGAAAGACCGGTAATTGCGGTTAATGAAGAATTGGCAGAGGGCGTGTATGCAGCGAGCGGTACAGGGAGAGCAAGCTGTTATGTAGTAAGATGTACTATTGTACAGAGACCTGAAACAGGAAGAGAAACTTATAAGATTCAGTTTAATGCGGATCATAATGCAACAGACCACCATAGTACCGGACAGGTAATGACAGTTAATTTCAATGTTCCGGTAGAATTTGTTACCATGATAAGTGGCGGAGAAGGAACAGCTACATATAGATCAGGTAGCGGAACCAATACACTTACTATTGATACTACTTATCATAATAATAATCCTGAAACAGGAATTGGTTTGGGTGAACTGGAAGTAAAGACAAATGGTGCAGATTTGACAACTGTTACAGCTTCACTTTCTTGTAATTATACCTGTGCAGCGCACGATTCTCTTGGTAACTATTAAGAGGTGAATGAATATTTACCCTGTGTACTTTGTACACAGGGTTTTTGTTATATGGAAGGACCATCCGATGAAAGATAAAGTTAGATTTATTTTAGGACGTATTAAAGCCGGAAGGCTTCAGGAAATGCTTATACAGACCAAATGGATTTATCAATATGTCAAAAAGTATTGGGGGGCGATGATTTTTTACACAGCGCTTGGTATGGCAGGGACTGTTATTGCGCTTATTGCAAGTATGGTATCCAAAGAGTTGGTTGATATTATTACAGGCTTTGAAACAGGAAAGATTGTACAGACCTTTGCTTTTATGATAGGACTGAATATAGCAACCACCATTGTGGGACAGATTTCCAATTATGCATCCAGTTGGATTAGCATGAAGGTGGATGCGGAGATTAAATCGGATATTTTTTCTAAAATATTGGTGACTGATTGGGAGACACTTACAAATTATCACACAGGGGATTTGTTGACCAGGTGGAGTGGGGATGCATCTAATATTTCAAGCGGTGTGTTAAGCTTTATTCCTAACGCCATTATATTTTCTTTTAAATTTATAAGTGCATTGGCTGTAGTTATATATTATGATTGGACATTTGCAGTATTCGCATTTATTGGGATGCCCGTGAGTGTGATTATGTCTAAGACACTTATGCGCCGCATGATAAACAATAATGAGAAAAGCGCTGCCCTCGGGGCAAGAATGTCGGGTTTTAATCAGGAAGCATTTTCTAATATACAAACCATTAAGGCCTTTGATTTGATTCATTTGTATGTGGCAAGATTAAAACAGCTACAACATGAATATATATCCATGAGATTGGGCTTCCAGAGAATGTCTTTTGGAACCTCATTAATATTATCAACAGTAGGCTTGTTGGTTTCTTACATATCATATGGATGGGGAATATATCGTGTTTGGAATGGTGACATATCGTATGGTACCATGACCATGTTTTTGACATTGTCGGGTACATTGACAGGTGCATTACATAATTTAACATCACTTATTCCTGCAGCTATTGGGTTAACAGTATCCGCCGGTCGTCTCATGGACATCGTAGAGATGCCCCGTGAAGATTACAATAACGACGAATTGGTACAAAGTTTCTATGAAAACAATAAGAATCAAGGTATCAGCTTGAAGATGTCCGATGTAAATTATTCTTACAAGACTGGTACGGAAGTTTTTGCAGGTGCATCCTTAGAGGTGAATCCTCACGAAATTATCGCTTTGGTAGGACCCTCCGGTGAAGGAAAAACAACAATGTTACGCTTAATTCTGTCTCTGATGCAGACTCAGGACGGAACGGCTTATTTGACTGGGGCAGGTCAGGAAGATTCAGTCCCTCTCACCCCTTCCACCCGTAAGCTTTTTTCCTACGTGCCCCAGGGTAATACCATGTTTTCCGGTACCATAGCGGAAAATATGCGTAATATAAAGCCGGAGGCTACTGATGAGGAAATCATAGAAGCCTTGAAAGGGGCTTGTGCTTGGGAGTTTGTGGAGAAGCTGCCGGCAGGTATTAATAGTGAGATAAAGGAACGTGGCGGCGGATTTTCGGAAGGACAGGCGCAGCGTCTTTCCATCGCAAGAGCACTGCTTCGAGATGCACCCATTCTTCTTTTGGATGAAGCCACATCTGCCTTAGATGTGGCGACGGAGAGAAGAGTGCTTCGAAACATTATGCAGGATGAGAAGCCACGTACCTGTATCGTAACCACTCACAGACCTACCGTATTAAGTGCCTGTACCAGAGTTTACGCCATCCGGGATAAAAAATGTGTGGTGTTGAATGAAGAAGAAGTCGATGAAATGGTAAGAGGATTTTAATATAAAAGGAAAGGGATGCCCCTTTCCTTTTTATTTGTCAAGAAAACAATCAATATATTCCTTCATAACCGCTGCAGCGTTTGGTTCCTTGGTGCAATGAAGCTTACATACCATTATGGAAGGCACTATATTTTCTACAATCTCCATATTCTGTTCAAACAAATCGACAGTCCAGGTGGGAGAAATGAGGCGTTGGCTTACCAACAGCTGCTTTTTGTCCATGGTAAGGTCCTCAATCTGATTAGAAGGAGCCTGATTCAATAATATGATACCACCCAAAGGTATGGTTTCGGTACTGAAGATTCCGGAGGTACCGCACCAGGGGATGCCGTGTATTACCGGCTGTCCGTTCTGCAATCCCAGCAGATTTAAGTCACCATTTAATAGTGTAATATCATAAAGTTCTTTCCAAAGGTTAGTATGGGTGGATTTGCCCATGCCGGAATGTCCGGAAAACAGCCAAGCCTTGCCCTTGTACAGGAGGGAAGCTGAGTGGAGTGCTACCATGCCAACTTTTTGAGCCAGATATAAATAAGTCAGACGTAAGGCATGGAAAATGTCATAATGAAAGGTCTCATTATAGGGTGGCAGACAATACAGGTTGACTACAGAACCATCCTTACTGAGGTGGATTTCCTCAATAGATTTGGCCATAGGAAAAAGCAGGATGTATTTATCAGTGGTTTCCATGACTAGCAATTCTTCGTTGCGAATCAGAATCATACCGTTTTCGCGAACCTTGGGAAAGCCCGGATGAAAGGTGATTTTTTGATGTATTTTCTCGCAAGAACCCACAGCAAAAGAGTGGAACTCTGTAGGAAAAGCTTCCTGTGGGCCATTAAGAAGAATCCCCAGGCCTCCGATAGAAAGAGTCATATTGTTCTTATGTTGGTATTCGCCCGATTCATCCAAAAGAATACCATAGGCAAGAAGTTGCTTGATAAAGCAGTGGATATCATCCTGAAAAGCACCCAGGTCCTGTGCCTGGATGTCGTAATATTCAGCGCTTAATGCAAATACTTCTTCTAAGGAATGTTCCTGTTCCAACAGATTCCAAAGCCAAGTACCGGTATCGTTTATTTGTATACCCCGCTTTCTGTCGGCTAGCATTTGACCATAGGGAAGCAGATAAGGAATATTGTCTATCTTACTTAACACAAAGCCATTATTTTGTCGCATCACGTTCTCCTCTAATCAAGGTCCACTACGGTGAACCAATTACATACAGTATAACATTCTTTCAGTAAAAAGGCTACCGGAATAATTGGAAAAGCCAGTTGTGATTGTAGGGAAAAATGTTATAATAGAAGGTATAAGTGAGGATGGTTACATGGAAAAAGAATATCAGGATATAGAGCAGCTTTTACAAGATGGAAACAGCATACAGATTAAACCCAGAGGATACAGTATGTACCCTGTATTGGTGCCGGAAAGGGATGAGGCGGTGATTGAGCCGTTGAAAGATAAGCGTTTGAAACGTGGAGATGTGGCTCTCTATCGTAGGATGGAAGGGCAGTCTCAAGGGATATTGGTACTGCACCGTGTCTGGAAAGTGACTGATGAAGGCGTATATATGGTGGGCGATAATCAAAAAGAAGTGGAGGGACCATTAGCCCCGGAACAATTCTTAGGCATTATGGTCGGAATGTATCGAAAAGGGAAATATATACCTTGCACCCACATGGGGTATCGTCTGATGACAAGTGGGTGGCTTTTGTTACGACCGATGAGACCCATAATATCCGGTGCCGCAGCAGCAATAAAAAGGATGATAAAATCATCAAAAGCGAAAAGGAATGACTCATGATTTATACAGTGACATTAAATCCTTCCCTGGATGCTTGTGTTTCCGTGAAGGATTTTCAGATAGGAAAAACTAATCGAACAGAGGAAGAAAGTATTATAGCCGGCGGCAAAGGAATCAATGTTTCCAAGGTTTTAAAGAACCTGGAGGTGGAGAGTGTGGCATGGGGATTTCTGGCCGGCTTTACAGGGGAAGAGATACAAAGGCAGTTGGAAAGAGAGAACCTTGCCACGGACTTTGTAAAGGTATCCGAAGGGATATCACGTATTAATTGGAAACTGACAAGTATAGAAGGTATGGAGATTAACGGACAGGGACCGTGCATTTCTGACGAAGAAGCAGAATTGTTTCTTCAGAAAATGGAAGCACTGAAAAAGGGTGATATTCTATTTTTGGCCGGAAGTATTTCCCCTTCATTGCCCAAGGACTTTTATGAGCAGATTATGCAGCGTGTAAAGGACAAAGAAGCACTGGTGATTTTGGATACGTCAGGAGAAAGCCTGATTAGAGGGCTCTCCCATGCACCATTTCTGATTAAGCCCAATCATCACGAACTGGGAGAACTTTTTCGGGTAGAAATAGAACGGATGGAAGAGGCTGCCGGTTATGCCTATAAGCTGCAGGAAAAGGGCGCGAAAAATGTATTGGTATCTTTCGGAGGTAAGGGGGCAGTACTTTTGACAGAAGACGGACAGGTGTTTTCAGCCAAGGCACCGGAAGGAAAGGTATTAAACACAGTAGGTGCCGGTGATGCCATGCTGGCAGGCTTTTGGGCAGGCTGGATGCAAACAATGGATTATGAGTATGCCTTTCGGATGGCGGTGGCTGCCGGCAGTGCCAGTGCATTTTCAAAAGGGTTTGCTACGAAAGAGGAAATCAATGAACTACTGACGCAGATTATCTGTAAGAAGGAAAGTACATGGTCATAGCCAATGTACCGGAAGGAGACTAGGATGCAGATTTATCAGGGGAAACCGGTGTTTGAAGGAGTGGCAATTGGTCAAATCCGCATACATAAACAGGAAGGACAGTCCACTGCATTTATAAAGGTGGAGGATGTCCAAAAGGAATCAGAGCGATTTAAAGGTGCCAGAGAAGAAGCCCTTCAGAGACTACGGGAATGGTATCAGCAAAGCATGGATAGGATTGGCAGGGCGAATGCGGCTATTTTTGAAGCTCAGGAGCTTCTTTTATCCGATGAGAATTATATTGGGGATATTGAGAATTTGATAAATACCTTAAACTGCAATGCGGAGTATGCTATAGGCGCAGTGCAGGAAAAATATCGGTTTCTGTTTGAACAGACGGATGATGATTATATGAAAGCCAGAATCCCGGATTTGCAGGATGTATCGGAAAGATTACTGGAAGCCTTGCATGGGGATGCCATGGAAGAGGAAGGCCTTTCAAATCCTGCGATTATTCTGGCAGAAGATATACTTCCCTCAGAGCTGATGCGTATGGATCAGGAAAAGGTATTGGCACTGGTGCTGACCAAGGGATCTTTATACTCGCATACAGCCATACTGGCCAGAACCATGGGAATCCCTACGCTGATTCAGGTAAATCTGAATGGGGAAGCGGATTTGAATGAACATAGGGCTGTGGTGGATAGCAAAAACGGCGTTTTCATTGTGGAACCGGAACAAGACCTATTAGAGCAGGTGCAGAAAAGACAGCAGCAGGAAACGGCGGAGTGCGAGGAAGCGACGGATAGCCAGCCGGTGGGAATACGAATTTGTGCCAATATCGGAAGCTTGAAGGATTTGGAAAGTCTGGCCGTTAAGCCCGTGGATGGAATCGGTCTGATGAGAAGTGAATTTGTCTTTTTTGAAAGAGAGAGTTTGCCTACAGAGGACGAACAGTTTGAAATATATCGTACCATTTTGCAGGCTATGCCTGATAAAAAGGTGGTAATCAGAGTCCTTGATATGGGGGCAGATAAGCAGTGTGCCTATTTACCCATGGAAAAAGAAGAGAATCCGGCATTGGGACTGAGGGGAATCCGTGTCTTACTAAAGAACCAGCAGATACTGCGAACACAATTGCGTGCTTTGCTAAGGGCTTCCGTATATGGGGAGTTGCATATTTTGTACCCCATGATAACCGGTGTGGAGGAAGTAAGAAGCCTGAAAGAAATATTGGCCTCCCTGGAGGAAGAATTGCGTGAGCAGGAAATTGCTTACAGACATCTCAAACAGGGTGTTATGATAGAGACTCCGGCGGCAGTGATGATTAGTGATATCCTGGCTGAGGAGGTGGACTTCTTTAGTATCGGTACCAATGATTTGACCCAGTATACATTAGCTATGGATCGGCAGAGTCCCGGGTTGGCTGATTTCTATCAACCCAGGCATCCGGCTGTTTTGCGTATGATACGTCTGGTGGTGGAGAATGCACGTAAGGAGGGCATTGAAGTAGCTATTTGCGGAGAATTGAGTGCAGACATTACATTGACAAAGGAATTTTTGGAGATGGGAGTGGATGAACTGTCCGTAGCACCGGGATATGTCAGCAGCGTCAGAAGAAAATGTAAAGAATGCAGAAAATAGAAAAGGGAAAGGCCATCGCAATATAAATGCGATGGCCTTTTATGTGGAACAAAAACGGATTAGTCATAGAATGATTTGCCGTGAACAAGCTTTCCGTAAAACTTTTGGCAAATGATAACCAACATATAGCTGATTAATACAACAGTAGTACCCACACCAAGGATAAATAAAAGTCCAACTAATAAAATGTTAAAAATATTCATAAATACTCTCCTCGCAAATTTGATGTTTGCATTGTAGCAAAGCAAAATACGAGGTTCAAGAGTTGAAAAGAGCTCTTAACTGTATCTTAGCTAAAAAAGGCATTCTCTTTACTGTCACTTTGCCAAAAAGCGATTTCTCTTTACTGTATCTTAGGTCTGGCTAAGATATGACAAATACCCAGGAGTCAAACCAACGCAGAACGTCGGCTACATACTCTGAACTGACCGGTTGTCCTGAAAGAATCGGATAGAACAGTAAAAACAGTATAAAGGCAGCAAGGGCATATCCACCCACCATGAGATAAAACCCTTTCGTGTGCTTCTTGCCAAAGTCGGTCTCCTTTAGCTGTAAGAAGGCATAGCCAATCATCAGTGCCAGGAAAGGGACACTTGGGAAGTAATGATAAATAAAGGTACAACGGCTTACCAGAGTCCACGGGAGGAACTGCGCCAAATAGGCAACGCATAGGAAGGTTGCAGTTCCTTTTTTCTTCATAATGGCCAAATACAGCATATAGAGAAAGGCCGGAATGCCTGCCCACCAAACCAAGGGATTGCCGAAGGAGCTGATGCCCTGACGCATATTACCCTCTAAAATCTTGGAGAAATAAAAAATGGGTCGCTTCATAAGGGGCCAGTCATACCAGGCAGAGGAGTAGGGGTGAGTAGCCTCCAAAGCACTGTGGTAGCTGAACATGGTTTCCTGATTCTTTAACATACGTTCAAACAGTCCCGGCCTATAAGAATCCACAAAAGGCAGATAGGACAGCAGATAGATGGTAAAAGGTATTACTACAAAGAACAGGATACAGAATAATATGGTCTTGGTAGCATGTTCGGGAAAGCTTCGGATAATGTACTTGTGGGAGATGCCATTGGTACTTCCCTTAGGGGAAAGCTTGGCATAACGATATTCGCGATATCGTAACAGCAAGTGGCTGAAAAACAGGATGGCAAGTCCTGCGCCGGCATAAGCACCGGTCCATTTGCTGGCGATACCAAAGCCGAATGCAATACCGCAGGCACCAAGAGGTAGCCAGGTTTTCTTAAGCGCAGTGTCATAAAAGTTGAAGGAAAGATACCGCTCCATAAAGTAATACATTACGATGATGAAGAAGGTAACAAATACATCTATGGTAGTCAAACGGGTCTGCGCAAAGTGCATAAAATCAAAGGCAAAAAGGAAACATACAAAACCGCCTAAAAACCGATTTTTCGTAATATTTCGTCCTAATAAATACATAAAAGGTAGCATCAGTACACCAAATAAAGCACCCGCAAAGCGGAAGCCGAAGGGAGTAGTTCCTAAAATACGTGCACTGAGAGAAATCAATACCTTTCCAAAAGGAGGATGGGTATTTTCATAGGTAGGCAGACCATTTATATATTCATAAGCGGTTCTGGTATAGTATATTTCATCAAAGTAACTGCCACTCAAATGGTCGATGGTATCCGGAAAAGTATCCGCTTCATCATACAGTGACGGATAGTATTCTGCATATTGTACCGGAAGAATCCGGTCGTCGGAATCGGTGATGACCAGTTCGCCGATTTGAGCGTCATCGGTAATGTTGGTAATGCGGATGGCCTTAGCCGGAGTGGGGAGTTTTACGCTTCCCCAGCTAAATACACTTTTCATGGTAAAATCCTGTACATAGGTCCATTCACCGGTGCTTTCTTCCAAAACCTCCAGAGAGAAATTCATATCCTGCTCGTTTAACAGATACCAACTGAGTGTGGAAATCTCTTCGCCGTTTGCAGAAGCTAAGTCCAAATAGGTGTAATAAGGCATGGTATACTCGGTCTTAGGTGCCGTGGTATTGCCCAGTTCATGAAAGGTAAAGCATGAATAAAACAAGGTGATGCCTAGAATGATAAGCCAGTCCGCCTTGGTGAATGGCATGACCTCCCGGGAAGTTACAGGAGCACGGGGAGGACAAAATGCAGTCAGCTTAGATTCCATATCGGAAGTACTCAGCTTTCCGCGTCCATCCATGAAAATGCAAATATAAAAGAAAATGCCGCATAGTACCATCAGGAGAGATATCAGGATAATAGGCATAGCTTTGGCATTGTAATTGGAAGGATCATAATGATACAGTACATGCCATACATTCATAAAATGCACTACGGACAGCATGAGATAGCAATGAAACCATGCTTTCTTTTTGCTTATTACATAGGCCAGAAGCAGTAGAATCATCCCCGGAAACAGGTAACGTTCGTGCATTCTGACAGAGAACAAAAACATGGTAATAATCAAAAAACTGCCTGTGAGGAAATAGCGCTCGGTGGATTTAATCCTTCTCAGGAATAAAACCAAGGAGAGTAAGGTCAAAAGTACGATAACAAAGGTACCGAAGCCGGCATAAGTGGTCCACAAAAAGGGCTTCTCCTGGGAGGACCAGTTCAGTCCGAAAAGGCTCCAGAAATTGTAGGCATTTACGGAGACATAAGGGTATGATCCCAGGGTGCTGGCATATTGCTGAATCACCTTGTCCAAGCCAAAGGGCAGGCTTAAGAAAAGCATACCGGCGATGGCAAAAAGACCGTTACCCAGGTTTAGGAAAAATTTCTCCCATCGAAATTTCTTGCGGAAAACATGCTCATAAATACCCCAAAGAAGTAAGGGGGTAAAAACCAAGGTCTGAGGCTTTAGAAGCACACCTATTGCAAACACATAATAAGCCGGAATGGTTTTTCCTTTGCTTAATAAAAGACAGATGATTACGATGGTCAGAGTGAATACGGAATCCACCTGCCCCCACATGGAGGAGTTGATAAAAACTGCCGGATTCAACAGATATAGTGTGGACAGAAAAAGTGCCGCACCTTGTGAGAACTGTTTTTTGCTGACGCGGTACACCAGATATCCGGTAGCCATATCACAAAGAATCGCAGGCAGTCGTAACAACAAAAGGCTGGCACCGGACAGATACTTAAAAGATAAGGTATGGCTGATTGCACCTAAAAGGTACAATATATACATATATCCGGGTGGATAATCTGAAAATACATCCGGAGAATAAAAATTGGCAAAACCGCCGGAATATACTCTGGATGCCCAACCTGAGAAACAGGCAGTATCACTCAAAAAACCTCTGTAATTGTATGCGAAAAGGCAGCGGATAAGAAATGCACTGAAAAATAACAGGCAAAAATATATGTTAATCTGTTTCTTTGATTTCATAAGAACCTCCTGAACATGCAATACTAATATTATAACAGAGAAGCGTTCATATAAAAAGTAAAAATATGTCTTAAGAATAAATAAATTCTTAGGAAAGAGGATTGCAACAAGGAGTGGGAAAAAATATAATAAAAGGCAGAGATGGCTTGCAATATAGGGAGGTGAAGTATATGGCAGGTACCATGATAGATTATTTGAAGACCTATGGGACAAGAAGCTTCCGCGAGGAACCCTTGAATGAGGTGGATAGTCTGATATTGTGCCAATTTGCTTATCTGAAATTTGACGGTATGGTTCCGGGAGTGTCAGAGAATAAAAGATCGGTTTATATGAGAGATTTGTATCAACATTCAGATTTCGAGAAGCTTTTCAGAAATACCATGTATGCCAGAAGTAACCGGAGATTGTTTGAAACCATGCTTTCCAGTCGCAGATTCTGTGAGCTAAGGATGAATTCTTATATCAATATTGTAGAACTGGAGAGACAGTTTCAGTTTTCTGCCATTACCTTTACCTTGGAGGATGGTACCGTATATGTAGCATATAGGGGGACGGACGAGTCTCTGGTCGGCTGGAAGGAAGACTTGAATATGGCCTTTCTGGATCCCATACCCGGTCAGGAATACAGTGTGAAGTATATAAATACCGTAGCAAAGAAAATGAACCGTCCCTTTTATGTAGGGGGACATTCTAAGGGAGGCAATCTGGCAGTATATGCTTCTATGAATTGTGCAAAATCCGTGCAGGACAGAATTATTAAGATATACAATATGGATGGTCCCAGCTTCCGGCCTCAGGTGTTGGAGAAATATCATTATGAGGCCATTAAAGACAGAACGGTTAAAATCATTCCGCATTCATCCTTGGTGGGGATGCTTTTTGAGCAAAGCATGGATTACCGGGTGGTAAAGAGCAGAGCATTGGGATTGTTGCAGCATGACCCCTACAGTTGGAAGGTTCGTTACGGTCGATTTGTGGATATAGAGCAAGTTTTGGGAAGCCAGAGAATAGTGGATGAAACATTAAATGCATGGATTCTTTCGCTAAATGAAGAGCAAATCAGGGTGTTTGTGGATACATTATATCTGGTGTTGTGTTCCGCCAAAAAGGACAATCTGCTTGCCTTCTCCACGGATTTGGGAAACAGTATCGGAAGCATAGTGGGAGCTATAAAAGAGGTGGATGAAGAAACCAAGCAAATGATTGGTGCTACCTTAAAGGATCTGGTACGGCTGGCCCAGCTGCGGGTGAAGGAGGAGATTACCCGTAAGCCCAGACAGTTGATTGATAATATTACACAAAAGAGAGGAAATATTGAAAAAGAGGAATCCCTGTAACGGTATCCGTATGCAGGCGTTCCGGATGCCATTGTACTCCAAAGATGGGAAGGGAAGTGTGACAAATGGCTTCAATACAGGAGTCTTCAGGACACCACTGGACGGGGATAAGGTCTGCAGCAGGCTGTACCACTGCCTGGTGGTGTCTGCTGTTTACCGTAAAATCGGTCCCGTATATCGAGGTAAGAAAGGAGCCTTCGACGGCAACCGTAGTATGGTATACATCCTTTAACGCATCGGTATGAAGGTGGTATGAATCCATATGTTGGGTAAGTGTCCCACCCAGACCGATATTGATCAGCTGCATTCCTTTGCAAATACCCAGAATAGGTAGGGAAACCTTCATTGCCTGTTCAAATGCCCGTAATTGTAAAAGGTCAAGTTCTGTGTCTATATGGCAGGAACCCAAATTAGGTTGCCCATACAGTTCCGGATTGATATCACCTCCGCCGGGGAGGATTAGGGCATCGCAAACGGCCAATTCACCAATGGTCAGGGAGGTGAGAAAGGGAGTCCGTAAGTTGTACAATGCATGCTCATAGTTCTTTGTGCTTTTTGGTCTGCCTACAATACCGATTTTCATAAAAACGTCCTTCCGTTGCCCGATGAGTAACATAAAATGTGATTTGTATAAATCCTGATTATTATATGCAGACAGGAAGAAAATTTTGACAGCAAAGATTGTGAAAGATGGGAAAATATGATATGTTTTATAAGAGAAAATATGTCTAAAGACGTAAGATAGATTTGGGAGGAAGATATGAGTCGATTGTGGTATAAGGAACCGGCTAAAATATGGGAAGAGGCCATGCCCTTAGGAAACGGACGATTAGGCGCCATGGTTTTTGGCAATCCTGTAAACGAGAGAATACAGGTGAATGAAGAGAGCATCTGGTACGGAGGCCCGGTGAATCGTAACAATCCGGACTTAAAGAAGTATTTACCCCAAATCAGAGAGTTGATTTGGGGCGGTGAGATTAAGAAGGCTGAGGAACTGATGTTGATGGCTATGTCCGGTTGTCCCAACGGGGTACATCCTTACCAGACCTTGGGAGATATTAGTATCCGTTTTGATGCACAGGGAGAAATTAAAGAGTATCGCCGGACATTGGACCTGGAACAAGCCCTTTGCCGGATTACATATACAGCAGGTGATGTAAACTATACAAGAGAAATCTTTGTATCCAAACCGGCAGATGCTATGATTATGCGTATTTCTGCGGACCGAAAAGGAAGCATCAGTCTGTGTGCTACCATGGGCAGAGAAAAGTATTTTGACGGAATCGTGGCAGAAGAGGGGCATGTGTTGTATCTGTACGGTAATACCGGAAGGGGAAGCCATGAATTCGCTATGAAATTACATGCCTGGAATGACGGAGGCAGTGTGAAAACCATTGGAGAGCATTTGCTGGTGAAAGATGCAGATGAGGTGATTCTTACCTTTACGGCAGATACTGCGTACCATTATACCAAAGAGGAAAAGGAAATCGCAATTGCAGAATATTTAGAGAAAAATCCTAAGTTACCCTATTTATGTTCTATGGAAGGCCGTTCCTCCTATGAATTGGCAGAGCTTCAGATGCAGCAGGCATTACAGGATTTCCTGTCCAAAAAGATAAACGAGAGAATCCTTCGTTGTAAGCAGAAGGAGTTTAAAAAGCTTTTAGAAGAGCATGCGGCAGATTATAAGTCATTGTTTGACCGGGTAAGTTTTTCCTTGAAAAAGGATGAGCACTTTGATACCATGCCTACGGATGAGCGACTTCGTAGTGCTACTACTGATATGCAGGATATGGGGCTTATGGAGACCTATTTTGATTTTGGAAGATATTTGATGATTGCCTGCAGCAGGGAGGATGGTTTGCCGGCTACCTTGCAGGGTCTTTGGAATAAGGATATGACACCGCCCTGGGACAGCAAATATACCATCAATATCAATGCCCAGATGAATTATTGGCCTGCTGAAAGCTGCAATTTGTCAGAATGTCATATGCCCCTGTTTGGGTTAATAGAGAGACTGGCAAAGAATGGCCGAAGAACTGCCCGTGAAATGTACGGCTGCAGAGGTACGGTGGCACATCACAATACAGATTATCAGGGAGATGCGGTAACACAGGATATGTGGATTCCGGGCTCCTATTGGGTAATGGGTATGGCATGGCTCTGTACTCACCAGTGGACCCATTATGAATATACAAAGGATATGTATTTCTTGAAGAAGCAGTTCCCCATTATGTGTGAAGCAGCTTTGTTTTTCCATGATTTTCTGGTAGAAAAGGATGGTTATCTGGTGACTTGTCCTTCCGTGTCTCCGGAAAACACCTATATATTGCCCAATGGGGAAATGGGTGCAAACGGATACGGTGTTACCATGGACAACCAGATTTTAAGGGATTTATTTAACCAGTGTGAGAAAGCATATGAGATACTAAAAAATGCAGGGGAATTAACAGAGGATGTACTGTCAGCTTTGGAGGATGCCCAGATAGAGGATATAGGTGCGTTTGTGGAAAAGACCAAAGAGATTTGTTCAAGATTGAAGCCCACACAGATTGGTACCAGAGGTACCATTTTAGAGTGGCAGGAGGATTATGAGGAGTGGGAGCCGGGACATCGTCATATTTCCCATTTATACGGCCTCCATCCCTCCGGACAGATTACCATGGACGGCACACCGGACCTGGCCAAGGCAGCAGGCAAGACTTTGGAGTATCGTCTGGCTCATGGCGGTGGACATACCGGCTGGAGCAGGGCATGGATCATCAACCATTATGCCAAGCTTTGGGACGGGGAAGCAGCATATCATCATATGCAGCAGCTTTTGGAGCATTCTACCTATCCCAATATGTTTGATAAACATCCGCCTTTCCAGATTGATGGCAATTTTGGTGCTACTGCAGCTATGGTAGAGATGTTGGTGCAAAGCAATGAAGAACGTATTGTATTATTGCCCGCATTGCCGAAAGCATGGGAAGGCGGCAGTATAAAGGGAATTTGCCTGAAAGGAGATGCTTCCATGGATTTGACATGGGAGGCAGGACAATTAGAAGAGTGTCGTATTCTGGCAAAGTCAGGATTAAAGACGAACTTAAGATATGCTGATAAGATATTAGAAATTGCCATGGAAGCCGGGGAAGAGAAGCGTTTTGGGGCGAAAGATTTTAGGTAAGTGTATAGTAAGAGAGGAAACAGTATGAAAATCGCTTGGAAGGGGATTAAGTTAAAAAAGATAAAATGGAACTGGACATTGTTTGCCGCATGGGGGATTCCGGCGGGAATTATGTTGGTTTTGTTTGTGGTGAGCAGTATCTATCCGTTTGGAGGCAGAAGCTTTTTGTTTTCGGATATGTACCATCAGTATATGCCCTTCTTTACGGAGTTTATGGAAAAGATAAAGGCAGGGGAGGGACTGTCTTATTCCTGGAATGTGGGAATGGGTTCAAACTTCCTGGCTTTGTATGTTTACTATCTGGCAAGTCCTTTGCATTGGCTGGCTTTTTTAGTTCCGCAAGCCTATTTGATGGAGTTTATGAGTTATCTGGTGGTGGTGAAAATCGGGTTGTGCGGACTGACTTTCAGCATCTATCTGCGGAAGCATTTTCAGACGGAAAGTATTACGACGGTGTTATTTGCTGTATTTTATGCCTTGTCAGGATATACGGCGGCCTATAACTGGAACATTATGTGGCTGGATTGCCTGATTTTATTCCCTTTGATTATATGGGGACTGGAACGATTGGTAAAAGAAGGAAAGCCGGTATTTTATTGCCTTATGCTGGCCTTGTCTATTTTCACCAATTACTATATTTCCATCATGATTTGTATTTTCCTGGTGTTGTATTTTATCACTCTCTTAGCAAATAATGATTGTTTTATCCGTTCTATCTGGCAGTTTACAGTATATTCCCTGTTGGCAGGTGCATTGGCGGCGATTTTACTAATTCCGGAGGTATGTGCAATCATGGCTACGGATTTTGGGGCAATGGATTTTCCTAAGGAGATACGGTCCTATTTTTCCGTATTGGATGAATTGGCACGTCACCAGATGTGTGTGACCACAGAAAGACAGCTGGATCATTGGCCCAATATTTATTGCGGAGTAGCAGTGCTTTTGTTGGTGCCTTTGTTTGCCATCTGTGAGAAAATACCTGCAAAAAGAAGATTTGCCATGCTGGGGCTTT
The DNA here is from genome assembly GCA_017522685.1 of Lachnospiraceae bacterium. Next base: position 111,896 of record JAFWYN010000025.1, read on the forward strand.
CGCTGGTTCTGCTGTTTAGCTTTTCCACCAATATATTGGACTTCATCTGGCATGGGTTGAACTATCCGGATTCTTTACCTGCAAGACAGTCCTTTATTTATATTTTCTTAGTATTGGTAATGAGCTATGAGGCATTTATCCATTTCCGGGAGATGGATAAGCAGAAATTGGTTTATTGCTTTTTGGGTGCTACGGTATTTTTGCTGTTTTGTGAGAAGTTTGCAGAGGATAAGGATATTACCATGGGGCTGGAAGTGTTGACACTGGCGTTTATGGCGGTCTATGGTATCGTATTGTCCTATTTCTATCATCACAGGGAGAAGGAGTGGCAGAAGGTACTTTGTCTGGTGGCGTTTGTCCTTGTGGTAACAGAGGCCGGTATCAATACTTACAACACCAGTATCGGTACGGTAAGCAGAGAGGATTATCTGAATCCGATAAAGGATTATGAAGTATTATATGACTATGCCAAGGAGAATACGGATGGCTTCTTCCGTATGGAAAAGTTTGAGAGAAGAACGAAGAATGACGGTACCTTGGCAGGCTATCCGACAGCTTCCTTATTTTCTTCCACCCTGAATTCCTCTGTGGCAGATTTTTACGAAAAAGTGGGAATGCGACATAGTAAGGTATATTATGCATTTGACGGTGCAACACCTCTTATATCGGCGATGCTGAATGTGAACTATATGTATGGAGATAAGGAAAAGAGCGAGCAAAATGAACGTTCGGACAATTATGATAAACTCTATACTGCCGTGGCAGAAAGCGGGGATGTTACCTTATATCAGTGCAATTATACTCTGCCTTTCGGTTTTGTGGTACCCATGGATTTTGAAATGTCCGATGGAAAAACAGGCAATCCCTTTTTAGTACAAAACGATATGGTAAAACGTCTGGGAATCAAGGATAATCTGTTCGTGCGTGCGAATACAATTAAGGAATCGGATGATTTGATTTTGGTGGCCGATAAGGATGCATACTATTTTGCATTAAACGGAAGAGGAAACAGTAAGGTAGATATGGTTGGTGCTTTTGGCACCAAAAGCTGCAAGGACTTGAAATATAATAGTGTAATGTATGTTGGATATATGGAGAAGGCCGAGAGAATGCGCATACAAAATGCATCGGAGGAAGAAGATGCTTCTGCGGTAAATGTCAGTGCGTATCGTATGCAGATCGGGGTGCTGAAAGAGGTACTGTATCGCTTGTCGCAGCAACACATGGAGAATGTGGTGTATGACAGTACCCATATATCCGGACAGATTACCATGGTAGAAGCAGGCAAGGTCTTTTTGTCCGTACCCTATGAAAAGGGGTGGACGGTATATGTAAATGGTGAGGAAATAGTAACGGAAAATTATGGGGACTGTTTTATGATGGTTCCGTTACAGCCGGGTGAATATGAAATCGCTTTGGAATATAAGCCGGTAGGAAGGGCAGAAGGCATCGTCATCAGCATTTGTGGTGTAGTATTATTGCTATTGCTTATCTTGATGCAAAGAACCAAAGAAGACATTTTGCCGGAAGAAGAATTGTCGCAGGAGTGATAAAAACAGGTTGCAAAAATAAAAACCTGTGATATAATGTAAGTGCTTACATTTTGAGAAAAGTGTATATTTCCGTGTTCTTTGGAAAGAATTAACAGTGAAAGATTTGGTCCAAACAGATGGAGGAATAGTGGATGAATGCAGTTTTAGAGCAGATTCAGAAAATCGGTATTGTGCCGGTGGTTGTGATTAATAAGGTGGAAGATGCGGTGCCTTTGGCGAAAGCTTTATGTGCCGGGGGACTTCCCTGCGCAGAGGTGACCTTCCGTACGGAAGCGGCAGCAGGAGCCATCAAGGCTATGACAGAGCAGTTTCCGGATATGTGCGTGGGAGCGGGTACTGTCCTCAATGCACAACAGGTGGATGCAGCTGTGGCAGCAGGAGCAAAATTTATAGTAAGTCCCGGACTAAATCCGAAAACAGTTATGTATTGTCAGGAAAAGAATGTACCTATTACTCCCGGTACTTCCAGTCCTACGGATATAGAGGCGGCCATTGAACTGGGCTTGGACGTTGTCAAGTTTTTCCCCGCAGAGCAGTCCGGCGGTCTTGCCAAGATTAAGGCCATGTCCGCACCTTATGTAAATATGAAATTTATGCCCACCGGCGGTATTAATGCTAAGAATATCAATGAGTATCTGGCATTCCCAAAGATTATCGCCTGTGGCGGTTCCTGGATGGTACCCGGTGATTTAATCAGTGCCGGTGAATGGGACAAGATAGAGCAGTTGACCAGAGAAGCAGTACAGACCATGCTGGGCTTTGAACTAGCCCATGTGGGTGTGAATGCAGAGAGTGAAGAGGAGGCTGTAAAGGCAGCTAACCGCTTTGCATTTCTCTTTGGTATGCCCGCAAAGGTGGGAAGCAGTTCTGTATTTGCAGGCAGTGCCATGGAAGTGATGAAGCAACCCTATTTAGGTAAGAACGGTCATATCGCCATTCGTACCAATTATATAGACAGGGCGGTAAACTATATGGAAACCGTACTGGGTGTGAAATTCAAGGAAGAGTCAGCAAAGAGAGATGCCAAGGGTGCATTGAAGGCCATATATCTGGATGAGGAAATCGGCGGATTTGCAGTGCATTTGGTACAGAAATAGAGACTGGGAAAGGCAGGAATGAAGAATGGCAAAAGTAATTACAATGGGTGAAATTATGTTGAGATTATCCACCCCTAATAACGAGAAGTTTATTCAGGCAGATGAATTTGATGTGTGCTACGGCGGCGGAGAAGCAAATGTGGCAGTGTCTTTGGCAAATTACGGACATACGTCAGAGTTTGTAACCGCAGTACCGGATAATGAAATCGGTGAGTGTGCCGTGGCAGCTTTGAGAAAGTATAATGTAGGTACCAAGCATATTGCAAAATGCGGCGAAAGACTGGGTATCTATTTCCTGGAGTCCGGTTCAGCCATGAGACCCTCCAAGGTGGTATATGACAGAGCACATTCTTCCATTTCGACAGCTACCGAAGCAGATTTTGATTTCACGGCTATTTTCGAGGGAGCGGATTGGTTTCACTTCACCGGTATTACCCCCGCCGTATCCGATGCAGCAGCAGAATTGACGAAGAAGGCTTTGATTGCCGCAAAGAAGGCCGGTGTAAAGGTATCTGTGGATTTGAACTTCCGTAAAAAATTATGGAGCTCAGAGAAGGCACAGAAGGTTATGACCAATCTGATGCAGTATGTGGATGTATGTATCGGTAACGAAGAAGATGCAGAGCTGGTGCTGGGATTTAAGCCAGGTGAAACCGATGTAACCAGCGGTGAGCTGGAGCTGGCAGGATACAAGTCCATCTTCGAACAGATGGTGGAGAAATTTAACTTTGAATACTGCGTATCCTCCTTACGTGTAAGCCGTTCGGCTTCCGACAATGGCTGGTCAGCTTGTATTTATTGCCGCGATACCAAGGAATTTTATCATTCCAAGGAATACACCATTCATCCCATCGTAGACAGAGTGGGTGGCGGAGACTCCTTTGCCGGCGGCGTGATTTGCGGTATGTTGGATGGCAAAGATTTCAGAAGTGCATTAGAGTTCGGTGTGGCTGCTTCTGCTTTGAAGCATACTATCCCCGGAGATTTTAACCTGGTATCCAGAAAAGAAGTGGAGACGCTGGCAGGCGGAGATGCTTCGGGACGCGTACAGAGATAGAATGATTTATGAATAAAAAGGGAATCCCCACCCGTATATACCCTATTTGGACACGCTTTCGCTTGGACTCAAACGTAACGGCACTAAGCTCGTGACGAAGCAAGCTTCGTCTTAAAACCTCGCTAAGGGCCGACGTTTTCCTACAGTCCTGCATTAGGGTATATACGGGTGGGGATTCCCTTTTTATTTTTACTATTGTAATCGTTTTGCGTGCTCCTTAATCGCTTCGAAAGATTCGCAGCTCAGTACATGTTCGATTTTGCAGGCATCCTCGGAAGCAATAGCTTCATCAACGCCCAGACTCATCAGCCATTTGGTCAGCAATTCGTGACGCTCAAAAATCATCTCCGCGATGGCCTTGCCGCTATCCGTAAGGTAGATAAAGCCTTCCTTGGTGACGGTAATATGTTCCTTTTCACGTAAGTTTTTCATGGCTACGCTGATGCTGGACTTCTTATAGCCCAGTTCTTCTGCAATATCCACTGAACGCACTACAGGGCGTACCTTGCTTAACATCAATATGGTTTCTAAATAATTCTCAGCAGATTCGTTTGTATGCATTTGTGCCTCCGTTTATTTAAATACGCATAAACTCGTATAGCTGTTGTCGGTATCTTTTATGTAATGAGTATACCACATAAGGAAATGATGGTCAAATGATACTACAAAAACAACTCCGCAATCAGTACGGTTGCACAACAGATGATGGCAACCTTGAACAGATCAAATCCAAACCACGCCACCAATACGCCTAATATTAGTGCCAAGGCACCGGAAATAGGGATTTGGGTAGCATATAGAATGGCAGGAAAGGTCATAACTGCCAGTGTCACATAGGGAACATAGTATAAAAATGACTGAATGAACCGGTTTTTAATGGGCTTTCTGATTAGGGTCAGGGGCAGCACACGGATGGCATAGGTAACGGCTGCCATAATGGTAATATATACATAAACATTCTCTGTCATGTGTTTTCCTCCTGTGTTTCTGCACCGGCCGTTTCTCTGGGAAAGAGAATGGCAGCCAGAGAGGCAATCACTACGGTTAGGATGATGGTTCGGGTACCATCGGTCATATCCTTCAGTATGGGAAGGAGAGTGGCTGCATAGCTGGTGGCAAAGCAAATAATAATCAGCCCGGCAATGATTTTGTCCTTCTTAGCCGGAGGGATAATCACTGCCAGAAACATACCGTATAAGGCTACACTAAATGCACTTACCAGGCGTATGGGCAACATATTACCTGCTATAATCCCCAGGGAAGTACCCAGAGCCCAGGGAAAAGCAGAAGTGATAAATGCACCATAGCTGTAATAGGGATTCAGGTGTCCCGGGCGTGCAATGGCAATGCCGAACAGTTCGTCAGTAATACCAAAGGCCATCAGGATTCGATGCTTTATGGAAAGCTTTGAATTCATACGCTGACTCATGGCAGTACTCATCAATAAATAACGGGCATTGGCGATCAGGGTGGCAATGGCGATTTCTATGTAAGCCGCACCGGCTGCAATGGACAAAAATCCCACATATTCGCCGGCGGATGCCATGCATAAGAGGCTTACTACAAAGCCTTGGATAGGTGTAAGACCGGCACTTTTGGCAGCGATACCCAGTGAAAAGGAAACCGCTAAATAGCCAAGTCCTATGGGAATACCGTCTTTTAGACCCTGCCGAAAGACGATTGAGTTTTCTTTTGGTTGATTTGTATTTTTCATCATATGTCAATAGAAATCCTTCTAAATTATTTAAATAGGCAACGAAGGTATCATATCACCAATAGGTCGATTTTTCAATGCAAATTTATCAGAAATTATTTGTATTTCTAAAGATTTTGGAGTATACTTAAATCATTATATTATAAAATGAATATTGGAGGTTGGTTATGGGTTTTTTGACAGGTAAAACGGCGATTATCACCGGCGCAGGACGTGCGGTACTTAGTGACGGCAGATGTGGTTCTATTGGTTATGGTATTGCCACTGCTTATGCCAAGGAAGGTGCAAACTTAGTTATTACCGGACGTAATGTAAAGAAGCTGGAGGATGCAAAAGAAGAGCTGGAGCGTTTGTATGGCATCAAAGTATTGGTGGTACAGGCTGATGTAAATGCAGGAGCGGATAATGAAGCAGTTGTAAACAATGTAGTAAAGCAGACTATCGATACTTTTGGCAGAATCGATGTATTGATTAACAATGCGCAGGCATCTGCATCCGGTGTGACATTACATGATCACACAACAGAGCAGTTTGATTTGGCAGTATATTCCGGATTATATGCAGCTTTCTATTATATGAAGGCTTGCTATCCTTATTTGGTAGAGTCTAAAGGAACCGTAGTAAACTTTGCTTCCGGTGCAGGTTTATTTGGTAATTTCGGTCAGTGTGCATATGCAGCAGCCAAGGAAGGCATCCGTGGCTTGTCCAGAGTAGCAGCTACCGAATGGGCAAAGGATGGTATCGGCGTATTTGTAGTATGTCCTTTGGCATGGACTGCACAGCTGGAACAGTTTGAGAAGGCTTATCCCGATGCATTCAAGGCGAATGTAAAGATGCCCCCTGCAGGACATTTTGGTGATTCTGAGCTGGAAATCGGCCGTGTATGTGTACAGGTAGCAAATCCTGACTTTAAGTACATGACCGGTGAAACCCTGACACTGGAAGGTGGTATGGGTCTAAGACCTTAATCTTAAATACGAAAAGCTCTGAGAGTAGTCTCAGAGCTTTTTTATGGGATAGGAAATTGTCGCTGCCGGTATTCGCTTTCTTACCAGCTAAGGTCGAAGATTTCCTTGATACGTGTATAGTTTAAGGTGACAAAGCTTTCGATTTCCCTTGTTTTATGGAAGGTGGTAAGGAGTGCCAGACGCTCTGTACAATCCCGGGGAATATCAAACTCCCTGAGTCCGGTGGGCATGCCAATGGAAGCAAAAAAACTTCGCATACGACGGATACCTTCCAAGGCGGCAGTCGCATCATCTGTGTCGGTTACCTCCCAGACATTTCGGGCAAAGCCGGCAAAACGGGAGAGATTGTACTGATAAGAATATTCTGCCCAGGCAGGAAAGAGAACAGCCAAGCCTGCACCATGGGCGATATAGTCGTATTCTCCGCTCAGTGCATGCTCCAGCTGATGAACCGCCAGTTTGTTTATGCGTCCGCAGCCGGTTAAACCATTGTGAGACAGACTGGAAGCCCACATCATAGTGGCACGGGCATCATAGTCGTCAGGATGAGTCATTAGGGTGGTGCCGGCAGCAATTACCGATTTTAACAGACTCTCTGAAAGGCGGTCGGTCAGGTCGGTAGGGGCACAATCCGTGAAGTAACGCTCCATGGTGTGCATCATAATATCCACCACACCGCAAGCAGTCTGGTATTTGCTTACGCTATAGGTAAGAACCGGATTGCAGATGGCAAACAGGGGGCGATTGAACTCGCTGTTAAAGCCACGCTTCATGTTTTCTTCCGTATTGGTTAGAACAGCAGAGGCACTCATTTCACTTCCGGCAGCTGCCAGGGTCAGGATACAGCCGATGGGAAGGCTTTTGGCCGGACTTTGCTTGCCGGAAGAAAACTCCCAGACATCGCAAGTGTTTGCCGCACCTGCGGCAGTACATTTGCAGGAGTCAATAACACTTCCGCCGCCTACTGCCAGAATCATTTCCACCTTCTTTTCCTTCGCCAGCTTCACAGCCTCCCGTACAAAGGAAAGCTTCGGGTTAGGCTCCACACCGCCCATTTCCACTACAGTGATATTATACCGGGAAAGAGAGTTCATAACCTCATCATAAAGCCCGGAGGTTTTGATACTGTTCTGACCGTATTGGAGCATAATTGTGCGAAAACCATAGTTATGGATAATAGCCCCCACGTCCTTGTGGGTATCTTTGCCAAAATAAACCTTAGTAGGTGTATAGTATGTAAAATCAAGCATAGTTTTAGTATTACCTCCGTAAATAATATGTGGGAAAATATAAGTCGTTGCTTGCAAATATTATACCATTGTTTAAAGGAGTTACCAATCATTTTAGTGTAAATGTGGAAAATGTGGAATTGTGCGAATAACAAACACAATTTTTGCAAAAAAACCATTGACAAATAGTAGTCAAGGTGCTATTATCATATTTGCTTGGTAAACAGCAGTTTATCAGTAAGCGGAAGTGTCGGAACTGGCAGACGAGCAAGACTAAGGATCTTGTGGTGGTTACACCGTGTGGGTTCAAGTCCCATCTTCCGCAGTAGAACGAAAAAGAGTAGGTCGATTGACCTACTCTTTTTCGTTCTACGCCGAGGAGTTCCTTGGACCCAGGGTCCAAGGTCTCCTCGCCACGTAAGTGGCTTCGTCGGTCGGTTCGACGGGAAAAAGGTCCACCGGACCTTTTTCTGTTTCCGTCTCACCCCATCTTCCGCATTGGGGTGAGAGTCTAGAATACTTTAGAAATAAAGTGTTCCGGGCTTTCTTTTTTGGGAAAATCTCTGCCATCTTCGGATTCACCCTTTTCGTTTTTTGTGTAAGGTACGAGGTAATATTCCTTTTAGCCGAAGGCGTAGCTTTCTTCAAAATACAAGTAGAATGTTATCAACAAAACAGAGAAGGAAGTATACAGTGAGAAAGATACCTGTCAGCGGAAAGCTTAAATAAATAGTTGACTTTCCGAAGAAAGAGTGTTATATCTATTTAAGATATTTCGTGTGCGCACACGAAAGAAACGAGGTGAGTATCATTTCTGCAACAATAAAGGAGATTGCCCTGGCGTGCGGCGTTTCTGAGGGGACGGTGGACCGTGCATTAAACGGCAGGGAAGGTATCAAAAAAGAAACAAAAGAGAAAATTCTTCAGACAGCCAAGGAAATGGGGTACCGTCCGAATCATCTGGCAAGGAGTCTCGCCAGAGGACGTTCCGGAGCAATTGGAGTTGTCTGTGCCGGTCTGTCGAATCCGTTTTTCAGTTCTTTTGTAGAGGCTATCGAGCGGGAGGCATATGAAAACGGTTATTATCTGAATTTGATTTTAGCCCACGGGAGCAGGGAGAAAGAAATGGAAGGTATCCAGTATCTTGCAGGTCGTCAGGTAGAAGGCATCATTATTATGCCATTGGACCACGGGGAAGATTATGAACAAGAACTGCTTCGTTTGAATATTCCGATTGTAACGGTGTATAACCGCTTGTCAGACAAATTCATTCATGTGGATGTGGATGGACGCCTGATTATGAAAAATGCTGTTCAGAGAATTGTTGAAAAAGGGTATGGAAGAATTGCTTATCTGGACTTGGGCTACGGTACAGAGCGGGCAGCACAGAATAACCGTTATTCCATGAATCAACGGCGTCTGGGATATGAGGACGGCATGCGGGAGGAGAACCTGGGAGAGCCTGTGATTTTCCCGAAGTGTGAATGGGAGATGATACAGAAGTTTTTACAGGAAGGCTCCGGGAAGCCGGCAATTCTTTGCAGTTTTGATAATCTTGCAATTCGGGTCTTAAATATGCTCAGAAGCCACGGTGTTTCGGTGCCGGAGGAAGTTGGGGTAATGGGCTTTGATAATATTCCGATTCTGGATTCCATTTCACCACGGCTGTGTTCGGTGGATTGCGAAATCAAGGATTTGGGGAAAAAGGCATTTTCAGCTTTGTTACAACTAATCAACAAAGATGATACGGTATGTGACTATGTAACAAACTATACATTTACAGATGGAGAGAGTTTATAAATATATTTTTTGATCAGTTTCGTGGGCGTACACGGAAGCGATGCCTGCCACGAAGGAGGAGATTATGGAGACGTTAAAGTTTGGTTTTAAGTATTGGAAGAAGAATCTGCCAATGGCGATTTTCGCACAGCTCATCGGTTTTGCTGCGATTATTGCGGATTTAATGATACCGATGCTGTCCGGCATTCTGTTGAACTATATCATCAAGGGAGTACCGTTTAAGAAGGGGGACGGCGGGATGTTTTCCTTCCTGCTAGACGGGAGCTTCGGCGGAGTACAGACCTATGAGCTGTTCTTTCATGTAGCGCTGGTCTATGGTGCATTTATTCTCGTGCGAATTGTTTTGATTTACAGTAAAAACTTGATAAATCAGTTTTTGGGTCTGAATCTGGAGACGGATTTGCGTGTTGCGACCTTTCAAAAACTGATGGGACTTGATAGCATGACGATTTCAGAGTACAATTCCGGTGAATTGCTGCAGATTTTGAATCACGATACCATTATGTTTAAGCAAATGTTCTGTCGAATGATTCCCAATATCATTGATAGTATCTTTGTTCTTGGTTTAACCACATATCTGTTGTCTACTATCAACCTGTGGTTTATCCTGATTCCGCTGACCTTAATGCCGTTTCTGGCGGCAGCCTTGATGCGCTTCCGTAAGAAAGCAAAAGCGAATTTCCGGAAAATTCGTGAATGTGACAGCCGGATGAACTTAACAGTGCAGGAGAATATTGAAGCGGTACGTCTGGTGCGTTCCTTTACGAATGAGTCTTTGGAAAGGGAGAAATTTGACGAGAGCAACCGGAAGGTAAAAGACAGCCACATAAGCCAGATTTGGTTGTCTTCCAAGTTTGAAGTAGTCTTCCATTCCATCCGGCAGATTGCGTATATCGGTACGATTGCCATTGGTGCAGTACTGGTTATCAAAGGATATATGCTGGTTGGCTACATTGCGACCTGTTCCGCGTATGTTATGAAAATAATGGATCACATTACGCAGATCAATAATACGCTGTTCCAGATGCAGCAACAGCTTGTGGCAGGTCAGAAGATGAAGAGTTTCATGGACTTCAGTTCCAGAATTCCGGATGAGGGTACATTAGAAGAAGTTTCGTTAATGCCGGACATCTCCATCAAGGACGCTTCTGTAATCATTGATGAGAAGCCGGTATTGGAGCATATCACCATTGATATTCCATATGGTAAGAAGCTCGGCATCGTAGGTGGCACCGGAAGCGGTAAGAGTGTGTTGTTGAAGAGTCTGGTACGTATCCATGATGTCAATGACGGAAGCATTACGATAAACGGAACAGATGTGAAAGAATACCGGTTAAAAGCACTAAGGAGTCTCTATTCCTATGTGTTCCAGGATGTGTTCCTGTTCTCCAATACGGTAGAGTCAAATATTGCTTACAGTAATCCTGAAATTGAGGATGAATATGTGACAATGGCAGCGATAGATGCCCAGGCGCATAAGTTCATTACGGAGCTGAGCGACGGATATAAGACAATCATAGGTGAGAGAGGACTTGGTATCTCCGGCGGACAGAAGCAGCGTGTGTCGATTGCAAGAGCGCTTTTGAAGAATGCTCCGGTACTGGTGTTTGATGATTCTACCAGTGCATTGGATGTGAATACAGAGAAGAAGCTTTTGGAGACCATTAACCGTGAATACGGGGACAAAACAGTAATTATTACGGCACACCGCATGTCTTCCGTAGTGGATTGCGATGAGATTATCTACATGAAAGATGGTGTAATTACGGAGCGCGGTACCTTTACAGAGCTGATGGCATTGCAGGGAGATTTTGCACAGGTTTACAATATTCAGCAGGCACAGCGTCAACAGGTAGTAGATTTTGATGCACTGGCAGCAGAAAGCGGGGTGATGTAAATGGCAAAGCGAAATACATATTTTCAGGATGAAGTCATTCAACGAAAAATTGATGCGAAACAGTTTGGAAGAACGCTTCGTTATGTACTTCCCTATAAGAAAGTGTTTCTTCTTGTAGGTGTATTAATGTTTATATCTTCCCTGGTGGCTTTAATTCCGTCGTTGATTCTGAAGCGGATTACGGACGTAGTCATTCCTAATGAGGATTATGCTGCACTGGTGTATATGGTGCTTAGTATGGCTTTGCTTGCTGTGGTGGAAATCAGCATTACGTTTGTACATTCCAGGCTGATGGGCAAAACAGGACATTCCCTGATTGCACAAATCCGTCAGGATATCTTTTATAAGCTGCAGGAGCTGCCCTTTGAGTATTTTGATAACCGTCCGAACGGAAAGATTGTTGTGCGTGTTACGGAATATGTAAACGGACTGGCGAATTTCTTTACGAACTTTGTAATGATGTTTGTAATTTATATCATCAAGATTCTGGTCGTTACCGTCCTGATGCTGGTGCTGAGTCCGAAACTCACCCTGATTGTATTCTTAACGGTAATCCCGATGATGGCAGCGGTATTTGGCCTGCGTTATACCATTCGGAAAATGTTTGCAGTGCATCGTGCCAAGAACTCGAACCGGACGGCATTCCTTGTGGAAACCATCATGGGTGAAAAGATTGTAAAGAATTATAACCGTGCAGAACTGAATCTGGATATTTACCAGGAAGTGCATGGTGCCTGTCTGAAGCAGTGGAAGAAGATTTTCTGCCGCAACGAATTGAACACGCCGATTGTAGAATTCTTTTGGAATGCCGGTACGCTTTGCCTGTATGCGGTGGCACTGGGGATGTTACTAAACGGTAATTCCATAATTAACGTGGGTCTGATGACCACGTTTACTGCCTACATGTCCCAGTTCAGCGGACCCTTGACACAGATTGCCGCAATGATTCAGGATCTGGCACAGGTGAGTTCGAATCTGGAGCAGGTGTTTGATACCATTGACTATCCGGTAACGATTAAGGATATGGATGGCAGTGAAGAGATAAAGAATGTGGTAGGAAACATTGATTTTAATCATATTACCTTTGCTTATGAAGAGGGCGTAAACATTCTGGAGAATTTTGACCTGCATGTAAAGAAGGGCGAAACAATTGCGCTGGTAGGTCCGACCGGTGCCGGTAAGACAACGGTAATCAATATGCTGACACGGTTTTATGATGTGCAGCAGGGTTCGGTTACCATTGACGGCAAAGATGTGCGGGAGGTAACTCTGGATTCGCTGAGAAAAGAAGTCGGCGTACTGATGCAGGACCCGTTTATTTTCAAAGGAACGGTTATGGAGAATATTCGTTATGGACGTCCGGATGCTACCGACGAGGAATGTATCGCTGCAGCAAAAGCCATATACGCGGATCGGTGCATTGATAAGTTGAAGGATGGCTATGAACATGTGCTGGATGAACGTGGCGAAGGTCTCTCGGCCGGAGAAAAGCAGTTGATTAGCTTTGCAAGAATTATTTTAAAGAATCCCTCGGTCATTATTCTGGACGAAGCAACCAGTTCCATTGATACGGAAACCGAAAATCTGATTAAGCAGGCACTGGATGTGATTATCAAGGATAAAACCGCATTTATTGTTGCACACCGGTTATCCACA
>JAFWYN010000026.1 GCA_017522685.1 Lachnospiraceae bacterium
GCAGTGGCAGGTATTATGGCACTGATGAATACTTACGTGAACAATACTCTGAATGATTGTTTGAATCAATTGTTAGCTTTTAATATTAGATGGATTATTGACCCGTCCGGATATATTTACGAGGCGGTCTGGGATAACCGGATAGAAGGGGCCACGGCCACGGTCTACTACTTGGATGAGGAAACCGGAGAGGCTGTGGAATGGAACGCGGCTGAGTACGGTCAGACCAATCCCCAGGTAACCGGCAGTGACGGTACCTATGCCTGGGACGTACCCATCGGCCAGTGGAAGGTAGTGGTAGAAAAGGAAGGCTATGAAAGCGTAGAAAGCGAATGGCTACCCGTACCGCCCATTCAGACCGACGTGAATCTGGGCCTGATCAGCCTGGAGAAGCCGGCTGTGAAGGAGGTACATCTGTACAGGGATTCCGTGGTTGTGGAATTCACCCAGTACATGCAGGTGGACGGTGTGAGCGCAGATGCCTTTGGTTTGGGAACTTCGGCACAGATTGGTGAAGTGGTGGCTATGGACGCGCTTCCCAGTGCAGCAGATGAGAATATCATGCTGGCGAAGCTTTTCAGAGTAAGCTACACCGGAACCGCAGGAGATTTGACTGTGGCAGCAGGTGTCATGAACTATGTGGGTAACACCATGGAAGCAGATTACAGCGCACAGAAGCTGGTGATGGAATACGAAGTGACCGGGCTTCAGGGCGACGAAAGTGTAACCGTAAACTACGAAGACCGGATGCAGTATGCATTGCAGATTCTGCCCGCAGAGGCGGCAGCAGACGCAGTGATTCGGGTGAAGTCTTCTGATATATACGGCGTGGAAATCGTCAGCGTCAGCGAGGCAGATGATAAGGGCGTGCGCCTGATTAACTTAAGGGGTGCTCTGCCTACGGAATGTACGCTGGAGATTGAAGTAGCGGGAACCACCGTGAAGAAGCAGGTACAGGTAAAGGTACAGCAGGTACGTAGTGGTAGCAGTCAGTCTTCGGGAGGCGACACCGTTCCTACAGAAACGCCTTCCGGTGTGGGAGAAGGTCAGCCTATGGAAACACCAACGGAAGAAGACACAAAATTTCCGGTATTCCCTGTTGTCATAGGTGGTGCCATAGTATTACTTGCAGGTATTCTGGCAGTAGTGCTAATCCTTAAGAAGAGAAAGAATGGTGGAAGCAAGAAGAAAAAAGAGACAGTTGAGAGTATGGCGACTGAGGAAAAAGATGTTAAGGTGAAAGAGGAGTAAACCGGAAAATAGATATGTTAGTAAGGGACTTGGATGAGGGATTTGTGGTACATAGAGAAGAGATGTGGCATATAATATCCATAAAGTCCCTTACGAGGAAAAATTATGGACATCAATAACAGACAGTATTTTGGTACGCTCCGGATTAGTGTTGTGGCTGGTGGAGAATTACGCCCCATCCCCGGAGCACAGGTCACCATAGCATATACGGAAGAACCGTCCCAAGCTATTTTTGAAGGAGTTACGGATATCTCGGGTGAAACAGAAGAAATACAGCTGACAGCCCCGGATTTTGATTATTCCCAGGCACCATCCGAAATCCAACCCTATACGGATTACAATATTACAGTAGTGGCTTCCGGGTATGAGCCCACGCTGGTCAGCGGTACGGAAATTCTCCCGGACAGAGTGGCTATTCAACAGATTAAGATGGTGCCCTTGGAACGGACGGAAGAGGAGCAAATCGTGGTTATACCGGCACATACCCTGTTTGGTGAGTATCCTCCCAAGCTTCCGGAGGAGGAAATCAAACCCATGGCAGAATCCGGCGAGATTGTTTTGAGCAGGGTGGTGATACCTGAGTATGTAATCGTACATGACGGCCTGCCTTCTGACAATACGGCGCCCAATTATTGGGTACGCTATAAGGATTATATTAAGAATGTGGCTTCCTGTGAAATCTATGCCACTTGGCCGGAGGCTGCACTTTATGCGAATATCCTGGCGATTATGTCCTTTACATTGAACAGAGTGTACACAGAATGGTACAGGGGTCAGGGACGAGACTTTACCATTACTTCCTCTACGGCCTACGACCAAAAGTTTGTTTACGGCAGGAATATTTTCGAAAACATAGATAATCTGGTAGACAATGTATTTGCAAATTATCTCTCCAGACCGGGAGTGCGTCAGCCCATTCTCACAGCCTATTGTGACGGAAACAGGGTGCAGTGCAGGGGATTAAGCCAATGGGGATCCAAGAATTTGGCGGAACAGGGATATTCGGCCATAGAGATTCTGAGATATTATTACGGAAATGATATGTTTATCAATACAGCAGAAGTGATTTCCGGTGTGCCGTCCTCTTATCCCGGATATAGTCTGACCATCGGTTCTTCCGGTGAAAAGGTACGCCAGTTGCAGAACCAGCTGAACCGAATCGCCCGTAACTATCCGGCCATTCCCACACTGACGGCAGATGGTATTTACGGACCCGCTACGGCGGAGGCAGTAAAGGTATTCCAAAAGGTATTCAATCTGCCCCAGACCGGTGTGACGGATTATGCTACATGGTATGAAGTGTCGGATATTTATGTGGGTGTCAGCAGGATTGCAGAACCCATGTAAGGGGAATGTAAAAAGTCAGGAGTCAACTGCCCTATGGGGAAATAGTGACTCCTGACAAATCTATTAATATAGCTCGTGGTATTTGCCGGGGGATACTCCGAAAGTCTTTTTGAAGTTTCTTAAAAAGGAAGAGTAATCCGAAAATCCGGAATCCTGATACACCTGAGAAATGCTTTTGCCTTCCCTTAGTCCCGCTATGGCAGAAATAAGTCGCTTGTTTGTAATAAAGTTATGTACCGTGACTCCTGTCAAATCCTTGAATTTACGCAGAAAGTGATATTTGCTCATATGTACCTGTTGTGCCAGCTCATCTACGGAAATATTGTGCTGGATATGACTGTCAATATAAGAAGAAACGGTGGCCACCAAAGGGTGTGAGGTGGTTTCTTCCTCCTTGAAGAGGTATTCCGGTGTGCTGCACAGAAGGTTCAGATAGGCGAAAAAGAGGGTCAGATATCCTCTGTCCATAACTTCCTTTGAGCCTGCCACCTGTCCTTCTATCAGCTCAGACATAACCAGCTTCATGAGATAAGTGTGGAACATATCTTCATACTGAACCGGGAAGTGATAGGCACAGTAACCATGCTTATGAAAGCAGGCGGTCAGATCCATATTACCGTTGGAAAGCTGTTCCAGTGTGGCTTTTGTAATCCATAGAATAATACGAAGAGAAGAGTCGTGCTTTTTTTCGATATGGTGGTATTTATGCATAACATTGGCGTCAATTAATAGGAAATCCCCCTTTTTCAGGTGATACATCTGATTTTCCAATAGAGAAGAGTATTCTCCTTCTGCAACATAGATGATTTCATAAAAGTTGTGATAATGAAAGGTTGCAGCACCGATAGGAGCACCATGCTTTACATAAACTTCGTAATTCTCATGTATCATATACTGGCGCTCGTCAGAGGCATCCAGTGTTTTTATTTTTGAATTTTTCATAAGAATAGGCCCTTCTTTCTCTTTCATCCAATTCTTTCATATTTCATTTTGAAAAAATATGTTGTATAATGTTGTTTGAACCACCGGAAAAGTGGGAACAATCATGGATATATGATTCTTTATTTATAGTTATATAGCAATTTTTGCACGGTTTCAAGCAATATTTGGTATTTTTAAGCAAAATAAATGTGATATACTATATCCGTTAATTCAGAATGGCTATATGACATTGGTATTTTATGATTGGCGACAGTAATCATCAAACAGGAGGAACTGATTATGCAGATGACATTAAGATGGTACGGCAGCAAATTTGATACCGTAACCTTGAAACAGATTAGACAGATTCCGGGAGTGACCGGTGTGATTTCCACTCTTTATGCTACCTCTCCGGGAGAAGCATGGGAGATGGAGGATATTCTTGCACTGAAGAAGGAAGTAGAAGATGCAGGACTGAAGCTGGTAGGTATCGAAAGTGTAAATATTCACGATGCCATCAAAGTAGGTACTCCTGACAGAGAACAGTATATTGAGAATTATATCACCACTTTGGAAAGACTGGGACAGGCGGATATTCATATGGTTTGTTACAATTTTATGCCTGTATTTGACTGGACCAGAAGTGAACTGGCCCGCGTACGTCCTGACGGTTCTACCGTACTGGCGTACAACCAGGCGGCAATCGATGCTATCGACCCGGAGAAAATGTTTGAGTCCATTGCCGGCGATATGAACGGTACGGTAATGCCCGGTTGGGAGCCGGAGCGAATGGCAAGAGTAAAAGAGCTTTTTGAAATGTATAAGGATGTGACCGATGAGAAACTCTTTGAGAATTTAAAGTATTTCTTGGAGAGAATCATGCCTGTTTGTGACAAGTATGATATCAATATGGCTATCCATCCCGATGACCCGGCTTGGAGCGTATTCGGTCTGCCCCGTATCATCATCAACAAGGAAAATATCCTTCGTATGATGAAGATGGTGGATAACCCACACAATGGTGTGACCTTCTGCTCCGGTTCTTACGGTACCAATCTGAACAATGATTTACCGGATATGATTCGTTCTTTAAAGGGCAGGGTGCATTTTGCCCATGTGCGTAATCTGAAGTTTAACTCACCTACGGATTTTGAAGAGGCGGCACATCTTTCCAGTGACGGTACCTTTGATATGTATGAGATTATGAAGGCACTTTATGATATCGGATTTACCGGCCCCATCCGTCCGGACCATGGCCGTATGATTTGGGATGAAGTGGCAATGCCCGGTTACGGCTTATATGACAGAGCACTTGGCGCCACGTATCTGAACGGTTTGTGGGAAGCAATTCAGAAGAGTCAGGAGAGAAAGTAATCATGGAATTAACCTTACAGAGTTTAAAAGAACATCGTCAGAGCTTTTTGGATGCAGGATACAGCCTGCCGGAATTTGATTATGACAAGGTCCTGGAAAATACGAAAAACCGCCCTACTTGGGTACATTTCGGTGCAGGTAATATATTCCGTGCATTCCAGGCCAATGTGGTGCAGAATTTGCTGAATCGGGGGATTTTGGATACCGGTCTTATCGCAGCAGAAGGATACGATTATGAAATCGTGGAAAAAATGTACTGGCCCCATGACAATCTGGGGATTCTGGCTACCCTGAAGGCGGATAATACCGTGGAAAAGACCATTGTGGGAAGTATTATGGAGTCACTGGTATTGGATAGTGAGAATGAAGCCCAGTATGGACGTTTGAAGGAGATTTTTGCAAATCCTTCCCTGCAGATGGTAAGCTTTACCATTACCGAGAAGGGATATTCCCTGGTGGACGGAAAGGGAGATTTGCTTCCTTCCGTAAAAGAAGATTTGGCAAAAGGACCTAAGAAGCCTGTCAGTTATTTGGGAAAGGTGGTTTCCCTGCTTTATACCAGATATGAAAATGGTAAGTTGCCCATCGCCATGGTGAGTATGGATAACTGTTCACACAATGGTGACAAGCTGGCAGCAGCAGTGTATGCTTTTGCAGATAAATGGGCAGAAAACGGTGTGGCAGATAAGGGATTTGCTGAATATGTGCGTGATAAATCAGCGGTTTCCTTCCCTTGGAGTATGATTGATAAGATTACTCCTCGCCCGGACAAGACTGTGGAAGAGATGTTAAATGCAGACGGTATTGACGGACTGGATGCGGTGATTACCTCTAAAAATACCTATGTGGCACCTTTTGTAAATGCAGAAGAATGCGAGTATCTGGTCATTGAAGACTGGTTCCCCAACGGTAAAAGTGCCTGGGATAAGGGAGGTATCATTTTTACAGACAGAGAGACCGTGGATAAGGTGGAGAAGATGAAGGTTTGTACCTGCCTGAATCCTCTGCACACCACTTTGGCAGTATATGGTTGTCTCCTTGGATATACCTTAATATCTGCAGAGATGAAGAATCCGGATTTGAAGAAATTTGTAGAAATCGTTGGTTATAAAGAAGGACTTCCGGTAGTGGTAAATCCGGGCATCATCGATCCTAAGAAGTTTATCGATGAAGTTGTGAACAGCCGTATTCCCAATCCTTTTATGCCGGATGCGCCTCAGCGTATTGCCACCGATACTTCTCAGAAGCTGGCCATTCGTTTCGGTGAAACCATTAAGGCCTATGCGGCAAGCGAGACGCTGGATGTGAAGTCCTTAAAGCTGATTCCCCTGGTATATGCCGGATGGTTGCGTTATCTGATGGCAGTGGATGACAACGGTAATGCATTTGAACCCAGTTCAGACCCTCTGCTGGATACCGTAATGCCTTATGTGGCAGGATATGAGCTGAGCGAGGAGCCTAAGGATTTAAGCAAGTTGGATGGGTTGCTTAAGAATGCTACCATCTTTGGCGTGGATCTGTTTGAAGTGGGGCTGGCGGATTTAGTGAAGCAGTATTTTGCAGAACTCAGTTGTGGTTTGGGAGCTGTGGCTTCTACCGTAAAAAAATACGTAAATGAATAATGAAAAGCGCATTCCGTAAGGGGTGCGCTTTTGTTGTATATGGTAGTCAACCGGCGACAATTTTTTGTTGGGAAATACGGAATATTTATTTGCCATGTAAAGGCTTCCATGGTATACTTATAAATAGTGGGGAATTTTAGGCTTTTGGTGCTTAAAGGGCCTCTGAGTAACGAAAATGACAAGGAAAAGTCGAAGTCAGGAGAGTATGTATGCGGGAAGCAGTAGAACAGATATTAGATGGTACATATGATTATGAAAAAGGTGCTTTGGACTTTTCATGTGCAAAGTTGGAGATAGAGCTGCAGAAGGGAGAAACCTATGAAGGCAGCTTTACCGTGTATGCTTCCGAAGGGAAGTATACGTTAGGGTATATTACCACCACTGATCCCAGAATGGAGTGTTTGTCAACGGAGCTTCATGGCAATACGGAGGAGATAGCTTTCCGTTTTCACGGAGAATGGATGAATGAGGGGGAAGTAACCAAGGGAGAGTTCCGGATTGTCAGCAACAAAGGAGAATATTATCTGCCCTATGTGGTAAGTGTGATGCACGGAGCACCCGGCACAGAAGACGGCAAGGTGAGAAACCTGTTGCAGTTTGCAGGACTGGCAAAGAGCGACTGGCAGGAGGCGGTTCGGGTATTCTATACATCGGATTTTGCCAATGTGATAAAGGAAAGTGGTAACCAGCTCTATTTGGCATATCAGGGTCTTTCAGGGCTGCCGGGCAACGGACAGCATGTGGATGAATTTCTGGTGGCTACCAATAAGAAGCAGAGGATAGAGTATCTGGTTTCTGAGAAGAAGATTTATTTGGAGAATCTGTCAGGAGTGACGGAGCAACCTGTTAATATTTTCCGTAATGGCTGGGGATATACCCGGTTAGAAGTTTATTGTGAGGGAGACTTCTTATTTACGGAAAAGGACGTGATTACAGAGGATGATTTCCTGGGGAACCGTTATACCCTTCCTCTGTTTATAGACCCTTCCGTGCTTCACGCCGGCAAAAATATGGGCAAGCTTGTGTTAAAATGTGCCCATATGACTGTTGAGGTGCCTATTACCATTGCAAAGAAAAGCTATGACAAAGAAGCGAGAGCAGAGCGGCTGGAATACAAAAAGAATATGCCGGAGCTGGTAAGCACATTTGTAAACTTCCGATTGGAGAAAACCAAGAAAGCGGATTGGTTGAGGGCGATAACCCCTATCATTGACCGTATGGTAAGCGCCAATGAAAAGGATGCGGCTACCAGATTGTTTCAGGCACATCTTCTGATAACCAAGGAGCAGATGAATGAAGCGGGATGGATTCTGGAGCATGTGGGTGAGCTGTTAAACAAATCCCAGTCCCCTACATTGGAAGCCTATTATTTCTACCTGAATACTTTGTACCGCAAGGATGACCATGACTTTGATATGAAGTGGCAGGTGGAAAGAATTTACAGAGAGTCCGGAAGAGACTGGCGGGTGGCATGGTTGCTTCTGTTTATGTCCGAAGAGTATGATAGGGAGCCTATGGCTCGATGGAACTTCCTTCAGGAACAGTTTGAAAACGGATGCAGAAGTCCTCTGATTTATCTGGAAGCATGGCTTTTGGTGAATGAGAATCCCACATTGCTTAGACGATTGGATGCTTTCGAGATGCAGGTGTTGTATTTTGGCAAAAAGCAGGGGAATGCAGGCATCGAGGTACTGGAGCAGGTAGTATATCTGGCTGAGAGAGTAAAGGAATTCCACCCCTTATTGTTTGGATTCCTGACACAGGCTTATACCAAAAAGGCGGATGAACGGATTTTGAAGGAAATCTGTACTCAGCTGATTAAGGGAAACAGACTGGATGGAGAAGCACATGAATGGCTGGCTAAGGGTGTGGCAGCAGAGCTTCGCATCACCAATTTGTACGAGTATTATATGATGTCCATGGATTTGGAGAAGGATGAGGATATCCCCAAGCAGGTACTCTTGTATTTTATGTACCAGACCAATTTGGACTATTTACATAATGCATATTTATTCTATTACGTGACCAAGCGGGAAAGGATGCTGGCAGAGATTTATCAGAATTATCGTCCCCGCATGGAGCTTTTTGTGAGAGAGCAGGTAGGAAAAAGACGTATAAATAAGCATCTGGCATATTTATATAGGCATTTCCTGTCCGGCAATAAATTGGATGAAGCCGACATCAAGAACCTCTCCTTCCTGTATTTTACACATGAAATCACTCTGGAGCAGGATGACATGAAGTATGTGGTGGTATGTCAGCCCAACCATTTACAGGAGCAAAAGTATCCGGTGTCCGGCAGGAAAGCCTGGGTACCTTTGTACGGCAAAGCCAATCTGATTTTGTTTGAGAATTATCAGGGCATCCGTTTTGCCTGCAATATAGCTTATAAAGCAGAGGAACTGGTGCTGCCCGCTGAGTTGTTGGATGATATTCTGACAGTGGTGAAGGACAATCCGGCGTTGGATATCTACATGTATGAAAGACCTCAGAAGGGAATCGCAAATCATGATATGGAAGTGGAGCGTTGGAGACGTCTGGCCCGTTATGCTTATTTGGCGGACGGAGTGAGAGGTGATGTTGCCATTCGTATTATGCAACACTATTATCAGAGGGATGACAGAAAGGGCTTGTCGGATTATCTGAATACACTGGCAGGAAGCTTTATGTCTGCCGACCAACGCGGGGAAGCTGTCCGATACATGGTACTATGCGGTAGCATGGATTTGGCATATGATTGGATGCTACGGTACGGCAACTGTAAGGTGGAGGACAAAATACTCCTTGCCCTGTTGGAAGATAGGATAGAAAAGTGCCGTAATGAGTATCAGTATGAGCTGGTACTGTATGCTTTTACTTTATTGGACAAGGGCGTATACAGCGGCAATCTGATTGCGTATCTGTCAGAGCATTATCAGGGTCTTTTGAGAGATTTGAAAAAAATCTGGAAGGCTTCTAAAGAATATACCCTGCCTATGCAGAACTTTTGCAGACGGTTTGTGGAGCAGACTCTGTTTTCAGGTTATTTCGTAGCAGAACAGGCGCAGGTTTTCAAGGAACTGGTTTTGTCCGGCAAGGATGAAGAACTGGTAAGAGCGTACCTTGCAAAGCATAGTTATGATTACTTTGTTCGAGACCATCTGATTCAGAGAGAAGTCCTGTTAGAAATCAGCCGTTTGCAAAGTAGCGGTCAATCGGTGGATGAAATCTGTCAGTTGGCGTATTTGAAGTATTATGCGGAGAAGCGTGAGGAAATACAGGATGCGGATACTCCCGTGATACGTTATTTCCTGGATTCGGTGTTGAAGAAGGGCATTCGCTTAAGCTGTCTGATGGAGCTTCGTGAGTACAGCACCCTATCCACCCTTTTGGAGGATAGAACCATTGTGGAATACCATGCGGATTCACAGGTACAGCCGGTGATTTATTACCTGATTACGAGAGAGGATACTGACGAGGGTGAATATCTGATGGAACCAATGAATCAGGTAAAGGACGGCATCTTTGTAAAAGAATTTATCCTTTTCTTCGGTGAGAGCGTGCAATATTACATCGTGGAGAAAGGGGAAACAGAAGATAAATTGACCCAGAGCGGTACCATGCAGAGAGTGGAGATGCTGGGTGAGGAATTGTCCGGAAGGTATGGCATGATTAACGATATGATTATCAGTAAAACCATGCAGGATTACAGTACCTTCGACAATTTATTGGAAGAGTATTACAAAACTAATTTCTATAACAGGGAGCTGTTTGTTCCCAGATAATAGCCAGGAGGAAACAGGTGTTACTGAATTCAGCGAATGAAAATATAATAATTGGATATGATTTGACGAATACCTGCTCCCAAATCAGTTATCGTTATTTGAAAAACGGTAGTAAGGTAGAAACCTTTACGGCAGTGGCAGGACAGGAGAATTACGATATTCCTACCGTTCTTTGTAAGAAGTGCGGTGTGAATCAGTGGTTGTTCGGTAAGGATGCAGTCCGCTTTTATGAAAATGATCCCTTTGAAGGAATTCTGGTGGATGATTTATTAAATCTGGCCATCCGGGGTGAGATGATACAGGTGGGGGGCAAAGGATATGACCCGGTTTCCCTGCTTACCTTATTTGTGAAGCGCAGTCTGGGACTGTTGTCTTCCATAGCCACACCGGACCGTATTTATGCAATTCTTTTTACCTGTGAGGTGCTGACACCACGGTTGATTGAAGTGTTGACCATGATGGTTAACGGTTTGGAACTTCGCGGAGCCAAGGTGTTTTTCCAAAGCTATGAAGAGAGCTTCTATGGATATATGTTGCATCAGCAGCCTGAGCTTTGGAAGGAACAGTCTATACTTTTTGACTATCGCGGGGATTCCCTGATAACAATGAAGCTCAAAAAGAATGCCAAGACCACACCCATAGTAGCTTATGTGGAGAAGCAGGAGGGAGCCTTTATAGGAGGCGACAATGAATTCCTGCGAATGGCCAAGGGTGTTATGGAGGAAGAGGATATTTCATCCGTTTATCTGATTGGGGAGAAGTTTTCCGGCGGATGGATGGAAGGTTCTTTGAAGTATCTTTGTGAGGGCCGCAGAGTATTCCAGGGCAATAACTTATACAGTAAAGGTGCCTGCTATTGTCTCCAGGAACGTCTTATGCCAAGTAAATTGGGAAAAGAATATGTATTCTTGGGCGAGGATAAGCTGAAGGCTAATATTGGTATGTTTGTGTGGAAAAGAGGACAGGATTCCTATTTTGCCATATTAGATGCGGGTGTGGATTGGAGAGATATCGCTTTTGAGTGTGAGATCTATCTGCAGGATGAGAGCAGATTGGAGCTGGTTGTGACTCCTATGCTTGGCGGCAAAGTCAGTATCGTGGAAATACCCTTGGACGGTTTGTATTTAAAAGAGGGTGAGACCACTCGAATTTATATGAATTTCACCATGCCGGAAGAAAAACGAATCAATGTGGAGATAGAAGATTTGGGCTTCGGAATGTTTAGAGAGCCGGTAGAAACCACCTGGCAGAAGGATATACTGCTGGATTGACGAAAGAGGTATTTATGAAGGCAAGATTATGTGTGGGAAATTATGCCACAAATGCATATTGT
The DNA here is from genome assembly GCA_017522685.1 of Lachnospiraceae bacterium. The sequence goes on from JAFWYN010000026.1 coordinate 11,613, forward strand.
TTTGAAAGCCTTGGACTTATGGTTTACTGTATGGAAGAGCTTGCATACTGTTTGAAGCAGCATGCATTTTTGCTTGGAACAGAGATAATGAGTGATGAGTTGTTGCATTTTATCGGTTCGGATTGTCAGGTGCCGGACTTGGCCAGGGAACTGTATCCCATGGTGCATCAGAAGGGCACTTTAAGCGATTTCGTAACAAGCATACTGGACTATGTGGGCTTTTTTGAAGAAGCAGAAGTCAGGGAAATCGAAGATGCAGTACGTCTCGGTTCGGGTCTTACGGATTATGAAAAGAAGAAACGTCAGGCCGACCATCTGATGGAGAAGAAGAAATATCATGCGGCCATAGAGGCTTATGATAAACTGATTGAAGAGATGGGAGAAGAGGCAGAAAGGGATACCAAGAAGGCTTCTTTTGTGGCAGATTTGTATTTTAATCGCGGTGTAGTGTATGCCCATATGTTTTTGTACAAGCATGCGGCAGCCAGTTTTCGAATCTCCTATGATTGGAAGAAGGACCCGGAGACCATTAAGAATTATTTTCTGGCCAGAAGAATGGAACTTCCGCAGCAGGAATATGTGGCACTGATGGCAAAGCATCCGGAATGTTATGAGATATCCATGCAGATTGAAAAGAATATGCAGGAAGTGGGAGAAAAGTGGAATGCTTCAGAGAGCGGAATGGGACTGGAGAATATGCGCTCCTGGCGTATGACAGGGGACAATCACAAGTATTACAGTGAGTGCGACCAGATGATAAACACGATTCAGGAAGAATACAGAAACTATATCTAAGAAGCAACGGAAAGCGGAAGGATTTGAAAAGCATGAAGTTTTGGCAAAAGCTTTTTGGAAAAAAGAAACGGTCCTATGAAGAAGAGGACTGGAACGAGATTATATATACCAGAGAAGGCGTGAATTTAGAGAATCACGAGGAAATGGAAAGCTTTGTGAGTGATTGTCTGGACCAAATGACGGTTGCTGCCAAGGAACTGGAACTTTTAAGCGGAGAGTATTCTTTGGTGACTGCATACCTGACCGATACAGAAGAGGTGGAAGCATTACCTCAGGATGAGCAGGATGCTTTAATGGTTTCCGCCAAACGCTTGAGAGTGGTGGAGCAGGAACGCCGGGGTTATCTGGAAAAGGAAAACAGAATGGCGGACTCTGTTTATTATGCCATGAAGGAAAAGGAAGAAGAGTTGGAAACCGGCATACAGAAGCTGAAAGAAGCGGAAGACTATGCCAAGGTGGTGAAGCAGGATATGCAGCGTTTGTCCAGAGAAAGGCATGCTTATGCCTATCGGAGGGATGAGCTGATCGGCATGATGGTTAGTCTGTGGAAACTGATGTGGACCTTTACGGCAGCATTGGCGGTTTGTGTTATTATTTTATTGATTCTGCAATATGGTTTTCAGATGGAAACCTGGGCCGGATATCTGGTATCTGTAGTGACGGTGGCCATAGCGTTTACCGTAATCTGGTTTAAATATACGGATGCCCGGAAAGAACTGACCCGTGTGGAGAAGGCTTCCAATAAGCTGATTCAGCTTCAGAACAAGGTGAAGATAAGATACGTAAACAATACGAATCTACTAAATTACCTATATCTGAAATACCAGGTAGAAAACGGTAAGGTGCTGGAAAAGCAGTTTAAGCAGTATCTGAATGAGAAAGAGGAACGAAAACAGTACGAAGAAGCAGAGGCGAAGCGAGAGTATTATATCAAACAGCTGACGGAGCAACTGAGTCGTCAGAGAGTGCGGTATCCGGAGCGTTTCCTTGCACATGTGGATGCTTTACTGAATCGTAAAGAACTGGTGGAAATGCGTCATGAGCTGATTATCAGACGTCAGGCTTTGCGCAAACAGATGAGTTATAACAGTGAAATTATTAAGAATCTGAAAGCTGAGATTCAGGAGATAGTGATATTTCATCCGGAATATGATGAAGAGATTAGCGCTAAGCTGGAGGCGTTTGAAAAGCGTTATCCGGCTATGCAATAGTTGACATTGTTTGGGTGGTATGGTAACATACTTGCAGATTGATGTATTACCATGCTAAAGTGATAGCAAAGTAATACGAGGGGAGATGTCAGGAAAGTATCAAAAGGATACGAAGGAGGATATTATGAAGAAATTATTTAGTTGTTTATTGGTAGCTGTGATGGCTGTCGGTTTGTTTGCCGGATGCGGTAAGAAGGCAGATAATGCTTTTACGGTAGGCTTTGATGCAGAGTTCCCGCCCTACGGATATCGTAATGAGAGCGGTGAGTACGTAGGCTTTGACCTGGATTTGGCAGCAGAGGTTTGTGCCAGAAATGGTTGGGAATTGGTAAAGCAGCCCATTGACTGGGATGCTAAAGATATGGAATTGTCTTCAGGCGCTATTGACTGTATTTGGAATGGTTTCACCATTAATGGCAGAGAGGATCAGTATACCTGGTCACAGCCCTATGTGGATAACAGCCAGGTAGTGGTTGTTGCAAGTGATTCCGGTATCAAGTCTAAGGCTGATTTGGCAGGTAAGGTAGTGGCAGTTCAGAAGGATTCTTCTGCACTGGCTGCATTGAATGATGAAGAGAACAAAGAAAATATTGCATTACGTGATTCCTTCAAGGAATTGATTGAGTATGCTGATTACAATACTGCATTCATGGATTTGGAGCAGGGTGCTGTTGAGGCAGTAGCCATCGATATCGGTGTAGCACAATATCAGATTGAAAAAAGAGAAGCAGGTGCTTTTGTAATGCTGGAGGAAAATCTGGCTACCGAGCAGTATGGTGTAGGCTTTAAGCTTGGCAATGAAGAATTAAGAGATAAGGTACAGAAGACTCTGGATGAGATGGTAAAGGATGGTACCTTTATGAAAATCGCTGAGGAATGGGAATTGACCGATAGCGTTTGTCTTGGAAAGTAATTTACAAAGAGCTGTTGCAATATGTGACAGCTCTTCGTCTCTGTTAGGGAATAAGAAAGGTTTGGTTTAGGGATTATGAACATGGTATCCATGATTTCACAATTGGCACAAGGTTTTGTGTTGACCGCAGAGGTTTTCGCACTCACTCTTATATTTGCAATGCCCTTAGGTATGATTATTGCATTCGGACGTATGTCTAAGAATGTGATTCTCAGAACCTTTGTAAAGGCATACATATCCATTATGCGCGGTACACCACTTATGTTACAGATATTAGTGGTTTATTTTGGTCCCTTCTATGTGTTTGATATTAAGATGGGAACAGGATATCGTTTCCCGGCAGTTATTATTGCGTTTGTGATTAATTATGCGGCATATTTTGCAGAAATCTATCGTGCCGGTATAGAGTCCATTCCCATGGGACAGTATGAGGCTGCGGAGGTACTGGGATACAGCAAAAGTCAGACCTTCTTTAAGATTATTTTGCCCCAGGTGATAAAGAGAGTGTTGCCTCCCGTGACCAACGAAACCATTACGCTGGTAAAGGATACTTCTTTGGCATTTACCATTTCCCTGGCAGAAATGTTTACCGTGGCGAAGCAGATTGGTGCAGCACAAACCAGTATCATGCCTCTGATGGCTGCCGGTGTGTTCTATTATGTATTTAATCTGTTAGTAGCAACGGTGATGGAATTCATAGAAAAGAAACTGTCATATTATCGCTAGGAGGGAGGAAAGAAATGAAGCTGTTAGAAATCAATCATTTAAGAAAGAACTTTGGAGAGCTGGCAGTATTAAAGGATATTTCTCTTTCCGTGGAAGAAGGAGAAGTGGTATCCATTATCGGACCTTCCGGTTCCGGCAAGTCTACTTTGCTGCGTTGCGCTACCATGCTGGAAACCATGGATGGCGGGGATTTGGTATATATGGGTGAGACTGCGGCAGCAGGGGACCCTTGTATTTATGCACCCAAGAAGCAGTTGAAGAAGATAAAAAAATGCTTTGGTCTGGTATTCCAGAGCTTCCATTTGTTCCCACACTATACGGTAATGAAGAATATTATTGATGCCCATGTCAGTGTAGAGAAGGTTTCTAAGAAAGAGGCGCAGGAAAGAGCACTCAAGCTGTTGAAGCAGTTGGGCCTGGAGGATAAGGCGGACAGCTACCCTCATCAGCTTTCCGGTGGTCAACAACAGCGTGTTTCCATCGCCAGAGCGTTGGCACTGCAACCTAAGATTCTGTTTTTTGATGAGCCCACCTCTGCGTTGGACCCTGAGCTTACCATTGAAGTGTTGAAGGTAATCAAGGAATTGGCAAAGGAGCATATGACCATGATTATCGTAACCCATGAGATGCAGTTTGCAAAGGAAGTATCGGACAGAATTATTTTTATGGAGCAGGGTATGATTCAGGAGCAGGGTACTCCTGAAGAGATTTTTGCATCCCAAAATACAAGAGTAAGGGAATTTATCGGAAAAATGAATACCTAGTCATATTTTAGGCACAATGGTGAAAAAAACACAAAAAAACTTTCACCATTGTGTTTTTTGTTATATTGATTTCTAAACTGACGTAGGCTATAATTACTTAGTCGAGTAAATAATGAAAGAAGGAAGGTCGTAAAAATGGGCGGTTTTTTTGGCGTAGCTTCAAAGGAAGATTGTGTTTTTGATTTGTTTTTTGGAACAGATTATCATTCACATTTAGGAACCAGACGTGCGGGCATGGCTGTATACAGTGAAGAGAAAGGATACGACAGAGCGATTCATAATATCGAGAATTCCCCTTTCCGTACCAAATTTGACAAGGATGTAAATGCTATGGTAGGCAATCTGGGTATCGGTTGTATTTCCGATTATGAACCCCAGCCCCTGATTGTACGTTCCCATCACGGAACTTATGCGATTACTACCGTAGGTAAGATAAATAATACGGACAAAATTGTACAGGAGCTTTTTGATAGAGGACATTCCCACTTCCTGGAGATGAGCGGTGGTGATATTAATGCTACCGAGCTGGTGGCATCCATCATCAATCAGAGAGAAAATGTTGTAGAGGGTATCCAGTATGCACAGGAGTTGATTGAGGGCTCTATGAGTATCATGCTGATGACTCCTAAGGGAATTTATGTGGCCCGTGATAAGATGGGACGTACTCCCATCGCCATCGGTAAGAAGGATAATGCTTACTGCGCCGCATTCGAAAGCTTTGCTTATTTGAATTTGGGCTATCAGGATGTCAGAGAATTAGGCCCCGGTGAAGTCGCAGTGATTACTCCGGAGTACGTGACCACTCTGGTACAGCCCGGTAAGGATATGAAGATTTGTACCTTCCTTTGGATATATTATGGTTATCCGTCTTCTTCTTATGAAGGCATCAGTGTAGAGCAGATGCGCTATAACTGTGGTGCCAAGTTGGCAGATAGAGATAATGTAAAGCCGGATATTGTGGCAGGTGTACCGGATTCCGGTATGGCACATGCTATCGGTTATGCGAACCGTTCCGGAATTCCTTTTTCCAGACCTTTTATTAAGTATACACCTACCTGGTCCAGATCCTTTACTCCTACCATCCAGAAGCAGCGTAACCTGATTGCTAAGATGAAGATGATAGCAGTTCATGATTTGATTCAGGACAAGAGTCTTCTTTTGATTGATGATTCCATCGTAAGAGGAACCCAGTTAGGTGAAACCACCGAATTCTTATATCAGAGTGGCGCCAGGGAAGTACACATTCGTCCTGCCTGCCCGCCGCTTATGTATGGCTGTAAATATTTGAACTTCTCCCGTTCTTCTTCCGAGATGGATTTGATTACCAGAAGAGTGATTAAGGAGATGGAGGGTGAATCCGGTTCTTTAGATTTGATAAATTATGTAAATCCTGAAACCACAGAATATCAGGAGATGGTAGACCGCATCTGTAAGAAATTAAACTTTACTACCCTGCGTTATCATCGACTGGATGATATGCTGGATTCTGTAGGTATCGACCGTAGTAAGCTTTGTACCTATTGTTGGGATGGACGTGAGTAATTCTTATGATAAAAAATATTATTTTTGATATCGGCAATGTATTGATGCCCTTTGCATACCGGCCCTTTTTTGAGAACTTCGGCTATGACGAAAATACAGTGGAACGCCTGTGCAAAGCAACTGCACAGAGCCCTGACTGGAATGAGCTGGATCGTGGTGTTCTAAGCTATGAAGAAGTACTGGAGCGATTCGTCCGAAACGACCCGCAGCTGGAAGACATTATCCGGAAAGTATTTGTGGATTTGCATGGAATCTTAGGCTTATATGATTATACGGAAGACTGGATTAGGCAGCTGAAGGAAGCCGGTTACGGAGTCTACTATTTGTCCAATTTCTTTCAAAAAGCCGAGGAGGACTGTGAGGAACGGATGGGCTTTTTAGAATTGACGGATGGCGGTATCCTGTCCTATAAGGACAAAGTGACCAAGCCGGATAAGTAGATTTATGAGTTGCTGTTGGATAGATATGGTCTGAAGGCAGAGGAATGTGTTTTTCTGGATGATACAAAGAAAAATATTGATGGGGCTGGTACAGTAGGTATAAAAGGCATTCTTTTTAAGAACAGAGCACAGGCAGTGGAAGAACTGCAGAAGCTGGGCGTAAAAACCAAATAGTTTGAAAATGACAATCCCTCCCGCAAGATATTTGTGGGAGGGATAAATTTTGTCTATTCTTCAGTCGTTTCTTCGGTTTTTAAGTAATCCGGGTCTGCAAAGGTGTGCTTGTTGGTTAACTTGCCGTACATCCATACATAAATCCAAATTAAAATCGGTACGGCAAAGGTGCATACCAGACAAATCTGGAAATAGTTGCCGGATTCGCCGGGATTCACGATGGCTACCACTAAGGTGATGATATATATTGCAACCAGCAGAATAACACCGGCCAGTGCTACCACCTGCTTGGAGGTGACTTTCTTTTTGGGATTGGAATTGTCTTTCATAAAGGTTCCTTTCTTTTTGTTAATGTTTTATTGAGTTTAGCATACCATTACCCGGTTAAGAACGCAAGCAAAAATCCCGAACCTGCACGAAAGCGAAGCCCGGGATTTTATTAAGGGGAGGATTTAAGTATTATTTTTATCAGGTGTATCATCAAAGGAGGGTTCCAATGATAGTACTATTATGGACCGGTTTTCAAAGAAATATTCATCTTTTTTCACGTTTTTATTGTGTTTGCGAGGATTTTGTTATATACTAGCAGTTAGTAGAGAAATCTATGTTCTCTAAGGAAAGAAGTTTCGCTATGAAACAGAAGATAGAAAGGTATGGTATTAAGAGATGGCTTTATTGGCACAGTGGAAAGAAGTAGCATACAACGAGAAGCTGGGAAGTGACAAACTGCAGCAGTTCTGGGGTGCTTACTTCATGAAGGAAAAAGAGATTTATCAGCAGTTATTGGCAAATCCCGATGAGGAAGTAAAGGGTACCGTAAAGGAATTGGCAGAGAAGTACAATGTATCTATCATGACTATGACCGGTTTCTTGGATGGAATCAATGACAGCTTGATTAAGGCAAATCCTATCGAAGAGATGGAAGAGGATACCGAAGTAAATCTGGTATTCGACAAGACTTCTTTATATAAGAACATGGTTGCTGCAGAAGCAGACTGGTTGTACAACCTGGAAGAGTGGGATGGTATCTTTGATGAAGCTACCAGAAAGGTACTCTACAAGCAGCAGAAGACCTCTACCACCATCGTAAAGGATGCTAAGGTATATCCTAACGACCCCTGCCCTTGCGGATCAGGCAAGAAGTACAAGAAGTGCTGTGGTAAGAACTAATTACACAGAATAGCAAATAAGCCGCCCCGATATCCGGGACGGCTTTTCTTTGCATAAAAAGGGCTGAGAATCAGCTTACTTCATCTGCTCTTCCTGCTTCTTGATCATTCTACGAACCATTTCGCCACCGATAGAACCAGCTTCACGAGAGGTTAAGTCACCGTTATAACCTTCCTTAAGGTTTACACCAAGTTCAGATGCTACTTCTGTTTTGAAACGATCCATAGCTGCTTTAGCTTCAGGAACTTCCATTCTGTTAGAATTCTTGTTCATAGTTGTTTCCTCCTATATTTCTACTGTCTATTTTCCAAGATAAGTGTTTGTACCACACTTATCCCGGAAACTTGCCCGACTAAGTGTTTGTTGTCATCACTTATCTTGGTTTTAGTATGAGCAAAGCAAAAAGAATTATGTTGGAAAGTTTTTCAAGGTAATCTTTCGTGCCGTGAAAACGAAACTGAAATTTAGAATTAATTTCTTATAATTATTTTTTCAGCACCGGTGCAAGCTTTTATGTCTTTCTCAGACTTCTTATAGAAATCGCGAAATTTTTTTGGACAAGTAATAATAAGTTCCGGAATAGAGTCTTTCATAGACATTTTACGTTCTGTCTTGCTTTTGCGTACTTCGGCAATAACTTCTTTCAAGTGCTCGCCAAACTCCACATAAATCCCGTCGGTTTCCGTTACTTTCCAAAGTGTTTCATGCAGGGAGATTTCTTTTTCTGTCTTTCGATAAAAGTCCTGATAGATGTATTCTGTTACATACGGAGTATAAATTGCGTATAATTTCAATATGCCAAGCAAACCATAGTATATTGCAATTTGCCCTGAATAGCGTTGTTCTGCACCATGTACAAGAGGTTGATACAGTCTTTCCTTGGCAATCTCTATATAATAATCACAGAAATCCTTCCAAAATAAATTGTCAATCTCATGTCTTGCCAGACCGATTTCATAATTGTTTAGCATATTAGTTGCTTTAATAGTAGTTTCATTTATTCTCTGCAGAATCCATCTGTCAATAGGCAATAGTATGGATTCGTCATATGATTCGGGTTTCTTAAAATCAGTTAATTGCATGATAGAGAACTTGGCAGCATTATAAAGTTTATTTATAAACCGCTTAGAGATTTTTAAATCGTCTTCACTGAAAAACGTATCTGTTCCAAGTTTACTGCTTGCTGCCCAATAACGGATTGCATCAGCAGAGTGGGTTTCGATTAAGTTTATTGGTGAATTATTATCATTATTCTTTGATTTACTTATCTTTTCGCCGGGTTTTGCTAAAACATATCCGCTAATCATAATCTCTTTCCATGGTATCTGCCCCGTATGATACAGACTCTTTACAATGGTATAAAAAGCCCATGTTCGAATGATTTCATGTGCTTGACATCGCATACCCATTGGCAATATTTCTTCCGAAATATCATCATTTTCTCCATATTTCGCATTAATTAGCGGAGTTACAGATGATGTGGCCCATGTGTCAAAAACAGCCTCTTCCGGTACAAACTCATTACATCCGCATTCGCATGGCCGTAAAGGAGATGTTTCCAAGGGATTTACCGGCAGTTGTTCGTCTTCTGCCAAAATAGTTTTTTGGCAATGCTTACAATACCAAACAGGAAAAGGAACTCCAAAATATCGTTGCCTTGAAATGCACCAATCCCATTTTAAATTCTCAACCCATATTTTGTATCTGTTTTTCATATGTTCGGGATACCAGTTTATTTCATCTGCAGCTTTCAGAAAACGTTCTTTTTCTGTTAATACATCAATATACCATTGTTTTGAAGGAATAAACTCAACTTCGTTACCACAACGTTCATGAATTGCAATCATATGATTAATTGTCTCTTGTTTTTCAAGAAGATTTTTATCACGTAAAACTTCTATAATACGTTCTCTGGCTTTTTTAATTGTCATACCGCCGATAAATTCTATGGATTCATGAATAGTTCCGTTGGGCATTATAATCTGTTTGTATGAGAGATTATGTTTATGATACCACTCAACATCTACACTATCGCCAAAGGTTGCACACATTACAGCACCGGTACCTTTATCCATAGAAACATTCTCATCTGACAAAATCGGTATTTCAAAGTTGTATAGAGGAACAATTGCTGTTTTCCCTATATATTCTTTGAAGCGAGGGTCATTTGGATGAACAAAAATACATACACAGCCAGCCAGAAGTTCCGGTCTTGTAGTTGCAATCATAAGATCACCCAAAGTTGTTTTAAAATTCAGATAATTAAATGTTGTTTCACATTCTTTGGTTTCTAACTCTGCTTGTGCAATGGAGGTTTGGCACTCTGTACACCATAATACCGGAGATTCTTTTGCATATGCCTTGTTGTTTTTTACTAAATCAATAAAAGATTTCTGTGATGTTTTCTGTGCTAAATCAGAAATTGTCTGGTATTGAAGATTCCAATCTACGCTGAATCCCAAACGCTTCCATAGATTCTTAAATTCATTTTCGTATTTTTCTGTTGTGTTGATACATTTGGCACGAAATTCACTTCGGGGTAACATACTTGCGTGTATGTTTTCGTCTTTTTCTACCAAACGTTCTGTGGGCAAACCATTATCGTCAAAACCAAAAGGATAAAAAACATCATATCCTTGCATGCGTTTGAATCTTGCAATCATTTCTGCCTGTGTATAAGAAAATACATGTCCTATATGCAGTTTGCCGCTTACAGTTGGCGGGGGCGTATCAATAGAAAAGATTTTTTTATCTTTTCCATGACGGTACTTGTAAACACTCTGTTCTTCCCAAAATGCTTGTATTTGCGTTTCGGTGTTTTGAAAATCATACTTCTTATCCATGTGGATACCTCCTATAAAATAGTAATATTTTACAAAACAGACAAAAAAAGACGCCCTAAGCAAACGCTTAGGGCGAACTGACATGTCCGTGGTACCACCTAAATTCAGAAATAGTTCTGCACTCACTTTCAATACGGGAATCATGTACGCATTCCGATATTGCTTCCCATGATAACGGTGGGAATCTCCGTTGGAGTCTACTTAGAATAATCTGTTCGGTCCAAAGCTCAAAGGCTACTTCCATACTACCATCACGAAAGTTTTCACCAACCACTTTCTCTCTGTTCATCCGGAATAGTATGTACTCCTCCTCGTCAATGCTTTTGTCTGTGTTGTTAGGAATAAATATAACGCAAACAATTAGTATTTGTCAATATAATTTATGTTTGTTGATTAACGTAATCCGGCTCCGTTAAAAAGATTCTGTGGGAGTGTTTGACCTCATCCCATTTGACAGTGGATAGAGGATTCATTATAATTAACCATGGAATAAATTTAATACTGACGTTTTAGGAAGGACAGAATGATGAAAAGAAAAATGAAAAAAATATTAATTACAGGTTTAATGTTTGCACTGGTATGTTTGTGTATTGTAGGTTGTGGGAAGAAAGAAGAAAGTACCACCATTCGAGTGGGTGGTATGAAAGGACCTACCTCCATGGGACTTATGTTTTTACAGGAAAAGGATACAAACGGACAGGCACTGGAGGATTATGAGTTCCAGATGGTGACCGCGGCAGATGAATTGTTACCTTTGATGATAAAGGGCGAGCTGGATATCGCTTTGGTACCGGCCAATGTGGCAGCAATCCTGTATCAAAAGACGGAAGGACAGGTAAGCGTCATCGATATCAATACATTGGGTGTTTTGTACATGGTTTCCGGCGATGCAGGCATTCAGTCCGTAAACGATTTAAAAGGAAAAACCATCTATCTTACCGGCAAGGGAACCACGCCGGATTATGTGTTAAACTATATTTTAAGTGCTAATGAGATGCTGGAAGAAGTGAAGCTGGAGTACAAGTCAGAAGCTACCGAAGTGGCAGCACTTTTAGCAGAACAGCCGGAGGCCATTGGTTTATTGCCCCAGCCTTTTGTAACCGTGGCATGTATGCAGAATGACAAGTTGCAGGTGGTATTGGATATGAATGAAGAGTGGACAAAGCTTCAGGGCGAGAACGGCAGCCGTATGGTAACCGGCGTCACGGTAGTGCGTAATGAATTTTTAGAAAAGTATCCCAACGCTGTGAAGAATTTCTTGCAGGAGCATGAGGAAAGTGCAGAAGCTATCAATCAAGATGCAAAGAAGGGTGCAGAGCTGGTAGTCAATGCCGGTATCATCGCAAAAGCCCCTGTGGCAGAAAAGGCCATTCCTAAGTGCAATATCACTTTCATGGCAGGCGAGGAAATGAAGAAAGCATTGAGCGGATATCTGCAGGTGCTTTTTGAACAGAATCCTACTGCGGTAGGTGGGAAACTGCCGGAGGATGGGTTTTATTATGTGAAGTAAAGAAGGATAAGCTTGTGGGAAAAGAACAATTTATTATAGGGAAACTTGAGGATTCCTTGTATTCAGATCAACTACAAAAAGCAGATGAGGATTTAGTCTACTGTGAACTCCGCTATCAACGCGACAGAAGTAGTTTTGCCGGAATGGCATTTAAGATTACTGATGTTAATGATGAGATTATAGTCAGAAAATGCGAAGAAAAACTCATACAAAAGGTAAGTGAATACGAGAATTTATATGTAGGGTCTGAACCCGATTATATAGAGTCTGTAAAGGAGTTTTTGTCTCCTGAAGGAAAAGAGTATGGGTTAGAAATATATTTTCTGATTTATTCCGATATACGTTCCAGCCAAATGGTGTTCAAGAAGTTGATGGAAGTGGTTGATAAGAATGTAGAGACTATAAGAGGGTTATAGAAATGACAAGAGAAATGGCTTTAAAAATCATAGAAGATGAGAAATTAACAAATTATCATTTCTTTGATGGCAAAGGAATATCTTCGGATGAAATCGTAATTCTGAAAAAAGATGGAAAATGGATTGTTTATGCGACAGATGAAAGAGCATGTATGGTTACCAATTCTGACTTTGTATATGATAACGAAGAGGAAGCCTTGGAATCCTTTGTGTTCCGGTTAAGGGCCATGAATGCTTCTATCAGAAGAAGATATTCCGAGTATCATGTATCGGAAGTGTCAGAAGTCAGCGAGGCTGACAGAAAGAAGATAATGAAGCAAAGAATAGAAAGAAGCTATGGGAAAGCGGTAGATTGAGTATGAAACAACTCAGAAAAGCAATCATTATATTTTGCTGGCTCCTTGCGTGGGCTGTTTTAAGCAGAATCATTCAAAATAAAATATTGCTGGCAGGACCCATAGAAACACTACAGGCCTTGGGAAAACTGGTAACTACCAGCTTCTTTTGGGATGCCTGTATAGGTACCATACTGCGTATTGCCACAGGGTATCTGGCGGGTATGCTTTTAGGTATCCTGCTGGCGTCCGTTAGTGCGGGAAGGTCTTGGATGGAGGAGATCCTGGCACCTGTGATTACCTTAATGAAGGCGGTTCCGGTGGCTTCTGTGGTGGTGATTTTTCTCATTTGGTGGGGATCAGGGAACTTAGGGATTGCCATTAGTTTTTTTATGGCATTGCCGAACTTCTATTTGAACACACTGGAAGGAATCCGTAGTACGGATCAGAAGCTACTGGAGATGGCAAAGGTATTTGCCATGCCTGCAAGGAATCAAATTTTCTATATTTACAGACCGGCGCTACGTCCCTTCTGGGACAGTGCCATTAAACTTTCCGTAGGTATGAGCTGGAAGGCAGGAGTGGCGGCAGAGGTCATAGGTTTGCCGGCGAAGGCTATCGGGGAACAGTTATACATGTCCAAGATTTATTTGGAGACGGACAAGGTATTTGCCTGGACCTTGGTGATTATCCTGCTCAGTCAGCTTTTTGAAAAGCTTTGCTTAAAGCTGTGGGCAACCTTTACAGACTGGGAGCCGGGATGTAAAAGCGTGGCATATGAGCCCGGAAAACAGGTGACATCGGTACATTTGCAAAATATATCCGTAAGCTATTCAGATAAGCAGGTGTTACAGGATTTCTCTGCCACCTATGAACCGGACAAAAGGTATGTTTTGGATTCTCCTTCCGGTAGCGGCAAGACCACATTACTTCGGGCGATTGCAGGATTGACCAGGCCGGATACCGGAACTGTGGAAACAGGCAACCAAAAGGTGGGCATGCTGTTTCAGGAGGACCGTTTGTGCAAAGAATACTCTGCTTTAAAGAATGTGGAGTTAGTGGCGGTCAGCAGAAATGCCGCCAAGGAGCATCTGTTACAGCTTTTGGATGAGGCGGATATATATAAGCCCTGCAAGGAACTGAGCGGAGGCATGAAGCGGCGTGTGGCCTTGGCCAGAGCTTTTGCTTCAGGTGCTGATATCCTGCTTCTGGACGAACCTTATAACGGTCTGGATGAGGAAAATCGCATGCGTGTGGCCCGGTATATTGAGGAAAAAGGTCAGAACAAAGTGGTGATTATGGCCAGTCATATTGGGAGCCATGCATAAATTTAAGTTTTTTCTTGAAAACATAAGGAAAATCAAGGAAAAAAGCTATAAAAACATTTGCAGATTTTAAACTTATATGCTATAATCGTAAAATGACTGTGACTATGTTCGGATTTCAGAACATATTTACCATATATAGCCTACACAGGGGCAATAAAGGAGGAAATGTAACAATGAGTTTACAGGTAGAAAAATTAGACGGCAATATGGCCAAGCTTACTATTGAAGTGGCAGCTGAAGAATTAGAAAAGGCGATTGAAAACGCATATCAGAAGAGCAAGAACAAAATCAGCATTCCCGGTTTCCGTAAGGGCAAAGCACCTCGTAAGATGATTGAGCAGATGTACGGTAAGGGTGTATTTCTTGAGGATGCTGCAAACGACTTGATCTCTGAAAGCTATGAGAAGGCTTTGGACGAGTGTACAGAAGATATCGTATCTTCTCCTAAGATTGATGTAATCCAGTTAGAGTCAGGTAAGACTTTTATCTACACTGCAGAAGTAGCATTAAAGCCTGAAGTTACCTTAGGTAAGTACAAGGGCGTAAAGATTGACAAGATGGATATCGATGTAACCGAGGAAGAAATCGAAGCTGATATCGCAAGAGAAAGAGATAATGCAGCAAGAATCATCCCTGTTACCGACAGAGCAGTGAAGGACGGCGATATGACCGTTATCGATTTCGAAGGCTTTGTAGACGGTGTTGCATTTGAAGGCGGCAAGGGCGAGGATTATCCTTTGACCATCGGTTCCGGTGCATTCATCCCCGGTTTTGAAGCAGCACTTGTTGGCGCTGAAATCGGTGTTGAGACTGACGTAAACGTAACCTTCCCTGAAGATTATCAGGCAGAAGACCTTGCAGGCAAGGCAGCAGTATTTAAGTGTACTGTTAAGGAAATCAAGGAAAAGGAACTTCCTGAATTGGATGATGATTTCGCAAGTGAAGTATCTGAGTACGATACTTTTGCAGAATACAAGGAAAGCGTAAAGGCTAAGATCGTAGACAGAAAGACCGCAGCTGCAAAGAGTGCTAAGGAAGAAGAAGTAGTGGCAGCAGTAGTTGCTGATGCTAAGATGGATATTCCGGAAGCTATGGTAGAAACCACTCAGAGACAGATGGTAGAAGAATTCGCACAGAGAATGCAGTCTCAGGGTATCTCAATGGAGCAGTACATGCAGTTCACCGGTACCACTCCTCAGATGCTGTTAGAGCAGATTAAGCCTCAGGCAGAGAAGAGAATCAAGTCTCGTCTGGTATTGGAAGCAGTAGTAGCTGCTGAAGGTATTACCGTAACCGAAGAAGAATTCGAAGCAGAAGTAACCAGAATGGCAACAAGCTACATGATGGAAGCTGACAAGGTGAAGGAATTACTCGGCGAAGGCGGTAAGAAGTCTGTAATGGAAGACTTGGCAATCAACAAGGCAGTTGAATTTGTTGTTGAAAATGCGAAGGAATCAAAGGCAAAAGCAAAGAAGGCAGAGGCAGACGCTGAGTAGTGTTTGTCGATAGATGTCGATAAATAAAGGAATGTACGAACAGAGGATTAAGTTTTTCTTAAATCCTCTGTTTATTCTTGAAAAATGAGTTTATCTAAGATATGATAAATAAGGAAATTGGGTAAAATTGGTACCCGTATATGTTAGACAAAGAGGAGGCAATTATGAGTTTAGTACCTTATGTCATTGAACAAACAAGCAAGGGTGAAAGATCCTACGATATTTACTCCAGATTATTAAAGGACAGAATCATTTTTCTGGGAGAAGAAGTAAATGAAGTGACTGCCAGTCTGGTAGTGGCACAGCTTCTGTTTTTAGAGTCTGAGGATCCTGAAAAGGATATTCATTTGTATATTAACAGCCCCGGCGGTAGCGTAACCGCAGGTATGGCGATTTATGATACCATGCAGTATATTAAGTGTGATGTTTCTACCGTATGTATCGGTATGGCAGCCAGCATGGGTGCATTCCTTCTGGCAGGCGGCGCAAAGGGCAAGCGTTATGCACTTCCCAATGCAGAAGTAATGATTCACCAGCCTCTTGGCGGTACCAAGGGTCAGGCAACTGAGATTGAGATTGCTGCAAGACATATCTTGAAGACCAAGGAAAAATTAAATCGTATTCTGGCAGAGAATACCGGAAGAGATTATGAGACCATTTGTGCTGATACCGAGCGTGATAATTGGAAGAGCGCAGAAGAGGCACGTGAGTACGGTTTGATTGATAAGGTGATTGCTTCACATGCTTCAGTATAAGCTGAACGAATTTTAGGAAAGGGAGAATAACACCGGGAAGTCCCGGTGATTATCGGTAAAGAAATGGCAGGAAAAACAATAGGGAGTGACGTCCGCTGTTCTTTTTGTAATAAAACACAGAACCAGGTGCGCAAGCTGATTGCGGGTCCCAATGGTGTATATATTTGTGATGAATGTATTGAAATCTGTGAGGATATTCTGGAAGAGGAGTTGGAAGAGGATGATGATTTCTCTCCTTCCCATGATATCAACCTGATTAAGCCCATGGAAATCAAGAAGTTTTTGGACGATTATGTAATCGGTCAGGAGCAGGCGAAAAAGGTGTTATCCGTAGCGGTTTACAATCATTACAAGAGAGTTATGGCTCCCAAGGATTTGGATGATGTGGAGCTTCAGAAGAGTAATATTATTATGATAGGACCTACAGGTTCCGGTAAGACTTATTTGGCACAGACTCTGGCCAAGATAATCAATGTACCCTTTGCCATCGCAGATGCCACCACTTTGACAGAGGCCGGCTATGTGGGCGAGGATGTTGAGAACATATTGTTAAAGCTGATTCAGGCAGCAGATTATGATGTGGAAAGAGCCCAGTACGGTATTATTTATATCGATGAAATTGATAAGATTACCAAAAAGGGTGAGAATGTTTCCATTACCAGAGATGTATCCGGTGAAGGCGTACAGCAGGCACTGTTAAAGATTGTGGAAGGTACCGTGGCAAGCGTGCCACCTCAGGGCGGCAGAAAGCATCCTCATCAGGAACTGATTCAGATTGATACCACCAATATTTTGTTTATCTGCAGTGGTGCGTTTGATGGCTTGGATAAGATTATAGAGTCCCGTCTGGACAGAAAGTCCATCGGTTTCAATACCGAGATTACTCAGAAATCCACCAAGGAAATCGGTGAGTTGCTGGCAGAAGTAACACCACAGGATTTGGTGAAGTTCGGTCTGATTCCTGAGTTTGTAGGACGTGTGCCTATTAATGTTTCTTTGCAGGGCTTGGATAAGGAAGCCTTGATGAAGATTCTGACAGAGCCTAAGAGTGCTTTGATTAAGCAGTATAAGAAGCTTTTTGATTTTGACGATGTAGAACTTACCTTTGAAGAGGATGCGATTGAGACCATTGCGCAGAAGGCCTTGGAGAGAAAGGTTGGAGCAAGAGGATTGCGTTCTATTATGGAAAATGTTATGATGGATGTAATGTATCGGATCCCTTCCGAGGAGTCCATTAAGGCATGTGTAATTACAAAGGGTGCTGTAGAAGGTACCAGTGAACCCATCGTCATCCGCGAGGAAGAATAAGATTTGTAAACGCCGCCTGATAAAGGTGGCGTTTTGTACGGAGAGAAAAATATGATTATTAAGAATGTAGGACTGGAAACCGTATGCGGAATAACCAGTAAATTGCCTGAGAATACCAAGCCGGAGGTGGCTTTTGCAGGAAAGAGTAATGTGGGCAAGTCATCTCTAATTAATGCATTGATGAACCGTAAGTCCCTGGCCCGCACCAGTTCCCAGCCGGGTAAGACCCAGACCATCAATTTTTATAATGTAAATGATGCCATCTATTTTGTGGATTTGCCGGGTTATGGCTATGCCCAGGCTAATGAAAAGGTGAAGGCACAGTGGGGCAAGATGATAGAGGATTATCTGCATAAGTCTAAGCAGCTTAAAGTGGTGTTCCTGTTGATTGATATCCGTCATAAGCCTTCGGAAAATGACTGTATTATGTATGATTGGATTTGTGACCATGGTTATAGTCCGGTGATTATAGCTACCAAGCTGGACAAAATTAATCGTAGTCAGGTACAGAAGCAGCTGAAGCTGATTCGGGAGACACTGAATGTGGAGAAAGGTACAGTTATGATTCCTTTTTCTGCCACCACTAAACAGGGCAGGGAAGAGATTTACGAAATCATTGATGGTTTGATAGAGGTAGAGGAATGATTTTATTAAAGCAAATGCTTGTATTATTTATCCTGATGCTGGTAGGTATATGCTGCAGAAAATGCGGGATTTTTAATGACGAGTCCAATAAGCGGATATCGGCATTGGTTTTGAATGTGGCCAATCCTGCATTGGTTTTGTCTTCCGGTATTAATCAGGAATCGGCCATCGGCGGTATGGAGTTTGTGAAAACCTTTGTGCTGGCATGGGCGATGTTCGGTGTATTGATGTTGATAGCATATTTTATTCCCATGATCCTTAAAGCGGAAGCGTCGGAATATGGTATTTACAGGACTATGACCATATTCTCCAATGTGGGATTTATGGGCTTTCCTGTGATTGCCGCTTTGTTCGGAACGATAGCACTTCTGTATGCATCCCTGTTTCTGATTCCTTTCAATGTGTTGATTTACACCTACGGAATTAGCGTTATGAAGGGGGAGAAAACCGGCTTCCAGCTACGAAAGATTTTGAATGTGGGAGTAGTTTCCTGCGTAATAACATTGTTTATTTATTTGACGAAGTTGCCCATACCCATCGTGATAGAAAATGCAGTGGATTCTATCAGCGGACTGGCGGCACCTTTAAGTATGATGATTATCGGTGATTCCCTGACAAAGGTGAATCTTAAGAAACTGTTTTGTAATGCACGAATGCTGGTGTTTTCCGGTATTAAGTTATTGGTGATTCCTCTTGCAGGAGTCAGTGTGATTAAGTTGCTGGGATTAAATCCCATGCTGACAGGTGTTTGTATGGTTATGCTTTCTACCCCGGTGGGAAGTATGAATGCCATGCTGGCGCAGCAGTATGGCGGGGATTATGAGCTGGCATCCCAGGGAGTTACCATTACTACCCTGTTGGCAGTAGTTACCATGCCGTTGGTATCCTTTTTATTGAAAGTATGATGTTTAAGGGAAGGGTGTTATGAGGAATATCCGTATTAAAATAACCTATGAGGGTACCCGCTACCAGGGATGGCAGAAGCAGGACACCTCGGACAATACCATACAGGGAAAGTTTGAAACACTGCTTAGCCGCATGTGTGGGGAAGAAATTACCATACAGGGAAGCGGCAGGACGGATGCCGGTGTACATGCATTGGGGCAGATTGCCAATTTTCACACCGGTTGTACCATGACCACAGAAGAAATGCTGACTTATATCAATCAGTATTTACCGGAGGACATTGCAGTGGTGGAAGCGGAAGAAGTGCCGGAGCGTTTTCACAGCAGGCTCAATGCAAAGGGGAAACGATATGTTTATCGGGTTTGGAACAGCAGCATTCCCAATGTGTTCTGGCGTAGATATGCACACACCGTACCGGAGGAGCTGGATATACAGGCTATGAAGGAGGCGGCAGTACATTTGCTGGGTGAGCATGATTTTAAATCTTTTACATCAACCAAGAAAGGGAAGAAGTCCACGGTAAGAAGGATTGACCGGATTGGTATTGATAAAGAAGGAGACATGATTACCTTTATCTATGAAGGGAATGGTTTCCTGTACCATATGGTGCGGATTTTGACAGGTACTCTGTTAGAGGTAGGAAGAGGGAAGCGTACTCCCCATTCCATACCGGACCTTTTATTGGCAAAAAACAGAGAATTAGCCGGCGAACTGGTACCCGGAAAGGGTTTGGTGCTGGAAGAAGTATATTATGAAATAAAAAATTAAAAAATTTAATAATTGTTGTAACCAAAGGGCCTCTAATTACGTCTATATAATTAGAGGCTTTTCTTTTAGAAAATCCTAATTTTTATGATGCCCTTATGATGCTTTTTGTTGATAAATTAGTATCAGAAGACATCAGTTAAAAATTGCGGTAACTGTTCAGAACCACTCGAAAATGCTTTGCATTTCCTCGTTGTTTGGTTCTGAACAGGTACAAATATAGAGTACATAAGAATGGAG
This sequence comes from Lachnospiraceae bacterium, assembly GCA_017522685.1. The sequence goes on from JAFWYN010000026.1 coordinate 31,895, forward strand.
GCTGTTATGGAGACAACAATTATCGTTTACAATAATAATACGGGAATATTGGAAGTTATGATGCCCTTATTTCAGAGGGAAGGATATCAGATACAGATTGTAAAGGAAAAAGAGGAATTGCAAAGTGCTGTATCCGGGGAAGGACTCCGGCTGTTGCTTACGGATATAATGATGGAGCACAGCACTCTGGAAGAAGGTCTGGAACAGCTGAGAGAGATCAGAAGCGCCAGCAAGATTCCCATGATTGTAGTATCGGAGGAAAAAAGCGAGGATGCAAAAATACTGGCATTGAATGCGGGAGCGGATGATTACTGTAATACCAAGTGCAGTTGTGAAGAGTTATTGGCACGTGTGAAATGTCAGTTGCACAGATACTTGGCACTTTCCAAAATTTGTGATAATATTGAGCATATCTACAAGGTGGACCGGTTAGAGATTGATGATATTACCAGAAAGGTGACTGTAGAAGACAGGGAAGTTAAATTGACGCCCATTGAATACAAAATCCTGAAGCTTTTGGTAATGGAGCAAGGAAAGGTATTGTCCATACCGGAAATCTATCGTGCCATCTGGAAGATGCATCCCGTAGGAGCGGAGAATACGATTGCGGTACATATCCGTCATATCCGGGAAAAAATCGAGGAGAATCCCAAGAACCCGAGATACCTGAAGGTGGTATGGGGAACTGGATATAAGGTAGGATAGTATGTATAAAGGACTGACGGGCAGTACACTGAAATGGATCGCCATGATTACCATGTTTATAGACCATGTGGCAGCTACCATATTAGTTCGGCATATGCTGATACATGGAGCCACCATAGAAGTTTATACGGTATATGATGTGATGCGTAATATAGGAAGAGTGGCCTTTCCCATATATTGTTTCCTGTTGGTAGAAGGATTCTTGTATACCAAGAATGTATATCGATACATGGGGCGTATGGCGGTATTTTTGGTGCTAACGGAGATTCCCTTTGATCTGGCATTTGCAGCGAAGCTTTCCTCATGGGGTTATCAAAGTGTCATGTGGACCCTGCTAATCGGCCTGATAACCATGTGGGGATGTAGCCTGATAGAAAAGAAATGGCCGGAGAATTATCTGATTCAATGGATTGGTTTTGCACTGTGTCTGGCGGCAGGGATGTTTTTAGCTTATCTGTTAAAAACAGATTATTCCTACAAGGGTGTAATAGCCATTATGGCCATGTATTTCTTCCGTAAGGAAAGGAAATTACAGCTTCTGGCAGGTGCTGTGACTTTTCTATGTTGGAAGGACCCGGAGCTGTGCGCGTTGTTGGCGTTCCCCTTGTTGTACTTCTACAACGGACAGCGGGGTATGAAGATGAAATACTTCTTCTATGCCTTTTACCCGGCACATTTATTGATCCTTTATTTGATAGCAGTAATACTTGGAAATCAATTTATATCAGTAATATAACGATACGGGCAGACCGGACGGAAACCGGCCCCCTATATATCCTAATGAGGTAACCCTGAAAGACGTCACCCCTTGGCGAGGTACTAAGCCGAACTTGTTCGGCACGAGCCTAGTGGTGCTACGTCTTTCATAAGCGAAAGCGGGTCCGAATAGGATATATAGGGGGCCGGTTTTCGTCCGGTCTGCCCGTTTTTTATGAGTTATAAGTATTTCAACAGTTCTTCACGTACGCTGTCCAATCTTTCATCAGACAAGCCGAAGTCCATCTGCTTGTAACTCCATGCACTTCTGGAGATGTTGTACTTTTCGAAGATTTCATTGATGGCCTTATACCATTTAACCGTATCTTCGGGAGATACCACGTCAATGACACCGTATTCGCCGCAATACAGAGGAGTGTTGTTCTTCTTAGCCGCGTCAATGGCAGAGGCAAAGAAGTCATCAAAGAACGCGGGAGTGATATCAGTATCGTCAAAGGCGATTCTTTCTGCAGGGTCAATCTGGTCGGTCCAGGTAGCCCCCTGATGGGTAAATTTCAAAGGATCATAGCAGTGGAAATTGTAAATTACCTTATCATCATAAGGTGCGGCCAAATCCTTTACGGCACAGGCACTGTTATTGTAGTAGCTGCCTACTAAAATAAGGGTGTCTGGAGCAAATTTGCGGATTCTTCCGATACAGATAGCAGAAATCTTATTCCAGGTATCGATGAATGCCTTGTCAGTTACTTCGTTTAACAGTTCGAATGCCACATGCTCCGGATCGTTACCGAAATGCTTTGCAAGCTCTTCCCATAAGCAGTAGAAACGTTCCTGAAGCTTTTCGTTATCAAAGAAGCCGGACTGCTTTTCGCCGAAGTCAAAGGAGAAGCCTAAGGTCTTGTGCAAATCCAGTACCAGATTCAGGTTATTTTTTCTACACCAATCAATGGCCTTGGCAATTCTCTCAAAGCCGTCAGCCTTGTATGTGCCGTCTTCATTTTCTACCACATTGTAGTCGATAGGAAGTCTCACATGGTCCAATCCCCAGGAAGCGATTTGGGCAATATCTGCCTCAGTAATAAAGGTATCCAAACGTTCCTGACTGTAATCACACTGGGAAAGCCATCCGCCCAAGTTGACACCTCTGTAAAAGCCCTTGTTCTTTAACATATCAATTCCACCTTTCTTATTTTGTAAATATATTTTGGTTAATCTCATATTATCATGTATATCTTCAAAAAAATATCATCAGAATGATGTTTGTATCACAAATATGATGGATAATATTGCATAAAGAAGCAAGAATGTGATAAAATAAGCAACAATACGATATTTTGAATAAAAAGAAGCAGATATAATAGAACAAAAGAAAGGGAGGAAAATAAGTAATGAAAAAAAGATTTTGGATATTATTGGCAGTGATTATGATATTTTGCGTGGGTTGCTCAAAGAAGGAAGAAGGAAAACAAACAGACTCTTCAGCGACCTTAAATGAAACGAAAGTGCCTGCTGCGGAAGCACCGACAGAGGCACCTACCCCGGCTCCCACAGAGGCACCTACACCTGAACCTACACCAGTGCCCACTCCTGTCCCTGCAGAACCAATATATGTAGATTTTTCCGAGGGACAGCCGCAGGGTTATGAGATAGCAGACGGATGGACCAACGGCAGCATGTTCAATGTGACCTGGAGAAAGAGTAATGTCACCTTTGAAGATGGGAAAATGCAGCTGATCATTGATAAGGATGGGAAGGCAATAGGTGACATTCCTTATAGCGGAGGAGAATTCAGAACCCGGAAGTTTTATGGATATGGAAGATATGAGGTGTGTATGAAGCCCATTAAGAATGATGGTGTGGTTTCATCTTTCTTTACCTATACCGGTCCTTCCGACAAGAACCCCTGGGACGAGATTGATATTGAATTTACCGGAAAGGATACTACCAAGGTACAGTTCAACTACTTCACCAGTGGTCGCGGCAATCATGAATATATGCATGAGTTGGGTTTTGATGCCTCAGAAGATTTTCATACCTATGCTTTTGAGTGGTATGAGGACAAAATCGTATGGTTTGTGGACGGTGTGGAAGTGCATAGTGCGAATCAGCTGATTCCGGTGACAAGAGGTAAGATAATGATGAACGCCTGGTGCGGTACCGGAGTGGATAGCTGGCTGAATCCATTTGATGACAGTAATCTGCCTTTAGTTGCTGAGTACAAATGGTTCAGTTATACCCCTTTTGAATAATGGTAGGAAGTTATGAATATTGATAAAAAATTGATGCATACAGAGTTTCTGAATCGTGAATACAACATATCCCACATGGCTTATGAACGGGAAATGGCCTTTTTTCAGAGTATCCGTGAGGGTGACTGGGAAAAAGTACGGAGTCTCTTTAAGCCGCTGGCAAACGGGGAGATGGGAAAGCTTAGTGAGGATAAGGTGCGCAACCTGAAATATCACTTGGTGATTACAGTGGCACTGATTACGCGTTATTGTATCGAGGGTGGTATGGAAATGGAAGCCGCCTATAATTTGAGCGATATTTATATCCGTAATGTGGATGAGTGCGAAACAGAAGTGGAAATCAATCTGCTTCATCGTGCCATCATTGAAGATTATACCAAGCGGATGCAGAGTGTTCGCAAAAAGAACAATTATCCGAAAGCCATAATGATTTGCATGGATTATATTTATGATAATCTGCATACGAAGATTACCTTGGATACGCTGGCGGAAACGGTGGGCTTAAGTCCTGCATATCTGTCCCGTATGTTTCACAAGGAAGTGGGGATGACAGTATCCGAATATATTGTGAAAAAAAGGATACAGGCAGCGGAAAATATGCTGAAATACTCTGAATACACAGCTTCCGAAATTGCCAGCTATCTTTGCTTCAGTTCCGAGAGTCATTTCATTCACTTATTTAAGAAGCATACCGGCGATACCCCCAAAATTTATCAGAAAAAGCATTTTCGAACCCGCTATGGTGAAAAGTAGGTGCAAATTACGGAATGTTTTAGCCGAAAACGGAAATACTGTTATTGAGTAACATCAGGAACGTATTTTATGGAAAACAGGGTGGAAAGTCATGAAGGACTATTTGAAAGAATTTAAAGAATATAGACATAAGCTGGCACATTATAAGCATGTAATGACCCAATTGCAGTGGGATATGCAGACCCAGACTCCGACGAAGGGCTTTGAAAATAAGGTGGAAACCCTTACTTATTTTTCTTCACAGGCATTTGAGTTAGAGACTTCCGAAGAATACGGCAAACTTCTGAAGGAATTGATGAAGGAAAAAGAATTTGAAAAGTTGGATGTGGCCATGCAGGTCACTGTGAAAAGAGCACGGAAAGAGTATGAAGAAAATAAGAGAATACCGGCAGCATTTTATGAAGAGATGGTCAGAGCGGCGTCCCATTCCCAGAAGGCCTGGGAGGAAGCGAAGAATCGTAAGGATTACAGCATTTTCTGCCCCCATTTGCAGAAAATGATAGAGTATCGCAAGCAGTTGATGAATTATACCAGGCCCGATATGGAGGCTTATGACGCCATGTTGGATTCTTTTGAAAAAGGGATGGACAGTGATACCATAGACGGATTATTTGAGGAATTGAAGGCAGGACTGGTACCACTCATACAGAAGATTTCAGGGAAGCCGGAGCCGGACGTACAAATATTTCAGGGAGAGTATCCGAAGCATTTACAACAGGAATGGAGTGCTTATTTGCTGGATTATATAGGTTTTGATAAAGAAGCCGGTGTGATAAGTGAGAGCGAACATCCTTTTACCATGGGATTTGGTCCCAAGGATGTAAGGGTGACCAATCATTACAGAAAGCAAGAAGCCATCAATGCCATGTTCAGCATCATTCACGAGGGCGGACATGCCATCTTTGAACAAGGTGTGGATGAACAGTATGAGGATACAGCCTTAACAGAAATTAACTTTTTAGGTCTTCACGAAAGCCAGTCCCGGTTTTTTGAGAATATTTTAGGAAGAAATATTAATTTCTGGCGACCGATTTATATCAAGCTGGGAGAATATATGCCACAGTTTAAACAGATTTCTTTGGAGGATTTTTATCGGGAAATCAATCATGTGGCGCCTGGATTCATCCGCATAGATTCGGATGAGGTCAGTTACAGTCTGCACATTATCCTGCGGTATGAAATGGAAAAGGCCATTTTTCGGGATGGTGTAGAAGCGAAGGACTTGCCCAAGCTTTGGAATGATAAGATGGAGGAACTGCTGGGAATCCGTCCGGACAACGATGCCGACGGAATATTGCAGGATATACATTGGTCCGATGGTTCCTTCGGATATTTCCCTACCTATGCACTGGGCAATATTTTTGACGGTATGTTTTTGGAAACCCTTACGGAAGAACTGGGGGATGTGGACACCCTTTTGGCAGACGGTCGTATCAAAGATATCACCGCCTGGATACATGACAAAATCCACAAGTACGGCTCTCTACGCACCGGCAAAGAAGTGGTGGAACATGTCTGCGGCAAGCCTGTCAGTGCCAAACCCATTCTCAAATACTTTGAAGAAAAATATACGAAACTTTATGACCTATAATCAAAGACAGCCGGCCCCTATGGACCGGCTGTCTTTGGATGGAGAATGAAATGTGGATTTAATAAAATGTTTATAATATAACTATTGAAATTTACGCAGACTGTGTTATATTAGTTATAGAACAGATGCGTTTTGTATATTGCCAGCACCAGGGGTTATATATGCCACGTAATGCAACCTTGGAAAAGACTTGTGACGAAGATTGTGTAGTATATGGCGGACAGTTATGTCCGACAGAGACATACAATCTGAGGAAAAAGTTTTTCCACGGGTGTGTGAGTGACATATATATCCCCGGGAGCGGAAGAGATAAACAGGGGAGGTAGTGCCATGAATATTCAAAAATTTACACAAAAATCAATACAGGCGGTACAGGGCTGTGAGAAACTGGCTTATGAGTATGGCAATCAGGAGATAGAGCAGGAACATCTGCTTTACAGCCTGCTTACTTTGGAAGACAGCTTAATTTTGAAGCTGATTGAGAAGATGGAGATACAGAAGCAGTATTTCCTAAACCGTGTGGAGCAGGCTCTGAACAAAAGAGTAAAGGTACAGGGCGGCCAGCTTTTTATGGGACAGCATCTGAATAAGGTGCTCATCAGTGCAGAGGATGAGGCCAAGCAGCTGGGAGACGAATATGTATCCGTGGAGCATTTGTTTCTGGCTATGCTGAAGGCACCAAATAAGGAAATTGCTGAGATTTTCAGAGAGTATGGTATCAGTAGAGAACGTTTTTTACAGGCACTTTCTACCGTGCGCGGCAATCAGAAGGTAACCAGTGACAATCCTGAGGCTACTTATGATACTTTGGAAAAGTATGGTCAGGATCTGGTGGAAAAGGCCCGCAATCAGAAGCTGGACCCGGTCATTGGCAGGGATAGCGAAATTCGAAATATTATCCGCATTCTTTCCAGAAAGACCAAGAACAATCCGGTACTGATCGGTGAACCCGGTGTAGGTAAGACTGCGGTGGTAGAGGGACTGGCCCAGCGTATTGTACGCGGGGATGTACCTCAGGGACTGAAGGATAAGAAGATTTTTGCCCTGGATATGGGTGCTTTAGTGGCAGGAGCCAAATATCGTGGTGAATTTGAAGAACGTTTGAAAGCGGTGCTGGAAGATGTGAAGAATTCTGACGGACAGATTATCCTATTTATCGATGAGTTGCATACCATTGTGGGTGCCGGTAAGACGGACGGAGCCTTGGATGCCGGCAATATGTTGAAACCAATGTTGGCACGAGGTGAGTTGCACTGTATTGGTGCTACTACCTTGGATGAGTACCGCCAGTATATTGAGAAGGACCCTGCGTTGGAGCGCCGTTTCCAGCCGGTGCTGGTGGATGAGCCTACAGTGGAGGATACCATATCCATTCTGCGTGGTTTGAAGGAACGTTACGAAGTGTATCACGGTGTGAAGATTATGGACAATGCTCTGGTAAGTGCGGCTGTGCTTTCCCATCGCTATATTTCTGACCGTTTCCTGCCGGATAAGGCTATTGACCTGGTAGATGAGGCTTGTGCCTTGATTAAGACCGAGATGGACAGTATGCCTACAGAACTGGATGAATTGCAACGTAAGTGCATGCTACTGGAGATAGAAGAGGCAGCTTTGAAGAAGGAAGAGGACGGACTAAGCAAAGAACGTCTGGAGAATCTTCAGAAGGAACTGGCTGAGGTAAAAGACGCATTCAATGCCCGCAAAGCACAGTGGGATAACGAAAAGAAGTCGGTAGAGAATTTATCCAAGCTGAGGGAACAGATTGATGAGGTGAACAGCCAGATTCAGATCGCCCAGAGAGAAGGAAATCTGGAAAAGGCAGCAGAGCTTTCCTATGGTACTCTGCCCGGTTTAAAGAAACAGTTGGAAATGGAAGAAGACCGTGTAAACGAAGGCGAGTTGACCTTGGTAAGGGAAAAAGTATCCGATGAGGAAATCGCAAAGATTATTTCCCGTTGGACCGGTATTCCGGTAGCCAAGTTGACAGAGAGTGAGCGCAATAAGACGCTGCATCTGGATGACGAGCTGCATAAGAGAGTGATTGGTCAGGAGGAGGGTGTGACCAAGGTGACGGAGGCTATCATCCGTTCCAAGGCAGGCATCAAAGACCCCTCAAAACCCATCGGTTCCTTCCTGTTTTTGGGACCTACCGGTGTGGGTAAGACAGAACTTGCGAAGAGTCTGGCGGCCTCTCTTTTCGATGATGAAAACAATATGGTGCGTATCGATATGAGTGAGTATATGGAGAAATACTCCGTATCCAGACTTATCGGAGCGCCTCCCGGATATGTGGGCTATGAAGAGGGTGGCCAGCTGACGGAAGCGGTGCGCAGAAAGCCCTACAGCGTGGTGCTTTTTGATGAAATTGAGAAGGCCCATCCGGATGTGTTTAATGTGCTTTTACAGGTGCTGGATGACGGTCGGATCACGGATTCCCAGGGACGTACTGTGGACTTTAAGAATACCATACTGATTATGACCTCCAATATTGGTGCCCATTATCTGTTGGAAGGCATACAGGAGGACGGTACTATCTCCGAGATGGCAGAGGAACTGGTAATGAATGATTTGCGGAATCATTTCAGACCCGAGTTTCTAAACCGTTTGGATGAGACCATATTGTTTAAGCCTTTAACCAAGGCTAATATTGGTGGAATCATCGATTTGATTATTGCCGATTTGAATGAACGTCTGGCAGACCGGAACCTGACCATAGAGGTGAGCGAAGAAGCGCAGGAGTTTATCGTGGAGCAGGCTTATGACCCTGTTTACGGTGCCAGACCTCTGAAACGATATATCCAGAAATATGTGGAAACACTGGCAGCCAAGCTGATTCTGGCAGATAAGGTAAGAGGTGGAGATACCATAGTGATTGGCTTGAAGGAAGAAGATTTGGTGGCAGAAGTGAAGTAGATATGTAATGAAAGCTTCCCGTCCATTCAAAAGAATGGACGGGAAGCTTTTGTGTAGCGAACGCGCTTGTAAACTGAAATTCATCAACATGTTGAGGTTTTTGAAAAGGCGGGAATAGTCGGTTAATATGTTTGTGTTTTCAACCAGTGATACAACCATCTCGACAAAAAATCTCCCTCTGTTTCTATTAGTTCTGCGCTGACAGATCTGCAATCCTCTCTCTCGGATGCTGTCCCTCAACCTCCAGATTATAGCCTTTTTCTTCAAGCCACACAAGAATTTGCTCAAACTGCTGAATTGCCTTTTCTTTTTCTCCCATCAAAGCGAGCACTTCTGCTTTGGAAAACAAATGAGAAATCGTTTCGGAATCCTTCGAAATTCTGTCGTAATACGAAATGGCCTCCTCATATCTTCCAAACCCCCAGCACAAATCTCCGGCTCCCTCAAGTACAGCATCATTATGTTCGTCAATTTTTATCGCAGTTTCAAGAACACTCCATGCTTCCTCTTTTCTTCCCATTCTTTGAAGTGCCCATGTATAACAACATATTGCTGTCACGTTTTCCGGTTCCTCTTCCACCCACTTTTTGTAGTCAGAAAGAACTTCCTCCCCTTTATGTAACTTCAGCAGAAGCTCTGAAAGACATCTTCTTGCAATAAGCCAGTCTCTCCCTCGTTCTGCATCTCCTTCCCGAACCGCACGTCTTAAGTTATACAGTGCCACCTCCATATCCTTTGATGCACGTAATTGGTAAAGGCAACCGTAACACCGATAGTCCTCTGCTTCGGCTGTTCCGGACAAAATCCTTTCCTCATAACCTTCCACAGCACGCCTAAAATCCGATTCCAACCCACTTAACTCGTAGTTTGTCCACAACTCTCCTTCCGCACCCCCATAGGCCGGATATTTTCTTGCCGGTACATCTTGAAACAGACCATCAATCGTTACACCAAAGCATTCTGCCAGTAACGGAAGCAAAGAAATATCCGGAGAGTACAAACCCTGCTCCCACTTTGAAACAGCCTGCGCAGATACCCCCAACAATTCTCCGAGTTTTTCCTGTGACAGTTTCTTTTCTAACCGTAAATTTCGGATGTTTTCATTTAATGTCATATAATGCCCTCCTTTTCATTTGCTAATTGCAAAACAATTAGCGTTTCCTTACAGTTTTCATAACTCAGTTGCGCAATCGTTATTGTGACTTTAGTATAACACCTATTATTTTAACTTTACAGAAAGCAAATGGATTACTTTCTTATCAACGAATGGTTGATTTCATCAAAAGTTGTCCCTACAAATTAATTTATATTTTATTTCAATTATTTTCTATAAAAAAGATGTCTAAGTTAATAGACATCTTTCATAACAGAAAATTTCCTTCTACTTATTCATTATTACCATATTGGGCACCAGTTCATTTAAATCCACATTAATGCCCAATAAATTACTTATAAATCTGTATTAAAACCTAAATTCATATCATTTGGGCATACAGAATTAAAAACAAGAAGCAGTGCCCAGAAATAAACCTCTTTTGTGGGCAGAAACACGCATTTTTATGTGGCTATGCCCAAATGCCACCTTTTTAAGGGATTTCCCTTCTAAAATTGCTATTATATTGGGTATGAAAACAATAAAACGTAGGTTTATGCCCAAAGGCATGTGACTTCAAGCATTCCTCTCTATTATACCATCGTAGAGACAGACGTACAATGCTATGCGTAGCACATTGTCATGTCATTGGTGGGGAGTAAGTCATAGCTGTGCTTTTCCCATTGTAATATGAATATGAAATTGTTAAAATGAAAGTAAGATTTTATGGAAAGGTCGGGTATTGCAATGGGAATTGTTTATTTAGAGAAGGAAAGACTTTTTAAGCTGGATACACCGAATACTACATATATCATAGGTATTGTAGGAGAAGAAGGTTTTTTAGGACATGCTTATTATGGAAAGGCAATAAAGGATGCTCAGGGAGCTTCGGCACTTATGCGTATTTATGAAAATCCGTTTACACCGGATACCAATGCCAGGGACAGACTGTCCTTTATGGATTGTTTCCCTACTGAGTATTCGGGCCATGGTGTTGGGGATTATCGGGAAAGTAGTATCCGTGTCACCACAAAGGGCGGATATAATGCAGTATGTTTAACCTATGTATCTCATGAGATTTACAAGGGGAAGAGAAAGTTGCCGGGATTGCCGGCTACCTTTGGCACCGAGGAGGAAGTAACCACATTGGCCATTGTCTGTGAGGATAAAGCCATAGGACTTACGGCAGTGCTGGAGTATAGTGTGTTTGAGATGGTAGATGCCATTGCCAGGAGTGTGAGGATTCTCAATGACAGTAAGGAGACAGTAGTACTCAATAAGGTGATGAGCGGTTGTCTGGATATGGATAACGGGGATTTTGAGGTGATTACCTTGCATGGTTCCTGGGCGAGAGAACGGCATATAGAAAGAAAACAATTAGGGCATGGGAAGTTTATGGTATCCAGTCTCAGAGGTGAGGGTGGACATCAGGAGCATCAGTTCATGGCACTTTTGGACAAGAATACCACGCAAACCATGGGAGATGTGTATGGCTTCCAGCTGGTGTATTCCGGTAATTTTCGTATGCTGGCAGAAGTGAATCAGTTTGACAGTGTGAGAGTCATGGGTGGTATCGAACCGGAGGGATTCCGTTGGCTATTAAAGCCCGGTGAGAGCTTCCAAAGTCCGGAAATGATTTATGTATATTCATCGCAGGGATTAGGGGAAATGAGCAGGACCTTCCACGATTTATACCGCAATCATTTGATTCGTAGTCCATACAAGGATAAAAAGCGTCCTATCCTTATAAATAACTGGGAAGCAACTTATTTTGATTTTGATGAGCAGAAGTTGTTAGATATCGCAAAAGAAGCTTCTAAACTGGGAATCGAAATGCTGGTCATGGACGATGGTTGGTTCGGTAACCGTTTTGATGATAACCGCGCTTTGGGAGACTGGCAGGTAAACGAAGAAAAGCTGAAGGGTGGCTTGAAGAAACTGGTGGACGGCGTGAATGCACTGGGTATGAAGTTTGGCATCTGGTTTGAGCCGGAGATGGTTTCGCCGGAGTCAAAGCTTTACAGGGAGCATCCGGACTGGGCCATTGCCATACCGGGCAGAACACCGGGACTGGCCCGAAATCAGTATGTATTGGATATTAGCCGTAAGGAAGTGCGGGATTACATATTGGAGATGATGTTTAAGGTACTTCATAGTGCCAATATCAGCTATGTGAAGTGGGACATGAACAGACCGCTGAGTGATTTGGGCAGTACCTGCTTGCAAGAGGAGAATCAGGGCGAATTATACCACAGATATGTGCTGGGTATGTATGAAATGCAGGAAAGATTGCTGACAGAATTTCCGGAGCTGCTTTTAGAAAACTGTTCCGGTGGAGGGGCACGTTTTGACCCGGGCATGCTATATTACAGTCCTCAGATTTGGTGCTCGGATGATACGGATGCCATAGAACGATTACAGATTCAGGAAGGGACGGCTTTGATATACCCCTTGTCCGCTATGGGAGCCCATGTCAGTGTTTGCCCCAATCATACAGTGGGGCGAAATACTCCTTTTGAAACCAGAGGATACGTTGCGCTGGCAGGAACTTTTGGATATGAGCTGGATATTACCAAGCTGACTGACGAGGATAAGGGAATGGTAAAGCTTCAGACCGCCATGTATCACTGGTTCAATGATTTGGTAAGGGAAGGAGATTATTACCGTATTGCTTCTTATGGTGAAAATCATTTGTATGATTGCTTCCAAGTGGTGAGCAAGGACAAAAAGAAAAGTCTGGTATTCTATGTGCAGGTGCTGAATGAGGCGAATAAAAAGTCAAGAATCTTAAAGCTGCAAGGACTGGAGGAAGGTCTTACCTATACGGTGAAGGAGCTTGATATGAATGTGGCAGATTCGGAAGATATGGTGAAAGATATGCAGAAGGCATTTAGCGGCGCATTGTTGATGAATGCAGGCTTACATTTTGAGAGGATGTGGGGAGATTTCAGAGCGAAGGTGATCGTGCTGGAGGCGTAGAGATGTCAGGAAAGCCGGTTTATTTTATGAAAGAATAACGTATTTTTTATACTTCTTTAATAGATACTGAACTAAGATATGCTATAATTTTCCTATTACAAGCGAAGGAAATGACGGCAATGGATGTTCAGTATCTTTTTTTACAAGTTTTATTACTGATGGTTATTTTCGTGGGAATCCGTTATGCTTCCTGTATGAAGGATGCAAATTTGTATAGGTTCCTTAAAACCAAGCTACCGGAAGTAGGAATTGTTTTATATCATAGATTGTCTCGGCATATCGGCAAAGAAAAAATGCATGCCTATGATAAATATGGGATGTGGAGGTATATAGAGCATAGGAGAGAGTCTTCATTTATTCACGAATACTACAATATGAAGGAGAACGTAATAAATGGAGAGCTTAGCACAAATATTTGGAGAAATAATAAAAGGATTGTATGAAATAACCGGTGACTATGGTGTTGCAATTGTATTGATAACCATTGGTATAAGGTGTTGCTTGGTACCTTTTAATATCAAGCAACGTAAAATGATGAAAAAGCAAAAGGAAATCAGCAGGCAGGTTGAGGCGCTTAAAGCAAAGTATGGAAGAAATCAAGAGAAGTTAAACCGAGAATTGCAAAAGCTTTATCAGGAACAGGGAACCGGTATGGGAAGCTGTATCTTGCCATTTTTACAATTGCCCATAATGCTGGGGCTATATAATGCCATTCGGATGATTTCCGTAGCAGGAGCAACTACCATACTGTTACCATGGGTAGGGTCTATTTTGATGAAAGACCGGTTATTTATCTTACCTATTTTGACTGTATTAATACAGCTTTTGCCTCAGATTTATCCCTATTTACATTTTTTTAAATCGTTGGATTTACAAAAAACATCGGGTTCAACCATATGTTTTTTACTACTTTCAAACAGCATTTTTGCATTTTTGATTCCTTCCGGAGTAGGTTTGTACTACCTGGTTTCGGGAGTGTTTGTGGCAGTGGAGCAATTTGTGGTGAATCTGCTGGAGGTTCGAGAAAAAAGAAATACTTGTGTGGCATAGTATATGAAAAGCCTTTCGAAAAAACGAAGGGCTTTTTATTTTTTTACTTTACTTCACGCAGGAATTACTATAGAATGTAACTAATAAGAATCGAAATACCGATAGAAAGGTAACAAACACAATGTTTCAGGAAAATTTTGTATGGGGCGTGGCAGACAGCGCTTTTCAGGTAGAAGGTAAGGATGTGACAGACGGCAGTGGTATGACTGTGTGGGATACCTATTGTGCCGAAGGTCACATATTTGACGGACAGGATGCCAAGGTGGCCTGTGACAGATTACATAAGTATCCGGAGGACTTTGCACTGATGAAGGAACTGGGCGTGAAGAATTACCGTTTTTCCGTGAATTGGGCAAGGATTCTGCCGGAAGGAACCGGCAAGATTAATGAGCAGGGAATTGCTTATTACAAGGATTTGCTGAAGGAAATGAAGAAGAACGGCATTACGCCTTATCTGACCATGTTTCATTGGGAATACCCTCAGGCTTTGCAGGATAAGGGAGGCTGGCTGAATCCTGACAGTGTGGAATGGTTCGGCGAGTATGCGAAAGTCATTGCAGAGAACTTTTCTGAGGATTGTGAGTACTTCTTTACCTTTAATGAGCCTCAGTGTTTCGTGGGACTTGGATATCTGCGTGGTGCGCAGGCACCGGGAATGATGCTTCCTCAGAAGGACGTGTTCCAGATTACCCACAATGTATTGAAGGCACATGGTACAGCGGTTATCAATTTAAGAAAATATGCAAAGAGACCTATTAAGATTGGCTATGCGCCTACTTGTGGCGTGGCATTGCCTGCATCTGACAGGCCGGAGGATATAGAAGCGGCGCGAGAGACCTATCTTGGCTTGAATATCCCCATGGATAACTGGACTTGGAATGTGGTATGGTTCAGTGACCCGGTATTTCTGGGCAAATATCCGGAGGCAGGTTTGAAGAAGTTTGCAGAGTATCTGCCGGAGATTACCGAGGAGGATATGAAGCTGATTCATCAGCCTTTGGATTTCATGGGGCAGAATATTTATAATGGTTACTACGTGCGCAGAGGTGAAGACGGTAGTATAGAGGATGTGAAGCGTCCTGTGGGTTATGCTAAGACGGCTGTGAACTGGCCCGTGACACCGGAGTGCTTGTACTGGGGCTGCAAGTTCCTTTATGAGCGTTATCAGATGCCTATTTATATTACGGAAAATGGTATGTCCTGTCATGATGTAGTGTCTTTGGATGGTAAGGTACATGATCCCAATCGTATTGATTTCCTGGAGCGATATCTGGCAGCCATACAGAAAGCTATCGAGGAAGGTGTTGATATTAAGGGCTATTTCGAATGGACCTTTCTGGATAATTTTGAATGGACCCATGGCTATAATGAACGTTTCGGTCTGGTATATGTGGACTTTGCTACACAGCAGAGAATCCCTAAGGATTCCGCCTACTGGTATAAGGAAGTCATGGAAAGCAATGGCGCCAGTCTGTTTGTAAATCGGGAGGGCAAGTGATGATACCTAACGACCCGGTAATGTTACTAAGCTTTGTGAACTTAAAGCTGAGAGATTTTTATTCCGATTTGGATGCCATGTGTGAAGATTTGGATATTAGTAAAGAGGAACTGGTACAGAAGCTGGAAGGTATTGACTACCATTACAATGCGGAGAGAAATCAGTTTGTGTAAGGGAAGTCCTTGGAGGGATGTCCGATGGAAGCTAAGAGGAAATGTGCGGTTTGTATAGGTTGTGGTCGATGCGGAGAGTATCGGAAAGACCTACAGGTGATTACAGATAGTTTTTTAAAATCAGAACTTTTGTCTGCAGATATTGCGGTCAAAGGTTCTTTTGTGATTGTTGATATCGGAACCACCACCATAGCCATGGAGGCTTATGATGCGTATGGTGCAAAGCAGGCACAGTACGTGCAACATAATCCCCAGAGAATTTTCGGCAGGGATGTGATTTCCCGGATTCAGGCGGCAGAAAATCCTATCGCGGCGAAGCAAATGCAGGGATTGGTAAAGCAGATGTTACTACAGGGGCTGGAGGAGTTGCAAAAAATAGTTCCGGATATTCGGAAGGTTTATGTGGCAGGCAATACCACCATGCTATATTTGCTTTTGGGATATGATACCAATGAATTAGGTTATGCACCTTTTAGGGCCAGCCGATTGGAGAGGGCTGAGGCCTCCCTGGGAGAGTGGAATGCTGTTTGTTTGCCCGGATTGTCTGCTTTTGTGGGAAGTGATATAGTGGCAGGTATTTTAGCCGGTGGAATGGTCGAAAAGAAAAGTGCCGGTCTGCTAATTGATTTAGGTACCAACGGAGAAATGGTGCTGGGCAATAATGAGAAGCTACTTGCCTGTGCCACGGCAGCAGGCCCTGCCTTCGAAGGAATGCTGGAGGATGGAAGACAGGCCCTGTGGGGGGCTGATCTGGTAAAAGCCATAGCAGAACTTTTGGACAAGGGGATCCTGGATGAGACAGGGCTTCTGACAGAACCCTATTTTAAAGAAGGTGTGACCGTTGCCGGTGTGCAAATTACGCAGGAGCACGTGAGGAATTTGCAGACTGCCAAGGCGGCCATTAAGGCAGGGATTGAAATATTGGCGGAGGCATATGGGATTGCCGTAGAGGATATTGAACAGGTTTATCTGGCGGGAGGCTTCGGGTATTTTCTGGAGGAAGAGTCGGCTATACGAATCGGCTTGTTACCGAAGGCATTGAAAGGAAAGGTGCAGGCGGTTGGAAATAGTGCATTGGCGGGCTGTTATGCATATCATTTTGCCGGGGATGCAGAAGAAAAACTCGCGCGGATAAAAGAGCTTACGAAAGTGATTAATTTGGCTGAATGGGAAGGGTTTAGTCAGAGATTTGTGGAGAATATGTATTTGAGATAGGAGTGGAAGGATGTTAAAGATTGCAGTGGTAGGATGTACCGGAAAGCTGGGAAGTGCTATTGTGAAGAATATATTACATAGAGATGATGTGGAATTAAGCTATGCCATTGCCAGAGAAGGTAATGTATTTGTGGGAAAGACAGTGGCAGAGCTGGTTGGCAGTAATTGTGATTTGGAGATTATCAGTGATATAGAACAGGCAATGGATTGCGATGTTTTTATAGATTGCACCAATGCAGAGACTTTTATGAAAAAAAGCATTGATAAGTACAGGAAGCTTAAAAAGGCTTTGGTGATTGCAACGACTGCTTTTACCATAGAGGATAAGGAGCAGATTGCTTTGCTTGCAAAAGAGATTTCGGTATTTATGACAGGTAATTTCAGTATTGCCCTGCATGATTTTATAGAAACATTAAAGTTTGTGGCAAAGAGAATCAGCGTAGATACAGATGTGCAGATAGTGGAGTATCACCACAATCAGAAGGCTGACGCACCCAGTGGAACAGCATTGATGATTCGGGATGCCTTGACTTTGGCGAACAATAACCTGTCTGCAGAGAAGATTCATATTTGTAGCATACGTGGTGGTAGTATATTCGGAGAGCATGAAGTGATTTTTGCCAATTGCAAGGATGAAGTTATGACCTTTAAGCATCAGGTCTCCTCCAGAGAAACCTTCGCAGATGGTGCGGTAGAAGCTATGCTTTGGACAAGCAGACAGGTTCCGGGGTTGTATAATATGGATGATTTGTGTCTGGTGGTTGGGGATTTTTAGGTATAATAAATTGACTACGTATAAAAACCGGTAATGATAAAGGAATAAAAAACATATAATAGGATGAATGACAGAAAGAGGTATTGTCTTATTATGAAAAGAATAAGGATGGCAGTCGTAATATTGGATGTGATATTAGGACTGCTATTATTATGTGCTTTGATAGGGGGAAGTACGAAGCGGGAAAGGGGAGAACTGACTTCCGGTAATAAGATAGAAGTTCCGGAAGAGGCAGAGGTCAAGCGTATCGCTTTAACCTTTGATGACGGTCCCCATCCTTCTTATACAGAGCGTTTATTGGATGGCTTGAAGGAGCGGGATGTGGTAGCTACCTTCTTTGTGACAGGAGAGCATGCGGCACTGCACCCGGAGGTCATAAAGAGGATGCAGGAGGAGGGGCATGTGATTGGCAACCATACCTACAGTCATATACAATTGCGACAGGATAATAGAGAAACATTCAAAAAGGAACTTCAACAGACCAATCAGGTGCTGAAGGAACTGACCGGGGAGGATGCGGTGTATGTTCGGCCCCCATACGGTTCCTGGGATAAGGAACTGGAAAAAGAGCTGAATATGATACCGGTTCTTTGGAGTGTGGATCCTTTGGATTGGTGTACGGGAAATGTGCAGACAGTGGTAAGAAGAGTAACGGAGAAGGTGAAGGATAATAGTATTATCCTGATGCATGACTATTATGAAACATCCGTTACGGCAGCACTGCAAATTGTGGATGAACTGATTGAGGAGGGATATGAGTTTGTGACAGTGGAGGAGATGCTGTTTGATTAAAGGAGTTGACAAAGCAGATCGGAAAGCCTATACTAAGTGTGTAGTTCAAGAAAGAGGTGTTGTCATCGTGATTATAGGAAGCGGAAGAATGCGTTAGTTTCAAATCGATTTTGTAGACTGGAAGAGGCGGTGTGAACCGTCTGTTTGTGTTGCACGATAAGCATTTATCCGTAATCTAAATGGCGATACCTATATGTGGGAGCTTTAGACTCCGGCATGTGTTTTTTGTATGCGTATTTTACTGCGGGTGAAAGCCTGCAGTTTTTTTATATAATCATTTTGAAAACGGATATTTTGAAAGATGAGAAAGGCGTAAAAATGAGAGAAAAATGGAAGAAGAGAACAGAGAATTTTAAGTTCCTGTTCTGTAATTTATATACCTATCAAAAGACAGGTTTTCTGTTACCCTTGCAAGGCTGTTTGGCCAAGGTGGCCCTGGCATTGGTGACCATATATATTCCGAAGCGGATATTGGATCTGCTGGAAGGACAGGCGGATTTGGATATCCTGTTAAAGGAGGTGCTGGTGTTATCGGTTTTAATGGCAGCAGCTTCCGTGTGGAATAACAACACCCACAATGCAGTGGACAAATGTTCCCAGACCTTTCTTTACAGAAGGCTGATTCCCATGTGGCAACGGGGAATGATGACCATGGATTATGAAATATTGACTTCGCCGGTCGGAAAGGTAGCGGCTGAGAAAGCCAGAAACACCATAGAAAGTCCTAACAGAGGTGTGGTAAGTTATTTGCCGGCTTGTACAAAGGTGCTGGAGAGCCTGGCAGGCCTGATATCCTTCAGTGTCATTATCGGAAGCTTACATCCGGGGATTTTGGCAGTGCTGTTATTATTCTTTTTGTTTGAGATGGGGTATGCTTCCAAAATGGAGGAAAGAAAGCATGGCTTGCAGGACAAACGTGCCACAGTCACGGGAAAGTTAAATTATCTGGCTTATGGGACCAAAGGCATGCAGGAGGGAAAGGACATTCGCATCTATGGTATGGTTCCCTGGCTGAAATCCATAATGACAACAGTGGTAAAGGAAAAGGATAAGATAGAGACGCGGGCTGCCACGTATCAGTTGAGAAGTCTTGTGTTGACCGGAGTTCTGATCCTTTTGAGAGACGGCTTGGCATATGGATATTTGATATATTGCTTTTTATATACTCCTATGCAGATTGGTGATTTTGCATTGTATTTTGCAGCCATTACCGGGCTGGGAAATTGGTTGACCGGATTGGTTGGAAGCATGGGAGGATTCCTGGAAGCAGATTATTTTGTGGAAAGCTTTCGGGAGTTTATGGAACTGCCCGCACCTTTGGAAAAGGGGGTTACGGAAGAATGCCTGAAAGCGCCCTATACCTTTACCTTTGAGAATGTATCTTTTTCCTATGTGCAGGAAGGAGAGAAGAAGCAGGAGATACCGGTGTTTCGAAATTTGAATCTTACTATAGCACCAAAAGAAAAATTGGCGATTGTGGGGGTGAACGGAGCAGGCAAGACCACTCTGGTCAAACTCCTTTGCGGCATGGTCAGTCCCAAAGAAGGCCGAGTATTGGTGAATGGTATTGATATAAAAGAGATACCCAAGAAGGAATACTTTAAGCTTTTTTCGGCGGTGTTCCAAGATTCCGGTGTTTTGCCTGTCAGTATAGCAGAGAATGTGATGCTGAATGTTCGGGAGACGCAGGATGTGAAAAACATGTGGCATGTGCTGCGTCAGGCCGGTTTAGAAGAGGTGGTGAAGCAGCTGCCGGAACAAGAAATGACCCGATTGGTCAAAGAGGTTTCACGGGAGGGAACGGAGCTATCCGGCGGTCAATTGCAAAGATTATTGCTGGCCAGAGCCCTTTATAAGAATGCACCGGTCTTGCTTTTGGACGAGCCCACCGCTGCATTGGACCCTGTAGCGGAAAGTGAAATCTATGAGCAGTACCATCAGTTTACAGAAGAAAAGAGCGCTGTGTTTATCTCCCACAGACTGGCCTCCACCGGATTTTGTGACCGGATTATTTTCCTGGAAGAGGGCAGTGTTTTGGAAGAAGGTAGTCATGAAGAACTGTTAAAGGCCGGCGGGAAATATGCCGGGATGTTCCGGGTGCAAAGTCGGTACTACCAAAAGGAAGGGAGTGTGATTGGCTGATGAGAAAGAACGGAAGAACCGTAAAAGAAGATTTAAGACTGATTCGCCGAGGTATCAAAGAATTTCGCACATTGCTTCCCGGACAGATGGGAATGGTATTTTGGAAATGTATTTTGGCAGCAGGCATTCCCTATATCGGCGTAATCCTGATGACAAGCGTTGTGAATGAACTGACAGGAGTGCAGGATAAAAAGCGTTTGTTGACTTATGTGAGTGTTGCTTTGGGTGCCACTTTTCTTTGTTATATTTGTAAGATTTTTTTGGAGGCGAAAATCTCCGTGGGATACAGCAGACTATTCAGCAGCCATGAATTATTACTGACCCAAAAGGCCTATGGTATGCCCTACGAGTATTTGGAAAAGAGTAGCGTTCGTGAGTTGAGAGATAAGGTGTCCGGTACCATTGATTTGTCCGGCGGCGGTATGGCCAGTTTGTACTGGGATATGGAGGTGGTTTTCACCAACCTGTGTTCCGCAGGAATCGCTTTGGTGTTATGCATGAGTATGCTGGTGCAGTTGTGCCGGGGCAATGCCGGAGAGAAGGAAATAGCAGTATCTGTATTGGGCTTAATCGTCTTAGTGATATTTTGTGCGCATATATCTTGCAAGATGACCGGTAAGCGATTTGATGTGAACTTTGAAGTGTTTGAGGAGGGGGCAAAGTATATCCGAGTGGGTGATTTCTATACAAGGGAATACTTGTCTACGGATGCAGGCGCCTTGGACAGTCGTATGTTCGCCCAGGAAGAACTGGTGCTTAAAGAAAGTCAGAAGCATTGCTTCGAGCATTTTGCCACCGGCAAAGAAAAGGAACTGAATGCAGTAAACCGCTATGACGGTGTAAAGCTGATTTGCGCGGCTGTTTGCGGCGGATGTGTGTATGGTCTGATTGGCTGGCATACCCTACAGGGGACTATGGGAATCGGGCAGGTGCTGATGCAATATGCGGCAGTTACGGGACTGATTTTGGCACTCAGTGAATTGGCACAAATCTGGACGGACCTTCGTAATAATAATGAGCATCTTATTAACTTCTTTGCCTTTATGGATTTGCCGGAGGAAGAGGAGTCTGCTTCTAAAGTGACGCAAAGAACGGAATACGCAGTAAAAAGCATTCGTTTTGAAGGGGTGTCCTTTGCTTATCCCGGGACGGAAAGAAAAGTGCTACAGGATATCAGCTTGGAAATCACGGTCGGAGAGAGTTTAGCCATGGTGGGCAGGAACGGTTCCGGAAAAAGTACACTAATCAAGCTTTTGTGCGGTTTTTATGAGCCGACTGAAGGGCGGATTCTGTTAAATGATAAGGATATCCGGGAATATCCGGCGGATGAATACAGGAAGTATTTGAGTACCGTATTTCAGGATTTTGCTATATTCGCATTTGCCCTGGGAGAAAATGTGGCAGCTACAGGGGAATATTCGAAAGAGCGCGTGGAGAAGGCTCTGGAGCAGGCAGGTTTGGCTGAAAAGTGCAAGAAACTGCCCAAAGGCTTGCAACAATGTATTTCAAATGCTTTTGAGAAGGATGGCGTGAATCTGTCAGGGGGAGAGGCCCAGAAACTGGCTATCGCCAGGGCACTTTATAAGGATGCACCGATTATGATTCTGGATGAGCCCACGGCGGCTTTAGACCCTTACGCGGAAGCGCAAGTTTATCAGCAATTTCAGAGACTGGCAGAAGGGAAAACACTCATATCCATCAGTCACAGATTATCCTCCTGCAGAATGTGTGAGCGTATCTTGGTACTGGAGGATGGAAAGCTGATACAAAGCGGTACCCATGAGGAATTGCTGCAGGATATGCAGGGAAGGTACTTCGAGATGTGGGAAAAACAGGCGCAGTATTATCGGTGATGGCCGGGTTTGACGTATAATGTTGTGTATGGTATACTGGTTGTGGTAATAATATTGGGGGGTGCTTGTTTGGAAGAGAAGAAGCAGTGTAATCGAAAGAAAATACTATTTATGATTTCCCTGATTCCATATGCAGTGTTTGGTGTGTGGGGCCTGATAAATTGCGTGATATGCAGTGTGGACAGAAAGTGTTTGGATTTGTATGCGTTTATCGAACCGGTAGCTGATTTTTGGGTAGATACTATAATAGACCTAAATCCATTTTTTATGGCAGTGATTATATTTGCAATCGGTTATCCGATTTATTATTTGTTGGATATTGCCGCAAAAAGTAAGGGTACTGTTATAAAAGCGCCGGGGAAGGATAAGGTTGACATCCTTTTTCTTCTGTATTTGTTTAGCTTTATACCATATCTGTATTTAGTGTGGTCAGGTATCTTTGGGATAGAGTTTGGCTTCTTTTATAGCAGTTCTACATATTATGGATTCAGGGCAATCGCACTTTCTTTTATGATGGGAAGTATCATAGCGGTTTATCCTATTTGTATGATTTTTCAGTTGATATATACACTGAAAAGATATACAAGTTTCAGCGAAAGGCAGAAAAAACTGATAAAGATACTGTGGTCGGCATTGATATTGTTATTGCTGGTACCGTCTTTATTATATGCAATGTTTGGTTAGGTGTGCTGCGAGGATATCCTCGCAGCATTTTAATGTATAAAAACCCGAAGACAAATCACAAAAAGTCCACAAAATGTCAGAAAACAATTTACTAATTTGCGGATTTGTATTATACTTAACAATAGGTGGTATAGGCTTATGAAAGAAATAATACTGGATAAAACGAACAGCAAAATAATCGGAAGAAGCTTACTTTTAGGTGAAAACAGGTGGGTGGCACTATCCGGTGCCGGTGTGGCTTTTTCCTTTCAGGGTAAATATTTAAAAATCACCCTTCTGGGTAGCAATCGTTCTTATGTAACAGAGGATGACAGTGAGTATGCCAGATTTGCGGTACTTTTGGATGGAGTCCGTGTGTTAGATGATGTAATTGACCGACCCAAGAAGTTTTATGAGATTATCCGTGAAGAACAGGAAAAATGCTGTGAGATACAGATTATTAAGCTTTCGGAAGCCCCCATGTCTGCCATGGCCATAGCACCTATCGAGTGTGACGAGGATGCTGTAATAAGTCCCTTGGCACCTAAGATGCATTCCATAGAGTTTATAGGAGATTCCATTACCTGCGGTTACGGAGTGGATGAAACCCTGGCAGAGGACCATGTTTTTTCTACCAAAACAGAGGATGTGACCAAGGCATATGCTTACAAAACAGCACAGCTTTTGGATGCGGATTACAGTATGTTTTCCTGTAGCGGATATGGGATTATATCGGGCTATACGGGTGACCCTGAAGTGCGGACAGCAGATGAACTGATACCGCCTTATTATGAATCACAATGCTTTTCCAGAGATGATTTCGGTGAGGCCGGGAAGCCGGACAAGTTACCTTGGGATTTCTCGGAGTATCAGCCGGAGGTAGTGGTGATTAATCTGGGGACCAATGATTACAGCTTCTGTCAGGATACGGAGTGGAAGCAGGAAGAGTACCGCCGGAAGTATACAGAGTTTATAAAGGTGGTTCGTAAGAACAACCCCAAGGCATATATTTTTGCTGTGCTGGGACTGATGGGGGACGGATTGTATGAGAAACTCTGTCAGGCAGTGGCTGATTATAGGGAGCATACCGGTGATATCCGTATTGCCGCAGTGCATATTCCGGAACAGAATCCGGAAGACGGATATGCAGTGGATTGGCATCCCTTGCCCAAGTCTCACATCATGGCAGCAGAGGTAGTAGCCCGGGTGGTACGTGAAATCTTGGGATGGTAGTACGTATGTTATTGAGAACTATAAAGTGTTGAAAATTATAGATTTACATATAAAGGAGAGATTTATATGTTAGTAACTTTAGTACCCTTATTTGATGAATATATGGTGATTCGTGCCTATTCTTTGTTTACGCAGAAGTCTAATTTCTTCCTGCATCCCAGCTTGTTGGGAACAGGACATTTAGACGGTGCAGGCCGTGTGGATGGTCTGGAAGTGATTCAGAATATGGGCATTGAGACCTTGTCCAATGTAAATGAGGTTTTTGTGCCGGTCAACAATTTATCATTGTTTTCGGATTTGCAGGCACAATGTGATGCACCGCCGGATAATTTAGTACTTTTAATAGACCATGGTGTAAAGCCGGAGCCCATGTATTTGGAACGTATTAAAGAACTAAAGAACATTGGTTATCGTTTTGCTATGCAGAGATTGCTGGTACATGAATTTCAGGCATATACGGAAGTACTGAAGCTGATGGACTTTGTATTTTTGAATCATAAGAAGGTGGATTTGCAAAAGGCTACCATCTATTTCAGTAAACTGTTTCCGAATATTAGGATTTGTGCGGTGGAGGTGGATGATTCTGCAAGCTATGAAAAGCTAAAAACCACCACCAGCTGTAAGCTTTTTGAGGGTAATTTCTATCAATTGCCGGTAACCAGCGGACAAAAGGATGTATCTCCCTTAAAGGTAAACTATATTGAGCTTTTGAATATTGTAAATGACGACGATTTTGATCTGACCAAGGCTGCGGATATTATCGGCAGGGACCCGGCTCTTACCATTTCCCTGCTTCGTATGGTAAATAATATGGCGGTACTTTCTGAGATTACTTCCATCCGTCATGCAGCAGCCATGCTGGGACAAAAGGAATTGAAGAAGTGGATTACCACGGCGGTGATGAAAGAGCTGTGTGCGGACAAACCCAACGAAATCACCCGTCTTACCATGCTTCGTGCAAAATTCATGGAGAATCTGGCAAAGCCTTTCGAAATGGCTATGCTGTCTCAGGAACTGTTTATGCTTGGTTTGTTCTCCGTATTGGATGTTATCCTGGATCAGAATATGGAAGAAGCCCTCAAATTGGTTCGCTTACCTAAGAGTGTCAATGAGGCATTGCTGTATAAATCCGGAAAATATGCGGAAGTTTATGAATTTATGCTTCATTATGAGAAGGGTAACTGGCAGGAGGTTTCCCGCCAGCTGATATTAAGGGATATCGATGTAAACCGTATTTATCAGGCCTATACAGATGCCTTGATTTGGTATCGTAAGTTGATTTTAGGAAAATAGTAAAGCGAAAAGTGAAAAATCCATGATTTTTCACTTTTCTTTAGGTAATGATTCGGAGGATAGTATGGATTTATTTGAATATATGAGGTCGACCAATATGGAAAGGGAATCCCCTCTGGCGGCCAGAATGCGCCCACGTACTTTGGATGAGGTAGTAGGTCAGGAGCATATTATCGGCAAGGATAAGCTGTTGTATCGTGCCATTAAAGCAGATAAAGTAAGTTCCGTTATTTTTTACGGACCTCCCGGTACCGGTAAGACTACTCTTGCCAAGGTGATTGCCAATACCACCAGTGCAGAGTTTACTCAGATTAATGCTACCGTTGCCGGCAAGAAGGATATGGAAGAGGTCATAGCAAAGGCCAAGGATTTGCAGGGCATGTACGGAAAGCGTACCATTCTTTTTATTGATGAGATTCATCGTTTTAACAAGGGTCAGCAGGATTATCTGCTTCCTTTTGTGGAGGACGGTACCATTGTGTTGATTGGTGCAACCACAGAGAATCCATATTTTGAAGTGAATAGTGCGTTGATTTCCAGGTCCATTATTTTTGAGCTGGAGCCTATCCCTAGGGAAGCCATTAAGGAGCTACTGCGTAAGGCGGTTTATGATGCGGAGCGGGGGATGGGAAGCTATAATGCAGAGATAGATGAGGATGCTTTGGATTTTCTGGCGGATATTTCCGGGGGAGATGCCAGACATGCTTTGAATGCCATCGAACTGGGCGTTATGACTACCAATCGGTCAGAAGACGGCAAGATTCATATTACACTGGATGTGGCCCAGGAGTGTATCCAAAAGCGTGCCGTTCGCTATGACAAAAACGGTGATAATCATTATGATACCATATCCGCCTTTATTAAGAGTATGCGTGGCTCCGATGCGGATGCTGCCGTGTATTATCTGGCAAGGATGCTGTATGCGGGCGAAAGTGTGACCTTTATCGCCAGACGTATTATGATTTGTGCGTCAGAGGATGTGGGCAATGCAGACCCCATGGCTTTGGTAGTAGCTACCAATGCGTCCATGGCTGTGGAACGAATCGGTATGCCGGAAGCACAGATTATTCTGTCACAGGCGGCAGCCTATGTGGCCAGTGCACCGAAAAGCAACGCCTCCTGTAATGCTATTTTTGATGCTAAGGCAGAAGTGGAACGAACCGGCAACTTACCCATTCCTACCCATTTGCAGGATGCCCATTATAAGGGGGCTGCAAAGCTGGGACACGGAATCGGCTACAAATATGCCCATGAATATAAAAACCATTATGTGAAGCAGCAGTATCTGCCCTATGAATTGTCCGGCAAGGAATTTTATAAACCTACGGGCAATGGGTATGAACAGAAAATCAGGGAGCATATGAAGAAGTTAAAAGAAGAAGCAGAAGAATAGTGAGGATAGAATAAGAGCAGTTGTTCATCAGAACAGCTGCTCTATTAAGTATTGATAAATCATTTGATTTTTTTCCAACCAATTGTCACAGATGGAAGAGGCCATTTCCTTGTTGGGAACGGATATGGTCAGGTCTATCAGATGAATGCCTCTTTCCTTGGCAATCAGATGGGCCTCATATTCGCCGGAAGTGGCTTTGTAGTAGTCGCTTGTAACGGATACCTCTTCCCGAAGGGAATATTCCTTTTCCTGAAAAAAGGTATGAATCTCGCTTTTGATGGCGGGACTGATACGGTTTTCAAAGAAGTGAAGGGTTTCGGTACCTTCGGAGGTAATGGTCAGATGGGTACGATTATTATCGGAGCGGGTAGTAACCAGCCCGGTATCGGCCAGTTCGCCGATGACCTGTTGCAATGTCAGAAAATTGGTATACTCTTTTTCCAGAATAAAATCGCTGATCTGTGCAGTTGTCAGGGGAAAGGTCACTCTGTCCAGCATATACAGAACGATTAATTTATAGAGTGTCAATGGATCCTGTAGCATGAAATAATCTCCCTTGATAAGCATTTGTCAGTTTCATTTGCCTATGCAGGCTGTTCAGGACATCCCTTTTATTCAGGCTCCACCGAGGAGCCAATAAGATGTCTTTGGGACCGTCACCGGTTAATCTGTGGACGATGATGTCAGGGGAAAGATATTCCAGACATTTGATTAATATGTCCAGATATTCTTCCTTGTCATACGTACGGATTTTGTTTGCACGATATTCATCCGCCAAATCCGTCCCTTCCAGTATATGCAAAAGCTGCAGCTTGATACCAAAAGGGTGCAGGTGATTCAGATACTGTATGGTCTCATATATCATATCCGGTGTTTCACCGGGAAGTCCCAATATCACATGAACAATATAGGGAATATTACGGGCGTATAAATTCTTCACGGCTTCTTCAAAGCAGGAGAGTGGATAACCTCTACGGATATAGGAGGCAGTCCCTTCGTGAATGGTCTGTAATCCCAGTTCTATCCAAAGAAATTTCTCAGGAAAGTCGGTTTGCAATTCATTTAATAAGTCCAATACTTCATTGCCCAGACAATCGGGTCTGGTGGCGATGGAGATGCCGCAGACTTCCGGATGGGAAAGGGCCTCGGCATAGATGCGACGTAAATATCCGACAGGGGCATAGGTATTGGTATAAGCCTGAAAATATGCAATGTAATGCTCGCCGATATTTTTGTCTCCAAACAGTTTTTTTCCCTGTTCCAATTGTGCTGTGATAGAGTCTCCGGTGGCGGCAAAATCTCCGCTTCCGCCCGCACTGCAAAAAATACAGCCCCGGGTGTCCAGGGTGCCGTCACGGTTAGGACAGGTCATACCTGCATTTATGGCTATTTTATAGCATTTGTGTCCGTATCTGTTTTTCAGGTAAGCGTCCAAAGAATAATAGGGCTTACCATGCCATGTAGTGTTTGTGCCGAACATTATTTAATATGTGCCTTCACAGCATTGGCAACCACTTCCGCCACACAGGGATCAAAGGCCTCCGGCATGATATTGTCATCGGAGAGCTTGTCTTCCGGAACCAGTCCTGCAATGGCTACGGCAGCAGCCAGCTTCATTTCCTCTGTAATCTGAGTGGCACGTCCTTCCAAAGCACCCTTGAAGATGCCGGGGAAAGCTACCACATTGTTGACCTGATTGGGGAAATCGCTTCGACCGGTACCAACCACTCTGGCACCTGCAGCCTTTGCCACATCGGGCATGATTTCCGGAACAGGATTAGCCATGGCAAATAAAATGGAATCCTTATTCATAGAGGCTACCATTTCCGGTGTCACAATATTGGGTGCAGACACACCTACAAAGATATCTGCGCCCTTCATGGCATCCGCAAGGCTACCGGTTTCGTTCTGCAGATTAGTAACCTCAGTCATTTTTTTCTGCATCCAGTTAAGGCCTTCTGTATCCTTGGACACAATGCCCACTTTATCACACATTACGATATTAGGGAAACCGTAGGTAAGTAACAGCTTGGTGATGGCCACACCGGCACTGCCGGCACCATTTACTACCACCTTACAGTCTTCTTTCTTTTTGCCCACTACCTTCAAACCATTGATGATACCTGCCAGTACTACAATGGCAGTACCGTGCTGGTCATCGTGGAATACGGGAATATCCAGAGTGGCTTTCAGGCGCTCTTCGATTTCAAAACATCTGGGTGCGGAAATATCCTCCAGATTGATACCGCCGAAGCCAGGAGCCAGCCAGGTTACGGCTTTAATAATTTCCTCTGTATCCTGGGTATCCAGACAAATGGGTACCGCATTTACCCCGCCGAATTCCTTGAAAAGAACGGCCTTTCCTTCCATAACAGGCATAGCCGCATGGGGACCGATATTACCCAGACCAAGTACTGCGCTTCCGTCAGAAACAACAGCTACCGTATTGGCCTTCATGGTATATTTGTAAGCGGCTTCCTTATCCTGTGCAATTACTTTGCAGGGCTCGGCCACACCGGGAGTATAAGCCAGGGAAAGTGCTTCGCGTGACTTGACCGGTGATTTGGAAACCGTTTCTATTTTTCCATTCCATTCTTCATGTAATAATAATGCTTTTTCATTGGTTGTCATAGGGATTCCTCTTTTCGCTTGATTGTAAGACGATACTATTTTAATGCCAACAGCCACCTTTTTCAAGGAAATTATAAGAAAAACAAAAATTTTACTTCCTATTTTGCCGAGAGTGTTATATAATGCAGATGGAAAGTATTATTAAATGCGTCCTTGTACATATCAAAGCAATTCGAAAACTTACCCAGATACGAACAAATTAATATATGTTGACAGAATGAGGAGGAACCATGAGAGAAAAGTATGAATCCTTAGCACTTGCACAATTGCGTGAATTGGCAAAAGTTCGCGGTATTAAAGGTGCCGCAACCATGAAAAAATCAGAAGTGGTAGAAGCTATGTTGGCAGAGGATGAAAAGGATAAGGCTGCTACAGGCACCACAGAAACAAAGGAAGAAGTGAAAAACACAGAAGAAACCAAGGAAGAGAGCACACCGAAGAATTACAGAGCGGACAATGCTTATGATTCGACCATGTATCCGGTGGAATTGGATAGTGGGATTCCGGCAGAAGGCATTTTGGAGGTTATGCCGGATGGCTACGGATTTATCCGTAGTGCCAATTACCTGCCCGGTGATAATGATATCTATGTGGCACCCAGCCAGATTCGTCGTTTTGGATTAAAGACCGGAGATATTCTTTGTGGTAATAAGCGTATTAAGACCCAGCAGGAGAAGTTCCAGGCATTATTGTTTGTAAAAACCATCAACGGTTATACTCCGGAAGAATCCGCCAAGAGACCGGCTTTTGAAGATATGACACCTATTTTCCCGGATGACCGTATCCGCATGGAAACAGCAGGTTGCAGTGTGGCCATGAGAGTTATGGATTTGATCAGCCCGGTTGGTAAGGGACAGCGTGGTATGATTGTATCACCTCCCAAGGCAGGTAAAACAACTTTGTTAAAGGAAGTGGCAAAGTCTGTGCTTCGCACCAATCCCCAGATGCATATGCTGATTCTTTTGATTGATGAACGTCCCGAGGAAGTTACGGATATCAAAGAAGCTATTGTAGGTGATAACGTGGAAGTTATTTACTCTACCTTTGATGAGCTTCCCGAGCATCATAAGAGAGTATCAGAGATGGTAATCGAGCGTGCAAAGCGTTTGGTAGAGCATAAGAAGGATGTTGTGATTTTATTAGACAGTATTACCCGTCTGACCAGAGCTTATAACCAGGTAGTACCCCCCAGCGGACGTACTCTTTCCGGTGGTTTGGATCCGGCGGCGCTTCATATGCCGAAGAGATTCTTCGGTGCGGCACGTAATATGCGTGAGGGTGGTAGCTTGACTATTTTGGCGACAGCACTTGTAGAGACCGGAAGCAAGATGGATGATGTGGTTTACGAAGAATTTAAGGGTACCGGTAACATGGAAATGGTACTGGACAGAAAGCTTTCCGAAAAGCGTATTTTCCCTGCTATCGATATCCAGAAATCCAGCACCAGAAACGAGCATTTGCTATTAAGTGCAGAAGAGTTGGAAGCAGTAAATATTATGCGTCGTGCCCTTAACGGACTGAAGTCAGACGAGGCTACGGATCGTATCCTGGACATGTTTGCCCGTACCAGAACCAACAAAGATTTTGTGGCAATGGTAAAAAAGAATAAATTTATTTAAAAAACTATTGCAATGGAAAAATTTATGTGTTACAATAGCAACGCTGTTTGTGGTTGCATAAGCAGTGCGGATGAGAACAAAATTTACTGTAGTTAAGAATATAGAGAGGTGAAAATCATGAGAGAAGGAATCCATCCTAATTACTATCAGGCAACTGTAACCTGTAACTGTGGAAACACTTTCGTAACCGGTTCTACCAAGCCTGAAATTCACGTAGAAGTTTGCTCTAAGTGCCATTCATTCTACACCGGTCAGCAGAAGGCTGCAAGAATTGACGGACGTATTGAGAAGTTCAACAAGAAATACGGTATCAAAAACTAATAAGAAGTGCGAAAGGGTTGAGGTATTTGGTTATCTCAACCTTTTATTCTCTTATGGTATGCATGGAGATTATTATGGTGAGAAAGAAAAGAAAAGTATGCTATTCCGGAGTGGGCGGGCAGGCAGTTCTGGAAGGTGTCATGATGAAGAATAAGGATCGATACGCTGTGGCAGTCCGTAAGCCAAACGGCGAAATCGATGTGGAAATATCTAATTATCAGGGGATTTTGGAGGACAGTAAGGTCAAGAAAATACCTTTTGTCAGAGGTGTGTTTAACTTTATTGATTCCCTGATCTTAGGAATGAAGGCCCTGAATCATTCTGCAGATTTTTATGAGGAAGAAGAGGAAGAGTCCAAGTTCGACAAAGCATTAAACAAGCTGACCAAGGGAAAAGGCGAAGAGGTGCTGACTACCTTTGTAATGCTTTTGTCCATAGTGCTGGCAGTAGGTATCTTTATTGTATTACCCTATTTTATTTCTGCCTGGTTGCAGGAGCGTTATAGTATTATGAATGAGTCCATCATTGCAGTAATAGAAGGTGGCCTTCGTATCGGAATATTTATTTTGTATGTGGTAGCCATCAGTGCCATGAAGGATATCCGCAGAGTCTATATGTACCATGGTGCAGAACATAAGTGTATCAATTGTATTGAGCATGGTCTTGCACTGAATCTGAAGAATGCAAAGCGCAGTTCCAGACTGTATAAAAGATGCGGTACCAGCTTTTTATTCTTTGTAATGTTTGTAAGTATTATTCTGTTTTTCTTTATCAGAGTGGATAATCAGCTACTTAAGGTGCTTTTGCGTATCGCGCTGATGCCGGTAGTGGCAGGTATTTCCTTTGAGTTGATTCGTCTGGCAGGCAGAACGGACAATATCATTGTGCGTATTTTATCTGCACCGGGTATGCTGATTCAGCGTATGACCACCAAGGAGCCGGATGATAAGATGATTGAAGTGGCCATTGCTTCTGTAGAAGCGGTATTTGACTGGAAGCAGTATCTGAAGGACAATTTTGATAAAGATGTAGAGAGCAACGAGGAATGACCATGAAGTATCTGGAGTGTTATAAGGAAGGCTGCAGGAAGCTGGCAGAGGCCGGTGTACCGGAGGCACAGCTGGATGCCAGATTGCTTTTGGAATATATCTGCGGAACCAATCGGAATGACCTTTTGGTTCACGGAGACCGGGATGTGGAGGCAGAAAAGCTGACTGCTTATGAAGCCGCCATAGCGAAAAGAACGCAGCGGATTCCTTTACAGCATATTACCGGAGAGCAGGACTTCATGGGGCTGAATTTCCGGGTGAATGAGCATGTATTGATTCCCCGTCAGGATACGGAGATACTGGTGGAAGAAATCCTGAAGGATATGCAGGATTATTGTAAGATACTGGATATGTGTACCGGTTCCGGATGTATATTAATCAGCCTGCTTCACTACAATAACTGGTGTGAAGGCGTGGGTGTGGATATTTCGTCTTTGGCATTGCAGATAGCGGAAGAAAACGGACAGAGACTGTTACCTGAAGAAAAAAGACCGCTCTGGCTGGAAAGCAATCTTTTTGAAAAGGTGGAAGGAAAGTTTGATATTATTGTGTCCAATCCGCCCTATATCAGAAGTGAAGTGATAGCAACTCTGATGCCGGAGGTAAAGGACCACGAGCCTATGAATGCGCTGGATGGTACAACAGATGGCCTGTATTTTTATAGGGAGATTGTAAGAGTAGCATCAGAGTACCTGAACAAGGAAGGTAAGTTATATTTTGAAATCGGACATGATCAGGCTACAGAAGTAAGTGAGTTACTAAAGCAGGCAGGATTTAAAGAGATTCATGTAGTAAAAGATTATGCAGGACTTGACCGGGTGGTGTACGCCGCTTTGTAGTAGAAATTAAAGTAAGAAAGAGGCAGACTATGTTTGATAAGTTAGAGGATTTATTGATTCGTTTTGAAGAAATCATGGGTGAATTAAACGAGCCTACCGTGACCAATAATCAGGAACGTTTCCGTAAACTTATGAAGGAGCAAAGCGATTTGACACCTATCGTGGAAGCGTATAAGGAATATAAAAAGAGTAAGCAGGATATCGAGGACTCTTTGATGATGTTGGAAGAAGAGTCTGATGAGGATATGCGTGAAATGCTGAAGGAAGAGTTAGGTGGCAGCAAGAAGCGAGTGGAAGAACTGGAGCAGGAATTAAAGATTTTATTACTGCCTAAGGACCCTAACGATGACAAGAACGTTATCGTGGAAATTCGTGCAGGTGCAGGTGGTGATGAAGCGGCACTCTTTGCAGCAGAAGTATATCGTATGTATGTGCATTATGCGGAAGGTCACCGTTGGAAGGTAGAAACCATGAACGTGGATGATATCGGTATCGGTGGTATGAAGGAAGTTCAGTTTATGATATCCGGACAGGGTGCATATTCTAAGATGAAGTATGAGAGTGGAGTACACCGTGTACAGCGTGTGCCGGAAACCGAAAGCGGCGGCCGTATCCATACTTCCACCATTTCCGTAGCAGTTATGCCGGAAGTAGATGAGGATATTGATATCGTAATTGATGAAAAAGATATCCGTATCGACGTAATGCGTGCGTCCGGTAACGGCGGACAGTGTGTCAACACCACCGACTCCGCAGTACGTCTGACTCATTACCCTACCGGTATTGTGGTATACAGCCAGACCGAGAAGTCCCAGTTGCAAAATAAGGCAAAAGCATTTGCTTTGTTAAAAGCTAAGCTGTACGATATCGAGCAACAGCAGCGTCATGATGCGGAAGCAGAGCTTCGCCGTAGCCAGATTGGTACCGGTGACCGTTCAGAGAAAATCCGTACCTACAACTTCCCTCAGGGACGTGTAACCGACCACAGAATCAACTTGACATTATACAAGCTGGATAAGATTATGAATGGTGATATTCAGGATATCATCGACGCTTGTATCGCAGCGGACCAGGCAGCGAAGCTGGCAAAGATGAACGAATAGGAACGAATAGCACGAGCGCGACAGAAAGAAAATGGCAGAATGCACAAGTTTACTTGTGGCAGACTGCCTTTTTTGTTTCTGTCATGTGAGTCAAACGAACCACGAGGAAGTGCTAAGCACTTTCGAGAGGGGCGTTCGTGCTATTCGTGTATATATAGGCATAAGTGTAATGACTAAAATCATATCATTACTTTGATACATAATATTTATCTCTGTATCTTTTAGGTGTCATACCTGATATTTTCCTAAAGGTGGAAATAAAAGCACTTTGGGAAGAAAAGCCTAAGGATACAGAGATATCTAAATAGGTCAAATCTGAGTACTTCAAAAGATTTTGTGCGGTGTCAATTTTGGCTTCCAGGACAAATTGTTTCAGGTGTTTACCGGTTTCGGAGTAAAAAAGCTCTGACAAATAAGAGGGGTGTAAGTCACAGTAAGCAGCAAGTTCATTGACAGTAAGCTTTTGACCAAGGTTTTCGTAGATATAATCAATGCATTTCCGGATATGGAGAGAGATGACAGATTGCTTTCTGATTTCCTGCATTCGCACTGTAAAGTCCAGATGTAATTCCTGAAACAGCTGAGTGATGTCTTCATGGTTCTCACATTTGTCAGCCTTGCGGATATAGATATCTGCAAGAGTATAAGCTTCGTCATGTCCCATACCGCCTTGGATACAGGCCTTTGAAATATCAGAAGCCGTAATTGCCAGATGATATTGTGCATTACGGAGCGGATGTTCAGATAGGTGACGGAGAAACAGATTGCCGGATTCTTCTAAGTATTGTTTAACTGTTTCCACATCTCCATTACAGATAGAAGAGTATTGATCCAATTCTGTATTTAGTGGTTGCCTTTGGATATTATTTGTTTTTTGTATAAATAGGCAATAGTTCAGTTCGTTTCTTGCTTTCATTTAGATCTCCATGGTTAAAGTTATATTATAATAATATTATATGAGAAAAATGATATAAATACAAGAAAATAGATATATGTATATAAAACCTCCATCTATAATTGAGATGGAGGTTTCACTATGGAGAGGACAAAAGATTTTACAAAAGGGAAGGTGAACAGGGTTCTCTTGAGCTTTTTCTTTCCCATGCTTTTAACAAATTTCTTGCAGCAGCTTTACACTTTTGTAGATTCTGCTATTGTTGGAAAAGGTCTTGGAGATAATGCCCTTGCCTCAGTAGGGAATATGTCGGCTCTGGTCTTGCTGATTATTGGCTTTGCGCAAGGCATTACCAACGGTTTTGCAGTTGTAATAGCACAGTACTTTGGTGGTAAAGATGTGCATACGTTACGGAAAGCCATTGCAATATCCATAAAACTGTCTTTTACGCTGGCACTTGTTTTGACGACAAGCAGTATGCTTTTTCTGAGGAGAATACTGCTCATTATGCAAACCGATGCAGTGATTCTTGAGGAGAGCCTACAATATGGCTATATTATTTTCGCCGGGTTGACAGTGACTATGGCGTACAATTTATGTGCCGGCATATTGCGTGCTTTGGGAGATAGTAAAACACCGTTTCTGGCTATTATGATTTCATCAGCTATCAATATTTTGTTGGATTGTCTGTTTGTTTTTATTTTGGGAACCGGCGTAGGCGGTGTAGCTGTTGCAACAGTTTCGGCTCAGCTGGTTTCGGTAGTAATTTGTACGATGGGGTTACGACGGGTAACAATCATACAGCTTACAAGGGTGGATTTGGGGAGAGATACTGTCTTGGCTTCTGAGCTACTGAAAAATGGTGTGCCTATGGCTTGTATGAATTCAGTAACCGCAGTGGGTTGTATGTTGGTACAGGCTTATGTCAATGATCTTGGCGTGATATATACTTCAGCATATTCTGCGTGTAATAGGTATGTTAATCTGTTCATGCTTCCGGCAGTTACCGCAGGCTTTGCAGTATCTGCTTTTACCAGTCAAAATTTGGGAGCAAAGGAATACGGTCGTATAAAGTCCGGAGTTCGTGTTGGTTTGATAATAGGGTTGGTGTCATATCTGTTGCTTGGTTTTACTATGATGGTCTTTCCAAGGCCTCTGGCGCAATTGCTATTGAATAGTCAACAATCCATTAATCTGGCAGCTGATTTTTTGCGGTTATGCGGGAGTATGTTCTTTCTGCTTAATTTTCTGTTTGTTTATCGTAGTGCTGTGCAAGGTATGGGGAAGCCTTTTGTGCCAATGTGTTCCGGATTGCTTGAAATGGTAGTACGGATATTGGTGATTACTTGTTTTCTTCCACAGATTGGATTCAAAGCAACTGCATATGCAGAGGTCCTGGCATGGATAGGTGCGGTTTTGGTGAATTGCGGTGCGTATTTGATGGATATTCATAAGAAGTATTGACAAAAGAAGTTGTTTTTTTTTAAAATAGTAACGTGGATGGTAGTATGGGGTGGAAGTTTAATTCATAGGAATGCGGAGAAGAACATGATGGATAAGATTCGAATTGCTCTATGTGATGATAATGACATGGAGAGGCGTATTATTCGTTTTATGATTAATCAATATATAAAAGAACATGAATATGCAATCCAGTTGGAAGAGTTTTCATCCGGTGATGTATTATTAAAAAGTGATGTGACAACATATGATCTGGTGATACTGGATATTTATATGGGAGGCCTAAACGGGATTGATACAGCCAAGGAGTTGCTGCACATCCATCCAAAGGGTAAGATTATTTTTTGCAGTTCTTCCAATGAGTTTGCGGAGGAATCCTATGATGTGGAGGCCTTCCGATATTTGGTTAAGCCGTTATCGACGGAAAAGCTACATCAGTGTTTAGACAGGTTTTTTAGGCTTTGTAAAGACAAAAAGGTTTTAGAGTATAAGTATCAGCGTACTGTTCGGAGCATGTTGTTAAAGGATGTCATATGGATTGAAGCGGCAGGAAGGCATTCCATCATCCATACTGAGAAAGAGCAGATTGAAACCAATACTTCTCTGGCAGAATTTGCGGAGAAACTGATGAGTGCGGATTTTGTGAAGCCCATTCGCTACGCACTGGTATCTTTAAAGGAAGTGACGGAAGTGACAGCAGATACTTTAGTGCTGACTGGCGGTACAAAAATACCGGTCAGTAGGGAAAAACGTAAGGAAATACAAGAGGCATTTATGCAATTTCAGGCATTATAGATACAGTTCATTACAGTAGAGATACAGTTCATGTCATTTGGGTTGTAATGGTGCAAAGATTTGTTAAAATGATACTGAACAAAGAGTGTATGCTCTGTAGTGGCGGGGAGAAAGTTAAATAGTGCAAGTCCATTGGCCTGAGGGGGACAATGGACTGCATACAGGAAAAATAATGATAAAGCAGTAAACATTTTCAAGTTTACTGCTTTTTTGTGCAAAAATTAATCAAACTTTAGAATCAAACGTGTATTAAGTGAAAGGTACCTGGGAGTGCAGATTTACAAAGGGTGAGTAAGAAAGGAAATGGCCTATACGGGTTTGGGGTCTGTATGGGGCATTTTTATTTGTAATAAATAATCCGGTATAGTAGAATAAACATAAACAAAATGTGTAAAAGGAGGAAACCAATGAACAACATTTTCGTGAACACAAGAAGCAGTATTAAAATCACAGGTTCCAAGACCATTTATTTTGATCCTTTGGAGCTTGAAGAGGCACCTAAGGATGCAGATATTATCTTTGTGACCCACGAGCATTATGACCATTTCTCACCGAAGGATATCCGTAAGGTGCTGAAGGATGATACCAAGGTGATTGTACCCGCATCCATGCTGGAAGTGGTGGAGGAGAAGTGCCCTGAAGTAAAAAGCTTGTATGGTATATTACCCGGTCAATCCGGGGTATGTGAAGGCGTAAAATATCAGGGGATTCCGGCCTACAATATTGGTAAGGCTTTTCACCCCAAGGAAAAGAATTGGGTGGGATATCTGGTAGAAATGGATGGAGCGACTTATTATGCCATGGGGGATACAGACGTGACTCCTGAAGCGGAATCGGTGGAAGCAGATGTGATGTTTGTACCGGTGGGCGGAAAATATACCATGGATGCCCATGAGGCAGCAGAATTTATAAATCAGAAGCCCCGGGGACTGGTAGTGCCCATACATTATGCAGATCCGGAAGCTTGTGAAAGATTCTTAGGATTGCTGAAGCCGGAGGTTAAGACAAAGTATCTATTTGCGATAAATGATTAATTTGGTACCGGTTTTTATGCCTTTTTTTAGGTTTTTCTTGTTTTTTGTATTTGTATCGTATCTATAGAGATTAAACTAGAAAAAGAGTACCATATATTTGATTTCAAATGGTACTAAATGGAGAAAAATGTCGTAATAGATACAAGAGCATAGAACGAAGGAACGATAAGAGGAAAACATCCTTGCTACGATAAGTAGCAAAAATGCAATTGGCAATTTCTGTTTCCTATCAAGATAAGGTGATATGATTTTTCTTGGGAGGTTGACTAAGATGATTTTTTCAGAAAAGTTACAATTGTTAAGAAAAAGTAAGGGATTTACACAAGAGGAGTTGGCGGAAAAGCTGAATGTGTCAAGGCAGGCTGTGGCGAAATGGGAGGCCGGTCGGGCATACCCGGATGTTATGAATTTGATTCAGATTAGTGATATGATGAATGTGACAGTGGACTATTTGGTTAAGGACCGGGAATGTGCGCTAACACTTCAAAAAAGAGAAGATAATGATGTGGAAGAACTCATACTCTTTCGCCTGGAAGCAAATGTAAATACCTATGCAGCATTTATGAATGAAGTGGATGCAACCAGACCAGATTCTCATGATTTCAGGTATGAGAAGGGTGATTATATGTATTATGATACCTATGTGGGTGGTGAGCTATTCGCAGGACAGGAAGCTGTCTGGAAAAAGGGCAAGGCTGTTTATGCCATGAACTATGCGGGTAGAGTCCTTAGTGATAAATTCAGTGGTAATTTCCTGAAAGAGGCTTTGCGTAATGCAGACATAAATATGCCATACCGCGGACCGGAATATTATGAAGCCGGAGAATATGTGTATAAAGCAAAGGTGTCGGGAGAGATTCAGTGGTTCCAGGGGCATGAGGAAATCTACTGGCAGAATGAAAAGGTATATGAGTGTTATTTTCATGGGGGATTGTTGCGATAAGTGTTATTTTTTGAAAAATAGATTCCGATATATTAATAGATAATATTAAAATCAGAATCAAGGAGGTTTATTTCATGAAAAAGCTTATTGCAGAATTTATTGGTACGGCAGTGCTTGTTACTTTAGGTTGTGGTACTGCTATGTTAGTGGGATGTGACGCTTCTCAGGGAAGCGGTTATCTGCTGACAGCACTTGCATTTGGTCTGGTCATCGTAGGTATGGCTTACTGTGTAGGGAATATTTCCGGATGTCATATTAATCCTGCGGTTTCATTGGGTGTTCTCATGAGCGGCGGAATGAAAGCAAAGGAATTTGTTGGTTATGTAATAGCCCAGTGTCTTGGAGCATTGGCAGGTGCAGGCATATTGGCGGCAATTTTCGGTCTTGGTGGTGTAACAGATAAGACAGGCGGTTTTGGATCCAATGGTCTTGGAAGCATCAACGGAAGTATTGCGGCCGGCTTACTTGTAGAAGTAGTTTTAACCTTTATTTTTGTATTGACGATTCTCGGAGTTACCAGTAAAAAGGCAGGACATGGTTCCTTTGGTGGCCTTATCATCGGTTTGACCCTTACTCTGGTACATATCCTGGGAATCGGTTTGACCGGAACCAGTGTAAATCCTGCAAGAAGTCTTGGGCCTGCTATGGTAGCTGCGATAAATGGAAATACAGACCCCATCGCATGCGTTTGGGTGTTTATTGTAGGACCTTTCGTTGGTGCCGCACTGGCAGCAGTAGTATATAAGTATCTTGAAAAAGAGAATGATTAACAGGAAAAAAGTGGTTGACAAATCCGGGAAGCAGTGTTAAGGTAATAAATAATAAAATTCCCATGAGGGAGTAGCAGGCGTTTTACGTAGCAAGTCACCATCTCGATCGTACGATCTGGCTTTGCTTTAAATTGCGAGACTCATGTATAGCTAAAACTATGCATGAAGTCCGTACATATGTGATGTGAATGATGAACCCCAAGTATAGTTTTATAGCTTTACTTGGGGTTATTTGTTTTTGATTCGGAGCCATGCAGATTGATGCAAAACAGACCGTTCAAGTTTACTTGAGTAGGGCTGTTTGTATCAATCTATATGGCGAGAAGCCATACATGAACAAAAGTAAAGCTGCGTAGCAGCGGTTTTGTGAATGTGGCCCCGAATCAAGCAGTAGTTTTCATAATACAAGTCAGGAGGAAAGAAAGATGTTTATTGCTTTGAAAAACGCAACCAAGAAGTACGGAGAGGGAGAAAGCCTGGTGTATGCTTTGAATCAGGCCAATCTGGAGATTGAGAAGGGTGAGATTTGTGTCATATTAGGACCGTCAGGTTCCGGTAAGTCCACTATGTTAAATATGCTGGGTGGATTGGATCATCTGGATGAGGGAGAAATTATTGTGGGTGACAGGAATCTTTCCGGATACCGAAATAAGAAGCTGACAGAGTATCGCAAAGAGGATGTGGGCTTTGTATTCCAGTTCTATAATCTGATTCCCGATTTAACCGTAGAGGAGAATATCCAGGTGGTATCCGACATTGCAGAGAATCCTTTGGATATTACGGAAGTGCTGGAAGCCATGGGGATGGAGAAGTACCGTTATCGTTTTCCCAGAGAGCTGTCAGGTGGTCAACAGCAGCGTGTGGCCATAGCCAGAGCCATTATTAAGAATCCAAAGCTTCTTTTGTGTGACGAGTTAACCGGAGCTTTGGATACCAAGTCTTCTAAAACGGTCTTAGAATTCATAGAAAAAATAAATAAGCTTTATCAAACTACCACCGTGATTATTACTCATAACGAGGCCATTGCACAGATAGCTGACAGGGTGATTTATATCAAAGACGGTAAGGTGCAGGAAAACAGATTAAATGAGCAGAAAAAGTCCGCTGCAGAGCTGGAATTGTAAGGGGGGATCCGTTGATGAAGCTTAACAAAAGATATTCACGAAGCATAAAAAGCAATCTTTCATTTTATATTTCAACAACTGTATTGACCATCATGACTTTAGTTTTGGTCTTTATCATGAATATTGGCGGAGATGCCATTTGGGAGTTCGGTGATACTTTCTTTGCCAGCCAATGCTTAGAGGATGCTAACTTTACCACCTATCTGCCGATTTCAAAAGAGGAGCAGGTGAAGCTGGAAGAAGAATTCGGAGTGAATCTGGAGCCCCAGTATTACAACAATATTGAAACCAATGGTACTACGGTCAGAGTCTTTAAAAAGACCCATGAAATCAATCTTTACAGTATCACGGAAGGTAAGGATATTACTGCTAATGATGAGGTGATTATTTCAGAGGGTTATGCAGTATTCAACAAAGTTTCCATAGGAGATGCCATACAAATTGGGGAAAAAGAGTATACAGTAACCGGCTTTTTTCAAAGACCCGACTATTTGTATATGCTACAGAATGAAGGGGATGCCTATAAAAACGTAACCACATTCTTTTTGGCCTATGTAACGGATGAAGAATTTGAAGAAATCGGTAGTGAGAATTGCCTGTATCAGGTGCGATATGAAGGGAATGACAGCAGTGAGTTCCGTAAGGCAGTAAATGAAAGATATTTTATGAGCAGTTATCTTTCCGCACAGGAGAATATGCGTATTGATATGGTGAAGATGCAGGCGGAACTCATGGTTTTCTTATCGTATATCTTGTTAGCCATTATGCCTTTGGTGGTAGTTGTACTGGTAAGTATTGTGCTGAACAGAAAAGTAAAATCCGAGCAGAAGCTGATAGGAACCTTAACTGCATTGGGGTATAAGAAGAGCCGTCTTATGTTGCATTATGCAGGTTTTGCAATGATTCCGGGGATACTTGGAGGCGGATTGGGAGTCCTTTTGAGTCTGCTGTTTGCCCAAAGCTTTGGTGAAATTTGTTTGTTGGATTATGAGCCTATGCGGATTAAATGCCATTTAAATCCATTGGTGGCAGTACTGGGAATTGCAGTGCCCACCTTGATGTATGTATTGGTGGCTATGATTTCCGTGAATAAGCTTTTAAAGAAGGATACCGTACGATTGTTAAACGGCAATGCAGAACAAGGGGAGAAAAATTATAGAAATCTGTTGCGGAAAAGGAAGCTGTCTTTTCGGATTAAATATGCTGTTCGCTCCTTAATAGGCAATCCGGGAAGAACCTTTGTGGTATTCTTGGGTATTTTCTTGGGAAGCTTCATAGCATTACTTGGATTTGGTCTTTTAGATACTATGGAGAATACCAAGAAGAATATGGTAGATGAGATGGGAAGCTATGAATATCAGTATGTATTGAAGGAGCGCTTGGATACCGGTGAATACGATGGCGAATCGATCATTATGTTTGTCATGGAAGATTTGTCCGGTGCGCAGTTTCAGTTGATCGGAACAGAGGATACCAATCCTTATTTGGAGTTGAAAGATGTGGAAGGTGCATCTGTCGAGCTGAAAAAAGGATACTATATTACCAGTGTCATGGCTATGCTTCAGGACTTGGAAGTAGGAGAGAAGCTGACCATCTGTAATCCGCTGACGTTGGAAGAAACCGAGATTACGGTGAGTGGCATTATAGACAATGATATGCAGAATGCCCTGTTCACCAATAGAGCAAGAGTGGCAGAAATCCTGGGAGTTGATGAAAGTATCAGCAATGTTATCATGAGCGATGTGGCTCTTGAGATACCGGAAGATAAGGTGATGGAAACCATCAAGAAAAGTGATGCCAAGGAGCAGTTTCAGAACATGTCCAATCAGATGAATACGATGATTTATTTTCTCATCGGAATGGGTGCCATTATCTGTGTGGCAGCCATATATGTGGCAGTGAATATGCTGGTAACAGAAAATCGTTCCAATATTTCCATGCTGAAGGTGTTGGGATATGATGATAAAAATATCAACAGGATTGTCTTAAGGGTGAATCATATTATGGTTCCCATTGGCTTTTTACTTAGTATTCCGGCAGTATTTGCTGTCAGCAATTGGTTTATGGCTTTCCTTGCATCGTTTATCGGGATGCTTCCGAAAACATATATTGCACCGACCAGCTTACTTTATACTGCTGTCCTGATTTGCATCAGCTATTTAGGGTCTCTGTTTTTGCTTCGCCGTAAAGTGTCCAAAGTGGATATGGTAGAAAGCCTGAAGGGAAATAGAGAATAGTTATCGGTAAAACAATTCTTGTAGAATTA
Source organism: Lachnospiraceae bacterium (assembly GCA_017522685.1). The sequence goes on from JAFWYN010000026.1 coordinate 75,825, forward strand.
GAGGAATTGAAATATAATGTAGCTAATGTGTCTGCTTGTGGTGCGGAATGCGAATTCTAATCATAAGTGTTTTGAGCAGGCAAGGGAGCTATATATGAAAAAATCAAAAGAAACAATAAAATATGCATTCAAAGCGTCCATACCCATTATGGCAGGTTACATCGTACTGGGTATGGGCTTTGGTGTGCTTATGGAGAGTAAGGGCTATGACTGGTGGTGGTCCCTGTTTATGAGTCTGACGGTCTATGCAGGCTCCATGCAGTATGTGGCTATTGATTTGCTGGCAGGGGGAGCTACCCTGATTTCAGCAGCTTTGATGACTCTCTTAGTAAATATCAGACATATTTTTTACGGAATTACCATGCTGGAGGGCTATAAGGATACGGGGGCTAAGAAGCCTTATTTAATCTGTGCCCTGACAGATGAGACTTTTTCTTTGGTGTGTTCGCCCAAGCTACCGGAGGGAGTCGAACGGAAGGCCTATTACTTCTTTGTCTCCCTTTTTAACCATTTTTACTGGGTGGCAGGAAGTGTGCTGGGCGGTGTCATAGGCAATGTATTTACCTTTAATACGGCCGGTGTGGATTTCGCCATGACGGCCCTGTTTGTGGTGATTTTCGTAGAACAGTGGGAAAGCACCAAACAGCATATACCGGCACTTACCGGTGTTTTATGTTCCCTGGTGATGTTACTCATTTTCGGACCTTCTGATTTTCTGATTCCTGCCATGATAACCATTACGGTAGCACTTTTGGCAGAGCGTAAGATGCTGGAAGGAGGTGGCGAAGAATGATAAATACGATGCATTCTTTCCTTCTCATAGCAGTGGTGGCACTGGTAACTATGGGAATCCGCTTTCTACCCTTTGTAGTATTTCGGAAAAAGACGCCGAAGCTGGTTTTGTACATGGGTAAGGTATTGCCCTTCGCCATTATGGGTATGCTGGTAGTGTATACCCTAAAGCATGTTTCCATAGTGGAAGGAAATCATGGGATTCCGGAGCTGATTGGAGTGCTTTTGGTGATTTTTTTGCATAAATGGAAGCATAATACCTTATTATCTATAGTGGGCGGTACGATAATATATATGGTATTGGTGCAGATAGTATTTTAGTTTTGTACCGGGCCATGATGACGAAAAAGGTAAGATGTGGTATACTTAATAGTGAGACAATTTTCAGGAGGCGACTATGAAACGTAAAGTCGTAGTATTAGGCGGTGGCACGGGTTCGTCCACGTTACTTCGAGGATTAAAGGAATTTCCCCTGGATATCACAGCAATTGTGTCTGTGTGTGATGATGGAAGAAGTACCGGAGTACTGAGAGAAGAATTTAATATACCGGCAGTGGGAGATATCCGAAGGGTGTTGGTGGCCCTTTCGGAGACGGAGCCTTTGGTGATGGAGCTTTTTAATTATCGATTCCATACCACCAGTGAGCTGGACGGTCACACCGTGGGAAATTTGCTGCTGACCGCATCCTCAGAGATTACCGGGAATCTTTCCGATGGAATCGAGGCCTTAAGTAAGGTGTTTAATTTAAAGGGTAAGGTAGTTCCTTTGACAGAAGATAATGTGGTACTTATGGGCGAAATGGCCGATGGTACCATCGTGGAGGGGGAACACAATATTACGGAAAACACGGATGCCGTAAAACGTGTCTTTTATAAAGAAGAGCCGGTACCTACCAAAGAAGCCATACGGGCTTTGGAGGAGGCGGATTTGATACTTCTCAGCATGGGAAGCCTGTTTACCAGTATCATTCCCAATCTGATTTGCGAGGAAATCGTAGAAGCCATCGATAGGAGTCATGGTAAAATTATGTATGTCTGCAATATGGTGACACAACCGGGAGAAACGGAAGACTTCAAGGTGTCCGACCATATCCGACTGATTAACCAGTATTTAGGCAAACGTAAGGTGGATGTGGTAATAGCCAATGATGGTATTATCGACGAAGAGATGGCAAAACGTTATGAATCATTGGAACAAAAGGATCCGGTAGAGCTGGATAGGGAAGATACAGAAAAACTGGTAGAACGACTCATCAGTGATGATTACGTGACGGTGAAGAACAATCTGCTCCGACACAATGTGTTGAAGCTGGGCATGCATATATTCGGATATCTGTTAGAGGATAAAAAGATTGGTAACTAAGGATAAGGAGAAAGATTATGGCAGGTAACAGACCAAGGGCAAGAGAGAAAAATGTGACAGGAGGCAGCAAAGGCGTAAAGCGTCGCGGAACAGGCTTGGGATCAGGTCCGGTAGGCGGTAGCAGTTCTTCTGGCGGAAACTCCGTGTCAGGAGGTTCTTTTGAGAGTAGCAGCTCCGGCGGTTCCGGACGCAAGGTGACTCGTGCCGGTGGCGGAAAGAGCCCCCTATTGATTATTATTTTAGCAGTGGTGCTTTTGGGTGGTGGCGGAGGAATAAGTAGTTTACTCCCTGCATTGCTTGGCGGTGGTGGTTCAGGAAGTGATCAGTCTATCGTAGGCGATTTGCTGACGCCTCCGGTAAGTAACAATTCCGGCAATTCTTCCAATAGTGGCAATGCATCCAATACCGGTAGTTTGTTGTCCGGTTTAGGTGCAATGTTAAACAGCGGTACCACCAGCAGTGGTTGGGAGCTGGGCGCTAATACCGGCAAGCTGGATAAAACTGTGGCGAAGGATGCCAGAGATAAGAGAACCCAGATAAAGGGTAAGGGCAAGGATGAGGTAACCATCATGGTATATATGTGCGGTACGGATTTGGAGTCCCGTTCCGGTATGGGTACCTCTGATTTGCAGGAAATGTTGAATGCAGATTTGGGCGACAAAGTGAACCTGATTGTTTATACCGGTGGTTGTAAGGGCTGGAAGAACAATGTAGTAAGCAATAGCAAGAACCAGATTTATCAGATTAAGAATGGAAAGATGCAGCTTCTGAAGGAAGAGTCAGCGGTTTCCATGACGGACCCGGATACTCTTACCAACTTTATCAAGTGGAGTACCAAGAATTATCCGGCCAACAGAAATCAGTTGATTTTCTGGGATCACGGCGGTGGCTCCATCAGTGGTTTTGGCTATGATGAAAAGTTTAAAAATACCGGTTCCATGAATTTGGCAGAAATCAACCAGGCTTTAAAGAAGGCCGGTGTAACATACGATTTTGTGGGCTTTGATGCTTGTCTGATGGCTACTTTGGAGAATGCATTGATGCTGACTTCTTATGCGGATTATATGATTGCATCGGAGGAAACTGAGCCCGGTGTGGGTTGGTATTATACGGACTGGCTGACTGCACTTTCAGAGAATACTTCCATGTCTACCATTGAGATTGGTAAGAATATCGTAGATGATTTTGTGGATACCTGTGACAGCAAGTGCAGAGGTCAGAAGACCACCTTGTCCGTTGTAGATTTAGCTGAGTTGGAGGCTACTGTTCCGGATGAGTTTAAGGGCTTTGCAAAGTCTGCAAGTGAGTTGATTCAGGAGGATGAATATCAGACCGTATCAGATGCCCGCTACAACACCAGAGAGTTTGCGGCATCCAATGGTATCGATCAAGTGGATTTGGTACATTTGGCACAGAATATGGGTACTGAGGAAGGCGAGGAACTGGCAGAAGCCTTGCTGGGCGCTGTGAAATACAACCGTACCTCCTCTAATATGACCAATGCATACGGTATTTCTATTTACTTCCCGTATAAGAAGGTTTCTACCGTGGACCAGGCAGTGGATACTTATGAAGCCATCGGTATGGATGAAGAATACATGCGTTGTATTCAGGAGTTTGCCAGCCTGGAAGTGGGTGGTCAGACTTCTGCAGGCGGTACTTCCTCAGCGATTCCTTCCCTGATGGGTACCTTATTGGGAGGTGGTTCAAGCAGCGGCGGAAATTCCGATATGATAGCCGAATTATTGGGCGGATTCCTGACCGGTCAGTATGGTAGAGTTGCCGGATTGGACAGAAGCAACACAAGCTTTATGGAAGAAAGCGGTATGGAAACCGAGGCTATGGCTGAGTATCTGGCTGATAACTACTTTGATGTGTCCCAGTTGGTTTGGGGTAAGGACAGCCAGGGCAGACGAATCCTGCAAATGAGCGAAAAGCAGTGGAGTCTTGTGCATAGTCTGGAACTGAATATGTTCTATGACGATGGAGAGGGCTATGTGGACTTAGGATATGATAATGTATTCGAATTTGACGAGCAGGGATGTCTGCTTGGTGATACGGACAGAACCTGGCTTGCTATCAATGGCCAGCCGGTAGCGTACTATTATGAGGATACCGTGGATGATGGTACCAATTATACCATCACCGGTCATGTACCCGTGCTTCTGAACGGAGAGCGAGCAAACCTGATTTTGGTATTTGACAACGAAAATCCTTACGGTTATATTGCAGGTGCCCGTACCGATTATGCGGAGGGCGAAACCGAAACCGTGGCTAAGGGTATGGAAGCACTTCAGGTAGGCGATACCTTAGACTTTATCTGTGATTATTATACCTATGACGGTGAGTATGAGGATAGCTATTTCCTGGGTGAGCAAATGATTGTGTCAGAGAATATGACCATCAGTAACGTAGATGTGGGAGAAGGTGCTGTAAAAGTGACCTATCGTTTTACCGATATCTACAATCAGCATTATTGGACACCTGCCTTTACCCAGTAACAGGAGAGAATAAATCCATGCGAACAACAGAAGAAATGTTGGAGTTAATATTAAATGTGGCAAAGGAAGACCCGGATATCAGAGCTGTTCTGATGTCCGGGTCTCGGGCAAATAAGGACTGTCTCGTAGATAAGTATCAGGACTTTGATATTGTGTACTTTGTAAAGGACGTGCAACCTTACTGGGACAATATGTCCTGGATAGAAGAGAAATTCGGCAAGCCTATACTGGTGCAAAAGCCGGAAAGTATAGAACTGATACCACCGGACAGGGATGGTAATTATGCATACCTGATGATTTTTGAAGATGGGAACCGGATTGATTTGCAATTCACCGCATCTATCTATGAAGATGATGGCGAGCCTGTGGTTTTGCTTTTGGATAAAGATGGTACCTTCCCGGATATCAAGGTACAGGAGGATTTCTGGTATGTGCGTAAACCGAGTCAAAAGTACTTTGCAGATTGTTGCTGTGAGTTTCACTGGTGCTTAAACAATGTAGCCAAAGGAATAGCCAGGGATGAGCTTTCCTATGCTATGAAGCAGCACAATGAATATGTGCGGAATATGCTGGTGCTTATGCTTTCATGGTATGTAGGTACTCGGCATGATTTTCAGGTGTCGCCAGGTAAGGAAGGCAAATATTTTAAGAAATATCTGCCGGAGGAACTTTATGAGCGTTTCCGAAAGACCTACTCTGATGCGGACTATGAGCATATGTGGGAGGCTGCTTTTGAGATGCTGTATCTCTTTGGAGATGTGGCAAGAGATGTGGCAGAGAAGCTGGGATTTGCATATGATGAAGAGGAAGAACAGGGCATCGAGAAGTATATGAAGATGGTGAGAAGTGGGGAAATATAGTTTGAGGATTAAAAAGATTTTTTTGTGTTTTATGGTGGGGATTCTTTTAAGTGGCTGTGGAAATTCTGATTCGAAGGAGCATGGTTTCGTGGTAGTAGAGCAAATTGCTTTGGAAGAGGAAAAAGCAGTGCAGGAAGAAAGTGAAGTATCACAGGAGACAGCCTTGGATGAAACGCTTTATATCGGAGAATATCTGGATGAAAACAAGGAACCGAATCTGGAGATTGCGAAAGGTGAGGATGGCAAATATAAGGTGCAAATCGGTATCTTCCGCTTAGCCAGTTTCGATGATGGCATGGGAGAATTGACTGAGGAGGGAATGCATTTTACCGCTACGGATATGGCGGGAGATCCCATCCGTGGTATTATCACCGTAGAAAATGGAGTTGCTACCGTAACCTTTACAGATTCCACCTGGGAATACATCGAGAACGGAGCAAGTTATGAATATACAAAAAGTTCGGATGAACCGAGGGCTTGGGAGTAATATGAGTATAGATTTGCATATGCATTCCGTATATTCAGATGGGGTATGGACTCCGGTTGAATTAGTGAGAGATGCGAAAGAAAAACAATTGTCGGCAATAGCGTTGACGGACCATGATACCATTGCCGGTTTACAGGAGACGAGAGAACAGGCTGAAGTGTCCGGTATCCGGTTTGTCAATGGCGTGGAGATAAATTCACACTATATTTTGAATCATAAAAAACGGAGTATCCATGTGTTAGGCTATTTCTTTGACCCGGAGAAGTTGGAGCCTTATATGATGCAGTTGAAGGCAGTGCGGGATGAACATAATGAGGCCATTCGAAGGGCGCTAAGGTTTCATGGGATAGAAATCAGCTATGAAGATATGAATCTTCCCTCAGAGCATAGCATGGTAAACCGTTTATATTTTGCAGAGGCATTGGTTCGAAAAGGATATGCGGAAAATGTAAAAGAAGCGCTGGCAAAATATTTACGAAAAGGCGGTATCGCCTATGTGGAGGGCAATTACCCTCCTTTTAGAGAAGTGGCTGAGAAAATAAAAGAAGCAGGAGGCCTTGTGGTACTGGCACATCCGGGAGAATCATCCCTGACAGATGAAGAAGCGGAACGTTTGTTAGATGAACTGGTATTTCAAGGTTTAGACGGAGTGGAATGTATTCACCCTTCTCATAGCAATGAATATGCGGCAAAAGTGATAAAATGGGCGAAAGAGAAAGGACTGTTAATGACCGGCGGAAGCGATTCCCATGGTGCAGGCACAGCACTTGGATGTGGTGGCGACGGTATGAAGATTCCGGAGAATTTTTATGACGAACTGCTACTTAGAAAAAAGACCAATTAAGGTAATAATGGGAGGTTACAAACATGACAACAGTAAATACACCAATTAAAATCGGAAGCTACACATTGAAGAACCGAATCACCTTCGCACCTACGGTGAAGTTTGATTTTACGGATGATACGGGAGTGGCGACACAGAAGCTGATAGACCATTATGTGGAAAGAGCCAAGGGCGGATGTGGCCTTATTTGTGTGGAAGCAACGGCAGTGGTGCCCGGCGGCAGATTTGGCAAGAATCATATGGGACTGTGGTGTGATGAGCAGATAGAAGGACATAAGAAGATTACGGAAGGTTGCCATGAGTATGGTTGTGTCATGATTATCCAGCTAAATCATACAGGCTATACTTCTAATCCGGAGTGCGGTCCGGCCATTGGTCCGTCTGCTATTACCAGGCAGGGTTTTCGCGGAGAATATACGACTGTGGAAATGAGTACAGATGGGATTCATGCCATGCAGAAAGCTTTCGTGGATGCAGCAGTCCGCGCCAAGAAGGCTGGCTATGATGGTGTGCAATTCCATGGCTGCCACGGATACCTGATTAATCAGTTCATGTCACCCAATACCAATTTCAGAACAGATGCGTATGGCGGCAGTGCAGAAAACAGAGCCCGCTTCTGTGTGGAAATGATGGAAAGGGTACGTGAGCTTTGCGGACCGAAGTTTTTGATATCCATCCGTACTTCCGGGTGTGAGGATACCTTGGAGGAGGCCATTGCTATGGCAGAGGAATACGTAAAGGCCGGTTGTGAGTATTTGCAGGTGTCTTCCGGTTTGTCTTCCTTAGATAGCGTAAAGCCTTATAAAGACGAAAAAGTAAGTGATATTCAGAGCTTAGGTGTGTACTTTAAGGAGCATTTTAACGGTCGTGTACCGGTTTCTTGCGTGGGCGGATTGACCACACCCGAGCAGATTGAGTATCTGATTGAAAAGGAATACATAGATACCGTGGATGTGGCCAGAGCTATATTAGCGGATCCGGAATTTGCCAATGCAGTGATTGAGCATAAGGAATATACCAAGTGTTTCGGCTGTCAGGCTTGCCAGTACGGCCCGTTTACAAAACACATCTGCCCGGCGGAGGTTGTGAGATTAAGAAAAGAGAGGGGGCTTATGAATAACGAAGTATTGTTTGCCTATGTGAAGGAGGCGCTTATTCCTTATGATGTCCATGGAGGCCAGGGAGGGGTGTCAAAAAACCGAATCAAATACAGCCGATATGACCATACCGTGAGAGTTTATAACTGGGCCATGATATTGGCAGAAGACTATCAAGAAACCATAGACATGGAGGCTTTACAGATTGCCACCATTTTTCATGATATCGGATATGGCCTGAATAAGGAGGACATGAGCAGTCATGCGGAGGACGGAGCGGTGCTGTGCAGAGAGTATTTGAACAGTATTGGTTATCCGGAAGAAAAGGCAGATTTTATATGCGACTTGATTGCCAGACATTCGGATAAAGAGTGTATGCATTCTGAAGAGACGCCCATGGAGCTGGTGCTTTTGATGGAAGCAGACTTGCTGGATGATACGGGTGCCCATGGGATCATCATGGATGCCTGGATTCGTGCCACCAGAGAGGATGTGAGCTTCGAGACGATTTTAGAGCATATTAAAAAGTTTACTCTAAAGCAGATGCAGGATAACCCCATGCGGACAAAGAAGGCCTATGAGATTTGGGAAGAGAAGAAGGAACTGACCAATCGCTTTGTGGAGTCGCTTACGGTGGATTTGTATGGAAATTTGGAAAATGGAATATAAAGAAAGAAGAAGCCTTCTGTATAACAGTAGGCTTCTTGCTTTTTTCGACTAATCAGCTTTTATTCTTCCTTTGATACGGCACAAATGATTGCACGTCCTGTTGCTTCGCTGATGGGATTGCCATCATAGTCGCCGTATTTCTTTTCGATACGAAAGCCCGCATCCTCAAACCAGGTATGCAATTGTTCCAACAATACATAATGTTTTACGGAAGGTACTTCCTTTTGGATTTTTGTGCCGGTTGAGGTTTCCAGTTCGTAACGGCGTGTAGCATGAATGATGCCTGTTTCTGCATCATAGGTACTGTTGCCCAGAGACATGGTACCTTTTGTCCCGTGACTGTCTGTTCCCTGCCAAATAATGCGTTCTCCGGAATATACAAACCACTGCTTAGGATGATAGGTTTGATTGTAGTCAATGTAAAGCATGCCACCCGGTTTTAAGGCGGATTTTGCTTTTTCAATCAATAACCGTTGAGCATATTCCGGACTTTCTTCTGAAATGATATTCATAAGGAAGTTGCCGGCAATGACTACGGCATCATAATCATTTCCCCAGTCTTCAGCAATAACATCAGCGATTTTCCAAGTAATATTATTCACCCCTTCTGCTTTGGCGGGTATCTTGCAAAGCATGGATTCATCCATATCCAGTCCTACTACGTTATGTCCGGCTTTCGCCAGAGGCACCAAAATACGTCCGCTGCCACAAGCAATTTCCAATACATGCTTGGGGGTGGTACCGAGACATTTAAGTAAAAATTCCACATCTGCCGTTTCTGTTTCATCAATCTCATACATATCTGCAGACCAATCTGCAATGATTTTTTCTTTGTTAATCACTTTTTTCCTCCGTTTTCGTGCAGGAGGATTAGATTATAGTCATCCTCCTGATGGTTGTTCTGTTATCTATTGTTTTTCTCATATCATATCACCCTTTCTTTTTATTGATGTTTTTATTCTAGCACAGCCTATGAACGGATGCAAGTGATGGGGGATAGAAGGTTGCTGATGGGTGAAAGGTGTACTTAAAAGTATCTATAGATAAGAAAAGAAAGAAATAGTATCCATATTGGGCTAATAAGTGGTACTGATTGTCAAAGATGTTTTCTATGGATACTATTGGGGGATAAAATATAGGAAAATACAGTGAAATTTACACACAAACGGATACCAAAATGACAAATATTTGTCTATAGACCGAGTTGCCTGATTGAGTAGGTATGCAGCTGAGACGGAAACGAAAAATTTCTTCCTAAAAGCTGTTTTTGTGGTATACTTTATGTATTGTAGGATGTTTAGGAGGTACATTATGGCAAATACAAAGAATTTAGACAGATTATTGGACAGCTTTATAGAGAATGGACTGCCCGGCTGCGGCTTGCAGATTTGTAAGGACGGCAATACCATATATGAGGGTTATGCCGGATATTCCGATATTGAGAAGAATATACCGGTGACGGCGGACAGCTTGTTTCGACAGGCATCCATGTCAAAGCTGCCTTTGTATACGACCATGATGATGCTTTATGAGAGAGGGTATTTCCTTCTTTCGGACCCTATATCGAATTATTTTCCGGAGTGGAAAAATTCTAAGAAATACATACGTCACCCTAATGGTTATCTGGCAGCAGTGCCTACGGAAAGACCGGTGACCATCGCCGATACCCTTTCCATGAAGTGCGGTCTGCCCTATTGTAATGCACCGGGCAAGACGGACAATCCTACCATGCAGGCTATGATGGATGCCATGCAGCCCCTTTGGGATAAGGGACACTTCACCATCCGAGAGCAGGTAAGGGTCATGGCAGAGGTACCCCAGCAGTTTGAGCCGGGAAGCCATTGGATTTATGGCTTTTCCAGCGAGCTGGCAGCAGGTATTATCGAAGAGGTTTGCCAGAAATCCATTGATGATGTGTTTGAGGAAATGCTTTTTGACCCTTTGGAGATGCATGATACCCGTTCCCATTATTTCCCGGGAGCCAAGGAGCGTATGGTGACCTTATACGGCAAATCACCTGAGAAAAAGCCGGTGCCTATCAACTTCCCGTTAGATGAGAAGCATGAGCCGGGAGAGGAGCACCAATGCGGTTGGGCAAGACTTTTTGCTACCGTAAATGATTATTCTAAATTGATGTCCATGCTGGCTTGCGGCGGTATGTATAAGGGCAGACAAATTATGGGCAGAAAAACCATTGACCTCATGCGTACCAATACCCTGACCCCGGAAATGCAGCAGGATATTGAGGATACTTACAACGGCGGCTATGGTTACGGCTATGGTGTGCGTACTCTTATTGCACCGGAAAGAGGCCATCACAATGGTTCTTTGGGGGCTTTCGGCTGGACCGGAGGCTTCGGCACCTGGTGTGAGTCAGACCCTGCGGAAGGCTTGTCTATCGTGTATATGCACAATATGATACCTAACGATGAGCAGTATTATCATCTGCGGGTGAGAAATGCAGCCTATGGGTGTTTGGAATAAGATGAGGATTGTATTTGTTTTGATAGGATGAGGAAAAGGGGTATGAGGAAGAAAATTGTTAGTGTTGCCATCGTTTTACTTTTTACCTGTTTGGTGGTATATGAAGGTGCAAAAGCACCGGTAAGTGATGATAAAGAGCTGCCTAATTTGGAAACTGTACTGAAAGAAGCAAAAGAGGATGGGTACACAGTAAGGAAGTCTACCAGGTATGATGCCGATGATACTGCAAAAGATATACATATTGTTCTGTATTCCGAAGAACAAGAAGTCAAATCTTTCAGTTTTGATGTAATGGGCAATCAAACCGGTTATGGCCTAATCAAACGTGATTCCGGTGGGCGTATAATACTGGATATAGGGTACAATAGAGATAATCAGGTTTCGCGTAAGAGGACTTATGAATATGTAGGTAATAATGTGATAACCGAGCATAGTTACCATTATGATTATAGAGGCTATTATGATGATTCCGGGGAATATCACACGAAGTGTTGGGGAATATATCATGAGATTTATAGCTATGAATATGATGACCAGGGGCGTAAAAGTTTCATGTGGACTGGGATCGGAGAAGATACAACAGCTGATGTAGATCCCGGATTTTATACATCGTATTTTTTTTATGATGAAGAGGGAAGGCTAATCCGAGAAGAATTTGGTGAGTTTGGTGAAGCTTATATTGCTTATGTGTATGACGGTCCGCTATTGTTAAAAGAAGAGGTATATTGGGTTGCCGATGGAGCGAATTATTGTGCCAGTGTAACCGAATATGAGTATGATGAAGAAGGAAGAATGCTAAAATGGGCAGAGTATGAAGAGGATTATTATAGTGGCGGAGCGGAATATGAGTATGATGAAAAAGGAAGAATGCTAAAATATACACAATTTAAAGGTGATCATAAACTTTTGCAATATTGGACGTATGAGTATTTTGATTGAAACCGGTAGTCAATGATGCTGAACAGATACGTTGTGGAAAGCAACTAATCAGAAATAGGAGGAACTAAAATGGCAACATATAAAGAACTTTACCTTGCAGGAGAGATTGAATTTGAAGAAATAGACAAATATTCCTACCAATGGGGAATGAGTGATGATGAACGAACACTGGCCCAATATCTGGGCCTGAATGCCGAGGAAGAGGATGCATGGGTTAGTATAAGCGAGGATGCGTTGAAGGAGCTTTTGGATAAGCAGAGGAAGAGACGTTAGGTGCGAGTAATTATTAGAGAGTTTATAATGGTTATATAAGAGAGAGTATTATGAATTTAACAGCATTCGGAAATTGTATGAAACGCAATCGCGAGAAACATAACATTACTTTAGACGATTTGGCACAGCGAACCGGTCTTTGCAAGGAGCTTTTACAAGCATTTGAAGACGGTACACAAAAACCGAAGGCTTCCGAACTAAAGAAAATTTCTCGGGAGATAAATGTTCCCCTATTAATATTAAAACGCGGCGGCGGAACGGTTGGTTTTAGAGGTATAGGCAAAGACGGAAAGCCTGTATGTGACTGGAGAGAATATTAACAAAGTATCTATACACAATTTTCCCTTTAGAGGCCCTTACAGGAGGAAACTTTGATGAAGAAAGTTATGAACAATTATTCAAGTAAAAACGATATCAATATAAAACAGATTGTAGCCTATAAAAATAACAAACTCGAAATGGAAGAGTATAGAGATGGTTTTAAAAAAGACGATACAATGAATGTGATGAGTGTAACAAAATCAGTAACATCATTGCTGATAGGGATTGCCATGGACCAGGGCTTGATAAAAAGTGTAGACGACTTTGTGATGGACTATTACAAGGAAACTTACACTCCTAAAAGAGGAGAGCAAACCATATATGATGTTACAATCAAGCATTTGCTTACCATGACAGCACCTTATAAAGGAAAGAGCGAACCTTGGACAAAGGTTTGCACATCGGAAGATTGGACACTGACCACATTGGATGTTTTGGGCGGTCGAAACGGTATTACGAATGAATTCAGATATCACACTCTTGGTGTTCAAATTCTTTTGGGAATGATCAGAATTACAAGTGGTATGAATGTGCTTGACTTTGCCAACGAATATCTATTTAAGCCTTTAGGAATTGCACCAAGAAGCAATGCAGGTTGCGAGAGCAAAGAAGACCAGTTTACGTATTTAATGAACAAAAACGACCACGGAAAGGTTTGGTTTTTGGACCCCACAGGTATGCCAACCGCAGGTTGGGGATTGTCTCTTTCTGCTTTTGAAATGGCACAGATAGGATTGATGGTTCTTAATAAGGGGATATATCATAATAACCGTATCGTAAGTGAGAATTGGATCGAAATGATGACAAAATCCTACATATCTACCGATGAGAAATTTGGAAATCAGGATTATGGGTTTTTGTGGTGGCTTCCTCACAGAACAAGCGAGGTAATTGCTGCTATTGGGGATGGTGGTAATATAATATACATTAACAGGGAAAATAAAATTGTAGTGGCCATCACTGCACATTTTAAGCCCATGGTTTTTGACAGAGTAGAATACATTGAAAAAAATATTGTGGAAGCATTGATGGACAAATAATTTTCAATGTTACTGAAATTTTTCATACCGACAGACTTGACAAATAAGGTCGAATGCGTTAGACTAAAGCAAAAGAAGGTTTAATGCATTCGACCTTTTGCGCTATGAAATGACTTATGGAAAGAAGAGGTATGGTTTATGGAAACACCTAAGGTATTTGAAAGTGAGTATCGTTTTTGTTTGATTTTGTGGGAGCACGAGCCGGTGAAGAGTACGGAGCTGGTGAAGCTTTGTCAGGAGGAGCTGGGCTGGAAAAAGGCCACCACTTATACGGTGATTAAGCGCCTTGCGGAGCGAGGCGTGCTGAAAAGCGAGGATGCGGTTGTGACTTCTTTGGTCACCAAAGAGCAGGTGCAGGCGGCGGAAATCGATGAGCTGGTGGAGAAGACCTTTGAGGGTTCCCTGCCGGCCTTTATAGCAGCCTTCAGCAAACATAAGAAGCTGTCTGCAAAAGAGGTGGAGGAGCTACGTAATCTGATAGATTCCTTTGAGGAATAGGGAAAGGAGGCAAGCATGGAAGGATTTTTTCTGCAAGTTTTAGACAGAAGCGTGACTGTCTGCTGGTTAATATTGGCAGTGGTTTGTGTTAGACTTATGCTAAAGAAAGCACCAAAATGGATTCGCGGGATTCTGTGGGGGATGGTGGCTTTGCGTCTGGTGTTGCCCTTTTCCTTGGAAAGTGTATTCAGCCTGTTACCGGAGGAGACTCCTGTGGAGTACGTAAGGATGGAAGAGGTAAGACAGTCAGCTGCATCCGTGATACAGGAACTGAATCCGGGCAATGAACTCATGGTGGTGACTCCTACCGGTGGTGCAGATGCCGGTGTGGTACAGAAGGATGCAATCGTGACCGGCGGAGTCAACATATTAAGTATAGTGACCATTCTTTGGTTAGCCGGTGTAATCCTAATGGTTTTGTATTGCATACTATCCTATGGCAAGCTGCGCAGGCGGGTGGCAGAGGCGGTCATTTACAGAAAGGAAAAGCCCTGCATTTATGAAAGTGAAAAGGTGGATTCCCCCTTTGTACTGGGCCTGATAAAGCCATGTATTTATCTGCCTCATGGGATGAACGAAGAGGATAGGCAGTGCGTAATTGCCCATGAAGAGGCACATATTTCCAGAGGGGATCATTTCATAAAACCCATTGGATTTTTAATTTTGGCGGTATATTGGTTTCATCCTTTGGTCTGGCTGGCATATATATTGCTTTGTCGGGATATTGAGCTGGCCTGCGATGAAAAGGTCATAGCAAGCATGACCGGAGCTGATAAAAAGGTTTATACCAAGGCGTTGTTGGAATGCAGCAAGCCTCAGCGTATGATATCCGCATGTCCCCTGGCATTTGGAGAGGTAGGAGTGAAAAAGCGTATTATGAATGTTTTGAACTATAAGAAGCCTGCATTTTGGATTATCCTTTTATCCATACTGGCTTGTGTAATCGTGGGTGTGTGCTTTCTGACAGATCCCAAGGACAAAACGGAAACAGACTTAGAAACAGAGTCTGTAGACTCCCAGAGTCAACAGGTAAGTATGATTCCTTTGGAGGAAAAGAATCCGGAAGCAGCGAGCACTGAGAACGAAAATAGAGATGTGGAAAAGTCGACCAATGTATTGACCACACCACCTACCATGTATCTTCAGAATGTACTTTCCGGCTATTGGAATGAGTTCCCGGTTGATAGTAATACTTATGGTTGGAGCCATTTGACAGACGAAGGACAGGTATTGTGTGTGGACGCGGCGGCAAAACATGGAATCAGCGGTGAGGTGAAAGGAAAAGAATGGTTGCAGGTTCATGTATACAGTAGGCATGATGCCTGGTATTCGGCAACATTTGAGGTGAATCCGGACAGTATGAGTATACGGGAGTATGATTTGTTGGATTTGGGAGATATGAATCCTGAGCTTCTGTCAGAAGCGGATGCAGACTTGGGACTATTGGAACTGAAACCCCGCCGTATCTATGAAGTAACAGCCAATTGGTCAGAGGATGGATTTGAGGAACGCGGCTTCAGCGGTACGGCAACTTATGTGTTTGCCACAGACAACTATGCCATAAGCGGTACGGAGCTGCAGGGCGAGAAGCAACCGGTACTGATTGAAGCATATATCAAAGATGCCATGGTGGATACCAAAGATAGGATTTGTATCCATTCTGAAACGGAAGGATTTCCGGGGGCATTTATGGTGATTGTGCCGGAAAGTGTATATGATAAAAGAAAATTGGAACGGAATGCCGGCAGGTTGATAATTGCTATGAAAGATACAGGAGAAATGCAGAGTAACATGCATGTATACGAAGCTACTTATTTGCAACAGATAGATAAAAATTCAGAGGGTTCGAATTTGCCTTCAGTAAGGGAACGTTGGACTGAGGAAGTGAATACCTTTGATGGTGCAGAGTTACTGTTTGAGAAGTACACTAATATCAGCGGCGATTTAGAATTTGTAAATCAATCGGATAGAGATTTGCAATATGGTGAATGGTTTGATATTCAGCGTAGAGTAAATGGTGAATGGTACAGTCTCTCCTATGTCATTGAAGATCTGGCATTTCACCAGGTGGCGTATTTGCTGCCAAAGGGAGAAACTTCCGTCAACAATGTTAATTGGGTTTGGATGTATGGTGAATTACCACCCGGAAACTACAGAATTGTGACAGAGGTGATGGATTATAGGGCACCGGGAGATTTTGATAAATATTACTTGGCAGAAGAGTTTGAAATAAAGTAATCAGCGAAATAAAATAGGAAGTCGGCGATAGCCCGTATAAGGTTATCGCCGATTCTTTTTTTCATGTATTATTTTACCCCAACTGCTTCCCGGCTTCATAAGCCCTATCCGGCAATTCCTGAGGAATCGTGAAGTCCGGTGCTACATCTCCGTAAATCAGCAGGTTCTCTATAAGTTCCCAGCCACAAAGTTTAAAAAAGGAGTGGGTGGATTCTATGGCACCTGTAAACAAGCTATCGTCAGGATTGGCCTGGGCAAAGACCGTGACCACCTTCTTGCCCGGAAAGCGGGGCTGAAATTTATCCCCTACCATAGGGTACAAACGATCCAAAAGTATTTTTCCCTGACCACTGACCGCCCCGAAGTAGATAGGGAATCCGGCTACGATACCCGTGGCAGTTTTGATATCTTCGTACATGGGCTGAAGAAGGTCCATGGTGGCACAGCCCTCAATGTTTCTGCAGGCAAAGCAACCCTGGCAGCCCTTTACACCCTCTGCATTTAAATCATAGGTTACAATCTCGGCACCGGCCGATTTGGCACCTTCTAAAACCTGTTCCATCAATTTGGCAGTGTAGCCATCTTTGCGGGGACTACAATAAAAAGCGATAACCTTACTCATGAAAATTCCTCCCGTTACATTGAAATTTATACACAGATTTAGTATACTACACTGGAAACGCACTGTAAATCGGTGTGTTACCGATACGGAAACATAAAAAACACAGGTGGTGCTTTCCAAGTTGGGGTGTGAATGCTACCATGAGGTTGCTGCAGCAGTACACAAATGGAAAGGAAAAAAGATTATGGCAGAATTTGGAGAAAATTTAAAAAGAGTAAGAGAGGAAAAGGGGATTACCCAACAGACCTTGGCGGATCAGTTGTACGTGACCAGACAGACGGTTTCAAGGTGGGAGGGCGGTTCCCGATATCCGGATTTGATGACAGCCAAGAAAATGGCACAGTATTTGGAGGTGTCATTGGATGATTTATTATCCGATGATGATATGAAGCTTTATGTACAGAAGAGTGCTATTCTGGAGAACCCGGTGGCAAAGCGGTTGCAGACCATTATATTAACCCTGGCGTTTATGTGTTCATTAGTGGTAAGTATTACCTATTTGAGTGATTATTTTATACGAGATGGATTCATACGTACTTATAGTGAGACTTATAAAAGCTTGTTTCTGACAGTGGTTTTAGGCTTTGGGGTATATGCTGCACTGTTTGATAAGTTCACAAAAAAGCTCACCATGATTATCACTATTCTGTATTTTGGTATGGCGATTGTGACAGGAATATGGGCCCTTTTTAAACCTGCTACACCCTGGTGGCTGGTGGCGGCCATTTTGTTAAATGTGGTACTTTTGTTTGTATGTGTGCGTTTCTTTGGCAGTAATAAGGTGCTCAGCCCCATACCGGTGTATGCTTTGACAGCCGTATACGGATTGATTGGTGTGGTAGGCTTCTTTGCAGGATTTGCGGCAGAGATTCCGGGAGAAATATACAGAGATGTATTTAAGTTAAACTTGTTTGCTTTGTTGCAAAATCTTTTGATTCTGGGCTTATTGTCAGTGATGGCACAAGCTTTAAACCGGAAGAGAAGATTGAGCATGTAAAGAATCTATAATAAATTGTGAAAATTTTATATATTTCATCAGAAACAGTGGCAAAAATTTTCAATTTATGGGATAATGGAAAAGGTTCTTGAGTTAGAACGAATACAGATGCCTTTTATGAATGGGACATCAAAGACAGGAGAAGGAAAATGGGTTTATTTGATAAGTTGAAAAAGAAAAAAGCAGTGACAGAGGAAGCTGTCAGTGATTTGGTGAATAGTGTTTCTGAAGAAGAGGTTACCGGGGATGAAGCTGTAGAAGCGGCGGAAGTTGCAGAAACGACAGCGGCTGTTGAGGCAGAAGAAGTAACACCGGTACAGGAAGACGAGGACGGGGAAAGACGTTTTACCATATTGGTAGAGCAGGCATTCCAGATGGAGGGCGATGAAGGCGTTCTGGCAGTGGGTGAACTGTTTGGTAAGATGAAGCAGGGAGACCGTATTTATGTGCTGTTCCCGAATAATCGTATGGTGATTACTACCGTAGAAGATATGGAAGTAGGACCCGGACGAGTGGCTACGGAAGCAGAAAATGAGAAGGTGGCTGTAAGACTTGCAGATATTAAGAGAAAAGAGCAGGTGCCTCAGTATACTGTTATCAGCAATTATGCACCCAATCCGGATACCAAAGAAGGAAAGGAACTGGAGAATCCTTTGCTTTGCGGCATGGCTATGGAGTATCCCAAGCGTGGTCAAGACCCGGCATATAATAATTTCCTGATTTATCTGCTTTGTCATACCAGATATGTGGTACCTGCCAGTTTCAATCCGGTACCGGAATCAGAAGGTGCAGCACAGCAGGTTAGATTCCCGACCCTGCCTCACATGCATGATCCCAACAAACAGATTTTGCCGGTATTTACGGACTGGAAGGCCTTGAGCAGATGGGAAGGTCTGTTCAATGAAGAGCATCCGGAGCAGTCCGTTGTGATGGATTTCCGTGAGGCGGTAGCTGTTTGCAAGGGCAATGGTTTTGTTATCAATCCTTTTGGTCCCATGACTATCATGGTAAGTGATGAGAATATTAAGCAGATTGTGAATCTGGATAGCTTTAAGAAGGAGTTTGGTTTGGATAAGCTTCAAAAAGAAGCGGCATCGAAAGCATCCCAGCCCGCACAGGGCCCGGGTATGATTCTGGGTGTGCCTAAAGCGGACAATCCTGAAGTAAAGGCGGTTACTAACGCAATTGTGGCTTATGCGAAGCAGGATGCCACCATAAAGAGAGTTGACCTTTTGTTAAGGTCCGATATGCAGCAGAAGAAAACCTTTGTATGTATCGTGGACTGTCCTCAGGACCAGACTGCAAGAATCGGAGAAGGTATCTTGAAAGCAACCGCATATCAGAGAAAGGAAGTTCAGAACATAGAATTCTTCCTCCTTGGTTCTGCCAAGTTTGTAGATGATATGGTTTCTGAAGAGTCCGTGATTTATCGGAAATAGTGAAACATAGAAGGTTGTAGCGTTAGGAAATAATGCTACAACTTTTTGTGATAGAGACGAGGCAAACCATCGTGTTTGCATCAGGTAATATTTGCTGATTAAAATATATCGGAGGAAATATGAAGAAAAAAGGATTCATTGCAGCAGGATGTATATGTTTGTTAGCGGTTATAGCGTTGGCTATTTGGCTGTTTCCCCATGTAAAAGCTATAAAGAAGGATTTTTCCAGACTACAATCGGAAGAATATGATACTTTGGTGCTGGCCATGTTTCCTATCGATTATTACGATGAAAAGGATTATACCTTTTATCGGCTTATGGATGCGGTACAAATGTCCTATTCTATCCCTAATGGTGGTATGTTGAAAAAGTACATAGAGACAGCAAAGGATACCGGAAATGCACTTCAGAGAGTGTATGTGGGAATCGACCCGGAACGTATCTCTAAAGAGGATATAACAGAGCTGATTCAGGGCAATCCGGAGCTTTTCTTTGAGGTGGTCCTTCCTTATCCACAGGTTGATTATTGGGCAAATATGAAAGAACAGGAATTTGAAGCAGTGATGCAAATATACCGTGATATTATGGGAATTGTTCTTACATACGGTAATACGGCCCTTTATTCTTATGGTTCAGAAGAGTGGTTGGTTGCTAACTACAAGAATTATGAGGATGAATATAATACCAATGAATCGATTTCGGAGTTCTTAATGTGTAATACGGATGATTCCCATCCCTATGGTGTAAGCTTTGCAAATGCGGACAAAATTTTTGCGGATTACAGGTATCTGTATGAAAAATACCGTAATCACAAAGGGTATCCGGATTTTTCGGAAGCAGAGATTATCTTTATAGGGGATAGTATATTTGGTAATTTCACAAATAGTCTTTCTGTGCCTGAAGTGGTATCTGCACTTACCGGAGCGAAGGTATATAATCTCGGATTCGGAGGAAAGACTGCAGCTTTCAGCGAAAGTACAGAGATTCCTTTTCCCCAAGTGGTGGAAGCGTTTTGGAAGGGAAATGCTCAGGAACTGCCCGAGGAGAGTCAGGTTTATGCAGGTGTAAAGGATTATTTACAGAACGGAAATACAGATGCACCTAAGATATTTATTATCAATTATGGTTTGAATGATTATTTTTACGGTGTACCTTTGGAGAGTGGTGATTTGTATGATGTCGCCAGTTATGCGGGTGCCTTGCGTGCCGGCATAAAATCCTTACAGGAAGCATACCCCGAGGCAAAAATTTTGTTAATGACCCCCCATTTTAGTATCAATTTTAATTTTGGAAAGGATTCCAGGGGTGAATTTGGTGGCAACTTGGAAGCCTATGCAAATACGGCAGCAAGTGTGGCAAAAGAGATGAATATCGAGGTCCTTGACAATTTCCGCGAACTTGGTATAACAGAAGAAAATTGGGAAATTTATCAGACAGACGGTACCCATCCTAACGAGAAGGGAAGATTTATACTGGGGGAAAAGATTGTTTGGAAATTAAGTGAAATGAACTAAGAGGAAACGATGATTACAAAAATTAAGAAGGATTATAATCATACCATATATGCCTGTTATATTGCGTATATTGTGCAGGCAATCATAAATAATTTTGCACCTTTGTTGTTTATCACCTTTGCTACGGATTATCGATTGGGACTAAATCAGATTACCCTGATTACCACGGTGAATTTCCTGGTGCAATTATTGGTGGATTTGATATCGGCTAAAGCCATTGATAAGGTGGGATATCGACCTGCGCTTATGTTTGGCCATGGATGTGCGGCAGTAGGACTCATATGTATGGCTGTTTTGCCCGAGGCATTTGGGAATCCCTTTACAGGGATTATGGTAGCGGTGGTATTGTATGCCATTGGCGGCGGATTGATGGAAGTGTTGGTAAGTCCTGTGGTAGAAGCCTGTCCCACCGAAAGGAAAGAGGCAGCTATGAGCTTGTTGCATTCCTTTTATTGTTGGGGACATGTGGGAGTGGTATTGATATCTACTGCATTTTTCACGCTTTTTGGCATTGAATATTGGAAGATACTGGCGTGTGTTTGGGCGCTGGTTCCGATCTTGAATATATTTTATTTTGCACTGGTGCCCATATATCCTATTGTGGAGGAACATGAAAAGCTGCCATTAAGAAGCCTGTTGGTGCAAAAGACCTTTTGGCTGTTATTGGTGTTGATGGTATGCGCCGGAGCATCTGAACTGGCTATGAGTCAGTGGGCCTCTGCTTTTGCGGAAGCCGGTTTGAAGGTGTCAAAGACGGTTGGGGATTTGGCAGGCCCCTGTGCTTTTGCCATATTGATGGGAACATCTAGGGCACTGTACGGAAAATATAGTGAGAAAATACCTTTGATGAAGATGATGATGGGCAGTGCTGTTTTGTGTATGGTATGCTATTTGGTTACTTCACTGGCACAGAATCCGGTGGTCAGCCTGATAGGTTGTGCAGTCTGCGGATTCTCCGTGGGTATCTTTTGGCCGGGTACCTTTAGTGTGGCTGCTAAGAAGTTGCCCGGTGGGGGAACCGCCATGTATGCATTGATGGCACTGGCGGGAGATTTGGGCTGTTCCTCAGGACCTACGGCGGTGGGAATGGTGGCCAATGCATTTGAGGGAAAGCTTACATGGGGAATACTGTGTGCGATCCTGTTTCCGGTTGTTATGTTATTAGGATTGTGGAGAATGAATCATAAGGGGAATAAGGCTTAATGCCTTTGTGGAATGGAGATGAATGTAATTGAAATTTATGAATTATGAAAAGGAGCATGTGAAGAAAGTCATACAAATTGCATGGCCGGCAGTGTTGGAGTCCTTTTTTGTCGCCTTTGTGGGATTAGTGGATTCCCTGATGGTGAGTTCTCTCGGATCCGAAGCAGTGGCTTCGGTGGGGTTGACCACACAGCCGAAATTCGTGGGGTTGGCCATGTTTTTCGCGGTGAATGTATCCTTATCAGCGCTGGTAGCACGGCGAAAGGGAGAAAATAACCGGGAGGGTGCTAATCGCATCTTTTTGACCGCTATGTGCTTTGTGGTATTGGCGGCTGCTATTATCAGTGTGTTGTTAGTGGCTTATGCAAGTCCCATTATGGAGCTTTGCGGTTCGGAACCGGAGACCCATGAGGGCGCAGTAGATTATTATCGTATTATCATGGGCGGTATGATATTTAACTGCATTCAGATGGGTATTAATTCGGCACAGAGAGGCTGCGGTAATACCAAAATTACCATGCGTACCAATCTGGTTTCCAATACAGTGAATGTGATTTTCAACTTTCTTTTGATAGGCGGACATTTCGGTTTTCCGGCTTTGGGGATTCAAGGTGCAGCATTGGCAACGGTGCTGGGTTCTGTAGTAGCATGTATCATGAGTATACTCTCTGTTTGCGGAAAAGATACCTTTGTCAGCTTTGTTTATATTGCAAAAGAGAAAATTAAGCCTACCTTCAGTGCATTTGCAAATATTGTGAAGGTGGGATACAGTGTGTTTGCGGAACAGCTGCTTCTTCGAGTGGGCTTTATGGCTACGGCCTTGATGGCGGCGAAGCAGGGAACGGATGCCATGGCAGCCCATCAGGTAGGCATGAATATTATGGGTCTTTCCTTTTCTTTCGGTGACGGTCTTCAGGCTACTGCAGTAGCACTGATTGGCTACAGTCTGGGTGCCAAGGATCCGGAACTTGCTAAGAAATACGGTAGTATTTGCCGATACATCGGCGGGTGTATTTCCGTGGTGCTGGCGATACTCTACTTCGTGGGAGGCGGATTGCTTTACAGCCTGTTCTTTGAAGAGGAAGTCATCATAGCCTATGGTGTGGATATTATGAGAGTAATCGGTCTAATCGTGGTGTTGCAGATTTCACAGGTAATCTATATGGGATGCTTAAGAGGTGCAGGGGATACATTGTTTACAGCGATTGTATCCACCATCAGTGTAACCATCATGCGTACTGCCGGTTCTTTCTTCTTCTGTTATGTAATGGGATGGGGCATCGTCGGTATCTGGATGGGTGTGGTGGCAGACCAGGTGACACGACTGGTACTGGCCTCCGCCCGGTTTAAACAGGGTAAGTGGATGAGTATAAAAATCTAGGGACGGTTTTGCGAATAGGGGCTCTGAATCGTCTGGCATATAGTAAAAGGAGTTTAGTATGAAGGAATTTTATTCCAGAACAGCCATGCTGTTAGGGGAAGAAGCTATAGAGAGGCTACAACAGTCAAGAGTGGCGGTATTTGGTGTCGGAGGTGTAGGCGGCTATGTGGTGGAAGCACTGGTGCGTGCAGGTATCGGAGCTATCGATATTATTGATAATGATCAGGTCTGTGAATCCAATTTAAACCGTCAGATTATAGCCACAAAGACTACGCTTGGTATGGCGAAGACAGATGCCATGGAAGCACGGATTCTGGATATCAATCCGGACTGTAAGGTGAAGAAATATCAGTGCTTTTATCTGCCGGAAACAGCAGGGCAGTTCGATTTTACACAGTATTCCTATGTGGTAGATGCTATTGATACGGTGACCGGCAAGATACAGCTGGTGATGCAGGCTAAGGAAGCAGGTGTACCCATTATCAGTAGCATGGGTACCGGCAATAAGCTGAATCCTACGCAGCTGGAAGTGACGGATATTTACAAAACCTCTGTGTGTCCATTGGCAAAGGTGATGCGTCGGGAGTTGAAGCAGAGAGGAATCAAGAAATTAAAGGTGGTCTATTCCAAGGAGGAGCCAAGAACTCCCATAGCGCTATACAAAGAAGCTGTGACAAATGAAAAACGCAGAGCTACCCCGGGCTCTGTATCCTTTGTGCCATCCGTGGCAGGACTTATTATTGCGTCTGAGGTGATAAAGGATTTGACCGGAGTATAGCTATGGTCATTGTGGACAAAACTTAATCGTTACAGTATGCGCATTCTGTACAAAGTTTTTGGTATGTTAAAAAATTACTGACATTTCGTAAAAAAAACTGCTAAAATATATGAATAGAAGGATTGAAACTTAGCAGCAGACAGCGAGGTTGTGAGGATGTTCAGTATAGGTCAAAATGTGATATGCGGAAACAAGGGAGTATGTACCATTGAGGATATTGCCACATTAAATATTTCAGGTGTGGATAAGGAAAAAATGTACTATATATTAAAGCCTTTGTATATGGCAGCCAGTAGGGTATATGTGCCGGTGGATTCGGCGCTGACTTCCGTGAGAACGATTTTAACAAGGGAAGAAGCAGAAGAGTTGATTCGCAGCATCCCGGACATACCGGTAATAGAGATTAAGAATGAAAGACTTTTGGAACAGGATTATAAATCCTGTATGAAAAGTAATAACTGCACGGATTGGGTGAAGCTTATCAAGACTATTTATGAAAGAAAGCAGAAGCGGTTGCAGGTGGGCAGAAAAGAGACGGCAATTGACAGTAAATATTTTAAGCTGGCAGAGGAAATTTTGTACGGTGAACTATCAGTGGTGCTGGACATAGAACGTGACAAGGTGAGTCAATATATTGAGGCGCAGTTGGCATAGTATTGGTTAAAGGGTTTTCGGGTTGAGACAATTAAAGTCTTAATCTGAAAACCTGTTTTAGTTTGAAGAAATATGAGATGAAAAAATAACGAAAAAATCCATTCAAGGATTGCCGAAAATCCCAAGAACAGTTATACTAAAGAAGAAACAGTCGTTTTTTGCAGATGGGGAAATGAAAATGACGAAAAAGCACGGAAGATTAGTGATTTTATTGGCATGTGCGGCTATCGGATGCATGCTGTCAGGATGTGGTAGTAAGGAGAATATTGCCCAAGCCATGACGAAGATTAGTGAGTTGAATTATCAGGAAGCTTTGGAACTGTTTGAGACAGCAGAGGAAGCAGGCGAGAACGAGAAGCTGATTGCCAGAGGCAGAGGAATCGCCTATATGGGCATGACCCGTTATGATGAAGCGGAAGAATGGTTTCTGAAGGCTTTGGATTGCAGCGATGGGATTGTGGAGGATATGGATTATGATATTAATCTGTATCTGGCAGCCGTATATACCAAGCAGGAGAAGTATACCAAAGCAGAAGAGATATATGATGCCATTCTTGCATTGGAGCCCAAGGAAGATAGTGTGAAGTTTTTGCGGGGGATTGCCCGTTTGAAATTGAATAAGTATGAAGAAGCCAAGGCTGATATGGACCAGGTGATTGCCAAAAATCCCAAGAACTATGAACAAATCATTGAGATATATGAAGCCATGGAAGCTGCCGGACATAAGGATGGCGGACAGGGATATCTGACGGAAGCTTTGCAGAATTATGAGGACCAGATGAGCGACTATACCAAGGGACGTATGTATTTTTATATGGGCGAGTATCAAAAGGCCTATGTAGCTTTGGATAATGCAAAAAAAGAAGGTGGAGTGGAAGCTTATTTGTATCTGGGAATGGCTTATGAAGCTACCGGCGATTATAACTATGCATCCAGTGTATACAATTCTTATCTGGCAAAAGAAGGGGATGATGCCCGGATTTACAATCAATTGGGATTGTGCGAGATGAAGAAGGGTGAATACACCAATGCTCTGAACGCTTTTCAGTCCGGATTGAAAATAGAGGGAAATACCATGATGCAATCCCTGCTTTATAATGAAATCGCGGCTTACGAATATTTGGGCAATTTTGAACAGGCCAAGGTGCTTATGAACAAGTATTTGAGCAAGTATCCGGATGATGAAAAGGCGCAACGCGAGGCGGGATTTTTGTCTACCCGATAAGGGGTGATTTCTTGGACGGAAAGCATTGACAAAGCAATAAGCTTTTACTATAATATGGAACGATAATGCGAAAAATCAAAGATTTTTCGCTTCCTATTGGGGCAGTATCACAAGCACGGCTTGTGATATGCAGGGGTATAAAATAGAAAAGGATGGGCAAAGCATGATTAACAAATTAGTAGAAAAAATCAAAAAAACCAATGCACCGATAGTGGTAGGTCTGGATCCGATGATGAAGTTTATTCCGGAACACATTAAAACTAAGGCGTTTGCAGAGTTTGGCGAGACCTTGGAAGGTGCGGCAGAAGCTATCTGGCAGTACAATAAGGGATTGGTAGATGCGATTTATGATTTGATACCTGCAGTAAAGCCTCAGATTGCTATGTATGAGCAGTTCGGTATTCCCGGATTGGTAGCTTTCAAGAAGACTGTGGATTACTGTAAGAGCAAAGGTCTGGTGGTAATCGGCGATGTGAAGCGTGGCGATATCGGTTCTACCTCAGAAGCTTATGCAGTAGGACATTTGGGTAAGGTTCAGGTAGGCAGCAATTCTTTCTACGGATTTGATGAGGACTTTGTAACCATTAATCCATATATGGGAGCGGACAGTGTGCTTCCCTTTGTAAAGGTATGTAAGGAAGAAAAGAAGGGTCTCTTTATCCTGGTTAAGACCTCTAACCCCAGTAGCGGAGATTTTCAGGACAGACTGATTGACGGCAAGCCTCTTTACGAGCATGTAGGTGAGAAGGTGGCTGAGTGGGGCGCTGACCATATGGGCGATTCCTACAGCTATATCGGTGCGGTAGTTGGTGCGACTTATCCGGAGCAGGGCAAGATTCTTCGTAAGGTGATGCCCAAGTCCTTTATCCTGGTACCCGGCTATGGCGCACAGGGCGGTAAGGGGGCTGATTTGGTGCACTTCTTCGACGAAGACGGTTTGGGAGCTATCGTAAACTCTTCCAGAGGAATCATCGCAGCTTACCAGCAGGAGAAGTATGCTTCTTATGGTGATACCGGCTATGCAGATGCTGCAAGAGCAGCCGTAATTGACATGAGAGAGGATATTGCCGGAGCATTGGGTAAGTAAATAGAAATAATAAAACCGTAGCATTCTTGCATGGGAAGGCTGCGGTTTTTTAAAATGGGGAGAAGAGTATGAAACAGATTTACAGTAGTTTTATTTTGGGGGATATGTGCGCAGTGTATCTGCTGGATACGGATACACAGATTTGCGGTGTGACATTGGTGCCCTTGGGGTATGAAAATCAGTTGGATTTGGAAGGCTGGTGGAATGTGGAGCCCACAGTACAGGTGAAGTTTGTGGGGGAACCTTATCCGGATGGCTTTATTCACGGTCATTCCATGAAGAATAGTCTGATGTTGGGTGAGATTAAGTTTACAGAGCAGTTGGTTGAGGGGGAGAATCCCTTAAGAATTACAACTATTTCCGAGGGAAATGGTATAGAGACCAGGCATGTTCTGGAGTATGTACCCGGTAGTTTGTATCTGACCATGTATTCCCAAGTGATTTCCCATCGGGAGGAAGTGGCAGAGCTGGAGCTTTTCACATCTTACAATCTTTGTGCTTTTTCTTCCCTGGGTGGAGGGCTACGGATGGAGGATTATGTGCTGCACCGTATGCTGAGTAAGTGGAGCATGGAAGGCAAGCTTCAAAGTGAGGAGTTCCTGGATCTGCATTTAGAGCCTGCGTGGCTTCGTATCGGTGCCAATAGTGTACGTTTCGGACAGGTGGGTTCCATGCCTGTGCGCCGTTATTTCCCCTGGATGATAGCGGAGGATAAGAAGTTTGGTTACAGTATCGGAATACAGCTCTCACATCCCGCCAGCTGGCAAATGGAGGTCTATAATAAGGACGAGAGGATTGCTTTGTCAGGAGGATTAGCAGACAGAGAGTTTGGTCATTGGACCAAGAAATTGGTGAAGGGAGAGGTGTTTGAATCTCCTAAGGCCACGTTAACAGTGGCAAAGGAAGATGTGGAGGGTATCAGTTATCGTCTTACCTCTGCCCAGTGGCCCAATCTGGAGCGGGTTCCGGAGGTGGAGAAGAGTCTTCCCATCATCTTTAATGAATATTGTACTACCTGGGGCAATCCTTCCGAAGAAAATATGTTGAAAATCATTGAAGCCCTGAAAGGCCGGGGCATTCAGTACTGTGTTATTGATGCAGGCTGGCATGTGAAGGATGGCAACGACTGGTCCGATATCGGTGACTGGATAACCAATGAAAAGCTGTTTCCCAAGGGATTAAAGTATATAGCAGATAAGATTAAGGAAGCAGGTATGCTTCCCGGGATATGGTATGAGATGGAAGTGGTAGGTAAGGATTCGGATATCTTTAAGCAACCGGAGTATTTGCTTCACAGAGACGGTTATCCCTTGCAGACCTGTTTCAGACGTTTTCTGGATATGCGAAAAGAAAGTGTGCAGGAATATCTGGAAGAAAGAGTGATTCATCAGTTGGAGGAATGGGGCTTTGATTATCTGAAGGTGGATTATAATGATAATATCGGTATCGGCTGTGACGGTACAGAGTCCCTTGGCGAAGGTCTTCGTCAGAATATGATGGCTTCTCAGGGCTTCTGGCGTAAGTTAGGCAAGAGACTTCCCAACCTGGTCATCGAGAACTGTTCTTCCGGTGGACATCGATTAGAGCCTTCTATGCAGGCTTTGGCAAGTATGGCATCCTTCTCCGATGCCCACGAATGGAAGGCTATACCGGTGATTGCAGCCAATGTGACAAGAGCTATATTGCCTGCACAGAGCCAAATCTGGGCGGTGCTTCGAAAGGATGATGACAGTAAGCGCCTTCATTACTCACTGGCATGTACATTCTTGGGAAGAATGTGCCTTTCCGGCGATATTTATGACCTGTCGGAAGAACAGTGGGGAGTCGTAGAGGAGGCTATGAACTTGTATAAGAGGAGTGCCGGGGTGATAAAATCCGGTCGTTCCTTCCGTTTTGGTCCTCATGTAAAGAGCTATAATCATTTGCAGGGTTGGCAGGCAGTATGCCGAAAGAGTGAGGATGGTACTCAGATGTTGGTAGTGCTGCACAGCTTTGAAAACTGTGGCGAATGTGTGACTGTTGATTTGCCGGCGGATGAAGCAGAAGGCTGGAAGCTGTCTGAAGTATTCGGCAGAGAGAACTTGCAGGTGGATGTACAAAACAATCAGCTTAGCGTGCAGGGCTTAGAAGAGTACGATGGGGTGGTTGGTCTGCTTACTTGTTAATATGTGTATTTTGGGTCCAAGGATTCCGTGAAAGGGGATTCTTGGACTTTGTTTTTGTAAAGGAGAGTACGAAAGCCATGGATTGTTGTGGAAGGGAGAAAATAAACTGAAAAAAATATGTAAACACTTCCAAATATACTACACAAAAAATGGAAAAAAAGTAAAATTCTGCATAAGTCACAAAATCGAAAACAGCTTAAACGATTTCGCGTTTCGTAAAATTGAACATATTTCACAGAAATTAAAAAAGTGAATTTATGCTATTTACACAAAAGGGGTTAATGTGTTAAGCTTAGTTTCGAAAAGGAGGTATTTACTGTGAAAGGTAAAACGATTGGGAAAATTAAAGCAGCAGCGTTGTCGGTTGCTATGTGCTTACAGCTTGCAGTTCCTTCAGTGGATGTAGAAGCAGCACAGACATTCTATGACAACAAAACGGGTTACGAAGATGGTTTTGACTACGAGCTTTGGAAAGATTACGGTAGCACAAGCATGACCATCAAAGGAGGCGGCAATTTCGAATGTTGGTGGGAGAACATTGGAAATGTCCTTTTTAGAAAAGGTAAAAAATTCGACTGCACACAGACATATCAGCAGATCGGAAACATGACAATCAATTTTGGTGTTGATTATCAGCCGAACGGAAACTCTTACTTATGTGTTTATGGTTGGACCAGAAATCCTCTCGTAGAGTACTACATCGTAGAGAGCTGGGGTTCTTGGCGTCCACCAGGAGCAAACTCAAAGGGACAGATTACAGTAGATGGCGGTACATATGATGTATATGAAACCACTCGTGTAAATCAGCCTTCCATCGATGGAAATACTACCTTCCAGCAGTACTGGAGTGTACGTACTTCCAAGAGAAACAGCGGTACCATTTCCGTATCCCAGCATTTCCAGGCTTGGGAAAGAATGGGTATGAAGATGGGTAACATCTACGAAGTAGCTTTCAATGTTGAAGGTTATCAGAGTAGCGGTTGGGCAGATGTTTATAAGAATGAATTAAGCATCGGCGGTAATATCAGCTCAGGCGGTAACAATGGTGGTTCAGGTTCAGGCGATAATAGCAACAGTGCCGCTCCCGGTACTGCACAGGGAACCAGAATCGAATGCGAAGACATGACAATTTCAGGTCAGTATGCAGGAACAATTTCTTCTCCTTTCAATGGAGTAGCATTGTATGCAAATGACGAATCTGTATCTTATACACAGAACTTCACCAGCGGAACCCACGATTTTACTTTAAGTGGTGCATCCAACGGTGACAATCTGGCAAGCGTAGATCTTTATATCGGCGGCCAGAACAAGGGTACCTTCTATTATGGTGATGCAAACCATGCAGAATACACCATCAAGAACGTATCTCACGGAACCGGTAACCAGAAGATCGAATTAAAGGTATCCGGTGATGACGGTACCTGGGATTTATATGCAGATGCATTGATTATCAGCGGCAATGGCGTTGGTGGTAACAGTGGCAACCAGGGCGGCAACAGCGGTAACCAGGGCGGCAACAGCGGTAACCAGGGTGGAAATACCGGCAACCAGGGCGGCAATACTTCAGGCGGAACCACTGCAAGCGGTGCAGTAATTGAATGTGAAGACATGACCAAGAGCGGTCAGTACACCGGCAATGTATCAAATCCTTTCAACGGTGTAGCATTATATGCAAATGACGATGCAGTATCTTTTACCCAGAACTTTACAGGAACATCCAGCAACTTCACCTTAACCGGTGCATCTAACGGCGATAACATGGCTAGAGTAGACCTCTTTATTGGTGGTCAGAACAAGGGTACCTTCTACTATGGTGATGCAAATGTTGCAAATTACACCATTGAGAACGTATCACACGGAACCGGTAACCAGAAGGTTGAATTAAAGGTAACTGCAGATGATGGTTCTTGGGATGCATATATCGACAAGCTGACTATCAGCGGACAGAGCGCAGGTGGCAACACTTCAGGCGGAAATACTTCAGGTGGTAACACCGGTAATCAGGGTGGTAACACCGGAAACCAGGGTGGAAACCAGGGTGGTAACAACGGCGGTGCAGTTTCTAACAACAGCAGCATGGAATGTGAAGAAATGACCAAGAGCGGTCAGTACACCGGTAATGTATCTTCACCTTTCAACGGAGTTGCATTATATGCAAACGATGATTCTGTATCTTATACACAGAACTTTGCAAGCGGAACACATGACTTCACTTTAAGAGGAGCTTCCAACGGCGATAACATGGCTAGAGTAGACCTCTTTATCGGTGGCGAAAACAAGGGTACCTTCTACTATGGTGATGCAAATGTAGCAGAATACACCATCGAGAACGTATCTCACAAGACCGGCAACCAGAAGGTTGAATTAAAGGTAACTGCAGATGATGGTTCTTGGGATGCATTTATTGATACTTTGATTATCAGTGCAGCAGGAACTGCAGGTGCAGGCAGCAACTCCGGCAATTCCGGAAGCAACAACAATAACAACAATACCAAGCCTTCAGGCAAGATGGTAGCGTTGACCTTTGATGATGGTCCTTCTACCACAACTCCTTACGTATTGGATGTGTTGGAAAGATATAATGCGAAGGCAACCTTCTTCCTTATCGGCCAGAATGTAAACAGTGATACTGCATCAATTATGCAGCGTCAGGTTAACATGGGTTGTGAATTAGCGAACCACTCTTATACACACCAGGACATGAGCGGCATGAGCGCAAATGATGTTAAGAATCAGATTCAGTGGACATCTTCAGCCATCAAGAACACCGTAGGTGTGGATGTGAAGTTCTTCAGAGCACCTTATCTGTCAACCAGCAATACCATGTTCCAGAATGTAGGTTTATCTTTTATCCAGGGTATCGATACCAAGGATTATGATAGCAATACTTCTGTAAACCAGAGAGTGAACAATGTTCTGAATAATGTTTCAGATGGTTCCATCATCCTGATGCATGATTTCCAGGGTAATAATGCAACTGTAGAAGCATTGCCTCAGATTATCGAAGGTTTACAGAGACAGGGCTATACACTTGTAACCGTAAGCGAATTGTTTGAGTACAAGGGAATCAACCCTAACCAGAGCTACAAGGTATGGTCTAATGTATACAACTAAATAGCTTGATACTACGGGTCATTTGTAGAATACTCTTTGACCATTAGTTTCATTCCCACCCCCTGCTCTAACTCCCTATATGAGCAGGGGGTAAAAAAATTATAGGATTCGATTCAGAGCCATACATGCGCAAAATCGCTGCTACGCAGCTAACCTTTTGTTTATGTATGGCTCTGAATCGAATACAAGAATATACATTAAATCAGCAATAAACTACATTTACTCTTGCGTCCCATCCGATTAGAATAAAGACGTAAAATAAGAGAATGAAAAAGTATATGAGGGCATGCGAAGGAGGATTTGTATGGAAACACAGAAAAGGTCCAAGATGGCCTGGCTCTGGGAAAATATGAAGGGTTATCGGGCGATTTACTTCATAGGTATTTTGGGAACCATTGTTTACAATGTGATGCAATTGACGGTTCCGTATTTTACGCAGATGATTATTGATATCTTTTTAACCGGTGATGAGGCAGCGGCCAATCTGGTGAATAAAAGGGATTTATTTTTCCAGCTGATTATTGCCATGGTTGGGTTGACATTTTTAAGAACCCTGATTGTTTACCTGGTATGTATGGACGTGGAACATGTATCACAGAAGGTGCTGTATCGTATCAGAACCCATCTGTTTGATAAGATAGAACGTCAGGATATGTCCTTTTACAATACCTATCGTACCGGTGACTTAATGACTCGTGTAACCGGTGACTTGGATGCAGTAAGACATATGATTGCATGGGTACTTCGAAGCATTGTAGAATCCTTCTCGCTGCTTCTTGCTACAACCGTTTATTTTTTCTATATGGATTGGCGGCTGGCACTGGCGATTCTGGCCATTGCACCTTTTATAATGGTTGTCATCGTGAAATTTAGAAACAAGGTGGCGCCCAGACATAAAGAGTTGCGTGCGAAGCTGTCTCTTTTGAATACCGCAGCGCAGGAAAATATTTCCGGTAATCGTGTGGTAAAAGCATTTGCAAGAGAAGATTACGAAATCAAGAAATTTGATGAGTGCAGTGTAGAGTTTTCACAGACCAATAAGAAGACAGCTTTAACATGGATTAGCTATTTCCCTTATATTGAAACCTTTGCAAATCTGATGCCCATCGTATTATTGGTTGTTGGTGGTTTGTTTATTATGAATGGTCAGCTGACTATGGGCGAATATGTAGCTTTCTCAAGTTTGATTTGGGCGGTACAGAACCCCATGCGTATGCTGGGTAATATTATGAATGAATTCCAGAGATTCTCAGCAGCATCTGAAAAGGTTATGGAAATTTATTATTCCGAACCGAAGATTGTGGATAAGCCGGAAGCACTGGATTTGCCACGAAGATTTAGCGGAAAGGTGGAGTTTAAGAACGTAAGCTTCCAGTATGAGGACGGTAATATGCCGGTACTTCACAATATTTCTTTTGTGGCAAATCCCGGTGAAACAATAGCAATCATGGGAGAAACCGGATGCGGTAAGACTTCTTTGATTCAGTTGATTCCCAGATTTTATGAGCCTACCGAGGGCGAGGTGCTAGTGGATGATATCAATGTCAATGACATGAAATTGACCCAGCTACGTAAAAATATCGGTTTGGCGACACAGGATGTACTTCTGTATTCGGATACCATTGATGGCAATATCGCTTATGGTGACAGCAGTCTGACCAAGGAAGAGGTTGAAAAATTTGCTAAGTATTCTGCAGCAGCCAAGTTTATCACCAAGATGCCGGAAGGCTATGATACCATTGTAGGCGAGCGAGGTGTAGGTCTGTCCGGTGGACAGAAGCAGCGTATTTCCCTGGCAAGGGCCTTGGCAGTAAAGCCTGCCATTCTTATCCTGGATGATACCACTTCAGCGGTAGATATGGAGACAGAGAAGCAGATTCAGCATTCTTTAAATGAACTGGATTTCCCTTGTACCAAGATTATTATCGCACAGAGAATTTCTACTACCAAATTTGCAGATAAGATATTAATCATACAGGATGGCCGGATTTCAGAGTCCGGTACCCATGAGGAATTAGTGGCGCAGAAGGGCTATTATCATAGTCTGGTGCAGCTGCAGACAGGAGAGGAGGTATAATTATGGCTAGAAGAAATACGTACAGAGAAGACGAAGTCTTAGAAACACCATTTGACTACCACCACCTCCTGAGGGCATTTGTTTATATTAAGAAATATCTGGGACTAATGATTTTTGCACTGATTTTAAGTGCCATAGGCGGTATTACCGGTCTGTTTGGACCTATGATTACACAAAAGGCATTGGATGAAGCGATTCCTCAGGGAAACAAGGAAATGCTCTTTATGCTGGTGGGGCTTTTGTGTGGTACCTTTATCTTAAGTATTATATTTACCACCATCCGTTCCAGAATCATGATTAATGTGAGCCAAAATATTATCTACGATATCAGAAAGGATATTTTTGAACATTTACAGAAGCTTCCTTTCCAGTACTATGATGACAGACCCCATGGTAAGATTCTGATTCGTGTGGTAAACTATGTAAACTCTGTGTCAGATATGCTTTCCAATGGATTGATTAATGTGGTGTTGGAAATCATGAACCTGATTTTTATCGTTATATTCATGTTCTTGGTGGATGTGAAATTATCATTAGTGGTAATGGCCGGTGTGCCTATCTTAGCGATTTTCATGTTTTGGATTAAGGAAAAGCAGAGAAAGGCCTGGCAGCAGGTTTCTAATAAAAACTCTAATCTGAACGCATATCTGCAGG
Organism: Lachnospiraceae bacterium; assembly: GCA_017522685.1. Next base: position 111,141 of record JAFWYN010000026.1, read on the forward strand.
AAAATATTGTAGGTGCCAGAATCACCCAGATGTTTGCACGTGAGGAAGAGAATGCAGAAACCTTTGCAGAGTTATGTGATCGTTGCAGAACTACCTGGTTTAAAGCGGTAATGTACAGTAATACGGTTTGGCCCGGTATTGATAATATCTCTGTTTGGGTAAGAGCAGCAGTGTTTATTGTGGGCTTGATTTTCATGGGACAGGGTCAGGTGAGCCTGGGTGTGATTGTTGCAATTACTTCCTATGCGGCGCGCTTCTGGCAGCCCATCATGAACTTAGGTAATATCTTTAATAACTTTATCAATAATATCGCTTATCTGGAGCGTATCTTTGAAACCCTGGATGAGCCTGTAACCGTGTGTGATGCAGAAGGTGCGGTGGAAATGCCTGAAATTAAGGGTGATGTTACTTTTGAAAATGTAACCTTTGCATACGAAGAAGGAAAGGATGTGCTTAAGAATGTATCCTTTGAAGTAAAAGCAGGCGAAAGCGTAGCCTTGGTAGGACCTACCGGTGCGGGAAAGAGTACCATTGTAAACCTGATTTCCAGATTCTATAATGTGGGGCAGGGGCGTGTACTGATTGATGGTCAGGACATAGCCAATGTGCAGCTTCATACCCTTCGTTCCCAGATGGGTATCATGCTTCAGGACAGCTTTATCTTTTCCGGTACCATCGAGGACAATATTCGCTATGGTAAGCTGGACGCAACTACCGAGGAGATTATCAAAGCAAGTAAAACCGTATGTGCGGACGACTTCATCAACCGCTTTGCGGATGGCTATCAGACAGAAGTAAAGGAGCGCGGTTCCTTGCTTTCACAGGGGCAGAAGCAGCTGATTTCTTTTGCAAGAACCCTGCTTTCCGATCCGGCTATCCTGGTGCTGGATGAAGCAACCTCAAGTATCGATGTACAGACGGAAAAAGCGTTGCAGCAGGGCTTGAACGCCATGCTTCAGGGCAGAACCTCCTTCATCATCGCCCACAGACTTTCTACCATTAAGAACTGTGATAAGATTATGTACGTGGACCAGGGCGGCATCGTAGAATGCGGCAGCCACGATGAACTGATGGCGAAGAAGGGCTACTATTATAAACTGTATACAGCGCAGATGGATGATATTGCGTAAATATTTGAAACCGAGGATGGCTGCCTGTCCTCGGTTTTTAAACTACAGGTTTATGACTTTTCTTGAAAAACGGTTATAATATCAATGAGGAGTAGTTTGGTGTGGAGCAGTCGGAGTGGTTGCATATCAGCCTGTCCACCTATAAGTGTCGAAAGAAAGTCGATATAAAATATGACGAAACGCCCTGCATAAGGTTGATTGAACCTATGCAGGGTGTTATCATTTCTAAAATGGTATAGCTGCCGGGAAAGGAATGCTTGGAACATAAATTGAGAGGTAACAAACATTTACCTTAAGATACAGGTATGATATAATGTATGCGAAAGCAATTAGCCAAACGTCTGTGAAACAGATATTTGGTGAATGAGCGTGACTTAGTTGGAGTAAGAGAAAATGGCACTGATAGGAATAGACTTAGGAACTACAAATAGTTTAGTTACCATATGGCGTAATGGTAAAGTGGAAATTTTGAAGAATAATTTGGGACATCTGATGACACCTAGTGTAGTAAGTGTGGAGGAAGATGGTTCGATTGTGGTAGGTGAAATAGCAAAACAGAGAAGGGTTTCTCATCCTGGAAGGACTGTGGCAGAATTTAAAAGAAGAATAGGTAGCAGGGACACAATTTTTGTGGGAAAAAGTAAGTATCTTCCGGAAGAATTGTCAGCCTTTTTATTGAAAAAGCTGATCGAAGATGCAGAACAGCAATTAGGAGAAGTAGTGAAGGAAGCGGTGATTTCGGTACCGGCTTATTTTGATAATAATCAAAGGGAAGCTACCGAAAAGGCGGCCAGAATGGCTGGTTTGGCGGTGAAACGTTTAATTAATGAGCCTTCGGCAGCTATTGCATATCATCAATGGAAGGAAGGAAATGTAGGTACGGAAGGAATCTACCTGGTGGTGGATTTTGGCGGCGGAACATTAGATGTTTCGGTGGTAGATTGTTTCGAAAATATAATTGAAATCATTGCTGTATCAGGAGATAACCGGTTAGGGGGTAAGGATTTTGATAGTGCCATTGCAGTGGATTTTTGTGAAAAGATAGGTTTTTACTATGAAAATTTAAGCCCCGGCACATGGGAAAATATTTTGTGGGCGGCAGAAAATGTTAAGAGAAAGCTAACAACGGAAGAGCGTGTTACTATGCGCGTAACCATACGCAATAAAGAATATGCAGTGGAATATACCAACAAGGATTTATTGAAAATATGCGCAGAGGTATTGCTTCGGATAAAAACGGTAATCAATGAAGCTGTCAAAGGTGCAAAAATAGAATTGGAAGATATTGTTGACGTGGTATTGGTAGGTGGTAGCTGTAAAATGCCGGTAGTACAAAAATTCCTTTCTGCGTTACTTGACAGAGAACTGACTGCTAAGGATGATTGTGAACATTATGTGGCTTTGGGAGTTGGTGTTATAACAGGTATTATAGCGAGAGAGGAAGAGATTGCTGATTTGGTAATGACGGATGTATGTCCGTTTTCATTGGGTATCAGCACTAGGCATGGTAAAGAGGATAAGACGGATTATATGAGTGTTATTATTCCTAAAAACAGTATCCTTCCCATTGCTAAGTCCGGACGTTATTACGGACTTGAGCCTTTTCAGAAACATATCAGATTTGAAATATATCAGGGTGAAGAATTATATGCAGAAAAAAACTTGCGGCTTGGAGAAATAGATATCAAAGTAACACCCAACGAAGTAGGAGATACTGTTGCTGAGATTACGTTTTGTTATGATATAAACGGTATTTTGCAAGTGACTGCCAGAGATTTGCTTGGTAAAAATACGGCAGAGGCAGTGATACTTAAAAAGGATTCACAGCTCACAAACGAAGAAATTGATAGGAAAAGAATTATCATCGAAAAGGAAATGCGTTTTGAGCGTAATAAGGAAGATAATAAGAATTTACTGGCTTGGGGACAACGCTTGTATGCACAGGCAGGGGAGGAACACAAAGAGTATATTGTATCGTTGATTCATGATTTTGAAGTGAGCTTACAGGATAACGATGCAATTATGGTTCGCCGCAAAATGAAATATATTGCACAGTGTTTTTTGCAATTGGAAATGGTAATTAATAAAGACTATTTTGATAACGAGGATATTGTGAAGGAACTGCTGGAAGACGAAGACTTATAATGAAAGAAGAGGCAGAACAGTGAATATTTGGGAAATACTGGGTATTGAGCCTACGGATGATATGCGAATGATAAAAAGGGCATATGCAAAGAAGTGCAAAATATATCATCCGGAAACACATCCGGAAGAATTTCAGTTGCTACATCAATCGTATAAAAAGGCACTTACAATGATTCGGAGCGATAAGGAGGATGAAGAATATCCGGAAAAGGTAGAAAGTGAGGGATATGCAATTCCAAAGACTTCCGTAGATTTGATTCCAATGGTAAAAAAGATTGAAAGATTGCCAATTCAAATACCTGTTGAAAATAAGGAACCATCCGAGGTGGAAGTGCGGAAAAGAGAAAATAAAGAGTATCTGGAGCAACTGGAAAGGTTGGGAGAAGCGCATAAAAGGAAGGAAATTCCAAAGGATATTCATGCATATTTTGGCTGGATGCTGGAGAATGAGTTTGGTCAAAAGCCATGGAAGAAATATGTTTTTGGAAAAGAGTTTTTGGATAAGCAATATGATACAGAATTTATTGAAAGGTTTTCAGATATATACGGGGAGAAGCTTCTCAAGATCAAAGAGGAGGGAAAAGGGGCTACACCATTATGGGTAGACATATATCTGCTTATTGCATACGGATGTGTGTTTTCGAGAGTTAATACCATTGATATTGAAGAGAGAATATATAAGCGCCAATTGATAAGACCATTGACAAATGCATGGAGAATAAGCACTTCCGTATTAAGGTGTTGTAAGTATTTGGAAGAGAATGCGGAGTTGGTTGGAGAAAGATTCGCCTTTTATATTTATCGAAATATTCTGGAAATTTTAGATGAGGATATACCGGATAAAGAAAGGATTAAGACATGGTTGCAGGAAGGCTTTAAACCATATAGTACTGATTATATACTGGAAATCTTACATATCAACGATAAAGCCGGATACAAGCTGGGAGAAGGGGAGTACAGATACCAAAATATGATTATGCAATCTCCTGCAATGTATGAATTGGTGGCATATTTGTTGGAATCCGAAAGGAAAAATATAGAGGTATTTAAAGGAGCATTTAAAGAAGTGTGCCAGACTTTGGAAATGAATGAAGAATTGGAAATCTTGTTACTTATGCTGGAATAGGGTGAAAGATGCGGTTGAAAAATTGAGGGTGTAGTGTTATACTATTACAGTACAATTTACAGTTGTTTACAAAATAAAATACATATGCCAAGGCTTGATATAGGAGGATAACATAATGGAACAGTACAAAAAAGAGTTTATTGAGTTTATGGTGGATTGCCAGGTGCTTAAATTTGGCGAGTTTACATTAAAGAGCGGTCGTAAGTCCCCTTTCTTTATGAATGCGGGCGGATATGTGACCGGTAGCCAGCTGATGGGACTGGGCGAGTATTATGCGAAAGCTATTCACAATACTTACGGAGATGACTTTGATGTATTGTTCGGGCCTGCATATAAGGGTATTCCTATCAGTGTAGTAACCGCTATCGCATACAGCAAACTGTACGGCAAGGAGGTTCGTTACTGCTCAGACCGTAAGGAAGAGAAGGACCACGGTGCAGATAAGGGAAGCTTCCTTGGCAGTAAGTTAAAGGATGGCGACAGAGTGATTATGATTGAGGACGTAACTACTTCCGGTAAGTCCATGGAAGAGACCGTACCTAAGGTAAGAGGTGCCGCAGATGTGGAAATCGTAGGCTTGATGGTTTCTTTGGATCGTTGTGAGAAGGGGCTTGGCGGCGAGAAACGTGCATTGGAAGAGGTGCAGGAGAAGTATGGTTTTAAGGCAAATGCTATCGTAAGCATGATGGATGTTATCGAGCATCTATACAATAAGCCTTACAACGGACAGGTTCTCATTAATGATGAATTGAAGGCAGCTATTGATGAATATTATGCTACTTATGGTGCATAATCAAAGCGAAAGTGGAAATGTGAGGTAATGAGTATGGAAGAAAAAACTTACAAGGTTATGAGGGGTACCGGAGCAACAAATATTGTTATGGGCGTGATTTCCATTGTGGTGGGAGTTGCCTGCGGAGTGCTTCTGATTATCAGTGGTGCAAAGTTACTGGCAGGAAAGTCTAAAATATTGTTTTAAGCAGATGGGCATACTTCCGTAGGAGGTATGCCTGTTTTAGCAGATAAGTCCTGTGAAAACAGGGCACAGGAGAGGAAGACGGATGGCAAAAAGGAAGAATTATAAATTTACCAATAAGGGACATTCGGCCAAAGCAGTCTTAAGTACCTTCTTTGGAGCATTGAGCTGTATATCCTTAATATCGCTGATATATCTGGCTTATTTAAAGAAAGGGAATGCCCCTTTCAATTATGGAATCGCAGCAATTCTGGCATTGGTTTTTGCTATTGTGGGGATGGTTTTGGCCGTTTTGGCGGTACAGGAGAAGGAAAAGTTTTTGGTATTCGGTTGGATCGGTGTAGGGCTGAATGCGCTGGCGATATTGGGGGTCAGCGGTATTTTATATGCAGGAACTGCCTTATAGTGTTGCAGATATGAAAGGTAAAAAATGATGAATAAGCAGGATGACTTGATGTTGGAAAGATATGAACTGGCCATAGGCCGGATTCTTGAAATAAAAGATGAAATGCAGGGCAAGGAAGCTTGGCAGAGATTCTTTGGCGATATGGCCGGATTTGTGGCAATCGTAAATGCGTATTATGAATTTGTGGTGAGTGGCGCAAACCGCAAAGCGGATTTGCAGGAATTGCAGTACTGGAATAAAAAGCTGTATGGTGAAATCCTTTCAGAAAATTACGGGAATAGCTTTGCCAATCCTTCCTATGCAGTGGCACAGTTGGGGGCAGAGTATGGTCCGTTCTTTTCTGTGCTGGCGGCAGAGCTTCGCAGTATGATTGTGCCGGCAGCAGAAGGCAAAATGGAAGAGTTGCTGATTCGTATGGAGTTGTTTATTGAAGTTTACGGTGCTTGTGAGACACTGTGGCAGGAAACGAAAGAACTTCCTGCTTATGAAGGTTTACAGCAAATCCTTTATTGGTATGTCAGTGATTATTCGGATGTGACGGAAGAAGCTAAAATCAAGACCATGGTGGTGCCGGAGGAAAGTCTTGCGGTCGAAATCTTACGGTCAGCAGATTTGAACAGCCCGGAATATTTGTATCACTATGGAGAGTATGTATCAGAGAACGAAGTGAAGACTGCGGAATTTATGGCATCCCTGCCGCAGGAAACCATCGATTTGATGGCAGATACCTATACGGAAGGGTATCGGATGGGCTTTGTGCTTGGTAATAAAGATTTGTCCAAAAAGAATACGGTGGAAATCCGTTATTCTTTGGGATTTGAGCGTATGATGCGTAAGGCGGTGGAGAATTTTGCGAAAATGGGTCTGAAGCCCATTGTCCGCAGAACACCCATGGGTGTTCTGCAGGGAGGCGGATTGTTTAAGCTGGGTGCCATCGGTGGCAACCCCAACAAGCAGTATGATTATGACCACAAGGATGATAAGGCACTTGTGTGGGATAAGGGAATGGTGCAAAGAAAGCTGGAGGTATTTAAGACGGCTTTTGAGCATTACAAAGAAGATGCTTCTCTTTATGCAGGTCCTGCGGTGCAGGAGGTGTTTGGTGAGGCCCCCTTTGAACCTGTGAATAAAAAGTGTGCCCCTACCTTAAGCAAAGAACAGCAGAAACAGGTGGTAGAATATCGTTCCCAGGCGGGCGCGATTCAGAGGGAGTATATTTTAGAAGAAGAACGCAGCTTTACCATAATCGCCTTCCCGGTACCGGAAATCGGTGAGGATTTTGAAGAAATTTTTAGGGATATTATCCGAATCAATACGCTGGACTATATGGAGTACCGAAAGTATCAGCAGGTATTGATTGATATATTGGATCGGGCGGAATATGTGGAAATCAAGGGCATGAACGGCAATACCACGGATTTGACCATCGGTTTGGCACAGCTTAACAATCCGGAGAAGGAAACACTTTTTGAGAACTGTGTGGCAGATGTGAATATTCCGGTGGGTGAAGTGTTTACCTCTCCCAAGCTAAAGGGTACCAATGGTGTTTTGAATGTTTCCAAGGTGTATTTGAATGAATTGGAGTATCGGAATCTGACCGTGCATTTTGCGGATGGTATGATTGCGGATTACAGCTGTGACAATTTTGCTGACACGGAGCAAAACCGGAAATATATCAAAGAGAATGTGCTGTTTCATCGGGACACCCTTCCTATGGGTGAGTTTGCAATCGGAACCAATACGCTGGCTTATGTAATTGCGAGAAAGTGGGGCATTGAGGATAAGTTGCCTATTTTGATTGCGGAAAAGATGGGGCCACATTTTGCGGTGGGCGATACCTGTTACTCTCATGCGGAGGATATTAAGGTGTACAATCCGGACGGGAAGGAGATTATTGCCAGGGAGAATGAGTGTGCGGCACTGCGCCATACAGACCCGAAAAAGGCCTATTTTGATTGCCATACAGACATAACCATTCCCTATGATGAGTTGGGTGAATTGACGGCCGTAGGCAGGGACGGAAGCAGGGTGGAAATCATTAAACAGGGCAAATTTATGCCGAAAGAGTGTCTGGCGTTGAATGTGCCCCTTGAAGCATAATGCTTTGTGCCCTAGATATGGTAAGAAATTCTTAAGAATTTGGTAATAGTATACAAAATGTAGAAAAACATCTTGCATAGTGTGAAATAGTCTAGTAAACTGGAAATAGGATTGATTATAAGGCGGAGTGGCCTAAATATTTATAGATACAAGGAGGAGAATACCATGGCAAAGGTTGGTATTGTAATGGGTAGCGATTCGGATATGCCTGTAATGGCTAAGGCTGCCGATATTTTGGAGGAATTGGGCATTTCTTATGAGATGACCATTATTTCCGCGCACAGAGAGCCGGATGTGTTTTTTGAGTACGCGAAGTCAGCAGAGGATAAGGGCTTCAAGGTAATCATCGCAGGAGCAGGTATGGCAGCACATCTGCCCGGTATGTGTGCAGCGATTTTTCCTATGCCGGTGATTGGTATTCCCATGCACACCACTTCTTTGGGTGGCAGGGATTCCTTGTATTCCATCGTGCAGATGCCTTCCGGTATTCCGGTAGCAACCGTGGCGATTAACGGTGGTGCCAATGCAGGTCTTCTGGCGGCTAAGATTCTGGCAACTTCAGATGCAGAATTACTTGCTAAGTTAAAGGACTACAGCACCAACCTGAAAGAACAGGTACAGGCAAAGGATGCGAAATTACAGGAAGTTGGCTACAAAGCATACATGAATAAATAAATTACAGGCCCATGGGCAAATGGAGGAAATTATGGATTACAAGAACGCAGGTGTGGATATTGAAGCCGGTTACAAATCGGTAGAACTGATGAAGAAGCATGTGAAGGAAACCATGCGTCCCGAAGTAATGGGAGGCTTGGGTGGTTTCTCGGGTGCTTTCTCTTTGGCAGCCATTAAGAATATGGAGAATCCGGTACTTTTGTCAGGTACAGACGGTTGCGGTACCAAGGTTAAGTTAGCATTTATTATGGACAAGCATGATACCATCGGTATTGATGCAGTGGCTATGTGTGTAAACGATGTAGCTTGTGCAGGCGGTGAGCCTTTATTCTTCTTAGATTATATTGCATGTGGCAAGAATTATCCCGAGAAGATTGCAACCATTGTAAAGGGTGTGGCAGAAGGCTGTAAGCAGGCCGGTGCAGCATTAATCGGCGGCGAAACTGCGGAGCATCCCGGTCTGATGCCTGAGGATGATTACGATTTGGCAGGTTTTGCAGTTGGTGTGGTAGATGAGAAGGATTTGATTACCGGTGCCAATATTAAGCCCGGCGATGTATTGGTGGCAATCGCTTCCTCCGGTGTACATAGCAATGGTTTCTCTTTGGTTCGTAAGGTGTTTGAAATGACCAAGGAAAGCTTAGATACTTATTATGATGAATTAGGAACCACTCTTGGTGAAGCATTAATCGCACCTACCAAGATTTATGTAAAAGCGCTGAAGTCTGTTAAGGATGCAGGTGTGACCATTAAGGGTTGTAGCCATATTACCGGTGGCGGTTTCCAGGAGAATATTCCCAGAATGCTTCCGGAAGGCGTGAATGCACATATGGATTTGGGTAGTTATGAAGTACCCGCTATCTTTAAATTGATGCAGAAGACAGGCAATATTGCAGATGAAATGATGTACAATACCTTCAATATGGGTATCGGTATGTTGTTGGCGGTAGACCCTGCAGATGTGGACAAGACTATCGCAGCCATTCAGGCAGCAGGCGAAACCGCATGGGTAGCAGGTAAGTGTGAAGCAGGCGAAAAGGGAGTAACCTTATGTTAAGAATCGTAGTGCTGGTTTCCGGTGGAGGTACCAATCTGCAGGCCATCATCGACAGTGTGGTAGCAGGTAAGATTACCAATACGGAAATCGTAGGTGTGATTAGTAATAACAAGACGGTGAAGAGCTTAGAGAGAGCAAGGAATGCGGGGATTCCTGCCATAAGTGTATCTCCCAAGGATTTCGAAAACCGTGATATTTTCAATGATGCATTACTTAATGCAGTGAATGAGTTGAAGCCGGATTTGGTGGTTTTGGCCGGATTTTTGGTGGCCATTCCCCCTAAGATGGTGGCGCAGTACAGTAACCGTATTATCAATATTCATCCGTCCCTCATCCCTTCCTTCTGTGGCGTAGGCTACTATGGATTGAAGGTACATGAAAGAGTGTTGGAGCGTGGTGCCAAGGTGACCGGTGCTACCGTGCATTTTGTCAATGAAGGAATGGATGAAGGCCCCATTATCTCGCAGAAGGCGGTATATGTAGAAGACGGAGATACTCCTGAGGTATTACAGAGAAGAGTCATGGAGCAGGCAGAGTGGATTTTACTTCCGCAAGCCATTGACGATATTGCCAACGGCAGAATCTTAGTAGTAGATAATAAGGTTGTGAAGAATAATTAGTTTCCTGTTTGGAACATGTGAAAACACTTGTGGAAACAAAGGAAGGAAGTTGAAGATGAAAGTATTAATCGTAGGTGGCGGCGGACGTGAGCATGCCATTGCAGTCAGTATGAAAAAGAGCAAAAGAGTGGAAAAGCTTTATTGCGTACCGGGCAATGCGGGTATTGCACAGATTGCAGAGTGTGAGCCTTCTATCGGCGTGATGGAATTTGACAAAGTAGTAGCTTATGCCAAGGAAAAAGCAGTGGATTTGGTGTTTGTGGCACCGGATGATCCGTTGGTAGGCGGTTTGGTAGATGCTTGTGAGGCGGCAGGCTTAAGAACCTTCGGCCCCAGGGCAAATGCAGCGATTCTGGAAGGAAGTAAGGCTTTCTCCAAAGATTTGATGAAGAAATATAATATTCCCACAGCGGCATATGAGAACTTTGATGATCCGGATGCAGCACTAGCTTATTTGGAAACCGCAGATATGCCCATCGTATTAAAGGCAGATGGTTTGGCACTTGGTAAGGGCGTATTGATTTGCAATACCCTGGAAGAGGCAAAGGCGGGCGTGAAGGAGATTATGCTGGATAAGCATTTCGGAAGCGCCGGAAATCGTATGGTTATCGAAGAATTTATGACCGGACGTGAGGTATCTGTTCTTTCCTTTGTGGATGGTAAGATCATCAAGACTATGACCTCTGCACAGGACCACAAGCGCGCTAAGGATGGTGACCAAGGCTTAAATACCGGTGGTATGGGTACTTTTTCACCCAGCCCCTTCTATACAGACGAAGTGGATGAATTCTGTAAGAAATATATTTATCAGGCTACCGTGGATGCTATGGCAGCAGAGGGCAGAGAGTTTAAAGGTGTTATTTTCTTCGGATTGATGCTCACCCCCAAGGGACCCAGAGTGCTGGAGTACAATGCCAGATTCGGCGACCCTGAGACTCAGGTAGTTCTCCCGCGAATGAAGAATGATATTATGGATGTAATCGATGCCTGTATCGATGGGACTTTGGATCAGATTGATTTACAGTTTGAAGACAATGCAGCGGTATGTGTGGTATTGGCCAGCGCCGGATATCCGGAAAGCTATCAGAAGGGATTTGTGATTGATGGCTTGGATAAGTTTGATGAGGAAGAAGGCTATTATTGCTTCCATGCAGGTACCAAGCAGACCGCTGAGGGTATTGTAACCAATGGCGGACGTGTGTTGGGTATTACTGCGAAGGGCGCAAACTTGAAAGAAGCCAGAGCCAATGCGTATGCGGCTACAGAGTGGGTAAGTTTTGAGAATAAGTACATGCGTCATGATATCGGTAAGGCCATTGATGAGGCATAAAACAGGGGTTGTGGAGTAATAGCAAGATTAAGAGGAAGGGTACAAAATGAGAAAGATAAGTGATTTACACAAGAAACTTTTAAGATATGCAAGCATGACTGTTATGATGTTAGCATGCTTTGCCATGTTATCATTGACTGCTTATGCGGCAGAAGGAAAGGTAACAGCTTCGGCGGCTAAAATCCGTAAGGACGCCAGCACCAGCAGTGAAGCAGTAGGAAGTGCGGTAAACGGCCAGAAATTCACCATTAATGGTGAAAAGACCGGAGCAGACGGTAAGATATGGTACGAGGTAGTTTATGATGGCAACAAGACCGGTTATATCCGCAGCGATTTGATGGAAAAGACCGGTGATGTACCACCTGCAGTGACTGTTTCACCCAGCGTACCGGTAGAGGATGTACAGCCTGTCAGTGCGAAAATCGTAGGCAATACCGTACGTGTGCGTTCTGATGCGTCCACAGAAGGCGGTATTATAGCAAATGTACTGAAGGATACCGTAGTGACTGTAAACGGTCGAGCACAGGATAGCCAGAATAAGACCTGGTATCGTGTAAGTTATAGTTCAGATGCAGGCGAAATAACCGGTTTTATCCGCTATGATTTTTTAACAGTATCCGGCGAAATTAAGCCCGTAGAAGATACACCGGCAGTTACACCTCCGTCAGAGGATACCCAGACTCCCACAGAGGAGCCTTCTACTACCACTCCTCCTGTTGTAAACGGAAAGTACTATGTGACTGAGAAAGAGGGAGAGTGGTTCCTGGTAGATAATGATGCAGGGTACAAATATAATGCGGAGTCATTAATTAATGCGGCACTTGAAAATCCCAAGTTAATTGAAAGCAAGGATAAAAAGATAAAGAGCCAGAGTTTATGGATTGTAATCCTGGTGATTTTAGTGTTGGCGTTGGCTGCTGTAGCAGGCTTCCTCTTCTACAAGATGAGAGAGGTTATGGATGATGCTTATTTTGCGGCAGTGGAGAAGGAAACCATTCGTCAGCGTCAGGGACAGAAAGCCAATAATCCGTCAAGTGCAAACAGGAATAAAAATGTAATGCATACAGTGGGCACCGGAGCACCTAAGAGTGCTACTCAGAGCAGACCTGCCAATGGCAACAGACCCGCAGGTGCGAAGCCGGCAGGTACAGGACAGCAGAGACCTGCAGGTAGTGCGCCCCAGACCGTGAAGGTGTCAAATCCTGCAGATACCAGAGCACCTAAGGCACCTGTACAGCAGAGACCTGTAAATGGCCAGAAACCAGTGGGCGGACAGCAGAAAACTGCAAATCCTCAGCAGAAGCCGGCTGGTCAGGCGCCTGTTAAACCGGCAGTTCCGGCACCGGAAAAAACAGTAGCACCTACTCCTAAGACAGTGGCACAGAAGCCTGCAGAGGAAGCAAATAAGCAGACTTGGCAGTCCAAGAATTTTGCGGCGGATGATGATGATGAGTTTGAATTCGAATTCCTGAATTGGGATGGTAGTGAAGAAGAATAGTTTATGCAGAAAGGAACTCTAGGGTTCCTTTCTTTTTTGTGTCGGAAGGCGGGTGAGTCAGGATGTCTGCTTTTTTGTGAAAAAATTATAAAGTGACTTCTCATGAGTGGTGGTTTGTGATATGATATGTATAACAGAAAGGAGGGGCGGTATGATAATAGAGATTGATTTTAACAGCGATGAAGCCATCTATTTACAGCTTAGAAATCAGATTATTTTTGGCATAGCCACCGCCCATTTCCGGGAAGGGGATTCCCTGCCCAGTGTCCGACAGCTGGCAGAGACGGTGGGCATCAATATGCATACCGTTAATAAGGCATATACTGTGTTAAAGCAGGAAGGCTATGTAAAGGTGGACCGGAGAAAAGGTGCCGTGATAGCTGTGGATACGGATAAACGGAAGATGATGACGCAGCTGAAAAGAGAACTTCAGGTTTTGATAGCCAGAGGCAGTTGCAAAAATATTACCAAGGATGAATTTCACGGTTTGATTGACGAGATATATAAAGAATATGGAGGGCTGGAATAATGCAGATGCAGTTTACGGGGAAAGCACAGAATGCTTTGACCCTTGCAGAGAAATGTGCAAAACAGCTAAAGCAGGGATATGTGGGAACGGAGCATATTCTGGTGGGATTAACGAAGGAAGGAAGCGGAGTGGCAGCCAAGGTACTGACGGACAATGGTGTAACCACAGAAGCTTTGGTAAAACTGATAAAGGAACTGATTGTTTTTGAATCAGGGGTAGCCATAAAGGAGCGAGAAGGCTTTTCGCCCAGGGCAACCAAGGTGTTGGAAGATGCCCATAAGCAGGCGAAGCGTTTGGGGCAGAAAAAGACCGGTACGGAGCATATTTTATTGGCCCTGATTAAGGAAGGGGAAAATGTGGCAGTCCGGTTACTGAATGCCATGAATGTATCGCCTCAGAAACTGTATGTGGATGTACTGACCGGTATTGGCGCAGACCCGAATCTGGCAAAAGAGGATTTGGGGAAGAAGCAGAATCAGAAAAGTAAAACGGCGACTCTGGACCAGTACAGCAGGGATTTGACAGCTTTAGCCAGGGAAGGCAAGCTGGATCCGGTGATTGGACGAGAGGATGAAATCGGAAGAGTTATACAGATATTAAGCCGACGTACTAAGAACAATCCCTGTCTCCTGGGTGAGCCCGGAGTGGGTAAGACTTCCGTGGTGGAAGGCTTGGCACTGAGAATAGTCAGTGGAGATGTGCCCTTTACCGTACAAAATAAGAGGGTATTGACTTTGGATTTGTCGGGTATGGTAGCCGGCAGTAAGTATCGCGGTGAGTTTGAAGAGCGTATTAAGAAGGTTATGAAGGAAGTCATTGCAGACGGTAATGTGATTCTTTTTGTGGATGAGATGCATACCATTATCGGTGCCGGTGGTGCGGAAGGTGCCATCGATGCTTCCAATATATTGAAGCCCTCTTTGGCAAGAGGAGAGATACAGATGATTGGTGCTACCACCATATCAGAGTATCGGAAATACGTGTCAAAGGATGCGGCATTGGAGAGACGATTCCAACCGGTTAATGTGGAGGAACCCAATGTAACGCAGTCCATAGCCATTCTGGAAGGAATCAAAGGAAAATACGAAGAACACCACAGAGTGACGATTTCAACAGCGGCTGTGGAAGCAGCAGTGAAGCTTTCCGAACGCTATATCAACGACAGAAACCTGCCGGATAAGGCCATTGATTTGATTGATGAAGCGGCTTCCGCAGCACGGCTTCGCAAGGAAGGCAATGCAGGCAAGCAACAGGAATACCGTAAGGGGATTCGTGAGCTGGACAGTGCTGTTGCAGATGCTTTGCAGCAGGGAGATTTGAAGGAAGCTTCCGCACTTAAGGCGAAGCAAGATGAACTGGCGGCCAAGCTGGATAAGCTGTTGAAGAAGAGCGGAAAGAAGAAAGAGGACGAATATCTGGAAATTAGTGAGGAGGATGTAGCAGGAGTAGTAGCCATGTGGACCGGCATCCCGGTACGGAAGCTGGCAGAGAAGGAAAGTGAACGTCTGCTGATGCTGGAGAAGACCTTGCACAAGCGTGTGATTGGTCAGGAGGAAGCGGTGACGGCTGTATCCAAGGCCATGAGAAGAGGCCGTGTAGGATTAAAGGATCCCAACAGACCCATTGGTTCTTTCCTGTTCTTAGGACCCACCGGTGTGGGTAAGACTGAGCTGGCCAAGGCATTGGCAGAGGCCATGTTCGGCGATGAGAATGCCATGATTCGTGTGGATATGTCCGAGTATATGGAGGGTCATTCCGTATCCAAGATGATCGGTTCCCCTCCGGGATATGTGGGCTTTGATGAGGGTGGACAGCTTAGTGAAAAGGTAAGAAGAAATCCTTACAGCGTAGTGCTTTTCGATGAAATCGAAAAGGCCCATCCGGACGTATTTAATGTACTTTTGCAGGTGTTGGATGACGGACATATTACAGATTCCAAGGGCCGCAAAGTAAACTTTAAAAACACCATATTGATTATGACCTCCAATGCGGGAGCGCAGAGGATTGTGGACCCCAAGAATCTGGGATTTGCATCCGCAGGAGCGAGCAGAAGGATTATGAAAAGATGAAGTCCAATGTAATGGAGGAAGTCAAGAAAAGCTTTAAGCCGGAATTCATCAACCGAATTGATGATATTATCGTATTCCATCAACTGAATAAGGATAATATGAAGGAAATTATCCACTTGCTGGCCGGCGGTTTGACCAAGCGATGCAAGGAGCACATGGATATTAAGCTGACCTTGAGCAACGGCTTAAAGGAGCATCTGGTGGAGAAATACTCCGATCAAAAGATGGGGGCCAGACCTTTGCGCAGGGCATTGCAGTCCGTGGTAGAGGATGCTTTGGCGGAGGAAATATTAAAGGGCAACGTGAAGGCTGGGGATACTGTCACAGCCGGTTATAAGCAGGATAAAAAAACAAGTCAGGGACAAGTGACTTTCACAGTAAAAAACAATAGATAAAATTAGGAGGGTACTGAAATGTCAGTAGTAAAAGAATTGCTTCGCAGCGAAGAAAACGGAACCATCAGCTTTGGAAATTATGAGCTGAGAGACAAAAAAAAGGTAGAGGATTTTGCCCACATGGGTGATTTGTACAAGGTAAAAACCTTCGAAGAAATCACCAAGCTGGAGAAAAACGGCATGTTCCTGTACGAGTCAGTTCCGGGAACCACCGTGCATGAGTTTGCGGAAACTGCAGAAGGCGTAACCTTCTTGGCAGAAGGTGCACACAGCACACAGGTAACGGTAGGTTTAAAGGAGGATACCGAATATGAGGTATTCCTGCAGGGCAATTCCATCGGTGCAGTAAAGACTAATTTGAGCGGTAAGCTGAGTGTCAGTATCGACTTAAAGGCTGAGGATGTAAGTGTTAAAATCGTTGAGGCATAATCCATAGGAGTAAGCAATGGCAAAAAGTAAGAATGCAACTATATTTTATTGTCAGAATTGCGGATTTGAGTCATCCAAGTGGATGGGACAGTGTCCCGGATGTAAAGAGTGGAATACCTTTGTAGAGGAAGTCGTTCGTGCGACTTCCTCAAAAAATATAGGAAAGTCAGGTTTGGGTACCGGAAAAGCAGTGCCTACCAGCTTGTCGGAAGTGACCATACAGGAAGAAGATAAAATCGGAACCGGTATCACTGAGTTGGACCGTGTATTAGGCGGTGGTATCGTGCAGGGTTCACTGACCTTGGTGGGTGGTGACCCGGGTATCGGTAAGTCCACCTTACTGCTTCAGACCTGTCGGATGTTGGCTGCGAAAGGGCAGAAGGTGCTTTATATTTCCGGAGAAGAATCCCAGGTTCAGATTAAGATGCGGGCGGACCGTATCGGTACCTTTGGGAAAGAGATGCTGCTTCTTTGTGAGACTAATCTGGACATTATCTCCGAGGTGATTCACAAGGAAAATCCTAAGGTGGTGGTGATAGACTCTATCCAGACCATGTATAATGAAAATGTATCTGCGGCACCGGGAAGTGTGTCCCAGGTTCGCGAGTCCACAGGCACCTTATTGCAACTGGCGAAAGGCTTAAATGTAGCTATATTCATCGTGGGACATGTAACCAAAGAGGGTACGGTAGCCGGCCCAAGAGTGTTGGAGCATATGGTGGATACAGTGCTGTATTTTGAAGGGGACAGACATGCCTCCTACCGGATCTTACGCGGAGTGAAAAACCGATTTGGCTCCACCAATGAAATCGGTGTTTTTGAGATGCGGGAGGAAGGTCTGGTGGAAGTACAGAATCCTTCTGAATATATGCTGGAAGGTCGCCCTACGGATGCCAGCGGTTCTGTGGTAGCCTGTACCTTGGAAGGCACCAGACCCTTACTTTTAGAGATACAGGCACTGGTATGCCAGACCAATTTCGGTATTCCACGCAGACAAACCACAGGTACGGATTTTAATCGTGTGAATCTGTTGATGGCGGTGTTAGAGAAGCGTTGTGGTATGCAGTTGGCAGGCTGTGATGCCTATGTGAACCTGACCGGCGGCATGAAAATCGTAGAACCTGCCATTGATTTGGGTATTGTATTAGCGATTGTGTCCAGCTTTAAAAATTTACCCTTAAGTCCCAAGCTGATGGCTTTCGGGGAGGTGGGGTTAAGCGGAGAAGTACGCTCAGTAAACATGGCAGCCCAAAGAGTGGCAGAAGCTGAGAAGCTGGGCTTCGAAATCTGCGTAGTGCCCAAGGTGTGCGTGAAGAATATCAAGACTACCGGCAATATGAAAGTAATCGGTGTCAGCAATATACAGGAAGCAATCGATTTAGTGTGTTAGAAGCAAATCAATGCATAAAAAGCCCCAGACCATGGGATTTCATGGACTGGGGTAATTATTTTCCTAGATGCTTTTGGGTTCGCAGGTTACATCGCAGAACAATTTCTTGAAGGTGCGGATGTCTACGGAGGAAAGCATCACGCTGGAATGTACCTGACTGCCTGCCAGTTTAGGGAGCTGCTTCAGGGCCAGAGTAGCATCCTCGTTGGAAGCTGCTGTGGCGGATAGTGCAATCAATACCTCGTCTGTATGCAGACGGGGATTTTTGCTGCCCAAATAGCGGGTTTTCAGGGTTTGGATAGGCGATAACGCATCCGGTGATAAAACCGGTTTCTCATGAGGAATGTCTGCTAACACCTTAAGGGTATTGACCAAAGCAGCCGCACTGGCACCCAGCAAATCGCCGGTCTTTCCGGTGATGATGCGACCGTCAGGAAGCTCGATGGCTACTACCGGTACTCCGATTTTCGCAGAACGCTCTAAGGCGGGTTTTACGGCAGGACGGTCGGAAGGAGATAAGTTCTCCTGACTCATTAACAGTTGCAATTTATTTAATTCTTCGGAAGTGCTTGTACCATTGGCTACGCCCACTAAAGCAGCATAGTATCTGCGGATGATTTCCTGATGGGAAGCTTCTCGGCAGGCTTCGTCGTCAAAGATACATTTGCCGGCCATGTTTACACCCATGTCGGTGGGAGAAGCATAGGGACTCTTGCCATAGATTTTCATAAAGATAGCATTCAGCACCGGGAAAATCTCCACGTCGCGGTTGTAATTTACCGCTGCTTCGTTGTAAGCCCTTAAGTGGTAAGGATCAATCATATTAATATCATTTAAGTCAGCAGTAGCTGCTTCGTAAGCTAAGTTAACCGGATGGTCCAAAGGCAGGTTCCAAATAGGGAAGGTCTCGTATTTGGCATAACCGGCGTTGACACCGCGCTTATGCTCATGATAAAGCTGGGACAGACAAACTGCCATCTTTCCGCTTCCGGGACCGGGTGCGGTCACTACCACCAAAGGTCTGGTGGTCTTAATATAATCGTTCTTGCCATACCCGTCTTCGCTGACAATGAGTTGTGTGTTGGTAGGATAGCCGGGTATCATATAGTGATGATATACCTTGATGCCCAGATTCTCCAATCTCTTCTGGAAATGCTTGGCCATGGGCTGGTCTGCATATTTAGTCAGAACTACACTGCCCACATACAGGCCTCTGGCACGGAATTCATCAGCCAGACGAATCACATCATTGTCATAGGTAATCCCCAAATCGCCACGGACTTTATTCTTTTCAATATCATCAGCGCTTACAACCATAACAATTTCAGCCTGGTCTGCAAGCTGCATCAACATCTGTAATTTGCTGTCCACAGCAAAGCCGGGAAGCACACGGGCAGCATGAAAGTCATCAAAAAGCTTGCCGCCGAACTCCAGGTACAGCTTGTTGTCGAATTGCGCAATGCGTTCCATAATATGCTCTGATTGCATGGTCAGATATTTTTTGTTGTCAAATCCTATTTTCATGGGTTCACCTCTATCAATTGAATCAATCACATACAAAAATTAGTATACCACAGAATGTCGGGATAAACAAGAAGCTGTAGCGGATATTTATTTTAAGTCATAATGACAAAAAATGGGCGTGTAAGTGCTTACAAATAGCAATTTATGCATGATAAACAGCAATATGTGTCATTTTGATGCAGGAAATATATGGTATAATTCAAACAAAGCAAGAGAAAAGTTAATAAATCTTGTTATGATTAGGGAGTGAAAAAATGGAAAAAGAAAGTAAAGAAGTTAAAAAGAAATTGCCGACCAGAAAGCAACCCTTCGGTGCATATATGAAACGTTATTGGCAGTTATATGCATTGTTAGCATTACCGTTGCTTTATTTATTGGTTTTTAAGTACATACCTATGGTTTACATTCAGATTGCTTTTAAGAAATATAAGCTGGGAATGAGTGTCTGGGATATGCCTTTGGCAAAAAATAACGGTATGGAATACTTTATTAAGGCATTCAAAAACCGCGATTTTATTTTTGCACTTAGAAATACAGTCAGTTTGAATCTGTTGGATTTGATTATCGGATTCCCGGCGCCTATTATATTTGCATTGATTCTGAATGAATTGGTGTTCAAACGGTTTAAGAGAGTGGTTCAGACCATTGCTTACATGCCTCACTTTTTGTCATGGGTTATCATTTATGGTTTGGCACTTCAGTTGTTTGCACCCAGTACCGGTTTTATCAATATGATTATACAGAATATGGGCTTTGAACCGATTCCGTTTTTGAATAGTTCCTCTCATTGGGTGGGTACTTACATAGGTTTGGGTGTATGGCAGAGTTTTGGATGGAACTCTATTGTGTATTTGGCGGCCATAGCGGGCATTAACCCGGAATTATATGAAGCAGCATCCGTGGATGGTGCGGGCAGATTTAAGAAGATGTGGCACATTACATTACCGGGTATTAAGCCTACCATAGTGGTATTGTTGGTTATGAATCTTGGTAATATTCTGGGAAGTGGTTTCGATCGTCCTTTTGCGTTGCAGAATAAACTGGTTATGGACGTGGCTAATGTGCTTTCGACCTTTGTATACAAGTTTGGTATTAAGGGCCTGCAGTTCTCATTGACGACTGCGGTTGGCTTGTTCCAGTCAGTTGTATGTGTATTCTTCCTGTTGTTGGCAAACTGGCTTGCACGTAAGCTGGGCGAACGGGGAATTTGGTAAGGAAAGATACAGGAGGAAGATGAAATGATTAAGTCAAAAAGCGCTAAAATAGGCGACTGGATTTTTGTAATAATATGCATTCTGGTAAGTATATGCTGTCTCGTTCCCATGCTGAATCTGTTGGCACGTTCACTGAGTGGTACGGATTTTTTGATAAAACGTGAAGTATATCTGATACCTAAGGGAATAAATATAGATGCATACATGACGGTATTGGGGGACCCCAAATATATTCGTTCCTTCGTATGGACGGTGATTTTAACCGTGGTATGTACAGTGGTTTCTCTGACA
Source organism: Lachnospiraceae bacterium (assembly GCA_017522685.1). The sequence goes on from JAFWYN010000026.1 coordinate 132,045, forward strand.
ATGACTACCCTTTGTGCATATCCGTTGATTTTCCCTAACTTAAAGGGACGCTCATTTATCAATATTTTTATAACCATTACTATGTTTTTTAATGCGGGAACCATTCCGAATTATTTGCTGATGAAGTCCCTGCATTTACTGGATACCCCCTGGGTGCTGATTATACCCGGCTGTATGAGTGTGTACAACATGATTATTATGCGAAGCTTTTTCTATGGTATTCCGGACAGCTTGCGAGAGTCTGCGGAAATCGATGGAGCCAGTTATTTCAAGATATTAACCAGCATTTATGTACCCTTGTCCAAACCGGTATTTGCCACCTTGGCATTGTTCTATGCGGTGGGACGCTGGAACGGTTATTCGGATGCATTAATGTATGTGACAGATAAGGATTTATATCCTCTGCAGTTGCTTTTGTACAATGTCCTGAATAATATCAACAGCGTAGAAGTGGCAACACAGGAAGGCTTCTCCACACCGGGTCTCTCTGAGTCGTTGAAAGCGGCAATTGTTATGTTTTCAACAGTACCGATTCTGCTGATTTATCCGTGGTTGCAGAAATACTTTATTCATGGTGTAACCGTGGGTGCGGTAAAGGAATAATCGGATTGTACAATCCGTGTATTCAATACATTTTACGATTCATTTTAATATAAAGGGAGGAAAAGAAATGAAAAAGAAAATTCTTTCTTTGCTGCTTGCTTGCTTTATGACAATGTCATTAGCAGCATGTGGTGGGGACAAAGCTGCTGACACAAGCGGCGGACAGACCGGTGGCGAAAATGCTACACCTGTTGTAACTGCTGATCCCAGCGAAATCGTTGATGGGAAATTCGTAGAAACCAGAAAAATTACTGTAGAAGTTTACGACCGTGGTAATGATGGTGGTTCGGATCCTATTAACAACATGTACACTGATTACATCAAGAAAGGTATGTTGGAAGACCACAACGTAGAAGTTGAATTTGTGGCAGTTCCCCGTTGGACCGAGGTGGAACAGATTAACAACCTGCTTGCAGCAAGTGATGCACCGGATATCTGTTTGACCTATGACTATGCAACAATCCAGTCTTATGCAAACATGGGTGGTGTGCTTGATCTGGCACCTTATGTAGAAGGATATAAGGAGATGCTTCCTAACCTTTGGGCATGGCTTGGTGATACCAATATTAACTGGAACAAGGATCCTCAGACCGGAGTTATCTGGGCTATCGAAGGAAAGAGAGCCGTTACCGCACGTATCAATACCTTTGTACGTAAGGACTGGCTTGACAAGTTGGGCATGAAGGCTCCTACCACCAAGGCTGAATTTGAAAAGATGTTATATGCATTTAGAGATAATGCAGACCTTCTTCTTGGTGCAGATGCAGATAAGATGGTACCTTATTCTGTAAGCTACGATGTGGGCTGGAGAGCAGCTACCTTAATCGAATCCTTCATGGATCCTGCAATTTCTAACAAAGATTATTATATCAATGGTTTCGATGACAGAAAGTTCACTGAAGCCGGAACAAAGGAAGCTGTACGTTTACTGAACAAGTGGTATAACGATGGTTTAATGTGGGATGATTTCGCATTATACGGAAGTGGTGATACTACTGAGGATGATATGATGAAGGCTGGTTATGTTGGTGCATTTACTCATAACTGGGATTATCCTTTCAGAAATGGTACCGACAGTATTGCTGCAAGCTTAAAGAGATTAGTTGGCGAAGATGCGAAGTACATTGCAATCGATCCTTTCGAAGACAGCAAGGGTACTCATACAAAGTTCATCACCAGTTCTGCAGGAGATCGTAAGATTTTCTTCCCTACTACCAATGATGAACCTCTTGCATCTATGTTGTACTTAGACTGGATCAGTGATCCTACACACATCCAGTACTTACAGCTTGGCGATGAAGGTGTGACTCATACCAAGATCGAAGATGGTGTTTATGCTTCCAAGGCAGCAACCGGTGCGGCAATCATGAACTCCGGTAACAACATTGACTATACTATTACCTGTAATGGTCTTTGCCTTGCAGATGAAGAGTCTACCATCAAGTCTATTGCTTACGGCTATGCAGAGTCAGATCCTGCTGATGTAGCAAATGCGTACAAGATTGCTATGACTGATGCACGTGCTGAAAAGAATGTAAACGTGGGTGCTATTGAAGCAGAAGAAGGAATGGGTACTGTTCTTTCTGAAAAGAGAGATATCGTATTTGATACTTCTGTGATTGCATCTCCCAGCGACTTTGATAAGGTATGGGATGACGGTATGAAGGACTACCTGAGCGCAGGCGGTCAGGATATCATGGATGAACGTACTGAGAAGTGGAATGCAGCCTATGGTGAAGCTGTGAATCTTCCTTAATAATTTAGGAAACTGTTAGAACCCTTTTATTCATTAGATACTTATATACGGAGGGGGCGAACTTGTGTCGCCCTCTTTTTGTGTGCATTTTTAGGTTTCCTTGTACATCCCTGTTTATAATGAGGACATGAAATACAAGGAGGAAGAAACTATGAAACGATATGGATATGTGCGTGTGTCCGCCAAGGACCAGAATCCGGAGAGGCAGCTGCTGGCTATGCGGGAACAGGAGATTGAGCAAAAGAATGTGTATGTGGACAAGATGTCGGGGAAAAGCTTTGAGCGTCCCCAGTATAGACGTTTGCTGAAGCGGTTGCAAAGGTCAGATGTACTGGTAGTGAAAAGTATCGACCGTCTGGGGAGGAATTATCAGGAGATTCTGGAGCAGTGGAGACATATCACCAAGGAAATCGGAGCGGATATACAGGTGCTGGATATGCCCCTCTTAAACACCAATGCGACTCATGGAGATTTGACAGGAGTGTTTGTGGCAGATTTGGTACTGCAGATACTGGCATATGTGGCTGAGACGGAGCGTGAGTTTATCCGGCACAGGCAAGCGGAGGGTATCGCTGCCGTGAGGACGAGAGGGGTTAAGTTTGGACCGAAAAAGAAGAAGGTTCCGGAGGAATTTGAAAAATACTATGCGCTGTGGCGCTTAGGGAAATTGAGGATGCGGGAGGCAGCAGAGGGAGCGGGTATGAGCTACTCCACCTTTTATCGGCGGAGTTTGGAGAAGGAGGGAAGGGAAGTGAAGAGGTGATTAGTTTGTGAGGGGGGATTCTAATAAAATGCTTGACACATAAAAGAAACAATCATATACTCATACTATAGATTAAATTCTTCAATTCTGGAAGATCTTAATTTCTGGGCACTTCGCCCGTGATTCAAAAGTAACAACAAAACGGGTAGTGCATAAAAGGACATACTGCCCGTGGAAACAGGAGGTAGTATGCAAGAAAACAAGCAAGAAATAGAAGGTATTTTGAATTCGCAGGTAAGAGACAGTGGCGGCAAGATTATTTTCGGGGACAATACTCTGTGTTCCCAATTCTTAAGGGACTACATTCCCCTGCCCTATTTAAAGGATGTACAGCCCGAGGATATTGAGGATGTGTCGGACCGCTTTGTACCCTTGTTTGCGGAGGAACGGAATGCAGACCGAGTGAAGAAGGTAAATATCCGAGGAGAAAAGCCCTTTTTTCTGGTATCTTTGATTGAACATAAGACCCATGTGGATTATAATGTGTGTATGCAGATATTCCGCTACATGGTGTACATATGGGATGCTTATGAGAAGGAAGAGGAACAGAAGCAGAAGGGAATTTCCAAGCTGGCAGACTTTAAGTATCCGGTCATCCTACCTATCGTGTATTACGAGGGCGCGGAAAAATGGACGGTACCGAAGGATTTTAAAAGCAGGATACAGCAGGGAGAAGCTTTTGGAAAGTATGTGCCGGATTTTGAGTATTATTTAGTGCCGCTAAAGGATTACAGTAATGAGGAACTGTTGGATAAGGCTGATGAGATATCCTTGGTTATGTTAATTAATAAGCTGCAGACGCCAGAGGATGTGGAGAAGTTTCGCCGGATTCCGCCGCAGAAGCTGGAAGAAATACTGAAGGAAACACCGAAGCATCTGCTGGATATCATAGGGAATGTGTTGTTGGCATTTTTGTTAAAGGAGAATGTGCAGGTAGAGGAAGCGGAGGACCTTGCGGGAAAGGTGAGGGAGAAGAAGATGGGAATGCTTTTTGAAAACATGGAGAAAATGGACATACAGGAAGAAAGGCGCAAGACAGAGGAACAGCGTCGCAGAGCGGAGGAAGCAGAGCAGAAAGCGGAAGAGGCAAAACAGAAAGCAGAGGAAACAATGAAAAAGCTGGAAGATAGCATTCGTCTCTTTGTGGAGAGCTGTCAGGAGTTTGGTATTTCCCGGGCTTCCATAAAAGATAAATTGGTTGGTAAGTTTGATTTAGATATGGATTCTGCGGATCAAGTTATAGCGAATTATTTTAAAGAGAATTGATGGTAAGAGAAATTATATAAGATACGCAAAAGTCCGGAAACGCCCCGTTTCCGGACTTTTTTGCGGTAAAAATGGATACCAAATTAGGAAAAATTCATTTATAGATATGAATGGTAGCGTCTTGATTTACGAAGAAAAACGAAGAAATTCATCTCACAATGTAGACATTTCGAAAACCCAAATTTGCCTGTTTTTGGGCAAGCTGCCATTAACCGCTGCCGGCAAGGTGGATTTCAGACAGCTGGAAGAGCAGTATGAAGGGGAGCAGAATTTTCCATAAAATGACTTAATTGATGAGAAGTAAGAACAAGGAGGAGAATCCAAAGGAGTAGCACAAGCCGGTTAACGTTCAAGTGGAATTGCATAAGCTGGAAATCTTACAGAAAGATGTAGCATAGCACCCATAAATATTCAAAAATATTTGCACAATTCATATTTATACATTAAACTAGCATTAGTAACTACAAAGGAGAACAATCATGAAAAACACGAATATCCCTTCCGTAGATAAGGCTCATTTGAAGGGAGTGCCCCTTTTGGAGCGTCATCCCATTATTCCCAATATGCTTTCCATCAGTGATGCGTTGCGGCTTTTGGCTTTGCGTAAGGCTGAGCGATATGTGGTGGACTGTGAAGGCCTTAGGGTGAAGGCCGGGGAGATGAAAGCGGATACCATGCTGTTAGCCAAGGCATTTGTACGGTTGGGAGTGAAGCCGGGAGATATTGTGGCTTGTGCCATGCCCAATACCTATCAGGCATTATTGGTATTTATGGCGGCTAATACCATAGGTGCAGTTACGACTTATCTGAATTCCCACGCAGGCAAGGAAGAAATAGCGGATTATTTGAATTTGTATGAGTGTAAACTGTTGGTGACGGTGAAGGGATCGGAGCGACGTTTGCAATTTTATAAGGAAAATACCGGCCTTGAGCATATTATTATGCAGGAAAATGAGGATAGGGACAGTCGTGATTTTCGAAAGACGGAAGCGGATGAGAAGGCATTTTTCATGGATTTGCATGGAATGGGTGCTGTGGCTGATTTACAGAAGGGCAGTTTTCGGAAGCATTTTCCGGGGAAGCAGAACGCTCTCATACTGCATACCAGCGGCTCTACCGGTATGCCGAAGAGTATGATGTTTACCAATGAAAATGTAATTGCAGCATTGACCTATTTGGAGCATTCTACCCATACACCGGGACCTACAAAGAAGGATTGCCGATGGATGAATGTGGTGCCTTTTATGTATCCCTACGGATTTGTGGCATCTGCTTTAGGTACCCTTTTTGCCCGTCGTGAGCTGATATTGATTCCGGATGTGAATGCTGCCGGTATTGGTGATTATTATGAGAAAAAGCCTCATTTGATTTTCGGAAGTCCGGCCTTTTTGGAGCTGACCATGAAGTATCTTCCGGACCATGTATCCTGTGAGGATTTGCATATTTATGTATCCGGCGGTGACTTCCTGTCAGAGAAAAAGTCAAGGGAAGGTATCGCGTTTTTTGCCAAGCATGGAGCAACAGTGGAGCTGGCAAACGGGTCCGGAAACGGAGAAATCCTGGCATGCTGTACCAACAGTATGAATGTGGAGTACAAGCCGGAGACGGTGGGGCAGCTGGTGCTCGGACCGGACTATCGTGTCATAGACCCTGATACTGGTGCAGAGGTACCCTATGATGAACCGGGCGTGCTTTGTGTGGCAGGCAAGCATGTGTTCCAAGGCTACTTTAAGGATGAAGCGGGCACTGCGGCAGTGATGAAGTGTATCGATGGCAAGATGTATTATAATACCGGAAATTATGGAATACTGCGCAAAAACCGTTATTTCGAGCTGGTGGGTCGTGCGTCCCGTTTTTATATTGTCAGTTCGCTGAATAAGGTGTACTGTGAGCTGGTGCAGAAGGTATTGTGTCTGGTAGATGTGGTGGATTCCTGTGTGGTAGTACCCAAGCCTCATGAGGAGCTGCTTTATGTGGGTAAGGCTTATGTTAAGCTGAAGGAAGGCGTGCCGGCCACAGAGGAAACGGCAAAACATATCCTGGAAGAATGTCAGAAATCCTTTGTGGATGAGGCGTCTGGAGAGGAGCTGCAGCTGAAGGAGTACGAGATTCCGGCAGAAGTGGCCTTTGTGGAGGAAATCAAGCGCCATGATGATTCGGACAAGATAACTTATGAGTATTATCGCTTGGAGGCGGAGAAGGAAGTAGGGGAAAAGTAGAAAGATATAAGATACGCGAAGGCCTGGGAAATTCGTTTTCTCAGGCTTTTTGGGCAAAAAAAAGGATACTAAATCAGTAAAAGTATGTCAATAGATACACTGTTCTTTGGGGCGGAAGCTAATAAAGTGCTTGACATATAAAAACAAGAATTATATACTCATACTATAAATTAATTCTTCAATTCTGGAAGATCTTAATTTCTGGGCATTTCGCCCGTGATTCAAAAGGAACAATAGGAGCGGGCAGTGCATAGAGTAGGATGATACTGCCTGCCGGAACAGGAGGTAGTATGCAAAAAAAGGAAGAAGAAACCATTATGAATTCGCAGGTCAGGGACAGTGGCGGCAAGATTATTTTTGGGGACAATACTTTGTGTTCCCAATTCTTAAGGAACTACATTCCCCTGCCCTATTTAAAGGATGTACAGCCCGAGGATATTGAGGATGTGTCGGACCGATTTGTACCCTTGTTTGCGGAGGAACGGAATGCAGACCGGGTGAAAAAGGTGAATATCCGGGGAGAAAAGCCATTCTTTTTGGTATCCCTGATTGAACATAAGACCCATGTGGATTATAATGTATGTATGCAGATTTTTCGCTACATGGTGTACATATGGGACGCTTATGAGAAGGAAGAGGAGCAGAAGCAGAAGGGGATTTCCAAGCTGGCAGGCTTCAAATATCCGGTCATCCTGCCCATCGTGTATTATGAGGGGGCGGAAAACTGGACAGTACCGAGGGATTTTAAAAGCCGTTTGCAGCAGGGGGAAGCTTTTGGAAAGTATGTGCCGGATTTTGAGTATTATCTGGTACCCCTAAAGGATTACAGTAATGAGGAGCTTTTAGACAAGGCGGATGAGATATCCCTGGTTATGTTAATTAATAAGCTACAGACCCCGGAGGATGTGGAGAAGTTTCGCCGGATTCCGCCGCAGAAGCTGGAAGAAATACTGAAGGAAACACCGAAGCATCTGCTGGATATCATAGGGAATGTGTTACTGGCATTTTTGTTAAAGGAGAATGTGCAGGTAGAGGAAGCGGAGGACCTTGCGGGAAAGGTGAGGGAGAAGAAGATGGGAATGCTTTTTGAAAACATGCAGAAGATGGACATACAGGAAGAGAGGCGTAAGACTGCGAAAGCAGTGCAGAGAGCAGAAGAGGCAGAGCAGAAAGCGGAGGAAGCCACGAAAAAGTTAGAGGATAGTATTCGTCTTTTTGTGGAGAGCTGTCAGGAGCTTGGTGTTTCCCAAGCTTTCATAAAAGATAAATTGATTGGTAAGATGGATTTTGATATGGATTTTGCGGATCAAGTTATAGCGAATTATTTTAAAGAGTCTTAAAGTTTTTCCTACAAACGAGCATCTGAGTTTTAAAGCACTGTGGGATGCCTATATACCATAATTGGCTAAAAAGTATCCATATTTTATGTAAACGTGGTACTAAATAATAAGAAAAGCTATATAAGAAAAGCTATATAAGATACGCAATGGCCTGTGGATGAGAAAGTACTGGCATGAATAAGCGGCATAAGGAGGCCTCTATGAAATCATGTTTAACAACTCTGTGTTACATAGAAAAAGATGACTGTTATCTGATGCTTCATCGGGTGAAGAAGGAGCAGGATATCAATAAGGATAAGTGGATTGGTATCGGTGGACATTTTGAGGGAAAGGAAAGCCCGGAGGATTGTCTGTTAAGAGAAGTAAAGGAAGAAACAGGTTTAACTCTTACGGATTATCGTTTTCGCGGAATTATTACTTTTGTGACGGATTGCTATGAGACGGAGTATATGTGCCTGTATACGGCAGATGCATTTGAGGGAGTGTTGACAGAATGTGCCGAGGGCAATTTGGAATGGGTACCGAAAAGTAGGCTTCGAGAGTTGAATCTGTGGGAAGGTGATTATATCTTTCTGGAGCTTTTGGAAAGCAGAATGGATTTCTTTTCCTTAAAGCTTTGTTATGAGCAGGACAAGCTGGTGGAAGCGGTGTTGGATGGAAAAAGATTGGCAGAATGGGTATAAAATGGGGTGGCTAAAAGCCACCCTTATTGCGTTCTAAGCGAAGTGCCCGGCGTTTCTCTGCCAAGCGGAATTCTTCTTCCTGAAATTCATTTTCTAAAATAATGGGCGGTACGGGAGTGGGGCGATTGTCCCCGTCCATGGCCACCAGTACCATATAGGCACGATTGATGGGATAACGCATGCCGTCGTCCTTTTCCACATAGGTATCCACCCGTACTTCCATGGATGTGCGACCGGTGTGGGTGATATAGCCGATGAGCACGATCATGTCTCCTACATAGGCGCCTGATTTGAAGACCAGATTGTCGATAGCAGCAGTGGTGACGGTCTTTACACCCGCATGGCGCATGGCTACGACTGCGGCCAATTCATCTATCATTTTCAGTAAGGTACCACCGAAAAGTCGTCCGCCGGCATTTAGGTCTGCGGGTTGTACGATATGGACCTGTTCGGATTTGGAATAGGATACGGTTCTTTGATGCATGGTAACCTCCTTAAAAACGAAAAACCACAGAAATAATACCAAAAGAATAACAAAATTAAATGGGTATGTCAATGAGCGAAGGTGCACTTCACAAATGCACCTTCGCTTTTTGTGTGAAATTATGCCTTTTTAATCAATTCAGCAACCAGCATGGAAATACAACTTAGTTGGTTAGGGGTCAATTTTTTGAGATTTTCTATAAGTTGCTGTAAATTAACGGGCTGCTTTGATTCTGAGTCAAAAAACTCTTGTGGCGATATCCCTAAGTATTCACAAATATAAAAGAAAACTGTCATGGAAGGCAGGGCTTTCCCTGATTCAATATTATTGATGTAACCGGGATTTTGTCCGATTGATAAACTCATCTCTCTTGCAGAGACATTCTTTTGTGTTCTTAAGTGCGTTAAACGTAATGCAAATGTTTCTTCATACATATAATCACCATCCTTTATCATATTGTATCTAATATTGCAAAAAACAATGTTTGACTGAAAGCGATAAATGTGATAAAATAACGGAATGCAAATGATATTTGCGCAAAAACATTGGAAAAAATCTGATATCAAAACAAAAGAAAAGGAGAGAAAAAATGAAGAAGAAAATGAAGGTGCTAATGTTGGTGGGAGCTTTAGGGGCAATGCTATTCGGTTTAACTGGATGCGGAAGCACTACAGTAGACCTTAACGAATACATATCTGTTGATATTTCAGGATATGATTCAATGGGACAGGCAAATATTAGGTTTGACAAAGATGCTTTTGAAGAGGATTTTGGTGATAAGATAGAAGCCAAAATTAACAAGCAGGGTGGAGATGCTGCAAAGATGAGTTTGGAACTTCAATTCGGCGAAGAACCATACGAAGTAATGTTGAATTATTGTGCGGATTATAGGGTTGAAAAACCGGATAATCTCTCTAATGGTGATGTGGTTAAACTGGTATGGGAATGTGAAACTGAAAATGCAAAGGAGTTCTTTAATTGTAACTTGAAGTATTCAGATATGGAATTCAAGGTAGAGGGACTTAAGGAACTGAAGACATTTAATCCTTTTGATTATGTTACAGTTGAGATTGAAGGGGTTTCTCCTAAAGGATATGCGTCACTTGTGGTTGATTCTAGCCCAGAGGAGATGCAATACATCACATTTATTGCGGATAAGTTAAATGATTTATCTAATGGTGATGTAATTGTGTTAAAAGCCAATATGCTTCGTACGGAAGAAGATTTTGCACTAAAGTTTGATTCAATACCGAGTCCTCTTACTATGGAATATCAGGTGAAAGACTTGCCATCTTACGCTAAGTCTGTTTCTGAAATTGATGAAGCTACTCTGACAGCAATGAAGCAACAGGCAGAGGAAATTTATAAGGCTCATTGGCTGAATGTTGAGGGAAATATGGATGGTTTGAATGAACTGAACTATATTGGAAATTATTACCTTTCTAAAAAGGAAGGTGAAAGATTTACTGATGAAAATCATATATATATGGTCTATAAAGTGGATTGTTCATGGGATGGTGTAAATTATCCTCATTATGTATATGTTAAGTTCTCGAATATTACTGTTGATGAGGCAGGAAAAGGTATTGTGGATATGAGCCAATATGAACTTGTAAATGATAAGTGGTGGCCCACAGGTGATATTGGGGGAATATATTATTATGGATATGGTACCCTCGATGAACTTTATAATGCATTTGATGCAGCACTGGTAGAAAGATATACTTTTGAAAATAACATAGAATAATAAAAGATTAAATAACTAAGGAGAACGAAGTGATGGACTTTGATATGGGAAAGTACCTTTTGAAAATGGTATTTTCGATCGGAATTACTGTTGCATTACTGTCTGTGTATAGTATGGATAAATTGCTATATAATATTTTGTCCGGTGCAGCGTATTTTATGATGGGTTATGCGATGGCTACGGTGTTCGGAATTGCTTTAAGAATCACCGAGAATTATATTATTGCATTTATTGTATTCATCATTGCATTTGTAGCATTGTTCAAAGGTGCGTTTATGCTTGCTGAATTAGGGAAGATAGGAGAAATTTGACTTATGTTTGTGGTTTTATTGTGTTCGTGTGGCCTGTTATAGGAGATACGCGGAAAGCAATACTCTATATCAAAGATATGTTTGATTGAGAATAAGGAGCATATTATGAAGGAGAGAAATATTTTTGTGTTTTTGTTAAGTGGCTTACTGATGGTGGGCTTAACTGCCTGTGGGGACAACTCGGAAGACACGGGGGATATCGCTATCGAGGATGTGATAACCATTGAAAATGGACAGATGAAGGTGGATGAAGAGAAGCTGGAAGAGGTGGTTGAACAAATTGTTGAAGAGTCTTGGTCAATATACTTCGATGAATCATTAAAGCCGGTATTTGATGTACACCCTGTTTTAAGAGGAAAGGAAGTTACAGGATACACATTGGAGAGAGTTGGTGACGTTTTAGGAGAGCCTGACATAATAGATGGTAACACTCCCATATATATAGTAGCTAACGAAAACGGTGCAGAGTTGCAGGTAAGGCTGGGCGTAATAGGAGTTTACGCTCGGGACGAAGAGGGGAATGTTATAGTAGATGAAAGTGGTAGACCGGTTATTGGAAGTTATAAAGTCGACGATGTGCACAGCCGTACTAGTGAAGGAAATGATCAAATATTAGATCGTGGAAAAGCTATCAGACTTTATGCTATAGGAAACAAGAATTACGAGGTCACAACACAAGAAGCATTTGAAACATTTGTCAAAATGTATTCAGAACATTATGGTCCGTATCTTGTGACGGAGGAAAACGTAAATAATCCTCCGGGGCAGGAAATATACGGTTACACTTATACGATGATGTCGGAATTGCTTGGGACTCCCGGTTTTTTGTTTGACGTAAACGATGACGGAATAAGCGTTATGTGGATTTATCAAGGAGAAGTACCTAAGTGTATTACTGTAGATTTTGACAAAAACGGAAACTGTGTGGGATTTGGAGATTATAACGAAATTGAGATTAAAAAATAAGCAAGAGCCCCAAGATAGGGGCTCTTAATTTATGCCTTATTCAAATCCTCATAAACATTGTCTTCATTCGCCAATTCGTTCACCATTTATTAGGTCAAATTAGGTCGATCTCGGTCTATGCTTACTATATCATAGGTGAGGGCAGAGGTAAACAGAAATAATAAAAAACCCAAAAACCATTGAAAATCAAGGTTTTTGAGTTCCTTTTAATTAAGCAGAGGAAGAGGGAATCGAACCCCCGTTAACGGTTTTGGAGACCGCCGCACTACCGCTGTACTATTCCTCTATGTATCGCTAACGAATTGTATTGTAGCATAAGAAGAGGTAAATAGCAAGGGGAAAATTAAAAATTTTTGGAAAAATTCATACAGTTTGATTTTTGATTGTGGTTGAAGTATGATAGAGAAAAGAATACTTGAAGTAAGGAGTATGCAGATGCGTATTAGCGGAAAAAGAATAACAACTGTAGTCAGTGATTTTGACGGAACCATATTGAAGAAAGGGGCTATGGAGCCAACCGCAGAGTTTTTCAAAGTGATTGATGAGGCCATGGAAAAAGGTGATTTATTTGTTGCGGCCAGCGGCAGGCAATATTTTAATATGTACAATATGTTGAATCAGCTAAAGCAGGAGATCGTTTATATCTGTGAAAACGGATGCCTGGTCATGTACCGGGGAGAGGTGCTTCATAAGGAGACCATAGAGCCGGGATTGGCAGCGTCTCTGATAGAAGAGTTGCGAGCCCAAGGTGGTGGTGCGGAGTTGATTGTATCCGGTGAGAAAACCTGCTATGTATCTCCTCATCATCCGAAATTTGCGGATGTGATGGAGCAGAAGGTGAAGTATCATATTACCAGACTGGGAAGCTTTGAAGAATTGCAGGAGGCACCCTTAAAAATATCCATACGTTATCCGGAGGGAATACGGTCGGAGGACGCAGAGTATTTTAAAAAGAAATATGGAAAGATATTGCAGGTAGTGGATGCAGGTAACGGATTCCTGGATTTTAATCCCCTAACCAGCGGCAAAGGTCCCGCCCTTAAGGTGGCAGCAGAAAAGCTGGGCTTTTCGGTGGAGGAATGCATGGCTTTCGGAGATAGTGAAAATGATATGAGTATGCTGAAAACGGCCGGAATATCTTTTGCTATGGAAGGCGCAAAAGCCCATGTAAAGGCTGTGGCGGATTATGTATGCGACAGTGTGGAGGATGTGGTCCGGTTTGCCATGAGTTCGGAGGAAGCTATCAAAGAATGGGCGGAAGCTTTGGCAAGAAGTGTGGGCAAGACTCCGGAGGAGGCGGATACCTTCTGGCAGGCCCTGAAAGCAGATGCAGAGCTACTTGAGGAATTGGAATACTATGCGGTGCATGGTGAATTTCTGTGCAAATATAAGGTGGCAGGATATACAGTGACAGACATCCTGGTGTGGCAGGTGGATCATTTTAAGGCATATCTGGATCGAAGAGATGAGATAAACAGGTATCGCCAGGACAAGCTGTTATATAACAGTTTTGAGATTTTATTACAGATGCGTCAGAATCCCATACCCTTTGTGGATAAGTTGCAGGGAGAGACGGGGACTGATTATGAGGGGAAGTATTAAGGAGCTGAATACTAACTATTCAGCGCTCCCATTCGCAAAAACCAAAAGCCCTGTGGGGGAATCCACAGGGCTTTCGATTGTGTAAAAGGGGAATTTTCCGGAATTGCTAATTAGCAGTCCGATTTTTCAATCGAACAAGTTCAGTATAGTAGATTTTATGAACCGTGTCTATAAATATATTGAGGTAAAATAAAACAATATTAGCGAAAGTTGTTGGAAAAATAACATTTCTGTCATATTTTTGCGAAAATCCTTTTACAAAGTATGTGAAAAATGATATACTTAATCTGTATATCTTTGCACAAAAACGCGGAAACGGAGGACTTAGGTATGAATGGTGAACAGGATGTAAGATATTTAAAGGAATTGTCCGCAAAATACAAAGAAGAACTGACACCCTTGTTACGTTACCTTCGTTGGTTTGAGGAACATGCAGGGATAGATAACAGCACCAATTATGATGGTGGTGACCATGCGGGAAGAACCATGGCATTCCCAATATTTGACAGTACACTGCTTGCCTTTGTGAAGGAAGCGAATAATACTTCCTTTATGGATTCTAATTATGTGTATGTATATAGCAGACTGAAACTGAAAACACCGGCAGATGAAAGAAGAGCCATTGAGGCGGCCGGGATTACGGATTGGAATGTATTGTGCGGTATTCTCACCTGCTATGTAAGAGGCGGCATGACCCGTTCCTATTTATGGAGACAGGGAATGAGTGAGAGCATTTTCTATCTGGTGCTTGCAAAGATGAAGGAAATCGTGGAGTTTTGGGACAAACCATTAAATGTTTAGGGGATGAATAAAGATGGGTGAGAAATCAGTACAGAAGCGAAAATATATATTGGATACTGCCAGGAAAGTCTTTATGGAAAAAGGCTTTAAGCGGGTGACCATGAAGGATATTGTAGAAGCTTGTGATATCAGCCGTGGTGGCTTGTATTTGTATTTCAACAGCACGGAAGAGATTTTCATGGAAGTATTGCGGATGGAGAGTGAAGAAACGGATGATGTTTTTTCGGGCAATGTAAAGGAAGACTCTACGGCTACGGATATTCTGATGATCTTTTTGAAGGAACAGATGAAGGAACTGATGCGTAAGAAGGATACTTTAACGCAGGCTACCTATGAGTTTTATTTTGAGAATAAGCTGTCGAAAAAGGATGACATTTTAAAGAAGCAGTTTGAATCGGCTGTGTTTGTGCTTCGTAAGCTGATAGAGACCGGTGTGGAAAGTGAAGAGTTTTATTGTGAAGACCCGGAAAGTGCAGCCAGAAATATTATGCTGGTTTTGGAGGGATTGAAGATCTCTGCACAGACCATCGGAGTGACTTCGGAAAGTGTGGATAAGCAGTTATTGTATATTTTGAAGTCTCTAGGGGTGGAAGATTAGTAAAAATTTGTCGTTTTTACGCTTGTTAATAATATGAAACAAAGGTATTATTAAATAGGCGTTATATTAATAAAACAAACTTGGAGGAAAATCATGGGAATGGTACGACGTATCTATGTTGAGAAAAAGGCACCATATGCTGTAAAGGCAAAGGAACTTAAGGGTGACCTGAAGAACTATCTCGGACTCGATAATGTGGAAGCAGTACGCGAGTTCATTCGTTACGATGTGGAGAACATCTCGGACGAAATTTTTGCAAAGGCTTGTAAGACAGTATTTTCAGAGCCTCCTGTAGATGATTTGTATGAGGAGACCATTGAGATTCCGGCAAACGGACATGTATTTTCCGTGGAATATCTGCCCGGTCAGTTTGACCAGAGAGCAGACTCTGCTGTACAGTGTGTACAGTTCTTAAAAGAAGATGAGAACCCGATTATTAAGACTGCGGTTACTTATATGATTATCGGTGATATTTCTGCAGAGGAGATGGATAAGATTAAGGCTTATTGTATTAACCCTGTAGATTCCAGAGAAACCGATATGGTGAAACCCGAGACTTTGGTGACAGAGTTCGAAGATCCCGCTGATGTGGCAATCTTTGATGGTTTTTCATCAATGAGTGAGGACGAATTAAAGGCACTTTACAGTTCTTTGGGACTGGCTATGACTTTTAAGGATTTCTTACATATTCAGAATTATTTTGCAAATGACGAAAAGCGCGATCCTTCCATGACTGAGATCAGAGTGTTGGATACCTATTGGTCCGACCATTGCCGTCACACCACCTTCTCTACGGAGC
>JAFWYN010000027.1 GCA_017522685.1 Lachnospiraceae bacterium
AGCTTCGAAATCCCCTGCCCTCTTTGATTGAATTTGAAAGCATAGATTTTCGAACTTTAGAATAATAGAATTTATTGATAAAAAGAAAAACATGCTTCCCTTAGAGAGTAGCATGTTTCCCTGTAAAATACAATACTTATTTATTCCTCTTCAATGGACTTCTTCTTACTTACCAAAACCTTCTCTTCGAAGCATTGGAAAATCTGCTCCACTGTCTCCTTCTTCATCTTAGGAGTAATCAGGCTCACAACCGGTACCACGACCAGTCCTGCCACCATAGCAATAGCACCTGCGTTAATAGGTGATGCGATAAATTTAAAAAACATATTGGCTACGGTGATACCTACACCACAAGCGAAGCTGGCCCAAACTGCTGCCTTGGTTACGCCCTTCCAGTACAGACCATACATGAAAGGTGCCAGGAATGCACCTGCCAGTGCTCCCCAGGAGATACCCATGAGCTGTGCGATAAAGGTGGGCGGATCCATTGCAATCACTACACTGATTACGATGAACACTACCAAAAAGATTCTCATGCAGAGAAGCTGTTTCTTCTCATCCATTTTCTTCACAATATTTCCCTTGATTAAGTCCAGTGTCAAAGTGGAACTGGAGGTCAGCACCAAGGATGACAAAGTGGACATTGACGCGGATAATACCAATACAATTACAATACCAATCAAAATATCCGGTAAAGTAGAAAGCATGCCGGGTACGATGGCATCGTATACAATCTTGCCATTTTCATCATAAATAGCCGGTGTATCAAACAAGCGTCCGAAACCGCCTAAGAAGTAACAACCACCGGAAATCACAATCGCAAAGAAGGTGGAAATAATGGTTCCTGTCTTAATAGATCTTTCGTCCTTGATTGCATAGAATTTATGTACCATCTGAGGAAGTCCCCAAGTACCCAAAGAAGTTAATATCACAACACCCACTAAGTTCGGTAAATCCGGACCAAAGAAGGAAGCGAACACACCCTTCTGTCCCATGGTAAGGGGAACATCACTTTCAAACTCAGCCAATTTAAATACAGCCTCGTAGAAACCACCCTGACCATTCAGCACGGCTGCGATAACTGCCACAATACCAAACAGCATGATAATACCCTGAATAAAATCATTAATCGCAGTCGCCATATAGCCACCTAAAATAACATACACGCCGGTCAGCGCTGCCATGGCGATTACACATGCGGAATAGGGAATATCAAAAGCCATTCCGAACAATCTGGATAAACCATTGTACACTGATGCGGTATACGGAATCATGAATATGAAGGTAATGGCACTTGCTGCAATACGAAGTGCATTGGAGTCAAAACGCTTACCAAAGAAATCCGGCATGGTTGAAGAAGACAGTTTCTTCGTCATAACACGGGTTCTTCTACCCAGGATAATCCAAGCCAACAACGAACCGATAATCGCATTACCAATACCAATCCAGGTAGCGGAAAGACCATATTTATAGCCAAACTGTCCTGCATAGCCTACGAATACTACTGCCGAAAAGTAGGATGTACCGTATGCAAAAGCTGTGAGCCAGGGACCTATCCCTCTGCCGCCCAGTACAAAGTCGTTTACATTTTTTACCTTGGATTTGGAGTAAATACCTACACCAATCATACTTGCAAAGAACAATACCAGAAAAATGATTTTTGTTACCATGTCCATTCCCTCCGAAATAAATCACATTTAACTTTATTGGTTTAAAAGCACAACGCTTTAAACTTTTGAAGTTAGACGCTTTAAAGCGTTAAAGCAATTATGATTATATATCCGCTACTCTGAAATTGCAAGAGGTTTTTGAATAATTTTTAATATTTTTTTATTGCTTGATTTTCCTTCTCTGACACAACAAAAACTCCCTACAGAGCTACAAGCTGCGCTATAGGGAGAACTTCCGTTTACATATTCAATAATTTCTTTGCATTTCCGGAGAATATTGCTGCCTTCGCCTCATCCGTAAAAGGCAGACTCTTTATCACGTCCAAATCTCTGCGGGCATCGCTCCAGGGAGAGTCTGTCGCAAAGAGAATCTTGTCCGTGCCATGCTTTTCACAAAGCTTCAGAAACATATCCTGTTCCATATAATCAAAACAGAAAGCCGTATCCAGATATACCTGCTCTCCTGCCAGATATTCATACACCTCATCCCACTGCTTCCAGCCGCCCATATGGGCCAGTACCAGCTTTTTAGGCTTCAAAGTATCTAAAACCTTACGTGCCTTATCCGGGGGACAATGGATCGGCTCAGGCAAACCGATATCGATACCTGCATGCACCATGATAATCATTCCCAGTGCATCTGCGTACTCTATGATATTCATGTATCGCACATCATCTATCATCACTCCCTGATAATCCGGATGAAGCTTGATTCCGGGCAGCCCCAGCCCCTTGATACGATTCAGTTCAGACTTATAATCCTCACTATCCGGATGAATCCCGCCAAAGGACAAAAGCCTTCCTGTATATTGTTCATTCACCTTCGCGGCAAAGGTATTGACCGATTCGAACTGGGTGGGTTTGGTAACCACCGGCATAATTACGGACAAGTCTACTCCCGACCTGTCCATGGATGCCAGCAAACCGTTCAATGTACCGTCCGTCGCAGCTTTCACACCGGACACCTTAGATAAGGATTCTATGGAACGTGCCGCTATTTTATCCGGAAATATATGGGTATGAAAATCGATAATCATGTTGCATCTCCTCTGTTTTTCAAAATATCAGCCCCACCGCCTCGTAGCGATGGGGCCGATGAACTTCTTAGCTTTCAAAACCAAGCAAGAATGCTTTTTTGTTGATTTCCACAGTCTTGGGGGGCACGGTCTTTTCGATGACCTGAAGCCATGCTTCCTTAGAGAAGTCCATATGCTTTGCAGCCACGCCAAGTACAATGATATTAAATACTCTGGAGTTGCCCAGCTTGAGAGCTTCGTCCATAGCATTTACACTGTATACGCTGTGCTCCTTTGCCAGATTCTCAATAATGTTTTCCGGATACTCTGCCGCACCGGTTACTACGGGCATGGGGTCGATACGATGGTCATTTACCACGATGGCACCATCCTTCTTCAAAAAGTGTGCATAACGCAGTGCCTCCAGCTTCTCAAAAGCAATGAGTACGTCTGCCTGTCCTTCTTCTACGATAGGCTCTGCCACCTTTTCGCCGTAACGAACAAAGGTAACTACGCTACCACCACGCTGTGCCATACCGTGCACCTCGGAAAGCTTTACATCATATCCTGCATCTACGGTGATACCACCTAAGATACGGCTGGTGAGAAGGGTTCCCTGTCCACCAACACCTACAATCATAATATTCTTTGTCTTCATCCTTACACCTCCACTGTCTCAATGGCATCAAATTTACAGATACCTTTACACAATCCACATCCGTTGCACATGGTTGCATCGATGGAGATGGTGCCATCTGCGTTCTTGGTCAGTGCCGGACAGCCGGGCTTTAAGCACATGCCGCACTTCTTACACTTCTCAGGAACGGGAACACATTTGGTCGTAAACTTATTGCCCTTTAAGAGTACGCAGGGAGACTTGGTAATGATGACAGATACTTCATCCTTTGCCACTTCTTCCTTGATAACCTTCTCAAGAGTTACGGTATCGAATGCATTGACTTCCACTACATTCTTGATGCCCATAGCCTTGCAAAGTTCAAAAATATTGATAGCGGGTACGGTTTCACCCATAAGGGTCTTTCCGGTTGCTGCATGGTCCTGATGACCGGTCATACCGGTGGTAGAGTTATCTAAAATCATCACAGTACCGGTACCCTGGTTGTAAACCATGTTCATAAGGGAGTTCACACCGGTGTGCATAAAGGTAGAATCACCGATTACTGCTACCCAGTTCTTGATATAGTCCTTACCCTTTGCTTTCTCCATACCATGAAGGGTAGAGATACTTGCACCCATACAAACGGTGGTATCTACCACGCTAAGAGGTGCAACTGCACCCAAGGTGTAGCATCCGATATCACCTGCTGCGTGGATTTTCAGTTTGTTCAGCACAGAGTATACGCTTCTGTGAGGACAGCCGGGGCAAAGAATGGGAGGTCTTGCAGGCACCTGTGCTGCTGCCTTAATCTCCTCTTCCTCCTTAAGAACTGCCTTACGGAGCATGTTTGCACTGTATTCGCCCTGTACGGTGAAGATTTCCTTACCGATGCACTTGATGCCCCAGGACTTAATCTGCTCTTCAAATACAGGCTCTAATTCTTCAAATATGTAAAGAGTTTCCACTTTGGAGGCAAACTCTTCGATTAACTTACGAGGTAACGGATGAACCAAACCAAGCTTTAATACTGATGCTTCGGGACAAGCTTCTTTCACATACTGGTAAGCAATACCGCTGGTAATGAAACCAATCTTGGTATCATTCATTTCCACCTTGTTGATAGGCATGGTACAAGCATCCTCAGCCATATCCTTTAAACGCTTTTCTACATAAACGTGACGTCCCTTTGCATTGCCGGGCATCATAACGAACTTGCTTACATTTCTCTCATAAGGAATGTCCATGGGCTCGCATCTTTCTTCCAGGGTAACAGGACCCTGAGAGTGGGACAAACGTGTGGTGGTACGTAAAATAATAGGGGTATCGTACTTCTCGGACAAATCAAAGGCATACTTCATGAAATCCTTTGCTTCCTGGGA
This sequence comes from Lachnospiraceae bacterium, assembly GCA_017522685.1. The sequence continues at coordinate 4,685 of JAFWYN010000027.1, forward strand.
ATCAGAAGGCTCCAGCACGGGTACCATGGCAGCTCTTGCCACGCATCTGGTATCCTGCTCGTTCTGGGAAGAATACAGGCCCGGGTCGTCTGCTGCCACCAATACCAAACCGCCGTTTACACCGGCATATGAAATGGTATAAAGGGGGTCGCTTGCTACGTTTACACCTACGTGCTTCATGCTTGCCATAGCACGTACACCACTGATGGATGCACCGATAGCTACTTCCATAGCCACCTTCTCATTAGGAGACCACTCTGCGTAAATCTCCGGATAATTTACAATATTTTCACTGATTTCGGTACTGGGGGTGCCGGGATACGCTGCAGATACCTTCACACCTGCTTCAAATGCGCCACGGGCGATAGCCTCATTACCTAACATAATCTTTGTTTCGCTCATGTTTTTGTTCCTTTCTGTATGTTGTTTCAACTTCCGGACTTTACGGCATCGTCACTATACACATCTCTCACACACCGGATAAAAAACATTCTCCTCGCTTTGTATGTCATTTGACGGACAAATATGTCCGTCATTGTCATACAAAGCTTCGTCGTCTGTTGTTTTATACGGTGCATTACGAGATATGTATAGCACCGATGCCTTAGGTTTCGGAAATAAAATATTCTGTTCTGCTCGCTTAACCTAAGTTTTGGTCAGCGATTAATTTGTTCGCACCGTACATTTCGCGTAGCTTCGGCTTCTCAATCTTGCCGGTGGGGTTACGGGGAATATCTGCAAAGATAATTTCGCGAGGTCTCTTATATCTGGGAAGCTTCAGGCAGTATTCATCCATCTCTTCCTTGGTCATGGTCTCGCCTTCCTTCAGCTCTATGATAGCTGCAGGAATTTCACCCAGACGGGCATGTGCCAAACCGATTACCGCTACGTCATGTACCTTATCATTGGTACGGATAAAGTCCTCGATCTGTACCGGGTACAGGTTCTCACCACCACTGATGATAACATCCTTCTTACGGTCTACCAGGAAGATAAAGCCATCCTCGTCTTCCTGTGCCATATCGCCGGTAAAGAGCCAGCCGTCACCAAGTACTTCATTGGTGGCCTTCTCATCATGGTAGTAACAGGTCATCACACCGGGGCCCTTTACTGCCAGCTCGCCTACCTCACCCTTGGCTACGGTATTACGCTTTTCATCTACAATCTTTACTTCCCAACCATAACCGGCCTTACCGATAGCACCTACCTTATGGATGTTCTCCACACCCAAATGTACACAGCCGGGTCCGATAGACTCGGACAAACCGTAGTTGGTATCGTAAGCATGGTTCGGGAAAATGCTCTTCCACTTCTTAATCAGACTCTGAGGAACCGGCTGTGCACCGATATGCATCAGTCTCCACTGGTCTAATTCATAATCATCCAAATTCACTTTACCACTTTCGATGGCTTCCAGAATATCCTGTGCCCAAGGCACCAATAACCACACGATGGTACATTTCTCCTTGGAAACCGCATCTAAAATAAACTCCGGCTTGGTACCCTTAAGTAAAATCGCCTTACTTCCTGATAACAGGCTTCCGAACCAGTGCATCTTGGCACCCGTATGATACAAGGGCGGGATGCAAAGGAATACATCGTCCTTCTGCTGACCATGGTGATTTTGCTCCACTAAGCAGGAGTGGGTCAGACTGCGATGCTTATGTAAAATCGCCTTAGGGAAACCGGTGGTTCCCGAAGAAAAATAAATGGCTGCATCATCATCCTCAAAGATGGGGATAGCCGGTGACTGGCTGGAACAGTTGGCTGCCAGTGAATTATAATCATCTGCAAAGCCGGGACAGCCCTCACCTACATAAATAAGCAATCTACCCTTGCTGATACGGTCTGCAATCTCCTCCACACGTCCGATGAAAGAAGGTCCAAACACCAAAACATCCGCCTCTGCAAGCTTTACACAATATTCAATTTCATCGGAAGAATAGCGGAAGTTCAAGGGCACTGCCAAGGCACCGGTCTTCAAAATACCGAAGTAAATGGGCAGCCACTCCAAACCGTTCATCATAAGGATGGCAACCTTGTCTCCCTTCTTGATACCACGCTGTAAAAGCAGGTTGGCAAAACGGTTGGCCTTCTCATTGAACACGCTCCAGGTAATCTCTCTGCGATAGCTGGTCTTGGGGCTGGGCTCAATCAACTCATACTCTTTCCAAGTTACTCTTCTGTCTTCCTGAATTTCAGGGTTAATCTCTACCAGACATACATCTGTGGGATACTGTCTGGCATTTCTCTCTAAAAACTCTGTAATAGGCATAACTTTTTCCTTTCAAGCGTAGTTTAAAATATTTTAATGCTTTAACGCTTTTAACCACTAAATCGAATTATATCATTAGTTTCGTAAATGGTCAACAGATAAAGTATTTGTTGACCGGAAGCAAAAGCTGCTTTGCCTGTTATTTCATAAAGAAAAGGCCGCTCACGCGACCTTTTCTTAACTCATAAGGCTATTACCGGGTACAATAACTTGTCTTAATCCACATTGAATCGGGACTTATTCTTCTCCAACCACACTGCAAAATCTTCAAACACAGTATCCGAGGTATTTCCTTTGATATACGTTACCACATCTTTTGAACTTAAACCGGCGTATGCAATTGTATCCTGAGGTGATGCATCCTTCAAAATTCTGATAAAAATATCCTCTCCGTATGTTTCATATAGATACGTTATAAATCGGAACCCGTATAAATAGTTTTCCCAGTTATCCTCCTTTACTTCGCAGAAAATCTCCTCTGCGTTTTCTTTGGTAATCTTTCTATCGTAATAAGAATAGTTCATGGTTGCATCGAAATTGAAGTTCATTTCTTCATCCTTATCACAAATGCGGCCCGTCATATAGGTAGCAAAGCCTTCATCCATAACGCTGTTCATCTGCACACCATTCAACATTTGCAGACAATGCAAGGTTTCGTGGAGCATTACATCACCGGCTCCGGCTTCAATCTCTAAATCCTGGGGATTGAGTACAACACCATGTCCCAATGCACACGGTGTACATACGTCATGACTAACTACATAAACATGAAATTTTTCACCATCGGGATCCACTCCGGGAAAAGTCTCCTGTCCAAATAACCAGTCTGTGCTATTGCCGCCTAAAGCTGCAAAAGGTGTCTCATTTTCCATCAATAATCCGGACTCTTTTTCTGCAATGGCAATTAGCTTTTCCAGTAATTCCATGGTATTTCCGTATACTTTAACCCCTTCCGCCAGGAAGAGAATCATTTTATCATTCTCCACATATTCCGGTTTGGTCGTCACATACTCATCAGAAGCATTACCGCTTAATACCAAAGGTGCCGGAATCTCTGTACCGGAAGTAATCAAAAGGGTTACATTTTTATCCTCCTCCGCGCCAATACAAATCACCCTGTTTTCTGTAAATTCATCCTGATTTATCTGGTTCTCTATTTGAGTACCGGCAAAACCATATCCGATAGTCTCTTTCCCATCAATGATAAGAGAATATACAAAGGAAGTACCGTATTCATCATAATCCATCCGGTCCAGCGTAATACTGATTCCCTCACGTCCGATATATAAACATTCATCCGGCTTCAGTACAAATTCTTCATCAAAGCCTGCCGCCAGCTCCACAGGAGGTGTCTGTACCGTTTCTTCCTGTGTTTCTGCTTCTGCCACTGTCTTCACTACCTTTGTTTCCTCATCCGTTTGGGCTTCCTTTACGCTTCCGGTTCCTTCTGTACTTTCCACCTGCTCCTGTACCTTGGACTCCGTCGTTGTCTCCTGTGTCTGATTGCCACAGCCTGCCAGTGCCAGACTGAGTAAACCTACTAAAATCATCCCTCTTAATTTACTGCTGCGTTTCATTCCCTCATTCCTTTCTGTTCCAAAAAAAATTGCTGCGTTTTACGCTTTCATACATAAAACACAGCAAGTCTTAAAAAAGTTTCACAATTCAATTATTTTTTTCTCCCTTCAATCGTTCCTTGAAAACTTAATAAGGCTTTACACCTTCAACAAAAGTCCTTATAATATAAATATACTTATATTTTGAAAGGACGGTGAAAGGAATGGATGATAACACAATGACAAGAGAAGAAATGATCAAAGAAATGTTAGACAAATTCAATCTGCTTTTATCTGTAAAATATAGCGATAATAAGGATGCTATTTTGGACAGAGAATTAGAACTTCTAAGAATTCAATTACACGCCTGCGGGTTCACCGACATCAGCAAACTCGAAGAAAAATACCACAATCATTAAGTAACAGTAACAAAGGTGTAAAGTCTCATTAAATTTTCAAGACTCTACACCTTTTATTCTCTATTACACACCCACTACTTCATCCAAAAATTCATCCACGCAAGCTTCATACCTTACAGCGTCCACGCAGTGGCTTAAGCCATGTCCGGCACCTTCCACTGTCAGAATACGCTTGTTGCTGCCGCATCCTTCGTAGCATTCCCGGCTCATTTGACAGGGTACGAAGCGGTCATCATCCCCGTGGATAAAGAGGATAGGAATCTTACTCTTTTTCACTGCCTCCCTGGCACTGGTTTCCTCCAGGTCAAAACCTCCGAATATCCGGGCACTCAGTCGCGCCAGCGGATACATAAGTCTCACCGGCAGTTTGTAATCCTTCATCACCGTCCGGATGATATCTCCCGGTGCGGTAAAAGGACTGTCTGCAATCACACCTTTCACATTCTCCGGCAATTCTTCGCCTGCTGCCATCAGTACCGTAGCCGCTCCCATGGACATCCCCATAAGGATAATAGGGATTTTAGTACCAAACCGTTCATTGGCGTAAGTAATCCAGTCCAGGCAATCCAACCGTTCCCTGATACCAAAGGTCATCACATTTCCCTCGCTCTTTCCATGGGCACGCTGGGTGACAATCAGCACATTGTAGCCCCGTCTTTCACAAATCAGATACCCTCCGTTGCCATCCAGTATGGGACCGCTTCGATAGCCGTGAAAGAAAATGCCTAAAGGGGCATCGTCCTTATGATGATAGTACCGGCCGTACAGCTTCAATCCATCCCGGGAGGTGATGGATACCTCCTCAAAGGGGACGGGCAGTACCCGGTTTACTGCCCGCCGTATTACTTCTGCATGAATCTCGTATTGTTCTCCCTTCGGTGTAACACGGTCGTCCTTATTGGTGGACCCGTTTCTGCGAAAGATGATATAAAACATCCCATACAAAACCAGCAAAGCAACTAGGATAAAACCAACAAAAAGTAAAATAAGTGTCATTCTCTCACCAATTTCAGCTTAAACATTATGCCCCGATGGCATTACCTGTGTACAGCTGATAATATTTACCCTTTTCTTCTAACAATTGTTCGTGGGTACCTCTTTCGATTATTCTTCCCTGCTCTAAAACCATGATACAGTCGGAATTCTTAACGGTGGACAATCTGTGTGCAATAACAAAGGTGGTTCTGCCATGCATCAGTCGGTCCATACTTTCCTGAATAATACGCTCGGTTCTGGTATCGATAGAGCTGGTCGCTTCATCCAAAATCAGTACCGGCGGGTCTGCGATAGCCGCACGGGCAATGGCCAAAAGCTGGCGCTGGCCCTGACTTAAGTTGGCTCCGTCGCCAACCAGCATGGTATCATATCCCTGAGGCAGTCTGGCGATAAATGAATCCGCATTAGCCAGCTTTGCTGCTGCCACCACTTCCTCATCTGTGGCATCCAGCTTACCGAAACGGATATTGTCCGCTACGGTACCGGTAAAGAGATGTGTCTCCTGAAGTACCATACCCAGAGAGCGTCGTAAATCCGATTTTTTTATTTTGTTTACATTGATTCCGTCGTAACGAATCTTACCATCCTGAATATCGTAGAAACGGTTAATCAGGTTGGTAATGGTGGTTTTACCGGCACCGGTGGAGCCTACAAAGGCAATCTTCTGTCCCGGCTTCGCATAAAGTTCAATATCGTGAAGTACCATCTTTTCATCAGTATACCCGAAATCCACGAAATCAAACACCACTTCGCCCTTTAATTCCACATAATCCACACTACCGTCTGCCTGATGGGTATGCTTCCATGCCCAACGTCCGGTACGTTCTTCACATTCTACCAGCTTACCGTTTTCTTCCCTGGCATTTACTAAAGTCACATAGCCCTCATCGGTCTCCACCTCAGCATCCAGCAGATTAAAATATCTCTCCGCACCGGCCAGTGCCATGATGATGGAGTTGAGCTGCTGGGTCACCTGGTTGATGGGCATATTAAAGCTCTTGTTAAAGGTTAAGAAGCTGGCAAGGCCGCCCAGAGTCAATCCGCTGATACCGCTAAGTGCCAGTGCACCGCCGGCAATGGCACAGAGCACATAGCTCACATTACCCAGCTGGGCATTGATAGGTCCTAAAATATTGGCATAGGTATGTGCCTTATTCGCACTGACAAAGAGGTTATCATTTAATTCCTTAAACTGAGTCATATTCTCTTCTTCGTGGCAGAATACCTTTACTACCTTCTGTCCTTCGATCATTTCCTCGATGAAGCCGTTTACAGTACCTAAATTCTTCTGCTGCTCCAAGAAATACTTACCACTGTTGCCGGCAGTCTTGGAAGCACAGAACATCATCACAGCTACCATAACTAAGGTCAAAATAGTCAAAGGAACATTCAAAATTACCATACTGATAAACACGCTGACTACCGTCACCACACTGTTAACCATCTGAGGGATACTCTGGCTGATGAGCTGACGCATGGTATCAATATCGTTGGTATATACGGACATGATATCGCCGTGTGCGTGGGTATCGAAGTACTTAATGGGCAGCTTCTCCATATGTTCGAAAAGCTCATCACGTAAGTTTCGGAGTACTCCCTGGGTAACATTGATCATAATACGGTTCTGGGTGTAGCCGGATATGATACCGATGGCATAGAATATAGCCACTCTTCCAATAGCCTTAGCCAAAGGGGTAAAATCCGGTGTCGGTGTCAGCAAAAAGGGAGTAATATACTCATCAATCAAGGTCTTGGTAAATAAAGTACCCTGAATACTTGCAAATACACCGATGAAAATACATGCAATTACGATGATATAAGGAATCGCATAATCTCTGAATACATATTTCATCACTCTCATAAAGAGTTTGCCGGGATTTTTAATCTTGGGTCTGGGTCCTCTCATGCCCCGGGCTCCCGGACCGCCCGGGCCACGCATAGGTCCCATAGGTCTTGCTGCAGGTCTTGCTTCAGCCATACTTAATCCGCCTCCTTCTCGTCAAAGTCACCACTGCCGCCGGTCTGAGATTCGTAAACCTCACGATAGATGGCATTGGTCTCCAAAAGCTCCTCATGGGTACCGAAACCATTGATTTCGCCGTCATCCATAACAATGATGCGGTCCGCATCCTGAATACTGGAAATACGCTGAGCGATAATCAGCTTGGTAATACCCGGCAAATCCTCACGGAATGCCTTCCTGATCTTCGCATCGGTAGCGGTATCCACCGCACTGGTACTGTCATCTAAGATGAGCACCTTGGGCTTCTTAAGTAGGGCTCTGGCGATACAAAGTCTCTGCTTCTGTCCGCCGGATACGTTAGTACCACCCTGCTCTATGTAAGTATCGTATTTATCCGTAAAACGCTCTATAAATTCGTCGGCACAGGCCAGTTTGCAGGCATGCTTACACTCCTCATCCGTAGCCTCGCTGTTACCCCAGCGCAGGTTCTCGTATATGGTACCGGAGAATAATACATTCTTCTGCAGTACCACCGCCACCTGTTCACGAAGTGCTTCCATATCGTACTCTTTTACATTGTGACCGCCTACCAGTACCTCACCGTCGGTGACATCATAAAGACGGCTGATTAAGTTGATCAAACTGGTCTTACCGGTACCGGTACCACCCATGATACCGATGGTTTCACCCGCCTTAATCTCCAGATTGATATCTCGAAGCACCGGCTTTTCACTGGTAGTGTTGTAGCCGAAGTCCACATTCTTAAATACGATGCTGCCGTCCTTTACCTCCATAATAGGATTCTCAGGATTCTGCAGGCTGCTGGTTTCATTCAACACTTCGCTGACACGCTCCGCACTTGCTAAACTCATGGAAAGCATGATAAAGAGCATGGAAAGCATCATCAGGTTCATCAGGATATTCATACAATAAGCCAATAAGCTCATCAATTCACCGGTGGTTAACTCAGTACCTACAATCATCTTGGCACCAAACCAGCTGATTAAAATGATACAGGTGTATACGGTCATCTGCATCAAAGGACCGTTTAAAATCATATACTTTTCTGCTTTTGAGAAAACTTTATAAATATTGTTGCTGGCTTTTTTAAACTTCCTGGTTTCCTCTTCCTCACGAACAAAGGCTTTTACTACACGGATGGCGGATACATTCTCCTGTACGGAAGCATTCAGCTCATCATACTTGGGGAAAGCGGCACGGAACAGCCCGCTACCCTTACGAATCAGGAAGAACAGCACCACGCCCAAAAAGGCTACTGCCACCAGATATATCATGGAAAGCTTCGCGTTGATGGTGAAAGCCATCACCAGGGCACAAATCATACTGGCAGGTGCTCTCATGGCCATACGCAGACACATCTGAAAGGACATCTGCAGACTGTTTACATCCGTCGTCATACGGGTAATCAGACCTGCGGTACTGAACTTATCGATATTGGCAAAAGAAAAGGTCTGGATATGATTATACATAGCCTCACGCAGATTCCTTGCAAAGCCGGTGGATGCCTTAGCACCAAAGCAGCCTCCTAAAAGACCGCCCACCAGACCAATGAGTGCGGTACCAATCATCAGGATACCTATCTTAATGATGTGTCCCATATCTCCGGCATTTACACCCTTATCAATGATGGACGCCATCAGAAAAGGAATCATGGTCTCCATCAACACCTCTAAAAGCATACAAAGCGGGGTGGCGATGGCTACCCATTTGTACTGCTTCACTTGTTTTAGTAACGTCTTAAACATCTTACTCCTCCTAGTTTATGTTAATAAAATAATTTATGAATTCAGCTCTGCGATTTCTTTCTTTGCGGTCCGCAGATTCTCCTCGATTTTTTCAAAGGTACCCAGGAAAAACTGCTTCTCTTCATCAGAGATACCCTGCATTACCTTCCTATGGATATCATTAATGGTAGCCCCTACCAAATCATGGTACTCCTTCCCCTTCTCGGTAAGAATCACCTTCTTCAACCGGGCGTCGGCCTCTACCGCCTCCCTGCGTATCAGATCCCTCTTCTCCATCAACTGGATAATGGTGGTCACCGTGGAACGGCCGATACCAAACTGCTTCTCGATATCTCTCTGGTAGATTTCTTTGGAACCGTTGTCATGTAAATACTTCAGAATCCACCCATGCATCAGGGTAGCTTCATCGTAACCCGCAGCCTTCAAAGTAGCATCCAGAATCTTCTTCACTCCCATATCCACTTTATGAATCATATAGCCGACTTTATTATCCAATTCCTGCATTTGGTACCTCCTTTGGAATAGTTTACCTTTGAACTGTTTGTCTTTGGACTGTTTCGACGCGAACTGTTCACATTTTGACTGTTTTGCTTTGAACTGTTCGGCATTGAACAAATTTATTGTAATATAAAAAGAAAGATATGTCAATGGGGAAGTCTAAGTACTTGCATAAATCTCCAACTCTCAGAAACCAAGAGTCCTCACTTAAAATGTGATATGGATTTTTGCATTCTTCCCCGCTATACTAAAGGCATGAAGTTACGAAGCGCGCTTAAAAAACTTGAATCTATGATATGAAAAGGATAATACCTATGAATGATACATTTTCAAAGAATTTAAGAAAGCTGCGACTGGATAAGCAGATGACCCAGGAACAGGTGGCAGAAAAGTTGGGCGTCAGTGCCCAGTCCGTGTCCCGTTGGGAAACAAACGCTACCTTCCCGGATATCCTACTGCTGCCGGAGATTGCCCGACTCTACGATGTGCTGGTAGACGATTTGTTTCGGGTGAATCTGCAGGAACACGGAAAACTGTTCTACCGCCTGGTAGCAGAATTTGGAGATGCTTATCGCTATGATGATTTTATGGCTGCTGTGGCAGAGTACGAACGGCTGGAAAAGGAAGGTCCTCTTGTTGCTGAGGATTATCACTCCAATGCTTGGCTGCATATGAGAATGTTCCAAATTAGCAGAAACAAAACCTTAGAAAGCGTGGACAAAGCCATGGAACTGTGCAAAGAAGATGACCCTAAGTTCTATTACAAAAACAAAATTTTTAAGGTGTGGTTCAGAGCCGGGGAATTGGGCCAGGGTCAGCAGTGCATAGAAGAGCAACTACAGGCGGTGAAAGAAAACCCGGAGAATGTGAACGAGTGGAATTGTCTGGCAGTTGCCTATTACTGGGCAAAGCAGTATGAAGAATGCTACCGGGTGTCCAAGGATATCATGGCCAAGTATCCGGAGGAATCCTACATTTACAGCATTGCCGGTGACACCTGCAAGGAGCTGAAAAAATATGAAGAAGCCTTCCTGTACTGGGAAAAGCATTATGAGCTGGATCCCGAAATGCTGGAATCCTTATTCTCCATCGCATGGTGCCATGAAGAACAGGGCAACTTCGCCAAAGCCTACGAAGCATGGATGAGATTGGTGCACATCTTCGAAGAATGGGAGGATGATGTGGGTGTCAGATTCCCCATGAGACAGGCTGAAAAGTGCAAGGGGTTGATGGAGAAGTAGGGATATCTAAATATCAAAAAAGCAACCGCCCCTCGCCAAAGGAATAGGTTGCTTTTTTGATAAGTACTTATAATTGAGGCGAACCGTTTGCTATCGGTAGTACCTCTTTATGTTTTTATTTTAAGACGATATTCTTGTTTTGTCAATGTTCTTATAAATTAATTTATGGACGATTATACTTCTTTTTTCCGTAGCTGTCATTCTACTCTATCTTCGCCAGCTTCAGATAAATACGTCCCGTCACCTCTGCATAATACAGGGCTTCTGCCGTAGTCAATTCGTCCTGGTCGATAGATTCCATCTTCTCCATAGTAACAGCATACTGTTCCATATACTCGCTATATGCGGTCATCAGCTCCAATGCTTCCATGCCCTCAGCCTTACTCAACTTATTGCTTAATTCTATATATTCATCAAAAAAGGCCTCAAATTCATCCATCATTTCCTTGAACTCCGGGTCGATAAAGTTATCATCTACAGCCGAGCTATCGATGGATACCGGTAGTTCCGTCACCTTAGGTTCTGCCACCACGGTCTTATCGCTATCGTCCTCTTCGCCGGAGGGGGAAGTCTCCTGCAAATCCTTTGTCTCTTCCGGATACTCCAGCACAATACGCATCTGAGAGTTGCCCTTGGTATAGTACAAGCCCACCTTATGGCCCTCGATATCATAAGCGGAATAACTATCATTCAGAATCGTTGCATCTGCCTCAAATCTCCTTTGGATACACTCCTGCTTGTAGGCTTCAAAATCCTCTTCTGAGGTCTCACTTACAATGACTGCCACACGATGAGTAGCTTCCTGTTCAAACGCTCCCATAGTGGATTTCGGTGCGGGAAGCAGCTTGGAAATATCATGCTTCTCCCATTGCAAATCCTCTGCCACCGTAGGTGCCTCCAGATGAATACTCATTTCTTCCTCAGAACTGTTCTTGCCCAATCGCAGGTGATACCCTTCCGCAGTATAAGCCTCATAACCTATGGAGTTCTCTTCAGGAGCCACTGTATATCCGGCCTCCTTGCAGGCTTCTATGTACTCGTAATAAGCCTCTTCGTCGGTATCCACCACATCAATCCATAGCTCCTCAGAAGTATTGATATGTATTTCCAGTTTCTTGGAATCAGGCTCGGGTATCTCCTCTCCCAAGACGATGATACTCCACTTCACTTCCTTTACATCCTTCTGATCCTTTGCCGCACTGCACGCCCGGAAAGTGGGCACGATAAGAACGAAACCTATCAGTGCAATCAGGATATGCATAAATCGCTTTTTTTCCTTCAAAATCTGCATCCCCATGGACCAGGCCACACCAAAGCATCCTGCCTGCAGTACTGCCAGGATACCGGCCAGAGTCCTTCCCTTGGAAAAGCAGTAATAGGCACAAAGGGTCGCCAGCAGAAAGGCTACAATCAGCAATTTAAACCACTTGCTCTTCTTAAATTCTTTCGCCTGTTGCTCCCTTTCCTGCTTTTCTTCCTTCTCCAAAAGCCTTTGCCTCTCTCTGTCATCAGCCTTGATTTTTTCTATTTCCACTTCCTTCTGTGCCGTGGTGCGAATCCTTTCTTTGGTCACATCATCACTCTCCAGAATAAGTGTCTTACTGCCACAGTAGGGGCATGCCACCACTTCCTTGCCATCATCCACCTGTAACACTCCACCACATTGCTCGCATACCAGCGAAAGCTTCTTCATCTCTTCCATACATTTCTCCTCCGTCCTTCTTACATTTCTTGTCGGAAATGCCTTTCTGTGCCTGCTTAAAGCTGTTCTATCAACCTTCTGGCCTTATCAATCAATACTTCTATCCGTTCGCCCTTTTCCTGCAAGGCACTAATCTTCGCCTCCAACGCTTCTTTCAAATCCGCCCTGGGTGCATCTATAATCCCTGCTATCTCCTTCACCGAGAATCCCAACTCCTGAAACAGCTTAATCTGCTGTATCCTGCATCTGGACGCCTCGTCATACAGCAGGTATCCCCTGTCATTTCTGGCAGTGGCCGCCACAAGCCCCGCCAGCTCGTATCCCTGTATCGCCCGCCTGGAAACCTTCGTCTCCTCACAGACTTCCCGTAATGTCATAGTACTCACGTTCCTACCTCCCTTTTTTAGCCTAAAATTGCACGTAACGTGCAGTCAATAAGAATTTTCGGGCATCAAAAAAACACTTCCGACATAATAGGAAGTGTTTTTTTCGCGTGAACTTATAGAACTAATTATTACTTAACTGCTCCAATACTTTCTGGGATTCTTCTGTCAAGGCTCCCTCCTCTGTCAGGATGGTAGTATCCAGCACAGCTTTTATGGAACCGACCACAGATACAATCGCTACAATACTCTTTTTACTTTCTGTTTTATATGTAGCATAATTTGTACCTTCTTCGACAATGATCTCTTCCATCCTGTTCTGTAACGAATACAAATAAGAATCCAGTCTTGCCAACAGATTGTAATACATATAGCATCTTCTGCGGATTGCAATACACTGTTGTGCTCCAATCTCAAGCTCTGCACAGGTCTCTTCCGCTTTTGCCACATTCGCATAAGCTTCCTGCAAATTCTTGCCGGCTTTCGCACTTGTTAGAATACCCATTACCAACAATGCAGGACCTGCAACCAAACCACCAAGCACCGCCGTGCCTCCAGCCATGCCCAGTCCTCCGGTGGCCAGTGAGCCACCACCGAAAAATGCCAATGTGGCATTGGATGCCGCCGCTCCGCTCAAAGAAGCAATTGCAGTCCCTGTCGATGCCGTTGCAAAGGTGGTTGCCGCACTATATGCTCCGAAAGCTGCTAGCGCTCCACCTGTGGCACCTAGTGCACCTCCCTGCACAAGGGATAACGAAAACTTTGTCATCTCAGCCAATTCGGCAAATTCCTTCTGGTCTATTCTTAATTTCTTTATTTCCATAATTCCTTCGGATTCAGTAAAATCAACATTTTTAATCTTACCAAATTCTCTCAAAAAATTGTTAATACTATGATTCAAAATGAACAACTTGGCTTCTCCCAAGTCATTCAACGAATCTCCGCACTGCTTTCTTAATATATCCAAGCGGGCTACTGCATTTTCAATCCTGCTGTTAGCAACATTATTAAGATTTTTAGCTTTTGAATAGTCAACTCCCGCTTTCGCAGTAGCTCCCAAACCGGTTGCCCCGGACACTGCTGCTATTCCTATAAACAAAAATGGTATCGGCATGGTGTCACCTCCCTTAACTGGTTCCTTTGATGAACTCTATCAAACGTCTCGCTTCTGTCAGCGGATGATTTGGAAACATCTCATCATAACAAGCCTGTTCTGAAAGATTCATCAAAAAACCATATCTGTACTCTGCGTCATATGGATCCCTTTGCCAGCCGACCATATCAGCGCCAACCGTTTCATTTCGTCTCAATTGTTCCAGCACCACGCTGTCTCTAATTCCGGTTACTCCATTCTCTACAAAGGAAGCATTTATAAACTTAATCTCCGTGCCTAATTGTACATTGATATTGCAGGTATATTCTACACCGAAAAATGTACCATCTTCCCGTGTCATTCGATGTTTCAAAATAATATAAGCGTACTTATTTCCGTTCTTAGTAACACCGGTCTCTGCCTCAATCAAACCCTCATACTCCTGCATCGCCTCACGCTGAATTGCAATAATTGCACTCGCATCGTCAAAGGGCATGGCGGATTCTTTGTCCACATTAAAGCATATTAATAGTGCACTTGATCCTTCCTCTGCCATTTCATAACCAAAGGCATCTTTCGGCAATCCCATCTCCGGCGGGAATATGTCCACTATCTTCTTGTACATCGCCGGAAGCTTAATCTCTGTCTTTTTCAATTTATCCAGCATCTTTCCTGTCCCGGATACAATACCCTTCACACCTTTTACTGCAGCACTGCCTACCACTCCGGATGCTTCTTTGATGGACTTTCTCGCAATGCCTCCTGCTTGCGCAGCTTTCGGTACAATAGATTTGCCGAACCTTTGTCCTGCTGCAAAAGGATTCGTTTTCTGCTTTTGGTTAATCGGTTCTATGAAATCATCCTCTATAAGCAGTCTGGCCGCCTTTAACACTACACTCTTACGCTTCTCAATCTCCTCCACCAAAGGATGTATCTCCACATAGGGCTTGTTTGATTGCTTAAGCTCTTCCTCTTCCTTCACAATAGCCACTGCCGTAGCAAATAGCTGTTCCATCTCCAACATTACACTTTTCTCAATCTCCAACAGTCGCGCTATATGTGCTATCATTCGTTTTTCATTGGTATGTAAATCCGTATCAGAAAAAGCCATCGCATATAAATCCCATAATAGCAATCTTCTTACTACACCCTCTGACAATCCATCTTCAACGCCATGCAAAACACCATCTATTTCCTCTGAAATCAAATCGTATTGTTCTTCATCATCGGCCATGCTCTCCAGTTTCTCACCACATTCCTTAACCACTTGCGACACTGTATCCGCACAGTTTTCTGAACATAATTCGGCCGCCACCTCATGAAACTTCTGTATTTCATCCTCGGCAACGATCTCGTCAACGGCCATGAAGTAATACAAAACCTTCAATGCACTCTTTGTATCAACAATGTATTTCACCCTTCAACACCTCCTGCTAAAATTTCAAGCTTTCCTCAGAAAGCATCAGTTCGTCAAACTCATCCTGATTTCTAAACTGCGGCTTATAACCTAGGAAATCCTGAATTACATTATTGCCTGCAATAAATCCGTTAATATCGTTCGCCGCTATAGCCTTGTCCATTTTTTCAAACCCACTTGCAAAGGCCTCCATATGTGAAACCAAATACTCTTCAACCAAAGTATTCATCTGCTCATAATACTCTGACATAAGTGCAATGGATTCCTCACAAGACTGTTCGACCTTGACACGGGTCTCTTTAGCGATATCAAGTTCCGTTAAAGCATCCTTGATTTCCTGATATACACCAATTGCTGCAGTAACGAAACCTGCGGGGGAGCCGAGTTTGGTCAACTCTGCAACTCTGGCTGTGATTTGTTCCTTTCCTGTTTTTACCATACTGACTAATTTCTCAGATAATTCCTGTACACCCATTTCCATATCTGCTGATACCGCTAACATCAGACGTCCCAAGCCCAAATAATTGATTCCCTGAATAAATTCAGTAACAAAGCCATCCTTCTTATTTCCGCTCTTAACAACCGCTTTCACAGCCGCACCGGAGATATCCACAACTGAAAACATAACTGATGATAATGTAATCATACGTGTAAGTCGTTTATCCGCAATCGGAAGCACCGCACGGATATCCACCTTGTCAAGATCTTCAATATTGGTAATATTCTTTTCTTCAATCTGCTTCATAAACGCTCTGACCGTATAGAATCCTCTTACAATCATTTCATTCATAACTATCGGAAGGTACTGCTTACCTATTATGGCTTCATGAGCAACGCCGCGTATCACGTTCAAATCAAATCCCTGCTCATCGCCCTCCTCAGATGTACTGTTTTCCTCTTGTTTACCCAACAATGCTTCATTAATCAATTCAGTACACTTTTCTGCAAAATTGAATGTCGTACCTTCACCTTCTACCATTTTATCCAGTTCCGGCACTACGGACATCTCGTCCACAAACAGTTTAATCCATTTGGGCAACTTGATTCCTTTTCCATATTTTTCATTGTCAGTTTCTGCATTTGATTCTGCATTTTTACTAATGGTTTCAAATATCCATGATACAATACCCAAATATATTTTTTGTGGAATATCCTTTCCAAGACAAGACTCGTCCGTTATCTTATATGATGTAACATTCCCTTCAGAATCCGTCTTGTAAACATAGCCATTAAATTGAGTCAAAAGTGAGAAAAAAAGGCCTATATATGACGAATATTTTCCCTCCAGAAAGTGTATTGCCTCTGTCAAATCTTCGCCCTCATAACCGTTCTTTTTAGCAATATTAATCAGAATCTGCTTAACATCATTGCCATTCCATTCACGTGCTTTTTCCCACGATATATCTTTAATAAAAAACATATCAATAGTACCTGCCAAAGCACCGCTCGATAAGGAGAGCATAATGTCCCATTTATCCAATTCGTATGTAATATTAGTTTCTGTATTTTTCATTGATGATCTCCTGTTATTATCTTTCTGCCTCTTCTAGTAAACTATCCATTGTTGTACAATGGGAGAAACCGTACTTTTTTGTAATCACTTCATCAAACATATAAAAAACTCTTATTTCTCAACATAGAACTATGATAGATATATGCTTCAACCCACTCACTCTAGTAATCATTTGATTCTAAATCTCCCATAACCTTCGACTAAACCTACTAAGGCACGACGTAATGAACATGAAACATCATCAAACTTCTTTCCAAACACTTCTTCCCATGCACATTCTTCTCCATTCTCACTGTTAATTAGTACCTTTTTTTTGATGCTTCCATATTCAAATACACATTTTGCATATTCACCTTCTATTAATTTATCAATTCTGCCACATACATCATCTATTGCATAACACAAGCTTGAAACATCATGAAAAAAACAACAATCAGCACAATTACAGAATCTCTCTGCATATTTGTTTATACATCCACAATAATACTTTGTACAAGTTTCGCAACCATATTTCTCCATATATGTATAATACTTATCCATTAGCCCATCTTGTTTTTCTCTTAACTTCCTCATTACTTTCTTATACTTTCGTATAGGTCTTGTATACAGCATATTTCCTCCTTTTTATCATTCGTAACCAACAACGGGGGCATTACTTGATAAGGCATATACAAACTTATCGAAATATTCTGTACCCATATGTGATTTTAAATGCTTCGCCAAGGCCACCCCTCCCATATGACCAATTCCCAATTCACCACTTTTATTGTGGAGTGTTTTAGGAACAAGTGTTACAGTTTTCAAATCTATATTCTCATGGAGGACCCAATCACTTTTTTCAATTATTCTTTTTAAATCTGACTTACTAATATTTAAACCAGAATCACCCAACATTTCCTTTATCGATTCCGGAACAAGACTTGGATTTTTCTTCCATTTCTTTGACAACATTTCAGATGCTGCTTTCAGATTATTATCTCTATTGGATCCTATTCCATTTTCTAAAATTACTGACTGATATTTATTCTTGTCGTAATAAATGCCTAAAATTCCGTTTTGCTTAACAATATCAACCATATCTTCATCCATTTTATACCGTGCCACTACCTGACCATTCTTTGATTTCTTAAACAAATCTATCAAAGAAGACTTTGTAATACTGTTTCCATCCAAGTCTACTATATTATTCACTTTCAAACTTTCAAAGGAATTTTGAAACAACTCTTCATTTCCTTCCTCGGACAGTCTTGTCAATTGTTTTTTTGTTATTCTATTTGCAAAATATTCGCTTTGTTTGGATAATAATTTATCTTTAGTCTTTTGTAATGGCTTAAGTACAACATTTCCCTTTTTACTCACTCTGCTTGAAAGATTCAGTAAAATCTTCTTTTCCATCTTACTCAGAACCGGCGTAATCTTTTTAATAGTATTATCTAATACCTTTCCGGCATACTTAAAGCCCGCACTAAAAAAAATACCTAACGAAACCCCATATCCTGTAGACTTTATTAATTCTTGCCCACTAGCTCCGTTCAACCAACCAATAGTTGCCTGTTCTACTCCTCCTAGTATTACATCAATAGCCGTATCAACCAAAAACCTTGAATTTCCCTTAGCAATCGTTGAAACATAAGGGCCAACCAACCCTGCTATGGCTCCTGTAGCAGTAGCAATAATAACTTCATTCCAAGAAATAGAACCAAATGTTTTCCCTTCAATCATTACTTGCATAAATATCTCTATCGCAGTACCTGTTATAGCCCCGCAGCAGGCAGACAAAGCTGGACATGCTAATGAAGCTGTAGAACCAACCAAACCAACTATTACAGTTACCGCACATCCTACTCCAACCAACCACTTTGCCAAGGTATCTGCATCCGCATCGAGAACCTCCTGCACTTCCACCACCATCACACCATCTTCTGTAAGACGATAGCATTCCATTGGATCCAATTCTCTAGACGCCGCAACCAAATCATCTACATCATATCCCATAAACGTCTCTTCTTGTAACGACAATAGATAATTAGCAATACTTTCCTGAGACTGGTATGCATATGTTTCAATCTGAGATAATGTAAAATTTTCGTTTTGTGAATTAATGATATTATTTACTTCTTCCTCTAATGCCTTGTAATCCAATTCGGCATAAAGACTTTCTCCAGAGATATATACATATTCTCCAAAATCCAGATTAATGAGGCTCTTTGCTTCATCATAAGAATACAATGATCCCAGGGATTCATCCACTTCATCTCTTGCATAATCCTTAGCATCATAATAAATCTGGCCATTTTCATCCACCCCATACAGAACATATTTGTCATAAACGACACAATGTTCTGCAAATGGTGTGCTGATATATTCTAACAGAAAAGAAGTCTCCTCATCCCTGTAATCCAAATTAATAACTTCCAATCCATTATCAAACTCTTCATCTGACAGTATCGGTTCCTCTCCATAAAATAGCATACCAGCTGAAAAGAAACATTTAGAGTCATCTTCATTAAGATACCCCTGTGAATAATCTGAGTATGCAATTCCATAAATCTCCGTTCCATCCGACGTTATTGTATAAGCCGGAAAAACATCATATTTATATCCTAACTTTTCAATCAACAAGCCATATATGAAGGTTTCTATATCGCCCACATAATCTTCCCAGTTACTAGATAGAAGCAAAGCTTCTGTCGTGTCCTCAAGAATTGAATCAGCATCTTCCTTTGTCTTCTCATATAAGTTTGATATAATCTCATCACTGACAGTCTCTACAATTTTGTCTATATCCTGCTCAGATAATGCGTTATCCGCTTTTTTCAGTGAACAACCACTGAGCAATGATACAACTAATGTCATCGAAACCAATAATGACGTAAATCGTCTTAACAATTTGTTCTTAATAATCACAGTTCTTCCTCCTGCAATCCTATTCTTCTGTTTTAGCTTTCCTGTTTTTCCTTTTGCATTTATAACAGAGCACTGCAATGAAGCCGCCAAACCCTACTATTCCGAATATTCCTAACGCGATCCATATTCCTGTATTTTTTGTTTCTGTTTCTTCCGGAATTATTGTATTTTGTGTAGTACTCATCTCGCTTTCTTTGACTTCTGACTTTCCTTCATCATCTTTGCATACCAACACAATCTTACTTTCCGAATCAACCACAAGCTTTTCTCCTTCTATCAAGGCATCATTTCTATACCATTCATGTTCCGAATCTAAGGGAACTTCAGTTCCATACTCATGGCTTTGTGTTTCGATTATAGTTCCATCTTGCTTTTGGAATTCTATCTTTACAGTTTTGGGTTTCCACACCGCATCCAGTTCATATAGCTTTTGGTCATTCTCCACCGTAACGTGTTCTGTATGTACTGTCCCCTTTTCATCTTCATATCCAACCAAATCATATCCATACAAAGACAGTTCGGGTAAATCCACAATTCTCATCCCTCTCGGTGCCATGATAGGAGCTACTGTTTCAGTTCCTTCACCTCCAAGAACAACCAATGTGGATTCGCATCCACTGACCTCCACATCAAAGACAAAAACTCCACCTAAACGATTCACTATCCGCACCTGATAAAGTCCCGGTTCTACCCAAGCCATCCTCGATAATGTATCTATACACTCAAAATAATTGTCCTTCCCGTCTTTCGTTACTCTTACTAGAGAATACGGATCCAAATCGTCTACAACATTCTCCAGAATAAAATAATCTGCGGTAATCAAACAACCGTTGTCTTCCTTGCTCAGAGTGTTTTTTTCTAATGTATCATCTTCGTAATATGAGACAGTAGCTGTAGCTGTATTATCTCCCTTACGAATGTATACCGCTTGATAACTGGCTTCATCTCCATATACAGTTGTCTCTGTAATGGTAACAATTCCGCTGGGACAATCAGCACTGTCAAGTTGTTCTCCTACGCCCTTGTTATACTCAATATCATAAACTTTACCATTACAATCTGTAATCTTTACAGATGCAGAATCATATCCATTAACATCCTTAATGAATTCAAAGTCAACAAAACCTTCCTGTTTATAGCTGCTCACTCCATTTACTGACGGATATACGTAATAATATGGTTTCTTACTGATAAACGGAAGCGCATCTAAATTTGTCAACATTTCTTTCTGCCCGTCTTCAAATATCACTATACTGTCACACAATTCCACAAATCTTGGGCTCTTGTATTTTTCTATTACCGTTTCCAGAATTCCCTCTTTTAAGGTCTGACAAGTACGTTTCTGCGTAATATCAAAATAAAACGGTTGCACATCTCTACTCGCTGTATACTCCATGTCTCTATTTAGTTCATCAATAGAAACATATATGTCCTTAATATTTCCGTCTATATGCGGACTATCATAAAGATATGTTCCATCATCCTGCTTTTCTACTAATCCGTTTTGAAATTTCAGCGCACTATTATATGCCAATTCATATGTCTTACTTACGCTTACAATTTGTCCCTTATTCTGACTTTCATAAGCTTAACCGTAGTACACCGGATACGCGTCACTTACACAAGTTTTAGCATATGCTTCCAGATTCTTTTGATTCACTATAGGTCCCGGTGCAGTCCCATTCTCAACGATTCGGAAATTAAAAGTAAATACTCTGACATCTCCACTCAACTCACCATCTATTCTTTCTCCTGTTCGGAATACAGCCGAATATATTCCCGGTTCTGTCAATTCTCCTGTTCGTTCTTCTCTTGACGGCTCCAGCTCTACCACGACACCGTTTTTTGAATGCGATATCGTTCCGTAAACCGGCAAATAACTATCACTTACTTTCTCCAAATGGTATGTAACATTACCGCTTTCAAATACCGGAATGGCATCCTCCGCATATATCCTTTTTCCGCGGATGAATGATTCTCCAAAATAGACTTTCAAAGCCTCTTCCGGAGTATTTCCGTCAATGTAAAGCGCTATATCTCTCTTGTCACCCAACACACTCTCTAAGGAAATATCATATCTTCCTGTTACTGTAAATCTACCATTAGAAGGAATTGCCACGTCAGAGCCATCTCTTTTAACAGAACACTTTATGGTATCAATATTATTCATATCAAGTAAAAATCCTGTCACTGTTCCATGTCCGTTTTCTATAGTGTGAGTATGCCTAAACATCTCTATTTGTGTTTCGCTTGCATCTCCCAAAACAGTTTCCAAATTATCATCTAATGTGAGATTTCGAAATGTTATTCCACCAAGATTGTTGTTGCATAAATAAAATTCATACATTTCCAGATATCTGTTATATGACTTCTCACCTTCTTTTTTTAGCCTATACGCATACCCAATTCTTAAATAGATACCCTTATTCAATTCCGTTTTTCCGGGAATATATATATTAACATCACCTTTATCACCATAGTGAGTATAAAAATCGGTAGTGTAAAGACCCTGTGCATATTTGCCCATGTCAACATCTTCCCAATCTATTCCATTAGATGATTGCTGAATGAAAATTGCTCCGGTAGCAACTTCTCCTGTTTGAATTCCCGCTATTTTTTCATTTTCTTTTTTACCATACTCATCCGCATAAAATTCCCAACCTTGTTCCTTTAAATCTGATGTCTCGGCAAGTTGTAAAAATAGTGCAACACTATCACCATTAACACCGTATGCAGGATACCCATTTATTTTAGCAGTTGTTAGTTCAGAATTATTCTGACACCCGATTTTAAGCTTTGTAAGTGATGGCATACTACACTCCGGTATACTTACAACAGCATTTGTCGCTTCATATTTGTCTGATTCTTCTCCATCATAAACAATGGGCAAAATCTGTTTCAAATCTAACCCATCTAATATCTGCGTCTTAATTTCATATGTTTGTTCCAAATTATTGGATATACATATTTTATAACTACCGGGCTCTGTCACCGTCGTCAAAGAATCTACGGATGCAGCAATCCCACCATTTTTCGAAACAGTTACTGAACAATTTGTTCCATGCTTATCTACTACAAAAGCACTTTTTACCGTTTCCCCTGCCACTTTACCAGTACTAATATCTCTTATTTCTACAGCATTGCCACCATAACAAACATAAAATTCATAGTTTTCTACAAATTCCTTATACTGATATACATCAGATTTACCAACCAAATTCTTATCTTCTGCAACCTTTTGTCTCATCCTATAAGCAATAGTTACACGATAATATGTCCCCTTCTTAATTTCATCCAACGAAATTTGATAGAATGATTCCAATCCTTTCTTTTCATCAAAAATATCGGTTGCGGAATATACCTTACTCCAATCCTTTCCATTCGTTGAACTCTGTACAATTAAAGCGCCATTGTTCACTTTTTTATCCAGAGCTATACCATTGACTATTTTGCTATCAGACGTAGTCAGATTCCATGCCTCTTTATCCTTGGTCTGAAAGGACCCATTATACAAATAATTAATCGCAATCCCATCCAAGGCACCATAAGCATCGTAATCTTCATATGTAGTTGCCTTTGAAATATTACCTTTCACTGTTAGCGAACCTATACTCTTCTCTTTAAAGCATAAAGTAGTCTTACTTGAGCCTATCACCTTAAAATCTGTTCCATCTACAAGTTCATAACTGTTTCCGGAAACATAATAATTCATCGTTGATGCTTCCGTTTCACAAATTCTCCACGCCCCAAAACACACTATCGCTCCTAGTGTCAACAAACAGATTCTATTAATTGCCTTTATCTTCTTGTTCATATGTTCTACCGTC
This sequence comes from Lachnospiraceae bacterium, assembly GCA_017522685.1. The sequence continues at coordinate 28,241 of JAFWYN010000027.1, forward strand.
CTTTTTGTTTATCTATCTGCCACTTTCCCATAAAGCTGATTGGGCTAACTATTCAGTAATATTTTCTACTCCATTATAATACTTTTTCTTTCATAAATCTACAAAACACCCAATATTTGTCTACTTTTTTAGTAACGTATACCATACCCCTGCACGCTACGTGCAGTCAATAGCTTCCGCCTTCCTAGTAGTCACTAATCTCGCTTCCTCTTCCTACCCCACCATCTTCATCAGCGCCCCGAAATCAAACATATCTCCCAACGAACTTTCCACCTTTTTAGGTCTCAAAGCCTCCATCACCGTCTTCAATACTACATTACATCTTTCTTCATTTCTTACGATTGCAAACAGTTCTGCGGTATTCCTTGCATCGCACAAGGCATCGTGCATCTGACCTTCAAAACTAAGCCCAGCATAATCCAGTGCCTTTTCCAGAGACATGATTCGTTCCAATCCCAGCTTCTCCGTGTATTCCTTCTGAAAATCATACCAATGATTCAGGATTTCTTTTTTCGCTTCGTTTCTGTATTTCTTCTGTTCCATCTCTGCCACAAGCTGGAGAGAATCATTTTCACTCCATGCATATATCTCATACTCATCCCCATAAGATTCGCACCAATTTACAAACATCTCATACGCTGTCGTAAAGGTAGGCGCACCGGCCACCATCTGCGTACTGATACCGGTCAAAGTCGCGTACTTTTTATAGATTTCACTATTGAACATAGGTTTTACCAAGGTCTTGAACTCTCCCAATATCAGGAAGCTTTCATCCATGATTACAGCCCCTATCTCGATGATTTCCATCTTGCTGATTTGTTTCTCCTCTTTGTACTCCTTGGCTACCGGGTTCATCTCAAAATCTACTACTATGTACTTCATGGCTTGTCCTCCTCAATAAAAATAGTCCACAACGGGTATTCTTTCTGTTATACCCATTATGGACTATTTTGTGTACTATTTTCAGGTCTCAATCTTGAGATTGGGTGAAATTTGGTGGATTAGCGGCCCCGAACTACGCAGGCCTTTAATTCCTTTCTTAAATAAATTTTTAAACCCTTATCAATCATCCCACAAAGAATTTGCCCCTTTATAAAAGAAGTAGTCTCCTGCCTTAGTGGTATCAATCACTATACCGTTATCATACTCCACCACTTTCCCATCTTCTTTATAGAAATGGATTACATAGGCATATTTGTAATCTTTAATACGGACATAATCCTCATAATTTATCCTTTCACGGATTGTTTTTGTATATCCGTCATCACCAAGGTAAAGGGCCTCGAAGAAATACCAATAATCCGAATCTTTGCCATGCCTTTCACGCCAGCACCTATAAATTTCAAATATGTAAATTTCGTAATTACTATCCGATAAACGTTGATACAGTTTCAACGAATCCATAATGAGAAATTTGATTCCAACAAAGTAAAATAACAATGCAAACGCCCCAAGTTTTACAAAATCAAAAACAGTAGGTGGTTCAGAATGGCTATTGCCAAAAATACCGGCAAAAAACATTAATCCAAAAATAAGTGTAACAAGCAGAAGAAAAATGATGCCTCCCTTCATCCTGCCCCTTATTAAATTCTTTACAATTTTTTCGTCCTCATCATTTAGAAATCTCATAGTTTACTCCGCACTCACACTCGCTTCCCTCTCCAGCTTCCTCATTCCCTTAAACTCGTACATCACCATACCTACAGCAGTCAGCACCGCCACAGCATCGGAAATGGGTCCCGCATAAACGATACCGTCGATCCCCATGAATCTGGGCAATATCAGCACTAACGGTATGAGAAACAGCACCTGCCTGGTCAGCGACAAAAAGATTCCCTTCACTGCCTTACCGATAGAAGTAAAGAAGGTAGAAGTGATGGGCTGTAAAAAGTTCAGTATGGTGAAGAAAAGGAATATTCTGAAATACTTTTCGCCGAATGCAAAATATTCCTCTGTGCCGTCTCCGAAAAAACCTAATATCTGTCTGGGGAACAACTGGAATACGGCAAAAGTCACCAACGACAGTACGCCTCCGGCCATACATGCCAGCTTGTAGGCCTCCCGCACTCTTCCATAGTTCTTCGCCCCGTAGTTGAAGCTTTCGATGGGCTGGGTACCCTGTGCGATACCGATGACCACAGAAAAGGAAAGCTGACTTACCTTCATGACGATGCCTGCACAGGCCAGCGGGATGGACTCCCCATATACAGACAGGGAACCGTAGTATTTCAGCGAATTATTCAACACAATCTGAACCAGCATGATCGCCAGCTGGTTGAAGAAGGATGCCATACCGATGGACATAATAGGTCCGATGTATTGCATCCGTACCCTCAAGTGCTCCTTTCTTAAGGAAACGGTCTTATAATGACACATATAGTGGATGACCAGCACACCGGAAAACACCTGACCGATGACGGTAGCCAATGCCGCGCCTTCCATGCCCCACTCCAATACCAATACAAAGAAGGCGTCTAACACCGTATTGATGACTGCACCGGACAGGTTGCAGAACATGGTCATTCTGGGACTTCCGTCCGCACGCATGAGATGTCCGCCGCCGGTGGTCATAAGCAGAAAAGGAAAACCGAAGGAAGTAATCCTTACATAAGACTGTGCAAAGGGTAATACGTCATCCGGTGCTCCAAAGGCAATCAGCATGGGGGTCAAAAACAGCTGGGTCACAAGGCAAAGCATGGAACCGCTGATAATCAACATGATAAACGCATTACCTACAAAGTAGGGCGCTTTGTCATTCTCTCCCCGACCCAATGTCAGGTTGAAGCAGGAGGCGCCGCCGATACCGAAAAGCAGAGCCAGCGCAATACAGGAGGTGGATAAAGGGAATGCGATATTGGTGGCTGCATTGCCCAAGGTTCCCACCTTCTGCCCGATGAAAAACTGATCTACGATATTATATAAGGCACCCACCAGCATAGCTACGATACTGGGTACCGCAAACTTTACCATCAATTTACTGACCGGGACTGTGCCCAGCGGATTCTGCGTCTTCTGTTCCATGTTCGTTACCTTCTTACTTATCAAATATCTAAAATATTCAGAGCCCTGCAGACCCTGAAAGTCCGCTTATAAGTATAACAACGCCCATCTTCAAAATCAACTGTTTTGCACCGGATATTTCTCATTTTCTTACCCGCGTATCTATATTGGTTTTTTTCTCTCTTTAGTATCCTTTTTTCTTCTAAAACAATCATCTTTAGCCTGTTTTAAAGTGCTTTTTGTATCTATATCTTATTATTTAACCTTTTAGTACCACTTATTGATAAATATCTGGTACCTTTTCCCCTTTTTATTTCTTATAGATACATTGGTTTACCCCAGACAGATTGCGTCTCTCCTTTGAACCTTCCCCCCTCGTTTTACTCAAACTCCTCCCGGTTTTCTGGTAAAAGCTTCAGTTTTCATAGACTCCATTGGTCAACAAAAACTGACTACTTCGTCATGTTTCCTTGTCATTTTCCTTGGATACCACCGATTTTACGTTGTTTTTCTAAAACGACATTTTTACTTTTTCTTATTTGTGACTTTCGTGTCACATTTCGCCCATCAAAAAAGGATAATCTTCCGATCATCCTCTCTCCTTTTACCACGTCAGAAACTCAGCTCAGCGCTTCCTTCACCACCCGGTATCTTTCCTCAAATTGCTCATAAAAATCTCTCGTCACATCATACTTCTTCATGTAAAAAGCCTGCAAAATCAGCATACAGCATTGCTTATTATATTCTTCATCCCCTGAAGTGGCCAGGATTTCCTCCACCTCATTGAGGAAGTAATGCCACTTCAGTATGTATGTTTTATACTTAGGATACTCGGGAGTATCCACCCATTTGCTGATTTTCACCTTGGTACGATTGTCCTTCTGACATTCATTCACCTGCAGGAAATACTTGTAATCACCGTCCTCATAGTACCTTCCCAGGGGAAATAATCTGCAAATTCCGGGCCGCGCCTCATGAATACTGCATCGTCCCTCTGCATTCAAGAACGCACAAGCCTCATTTAGGCCTGTTTGCTTTAAATTTGGTAATATGATGCCATCTACCACATTCAGTTCTATATGGGCCTGTAAAAGGCCTTCAAAGGGCATGCCCGTTTTTACACTGATTCGGAATATGTCCAAGGGGTCTAAAATGATACTGCTGCCCATACCTTTGCAACAGGACGAACATCCCGCGCAGTCCTGACAGCCCAGCTTAGCCATATCATTTACCGTATAAAATTTGCCGTCGGATATCTCCGACAAATCCACATTTCGTTTCATACTTTTTCTTCCTTCTCCGGGTGGACGGCCCTCCGGTTACCTTTCGTTCCTGTCATTACTCCTTCAACAAGTCCGCGTACTCCGCCTGCGCCGCCTGCAACAGCAGATCCGGTTTCAGTTCTATCTGCATGCCCAGCTTTCCGCCACTGACAATGATGGTATCCTGCAGGATAGCTTCTTCCGCCACTCTGGTCACATACTGTTTTTTCATACCGATGGCGGTACAGCCGCCACGGATATAGCCGGTGACCTGATTGATATCCTTTACATGAATCATAGCCACATTCTTCTCACCCACGCTGCGGGCAGCCTTCTTCATATCCAGCTCCTCTGCGATAGGTATCACAAACACAAAATAATTCTTGCTGGCTCCCACCGTCACCAGAGTCTTAAACACCTTATCGTGGGGCAATCCCAGCATATCCGCTATCTGGATACCGTCGATAAACTCATCACACTCATAGGTGTAGGTTTCAAAGGGAATCCCCATGGTCTCCAGAATACGCATGGCATTGGTTTTGGTTTCTTTTTGTTTCGCCATTATATCTTCTCCAAAATCTTTCTTAAATGTTCCAAATCTGCTTCCTTTGTGGACCAACTTGTAGCCAGACGAATCACCGTGTGACTCTCATCAAACTTCTCCCAGAAGCTGTAAGCCACTTCTTTTCCAAACTTTTCCAGCTGACTATTCTCCATGACCACAAACTGTTGGTTAGTAGGGGATTCCAGATAAAAGGTACAGTCCGCCTCCTGCAGAATGGTTTTCAGCTTCTGTACCATGTTGATGGCATGCTGACTGATTTTAAAATACAAATCATCCGTAAACAGAGTATCAAACTGCACGCCCAAAAGCCTGCCCTTGGCTAACAATGCACCATGCTGCTTCACCAATGTCATGAAATGCCTGGGGGCATTCTTCTTCGTAAATACCACTGCTTCCCCACAAAGGGCACCCACCTTGGTACCGCCGATATAAAACACATCCGTAAGTCGTGCAATATCCGGCAACGTCACATCACTTTCCGGGCTCATCAGTCCATACCCCAGACGGGCACCGTCCATGTACAAAGGAATCTCATAGGCACGGCAAACCTTAGCCAGCTCAGTCAACTCTTCCTTACTGTACAATGTCCCGTACTCCGTAGGATGGGAGATATAGACCATCCCCGGGAACACCATATGCTCATGGTTTCCGTCTGCATAAAAGGTCTTCAGATACTGCTCCGCTTCGCCTGCATCCAGCTTTCCCTGATGATTGGGCAAAGGCAATACCTTGTGCCCCGTATACTCGATGGCTCCGGCCTCATGGCAGCCTACATGGCCTGTATCCGCCGCAATCACCCCTTCATAATCCGCCAGCATGGTAGAAATAATCAGGGCATTGGTCTGGGTACCGCCGGTTAGCAGATAAACATCCGCATCCTCACACTCACAAGCCGCCTTAATCTTCTCACAGGCGTTTCTTGTGTATCTGTCACTGCCATACCCGCTTAAGGGCTCTAAATTGGTCTCTATCAGTCTCTGAAGCACCTTTTCATGTGCTCCTGCTATATAATCACTTTCAAAGGAAATCATGGTGTCCTCCTGATTCTGTTTCTTGGTCGGTAGCTTTTTACTCACCTGTATCATTTTACCACAGAATCTTCACTCTTTCCAGTCAACGTTTTACAGAAGTTCCCGCAATCGCGTCCGCATATTCTCTATCGCCTGCTCTATGGAAATATTTCCATTTAAATAGTTCATTCCTTCTTCAAAAATAATATCTTCCATAGCTTCCGTATCATGAACCTGCACTTTTGACTGTTTCAAAAACTCTATTACGATTTCGGCTGCTTCAGTACTGATTGCTTCATAATCAAACCAACCACAGTTTGCCAAGAATTCCTGTTGCTTCCTGCAACCGGATGCGGTAGGTGGCAAAAATATATTTTCAAAGTCTAAATTATCTGTCACATGATCTTCTCCGCTTAAGTACCAATTTAGGAAATCGTAAGCCACTTCCCTGTTTTCCACGTTCTTCTGAAGTGCTAACGGTGTGCGATAAATATGTAAGTTTCCACCGGTTGTATCTGCAAATCCCATCACATCCATGCCCTCATCATCCGGAAAAAGTTGCGTATAGCCGGGAAGCATACAGTCTATTATTTCTACGCTTATCATTCTGTCATTTATATATTCATAATCGTAATCACATTTTGATATATACTCCAGATTCGCTTTTACATCTTCTAACAATTGGTCCGTATCCTGATTAATGTACTCATCCTTGTCCAAATCAATCATCAAGGTCAGAAGTTCATAGGGTTCCATATAACCGTAAAAAATTGACACATTTTTCTGCTCTGCCCATTCCCTAATCTCCCGGAAGGATTTGCCCGTTAACTCTGCCTTATATTCCTTCATCAGGATAACACCCCAAACACCGATATGTGTGGGGATGGCATACATTTCCCCATCCTGTGAAAAATATTCACGTACTCCGGGATAGATATCCTCTGTATCAATCTCTGCCTGCTTACCCAAATCCGTCAATAGATTTTCCTGATAAAGGATTTCCAGATGTTCCTTATCCAGGGACAGGATGTCCGGTCCGTTACCGTTTCTCAAATCGGTACGCAGCTTCTCAAAAGCCTGCTCGTAAGTCTCTCCATCCTCCATATAATTGATAACCTTTACCCTCTTATCCGGATGAATACGATTATAACGGGCCGTCAAATAGAGGTCCGAATCCCAACCATCGTCCCCATCAGATATCACTCCTAAGGTACAGGCATAGCTTACCTCTTCCGGCGGAACCTTCTTAAATAGTCTGATATCCTTTGATGTATGTCTTGCCCAGGTGTAAAACAGCATACCGTCCGTTCCCACCGGTCCTATGAAATTCATATGGTATGTATCGAAAGAATTAAGGTCGGATTCCATCATTCCCATAACCGGAATATCGACCTGTCCGGAAGGGGACTTTTTCAGCACATCACGGTACTGCCAATAGTACTCTGTCTGTGAAAGGCTGGCAGGCAAAGGTTCTGTTTCCTGCTGATAAGTGGTATCTATTAACTGTCCATCCGTGTCGTAATGGTCCAGACGAAGTTCCCCGGTGTTTTCTATGTATGTAATGCCGTTCTCCGAAAGACGCCCCTCCTTCACATAATATACGATATAAAAGCCATTCTCTGTAATATTACAATCACAATATTCAAAGGTTTTATCCTCTGTTAGGAGATATGTTCCCACAGGGATGATGGTATCCAAGCGATAAGTAATATCCTCCGGTGCCACCACAGGTTCCTTGGTAACCTCCGGTTCGGGCGTCGCAGTCGGCTCCGGCGTTGCAACCGGAGTCAGTATAGGTCTTGGCGTTGCTGTAGGTGTAGGGGCCTCTGCAGGCTTGCGTGTGGCTGTTGGCAAAGGAATATTGGTCGGCTCTGCCGAGACAGGCACTTCCGAAGCGGATGTGGATTGATTTGCCTGTAAACCGGTATCTTTTTTCTGCTGACATCCACTTAAGGCAATCAATAAACATATGATAAAAATTAATCCTACTCTTTTTTTCACTTTGTTCTCTCCTGAATACGGTTACTTTTTTTAATTTGAATACACACATGATGTGTGCACCCTCAATATAACATATAGGTGCACGTATGTCAACCTTTTAAAGGGGGATTTTCTACACTGGTCTTCCTAAATTTTGTCGAAAACTAAGCCACTTTTTCCATTTTGGTTTTTGGGGATGAATCCCAGCCTTCGGCACTTTCCCGCTGCTACGCAGCTAACTTTGCTCATGAAACGGCGCTCCTCTCGTCAAAATAAGCAGCCCAATCATTATGCAAGCATATGATTGGGTTACATTACTTTGACGGGTGAACTGGTGAATCAAATAAAGAAGGCTGCCACGCATAAAGCATGACAGCCCTTATAACTTCTTCTTATAAATATCAATCCTTCTTCTCAAGAGGCTTCTTTACGAAGAATAAGCTGATTAACAGTGCTACTACATAGAGAGCTAATGTTACATACATAACATACTGATAACCGGTAGGATTTACGGTAATCTTTTCGATAGTACCATCTGTAAGTACATGCTCGATTACTTCTTCCTTACCAAAGTTCTTTACGATTAAAGCAGCCATCTGGTTGCCGGTCAAACCTGCAATTGCCCAAGCTGATAAGGTAATACCATGGATTGCACTGATGCTTCCCATACCATAGTGGTCAGACAGCAAGGTAGGTACGTTGGAGAAACCACCGCCGTATCCTGCATTTACCAGGAAGATTAAAGCCAATACTAAAACAGTAAGTAAAATGTTTCCGTTTCCGTTTGCTACACCACGAGTTAATACTACGATACCGGTGAATGCGATGGAAAGGATAAAGATTAACTTGTAAATAGTGTTACGGTCCTTCATGGTATCTGCCCATGCAGAGAAACCAAGACGTCCGCCTGCATTGAAGATTGCAGATACGGTAGAGATAATACCTACAAAGCTTGCAAGGCCAAGACACTTCACAATCATCTTCTCCTGTGAAATCAGAGCAAGACCACAAGTAATATTAATCCAGAACATCAACCAAATACCAACATAGTTGATGATAGGTCTGGTCTTAAGCACTTCCTTAATGCTGGGCTTGCTTTCCTTACCGGAAGGCTCATGCCATCCTTCAGGCTTAGCCAGTAATAAATGTCCGATGAACATCATTACGAAATAAACACCTGCCAAGATGTAGAACATCTTGTAAATACCGCCTTCGCCAAGTCCGGAAAGCATAGCCTGCATAATAGGAGATGCAATAGCCTTAGCAGCACCGAAACCTGCTACAGCAAGACCGGTTGCAAGACCCTTACGGTCAGCGAACCAAAGCATCAGGGTCTTAACAGGTGAAAGGTAACCGGTACCAAGACCGATACCCATGATGAAACCATAGCATACATAAATACCAATTAATGCAAGAGCGCTTCCTTTATGTAAACCACCATAGTAAATAAAGAAACCGGTTCCTGCCATACCTGCTGCGAAGCAGATGGTAGCAATCAGAGAAGACTTATGAATATCCTTCTCTACAACGTTTCCAAGGAATGCAGCTGACATACCCAGGAAGAAAATAGCAAAACTGAATGCCCATTCGGTAGCACCCTTGGAGAAACCGATATAATCTGCGATTTCCTGACTGAAGATTGACCAGCAATAAACAGTACCGATACTACAGTGAAGAAGCAAAGCAGGAATTGCTGCACGTATCCATTTGTTCTGAATTTTCATGATGAATACCTCATCCTTTCTTTTCACTAAAGACATATGTAATGTGAGTTAATAGGAACTTTTTCCACTGAATTTTTCCCCAAAAAGGTACTCCACAGACCATCCTGCGGAGTACCAAAACTTACTTTTTAATGACTTACTTAGCAGCCATTTCAGCTTTTAACTTCTCAGTTAAAGCAGGAAGAATCTTGTTCAAGTCGCCAACAATACCGTAATCAGCTACATCAAAGATAGGAGCTGTTTCGTCCTTGTTGATTGCGATAATCAGGTCTGATTCTTCCATACCTGCCAAGTGCTGGATAGCACCTGAAATACCGATTGCAAAGTATACGTTAGGACGAACGGTCTTACCGGTCTGTCCAACCTGAAGGTCTTTTGACTTCCAGCCAGCGTCTACAACTGCACGAGAGCAGCTTACAGTACCGCCGATAACTTCTGCAAGGTCTTCCAACAACTTGAAGTTTTCAGCAGAACCAACACCACGACCACCGGAAACTAAGATCTTAGCATCCATGATATCTGCGGTATCCTTAACTGCCTTAACGATTTCAAGAATTTCTACATACTTGTTGTCAGGAGTAAATCCGGGATTGAACTCGATTACTTCTGCCTTAGCGCCTTCTACCTTAGGAAGCTTCTGCATAACGCCGGGACGTACAGTAGCCATCTGAGGACGGAAGTCAGGACAAGCGATGGTTGCGATGGTGTTACCACCAAATGCAGGACGAGTCATTAATAACTGGTTAGGCTTCTGCTCTCTACCGGGAATAGGATTGATAGGGAAATTACCAATCTCAAGTACGGTACAGTCAGCGGTCAAACCGGTGTGTACTCTAGCTGAAACTCTGGGACCCAAGTCACGACCGATAGCGGTTGCACCTACCAGGAAGATTTCAGGCTTGAACTCGTTGATTACAGATGCCAAAGCATGTGCATAAGGCTCAGTTCTGTATTCTTTACATTCAGGATCGTCTACAACGATTACCTTATCAGCGCCGTAAGCAGCCAATTCATCAGCTAATCCCTTAACGTCGCTACCAACTAATACAGCAGTTACTTCTGTATTTAAATCCTTAGCAAGGTCTTTACCTTTACCAATCAATTCAAATGCAATGTTATCAATGGTATTGTCTACCTGCTGAGCGAAGACATATACACCCTTATATTCTGCTAAACTCATTGTTTATTCCTCCTATTTAGATGACATGCTTATCTTTTAACTTGCCAACGATGTAATCAACTGCTTCGGTAGGATCCAGGTTAACAACTTCGCCTGCGCCCTTTCTTACCTTGTCAGAAGCCTTTGCGATCTGAGTGGGTGAACCCTTCAAACCTAAGTTAGAATCTTCAACATCTACTAAATCAGCTCTGCCCCAAACAGTGATCTCTGCTTCGCATGCATCAAAGATTCCGCCGGGAGTCATGTAACGAGGAACGTTTAATTCACCAAGAGCGGTGATTAAGCAAGGCATCTGTGCCTTAACTACATGATATCTGTCATCATACTGACGCTCAACGATAACGCTGTTGCCATCTACCTTGATGTCCTGTGCGTAAGAAATTACAGGGATATTTAAGTGCTCAGAAATCTGAGGACCAACCTGTGCGGTATCACCATCGATAGCCTGACGTCCGGTAATAATCAAATCATACTCTAAGTTACGGATAGCACCTGCCAAAGTCTGAGAGGTTGCCCAAGTATCAGCACCACCAAGTACTCTGTCGGTAACAAGGATTGCCTTATCAGCGCCCATAGCCATAGCTTCACGTAATACATCTTCTGCCTTAGGAAGACCCATAGTAATAACGGTAACTTCTGCACCGTACTGATCTTTTAATCTAAGTGCTGCTTCCAAACCTGCTTTGTCATCAGGGTTCATGATAGTCATCATAGCAGCTCTATCCAAAGTACCATCGGGATTGAACTTAACGCCACCCTTTGTATCAGGTACCTGCTTAATACAAACAACGATTTTCATTGTATTTATCTCCTTTAAATTTTTTTTATTATTTCAATCCGTCTCTTCATAAGACGAACCAACGTCCGTCTCTTCTTAAGACGGACCTCGAAAATACTTCGTATTTCCTCGGTCGCGTGCAGCGTTGCACCGCGACTACAAATTTTGCCTTACCCGGTCTTCTTGTGCAAGCACAAAGCCCGGTTAATTCAAAATTTTATCCGTCTTACTTGAGCAGATCCGCGGAGATTACCATCTTCTGAACTTCGCTGGTTCCTTCGTAGATTTCGGTAATCTTAGCATCACGCATCATACGCTCTACGTCGTATTCTCTGGTGTAACCGTAACCACCGTGAAGCTGAACAGCCTTGGTAGTAACTTCCATAGCCATTTCTGCAGCGTATAACTTAGCCATAGCTGCTTCTACACCGTAAGAGGTCTTGTGATCCTTCTGATACTGATCCTTCTTGCAAGCCGCCTTGTAAACTAATAACTGAGCTGCCTGAGCCTTGGTAGCCATGTCAGCAAGCTGGAACTGAGTATTCTGGAAACCGGAAATAGACTTACCAAACTGCTTTCTTTCCTTGGTGTATGCGATAGTTCTCTCAAGAGCGCCTTCGCCAAGACCAAGAGCCTGAGCAGCGATACCGATACGTCCACCGTCAAGAGTATGCATAGCGATTGCAAAGCCCTTTCCTAATGCACCAAGTAAGTTCTCCTTAGGGATACGGCAATCAGTAAAGATAAGCTCGTATGTAGATGAACCACGGATACCCATCTTCTTTTCCTTGGTACCGAAGCTAAATCCGGGAGTTCCCTTCTCTACGATAAATGCAGAAATTTCTTTTACCTTACGGCCTCTCTTCTCAACAACACCGGTTACAGCGAAGATAACGTAAACGTCAGCTTCCTTACCGTTGGTGATGAAGATCTTAGAACCGTTGATTACCCACTCGTCGCCGTCTAAAACAGCCTTAGTCTGCTGACCCTGAGCATCGGTACCTGCACCAGGCTCGGTAAGACCGAAAGCACCGATCTTCTTACCTGTTGCAAGGTCAGGTAAATACTTCTGCTTCTGCTCTTCTGTACCGTAAGTTAAGATAGGGTCACAGCAAAGAGAGGTATGTGCAGAAACGATAACACCTGTGGTACCACAAACCTTAGATAATTCTTCTACGCACATAGCGTAAGTTAAAATGTCACAGCCCTGTCCGCCGTACTCCTTGGGTACAGGAATGCCCATGAAACCTGCTTTAGCCATCTTTTCAACAGTCTCACGAGGGAATACTTCGGTCTCGTCAACTTCCTGTGCTAAAGGCTTTACTTCTTTTTCAGCGAACTCTCTGAACAGAGCGCGCGCCATTTCATGCTTTTTACTTAAAGTGAAATCCATGATTTTATTTCCTCCAAAATTTTTATTTATTAACGTTCAGAAACCTTGGAAAATCCAAGGCTCTGAACTATTGTATTTCTTACTGAGCGTCTACAGGAGTCTTGGTTCTGTCTGCGTTGTATACATAGAAGCCCTTACCAGACTTAACACCAAGGTTACCGCCACGTACCATCTTACGGATAAGAGGACAAGCACGATACTTGCTGTCGCCGGTTTCATTGTAAAGAACATCCATAATAGCAAGGCAGATATCCAAACCTACGAAGTCACCTAACTCCAAAGGTCCCATAGGATGATTTGCACCAAGCTTCATAGCTGCGTCGATACCTGCGATATCAGAAACACCTTCCATCTTGATGAAAGCAGCTTCGTTAATCATAGGAATTAAGATACGGTTTACTACGAAACCTGCAGCTTCGTTCACCTGTACAGGGGTCTTGCCGATTTCTTCTGAAATCTTCTTGATGGTATCAACAGTTTCCTGAGGAGTATTTACGCCTGCGATAACTTCAACAAGCTTCATACGGTCTGCAGGATTGAAGAAATGCATACCAATCATAGGACGGGTTAAACCGTTACCGATTTCAGTGATAGAAAGAGAAGAGGTGTTAGAAGCAAATACACACTCAGGCTTGCAGATCTTGTCTAACTCACCAAAGGTGTTCTTCTTAACTTCCATGTTTTCAAATACAGCTTCAACGATCAAATCGCAATCTGCACAAAGGTCTTCCTTAAGACCGGGAGTGATTCTTGCAACGATAGCGTCTGCAGCTTCCTGAGTCATTTTTCCTTTTTCAACAAGCTTTGCATAACCTTTAGCAATCTTGTCCTTACCGCCTTCAGCCCATTCCTGCTTCATATCGCAGAGAGCTACTTCATAGCCTTCTGTCTGTGCGAAAGCCTTTGCAATACCCTGGCCCATTGCACCGGCACCAATAATACCAACTTTCATGTTAGTCCTCCTTAAAGATATATAAATTTATATTTACCACTCGAAAATTCGGCAGTTCCTGCCGCCGCGCTACGCGCTTTCTAATTTTCTCGTTGAAACATCAGTTAAAATCAAATGTCTGCTACGCAGCCGCTTGATTTTCTGCTGATGTTTCACATTAACAGTTCTTAAAAGGTTCCTTAACCTTTTCCTTGTTCTTGTCAAGGAAGAAAGCCATACCGTACTGCTGATCCTGTGTTTCGAAGCAGTCGCCAAACAACTTCTCTTCGATTACGATTGCAGCATCCATATCTACATCAAGACCATCGTTGATAGCCTTCTTGCAGTTACGAACAGCGATAGGAGCATTCTTTGCAATACCTGCTGCCATCTTCTCAGCTGCTGCAAGCATCACTTCCTGTGCGCTCTTTACTACATTGCCTTCAGCATCCACTTCTGCAGAGTAAACTTCGTTTACAAGGCCGATTCTGTAAGCTTCTGCAGCCTTGATGTTTCTTGCAGTGTAAATCATCTGCTTAGCCATACCTGCGCCTACCAGACGTGCAAGTCTCTGGGTACCGCCGAAACCGGGGGTAATGCCAAGGCCTACTTCAGGCTGACCGAATACTGCGTTGTCAGAACAGATTCTGATGTCACAGCTCATAGCGATTTCGCATCCGCCACCCAAAGCAAAGCCGTTGATTGCTGCGATTACAGGGATGGGGAATACTTCCAACTTACGGAAAACGTCGTTACCCTTCTTACCGAAAGCTTCGCCTTCTGCCTTAGTAAGGGTGCTCATTTCTCCGATATCTGCACCTGCCACGAAAGACTTAGCGCCTGCACCGGTTAAGATAAGGCATCTTACTTCGTCAAGGTTTACAGCATCCAAAGTCTTGTCAAGTTCTTCCAGAACCTGAGAGTTCAGTGCGTTCAGTGCCTTCTCACGATTGATGGTAACCACTGCGTACTGACCTTTTTGTTCGTACAAAATGTAATCCATTTTTATTCTCCTTATTCATAACTCACTGCCGACATGGAAACCATCCCGGCAGGAGCAAAATTTACTATATAACTTTAGTCTTCAATCTTAACGATGGTTGAGCAACCCATACCACCACCGATACACAGGGTAGCAAGACCGGTCTTAGCACCCTTAGCCTGCATCTCATGAAGCAGAGTAACAAGGATACGACAACCTGAAGCACCCACAGGGTGACCAAGTGCAATAGCACCACCGTTAGGGTTAAGCTGCTTATCTACATCGATACCAAGGTCACGGCCTACAGCGATAGACTGAGCTGCGAAAGCTTCGTTTGCTTCGATGATATCGAAGTCTTCGATCTTCATGCCGGTCTTCTCCATAACCTTCTTGGTAGAGTAAACAGGACCGATACCCATAACTTCAGGACGGCAGCCTGCAAGAGCACCTGCTACGAAAGTAGCCATAGGCTTAACGCCAAGCTCCTTAGCCTTTTCTTCGCTCATAACAACGATTGCAGCTGCACCGTCGTTGATACCGGAAGCGTTACCTGCGGTAACATACTTATCCTTGTTGATAGGACGAAGCTTTGCAAGACCTTCCATAGTAGAACCGGGACGAGGACCTTCGTCAACCTTGAATTCAACCATTTCTTTTTTCTTCTTAACCATAACAGGAACGATTTCTGCATCGAAAGCACCGCTAGCCTGAGCAGCTTCTGCCTTCTGCTGACTCTTTAATGCGAAAGCATCCAATTCTTCACGGGTGATGCCCCATTCGTCACAGATATTGTCTGCTGTCTGAATCATATGATAGTTGTTGAATGCATCCCAAAGTGCATCATTTACCATGGTATCTACTAAAGTACCATTGTTCATTCTATAACCAAAACGAGCCTGAGGCATAGCGTAAGGAGCCATAGACATGTTTTCCATACCACCTGCTACTACGATGTCAGCATCGCCTGCCATAATCATCTGTGCAGCCTGGTTTACACAGTTAAGACCTGAACCACATACAACGTTCATGGTAACTGCGGGTACTTCGATAGGAAGACCAGCCTTGATAGATGCCTGACGTGCTACGTTCTGACCCTGACCTGCCTGAATTACACAACCCATGTAAACCTGGTCAACCTGCTCAGGTGCAACACCTGCTCTGTTTAAAGCTTCTTTAATTACGATAGCGCCCAACTCTGCTGCTGGAACTGCGCTGAGAGAACCACCCATGGTTCCGATTGCGGTACGGCAAGCACCTGCTAAAACTACTTTCTTTGCCATTTTCGTTTCCTCCAACCTTTAAATGAATAAATTAGTGACATGTATCTTCACACTAAATTACAGTGTTACAAATCATGCTTTGCAATGATTGTTATTTTTTTATCATTTGCATTTGAAGTTATTTTAACATAGGCTGAAATCTTTTGCAACGACTTTTGCAGAAATTTGACAAAAAAATAACAGAGTCAGAAAAATCCCCTTTACCCAATCAATTCCGTAACAACTCTTTGCACATCTGTCATCGGATTACATGCCACACTTCCCCAACTTATTCCCAACCTTTGATAATAGTCTCTTAATCGTTCTACATTCCTCATTGCGCTATGCATATGCGGTTCCAATACACTTGCAATATTCACATTTTCTTCATAAGCATTAATATATTTGCGCAACTCCCTCTTAGGTTCTTTGCTATCCATAAACTGATGTGTGGAGTAAGAAAAATGCAACAAAAACCACACCTCTATACATGGATTTGACAGTACAAACTGTATATTCTCTGAATTCTTCGAAAGTGCTTCTACACGTTGTGCCTTTTGTTCACTACAATCCAAATCCATTACAATATATGCCTTATCACCATACTTCTTGGACAAATCATTGTTTCTCCAGTAATTATCCAATGATTTATACATCCTATCAGGGTCAGTATCTTTACTTGTTTTGACAAATTTCATACTATACTTTCCGTGTTGCTTTTGAAGGGAAGTAAAATAGAGCCGTTCTGTCTTATTGTTCCCTTCTGCAGTAATCAGCATCACCGGTTTCTTACATCTTTTTTCTGTGTTCCTTCTCTTCTTCTGAAATTCTCTATCTGCCAATCACAAAACCTCCTCTGTTTGAAGAAACGGTATTGCACCATATCTTCCCATCAGGTATCCCTTCTCAATATTCTCCGTCTTTCTTACCGGAAACTCATCTAATGAATATAAATCCGTAACACCGGTTTCTGTATCCTTCTCCGTAAAATAAATTTGGTCCCTTCTAAACAAATCTAATGTCAGCAAACCCGTTTCATGCGTAATTGCAATAAGCTGTGCCCCCATTGTATTAACATCGGGATCCCGAAACAGATTAACAATAAATCTCACGATGCTTGGATGCAAGCTTTTATCAATCTCATCCAATACTAAAGTCTTTCCCTTTTCAAACGCATCCTTTAAAAACGGACCATAGTAGAAAATCTGTTGTGTTCCCAAAGACTCCTCCTGCAGTCCGAGCGTAAACTCTTCTTCTCTGCCATCTATCCCCTTAACTTTATGTCCCGTTTTCACTTCCACATGATAAGCTAATGAAGGAAGTTCCTTTGCGTCCACGTGAATGCTGCTAATATTAATATCCGCCTGTTTTAAAAGTTCCTTGGTAAAACTTACGTATTCATCATTTTCATCTTCCTGATATTTTTTCAAAGCGACTCCACTCATGCCTGCTACATCTGTAAATGTCTCCATAGACTCTGCCAACCACTCGTAAGGAGCCCTTGTGCACTCTACATTCCAGCTTGTAGCTGTTGCCAGAAATAGCTTTTTTGATGTATTCATCCTATAAGCCGCTTCCAACTTTGATTTGTGACTACGTATGAATTTAGGTTCTTCACTCTCAGAAACATCAAAGATTAAGCTCGGTTTGACGGATGCATAGTAATACAAATATTCTTCTACTATCTTCTCTCTTGTCATGCGAAAACCATAAATATATTTCTTTTCATCCTTTGCTATAAACGTAAATTCAAATGAAGTCGGCTTATTCTTCGATTCCCGGTCAAACTTAAAAGGTATCACCGGCAGCGAATCAGTCACCTGTACATTATTTGAATTGCGAATCATATTAAGTGCAAATGTTATGGCCTTAAATATATTACTCTTACCGGATGCATTCGCCCCATATATAGCGATGCCACTAACTGCTCTATTACCTCCTTGAGTAATAATATTCTCAGGATGCTCTTTATCCGCTGATGGTTCTAAACTCAGAAACACTTTTTCTCTAATGGATAAGTAATTCTCTACCGAAAACTGGATTAACATAGGCGTGCCTCCTTCTAATATAAATTCCATTGATTTTATCAATCATATTACAAGAATAATATTAATAACGCAAGGTGTCAACATTATTTTTATATTTATTGCCATATTTATTTATTATCGCCTCCAATACTGTTTGTTTTTGATTGTATTGTTCCATTTTCATTCTTGATTCATATGCAAAACAGACGCCAATATCTATAATCAAAAGAAAACGGTCGTAGCTCACCCGTCAGCAAGTGCCTACCACCGTTTTGTCTGCTCAAAAGAGTATATGCAATTCAATTATTTAACTCTATAATTTGTGTAAGGAAAAGGCGCAAAATATTTCTTAGCACAATCCTCACAATAATACGTATCGTCTCTAAATGGATCATAATACGCCTCTTTTGTTGTCTCCTCACATCTTGCGCATGTATACTTTTCTCCACATCCGCAACAAAGCACTATGAGAAGTGCTATCACAAGCAAAACTCTTACCTTGTTTTTTTTCATTTTTGAAATCCTCCCTTAAAATTTTAAATATTTAGTTTTATTGATTATGTATTACCAATTTTTATACCACATTTCCACCAAGTCACTCGGTACAGTTTCACCCACCTGAGCTCCTGCTTCTTCCATGGAACAATATTGATTTATGAATTGAGCCTTTGCCTTAAATGTTTCTCCCACTTTTTCTGAATAGCACATAGATATATTTATACCAAGATCATCATAAACCAGTAATATCTCGCAAGCCTCTCTCTGCGTCATTATGCTTGTAAGGCTTGAATACCAATACTCCTCTACATAATCATCTCCACAAAATGCGTTAAATTCTGCTCTATTGGCACATAATATATTTTGATATTCTCCACTTGCATCCTTTTTGTTTACAAACAAAGTTCCCAACTGGGTTGCATCACGAAAACTTCTTGACATCGCCCATTCCGGCCAACTCAATACCGGCAATTTTTTAGACGGAAACAAATAAGTCGGTTGTATCCCTGTGCTCCAATGCCAACCGGTTCTAGCAAATGACATTAGTGTATCAACCGCCCATGCATCTCTCCCAGTATCTACCAATGCCTGTCTACGTTTATCTACATAATCCTTTGTGATTCCAAATCCTTCTGCAATATCCGCTTCACAGTCATCCTTATTCAAAAGATTGGGATATTTCGCTTGAAATTTTCTTGCCACACCCGCATATCCGTTTTCATTTCCCAAATATTCATCCTTTTCCATTTCAAAGCATACGTACTCCTTAACATACAGTTCTTTATCATAATATCCTTCTCCATAGTTTTCAATGATATATGGTTCGCGGCTCATCAGCCCGTGCACTATGATTCTATTTGGATAAAGGAATGTTTGTCCTGTTTCCATATCTGTTCCAAGAACCACACTCTTATGTACTATATTTTTTCCATCTATCGTTTCCGTTACTGACCCCAGCTTCTCTGTAAAGTAGGGTAAATTAACTGCATCATCAATTTCGTAAGTATAATAATCATTTACATATGGCACCCAGTAATATTTCCATTCATCGCCTATTAGCCTATGATATAAATAATACTCCTGTGGAACAATCCATTCATCACCTGTTTCCGTCCATTCTTTTATGTTATTCCCACTTCTATTCGTTCCAATTACAGTACGGGGAATATATCCTGATTCAATCTCCATTTCTGTGCACTTAATATTCCAATCCATCCACTGAGGCGTTATAAATGCATCTCCCTTTCCACCTCTATCAATCCACCCTTCCGGATTTAATGTGTACCCTTCCGGAAATATCCAGTAACTATTACCTGCTACTACTCGCGAGTGATTTAGTTCTACATTAAAAGTTTCTTTTGTTTGAGAAGTTTCTTGTCCTTCACTCTCCATCAACAATTGTTTATATGCCTGTTCTTTATATTCGCTAATTGATTGATTTTCTTCTTTTCTCTGCTCTTCTCTTGGTTTCTTATTACTGCAACCCACAAGCAAAAAAATACATACAAACAATAGCATATATTTTATCATTGTTACTTTCTTCATTTGCTTTTACACTCCTCTCAAGTTAATAGTCATAATCCTCATCCTGTCTATGCAGAATATAATCCGGCACATCATCATATATCTCATAATAATGATACAAATCCAAATAACTCTCCATGGACATTACACCTATAATCGTATCCTTCAGTTTGACATCTGTTCCTCCATGGATATAATACTCACCACCATTGGTTTTACCAAACTCATACAAATAGTGACCTCCTATAGAATATTCTTCATTTAATATTCCCCTTTGTCCTTCCGGTCCAATTACCACCATCTCTCCTGGTCTATCTTCTGTATTTATCCACGAAATAAGCATGACTGTTTCCTCATATCCCGAACTCTTGTCTGTATAATAAACATCAATCGGAAAAGTGTATTCCTTCGGCAAGTAACTTACTTCTTGTAATTCTTTTGAATTATTATTTTCCGCCTTCCTTATAGACGCTATCATTTCTTTTGCTAGAACTTTTGCCTCATCCAATTTATTGACATCTTCACTAGAAATATTTAGTATTAATGAATATTCATCATTACCTGTTAAGTCTTTCAAATCTACAAGATAAGTCATATTATGTAAAACTGCTGTCTTAGTGTCTGAATGCAATTCCGTGTCAGTTGTTTGGAATTCCACAAAATACGCACCTATACATTCCTGTCCGCTCGTTCCTTGACTAATAGAGTAACCGTCATAAAAGAAATCATATGTCAAATCAGATTCATTGTGCAAATATCCGGCCTTACCATGAAGAGATTTTTCAGTTCCGATAGCATATGTAACTCCATCCATAGTACAAATCAAATATTTTCCAGCCACCCCCATTCCATCTATAACATCCATAGTTATCCCTAACACTGTGTTATTGGCCGAAACCTTCGGAACAGTAATCTTTTTCTTATTCGCTTCTTCTTTTATGAATATTTCATTGTTTACAAATTCATTATTCTCTCCACCCTTAGTTATGTTAGAGGAATCAATTTCATCATTCAATACTCCCTCTTTCGAACCACAAGCCGTCATCCCTAATAACAAGTTCAGACATAGCAAAGTAATCATCATCTTTTTATTTGCCCTCTTTACTCTTTTCATTATCACTTTCTCCTATCACTCTCTCCAGCAAACCATAACCACATACGGTCAATACTAATATATACCATTTACGGTTATTATACAAGTATAAAACTTCCTAACGAGGTACCACTATGATTGTCTTTGACCGTTTATGGCAAACCCTGAAAGAAAAGAACATAACCCAATACAAGCTGATAAATCACCACGGCATTAGCCCTGCCCAAATCACACGCCTCAAGAAAAATGCCAACGTAAATACACACACACTAGACATGCTTTGCGAAATTTTAGAATGTAGTCTGGAAGATATTTGCGAATACAAAAAGACACCCTAAAGTGCCCCTACAGTTAATGTGACCTTTAGCGTGTCTTTTATTTATTTCTTTTCTCCGCCACCACCAGCGTTCCAGTCTGCCCCATCATATCATGTCCCAGATGCTTTCGCTTATATCCATAGCTTCTGCCGGAGCCGAAATCATCATAATGGGTATATTCAAAACCTTTCGCTATGGGGAAATATGCTTTCAGCCCATACTTTTTCTCCTGACTTTTCTCACCCGTTTCCGAAACCGTTTCCACATCGTATTCCCCTACCATACCATCCAGAACCGCACCATAAGCCTCTCGATAATATTCATAATACTTCATCCCCTTCGTCAATTCTTCCATAGTGAGACCTTCCTCTGTCAGCTTCTTTACCAGCCAATTCATATCTTTCTCCAAGCACTTCGAATTGCCCTTAAAGTCCCCACCGTATTTCGCCCCCAAATACGCCAAAAGCTCCACCCATGTTATCTGCTGCTCCTCATTCACTACACCGGTGGTATACAGATATTTTTCTTCCTTCTCTGATTTTCTGCCTGTCCACACCAATATAAGCGCTGTTACACAAACAGCTTCCACCACAATCATTATGCGAATCCATCGCAAATGTCCGTTCTCCTTTTTCACTTCTATAAAACCTCACACATTCCATCCCCACAATATATGCAAAAATCCCACCTGCAAATACAGGCGGGATTCTAAAAAACATCATTCAATTATAAAACAAATCTTACAACTGCTGTACATAATCATCGATAACCTTCACATTGGCATTCAGGTTCTCCATGGTTGCCGCAATTTCTTCCAGAGAAGCTGCCTGCTGCATAAAGGTATCCGTGGTTTCCTTAGATCGCTCGCTGATATTGTTCAGCTGAACCTCGATACTGCCCAGCATCTCTCCGATTTCCTTTGCGGACTGGGTGGTACTGGAGGACAATCTTTCTATTTCCTTCGCAACTACGGAGAAACCGCGTCCTGCTGCACCTGCTCTTGCGGACTCGATAGAAGCATTCAAACCTAAAATCTTGGTAGAGTTGCTCAGCTTGTTGATGGCTGTCAGGATATGGTTCATCTTCTGGGTCTCTTCCAAAAGTGCTCCCATCAGGCGGTATACCTCATGATTATTCTCAGAAGACTTCTGTACACCTTCTGCAATCTCATTCACTGCTGCAGTCACCTGATCGATCTCCTCGGACAGATTGGTGATGGCTTCCTTGGAATTCTTGATAACCGTGATACTCTTCGCAATCATCAGACATCCCACGACTCTGCCATTCTCCTTCAAAGGAATCGCATAGGACTTAAAGGGAATACCGTAAACCTTCTCAGAAACCTCACGTACTATCTTTTCACCGGATTTCATAACCATAGAAGGTGTATTACCATCCGGAAAAGGCACTCCCAAATCACACTTCACGGGTAATTCCGGACAAGGCTGGTTATAAATAAATGCTTCTCTGTTGGTGATAGCTACCGACACCGGCTCCTCTATAAACATGGGTATGTACGGTGCCATTTCTATAAAATGCTGCAAAACCATGCTTTCATTTGAAATATCCATCGCGCTTCCTCCTACACAACTTTTACTTAACTTAAGTATACCACATATCGACAAAAAAACAAAGTAAATTAACCCAACTTACACACTTTTATAACTTTTTTCTCGGGTCAATCTTGTACACTTTGCCTTCCTCCAGACTTAAAAAAGGTCCGGGCACACGGAACATCATGGCAGGTACTCCGTAGAAGTCGGTTTCTACCCCATCCTGACATCCCACAAAGCCTACTCCGGAAGGTTCTTCCAGATAACCATTTTCTTCTCCCACAAAGCTTCTGAAGTTCAGACTGTCAGATGCTTTGCCAAAGCTTACCGTATATTCCTTGGTATCCACTTGGATGTCAAACCAGCCCTGCTGTCCCTCCGTATCAAATCCGTAGAACTCCTGCCAGCCCTGCAAATCCATAAGTGCCTCCGGTGCGGGATACATAACTCTTAAGAATCCTCCCGGCATCTTTACATACAGATTACCCTGGGCATCATTTTCCTTGGTAGGGAACTTAATCGCCGCTTCCTTACAATCATAGAAAATATTATTGTAAATGCGGGCTTCTCTGGAAGTACCTCCACGCTTATCCCTGTCAATTCTGAAGGCCACAGGCTTTGCAAAATATCCTGCACTGCGACAATTACCGATCAGGTTGTTTACAATATGTAAGCGGTCCGTACCCTCTCCGTATACAGCGTAACCATTCACCACATTATGCTCTTCCATCTTGTACCAGCCGGAAGAACCGGGCTCTACAGGTACCTGCTTCGGGTCAAAGCGACCTTCAATATTCCAGAAAATATTGTTGTCAATCAGATTGATGCCATCCCTGCTGCATTCGATAAAGATAGCTTCTCTCTGCTCGATACCGTCTAAGAACAGATTGCTTGTAATACGGTTATTTTCATTGCCGCAATCCAGCCACAAATGATCTGCTCTAAAGGTCTTTTCAAAAATATTACGACGAATCAGACTATCCACCGTATTATGGGTCTTAATGGCACCTGCCTCCCAGGACAGCTCCATCTTCTGCCAACCGGTACCGCTAATCAGATTGTCCTCTATCAATAAATGGGTGGCAAACATACCCGCAATACCGCATACACCCACATCACGAATCTCACAACCTCGAATCACGGTATATCCCAAAGGTATGGACGGGTCAAAGGTATGGTGCCAGCACTCATTACCGATATCAATACCCACTCCGTTGGACCAGTCTATCTTACAGTTTTCGATGATCCAGTGATGTCCTCTGTAGCAGGAAATGGCTCCTCTCTGAGGTACCGGCGCTCCTGTAGCGGCATGTGCACAGGTCAGTCCCTTTACCTTGATGTAGGAAAGGAATGGCTTGTCCGGTGCAAAGCACTGCTCTCTTACGGTCAGCTCAATCACATGGTCTGCCGGGTCTGCATCGCCTTCCAGTCGGAAATGTACGGTCTGACCATTGGCCTCTACCCAGTAGGAACCGGGCATTCCTGCCATCTGGTTGTACAATGCCACCTGCTTTAAGGGCTTGCCGTCGCAGAAAACCATACCTCTGCGGTTTAAGTAGGTAGTCATATCCGTCTTATCGTACTCTATAAACAATCTGTCATGCAAAATATTGACAGCACAGAAAGGATTGTATCCCTTAAACATCTCAGGATCCAGCTTCACTTCCCAAATCTTCAAGCCGCTCAAAGACTCCTTCGGCACTCCCCAGCCCAGATTCCAACCCTCACTGGGACTGAATTTATCCACCACTTCGGAAGCCTTGATGACTACTTCGCCATCGCCGTAAGCTTCGTAACTTACCATCTGGTCCGGTGCTTCTCCTCCAAAGGCAGGTTTTACACATTCCCTGTATACACCGCCGTGAATCCACACTCTTTCTCCGGCCTTCGCCACATTCGCAGCTGCCTGAATGGTGGCAAAGGGATGCTCGGCACTACCGTAACCGGCATCAGATGCTCCCGGTGCGGAAGGATTTACATGGTACTCCTTCGTATAGGCGGTTTCTTTCTCCCAGAAGTCAAATCGGTCACCCTCCGGCAATCTCTCAGCCGTATCCCTCTCCATCTGACCGGGAATACGAACCACTGCATAATAAGACTCTTTCTTCTTGTAGCCTTCTCCGAATAACAGAGGATAGCTCTTCTCTCTACGGAAGCCTGTCAGCCAGCTTTCGTCGTCCTTCATACCCCACACGGTAACATTGGTAATATTGGCTTTTCCTTCCTTCTTTGCCTTTACCAGCATGCGGAACAAATTGGCATAGGCAAATGCCAGACTCTTCATACCGTCTGCGGAAGGGTCTGTGGCATGAATATCCAGCTCTGTCAGATGCACTTCCAAGCCCAAAGCACCGTAGGTATGCAGTGCCTTCTCATACTCCCACATATTGAAGTCCTTCTGTACCAGATGGGTCTGCATGCCCATACCGTCGATTAAGCCTTCCTTCTTCAAAGGCTCCAAAATCAACTTGCAGATATGTTCGCACTTAAAAGGCAAAAAGGTATTGTAATCATTATAGAAGAGCTTTACGTCCCGGTCCGCATACTTTCTGGCAAAGCGGAAAGCATACTCTATAAACTCCGGTCCTACGGTCTGATACCAGGGGGAACGCTTTCTCCAGCAATCCGGCTCATTTTCCTCCATGGCTTCATTTACCACGTCCCAGGCGTAAATCACACCGGGATACTCAGTCTGTACAAAGGTAAGCACGCCCTTGATATAGGCTTCCATACGTGCCAGCATGGTTTCCTTATCTGCAAAGGGTGCACTCATATCCTTACTGTAATCCTTCTTAAAAAACCAGAAGGGGGTCTGGTTATGCCATACAAGTGTATGGCCTCTCAAGCCGATACCGCTCTCCTTGGCAAATTCCAGATAGGGTCTGGCCCGGTCAAAGGTCAGTGCCGGACAAAGATTATACTTTTCCGGATTCTCAGTATTTTCCTTTTCATCCAGAAAATACATGGGCTTCATATCGTTTTCAGCGGTGAAGCTGCTGTAATGCTTTCTCAATTCCTGCTTTGCTTTTGCTGAAGTGATATTGCGGAAGGAAACCGAAGTTCCTATGGTAAAATACGGTTCATACACTTTCTTTAAGCTCACTTATTTATCCTCCTTTTTCTGACTCTGATAGCCATATAGGGCTTGCCTCCTACCAGAATCCTGAATTTTCCTTTAAAAGTTCCCTGGGGTACTATCTCCATATTCCAGGTATCTATCACATCCACTTCATATTCTGTGGTATCATCAAAATACATATCCCTGTACAAAGGTCTGAGGTATGTAAAATAAAACAGATAAAACTCCTTGCACCCATCCTCCGTGGTAGCTGCTACCGCATCCCAGTACTGAGGCAGGAAACGTAATCCCTGTCTCCCCGGAATGTCCTTTAATATGTCATACAGGAAAGCAATGCGCTTAGGGCTCTCCCCATGAAGCACTCCACCGTGGGACCACCAAAGCTTGGCATGGTCCATGGTTTCATCTGCCGCAAATAAATAGGTCTCTCCATGTCCTACATAGCCGCCTCGCATGGTAGCTTCCCAGAAACGTCTGGTCATCTCTTCCGGGCCTATATTGCCCCAGCCCAAATCAATATTGCCTTCGTAAAGAATCTCGTCCCAAACCACCGGTTTTCCGTACTTCTGACGAATCTCTGCGGTCAACTCCGTGGCTTTGTAACGGTCTGTTCCCTGACAACTGCAATGGGTGATCCATTCCCTGCTGAAATCATAAAAGGCCGGTCCGTTATGTACGGAACACATTCTTTTATAAGGGTCCTCTTTATGTATTAATTCTCCGATTCTGTCCCAGTCCTCTATGGTCTTGGTCTTTACGTAATCATATTCATTGGCCAGGGACCACCATATATTCCGATAGGCACCGTAACGGGCCACCACATAGCTTATGTAGAAGTCATCGTATTCTGCGCCCATGCCGTCAAAGCCCCAACGGTCATAAGGGTGGAACAATATCAAATCTGCCTGGATATTTCGCTCCATTAACTGTTCAATCCGCTTATCAAAGCGCTTAAAATGCTCCGGATTAAATACTTTGAAGTCCCAGTGATTGGAAGATTTATCCTCCATATACTCAAACATGGTACTGCGATTCAGCCTGCTGTTATCACAGGGTGTTCCTACATAGGGAAAGGTAATTGGGTCTTCATAATTGTAATCATAATGCTTGGGGAACATGCAGAATCTGATTTTATTAAATGCATTCTCATCCAATGTCTGCAATGTCTGCTCCTGCATTTCATGGGTTTGATGTACCCATGCATAACAGGTGGTTCCCAAGGAATAATAGGAACTTCCGTCCGCATATTTCAAATGATAGGTGTCAGACACCTGTACCGGTCCGTGATTGTTGCCGGTGGGTGCCGTCACCAGGAACTCTCCCGCAAGCTTCTTATCCGCATAGCTTCCGCCAACTTCAAAGGTATATGTACCTTCATAGGAGGGCATGAAACGTACCACATATTCACCATCTCCGTCATAAAATCCTAAAATGGTCTTTTGCTCCTTCGCTCCCGTAAAGGTAGCCCGGATTTCATATTCCGCAAATGGATTGCCATCGGTTCGCCCCTGGGTACGAATCTCAAAAACACTCCATCTTTCAACTGTTTTTGTATATTCAATCATAGCACAATACTCCTTGTGACCATTCTACTTGATACGGTCCGGCTGTGGCTACTCGCTTTTTGCTAAATTCTGCCCATTTTTATACATTCTATAATGCTAAAAAAGCGGATACCCGCGTATCCGCTTGGGAGAATTGCTTCGCAATTCTCCTTAATCTCCACTACTGTACTCGCGCAATTTCCTATAGTTTAAAAAACCCGCACACCCAATGTGTGCGGGTCTTCATCATACTTTATTCTTCCGGTTCAATCAAACCATATGTATCGCCTTTTCTCTTGTATACTACATTTACCTGATCTGTTTCTGCATTACAGAATACATAGAAGCTGTGTCCCAAAAGTTCCATCTGGATACATGCATCTTCAGGATACATAGGCTTGATATCAAACTTCTTGGTACGAACAATCTTGATTTCATCATCCTGTTCTTCCACTGTCTCGATGAAAGCCTGACTGAAAGAAGCTGCACTCTGCTTCTTATCCACGATTTTCTTGCGATACTTCTTCAGCTGTCTTTCAATCACTTCCTCTACCAGGTCAATGGATACATACATATCATTGCTCACCTGCTCAGAACGAATAATGCTACCCTTTACAGGTATGGTTACCTCTATCTTTTGTCTCTCCTTTTCTACGCTTAATGTTACATGTACTTCTGTGTCGGGATTAAAATACTTGTCAAGCTTACTCAGCTTGTCCTCAACTGCGCCCTTTAAACCGGGTGTTAATTCGATATTTTTTCCTACAATAATAAATTTCATGCAAATCATCCCTTTCCGTCTTTTATTGTAGATTCATTATAGCATTTTTTATTTCGTTTTGCAACAATTTAAGCAATTTTTTATATGTTTTTGACTTCAAAAATGTCAACAGATTTTTTGTTTTTTTTCGCATATTTCTTAAATTTATGAGAACTATACAAAACAGACGTTCAAAAGGTTACCATAATAATTCTGCCCGATTTACATAAAAAAGCTGTGGATAATGTGTATAACTTCGTGTATAAATCATTTTTTATCGAATTTTGGTTGTTTTGCATGTGGATAACTATCTACTTATAAACATCAACAAAACTAACGTTTTTGCGTAAACGTTTTCGTATTTGTTGAAAATGCACAAGGCACAATTTGTCAATAGTAAAAATGGTCCAAAAAAGATTTTAGACAATTTATGACACAATCAACAAGAGGACAATTTTCTTCAAATTGTCCTCTTACGCCTCTTAAAAAATTCTTCTGATTGCCAATATCTTACGATATGCCGCCTTGGAAACCTTTATACCATCCTTCTCGTTGGATGCATGAACAATCATACCATCGCCGATATAAAGTGCCACATGTCCGGAATAGCAAATCAAATCTCCGGGCAATGCATTTTCCAGACCGTTCACTGCGTATCCCTGCTTTCTGTCCGCTGCAGATGAATGAGGCAGGCTTACACCAAACTCTTCATACACCTTCATGACAAATCCGGAACAATCCACACCATTTGTAAGGCTGGTACCGCCCCACACATAGGGATTGCCTATAAACTGTACCGCGTATTCCGCTACAGCAATACCCATCTCATTTTCATCGGTTACTTCTACCGTATCAATAATCTTCAGTGCTGCGCGGGTTCTGGCTTCTTCACTCTCCTGACGTTCCTTCGCCAATCGCTCCTTTTCTTCCTCCTTGGTCTCCGCACGAATAAAATCTGTATATACCTTCACAAATTCACGGGATACCCAGCCGTAGCCTTCTTCAATATCCACCTTCACCCATTCATCGGTCTCTTCCAGAACCATCAGTTCATCCTCACCGACCACCATACCGATTACGGCAGCTTCCGAGTCCGCTTCTTCACGAACCAACAGTCTCTCGGATTTCACCTTCGCCATACGGGTTCCTACTTCCTCCGCAAGTGCTAAGGCTTCCTCACCCGTCGCACACAAATCCGCTTTTACAAAACCGGTCACATTACCGGATTTAATTTCATACCAACCGTCCTGTTCAGACAAAATGGTACCGGCCGCATTCTTATAAAACTTGCCCACAACCTTGCCCTTCTGTGCAGCTGTTTCTCTTACATTTATGTAATCCTTGGCTATGGAAATTACCAGATTCTCCAGATTTTCCTCTTCTTCAGATTCTTCGATTTCCTCCGGTTCTGCCACCTTCGGGGAAACCACCTGCTCCACACCACTCTCTTCCACACCTTCCGACAATACCACGCTGATACCGCTGCCGGGGAATATAGAAGAGATTCCTGCCGCCTGTGTCTGCATTTCAAATGAACCGAAACAAAGAATCAAAGATAATGTAATTGCCAAGCCTTTAGTGAATCTTTTCAGCATAACGCCTCCAATTTATTACAACTTTGTTACAACTTAAGCAATACTATATCATCAGAAAGCGTTTTTGTCAAGTTTCGAAAAAGAAAAAAGAGTGGCAAAACCCACGTTTTTACGCACTCTTTTGACTTTTTACAATCCATTAATATTTTGTTAATATTTTAATTTCAGTTGCCCCACATAGGTTGCTGCACTGATAGCCGCATTCCCTCCGTCGGAAACCGCTGTAATAATCTGACGCAAATGCTTAGTCCGTGCATCTCCCGCCACGAAGATACCGGGTATATTTGAAATACCTTCTTCGCCGGCTTTGATATAGCCTCTTTCATCCTTCTCCACAAAATCCGGCACCCAATCGGTATTAGGATTCATACCCACTGCAACAAATACCCCAGCCACCGGCATCTGCTTCTTAGCGCCAGTCTTCTTATCCCAAAGCACCAACTCCTGTACCTGCTCTTCACCACAGATTTCCTCCACTGTGTGAGAATAAAGAATTTCCACATTTTCCAAGGACTTCAGCTGCTTCTGTAAAATCATGGCTCCACGGAACTCATCCCTTCGATGTATCACATACACCTTATCGCAATATCTTGCCAGAAAGGCTGCGTCCTCCAATGCCACATCACCGCCACCTACCACGGCTACGACCTTTCCTTTAAAGAAAGCACCATCGCAGGTAGCACAGTAGGATACCCCTCTGCCGGAAAGCTTCTCTTCTCCGGGCACTCCCAGCTTGGCATGCTCTGCACCCATTGCCAGAATCACGGCATGGGCTTCATAATTTCCCGAAGTCGTATGCACGGTTTTCACCTCACCATCCGAAAGCCCGGTCACCTCTCCTTCTGCAAAAGCTACCTCCAGCTTATCCGCATGGGCACGAAACTGCATGCCCATATCGAAACCGTTTATCCCCGGCAGCCCCAGATAATTGTCCACCTCGTAAGTATTCAACACCTGTCCGCCGCTCATATAATTCTTTTCTATTACCAAGGTTTCCAAGCCTGCTCTCTTCGCATATACTGCTGCCGAAAGTCCCGCAGGACCGGAACCGATGATGATTAAGTCGTAAACCATAATGTACCTCTTTCCTGGGTTATCAATTACCCGCTGTTTGTTCTTATATTGTATCAATTTTTGTCATCCAATTCAAGGGTTGATGAAAGCCGGCATTTTCTCCCGAAATTCTTCAGCATAGTACAGCCAATTCCTTTTCTCCATGGCAGCTTTCTTTTTCCTGTCTTCTATTTACAAGCAACCTGCTTTTATGCTATGGTTTAATTGTATTTTCAGAATGGCGTGGCAGACATTAAATACATTTTGGGCATATAGAAATTTTTCAGTCCAAAATACCCACAAAAACACCTGAAATGTGGGTATTTTAAAATACTTTTTCCTTATATGTCCAAAACGCCTCTGTTTTGACTTGAAATAAGAGAAATTCCCTTGATTTTTGGATATTTTTAGAAGAAAAATCTGTATATACCCAATCTGCCTAATAGCGAGGTATAGTTCAATCAAGTTTTGTACATTCTGAAAAACTCATTTGTATAACACAGAACAGAAAGGGTTTCCCATGAACAAGACCGCACTGATTACCGGTGCCTCCAGAGGTATCGGCAAAGCAATTGCAAAAGAATTTGCCGCACAAGGATATGATTTGTATCTGACCTGTATTTCATCCATAGAAGCTTTAAAAGAATATGCTTTAGAGCTGGAACAGACTTACGGCATACACTGTCTTGCCCTTCAGGCAGATATGGGTTGCTACGAAGAAGTGGCAAAGGTTTATGAACAGATTCCTGCACTGGACGTACTGGTGAATAATGCCGGCATCTCCTATGTAGGACTTTTATCCGACATGACACCTGAAGAATGGCACAAGGTCATGCACACCAATCTGGATGCCTGCTTTTATACCGCTAAGTTGGCCATCCCACTGATGCTTCAAAAACACAGCGGACGCATCATTAACATCAGCTCTGTCTGGGGCAATGTAGGTGCTTCCATGGAGGTAGCTTACTCTGCTTCCAAGGGTGGTGTGAATACCTTCACCAAGGCTTTGGCCAAGGAACTGGCACCCAGCAATATTCAGGTCAACTCAATAGCCTGTGGACTGATTGATACGGATATGAATAAATGCTTTTCTCCCGAAGATTTGGAAGCGGTGACTGAAGAAATCCCTGCGGACCGCATGGGCAGCCCCGAGGAAATCGCCAAGTTAGCATACCAACTGGCTACTGCCCCTACTTATCTGACCGGACAGATTATTACAATAGACGGAGGCTGGACCTAAAGTCCAGCCTCTGCTTCATCTAATCCTTCATAACCGTACATCCATACGGACTCTTCCATAATATCTCTTGCCACATTCTTGCCGGCTCTTGCATACTCCACGATGTATCGTGCATACAGCTCCAGCATCTTATCCGAATAGGTACTAAGCTCCCCACGCAAATAGGTCTCATAGGAGGTATTCCACAAATGGTCCTCATAGGTATGAATGCTGCGGGCATTGCCTGCCAGCTTAGGATACTTCGCCGCAAACTCCTCCATCCACTGCACCTGCAAAGCCACTATTTCCTCTATAATCTGCTTCTTCTGTTGCGAAATAACCGGGAAATGGTCCTTGATTTTCTCATACTCAGAGGGTGCAGTACTTTCCATCATTCTGCCGTACTTTTCTTCTATGAGATTGTGTCCCTTGGCAAGCTCCCTGTCAAAATCATAGGCATACTGTAACAGCATGGTCTGATTCCAGGTCAGGTACTGGCTCTTTCGCATGATGGAAAAGGTAAACCAATCATCCTGACAATCCGCACGGCCGCCCTGATTCTTCACCTTATCAAAAGCCTCAAACTCCTTCCTCGCAATCAGCTCCGCCAGTTCCTCTTTGGTCTTCTCCACTCGTCCTGCCTTGTAAAGCAGTTCCCCCACGTGCTCCTGCAGGAAAGGATTTACATCGCTGATCAAATCCTTCCTGTATAGTAAGTTAGCTATTTTTTCGCCGATGACTTCTATCTGTGCCTCTTTGCCGACCTTCGGTTGCAAAAGCAGCTGCTCCAACAAGCCCCAAAGTTCTCCAAACTCCTGCTCCTTTCGAAGACCTGCCCAAAGCCATTTGTCATGGGGTGCATATTCGCCTGCGATCAAATATAGGATTTTCAAGGCTTCCTTCACACCGTCGGATAATATCATCTGCCCTGAAGCTTTATCGCCTCTCTTTATCATCCGTCCGTAATTGTATTGCAAATTCTGGGAAAACTTAGCCACCGACTCTGCCAGCTCCAAATAGCGTAGTCTTTGCGGATAACCGGTCTGCAACCTGTTTCTTATGGTGGTGAAGATTCCTTCTTTGTCACAAAACACCTCACCGTTTACCGCTGCTGCCAGACGGTGCTTGGAAATCTCTGCCCAGCGAAAACCATTCCGTTTCTCGTCATCACCGGCCTCCCCGGTGCCGGCCTCGCACAAAGCATTCCAATCCTTGGGACAATTCTCCTTCCCCAGCAAGCTCTCATAAAACGCATGAATACGTTGTACGCCTCTTCTGCCCCGTCCCTGCCGGGATTCCTTGTACACAAATCCTTTATATTCCTTAGGCAGGCTCACGTAAGTCTCCTGCAATGCTTCTCCGATTTCTTCATAGGTCTCATCACTGACCCACATGCAAAAACCGGGGCCCCAGTCATGATCCGTGGAAAAGGCATCGTCAAAGCCGAAACAATCCGATCCCTCTCCTACCAATCCCACTGCGATTTTGTCTGCGTACTGCGGGAAGTTTTCTTCTATCATGGGCTTTCCGTAGGTTTCGTAATATTCCCTGCAAAGTGCAAGCCCATTCACAAAGGAATCTATCGAAACTTTTTCTGCCGGTGCCTCGTCGCTCATCTCCTGCGCTCCGTTCTGCAAAGCATGTAATTCCTTGCAAAGTCCGGCATTCTCCGCCATCCGAAAATAATACTCGTTCCGGCCCAGATGGGCTTCAATCCCCTCCATAGCCTTTACGAAATATTCTTCCGCCTTTTCATACTCCTTCTTCTGGAAATAGTAAGTCCCCAAAGAAGAAAGTGCCGCACAGTAATGAGTATCCTTGATGTCATACTTCTCAAATAGTAATATGGCTCCCGTGAAATACTGACGGGCCTCCTCATCCTGCTTTAGCTGTAAGCAGGTATTGGCCAGATTGGTATAAGTCACCGCCTGTTCAAAGATGGTGTCCTTCTTTCGCACCACGATTTTCAGTGCCTTCAGCAAAGCCTCCTTAGCCAAATCAAAGCGTCCCATCTCCTGATACAGCAGGCTGATATTATTGTGCAGACTGGCCCAAAGCATGTCATCTTCCTGTATCAGTTCCTCATAAATTGCCGCCACTTGACCGTACTTTTCCAAAGAATCCTCCAAGCGCCCGCCTGCTCTGTATGCATTGGCGATATTTAAGAGTGTGGTTCCATGGTGCAAAGTACCTTCCAAACCTAAGTTTTGCAGGATTTCCTGCACGTCATCTGCATATTGGTAGGACCGTTTTACTTGGCTGGTCTCCCTACAATACCCGATTAGCTCGTTTAAAATAGGCACTGCATCCAAAAAATATTGATTTTCATAGGCCTCCGCCAAAGCCTGCTCCAAAAGCTTCTCCGCCTCCGGGCCTCTGTTTTCTGCAAATAATCTGTCAATCTGTTCTGTCAGGTTGTCCATTTATGTTCTCCTGCTAACTTATTTCTTATCCTTTTTCTTCTTCATTCCAAATAAAGCTCCTCCGGTGGCGCCGCATACACCCAACACCAGGCATATGATTAATCCCACGGTACCACTGTCTGCAGATGGTACAATCCGCTCTTCCTCCACAGCAGTTGCTTCTTCCGAAACAGATTCCGCCTCCGAATTAGATTCTTCTGTAACCGCCTGGGGTGTCCTTACCGGCGCCTCCTCAGGATACAGGGCACTATAATCTGCGACAGGTTCATCCAGGCATACCCACTTATTTCTGATACCACGGTAATAGCCGATATAGCCCCATTTATGCCCCCCTTCATCCACAAAGGTTTTGCCACACTGGGGCATATCTGCTACCGTTTCCGGCATGGGCACTTCCATATAGGTTTCCGCTCCCGGATAATCCCAAAAATAAACACCGGTGCCAACATAGTCTTCGGGAATGGTTGCCGTTTCTTCCACAATGCTCTCGCCAAACTCCTCTTCAAAGCAAATGTAATCATACACCACATCCATATATTCCATAGGTACCCAGCCGGTTTCATTGGTTTCCCAATTATTATTCATTCCCCAAACAATACCCATTTCATCCGTCCATGTGTAATAAATATTTGCCACATGTCCGTTTTCCCAGGTGGTCACCACGGAAGGATTCTCCGGGCTCTTATACACGATTACCTTGTCCTCCGGGCCGTCCGCCGTATAGTTTCGATTCACCAGCTGACAGCTTTCCCTGTATTTGTCATAAAAATCATCATTATAAGGCTCCCAAATCACATCCGCACTTACGGGAAGCACAAATATCATCCAACATAATATAACCGTTAAAATACGCATCGCCTTTTTCACATTAACCTCCCTATTCCCCAAGACAATACATTGGCTACGATGGCCAATCCTATAGGTCTTGGTATCCGAAATCTGTCATCCTCAGCAAATCTTCTGTAAATATATGCCTCCACTATTATCACTGCCAGCTCAATTATGACCTGCACCGGCAGGGAATGGGCCCCTGCATATATCTGATATAACCAATATACCAGCACTGCCAAGGGATTTGTCAATACATTTACCAGCAGAACCAGCAAAAAATTTTTCTTCCCTCTAATGCCCCACAAAAAGGCTATTATCCCTTCTACCACCAGGGTCAAAAGTAGGGAAATTCCAAACATCCGCAACAAATAAATAATCATACCCGTTTACCATTTACTCTTTATCATAACGCCTCACACAAAGCCACAAAATCACCAGCGACAAAAGACTTCCCACAGCCCCTAATGCTCTATCGTCCACCGGAAGTTCCAACCCCAGATACGTGGGCAAAAACCCAAGAAACAATCCAAAAGTCAACAAGCCAAAGGCAAAGCCCGTAAGCCCTTTTAACCTCCGCACCAGCATGTATAAGGTAATCGGCATGGTCATGTTGAACAGGAACAAGGCCAGCACCCCTGCCACCATATTCTCAGAAAACAGAAAGCACAGTGCCGAAAGCAAAAGGGATAACACTACTGTTCTGCGTATTCCTATCCCGGCTGCTGCAAAACCTCCTGCCACTTTGCCAAGCACCACCGCCAATACCGCTACTATACCTGCCAAAATCGTACGCTTCCATGAAAAGCCCACTGCCATACCTATGTAAGAACGCAGGATTACTACCGCAAGACAACCAATCAAAAGGAAAAGAGTTTTCTTTTCAGGACTCATCTCTGCCGCAATGGTAGCTATTTTCTTTTGTGTATTCATCCGCCGATAGCACCATACCAGGCAACCTACTGCCACCAGCCCAATGATGATTAATAGGGCTGGCATGGGGATTCCTTCCTCCTTTGCTAACATCGTCCCCAGGTACAGTCCTAAGGCGCCCGGTGCCACAAACACGCCCAAGCCTCTGCCACGCCAACCCTTTGCCGCATCCTCATGAATGGTTCCTACGCCACCGCCCAGGTGAAACAGGGCATTTCCAATCCCCAGTATGACCGGATGTGTTACCGCCCCTAAAAAGGTAAGCAACACCCCCACTAGGGCAAATCCAAAGGCCGGCCCGCATTTTCGCAGACACTTGCGCCGGTTCAAGCCATCCAAAACCACGCCCAAGGGCATCTGCAACGCAAAGGCACAGAAATTATAAAGCAATATATTCAGGTACCAGTTCTCCCTGACAGAAAAGGTCCCAAACATGGCAAAGGCACACAGGCCATCTACCAGAAAATGTAAAATTGCATATGGCGCTATCATAGATTACCTCCATTTTGACCACTAAATATTTCGGCCTCAACACTTCTCTTTGGACATATACAAAATTATTATACATAAACCTCCAAAAAACGGTGGTTTTAAAGCTTTTTACGCATTTATGTAAGTGTTTTGGACATATGCAAAATAATCTGCTACATATGTCCATGATTTGCCACATTTTGTGGACATTTGGAACACTTAATTTTCTATATATCCAATTTCCACTGCAAAGCCTTTAATTTGCACCAATTTAACGCAACTTTTGGACATGTAAGTATTCTTTTTTTGTATATGTCCAAACTCGGTATTTTCCCTACATCATTAGCACATCCTTCAGTTCATTTAAGTTACTCACCCTATACTGCTGTCCATACTCAAGCCCCTTGGCCTCTCTATCAATAAGAACCGATACCGCTCCTGCATTATTAGCACAGATAATATCCTTCTCTTCATCTCCGATATACATCACTTCCTGTACCAAGATGCCTAATTCTTTCGCTATCATCTGTAACCCTTTTGCATTTGGTTTCCTATAACCGATATCATTGGATGTGTATGGCAAATCAATATAGTCTATAATGCTTGAAATATCTTCTAATGCATATTTGTTTTCCAATCCGTATGGTACATCAGATAATGTAGCAGTCTTCAAATTCTTCTCACGTAAGAATGTTAGAAACTCTACAACATCCCCATGTATATAGCAATCATTTCGAAAAAAGGAATAAAAAGCATCTTTACACCTTTGCAAATCTGAGGTTTCTTTGTTCCAGGAATCCAGTATCCTGCTCCAAATATGGTCTGCTGTAACTTCCTTTTCTCTTGGATTAATTCGCGTATTATATTCACACAATACGCTAATTGCATCAGCATAATTTTCTTCAGTTAACTGATAGTCGCACATCTTTGTAACATTCTTCAATGCAGGTTCATAAAGACTTCTCCAGTTTAGTGGATTTTTGTAATGTACCAAGGTATGTCCGATATCAAATACAACTGCTTTTATCATATTATCTCTCTCCTGATATTGGTCTCAATCAAACGCATTCCTCAACTCCTCATACGCATCTCTTATCCACTGATGAGGCATTAACAACAAATTGTTTTCGAATTGATAATTTATGTAAAAATAACAAGCTTCATCTAACGATTCCACCACTTTACTTTTTAAAATATCATAATATGGCGGAACCCCTTTCTGATCCCATGAAATCTTATCTGCAATGAAAATAACCTTGTCATACACACTTGCATTTTTCTTTAAAGTTGTATGGCACTCAATAGCATCCAAAATATCCGAATCATTGATACCATAATCTTCTTGTGCAATGATCCTTGAAATTCTTTGATGTAGCAGAAAATGATATTTTTCTTCAGCCGCATCTATTTCCAAACCACGCACTTTTGCAAGCTCATACATATCCTGCGGATACATTATTGCACTAATATCATGAAGCAATGCAGCAAGTTTCACCTTTATACTATCCAGATTATATACTTCTGCTAACCATACTGCTGTATCTGCCACTTCTTCTACATGCCTTAGTGTGTTTTCCTTATGATTGCTTAAATATCTATTTCTGATCAAATCAATCAAGTCATAATTCTCCAATAAATTTCACCTCACAGATTTCTCTTTCTTTTAAAAAAAACAAATTGAACTTACAAAATCATATTTCAAAATCCGGAATAACACCATTCTTTACACATCTGACAATATTCAACGCTTCCCCTTTTGCTCTTTCAATCCCCTCTGGTGAATTCATCCAATTATCACGATTTGTATTATTATCATTCGCCGGACACGGAACTACGTCTATATGTATTGGAAATAAATATCTTGCGATTGCCAAACTTCGCTTCATATGATATGTGGTTGTCACCAACAATACTTTTTTTACATTATTTAGCCAGAAAGTGCGTTGTAATTCCACCATGGCACAAAGTATGTTTTCAACAGTACTTTGTGAGGTTTTTTCTAAAATTATGTTTTCCTTAGGTATTCCTAATTCGATAACTCTTTTATACATATGGTCAGCTTCCATAAACTCTCCGTCCGGAAACTTTCTTAATGCACCACCACACAGCATTATTTTTTTTGCTCTCCCCGCATTATAAGCATTTATCGCTACGGGAACTCTGTACTTTGTTGCCTTTATGCTTCCTAAAACAATAATACAATCAACATTTTCCCCTGTATCTTCTAAACCTTCAAATAATAATCTATCTATTATTTCATCGGTTAAATCTTTCTCTGTTATTTTAGATACCCACATTTTTTCTTCCTCTACAAATAACTAAATGGACTTAAATAACCTCTAGCAAAATTTTATAAAACTCTTCTTTTGCATATTTTTCCATAAAAGGACTGTGTCCACATTTTTCTAAAATGTACGTCTCACACTCCACACCGTTTTCTTGCAATGGTATGGTTATTCCTCTTGCCGGATGCGGATCAGTTTCGCCTTGTATCAATACTATTTTGTTCTTAATATGTTTAAACGAGGATAATAATTTTCCATTAGTTCTTAATTTAGCTGCTTCCTCCCATATTATATTATGCATTTGGCTATCTGTCTTATCTGCTCTGTGCATTTCCCTATTTTCAAGACAATAGTTATCTGATTTTTCAAATACTTTCGGAATTTTTGCCATGTCCTCATCGGTAGCCTGATTGTTAATCAATCTTTGAAATATGGCACTATCTTCTTCCGACAGGTTTTCAAATCTACGAGTGCCTATTTCCGCAACGTATTTATCTTCAAGTGGAGCACTACCAACTAAAATAATACATTCAATTAGCTCAGGGTATTTTTCTGCAAAAAGGGCAACTAACCATGCACCCCATGAATGCCCAATTAATGATACTTTTTCGTTACAGTTATCACTAATCTGTCTATACAATTCATCTATCAACTCTTCAATTGAATACTTTGATTGTATCGCTTCCACAACACCAATCTGTGATAAAGCATTCAATTCTTGCGCAAATCCTTTTAGTGACCCTATTGCCCCGGGGCCACCATGCACTAAAACAATTTTATAAGGTGCTTTGCCATATAAACGTACCATTTATATTTTCCTCTCTATGTACTTTGTCATTCCCAGACTTTTTGAAAATCCAAACTTCTCATAAAATGTGTACCAATACCTTGTCCTTGAAATTGTAGCTAACGTATTATCAACTCTTATAATTCTAATATGTAATAGTATACATCTACCGGTTCATTAGAAACATTTCCTTGAACATTACCTAATGTTTTTACATAACGGAAGCCAAATTTTTCAGCAATATGCTGACTCCGTTTATCTTCTGCCGTGCATCCCCAGGACAGCTTTTTTGTTATATCGCTTACATTTTGAATAACACATTTTAATGCTTCTGACATGATTCCTCTGTTATGATATTGCTCAAGTAATGTAATTCCTACATTTCTAGCATCAGGATTGTTATCTGCATCTTCATTTAAGCCGATTGACCCAATCACCAGACCGTTTTCTTTTAAAACTATCGCATAGTTGTTACGAACGGACATTAAATATCGGATACCATTTTCATCATACACACCGCACCCAATATCTTTAAGCACCCAATCGCGTAATATTAGTCTATCTGTTTCCAAGGTTTTCATGGTAAATAAATACCTCCTCTTCCTCTACTTTAAATCTAAACACCCCTGGATTTCAAATAGTTATCCTCATCTTCTCGTGCCTCAACAAACGCCTTTTCTAAATCAATATTGTAATGCATCGCCAGTCTCATGACCTGTGCTATTACATCAGCCATTTCATTTCCCAGGCGTTCATCCACATCTGTCACTTCACCGGTCAACGCATAATATTTTTCCTTTATCATAACCTGCTTTGCTAATTCACCAACCTGCTTGGAAAGCTCTATCATTGCTCCCTCAGCCTTCCATTCCTGCAGCTCGATTTTAGAAAATCTCTGCACTATTTTCTCATACATATTCTGCATTTCTGTAAAAGTCATATCTATTTACCTCCTTCATCACCAACACCCTTTTCATTATACCAAGAACACTCCCGAATATCCAGTCGAGAGTGTTCCTTGCTTACCAATAAATATATCAATTTCCCTTTACTCATTACCGGCTTTGATTACTTTTTTCAAACCATTCCTTCGCCAGTTCCCGATTCATTTCATACTCCTCAGCCAACTTATTTACTACCTCCTCCTGAGACAGTCCAAATTCCCGGCAAGTATCAATGAAAATCTTAATACCTCTTTCTTTTTCTATCTTTGTCTGCTTTTGCGCCTTATCCGCTCTTTTCTCTGCCTTATCTGCTCTTTCCCGCTGTTCGGCAGTATTCCTTCTTTCCGCTTGTATATCCATATGTTCCATATTTTCAAATAGCTCGCCCATCTTCTTTTCCCTCACCTTCTCTACAAGCTCTTCCGCCTCATCCAAGGGGACATTTTCTTTCAGTAAAAGAACAAATAACACATCCGCTATAATCTTCAGTACATGTGGTGGCGTATCTTTCAATATCTCCTCAAGCTTAACAGCCGGTATCTCCCTCAATGCTGCAATGTCTTCCTTGGTCTGCACCTTGTTAATAAGCATTAACAGGGACATCTCATTGCCCTTTTCCAAAAGTTCTTCATTGG
This sequence comes from Lachnospiraceae bacterium, assembly GCA_017522685.1. The sequence goes on from JAFWYN010000027.1 coordinate 69,873, forward strand.
AAAACTTACGTATTGGAACTAAGTAATACCGAAAATCCGGTACATATTCACCGAACATTTCTCCAAGCAAAATTTTATCCCTAAAATGTACAGGTGCAGTCCAGCTTTCTTCGCTTCCCTCATAATAAACTATGGGGAGAATCATGGGATACTTAAAATCTTTGGTCTTACTGATTCCCTTACGCTTTTTCTCTTCCTCTTTTGCATAATCTTCCCATATATACACCATATACCGAAATATCTGCATACTAATATTATATTCGGGTTTTGTTTTATGTTCAATCAGAGAAATAAGAAAAAAAGGATTATATCCCTTTACCTTAATTTTCTTAACCCTATCTGCATTTCTTTCCTCCGCAATTAGTGGTACGTACTGTGAAGATACATCCTCAATATCTTCCGGTTGTACCTCCTTCATATATGGCAAATCCACAAAATCCCGACAAAATTGTGCGCACAAAATAGGGTCATCAAACATTACTTTTCCACCACTATCTCTTGTGTGTGAATTCGTAATAAAATCTTTAGGTTCCTTAACATCATTTTTTCGCATACTGCTCCTTTCTCGTGGTCGATTAGACCAAATCATGTACGCATTCTCCATTCTGTACACTTTTCTCCCGTGAAAGGTCGGACGAATCGTCCTGATGATAAGATAGTTGGATTTATATAAGAATTATTAAACTTAAAATAACAGAATGTTGTCTTTTTGTCAACATTCTGTTATTTCATTAATCTTCCCTATCCCAAACCTTTTCAAAATATGCATTTGCATCAATCACTTCATCATTTGTACTATACAATGCAGCATCCTCATTAATATCCAGTGATAGCAGCAACACGGATTCTTCTAAAAATGAGGCCATATTAGTGCTAAACTCACCAATCACATCTTCTCTATGTACCAGCTCGTCCCAATCTGCATGGCTTTCCTTATCAACAGAGAATTTTACCTTAGACTGTTCTTCCACTACTATTCCATTCTTGCTGTCCACATAAAAAGCTGCAAACCGATAAGCTGCTTCTCCCTGTCCTTCGCTTATTTCTGCCACCAACAAATAGGTTTCTCCATTCACTACGGACATACAAATAGTTCCATTTCCCATGTGGGACATATGGTAATTGCGACTGATAAAAACAGGCTTCTCTTCATAATTTCCATCCGCCCTGCCTTTAAACACCTTAACATAACATCCCTCAGAATTAGTGCTTGTTACGGTCTCTACACTCGGTGATTCCTCCACAGAATAGCCTACCACCTGAATCAAATCATCACATCCATCATGGGTCAAATCTTCCGTAAACTCAGAAATTAAAACTTCCTCTCCAGTCGGATACACACTTGAAAAATACACGCCTTCTTCACCGATTTGTCCAATCCAATCAGCATCCGTTTTTTCCGGCTTAAACTCCATATCCAATATCTTTATCTTGCCATTCGCATCATAGTTAAAATACACATCCACATTACCATAATAATCATATTTTCCGCTTGGACCGCCTAAACCATGCTGTGCTATCAGACAATTTTCACCATTATAAGTTCCTGACTGAATTTCCCAGATACCCCAAGGTACTGGTTCACCTACCACATCCCCCACTTCATACCGGCCATCCGCAAAGACTTCGTAGGCATTATTTCCAATCTCCAGTTCTTCCTTCATTTGCTCATAATGTGCGGTAGCATCAAAAGGAATTTCTCCTTCCCAGCCTTCACAACGGATAGAGAAGCCGAAATCCTTTTTATCCATAACAACGGTTATTGGAAATGCATTGGATAACATATTACCTTCCTCATGATACATCTCCAGCATTTGCCAGCCATCCTCTGTCTTCCCTAATACAAACCATTCAGCCAAAGGCATGGAATTGACTGCAGGATAGAATGAAACAAATATTTCCTCCTGACCATCCCCATTCAAATCCAAATAAGCCTTATCACCCACACCGGTAATCCAAAGCTCCTCCGTATACTGATACACGGGCTCATCATTCACATACATGGTTATCCTGCCGTTAACCACATTTTGCCCCGAGAAGTCTCCTCTTTCCAGCAAAATATACTCCTCGGTACCATCACCGTCCAGATCTCCCCAAGGAATCTTCTCACTCCATTCGTCACTTGGCTCCGCTACAGGTTCCTCTGTGGGTTCAGGAGTTGCAGACACTTCAGGTATAATCTCCTCGCTCTCGCCAGGCTGAGTTTCTTCATTGGCTGTACCCGTACTTATGGTAGCATTATTACCTTCTGCAGCTTCCTCTTTTTCACGGTTACAAGCAGTGAAGCTTAATACTACAATAATTGATAACATGAAACATAAGTACTTCTTCATTGTTTTTAACATCTTTATTCTTCCCATAATCACCAATAAAACCTGCCACCCTATCTCCCTGCGGGAATATATTTTAACAACAACTCCTTCACCCTGGCATTGGACTCCATGGCTCCTCCCACAGTTACAAATCTGCCGTCCGCCTGAAAGCCCAGAGGTCTAAAATCCATATCCCCGCTATATCCTATATCCTCCGGTTTTATCCGCTGCTCAAAGGTTCTTATTTCGCTATCATATGACCAGACACCGCAATAAGGGCCATATAACAGTATCTCCGTATCCGTGCCTGCTGCCATAGCGGAAAAGGTATCCGTTTCCGGAAGCTTCAGTATGATTCCATCCTGCCTCAGACTTCCCCGCTTGGGATCCAAGGTCCCTATCTTCTTATTTTCTCCCTTCCGATTATACACTAAATAAATGGAACCATCCTTGCCCACAGTCGCCTCATAAATCCAATTTACCCCCAATGAAGCACAGGTGGTTTCATGTATCAGTGCACCATCTGTATCCAAAATAAGTCCCTTTCTGTCCTCAATCCACTGCAGATAATAGTATCCATCCTTGTCCACCATAAACCACAGGGGGATACGATTCCTCACAAAAAAGGGCGTGATATTGACTTCTTTCTCCGGCTGCATGGCATCATCCAGCTGCCAGATATACCATTTGTCTAATTCCGGCGTAGCCATCAGCAGATGTATCTTGCCCTCTGTATCAATGGTCACATTGCAAACCTTCAGCTCTGCCGGATTCTTAAGTCCCACCGGCTGATGCTTCGACTCTCCTGCCACTAGTACATACAAATCCGTCTCCGCATATGCCAGATAGAGATTTGCTCCATCAGACGCACAACGATGCTCCGCCCTATTTAAATCTATCCCGTCCTCACAACGGTATGATACCTCCTCCCGGGTGGTATTCACAGATACTGTAGATTCTTCTATCGGTTCTGTTTGTGACTCTTGCGTTTCCTCGGTAGACTGTGAAGGCACCTTCTTATCTGTTTCCGGATTATTTTCCTGCTTCACACTTGGCGTTTTAGCCGGCACCTCCAGCGGGTCATTGGTAGTTTTTACACAACCGGTAAGTAGTAGGGTGCTGAGTAATAATCCTAACACTAAGTGCTTTTTATGTTTTATTATTTTCTTAAATTTCATATTTTCCCTCTTCTTAAGCCCTCAAATTTTCTATCACTATACTCTCATTATAACGGTATAAAGCACGTTGCACAATATTTCAGCCGGCATCATTTTTGCATCTTTTACACACTTACAAGCATGGGCAAAAACCAGTTCACGGAAATCTGATTTTTGCCCATTCTGTACCCTACTCTATAATTAAATTTAAACTATCTACACCTGTTTCATGTTCTTCAGCCACTCTGAAGTCCACTACCGTAAACTTAGTAGTATACTCCTGAACAATTGAAGCCAAAGTTTTCTTTTGTAACGCCTCTTTTGTACCTGCCACTTCAAAAGCTTGTATGGTAAATACATAGGTCTCACCTTCCACTAATTGTACACCTATTTCCTCACCCACATATATGGTAAACGGACTACTTTGAAAGGATGTTACAACCGCTACAGTCGGTGTTGTATCATCCAGGGTATAATCCGGTATAACATCACGCACTATCACTGTAAAAGAACCACTTATTGTAGCCTTTTCCTCCGCCACCGTGCTGTTCCCTGTATACCCTTCCCACACCGTACTTATAGTCAAAGGAAAGGGCTGGTATTCCTGTTCTACATCAGGGTCAATAAGGCCTTCCTGATACTGTGCATAAACTTTCTCCCAATATGCGTCCGATTCCTCCACGGTTGTAAACTTTTCTTTTGCAAAGACCACCCTATATCCGATAGTTCCTTCCGGTCGTATTTCAGACATATAGGGGTACTTCTCCCAAATATAGAGTGGAGTTCCGAAATGATCACGATGAGTGTCCTCTACCACCAGGAAATCAATACCGTCATAGTGTATATAGTATAAAATCGGGTCGCCTTCGTCCGTATTCTGCATGACTACCACGGAAGCTGCTTCTCCCTTCTTTACGCGATTCAAGAAACGCTCCCATTCCGGCACATTGGTAAATTCATAGTTGGTCATATAAACTGCTTTTCCTTCCGCCAGTATCTCCTCCAGCTCCTGCGGGAACATACTTAAATATGCCTGTACCGTTCCCGGGGCTCTTCCATAATTTGTTGGCTCGTTACCTGCAATACCCAATTCATCTATCAACCATCTGTCCCCCTGCTTTACCAAGGAAACAAAGTAGGAATGGTCCTCATTATATCCCAGGAATTGCAACTGTGTTTCATCAAACAGATAAATGGTCTGAATCCCGGTTGGAATTCCGATACCTATGGCATCCTTCATAGCGATACAAAGCTTCCCATCCAACTCTTTGAACAAAGGTTTTTCTTTCCCCAGCACCCAGCTCATATGGTCGCGGATATATTCTTCAGTCAATACGGATGTCATCAGTTTTTCGATATCCTCTATGCTTTGGTACTTCTCTTCCAACACCCGGAAGTAAATCATACCATTATCATCCATAAGTTCTTCTGTATCCGCCTTCAAAGACGATCCATATATCACTCTGCTTAGCTCTTTATAATCCTCCAGCACCCGGGCATAGATTTCCTCAGCCTTGTTTCTCTCATACCCCTGCACTTCCGGCGTTCCCTCTGATTTGAAATTAGTCTTTATATAAATCACATTTCCTTCCGGAGTAGCAAATCCGATGATTCCGTCCCCATAATCTCTAAAGTGAATACTTCTGTCATAGGGCTCCTGCTCGTGAATCGTAATCCCCGCATACTTATTAGGGTCCTTGACCTCCTTCTCTGTAACCACGGTGCCTTTATAAACATCTCCCAGAAAATAAATCTCTTCCGGATTATCACCCATAAGTCTGCGTAATGTTTCAGGCTGTTTCATCACTCCATACTGGTCTGCATTCAAAGGATTCAGTATCCTATCCAGCAAATCCTTTCCGGTTTCAAGGCTTATATCATTCAAATGATAGAAAATATTGACTCTGTACACTGTTTTTCCCATGGAATCTTCTTCCGGCGAAGTAAGTACAATCAGGTTTTCCGGATCATATTCTCCAAACTTCCAAATGGTACCCTGTACACACTCCCCTTCCACCTTGCTTGCATCATCATACCAAGCGTACACATCGCTATAGCGACCGTCTGCATTCAAATCCCCGTATACCGGCTTCACAAACACTTCTCCATACACATCACAGATTTTCTCCAAAGGATAATCTGCTAAAGATCCGTCCCATGGTGTGGAAGGAACATCCGCCGGATATACGATATTAATGGCTTCATCGCGCCCCTTCGTGTAAATCTTTCCGTTATAGGACAAGGATTCAAAACCGAACATTACATCACCGGGAAGCTTATCATTGTATCTGTCAAACTCCTGCTGATACAGGGCTTCCAGCTTCTCCTGCGTAAGTGTAGGCAAATAAACTCCCGGACCATTTATATGCAACACTTCCTTCACCAAAGTGGGATTAAAGAAGCAAAAAATAATCGCTATCACACATAAAACAATGGCAACCACGGAAATAATTCTTCCGGGCTTCTTCCATGCCGAAAGGTTACGGATACGCCCTTTAGTCTCCCCTTCTCCAAAGGCAAGAGGGGTACCGTACACAGACTTCTGACCGGCTGCAAACTGAAGCAAGGAGGTGGAATAATCTGCTCTGATATCTTCACCCAGCTTACGAAGTACCGCTTCATCACAGCTCATTTCCATATCCTTTACAAATAGGCGGAAGGCCACCCAAACCAGCGGATTGAACCAATGGATACTCAGTGCCAGATAGCCCAACACCTTGAAAATATGGTCCCCCCTGCGGATATGATGCTTCTCATGCAGGATAATGTAGGAGTATTCCTTTTCCTGCAAATCCGAGGGCAGATAAATCTTCGGCTTTATAATCCCCATCACAAAAGGACCGGGGATATGGTCTGCCAGATAAATATTCTCCTTCAAAAGCAGGGCTCCTGTCAGCTGATGACGCAATCTGATATAGGATACCACGCCCCTTCCTATCATCACCAGGATGCCAAGTAACCACAAATAAGTAAACAGGCTGACCGGTGCCTCCAGCGGATCCGCACCCGACTGTTCTTCTCCCTGAGGCAGTGCCTGATTGATGGTTTCCGCTACCACACCTTCACTTCCCCCAACGGGTAGCGAGATCTCCGGATACGCTTCATGTACAATCCGAAAAGGAATATACTCCACTGAACTGGCAGTCCCCGTAGAAACCCGTTCTCCCTCCTGAGTCACAGAAGCATCCGGCGTGGTCACCTCCGCTACCGGCGTATGAAACATGCCCAAAAGAGACACAGGTGCCGACAAAGACACCGGGCAAAGCAGGCGGAACAAAACCACACTCCACAAAGCATAAGAATAAATCTTGGGTGCCTTTTTCAAAAGCAGTCTGCAAATACACACAAAAAGAATAATCACAGCTGCCGTAAGGCTCATATTCAATAATCTTGGTAAAATCTCATACCACATACTTTTCTACCCCCTCATCTTATCGATGACCTTTTTCAGCTCCTCCACTTCCTCTTGGGACAGCTTCTTCCTGGAACCAAAGGCCGCCAGAAAAGCCGGCAACGACCCTTCAAAGGTATCATTCACAAACTTCTCACTCTGCAATGCGTAGAACTCCTCCCTGCTCATCAGGGAAGTAATAATCCGCTCTTTATTTTGAAAAATCCCTCTCTCACACAGTCTTTTTAATATGGTCAGAGTAGTGGTTCTTTTCCATCCCAGCTCCGCCTCAGCCAAGGCTTCCAGCTCCTTTGGACGCAGCGGCTCATTGTTCCAGATGATATCTGCAAATCTGGATTCTATGGCTCCTAATTTTATCTCGTTCATACTTAACCCTCTTTTGTCTACTTGTTGTAGTCTTTTTCTTTTAGTCTACTGCCAGTAGACAATTTTGTCAATATATAAAGAGGATGTCTGTCGACATCCCCTCCAATCATTTGCAACGTTCCTTCTATCCCTCATCCATTTTCATCCAGATACAGCTGTATCCGGTTATCAATAATCGCTGCCACCTCCGATGCGCTCTTATCACCTTCTATATAGGCTTGCCCTTCTTCCCAAACGATTTTGACGATCTCGTCATACTCCTCCGGATAGGGCACACAGCTTTCCAAAAGAGCCTTATACTTATCCATCACAGGTGTACCATCCGAAACCACCTTTTTTACGGATTCCTTCCACGCAGGCTGAGCTAAGTATTGTACCTCATCACATAGTACACACTCCAGATATGCCGCAACTGCTTGCGGGTTCGATACATTGCGATTTACTACCAACACACCGTCGCTCTTTACATAGCTTCCGCTCTTTTCGCCGGTGGGCTCTCCTACGAAGAAATATGCCTCACCGTATTCCTCCTCCAATTGCTCAATCGTCTCCTTGCTTCCATCGGTGTACATTCCCATGCTTTCCCCCTCTCCCAGATAGGTATCCGTACGGATGGGCATATCGCCATAGGTTTTCGCCATCTTCAAAGCCTCCTGAAACAGCGCACCTTCAAAGTGGCTTTCTCCTTTTTCCCAGTCGATAAAGCTGCCATCCCGTAATCCATGCTTTGTAAAAAAGACCAGCAAGGCTCTGGGGGCAAAGGATGTGGTTCCCTGACAGAAAAATTCCGTATAGTTCCCGGTATTCATCAGATTCATCATATCCGCCATACTCCAGGTGGGTTGATTCCATATGCTTTTCAGAGTAATGGCTGTGGACACCTCCATATCCGGCGCCAATCCCACATATTCCTGATTCACCGTACCCATTTCCAGGACGCCCGGAAGAATCTGTTGTATGGTTTCTTCGGAAAGCAGTGTCTTCAAATCCAATAACACCCCCTTTTCCTGCAATATCCTCATATCTTCCAAAGACACATATAAAATATCCGGTCCCTTGCCTGCCACCAAATCCGCCATGATTTTGGTACGAAAATCCTCTTTCTCTGCTTCCGTACATCCCTTGTAAAGATAATCGTAGGTGGGATTCTTGCGGGATGCTACACTCACACCGGTCTGTACCTTTGCGGACGCCGCCTGCAAGCTTACCACCTCTATAGCATCCGGCCGCTCCACCTCCTGTTCTGACAAAACCACCAGCCAGTCCTCATGTTCACCGTTTACCGTTCCATACATCCTGAAAACCGGTGCCTTTCCTTCCCGTAGCACCAGCATAGTATGATATATTTTAGCCACACCATTGTCCTGAAACGAATACAGCAACTGCCTGTCACCGCTTCGGATATTCCACTTCACAATTCCTTTCTCAGATTCGTAGTATATATCCTCTCCCTGTATCCCATAGACCTGCTTCGGGACCTCCTTCTCCATATGAGCCAGTACCTTCATTTCCTTCTTATCCGTGTCAAACCAGACCATCCGGCAGCTTTTAGACTCTTGATCATAAATGGGAAATACCGGTTCTCCAGTAGACATAAACAAAGGCTTTTGAATTTCATCATATTCACCGCCTCTATGCTCCATCAAAAGCTTTCCCTCCCGGTCCAGAATATACATATCCTGATAGGGCTGCCATGACTTACCTGCTCTGGCATAGCTGTTCCCCTCCTTATCCGTGATACATTCAAACGCACAGATTGCTTCCTCGATACCCTTCTGCTTATAGATGGGTAGTATATCCGTCTTTTCTGTATTTTCTGCCAAATCTGTATATACCAGATATCGGTTTTCTCCGTGGTTTGGTGCTATCTGCAATACATACTCACCACTTGTTACCACACTCATACCGGTAACAAAGGATTCCTCTAATTCCAGCTTATCCCAATCCACCTCATCCACACTCTCCTGCATAGTGACTGTGTCATAGGTTTCCAATACACATTTCATTCTTTCCTTTTCTTGCTTGCTGAGCACCTGTACCAAACGATAAATCTTCTCTCCGCAGACTCCCGGCTCCTGTATGTAAACTCCCTCTATTTCCCTGTCAAAGGAAATCTCTTCATGCTTCCATGAAATATACTCTGCCGGCCATAGGCCCTGCTCTTCCCTGACTTCCTCCTGTATCGCAAAACCGGTACTTTTCCAATCTACTTCCTGAGGATTCTGTTCCTGTTCTTTTGTCGGAGCTTCTTTTGAGCCACAACCTGCCAGACAAAGCAGGCACAAGGCCAGGATACTTATTCTTATTCTTTTCATTCCAAAACCTCCTAAAAAACGGGTGCTTTTCTTATATCTTATCATACTGAAAAGCACCCGTTTCTTACATGTTCCTTACAAATTCTTACGTTTTTCTTACATTTTTCGAAATTGGCTCTGCACACCAATTTTCTTCTCTATCACCTGTCACATCAATTTGTATTTTCATCCAAATACAGCTGGCATCTGTTTTGCATAATATCCAACGTGGCATCTAAGGTTTTTTCACCATAAAAATAACCATAACATTCTTCTAATATAATCTCCGAAAGGGCTCTGGACTCCTTCGTCATAAGCTTGGTACTGTGAATAGCCTTCTTGATATGCTCCGCTTTTTCTTCTGAAAGCGCATATACGGGCACCACTCTATTGTTATAAGATAAATATACCTGTGTTACAGGCACCTCCACCCGTTCCCCGTTTTCATCCGTCTTATACTTGGGCGTTGCAGCTGCCTCCAGCTCACTGTTTAACTTCTCCTTCTCTGTAGGCATATCGGTGGGTATCTTATAGTTTAACAGATAGTACTTCAGGAATTCCCATGCCCCTTCCTTATTCTTACCATTCTTGGGAATCCCTATATTATAATCCGGGAACATCTCACATACCATTTTCCCGTCTAAGGATGGATAGCCTAAGAATATCATATCATCCCCGTAAGACATTGCCTCTTTCTCTAAGGTAAAAAAATCATTCAACGCTATTTCAGCAAACAGAATATTATTACTTTGCTTCAGACTCTCCCAATCATCATTCCCGCCGGACCGTTCCAAATCATTGATCCGTTCCAACAGCTTCCGGAATTCTTCTTCGTCGAATCTGCATATACCCTTCTCAAAATCAACATACTGCTCCATCCCGTATTTTAAGCAAAGCTCCAGTATTCTCGGAGGCTGTCCGCCATACTCAAATTTAACAGTAGGATTTTTCTCCAAAAATCCTAAAAAAGTATCGATAGTCATGTTATCGCACAGTTCCTCTACCTGTGACTTTCTTCCTACCAGTCCCCTTAAAGAAAATCCTTTGGGGATTCCGTATACCGCATCACCGGTTCGGAATGGTGCCGTCGCACTTTCCAGATAATGATCCACGGAAAGAAGTGTACTCTGATTCAAATAGGGAGATAAATCCTCCAGTACACCGGCCTCCGCATAAATTTGATAATAGTAATAATTGATCATCAACAAATCCGGACACTCGTCCGACACCAAACGTGTATTGGCATAGGTCTCGAGATCCGGACCAGACAATCCCAGTGCTTCAAAGGTCACAAAATATTCGTCGCTTTGTTTGTTAAACTCCATCACAAATTTCAACAAATCCGAAGGTTCTCCGCTCATTAACGGTGCCACCAGATGTATGGTGGTCTTTCCCTCCTCCGTAGCCACACCACCGTCTGATGCATTCCGGGTTAAGGTAATCACCTCCATGTTGGTATCATTGCATGTCAGAAAAGTAAATCCCTCTTTCCCATCACCAGCCACCGCACATATACTGTCCGCACTCACATAATGCTTTAATAAATCCAGTATGGCTATGCTCTTCCCGGATACGGGGTCTATCTCGTAAAGATAATGGGTATCATAGCTAAGCAACCCTTTCTCCCTTCCCGCATATAGCTTACCGGAGCCAAGAATGGAAAGCTTATCTCCCACCTTCCCACTCGCGCCATCTATGAGGGACATACTTTGATGGGTATCACCATCCTTATAATAGCTGATGTAGGGATTCCCTTCCTTGCTCACCCCTATATCCAGCAGATTCTTCACTGTTATCGCAATCCGGCCTTTTTCCTGTCCGTTACTGTCAAAAATCCATATATTCTTTTCCGATAGCGCATAAACATTCCCCTTGGCATCCGCAACACTATCTGAAAAATAGAAATTCTCTTTATTTTGCCCGGCCGTCAATGTTATCTCCTGCTCTGCCAGGAGTACTCCCTCCGAGGTATATTTCCGAAAGAAATACTGCTCCTCTTCCTTCCTGACAAAGCAGTATATATTACCCGCTTCGTCCAACGTGAAGGACTGTAGCCTTTCTGAGCCTTCCAAATCTCCCAACACCTTCGTGGGCATGGCATCTTCTTTCAGCGACTGCTTATATAGGTTGTGGTTTGCATCCGCACCATCCTGAAAATACAAAATATCACCCTGTAGCCGGAAAGAGCCGGTGGTAGGAACACTGCCCGCTGCAACAGGCAGGCTTCTGCTGCTTATGGTATAGGTTTCAGATGCTGTTGCAGACATCTCAATACTGTCATCGGAGGTTTTTTTCCCACAGCTGCAAAGCAACAGGCATGCCATCATACATACGTATGTTAAGGTATATTTGTACTTTTGTAACATAACAGTCCTCCACGTTTCTTTAGATTAATATGGTACGTGTACTGTACTAGTCACATAGCCCGGTATTGTTATGATACCATTACATTTTGAACATTTTTGGGTAACAGTATAATAATATGTATATATCATGCAGCTATGCGTCTCCCCCGTCACCTCATCTATGTGCATATGCAAATGATCCTCCTCCCTATGGCTATAGGTTCTGGTAGTTGAAAATGAATGTCCATTTTCCAAACAATCAGATGCCAATACAGTTAAGCTACTTCCTAATAATGATATAGTTAGTATAGTTCCTGCAAATAATTTTTTCAATCTTTTTTTCATTAGCATTGTCTCCTTTTCATTATTAATCAAATGGTAAGTTAACATTAGTGCGCACAAGTGTTATGGATAAAATAATGTTACTTGGCTATTTTTGTCAATTAACCAATGTGCAATTCTCGAAAATCAGACAATTTCCTAACAGTTAATTGTTTTTAAGGAAGTTTTTTATCATTTTATTGCATTTCCAAACAAAAAATTGTATAATTTTAAAAATCAAAATAACTACTGGAGTAAACTTATGGACAAAACACAATTCGGACAACTAATACAACTATTACGTAAGAAAAATGGATTATCTCAAAAGGATTTGGCAAACGCTTTGCACGTTACCCCTCCCAGTGTATGCAAATGGGAACAGGGGAAAGCTTTGCCTGATATATGTATGATAGAAAATATAGCCACTTATTTTAACTTATCCTTCGACGAATTATATAATCCTGAAGAAACTGTCCAAAATATCATCTCTAACGAATCGTTACTTGCTGATATACCCTCCAAAAAAATAATAAAACCCTTGATACTGTCCATATCAACCGTTGTATTGTTAATAGTACTTATTATACTATACATAAATACGCGTTCCCCTTATACTCATTTATCATCACAATACATTAATCACGAAACATTAGGATATATATACCAAATAGAATACTCTATTTCCTCTGAACAGGATGAATATCGCATGATGGAGCATGCAAAACAAGCAGTTGCCAACCGAATAGCATCATCAGATGAATCTAATAACGAAGAAGCCATTCTAATAATTTACTATTTTGATTATGTTAATAAAGATAATCGTTCTGTTCCGGATTATCTTTATTGTCATATAGTTGAATAAAAATAATACAAGGAGCATTTATAATGAAAAAAATACTATTAACATGTTTACTTATTATGTTCTGCATTATCCCTTCGTCAGATTGCTTTGCTGCGGAACCTACACAATATTTATACAGTGCTTATACAACAGATGGTATTTATTATGAGGTATATGTTAATGAAATCTCACAACAAAATGAAATGAGAAATAGTGGCTATTCCATAAATATTGACTTAGTCTATGATGGACTTATTATTCCCAGCAAAACTATACCATGGTCCCAAACAATAAATGGTACTGTTTGTACCGGAACTCTAAAATTATATTCTTTTTCTCAACACAATGGTAAAACCACTGCAAATTATCAGGGTATAATTTACCCTATTTAATCATCACAAGGCAGAAGAACCTCTTCTGCCTTTATATTTTGCATATTTTCCACCCAATCTACACACAATACCCACATCAATCATAAGTGAGGTATCATCATGCTTCTTTCCGCAAATTTATCTGATAATATTGCCCAACTTAAAAAGCTCCTTCCCATCGGAAAGAGCTTTGATATCGTAGCCAGAGAGCTGTATTTAGGGCATACGAAGGCCTATTTTGTGACGGTAAACGGTATGTGCCGCACAGAGGTTTTGCAATGGATTTTTTCGGACCTGCAAAGTCCGGAATACACTGACGATTCCCACATAGAAAATATCCAGAAATACATGGCTGCAAAAATTGGCTATGCCCAGGTGGAGCTAAGCAATGATATGAACAAGATTCTTAGGCAATTACTCAGCGGTCCCTCCATACTGTTTGTGGATGGTTTTGCCCAGGCCATCATCATGGATGTGCGTAGCTATCAGACCCGTAGTGTAGAAGAGCCTGACACGGAACATGTAACCAAGGGTGCCCGGGACGGATTTGTGGAGACCATGCTGTTTAATACCAATCTGATACGCCGCCGCATCCGTTCGCCACGGCTGACCTTCGAGCTGCTTACCGTGGGGGAAGACAGTCAGACGGATATTTCCATAGCCTATTTGGACAATCTGGTGCCGGAGGACTATGTGGCTCAGATTCGTAACGCCTTGCAAAAGCTGAAGGTCACTTCCCTGACCATGGGCTCTAAAAGCCTGGAAGAATTATTGGTACACAAATCCTGGTTCCATCCTATGCCCAGCTTTCACAGCACGGAGCGTCCTGATGTGGCCAGCAGTTACCTGGCGGAAGGACATGTACTGATTATTGTGGACAATACGCCCTCCGTCCTCATTCTGCCCTGTTCCCTGTTTCAATTTACCCAGAGTCCGGCAGACTATTATAATGCGCCTTTAACCGGTTGCTACTTCCGGTTTATACGTTTTTTGTGCATCCCTGTCAGCTTATTTTTGTTACCCGCCTTTTACCTGGTGGCTGCCTATTATCCGGAAACTGCCCTGCAATACAGGCTTCTTTCCAAGGAGGTCAGTTGGCTGGAATTAACTATATTTATTTTTGCTGCAGAGTTTCTGCTGGATTTATTTAAATACTCGTCCTCCCACAGCTCTTCCCACTTCTCCGGCTCCCTTTCCATCATCGGTGGTCTTATCATCGGTGATATTGCAGTCAACCTTCAGTGGGTCACAGAGGAAATCCTCTTCTATGCGGCTGTTACCATGCTAGCTACCCTATCCCTTGCCAGTTTGGAATTGGGAGAGGCTCTAAGACTTTACCGCCTATTCCTTTTGGTTGCCACTACCATCTTCGGTCTTTGGGGCTTCTTAGGAGCCACATTCCTGGTACTCTTATCCATGGTTACCACCCCCACCTTTGGAAAGGCCAGCTATCTGTGGCCATTGATTCCCTTCCGCTGGAAAGCGCTGAAAACCTTACTCTTTCGCTATCCCACCTTTAAAGCCCAGCCCAGTAAGGTATGGAAGAGGTAGGGGGGGCTACCCACAAAGCCAATGGGGCTGCATATGCTCTGCGATTGTTGCTTGCGAGGATATATGAATTTCTTAGTGTTTTGCTCGATATCCAGCCATTTCCGAACACGATGTTCGGAAAAGACACATCCAGTCCATGGACGGACTGTATGTGTCGGTGGCGGGAATGACGAAAAATAATATCAAAACACTTAGAAATACTTATGTCCGAGTGCGCAACATATGCAGAACATATGCAGCCCCATTAGATTTGTGGGAGAGTCCCCTACTCCTCTTCCCTCTTCAGCAGGGCTTCAAAGGGGAAATAGCGTTCTCCCGGATTTTCGGCCTTCCACTCTTCCTGACGTTCCTTGTCCACAGATTGTACTTCCTCAAGAAGGCCCTGGGCGGAAAGTCTGGTTGCGCCCTGTCCCCAGATAATCATCTGCTCCAAGGCATCGGAGGTAGCCACCGTCACATGATACTTATGACCGATTTCGTGAACTGTCTTTTCGATATACTGGTCGGCGGTTTCCGCCTCCTTGGTATACACTACATAGATGTTGTGGTATTTGGATACACTGCCCGGATTGCCCTTGACTTTGTAGGCATCGAATACCACAATTAAAGTATTTTTCATATAACCCTGATAGTTGCACAGGATATCCAGAAGCTTACTTCGGGCAGACTCTACATTGGTCTTTGAAAGCTCCTTCAAGTCCTCCCAAGCGAAGATAATATTGTAACCATCCACCAGGAGATATTCCTTCAACTTCTCCTGCTTTTTCGGGTTGTAAACCACTTCCTTAGGTGGTGCGGTGACGGTACGGCTCACCGGACGATTCCATGGATTTTTGTCCTTGGCACGGTGACCAAAGGTTCGTTCATAAATTTCCTCTATTTCTTCCTGGCTGATAAACCGGTCATCATAGGTAGATGTATTGGTAATCACCTGTTCCGGGTCGTCGGTTTCCTCCTGTGCTTCTACAGGCCCGCTCCAACCACTGTCCACATGCGCATACTCTGCCACCTGCTGCCAGTCCACATAAAACCCTGCACCGTGTGCACAAAAGACAGACCCCGTAGGATTCTCCAAATCATGCTCCGAATCGTAGCCATAGGCTGCTATAATTTCTTCCTCATTATGACAGGGCTCGTAACACTTGAAACGACAGCTAAGCCTTCCTCTTCCCCGGCTATAGGAAATCACCTCCGAAAGATAACCGTTCATATTTACTACCGGTGCCGCACCGGTAAGTAAAGACATCTCTCCAAAGGTCTGGGGATCCTCAAAACTTCCCTTCATTCGCTGTATATCGTTCATGGCACGACCTAAACATTCCGTAGGGATTTCCAGACTAAACTCATAAATCGGTTCCAACAGCCGGCACTTCCCCCGCTTTAATCCGTGGCGTACTGCCCGGTAAGTGGCCTGACGGAAGTCACCGCCTTCCGTATGCTTCAGATGTGCCCTTCCTGCAATGAGGGTAATCTTCATATCCGTAATCTCTGACCCGGTCAGCACTCCCACATGGGCCTTTTCCTCCAAATGGGTAAGTATCAGTCTCTGCCAGTTCTTATCCAAATCATCTTCACAACAATCCGTAGCGAACACCAAACCGCTTCCCGGCGCTAAAGGCTCCAGAAACAAATGGACCTCCGCATAATGTCGCAATGGCTCGAAATGTCCGATGCCTTCCACAGGCTCCAAGATGGTCTCTTTATACACAATACTGCCATTGCCAAACTCTACGGTTATCCCGAAACGTTTCTCAATAATATTCTTTAATATCTCTACCTGTACCTCTCCCATGACCTGGGCATGGATTTCGCTGCTCTGTTCTCTCCATACTATATGAAGCTCCGGTATTTCTTCCTCCAAGAGATACAGGTTCTTTAGCATCTTATGCACATCACAGCCTTCCGGCAACTCCAATTTATAATTCAATACCGGAACCAATACCGGTGCTTCGCCTTCCCCTGCTACTCCCAGTCCCTGTCCGCAGAAGGTATCCGACAGGCCGGTGACTGCACAAATTCCTCCGGCATTGACCACATCCGCCAGCCGGAAGGAAGTACCATTGTAAATACGCAGCTGGTCTGCCTTCTCTTCACCAATCATCTGCTTTACTTTTAAGGCTCCACCCAGTACCTTCAAATGAGTCAGGCGGTTCCCATTATTATCCCGGCTGATTTTATACACTCTTGCCGCAAAGGCATCCTGATACACAGGCAGTGTGGTATACTTCACCAGCCCTTCCAAAAATTCTTCCACTCCTACACCCTTCAGTGCGGAACCAAAAAAACAGGGAAACATTTTCCTGGTTGCGATAGCCTCCTTCAGGCTTTCCGGCACAAATTCGCCTTGTTCCAGGTATTGCTCCATCAGCTGCTCTGAGCACATGGCTGCGGCCTCCATGGTATCTGAATCCCCTGTCTCCAGCTGTTCGAAATTCACACAGTTCTCATGTAGCTTCGTCTTCAGTTCTGCCAGCAATGCTTCCCGGTCCGTACCTGCCTGGTCCATTTTATTAACAAATATAAATACCGGTATTTCATATCTTTTTAACAGCTTCCACAGAGTCTCAACATGCCCCTGTACACCATCTGCCCCACTGATGACCAATATTGCTGCATCCAGTACCTGCAGAGCACGCTCCGTTTCTGCAGAAAAGTCCACATGTCCCGGTGTGTCCAGCAAAGTAATTTGTCGTTCTCCGCTCTCTGTTTTCAGAAGCACCTCAGCCTGCTTGGAGAAAATGGTGATACCCCTACTTCTCTCCAATTCATGGGAATCCAAAAAAGCATCCCCATGGTCCACTCGTCCCAGTTTACGGATGCCTCCCGATACATACAATATTTGCTCTGCCAGCGTTGTCTTGCCGGCATCTACATGGGCCAAAATCCCCATTACCAATTTTTCAGACTGTCTGCTCATGATGCCCTCGTCTATACATAACTTACCCAAGACTCCGGTCATCCAAAGTCTTGGGTATCTTTTTCTTCTTAGAAGCCTAAATCCTCTCCTACCAGAATTACCTTAATTCTGCCTTCATGACGTGAGAAACGTGTTACCAAAAACTGACAACAAATGGTGTCCTTGGACATACAATTGGCACAGGAACCGTTCTTCCTACAAGGCGTATCCAACTCAAATCTCTGTGCATTTATGGGTGCTGCTTCGTTTCTGGCACGACAGATAGCCGCATCCAAATCCTTTGCCACTTTATTCATCCCCACCACCATAATCACATGGGTAGGTCCGTAAGCAATAGCTGCCACTCGGTTCGAATTACCATCAATATTTACCAGAATACCATCCTCTGTAATAGCATTGGAACTGCACAGATAGTAATCACAGCCAAAGGTCTGGATTTCAATCTGCTTCTTCTCAATCGGATTCTTTCCCTTATCTCTGTCAAACACCACATATTCACCGGTCTTGGCTACCACCTTAAAACCGATTTCATCCACGGATGCTGAGCCTCCCCATCCGATACTGCTGCCTCTGGGGATCAGAGAGAATACTTTCTTTAAAGCCTCCTCCTTGTTCTTCACATAATATCCTTCCATATTACGTGACTGCAGACCTTTAATCACCTTTTCTGCCAATAACTTGTTGCGCTTTGCCTTGTTCTGGTCCATTTGTGTAAGCTCCTTTACTGTCCTAAGATTTCTGCTATTTTTTCTATCATTTCATCTTCTTTCAAGCGGAACTTAATCTCCACTCGTCTGGAAGCTTCCATATCAATCACTTGTGAATTTGCCTTATATACCGGTGAACTGAAGGAACGTCCATTCACTGTCAGCATGGTCTGCAAACGACTGATTTGCGATGTATTCAAACCGTTCTTTTTATCCAGACAGAACTCTGCCACTGCCATGGCACGCTCTGTGGAAAGCTCCATATTGGTTTTATAGCTGCCGGAGGTATCTGTATGCCCTTCGATAATAATCTCCGCGATATGGTCCTTATACGCATCCTGAAGAAGGACGTTCAGATAAATAGGAATAATCTCCTTTAAAGCATCCTTACTGCTATCCGTCAGGGTGGACTTACCATAGTCAAACAATACATCGGATGAAAAGGTAATGGAACCATTCACCGGATCCACTCTCATACTGGAATTGTTAAACTTACTCTGTAACTCTCCGATTATATCCGTACGGATTCCTACAATATTCTTCAACTCTGTTTTGGTATAGGAAAGCTCTGCTTTTGCGTTATCAATCTCCAAATACGCTGCATCCAGCTCTTCCTTGGTCAGTTGTGCCTCCTGATAAGCATCCTGGAGCTTTATCAAAGAATTCTCCAGCTCCGTCTTAGAGGCATCAATCTCCAAACGATAGCTTTCCAAATCCAACTTCGCCAGTTCCAACTCATCCGAAGCCTCTTTTAAGGCGATGGAAGCCTTATCCAGCTCTGTCTGGGTCAACTCCAGAGTATTAGTCTTCTGCTTGTATATAGCCAAAGTGATGGCGATAATCAATATAAAAATCAATAACAACGCCGCCATCATATCGGAATAAGACTGCCAATAGCTTTCTTCTCCGTAAGCGGCCTTATTTCTTCTGTTTTTGCTCATAAAACCTCTCAATCTGCTGCAAATGTGCAACCACTACTACACGTCCTTCAGTAAACCAAAGGTATACGACTGACTGCTGATTTCATCATTTATGGTATCGCAGGTTTGTTCAATCTTCTCCTGCTGTGCCTTCAATTCTCTTGCCAGTGCCTCCTGATTGGCCATAGTGGCTTCCAAAGTCTGCTGTAAGGTCAGACTGGCACCCAGAAGCTGTCGGGTGGTATCCTCCATGCTCTTATAATTCTCCGCATAAATCTGCTGTGCTTCACAAGCCTGCGAAAGAGAATCCCCCATACGTGCAAAGCTGCTTCCCATGCTCTGCTCCATCTGCTTCATAAACTGATTTACGATGACTTCCAGACTCTTAGTCTGCTCCATGGCATTGCCCTGCAAAAGCTCGGTCATATGCTTGATGGAATTGGCAATGTTTGCCTGATAAATCAGCATGGCCTTACTGTTTTCATCCGCAGTAATCACCACCGGCTCCACGCACTCTCTGAAACAGTCTAAAAACTCCTCCAGCTTTTCATAAGCATCGGACATAATCCCCCTGTACACAAAGGTAAAAATCAGGGAGAAGAAAATACCGTACACAGAGGTATGGAAAGCCACCTTCATACCCTCTAACAAAGGCCCGATATTCTCTGATATGGTATAAATATCATTACCATTAAAAGAGCCCAAGCCCATGGACAAACCGATAAAGGTACCCAAAATACCAAGACCGGTCATGGTTCCTGAGATAGCTGAGTTAAAGTAAGTTTTTCCTACTCTGTTGATTACATCCTCGTTGATATAATCTTCTATATCTGCAGCCCCTATTAAACCTCTCTTGGTCTGATATATCCTCATTCGCTTCTGATAGCGGAAAAAGGCATCATCCAATACCATATCTCCAAAGGGCTGTTTCTTCTTGGCATATTCTTCCCAAAGCTTGTGATTGCCCCCGTCATATGCCTTATATACCTGATCCGTTACCTTCATCAAGGCATCCGTACAGCGATTCAAGCGTATAAAGCTGGCAGTTGAAACCAAAAACAAAATACCGATGATTACCAAAAAACCTACATTAATCACCAGATTGGCGGTGTCTGTCACCTGCCCGGTAAACACACCGTTGATGTACAATATCACCAATACCATGGCGATATAACACAGAAATAAAAAATAATACAGTCTGTTTTTCATAACACTCCTCCTCATCACAACAAGTGCCTATAGGCACCATCCCCCTATGTCAGCATGCAGTATCCACATGATTCCCCTTGGCAGCTTCTGCCTGAACAGCCTTGCGCTCCTTCCCGTAGGGAGTATCCTCGCTATACTGTATCTTGGTAGTGGTGGTACCACCTGCCACATAGCTTCTGCCGCATTCCGGGCAAATCGCCGTCTGCAAACGCACACTGGCCTGCAATACCTTCCCGTCACCCATGGCTGCCTTTTTATAAGCATTGGACACATGCTCCTGCTCATGGGAACGCACCGTGGCGGCCGATGCCTCCGGCGAAATATGGGCTGCCGCTTTAAAACTCACCATCTCATCGGAGCCATCCTGATACTTCCGCTCCTTACAGGTCTGACATTCGCCCTTCTGTACTCCCTGCACCTTACCTGCAGTCTTTTCTTCACCGATTCCTGTTACTCCCGTTACACCGGGTACCTGAGGATTCAGGGAAAGAGACCAATTGTCACCGATTCTCATACAGCTCCTCCTTTCATGGTTTGTCATTTACCTTTTCGACCAAAACCTACTATTTCTGTACCTTCATTCTAACATATTTATAGAATTTTAACAATTCATATTCGCTACAATAATAGGATAGTTCTATTCTCTATTTCACCAATTTATCGTAATAAGTATACAGCTTCTGCACCCCATTTTCCAGTATGTAATAGTGTCTGATGTAGGGCACCAAAAGAACCAGAAGCAAAATACAAAGTGCTAACAGTCCTATCTGCTCCAGTGCCAAAAAAGCAAAGATGGACAGTACGGTAAGGATAGCAAAAGTCACTGTCACAATCAGATGAATTAGTCTTTCATGCTGAAAAAACTGAATCTGTACCAGCATTTTTGCTGCTGCATCCCTACGCTCTTGCTCGGACATTTCTTCTGTTTTCATCGTTTCAGCATATTGCAAATACTGTAACAATCTCTTCTCCATACCTCGTACCGCCTTTCTTATATACTATTGTATCTCCTGCAAAATCTGCTCTCTGCTAAGCACATTCTCTCCAAACACTTCCTCTGTCCAATCCAACAAATCCTGCAAATACAAATTCACACCACCATAGGCCTTAATGCCGTGGGAAGCAGCCTGCGCCTCCGTGTATTCTTCCAACAGGTATACACTCTCCATTCGCACCGGCATGGCATTGTAATGGCACACAAGAGGTAACACGCCGGTCTGCTCCGTATCGATGAACGGACCGTTCTCGTCCACATGAATGGTCACCCAGGCCATAGCCTCCAGCATACAAAGGGCCTGCTTCTGGGTAGACACATAATTGCCCAGAGAATAATAACAAAGAGATTTATTGCCGTTCTCAGCCTCCACCCATTCCACCGGCTGCACCACATGGGGATGGGTACCGATGATGATATCCGCTCCTGCCTCTGTCATCTGGCGGGCAAATTTCTCCTGATAGCTGGAAGGCTTGGTAGTGTATTCTGTGCCCCAGTGTGGGCAAACCACCACGAAATCCGCCAGCTTGTCCGCCTCTGCAATCTCTATCAAAACCTCTTCTTTTATGGTTGTAAAATCAATCAATCTGGTCTTCTCATTATAATCACAAAGCATGTCCATATAGCCTTCGTACTCAGCCGGAAAGCTACCCATATTGGGGGCATAGGCATAGTTTAAGATGGCAAAGGTTACGCCTTCTATCTCCAGTATTTGTATTTCGTCTTTTACGCCGTCTCCGTCAATTCCTGCCACCAGTACTTCCGGATACTGCTGCCAGTAATCCGCACAGTTTAAGATGCCCTTTAACCCCTTGTCCGCGGTATGGTTTGAAGAATGCAGTACCACATTGAAGCCCGCATCCACAATAGCATCCCCCACCTCTGTGGGACTGTTAAAATGGGGGTAGCCGGAAAAGCCTAACTGATTCCCTCCTAAGATAGTCTCCTGGTTTATCATCTTCACTTCCGCTTCTGCCAGAAATTCTTCAATGCCCTCAAACAAAAAATCATAATTGTAGCTGCCGTCCGCCTGCTTACCAGTGGTTACAATCCCCATGTGCATCAGATTGTCTCCCACCATCATCAGGTTAATATCATACTCGGGAAAGGGAGTGGGCGTAGGTATTGGTGTAGCTGTGGGCTCCGGGGTAGGTTCCGGGGTACCAATAGGCTCACCTAATACTTCTACCGTTTCCGGCACATTGGTCTCACCACTGCTTTTTCCGCAGGCTGTCAACATCCCTGCCAATATGCACATTGCCACCAGGCAAATAATTCTATTTGCTCTCTTCATCTTACTCCTCCAAACTCCGTATAATCTCTACGGAATCTACTATCTCTTCTTTTCTTTACTGTACCACAAAACCACCCCGCAGGCAATTCCTTACCTGCGGGGTGCCCCATACTCTGTTTTATTTAGCCCCAAGGCTCACTTTCCAAATAAATGATACTACCATCCTTTAATAACACTTCCACCTTCTCCTGCCAATCACCACTATAATACAAGATATCTTCTACCTGATACTCTTCCAGCAATAAATCTCTCCCAAGAATTATTCCTTCATCTCCTTCACCCGATTCGCTATAGGAATATTGAAACCAATAGACTTCCCCATCTTCCGTAATCAAACAAGGAACCGGATCCACACCACTCCCTTTATTAAGAGTTATCATTCGTTTGATATTATTTAATCCGGAATATTTTCTCATCTGCCCAACATAGCAATCTGCAATAAAATATGCGGTCTCGTCATAATAGTAGTACAAATCTCCATCCTGAATGTAAGCATAAAATACCTGCATCAAATCCCTACTGGTATAGCAATGCAATGATACAAGTTCTTTTGTGAGTACATCTTCCTCCAAACGAACTCTTCCTTCAACTGCTTTGATTTTTTCTATGTTCTTGATTTCTATAGAGTTTAATACACTTTCATCAAAATAACGTCCATGCCTTTTGAAGATTTCATATCTGGCTGCACTAAGATTATCAGCGGACAGCCCTTCTAAAAGTGCATCCGGTATTTCCTCCTCACTACTGTTTGGGAATATGTCTTCCGGTTGACTAACCGGAGCATCTTCCTCTTCCTCTTCTTCCTCGTCGTCCTCGTCTGTGACTTCAGTGTATTCCTTAGCTTCCGTGCTCGTCTCCACCGATTCGGCACTTTCCTCAGTCTGGGTGACACTTTCTTCGGACGCTTCCGTCTCTTCAATTTCCTCCGTTGCTTCCTCTACACTTTCCGCGCTTGTCTGCTTCGGACTTTCCTCCTTTGCATCCGTCTCCTGCTTCTTGTCGCAACCGGTCAACAGAAGGGCCACTGTTAAAATCACTAACCATTTTTTCATATTCTTTTCCTCTCCTTATAAGTAAATCAATATTCATGTCTATTTTATCTTGCAGGTTTACTTTTGTCAACCTTTCTCCTTCTGCTTCGCCCCACTTCCCGCCTTCTTCCATTGGCAGGTTTTATCCTTGCAATGCATGCACTGTAGGGTCTGATTGGAACCCGACCAAAAACGTTGGGGATACTTGGCATACATAATCTCCCAATGAATTAACACTATCAAAGCAGTAAAGAACAGGCTCCAGCTGTAAAAATTCTTAATAAACAGCATAGGAGTAAACATCATAAAATGCCCCCAGTCATAA
>JAFWYN010000028.1 GCA_017522685.1 Lachnospiraceae bacterium
ATAAAGCTCCATCGCACGAGCATAGTAAATCCGGAGAAACTTATTTACGCCAGCCATTTTGGCTACGTTGTAGGGTTTTCCTTCCTGTTCCTTTTTCAGCATAAAAAGGTAGACAGGATCATCTTGAGGTTTTGTCAGTTTGAGAGCCTGCATGACCTCAAAACAAGCTTTTCTGAGAGCAGCACTGCCACGTTTTGAGATGTGACGGTTTCTGCTCTCGAATTGTCCTGATTGATAAGGTGGTGCATCATTTCCAGCAAAGGAATTAAGTGCTTTACCACTATGAAAACGACGAATATCACCAATCTCGGCGAGAATGATTGGACCAAGTCGGTCTCCAACACCAGCCATGGAACGAAGAACTTTGTATTCTGGTATGGTTTCTGCAATGTTTTGCATTTGAAAAATGATCTCATCAGCAGCATTTTGAGAAGTGGATAAAAGGTCAACACATTGACTTTGAGCAAGCTGGATGTATGGGTCTTCTCCTCTGGTTGTAATGCTATTCTTAGCAAGCTCATATATTGCTAAGCCTTTACTTGGAGCATGACGGTCACGGGTTTTCTTGACAAGAGTTGCATAGCTTGAAAGAAAACGTGTTTTGCCGATTTTATTGATTTCATCAAAGGATTTAAAACGCTTGATAAAAAGTAGTAAAACACATTGCTCGGGATTTCTGCTTTTTAAAGGCAATATACGGGTAATACCAGGCATCGTCTGGTCAAGCAGATTAATCAGTTGAACTTTTGTATATGACACAGAAGAAATGCGCTGGTTGTACTGCCTCGATAAGAATTTAAGGTCTTCATACTTCTGTTCCAAAGAGTTATAAGGAACAAGTTTATAAGACTTTTCCAGAGCATATGTAGCAATTCTGATAGCATCTTTTTTATCAGTTTTTGCTTTGTGGATTTCAACATCAGCATATTTTTTCATTTGGTATGGATTAATGATGCAGACGGGAAAGCCTTCCTGTTGAAGTTTTTTCAGTACAGGATAATGGTAGTGACCTGTGTACTCCATGAGAATTGTGATGGGTTCATCAAAGGCCCGTAAATAGTCAGCCAAGGCACACATATCCGCTTGAGTGTGTAGCATTGTATATGGTTTGACTAATGTAGTGCCATCAGAATTCAGAATGGCAACAGTGCTTTTGGATTTAGAAACATCGATTCCAACAGCAATCATGGGAATACCTCCTTTGGTAGAATTTTTGATTGGTTCCAGCTCTTCAGGTTCCATTCATATTCGTTGGTTAAACGGGAGCATTTGTATGTCCCAACTTGCTGAATCGAATGCAAGAAAATGAAGGCTAGCTGACACATTTGACTACGGGCGTGGTGTCCCAATTCCAAATTCCGTCAGCCAATCACCTTCATTATAGAATAAAAGAGTGAAGGCTGCTGAGAACCTTCACTTATATATTACGAATTCCAATTTGTAGGGAACAGAAACTTTGAAGTTGATTAAGGGATAATATTCCTTGATTGATGTAATGGGGAGTAGGTATGAGGACGTGTAATTTAAATACAGATATTATAAATACAGGAATAAAAATAAAAGAACTATTAAAGGGAAGTAATCACAGAGAGTGGAGAGATGTAGATTATTTCTTATGTCAATATGATTATAAGAACGTATATGATAAAGAAGAACTTATACGTTCAATGCTTAGTGTATGTCATATTAGGGCATATGGAGATTTGCATGTATTAGGTATTGAATATGTTGATTGGTTAAATTTGTTAGGAGTTTTTTCTACATTGCTTAGAGAATATCAAAGTAAGCTGAGTGATGAAATATCAAAAATAACCTTTGATAAATTTACATTCGATGGTAAAGAATTTGATGCAAAGAGGGATGTTTTTAATTGGGTTATTATGGGTGACGTTATTGTATTTTTATTAAAGGAAAATAATAAAGAATTCAATGATAATCTTGTTGCAGTAGATAGGAATGGTAGTATTTTATGGTCAAGCAAGGAAATAATAGATGTTCCCAATCGTCTTGGAGCATGTTTTGTGGGATTGCACAATAGTTCCAATGAAGATTGTATTGTCAATGCACAGGCGTATGTTGGTATTAATTATGCTATCGAGGTATATGGCGGAAAAGTTATTAGAAAAAAAATAACTAAGTAAAGAGAGAATTTGAATTGACTGAGCTCTTTGAGCGAGGGATGCTTCTTGAACGAAGTTCAAGAAGGTGGAAAGAAAAAATTGGTAAACTTGAATTTGTATAGGTTACCAAATGGCATTTCAGGACAAAAAGATAGCAGAAATAAATGTGATAAGTAATAGGGATTCATTTAATATAGGTAACTGTTGGCTTTTTAGACTATAGAAAAACGGAGGAGAAAAATGCTTGAAATTAGAGACTGTGAAAATTATGAAGTTGTAAAAGAATTGTTTTTAGAGTATTCCCAGATTAAGGGAGCTGAATCCTGCTTTATCTCTCTTGATAAAGAACTGGCAGACTTAGAAGGATTTTATAAGAGGGGGGCGCTACTTCTTGGATATGAGAACGGTAACCCAATTGCAACGATTGCAATTAAAAATATTGATGGAAATGCTTGCGAGGCTAAAAGACTATATATTAAACCTGAATTCAGAGGAAAAGGCTACGCAAGAGAATTGATAAATGCAATGCTTTCAAGAAGTAAAGAACTTGGCTTTCACGAAGTTACATTTACGACAAAGCCTGAAGTTATGGGTATAGGATATGGATTGTATCAGCGCATGGGATTTAAAGAAACGGATAATAGAGATGGAGTAGTATCTATGAAGATGTCTCTATAGATAAAGGTATTGCTAAATTTCAATTTATATAGCAATTAAATTAACTTGAATTTGATGAAAGCGTGTGATTGTATGAAAAATAAGAAATGGCTAAGATTTTGAGGATGGGGAAGTGTTTGAGTGAAATACTGCTGCAATATAGAATCTACCCAAGAAGGTCCTTGTTGGCAGAAAAGTGATTATTTTCGTTATCTGGAGGAATATGAAGTACAATATGATAAAACTCCTTGCATTTCTTCCCCATCCATACGATAATAAAACCTATACAGATATGTAAACAAAGGTAGGTATATAGGTTATGATAAAGCGTAAATTTTTATATTGGGGGATGACATTTTTGATAATTGGTTGTCTTAGCGGTTGCGGAAACAAGGGAACCGCGGATGTGGGTACGGAAACCATACCGGGAACCAGCTTGGAAAGTACTGTGGAGCCTGTAAGTACTCCGGAAAGTTCTCAGGAACCGGAAACCACGCAGGCACCGGTAAGACCTCCCCTTGTAGTACAGAAGCATGAGATTACCATGGCGGATGTGTCTCCGGCAGATATGGTAGCAGATATGCGTATCGGATGGAATCTGGGCAATACTTTGGATGCTACCGGTGGGAAGGGATTGACCAGTGAAACCTCTTGGGGGAATCCGAAAACCACCAGGGAAATGATAGATGCTATTGTGGATGCGGGCTTTAATGTGATACGTATTCCCATTACCTGGGACGGTCACTTTGGCAGTGCACCGGATTATAAGATTGATGAAGTGTGGCTGAATCGTGTGCAGGAAGTGGTAGACTATGCTTATGATAGAGATGTGTATGTAATTATCAACTGCCATCATGAGGACTGGCATTTCCCTTCTGAGAAAAATAAAGAGCAGGCCAGTGCAATTCTTCAGGCTTTGTGGACACAGATTGGAGAACGCTTCCGTGATTATGATGAAAAGTTGATTTTTGAAGGTTTGAATGAGCCTCGCAAGAAAGGAACTGCCATGGAGTGGAACGGCGGCGACTATGAAGGTAAGCGAGTGGTGAATGAGTTTGCCAAGGTGTTTGTGGAAACCGTACGTGCCACGGGAGGCAATAATACTATTCGTAATCTGATGGTGACCGGTTATGCGGCGTCCAGCAATAAGGATACCCTGAAAACACTTCGTTGGCCCAAGGACTCTCATATTATTGTATCCGTACATGCGTATACCCCTTATGAGTTTTCCTTGAATATCAACGGAACGGCCGAGTGGGATATGGAGAAGGATACCAAGGATATTGACTATTTGATGCAGACCATAGAGGAGGTATTCCTGCAGAATGGTACCTCCGTTATCATCGGTGAGTTCGGTGCCCTGAATAAGGAAAATGAAGCGGAGCGTGTGGAATGGGTGACCTATTATTTGACCAAGGCGAAGGAAAACGGCGTGCCCTGTGTATGGTGGGACAATGGTTCTTTCCAAGGAGACGGAGAGAATTTCGGATTAATTAACAGAAGAGAATTAACCTTCCCTTATCCGGATTTGTTGGAAGCCATGATGGATGTTACAGAATAAATATGTGATTATAAAAGGGACAGTGTGTTGAAAAACACGCTGTCTTTTTTGTTGTAAAATACCGTTTTCAAAATCTGAAAAAAAGCATTGACAAGATTTGGATATGTGTTATACTTTGAATGTCAAATGATTTGAATTTAAAATAATAATAAAATAAAATAATTTGAAAATAAAAAACTTTGGAGGAAGAACATGACTGGAAAGATCATTGGAACCGGTTCCTATTTGCCGGAATTGGTTTGGGATAATCATAAATTAACAGAGTGGTTGGATACAAACGACGAATGGATCAGAGAAAGGACCGGAATTGGACAGCGTCATATCTCAAAAGATCTGGGAGCCGGCAAAATGGCACTGGAGGCAGCAAAGAAAGCCATGGAAGATGCGGGCAAGGCCGGATTGGGTGCTGAGGATTTAGATGCGATTTTCGTATGCACCGTCACACCGGATATTATGGTGCCTTCTATAGCCTGTGAAATTCAAAAGACGCTGGGAGCTGTAAATGCGTTTGCTTACGATATTAACGCGGCCTGCTCAGGATTTGTATTTGCTTATAATATGGCAGTTGCATATATGGAAACCGGCTTGATAAAGAATGTGCTGATTGTCGGAAGCGAGCAACTTTCTTCCATGATGGACTGGAATGACCGTGGCAGCTGCATTCTCTTTGGAGACGGTGCAGGAGCCCTAGTAGTGACAGCATGTGAGCAAAAAGGGGCGTCAGTGATGCATTCGGACGGTGCTTCCGGAGAGGCCCTGCAATGTGTGACCGGAGGCAAACTTTCCATGGATGGACAGAAGGTATTCCGATTTGCTCTAAAGAGGGTACCGGAGGTGGTAGAGGAGATTTTGGCAAAAATGGAAATGGAGAAGGACCAGGTGGATTTGTTCCTGCTGCATCAGGCCAATATGCGTATTATCGAAGCTGTTATCAAAAGACTGGGACTGGAGCCTGAAAAGGTGCCATCCAATATTGAACGGATGGGAAATACCTCATCTGCCAGTCTGCCTATTTTGCTGGATGAATTAAATAGGGAAGGAAAGTTGAGAACGGGAATGAAGTTGGTGATGGCCGGCTTTGGTGCCGGATTAACCTGGGGTGCAGGATATGTTACTACTTAGGTAATAACCGCAATGCGGATTACAAAATAGATTAAGAGATTTCAGGAGGAAAAAATAATGTTTGAGAAAATTCAGGAATTAGTAGCAGATGGTTTGGGAGTGGACGCTTCAAAGGTGTTACCGGAAACTTCCTTCAAGGATGATTTGGGTGCAGACTCCTTGGACCTATATGAATTGGTTATGTCTTTTGAGGATGAATTTGGTGTTAGCATTCCGGCAGAAGAGTTGGAGAAGATGGTAACCGTTAAAGACGTAATGGATTATATAGAAGCAAACAAATAAGAGATTTTTAACAGGGGTGAAGAGAGTGAAAACAGCATTAACAGAGCTTTTAAACATTGAATATCCGGTGATTCAGGGCGGTATGTCCTGGGTGGCAGAGTATCACTTGGCAAGTGCCGTATCCGAAGCGGGAGGATTGGGACTCATAGCAGCGGGAGGAGCACCGGTGGAGTGGCTCCGGGAGCAGATTCGTGAGGCCAAGAAACTTACGAAGAAGCCCTTTGGAGTAAATATTATGCTGATGCATCCACAGGCAGACGAAATCGCCAAGCTGGTAGTGGAGGAGGGCGTACAGGTGGTAACAACCGGTGCCGGCAGTCCGGAAAAGTACATGGCCATGTGGAAGGAAGCCGGGATTAAGGTAATCCCTGTAGTGGCTTCTGTGGCTATGGCAAAACGTATGGAGCGATGTGGTGCTGATGCACTTGTGGCAGAAGGAACAGAGGCAGGAGGACACATCGGTGAAACCACTACTCTGGTACTGGTGCCCCAGATTGTGGATGCGGTGGGTATCCCCGTAATCGCAGCGGGCGGTATTGCAGATGGCAGAGGAATGGCTGCTGCATTCATGCTGGGTGCGGTAGGTGTGCAGATGGGCACTCACTTTGTAGTGGTGAAGGAAGCCCAGGTACATCAGAATTATAAGGACAGTATCCTGAAAGCAAAGGATATTGATACCAAGGTTACCGGCAGAACCACCGGTCATCCGGTAAGATGCCTGCGTAACAATATGGTTAAGGAATATTTGAAGCAGGAAGCCGCCGGTGCAAGCTTGGAAGAATTGGAGCTTTTAAGTCTGGGTGGATTAAAGAAAGCAGTGGTGGACGGGGACGTTCAAAACGGCAGCCTTATGGCAGGGCAGAGTGCCGGTCTGGTTAAGGATGCCTGCACCTGTAAGGAATTGATTGAACGTATTGTCTGTCAGGCACAGCACTTGATGGAGGGGAGATAGTGTATGGGAAAGATAGCTTTTGTTTATCCCGGACAGGGTGCCCAGAAGTTTGAGATGGGAAAGGATTTTTATGATACTTTTCCTGTTGCAAAAAGGATTTTTGATAAGGCGGATGAGATTCTGGATATCTCGGTAACAGATTTGTGCTTTAAAGAAGATGAGCGTTTACACCAGACGGCTTATACACAGGCTGCGTTGGTAACTACCTGCCTGGCTATAACAGAGGTGTTGAAGGAAAAAGGTATTTATCCCGATATGACAGCGGGTTTGAGTCTGGGAGAATATGCGGCCATCGCAACTGCCGGTGGCATCTCCATAGAGAACGCCATAAAGACGGTACGTGAAAGAGGTATCTATATGGAGGAGGCGGTACCCGGCAGACAGGGTGCCATGGCAGCAGTGCTTGGCATGGAAGTAGCGCAGATTGAAAAGGTGTTAAGCACAATAGAGGGCGCTTACATAGCTAATTATAATTGTCCCGGACAGATAGTGATTACCGGTATGAAGGAGTCCGTAGATAAGGCTTGTGAGGCATTGAAGGAAGCCGGTTGCAAGAGATGTCTGCCCTTAAAGGTCAGCGGACCTTTCCATTCCCCTTATTTGAGGGGGGCAGGTGAAAAGCTGGGTGTATTTATGGAGGAGGTAGAGTTTATACCTTTACAAATTCCTTATGTCACCAATGTGACGGCTGAACCGGTGGAAAATATACAGGAAACAAGAGAGTTGCTGGTGCGTCAGGTATCCTCCTCCGTTCGGTGGATACAGAGTGTGGAGAGGATGATTGCAGAGGGCGTGGATACCTTTGTGGAAATCGGTCCCGGTAAGACACTGGCCGGTTTTATTAAGAAAATCAATCCGGATGTGAAGGTGATTAATATTTCACAGGTGGCGGATTTAGATACATTTACGGAGGACTGGGATGTTGCAGGATAAAATAGCATTGGTAACAGGAGCATCCAAAGGAATCGGCAGAGCCATAGCTGTGGCGCTGGCGAAGGAAGGAGCTTATGTTATTGTAAATTATAATGGTTCAAAGGAGCATGCGCTTAATACCTGCAAGCTCATAGAAGAAGCCGGCGGGGCCTGTGAAAGCATCTGCTTCAATGTGGCAGAAGAGGAAGCAACCATGGAAGCCATGAAGACAATTGTAGAAAAGCATGGTAGTTTGGATATATTAGTAAACAATGCGGGCATTACCAGAGATGGCTTGTTGATGAGGATGTCGGATGATGATTTTGAGGCAGTATTGGATGTGAATCTGAAAGGTGCCTTCCATACTATCCGCTTTGCTTCCAAGCAGATGCTGAAGCAAAGAAGCGGCAGAATCATTAATATTTCTTCCGTTTCGGGCATTATGGGCAATGCGGGTCAGGCTAATTATTCCGCTTCCAAAGCGGGACTTATTGGTTTAACCAAAGCAACAGCAAGAGAGTTGGCAAGCAGAGGAATCACAGTAAACGTTGTGGCACCGGGATTTATTGAAACAGATATGACGGATAAGCTGCCTGATGCAGTGAAGGAGAATGCCCGCAAACAGATTCCTTTGGGAAAAATGGGCAGACCGGAGGATATAGCAGAGGCAGTCGTATTTTTGGCTTCGGACAACGCAGCCTACATCACCGGTCAGGTACTATGTGTGGATGGCGGCATGGTTATGTAAAGTGAGGTTATAAAAATGAAAAGACGAGTAGTAATCACTGGTATGGGGGCGATAACACCCATCGGTAATACAGTGGAAGAATTCTGGCAGGGAATCCTTCAAAATAAAGTGGGCATTGGTTCTATCACAAAATTTGATACAAGTGATTTCAAGGTAAAGCTGGCAGCTGAGATAAAAGACTTTGATCCTAAGCAGCATATGGATTTCAAGGCAGCCAAGCGTATGGATTTGTTTTCACAGTATGCAGTGGTGGCTGCGCAGGAGGCTTTCGCACAAGCCGGTCTGGATATGGAAAAGGAAGACCCTTATCGTGTGGGTGTGATCATCGGTTCCGGAGTGGGCGGTCTGGGTGTAATGGAGACAGAACATGCCAAGTTGATGGAAAAGGGGCCTTCCAGAGTCAGTCTGTTGATGGTGCCCATGATGATTTGTAATATGGCAGCCGGTAATGTGGCCATTGCTTTGGGACTGAAGGGCAAATGTACCAATGTAGTAACTGCATGTGCTACGGGTTCCCATTCCATTGGAGATGCCTTTCGTGCCATTCAGTACGGTGATGCGGATGTGATGTTGGCGGGAGGTGCGGAAAGTTCCATTACCCCCTTGGGTGTGGCTGGCTTTACTTCTTTGCAGGCATTGACTACTGCAGAGGATGCCAACCGTGCATCCATTCCTTTTGATAAGGACAGAAGCGGCTTTGTCATGGGAGAAGGCGCAGGCGTGATGGTGTTGGAAGAACTGGAGCATGCGAAGGCAAGAGGAGCTGAAATCCTGGCAGAAATCGTGGGCTACGGTGCGACCTGTGATGCATATCACATTACTTCTCCGGCAGAGGACGGCAGCGGAGCGGCTACGGCCATGACCTTAGCCATGAAGGATGCAGGTGTGGAGCCGGCAAAGGTAAATTATATCAATGCACACGGAACCAGTACCCATCACAATGATTTGTTTGAAACCAGAGCCATTAAGCTTGCCTTCGGAGAGCACGCAAAGGATCTGTACATCAATTCAACCAAGTCCATGATCGGTCATCTTTTAGGGGCAGCAGGAGCGGTAGAAGCTATTGTTTGCGTAAAGGCGGTGATGGAGGATTACATCCATCCCACCGTAAATTCTAAGGAAGCAGACCAGGAATGTGATTTGAATTATGTATTTGGTGAAGGCGTAAAAACGGAAGTGGAATATGCCCTTAGCAATTCCTTAGGTTTCGGCGGACACAATGCTTCTGTTTTGATAGCCAAGTACAGAGGGTAGGGGAGATGAGTATGGAATATAATCATTTGCTGGAACTGATTAAAACCGTTTCAGCGTCTAATATTTCGGGTTTTCAATATGAGGATGGAGATACAAGGATCGTCATTGCCACAGGAGAAAATACCCTGACGGGTCTCGGAGGAGAAACCGGCAAGGCAGTGACCGGAAAAGTGGCAGAAAGTTCGGAGGCTGTAATACAGGAAGTGGTTGAGGCACCGGCTATACAGGAGCAGAAAGCTGTTACAGGCCGTATTGTGAAATCCCCCCTGGTGGGTACCTTTTATACCGCACCGGCAGAGGACGCAGATGCCTTTGTACAGGTGGGGGATCAGGTGAAGAAGGGACAGACCCTTGCCATTGTGGAGGCCATGAAGCTTATGAATGATATCGAATCGGAATATGACGGTATCGTATCGGAAGTATTTGTAAAGAACGGAGATATGGTAGAATACGGCCAGCCGCTGTTTGCCATAGGTTAAAGGAGTTAATATGTTAGGAATTAAGGAAATAGAGGCAATCATCCCCCACAGACATCCTTTTTTGTTGATTGACTACGTGGAAGATTATGTGCCCGGAGAATATGCAGTGGCGTATAAATGTGTCAGCTTCCGTGAGGAGTTTTTTAAGGGACATTTTCCTCAGGAGCCGGTGATGCCGGGAGTATTGACGATTGAGGCTTTGGCACAGACCGGTGCGGTGGCGATTTTAAGTGTGGAAGAAAATAAGGGTAAAGTGGCTTATTTCGGCGGTATTAACAAATGTAAATTTAAGGGAAAAGTAATCCCCGGAGATAAGCTGAAGCTGGAGACCCGCATCATTAAACAGAAAGGTCCTGTAGGTGTGGGAGAAGCTGTGGCCAGTGTGGATGGCAAGGTGGTAGTAACCGCAGAGCTTATATTTATTGTCGGGAGTTAATTATGATTCAGAAAATATTGATTGCCAATCGGGGAGAAATTGCTGTGCGTATCATACGTGCCTGTAGGGAAATGGGGATTCGTACGGTGGCGGTTTACTCGGAGGCAGATAAGGATGCATTACATACCCAGCTGGCGGACGAGGCTATTTGTATCGGAGCGGCACCTTCCAAGGACAGTTATCTGAATATGGAGAATATCATCAGTGCCACCATTGTTTCCGGGGCTGATGCCATACATCCGGGCTTTGGATTTTTGTCCGAGAATTATAGATTTGCACAGCTGTGTGAGGAGTGCAATATTATCTTCATCGGACCATCCTCACGGGTGATGAAATCCATGGGAAATAAAACGGAGGCCCGTAACACTATGGAACAGGCCGGAGTCAGAGTGATTCCCGGTTGGAACAATTCCATAGAAACAGTGAGGGAGGGCAAAGAGATTGCAAACAGGCTGACCTATCCGGTGATTATAAAAGCGGCTTTGGGCGGTGGCGGAAAGGGCATGCGTACGGCTTTTTGTGAAGAGGAGCTGGAGAATGCATACCTAAGTGCCCGCAAGGAAGCCTTAGCGGCATTCGGAGACGATACCGTTTATATGGAGCATTTCTTTGAAAATCCCCGGCATGTGGAATTTCAGATACTGGCTGATGGGGAAGGCAATGTGGTGCATTTGGGAGAACGTGATTGTTCCATCCAGAGAAACCATCAGAAATTTATTGAGGAAGCACCCTGTGAGGCTATATCGGATTCCTTACGGGAAGCCATGGGAGTCGAGGCTGTGAAGGCTGCAAAGGCCGTGGGTTATGTAAATGCCGGCACCATTGAGTTTTTATTAGAGAATGACAGAGACTTCTATTTCATGGAGATGAATACCCGTATTCAGGTAGAACATCCGGTGACGGAGTGGATAACGGGAGTGGATTTGATAAAGGAGCAGATAAGGATTGCTTCCGGAAGAAAATTAAGCTTTACACAGGAGGCGATTTTTTTTACCGGTCATTCCATCGAGTGCCGCATCAATGCTGAGAATCCCGGATTAAACTTCCGCCCTTCGCCCGGGCGCATTACAGGGCTTTATTTGCCGGGGGGCAAGGGTATCCGCGTGGATACGGCGGTCTACAGTGGTTATGAGGTACCGCCTTTTTATGATAATATGCTGGCGAAATTAATTGTTCATGCAAAAAACCGGAAAGAAGCCATTCGAAAGATGAAGAGTGCTTTGGGCGAAACCATTATCCAGGGGATTGATACCAATGTGGACTATCTGTATGACATCCTAAGTGAGATGGAAGCCAAGGTACTGGCTGAATAGAAAACTGCTATGAGGGAATGTGTGGGAGTGAAAAATAAAGTATGAACTTAGGTACAATGTTTAAAAAGAATAACTATATCACAGTAGGCGGAAAGCGTGAAAGCAGACCGGAGGTGCCGGATGGACTTCTGAAGCAGTGTAACAAGTGTAAGGCGGCGATTTATACTTCAGAGGTTATCAGCAATCACTATATCTGCCCCAAATGCAAAGGATATTTCCGATTGCCCGTAAACAAACGAATCGAGATGATTACAGAACCTGGAAGTTTCGATTCTTGGGATGAAGGCATGGAAGTATGCAATCCATTGGGCTTTAAAGGATATGAAGAAAAAGTAATAGAGTTGCAGGAAAAGACCGGTTTGGAAGAAGCTGTAATTACAGGAAGTGCTTTCATCGGTAACAATAAAGTAGCATTGGCAGTTTGTGACGGAAGGTTTATGATGGCCAGCATGGGTCATGTGGTGGGCGAAAAAATTACCAGGGTTTTTGAACGTGCCACTAGTGAAGGGCTGCCGGTAATCGTGTTTGCATGTTCCGGAGGTGCCCGCATGCAGGAGGGGATGATTTCCCTGATGCAGATGGCAAAAACCGCAGCGGCTGTTAAAAAACATGGTGATGCAGGAAATCTTTATGTTACGGTTTTGACGGACCCTACTACCGGTGGTGTCACAGCCAGCTATGCCATGTTGGGGGATATCATACTGGCAGAGCCGGGAGCTTTAATCGGCTTTGCGGGCCCCAGAGTGATTGAACAAACCATCGGCCAGAAGCTGCCGGAAGGTTTTCAGAGAGCGGAATTTCAGGTGGAGCACGGGTTTGCAGACGCCATAGTTACCCGTGATAATATGAAGAATACCTTGCTGGATATATTGAGACTTCACAAAGTGAAGAGGATGCGTGAAGGTATGCCGGATACATTTGTCCCCACTTCCTTTGAGCAGAAGGCAGATGCCTGGGAGAGGGTGATTCTTTCCCGCAAAAAGGACCGTCCCACAGGGATGGACTATATCAGGGAATTGTTCCCGGATTTTATTGAACTGCACGGGGACCGGTATTTCGGAGATGACCCGGCTATTGTGGGAGGTATCGCAGAATTCCTGGGAGTGCCGGTTACAGTCATCGTCCAATGCAAGGGACGTAATACTAAGGAAAATATTAAGCGTAATTTCGGGATGCCTTCCCCGGAAGGGTATCGGAAAGTACTGCGTCTTATGAAACAAGCGGAGAAATTTAAGAGGCCGGTGATTTGTCTGGTGGATACGCCCGGAGCATTTTGCGGTATGGAAGCAGAAGAAAGAGGGCAGGGAGAAGCTATCGCCCGCAATCTTTTGGAAATGTCGGCACTTAAGACTCCTATCCTGTCCGTAGTAATCGGGGAAGGGGGAAGCGGCGGTGCTTTGGCCATGGCTGTAGCAGATCAGGTATGGATGCTGGAGAACGCTATTTATTCCATTCTTTCGCCGGAGGGGTTTGCCTCCATTCTTTGGAAGGACAGTAAGAGAGCCAAAGAAGCGGCGGAGGTGATGAAGATTACTTCTCATGATTTGAAGAAGCTTCAAATCGTGGATGGTATTATACTGGAGCCGAAAGAATATACCCGTGAAAATATGGGACTGGTGATCGAACAATTGGAAGAATTGCTGGGAAAATTTTTATCAGAATGCGGCAAAAAAGATATGGATGAGTTATTGCAGGAACGATATGAGAGGTTCCGGAAATTCTAGGGAAACGGAGAAGGAAGATGGAGTATTCACCATTGGTGATAGGAGATAAGAAAACAAAGTATCCCCTGGTACAAGGTGGGATGGGTGTGGGAATCAGTCTGGGCGGATTGGTTACGGAACTGCCAGCATATGTAAAGGGGTTTGCTACAAAAATCGCACCTATCGTATCCGGAGAGAAGGCGGCACAGGTACTTTTGAAACTATGGGATAAAGGGTATCAGACAACAGCAGATATGGTGGTCATCGAGGGACCCTTAGCAGGAGGACATCTGGGTTTTTCCAAGGAAGAGGCGGAAAACCTGAGCCGGGAAGAGTATGAAGGAACCATTTGCAAAATTATCCGAGTGGTAAAGGAATATGCCCTAAAATACGGCAAAAAAATACCCATAGTAGTGGCCGGAGGCACTGATAACTTCGGCAAAGGGAGATGTTGACAACGGTCTGGTATTTTGTGGTGCGGATACTTATAAAATAACCAAAATCAGCACGGTACAAGAGGTTGTTGAAAATTTATTTGAAAAATGTTAAAATATATATGTTACTGAAGTGTTCGAAAGAGAAGGAGCTGGTGTTTTGAGTACAATGAATTCGTTTGATGTAATCAATGATGTATTGAGTAATTTATTTCAAGAGATTTTAGTGATAGAAGAAAAAGGATTATCTACCGGCGAGTTTTCTAATATTTCGGTAAATGATATGCATATTATTGACAAGATTGGACCCGGCGAAGGAAAAAATATGTCAGCCATTGCAAAGGGACACGGAGTCACCGTCGGTTCCTTGACCACTTCCATGAACAGTCTGGTTAAGAAGGAATATGTAATCCGTGAGCGCAGTGAGCAGGACCGCAGAGTGGTAACCATCCGCCTGTCAGACAAGGGACTGCGTGCATATGAGCATCACAGGGACTTCCATATGAAGATGACCGAGAGGGCATTGGCGAACCTGAAGGAGGAGGAAATTCCTAAGGTTACGAAGGTGTTGATAGGACTGGAGAAGTTCTTTAGAGAGTATGAAGTGTAAAGATAAGAGGGTATTCCAAAAAGTTTTGAAGAGACTTGAGGATTACCCTCTCCTTTTTTGATTGTCTTGGACATATAGTATCTATATGGCTATTTCTATTCATATGGTATCCATTTTCATGATAATTTTGAGTGTATTTTGTACTTTTTACGAATTCTGCGTATCTGTGTATAAATATCTTAGTAAAAGTATCCTTTTACCTGAAATAAAGGATACTTTTTCTCGTATTTGATGGAAATAGATACAAATGCATTGTGTCACCTCCAAGAAAATCCTATCAAATGTAATGAAAAAGTCTATCTCATTAACAGCAACGAACATCAAATGATTAGACATAGAAGTGTTTTGGCACAAAACAATAAGGAAAATTATTGACAAACAATAATTATGGTGATAATATGTCATTAAATTATTGTAAAACGATAATTTGAGGAGGGAACCATGAAGAAAAAAATATATTTAGGAATCTTAATCTTTGAGGCAATTGTATGTGTTATATTCTGCGTGCTTGGAACTATATCCGGGGAGAATGTAGCGGATATGATGGTGTTTCCGTTCGCGACCATTGGGAAAGGACTGAGGGCATTGTCATTGTCCGGAAGTGTAGGAAATATAGTGGCCATCATTTTATACGGAGGAATCAGTCTGCTACCGCTGGGGCTTGTATTATTTCATGCAAAGAAAAAGATTCTACATGCGGAGGATATTTTGTTAGTAGCATTGTGCCCCCTGTTGTTTGCAGTTTTATATGAAATGATTAATCCCGGCAGCATAATCATGGGACCGGAAGAATTAGGGATGCTGAGTGCAGATGTGAGAAACGGCATGCTGGGTTGTATCGTGTATTCCCTATTGGTAGGTTATTTGGTGCTGTGTGCATTGAGGTTATTTTTCTGTGCGGAAAAAGAGAAACTGCAAAGCTATGTTTCTCTGATGTTGGGATTATTGAATATGATACTCGTATACATGATATTTGGAGCCTGCCTTCAGAAATTTTTGCAGACCATGGAAAGTACCAAAGCAGCCAATCAGGGAACGGAGGATGGATTGACTCTTACGTATGTAATTCTGGTTTTGCAGATGCTTACAGATGCATTGCCCTATGTACTGGATATGGTGATTGTTTTTGCCTGTCAGCATATGCTTCAGGAACTTCAGAAAGATGCTTATTCGGAAGAAACCATGGAGGCAGCAGGCAAGCTGACAAGGGTATGCGGCATGTCCCTAAAAGTAACCATACTTAGTATCGCGGCCTTTAATATATTACAGCTTCTGTGTGCAAAGCATTTGCGGGTCATAAACGGATTTGTAAATATCCCTATATTGTCCATAGTGTTGGTGCTTACGGCACTTTTGGTGGCGAAGTTGGTGACAGAAGGCAAAAAGTTGAAAGACGATAACGATATGTTTATCTAAGGAGGACTTATGGCGATAAGGGTTCATTTAGAGGATGTACTAAAGGCGCGGGGCATGACATCTAAAGAGCTTTGTGCACTGGTAGGGATTACGGAAGCAAACCTTTCCATTCTTCGCAGCGGAAAGGCAAAAGGTGTGCGATTTGGCACCATTAATAAGATATGTTATTACCTGCAATGTGATGTAGGGGATATTCTGCACTTTGACGGAGTGCTTGAGGAGGATGAGATAGATGAATAAGAGACTAAGAGTGATGATTTGTGCTTTTGTTTGCGGCACTTTGCTAACCGGCTGCCAATTGGCCAAGGAAGAGGCCGGGCTAAAGCAGGAGAAGGATAAATTAATCGGTGTTTATGTGACGAAGGAATATGTGGACACGTTCGATTTCGAACGTTATTTCGAGGACAATATAGGGGATATTATGAATGGCGGAGAGGTGGTCATAGAAGGTGATGTGCAGAGCGCTTATCAGAATAGAATCTATGCTACTATTGTAGAAGAGGTATCTGTTGATGAGGTGAGCGGAGAGAAAGTTACGCATCAAAGTTATAAATTTAAGGATTTGGAAGGAATTGGTTATTATTCCCCGGTCTGCTATGAGACAGAAGAGGGAAATTCCTATGTAGCCATAGAGTCAGACCCTGGGATTTGTGATGCCAAAAGCCATATTACCGGTACGGATGCAGGGGATATGATAGAATTGGAAGGGACCATTTATGTTTGTCCTCAGGAAGAAGATGTTGTGGGGGTATATTGCAATCCGGTTTATCAGTGTCCTGACGGAAGTGTGTATTTGGTGCCCGGTCAGGGGATGAGCTTTTCCGGCGATGTAGAAGGCGCAAGCATGTCCCATAAGCTGGAGGATAAGGTAACGGTTAAGGAAAAGGGAGAAGAGAAAACCTATGTGAATTCCGTAGAGATGCATGTGAAGACTACCTATGCACCGGAAAAAATCATAGTGATGCAAATGGATACTTTCGGAAATAAGCTGGATAGTCAGACCTATAAGCCCGAGAAATTGCCGGAGGAGATCAAGCCTCTTGAAGGTACAGAATATTTTATCGTAGAAACATATAAGCAGGATGCGGCAGGGGAAAACATTGTCACAAGAGAGATGATAGGTAAGGATGAAACATTTTTTAGGACGCTGTATGTAGGGGATAAGAGGTTTTGTGAGCAGACATGGACGAATATTCAGTGGGAGTAGTTCTTAAACCATAAAAGGAGTAAGATTGCAAACTTACTATGGATTGTGTTATTTTAAAAATGATAGTATTTTTTGAAAGGTGAAAATATATGCCACATATTATTGTGAAATTATGGCCGGGAAGAAATGAGGAAATCAAAAAAAGCCTGGCAGACAGAATCGCGGCTACTGTAGCGGAAGAGCTGAAGGTGGATAAAGGGGACGTGTCCGTTGCCTTAGAGGAAGTGGCGCGGGAAGATTGGGGAGATAAAATATATAAGGCAGAAATCAAAGATAATCCCAATCTTTATCATAAGCCGGATTATGAGTATGAATAAAGATTGACAATACAGGTAAGAAACGGAGACAACCATGTTACCACAAGAATTCGAACAACGAATGAAGCAGATGCTGGGAGAGGAATATTCGGCATTTGAGGCAAGTTATGAGAAAGAAAAATATCAGGCACTTCGTCTGAATCCTTTAAAGGTGGATAAGGAACGCTTTTTGGAAAAGTCTGACTTCACCTTATCACAGGTGCCCTGGGAGGAGAATGGGTTCTATTATACTACCCAGGATACGCCCGGGAAGCACCCTTATCATGAAGCGGGAGTATACTATATACAGGAACCCAGTGCCATGGCACCGGTACCTTTTCTGGAGGTGAAACCGGGAGATCGAGTGTTGGATTTGTGTGCGGCACCGGGTGGGAAGAGTACCCAGATTGGTGTGGTACTGCGTGGAGAAGGGCTTTTAGTGTGCAATGAGATTCACCCTGCCAGAGCCAAGATCCTTTCTGAGAATGTGGAACGTATGGGTATACGGAATGCATTGGTAACCAATGAAAGTCCGGAGAAGTTGCGAAGTGTTTTTGCAGGATATTTCGATAAAATTTTAGTGGATGCGCCCTGTTCCGGAGAAGGGATGTTTCGAAAAAATGAGGATGCAAAAGAGGAGTGGAGTCCGGAGAATGTGGAGCTGTGTGCGGACAGACAGGATGGTATCTTAGACTGTGCGGCAGATATGTTACGTCCCGGTGGCAGACTGGTGTACTCCACATGTACCTTTGCACCGCAGGAGAATGAAGGCAGTATGGCCCGTTTCTTAGAAAGACATCCGGAGTTTTCGATTTTGGAAGTACCCATTCCGGAGGGCTTTTCAGCCGGCAATCCTGCATGGTGTGACCACGAAGCGGAAGGGATAGAGCATACCATGCGTATCTGGCCCCATAAGGTGAATGGAGAGGGACATTTCCTGGCGGTTTTACAAAAAGCCGGAACATTAAGCGATACGGCGCCTCTTAGCTTGTATGGCTTGGAAAAGGGTATTTCTTCCAAAGAAATAGCGGATTATTTATCTTTTGTCAAGGAAACCTTAAAGAACCCACCACAGGGTATTTATTTAAAATTCGGTGACCAGCTGTATGTGGCACCGGAGGGCATGCCTGCCTTGAAAGGTTTGAAAGTGCTTCGCCCGGGATTGCATCTGGGAACACTGAAAAAGAACCGATTTGAACCTTCACACGCGTTGGCCCTGGCATTGTGTGAAGAGGAGGTAATGCATAGTCATGAGCTGACTGTGGAAGACGGCAGCGCGGCTACCTTTATCGGAGGACAGACCTTCCCCACCGAGGGCGAAAAGGGCTGGTATCTGATTACAGTGGATGGATATAGCCTGGGCTGGGGCAAGGCTGCGGGAGGTATTATGAAAAACCATTATCCCAAAGGATTGCGAAAAGCATAATTACCTCTTTCCAATATTGCAAAAAGATGGTATGATAAGATAGCGAGTGAAAGATTGCTCAGAGCAAAAAGAAAGCAGGTTATAAAATGGATAAGATTATATTAACAGGTGACAGACCTACAGGAAGATTGCATATCGGCCATTATGTAGGTTCCCTGAAAAGAAGAGTGGAATTGCAGAATTCCGGAGAATATAAGAAGACTTTTATCATGATTGCAGATGCACAGGCATTGACTGATAATATTGAGAATCCGGAAAAGATTCGTCAGAATATTATCGAGGTAGCACTGGATTATCTGGCATGTGGTTTGGACCCGGCTAAGTCCACTATATTTATTCAGTCCCAGATTCCCGAGCTTTGTGAATTGACCTTCTACTACATGGATTTGGTAACCGTATCCCGTTTACAGCGTAATCCTACGGTAAAGAGCGAGATTCAGATGCGTAATTTCGAAGCAAGTATTCCGGTAGGATTTTTCACATATCCCATCAGTCAGGCAGCAGATATTACAGCATTCAAGGCTACTACAGTACCGGTAGGTGATGACCAGTTGCCCATGATTGAGCAGACTAAGGAAATCGTACACAAGTTTAATTCCGTATATAAGCCTGTATTGGTAGAGCCTAAGGCACTCTTACCCAACAACGATGCCTGCATGCGTTTGCCCGGTGTGGACGGCAAGGCAAAAATGAGTAAGTCCTTAGGAAACTGT
Source organism: Lachnospiraceae bacterium (assembly GCA_017522685.1). The sequence goes on from JAFWYN010000028.1 coordinate 19,642, forward strand.
ATCTATTTAGCAGATTCTGCAGATGATGTAAGCAACACTATTTTGAGAAAGATGTATACTGATCCTCAGCATTTACGTGTGGAGGATCCCGGACACCTTGAGGGCAACATAGTATTCACCTATCTGGATGCCTTCTGTAAGGAAGAGCATTTTGAAAGATACCTTCCCGAATATGCAAATCTGGATGAACTGAAGGGTCATTATACCAGAGGCGGTTTGGGAGATATGAAGGTGAAGAGATTCCTGAATAATGTGCTTCAGGAAGAATTGGAGCCCATCCGTCAGCGCAGAAAAGAATGGGAAAAGGATATTCCGGCTATTTACGATATTTTGAAGAAGGGTAGCGAAACAGCTCGTGAAGTTGCAGCCCAGACCTTGTCAGAGGTTAAGAGTGCAATGCGCATCAATTATTTTGAGGATGAAGAGCTGATTAGAGCACAGGCAGCAAAATATGAAGCATAATAATGGTGATACTTTTGAAGAAGCTTTAAAAAATCCGGCATATATTGCTATGGGTAGTGGTGTATTCCTGCTGGTAGTAGTACTGTTTTGTGTTATTGTATGGAATAGTTCCCATGCCAATAAGGATACTCTGGTATTGAACCAGCCTGCCGGCAATACGGTTGAGATTCCCTCCATGGGAGAAAGAATTACAGATGAGGTGATTGTAACACCGGCACCGGAAGTGGTGACTGATACGGAAGAAGAGCGGATAAAGCAGCTGATTGCAGAGAAGTCCAATGATCAGGGATTGGTATTCGAGCCCGTGGATGACTGGATTACGGCTAAGGAGGTAACCAATCTTCGTAGCGAGCCCAGCACGGAAAAGGGTGTGGAATCCGTAGTGGTGAAGCTGAGTAACGGTACCGCCGTAAGGCGTGTAGGTATCAACGAGGAGACCGGTTGGTCCAAGATTATTTACGAGGATGGTATCGTATACGCATCCACTGCGTATATGGTGGAAGCAGAGGCACCTACAGAAGAATAAAAAATACAGTGGAGAAGTGTAGTTTAATATTACACTTCTCTTTTTTTATATTGAAAATTGCGCGAGTACAGTAGTGGAGATTAAGGAGAATTGCGAAGCAATTCTCCCAAGCGGATACGCGGGTATCCGCTTTTTTACATGAATTTTACATAGATTTGATTACAGATTTTACATTTTCAAGTTAAAGTAAGTTAAAAGCAGTTAATAATAATTTGAAGATGTGAGGTTATGTAAATGGATATTTTTGATGTATTAACGCTAATTGGCGGACTTTGTTTATTCCTTTTTGGTATGAATCTTATGGGTGATGCGTTGGAAAGAAGCGCAGGCAGTAAACTGGAAATGATGATAGGAAAGCTGACTACCGGCAAGTTTGCAGGTTTGCTTACCGGTATGGGTGTAACTGCCGTGATACAGAGCTCGTCTGCTACAACGGTTATGGTTGTTGGCTTTGTAAACTCTAAATTGATGAGCTTAAAGCAAGCAATTCATGTTATTATGGGTGCGAATATTGGTACCACTGTTACCGCTTGGATTTTAAGCCTCAGTGGTATTTCCGGTAGCAATATGTTCCTGAAATTGCTGAAACCGTCTTCCTTTACACCCATTCTTGCTCTTATAGGTATTGTTTTTGTAATGTTTACAAAGAGCAATAAGAAAAAGGATATTGGTGTAGTTTTATTGGGATTTGCAACGCTGATGCAGGGGATGGAAACCATGACAGGTGCGGTTTCGGGCTTGAAAGATATTCCATCCTTCCAAGAGATGTTTATTATGTTTAAAAATCCTATTCTGGGTGTGATTGTGGGTGCCATACTTACTGCCGTTATTCAATCCAGTTCTGCATCGGTTGGTATTTTGCAGGCCCTTGCAGCAACCGGTGCTGTATCTTATGGCGCAGCGATTCCTATTATTATGGGGCAAAATATTGGTACCTGTATTACCGCATTACTTTCTTCTGTGGGAACGACTAAAAATGCAAGAAGAGCAGCATTTGTACATTTAGCCTTTAATGTAATTGGTACGATTGCCTGTCTGAGTGCTTTTGCCATAGTGAAAGCAGCAATAGTGCCTGCATTACTGAATGATGCGGCAACTCACGCCGGTATAGCAACAGCACATTCTGTGTTTAACATTGCATGTACGTTGCTTTTGCTTCCTATGTCGGGACTTTTGGAAAAGCTTGCGTATAAGCTGATTCCTGATAACGAACAGATTGAAAAGGTTTCTGAACTGGATGAGAGACTTTTGGCTACACCTGCAATTGCATTGGAGTGTGCACACAATCTTACCTGTGATATGGCCCAAATTGCTACAGATGCTTTGAAAAGTAGTATAAAATGCTTGACTGCTTATGATAAAGAAACGGCAGAAGTCATTCGTGAAGCAGAGGACAAAACAGACCATCTCGAAGACATTATCGGAAGTTATCTGGTAAAACTAAGTACGAAACAGCTTAACGAGCAGGAAGGAGCAACAGCTTCCATGCTTTTAAAAGCAATAGGTGACTTTGAACGTATATCCGATCATGCTGTAAATATACTGGAATCGGTAGAAGAAATGCGTGAAAAGAATATCGTGTTTTCTGATAATGCAAAAGTGGAGATGGACTCACTTTCTGCTGCAACCATTGAAATTGTAAAATTATCCTATAGTGCTTTTGTTGAAAACAATGATGAGCAGGCAAATCTGGTAGAACCGTTGGAGCAGGTCATTGACCGAATGAAGGAACTTCTTCGTTCAAGACATATCGATCGTTTACGTGTAGGTGATTGTGGAATTGAGGCAGGATTTGTCTGGAGTGATCTTATTACGAATATGGAGAGAGTTTCAGACCATTGTTCCAATATTGCGGGATGTGTGATGGATACCAAAGAGCAGAATATGAATTTGCATGAGTCTCTTAAACTGCTTAGAAGCGATAGTGAATTTTATAAAGAGAAGTATACGGAATACACCAAAAAGTATGTTTCGTTTGTATAAAATCTTCCATATGAGGAACTTGCGTTGCAACGGAGGGAAAATTATTCTATAATGAAATCAAGCGGATTAGACCTTGTAACGGGGATTCAGAGGAGAGTAAATAATGATTTGGTGTGTTGATGATGACAATACAATTCGAGAGATTGAAGTATACACATTAGAGCAAATGGGCTTTGAAGCAAGAGGTTTTTCTGACGGTATGTCTATGCTGGATGCTTTGAAAGATGAAGTCCCGAAGCTGATTATCCTTGATATTATGATGCCGGGTATGGATGGACTCGAAGTCCTTAGCAAGCTTCGTTCAATAGAGGAATATAAAAGTATACCTGTGATTATGGCAACTGCCAAAGGTACCGAAATGGATAAAATCAGTGGTCTTAATTCAGGAGCAGACGATTATCTGGTGAAGCCCTTTGGGGTTATGGAAATGGTTGCTCGTGTGAATGCAGTGCTTCGCCGCACAACCAAGGATAATTCGTCAGACGCTATTAGAGTTGGTGGTATTGTATTAAAGGAAAAAGAACATAAGGTGATTGCAAGCGGGGAGAAAGTAGAGCTCACGCACAAGGAATTTGCGATACTGAAGCTCTTTATGCAGCATCCTAATATGGTATTTTCAAGAGATAAGCTGATGAGCGAAATTTGGGGTATGGACTATATCGGTGAAACACGTACGGTAGATATGCATATAAAAACCCTTCGCCAAAAGCTTGGGAAGGCCGGCGGTCAAATTAAGACCGTAATTGGTGTAGGGTATAGATTGGAGAATGAAGTATGACAAAAAAAATATTTCACTCCATTTTAACAGTTGCACTTGTTGTTCTTCTTGCCAGTATCGGCATTGCTACAAGCTTTTTGTATGATTATTTTAACACCTCCCAGGTGCGACAGCTGAAAGGAGAACTTGCACTTGTTGCTGACACCGTGAATGAAGTTGGTGTGGAGTATTTTGAGAAATTTGACTCAACGGTGTTCCGTTTTACTGTAGTGGATGCTGATGGAACTGTGCTTTATGATACGCAGGCAAAGGCAAGCGAAATGGAAAACCATGCAGAGCGTGAGGAGATTAGGGAAGCTTTTAGAGATGGTACAGGTAGTAGTGCGAGAAACTCTTATACACTGACAGAAAAAACCTTTTATGAGGCCATATTACTTGAGAATGGTGATGTTCTTCGTATTTCCATAAGTCAGTTTACCATTGGAGCGCTTATTCTCAGCATGTTGCCTGCAATCATGGCTATTATGTTAGTTGCAGCAATTGTCGCTTTCATGCTTTCACATACTATGGCGAAAAAGATCACCGAACCATTAATGCAACTGGATTTGGAGAATCCTTCTAAGAACAATACTTATGAGGAATTAAACCCTATATTAACAAAGGTTCATAAGCAACATAAACAAATCAAATCGCAGATGGAAACCCTGCGACGTAAGTCTGACGAGTTTGAACAGATTGTTTCGTCTATGAGTGAAGGGCTCATTTTGCTGGATGTGCACGGAATGATATTGAGTATGAATGAAGCGGCAAAAGCGATCTTTGCTGTAAAAAAGGATGTAAAAGGTAGTGACTTTCTGTTGGTTGACCGCACAAGCAAAATGAGTAAAGCTATATGGAGTGCTTTAGAGGGGCAACATAGTGAATATACGGAAGAAAGAAATGGATGCGAGTATCAATTTACGATTAATCCCATTGAATCAGGCGGAAAAATTCTTGGTGCGGTTATACTTGTATTTGATATTACCGACCGTGCTTTTGCAGAACGTAACCGTCAGGAGTTTACGGCAAATGTTACCCACGAATTAAAGACACCACTTCAATCCATTATCGGAAGTGCGGAACTTCTGGAAAATGGTCTTGTAAGGACCGAGGATACCGGAAGATTTGTTGGTAATATTCGAAAGGAAGCAAGCAGACTGGTTTCGCTTATTGATGATATTATCCGTCTTTCGCAGCTGGATGAAAATCATATACCGGCAACCGAAACGGTAGACCTGGTAGAAGTTGCACAAGAGGTTGTAGAGGTCTTAAGAGTATCAGCAGCAAGGAGAAATGTAGAACTGTGTATGGAAGGTGGACCTTGTACGATTTATGGAGTACGGCGCTATATTTATGATATTATTTACAATTTGTGTGACAATGCAATCCGTTATAATATAGAAGGTGGAAAAGTAAATATTAAAATCGATAAAGAAAATGGTCATGCGGTTGTAATTGTGCAGGATACCGGTATTGGCATTGCGATGGAACATCAAAGCCGCATATTTGAACGTTTTTATCGGGTGGATAAAAGTCATTCAAAGGAAACCGGCGGAACAGGTCTTGGATTGTCCATTGTGAAACATGCAGTGCAGTATCATGGGGGAAAGGTTACTCTTGAGAGTGAAGAAGGAAAAGGAACGACAATAAAGATAGTATTTTAGTTTATTGTATTAAGGCAGCAGGGAGGAAAACCTTGCTGCCTAATCGAGTTGGAGTCAGCCTACTCGATTAAATATTGTCTTTTTGCACATACTATGAAAAACGTATTTGTTTGTGAAAGGAGTGCAAAAATGCATAAAATCGTGGGAAGAGCCAGCGTGAGTCTGGTCGAAGGAATTTATATCGTAAACAGTGCCAGTGTGGTAGGTACTAAGGAAGGGCAGGGGCCTCTGGGACATTTATTTGACCGGGTGGGGACCGATGATTTGTTTGATTGTAATACCTGGGAAGAGGCAGAGAGTGCTTTACAAAAGGAAGCGGTATACATGGCCTTAAAGAAGGCCGGTAAAAAGCCGGAGGAAATACAGATGTTGTTTGCGGGAGATTTGTTGGGCCAGTCCATTGCCTCCAGCTTTGGTTTAAAGCAGTTTGAAATCCCCCATATGGGCATATATGGCGCCTGTTCCACCTGTGGTGCAAGCATGATGATGGGAACCATGGCTATCGAGGGCGGTTTTGCCCATCAGGCAGTCTGTGTGACTTCCAGCCACTTTGCCAGTGCGGAGAAGGAGTTTCGCTTTCCTTTGGAGTATGGTAATCAGCGCCCTTTGTCAGCTACATGGACAGTGACGGGAAGCGGAGCTTTTGTGCTGTCCGGCGAGCATCGTAAGGGTGACAGGGCCAAGATAACCGGTTTTACCATGGGAATGATTACGGATTTCGGAATAAAGGATTCCATGAATATGGGGGCGTGCATGGCCCCGGCTGCAGCATCCACCATTGAAAGACATCTGAAGGATTTTCAACGTACCCCCGGTGATTATGATAAAATCATTACCGGCGATTTGGGAAAGGTGGGCCAAACCATTCTTTTGGAGTTGCTTCGGGAGAAGGGATATGATATTGCGGATGTGCATATGGATTGCGGCATCGAAATCTATGATGCAGAAACCCAGGACACCCATGCGGGAGGCAGCGGATGCGGTTGTAGTGCAGTGACATTGTCTGCTTATATTCTGAAACAGATCGAAGAGAAATACTGGAAAAAGGTACTCTTCGTACCCACCGGAGCCCTCCTTAGCAAGACCAGCTTCAATGAGGGCCAGAGTGTGCCCGGAGTGGCACATGCGTTGGTTATTGAGGGTGTATAATCCTACTGTAACTATTCAGAACCCTCATTCGCAAAATCGCCTCTACGAGGCTTTCCTTTTGCTTATGAGGGTTTCTCGCCATATAAATGTATGAAATCAGCCCTTTGCAAGCAAGCTTGACAGGTCTGTTTCCATACATTTGCATGGCTCTGAATCGTTACAACTTGCTTAAGAATCCCTAAACTCTCTTGCAATTATGAGATTACTTTAGTACAATGAACCTTGGATAGAATGGTAAATCAGGAGGGTATTATGCGAAGGCTGGAGTTTAAAATGGAACGTCCCGGACTGCTACAGGAAGGGCAGGAGATTACGGTAACAGAGGGAGTACTTCCCAGCAATTATTACTATACAATAGACCCTTCTTTAGCCATGTCTGCAAACATTCCTTTCCGATATCGGTTAAAGTCTAAAACCGGTAAAGTAGTAGGAATTGTGGAGAATCCCAGAGGATTCTATGTGACGGCAGAGTTTGATGAAGAGGAAGTTGATTATAAATAAGCGAAAGAAGAGGGAATGAAAATGTTAAAGAAAATAACAACAGATAAGGCACCCGCAGCTATCGGACCCTATTCACAGGGCGTTGTGGCAGGAGATATGTTATATTCTTCCGGTCAGATTGCACTGGACCCTGTGACCGGTGAAGTGGTAGGAGATAATATTGTAGAGCAGACAGAGCAGGTTATGAAGAACCTGGGTGCCATATTGGAGGCAGCAGGTGTGGGTTATGATAAAGTGGTTAAGACCACCTGTTTTCTGGCAGAGATGGAAGATTTTGCAGTATTTAACCAGATTTATGCCAGATATTTCACAGAGAAACCTGCCAGAAGCTGTGTGGCAGTAAAGACTCTTCCTAAGAATGTGCTGTGTGAAGTAGAAGTGATAGCATACTTGGGATAGAGGTAAGTTATGACGAATAAAGCAACAAGAAACAGTTTTTTGTTATTTTTAGCAGCCTGTATCTGGGGACTTGCCTTTGTATTTCAAAGCAAAGGGATGGAATATATGGACCCCTTTACCTTTAATGGTGTAAGAGCTCTGATTGGCGCATTTTCATTGTTGATTTTTGTGTTGGTACGAAATCGCGTGACCGGTAAGAAATTTCGTGATTTGGATTGGAAGATTACCCTGACAGCCGGAATTTGCTGTGGTGCGGCATTGACGGCGGCCAGCACCGTCCAGCAATTCGGTATTGTGTATACCTCGGTTGGAAAAGCCGGTTTTATCACCACATTATATATTATTTTTGTACCCATTGCGGGGATATTGTTTCGACGCAAGGTTTCCCGGATTGTCTGGGTGGCAGCTGGAATGGCGGCAGTGGGTATGTACTTACTTTGTATCAATGAAAGCTTTTCCGTGAATATTGGGGATGTTCTGGTTTTTATATGTGCACTCTTTTTTACGGCACATATTATGATAATAGACCATTTTTCGCCCAAGACGGACGGAGTGGTGATTTCCCTGATACAGTTCGCCGTTTGCGGTGTGATTTGTATGATATGTGCCTTTATATGGGGAGATCCTGCATGGAGCCAGATAACCAGTGGTATCAGTACTCTTCTATATGCAGGTGTTATGTCCTGCGGAGTAGCATATACTTTACAGATCGTAGGGCAGAACGGTGTGAATCCTACGGTAGCGGCATTGCTGATGAGTTTGGAGTCAGTGGTAGCCACCATTACCGGTGTGATTGCTTTCCAAATTGGTTTTTTAAAGGTGGATCAGACCATGACTCTGCGACAGGTTGCAGGCTGTGTGATTGTGTTTGCAGCAGTGATTTTGGTGCAGTTGCCAAAAGAATGGTTTGAAAAAAAGAAAGCTTAGTACATATTATTTTCCTGTCAGAGCAATACTAAGAGTAAATCTTTTAGAAGGAGTGACAGGAGATGAATTATGTCATAGCATTTTGGGTCGGGGGAGCGGTTTGCGCTTTGGTACAGATTTTGATGGAAAAGACCAAGCTGTTGCCGGGACGCATTATGGTACTTTTGGTAGTAAGTGGAGCAGTATTGAGTTTCTTTGGCCTTTTTACTCCCTTCCAGGAGTTTGCGGGCGCAGGTGCAAGTGTGCCCCTGTTGGGCTTCGGGCATGTGCTGATGGAGGGAGTAAAAGAAGCAGTGGAAGAACAGGGGATTTTGGGCTTGTTTACCGGCGGATTAAAAGCAGGTGCGGCGGGAACTGCAAGTGCTTTGATTTTCGGATATATAGCCAGTCTGCTGTTTAAGCCAAAGATGAAAAGATAAAGAAACAAGGGATGTATATGAGCATTTGGTTAATTTATGGAATTTCTTTAATTGCAATGGAGTTATTTTACCATTTTGGGTGCTATGGACTGAAGGGAATCAGTCCCTTGTTACCCATTGCGTTGATTGCTGTCATTGCGACCCTTCAGACATTGGTTGTTTGCCTGGTTAAAAAGAAGCAACAAAAAATACTGTTTTGGTGTTTTTTGATTGCTGACTACATATTGTTTTTGGTACAAACCGTATATTATACCGTATTCCGTCAGCCTTTGCAGGTAAGGGCAGCGTTGGTAGGAGGGCAGGATGCGTTGACCAATTATTACCGGGAAGCCGGTATGGGTATCTTAAAAGCCTTGCCGATTCTGGCATTGCTGGCATTACCCCTTGTGGTGAGCTATGTGTTGATTCGAAAGAAGAAGGTAAGCTTTAAGAATACCAACAGTCTTCAAAAGATACGAATCTGCTTTGGATTCGGTGCATCCCTTTTGTTGTTCTATGTGGTTTTCGGAGTGGGAAAATATACAAAGGCAGAGTATTATGAAGTTTATTCAGAGTTTTATGCACCGGATATGGTGGCAGAAAAGATGGGAGTTATTACACTGGCGCAAAGAGATTTGTTCTTTGAGATAGAGTCTTTGTTTGGCGGCGATTCCGGAGCCGGTATGGTGGAGAATGCAGAATTGCCGGCTATAACAACACCCATGCCGGGGCTGGTATTTACTCCTACACCAACTCCTGTAACAGAAAATGATACGGAAGTGACAGAACCGGATGCCACACCCACACCCACACCGGCACCTCAGGTTTTTGAGTTGAATGTGGATAAACTGGTGCAGGAATCTCAAAGCAATAAGCAGACCAAATGGTTGGCGGAGTATATAACCACCATGCAGCCCACGAAGACCAATGCCTATACGGGAATGTTTGAAGGATATAATTTGATTTATCTGACTGCGGAAGGTTTTTCGACCTACGCCATTCATCCGGATCTGACACCTACGCTGTATAAGCTGGTGAATTCCGGATTTGTATTTAACAATTATTATGTGCCCCTGTGGCAGACCAGTACCAGTGACGGTGAATATGTGAACTGTACCGGTTTGATTCCGGACGGACAGTTTAGCATGCGTAAGAGCGGTTCCAATAATATGGCCTTTAGCTTGCCACGTTTTTTTGAAAAAGAGGGCGTAACCAGTTATGCATATCACAACAATACCATGTCTTATTATGACCGCCATATTACACATCCGAATCTGGGATACATATTTAAAGCATCTAAGCTGGGCGAATGTTCGGAGGCAGAATACGGACAATATATTTTCCCCATGGAGAATCCGGGCAGATGGCCGGCCTCCGACTATGAGATGATGGTGGGAAGTATTCCGGAGTACATTAATATGGACCGTTTTCATATATACTATATGACAGTTTCCGGACATATGTATTACAGCTTTTCCGGTAACAGTATGTCTTCCAGAAATAAGGATGCGGTGAAGCATCTGGATATGTCAGAGAATGCCAGAGCTTATTATGCCTGCCATATTGAGCTGGATAAGGCACTGCAGTATCTGATAGAACAGTTGGAGGCGGCAGGAAAGTTGGAAAATACTGTAATTTGTCTGAGTGCAGACCATTATCCTTATGGTATGACAGAAGAGGAGTATGAGGAGCTTGCGGGTAAGGATTTGTCACAGGATATGGATAAGTTCCGCAACAGCCTGATTCTGTGGAATGTGGGCATAGAAGAGCCCATCGTAGTGGATAAAGCATGCTGTTCCATTGATATTTTGCCGACGTTATTGAATTTGTTTGGATTTGAATTTGACTCCAGAATGTATGCCGGTAGGGATATTTTCTCAGAGGAGGAAGGTGTGGTTATCTTTAATAACCGTAGCTTTGTGACAGATACGGTATATTATGACAAGAAGGCCAAGACTACTACCTGGAAGAGAGAGCTGACACCGGAACAGCAGGACTTGTATATGGAATATATGCAGGCAGAAGTAAAGCGCCGATATTCCTTCAGCGCTTATATCCTGCAAGAGAATTATTATCAGATTATAACGGATTGTCTGATGAATCCGTAATTGTTAAAGAATTTCATAATCTATATTTTTGCGGGCAAGGAACTGTTGCAGGGCCTTGTCCCAAATATTATCAGGTTCTTTACTCATAACGAAGGTGTGGAAGGCGCTACCTGTGGTCAATACCACTTGGCTGCCGTCATACTTGATGGTGAGTACAAGGGCCTTTATTTGTTCTGCGGGTATATTGCAATTACCGGCAGCCAGTAATTTGCCTACGGATTCCTGTTTCAGATGAAGGACAAATTTGAAAAAGAGGGGAGTCCGCTTGCCTTTAATTAAGTTGAAGCAGAGCGGCTTCATATCCTTCCATTCGCTAAAATCATAAGGCATGGAAGGGATTTCATCCAAGTTGTCGGAAGTGAAAAACTCTTTATTGATATGCCCGTCAATCTGATAGGTATTGGCGGTGGAAATCATGGCTTCGGCCATGAGGAAGTTGTCAAATGTATCAGCTACCAAAAGATGATTCATAAAATTTTTGGTAGAGAGAATTTTAAATGCCAGCATAGGAATATCCTTTCTGAATAGTACTAGGGTTGTATGGATTTTGTAACGGCAGGCGTAGTAACAAAGCGCTTGCCGTCTTTCATGGTCACGGATAAGAAACCGGTACGTGCCACATGTGCCTGGTTGATGATTATATTGCCGGACAATAGCAGAAAGACCTTATGATGCATCCACTGGCTATATAGATTTTCAATTCCGGAGGTGACTTGAATGATACGGCCGTCCTGAAGATGTACTTTGGAATGTTTGCCTGCGCCGATAGAATATAGGATATCCTCCGCGGTTATGTAATAGGTGTCTGTATCATCACGCAATTCGATGCGGGGAACGGCACTTAGCTTCCACTCATAGGCTTGGTCCAAAGAAGCAGTCAGATGGTCCACCTTGATAGGCTTGTCCAGAAAAAATATATTTTCCGGAAAGCTTTCTGCACGATAATCCAAGTCCGAACAGCACATAAATATGGGCACCTGCACACCAATGTCACAAAGCTTTTTTGCTACCTGAGTGCCGGTGATGCCTTCACTTTTGCACATGTCTATATAGAAAATATCGTATTGCATGGGACTGCGAAGAAGGGCATTTTCATTGCCGTAGGAATCAATATAAAGTCCTTCGGTCAGTTTGGCACGACGGTCCGATTCTCTTCCCAATAAACGCTCCATTTGCTTGCGGTCAGCTATATTATCATCACAAACTGCTACGTGCATGACAGTTCTCCTTTGTGGGTATCCTGAAAAAATTATTGTCGCTTCAGAGCCAACCTCGAAAATACTTCGTATTTCCTCGGTGTGGCGTATACGCCAAATAGTTTCATACAATAACATACTCTGAAAAGCAAGTATTTCTTATATTTCTGATGAAACTGCTTGGCTCTGAACGGTTATACATATTATAGAACTCTTTGCTTTCGGTGTAAAGAGAGAATCCTCTCATTAGGGAGCACGGAATAAACCAAGAGAGGGAGGATATACGGTGAATATCATGAATAGGACAAGAAGTGTAAAGGTAAGCAGAAGGCTTAGCCGGGGATTGCAATGTAAAAGTTTCTCGGAATTTAACTTGCGATAGCTGTAAAGATAGGCAGTACTCATGCCAACAAAATAAATTACAATATTCAGCCAGTCAATTACCGCCCCCAGCACACCGGTGTAGGTGTAGAACAGCACAACGATGACCAGCATGCCCAAAAGTGCGGAGCGAAGCTTAATACAGGAGAAGTCTTCACGTTGTATTCTGCCAATAAAAAATTCTGATACAGATACTATCAGAATCGGTAGGAATACCAACTTCAGATGTTCCCAGGTGGATTCATTTACCGGAAAAAACAAACCTACGAAAAAGTTATCGTCACTCCACTCGTAAACAAAATGAGAGAGTGTTCCTAAGAGGGAAGCTGTCAGGAAGGAAATACCTTCTAATGTTTTTATGGAGTATTTGGAAATGGGTTGGAAGTCAGACATGGATAGGATTCCCTTTCAAAACGCATATTTTATAGATATCAGTATACGCAATGGGTACTTGAATCATGTATCCGAAAAGCAGATTTCAAAGAAATAAACAGACCCCCTATCAGAACTGATAGAGGGTCGTCATTATTACGAAGTCAAATAAACTGCAATTGCCAGCTGTATAAAGAATATGATGGGCAGGCCGGCTACAAAGTACCAATGCTTGGTTTTGTGGCGGAAATGAAACATTCCGAATATGGAGCCCACACTACCGCCTAAGATGGCGATGGAAAACAGGGTAGCTTCCGGTATGCGCCATGCATGCCGCTTGGCTTTTACTTTATCCAAGCCCATGGAGGCATAGCCTGCAATATTCATAAATACAAAGTAGGCAATCAGAACAAATACGATGGGTTCCATTCTTACTTGTTCTCAGCTTCCTGCATCTTCATTGCACGAACCTTACATGATAAACCGAAGAGGTTGATGAAACCTTCTGCATCATGGTGGTCATATAAATCACCGGTGGTGAAGGATGCAATGCTTTCATTGTACAGAGAGTAAGGAGAAGTAGTACCTGCCTTGATGATGTTACCCTTGTAAAGCTTGAACTTAACTTCACCGGTTACATATTCCTGGGTCTTCTCGATAAATGCCTGAATTGCTTCACGTTTAGGAGTGAACCACTTTCCTTCATATACTAAATCAGCAAACTTGTTGCCCATTTCCTTCTTTAAGGTATAGGTGTCACGGTCAAGAATTAATTCCTCTAACTGCTGATGTGCTTCCATCAGGATGGTACCGCCGGGAGTCTCATATACACCACGGGACTTCATTCCAACTACACGGTTCTCTACGATATCAACGATACCGATACCATGCTTGCCGCCTAATTCGTTTAAGGTACGAACGATATCAGAGTACTTCATAGCCTTGCCGTTTACGGAAGTAGGAACACCCTTTTCAAAGGTCATGGTTACATATTCACCTTCGTTAGGTGCCTTCTCGGGAGTAACACCAAGAACTAATAAATGGTCGAAGTTAGGTTCGTTTGCAGGATCTTCCAGTTCAAGACCTTCATGGCTGATATGCCATAAGTTACGGTCACGGCTGTAAGAGGTATCTGCAGAGAAAGGAAGGTCGATTCCATGAGCCTTGCAGTATTCAATTTCAGATTCACGGGAATCCATGGTCCACTTGTCGTTTCTCCAAGCTGCAATAATTTTGATATCGGGAGCAAGAGCCTTGATACCAAGCTCGAAACGAATCTGGTCGTTGCCCTTACCGGTAGCACCGTGGCAGATTGCAACAGCACCTTCCTTACGAGCGATTTCAACCAGCTTCTTAGCAATCAAAGGACGAGCCATGGAAGTACCAAGTAAGTACTTGTTTTCATAAATAGCATTTGCCTGTACGCAGGGAGATACATATTCGTCGCAGAATTCGTCGATTACATCTAATATGTATAATTTCTCTGCACCACAGAACTTAGCTCTTTCGTCCAGACCGTCTAATTCTTCTGCCTGTCCGCAGTCAATACAAACACAAACTACTTCGTAATCAAAGTTTTCCTTTAACCAAGGAATAATAGCGGTAGTATCAAGACCACCTGAGTACGCTAAAATAACTTTTTCTTTCATAAAAATAATACCTTGCCTTTCGAATAAAATATCAGATTGAGTTTTTGTAACTATTCAGAGCCCGCATTTGCAAAACCGCCTCTGCGAGGCTTTCCTTTTGCAAATGTGTGCTTCTCGCCATATAGCTTTAAGAAAACAGTCCTCTGTAAGTAAACTTACCGATTCTGTTTTCTTAAAGCTGCATGGCTCCGAATAGTTACACTATACAACATTTCTTTCGGGAATGCAAGTGCTAAATATGCATAAAATAAATTGAATAATACATGGAAATATTCAAAATATGCACATAAATGCATAAATAGTATGCATAAACGCATAAATATACATATTTATATAAAAAAGTTACGTTCTTTATAACGAAAAGGTAAGCTGTAACGCCTCATCAGTTGTAATTCCAATGGGGAGGGCTCCTGTGTCAGACTTTTCAGCCAATAAAAGGTTTGGCGGAGGGTCATAGGAAAGAGCAACAGGAAAACCGTAAAATAAAAACCGGCTGATAGCCCTGATGTTTTCCAGGTTTGAACAAAGCTTTCATATGCTGATGCTTGTATGGGCAAGTGGATGAAAAGGGGAAGAAAAAGCAAAAGGCAGAGCAGGAAGTTGCGTACCATACAAAGGGACTCATTAAAGCGATACTCTGCGCAGAGCAGAGAGTCTTCGGAAAGTTGCTTTCTCACAGTAAGGAGCCGGAATCCGGAGGGAGCCAAAAGCAGGAAGAACAGGCTGATAAGCAGATATGTCAGGACCAGCAGTATATTGCGAAGGGTAAAAAAGGACACAAAATCATAGTGGTAAAAGCAAAAGACTATCACAATGCCGCAAACAGTGAATACCGTATCCATAAACCAGGCGGCACATAATCCTTCCTTCCATTTGCCCAGCTGCATAAATCGTTTTGTATATTCATGAAAGATTAGTAGGAACAAAATAAAAAGGGATATCAGAATACTATTCATACATGTTCTCCTCGTACATTTTTGTGTTTGCCCAGAATACAAAACGGGCCTTTAGTAATAGGGTATCCTTTTCGTTTCCCTGAAAACCTGCCGGCAACAATTTGGCCAGATTGGTTTGACAGAGTAAAGCAATCAGGGAATTATACTTTTGCATATTTTCGGGATTGCCGCAAAGCATATATCCTTCAGCTTCCGTATAGGGACTGGGCATGAATTGTGCCAAAAACTCTGCCAGGGGCTGCAAAGTGCCGGAAGCAGAAGGCAGGGAAGCGTAAATGAGTGGTTCATACTCATCCATTTGATTAAAAAGTAGGGTGTGACGCTTCCATAAAGGCTTCTTATCTCTGAGGGAAACTGCAAACAGTAAGGAAAGAATATCAATCAGTCCTGCAAATAACAGAGAGAAATGTGCAATAAGTAAGGTCTCTTCCTGCTGTAAAGCTAAAATCGGTATAAAGTATAAATCAGTGATTTGAAAGCGGGAATCCGAAGTATCCAGTTTGTTATTTTCAGGTAAAACAGAGTTTAATTGCAGAATGGTGGCCATAATTTCTGAATCCATGGCAGATTTCAGTTCCATGGCAGTTGCTGTTCCGGCAGTACCATTGGGCAAAGCCGATATCAAAGAGGAATAATCGGCCATTTGGATTTGGTTGTTTTGCCTGGCACATTGATTTAGGGCTTGGACCAACGAAGCGGGGAGAGTTGGATAACCACATAAAGAGGCCGTCTGTAAGAGGAGGTCCAAATCTGCACCCTCCTGGGTGGACAAAGAAATACCCTGAGAGGCGTTTTGGATGGCAGAAAGCAGTTTTGTGGTGAGTGTGGAAATGATAACCGGCACAGGTGCTTCTTCAGTTGCACCTATCGTATTCTGTAAAGTGCTTAGTGCAGATGTGTTGTTCTGTAGACCGGTATTCAGTTCTTCCATGGAAGCAAAGCCATAAGAATTTAAGATGGCGGTTCGTTGTGCGTCCGATTCCGTATTTTTGCTTTGGGAGATGCTGTTAATATATGCCTGATATGCGGCAGCATAATCCTCGTAGTTATCATACGCATTTTGACGCGGCGCTTTAAGGCCGGTACTGTACTCGGGAGAAACTTCTTCCAAAGCAGTACGGCAGGCCAGTATATTTTCCTGTTCGGTAATCAGGGAAGTATACCGTGCCAGAATAGAAGCGGAAGCTTCCTGAACCGCTGTACGGGCGTCAGCTTGAACGGTATTTAGTTCCTCATAGCTTATTTGCTTAAGATCCTGTGAAATCCGCATATAATTCTCCTGTAAATAAGTAACAGGAGAATTTACGGAATTGTATATGCCGATATACGAAAAATAGATGGAACAGCATATAGCTGAAAAGAGCGCTATCAGTTTTAAAGGACGAACCTTTTGACGGAGGGAATTGCCAAAAAAGTAGGAGGTAGCCTGTATGGCTATGGCAAAGCACAGGGCTGCATAAGGAAAAATATTATCCAGATATACCTTAGCACCATCCCAGGTGGTAGCAAAGGAGATTAACTGCAATAATAAGGTGACTACGGAAATCAGTATCAGCAATGCCTTGTCTGAAAAGATTGAAAATGTATTATTCTTCTTGGGTATCTTCCTCATTTTTTTCATCCTCTAACGGTTCCAAAGAAAGGGGGAAGGAAACAAAAGCGGTGAACAAATCGGCATTTAAGTCGATTGAGAAAGTGCCGCCACAGGCCTCCGTAAAGCTTTGTACAATGGAGAGACCCAGACCGCTTCCTTCTGTGGTGCGGGATGCATCCGCCCTTACAAAGCGTTCCACTATTTCTTTGGGGTCAAAATCAAGCTCTTGTCGGGATATATTTTTTATCCGGACAAGGGCATTATCTTCCTGTTTCAATACTTCAATATATACCCTTGAGTTTTCCAAAGAATACTGGAGGGCATTTACAATCAGATTTTGGAAAATACGATACAGCTTCTCTCCGTCCGCTTCAATGATAAGGGGAGTGTCACAAATATTAGTTTTGAAGGTAAGTGTACTTTCCTGTATGCGCTCATCCATATCTGCCAAGGTCTGATGCATCAGCTTGGTAAGGTCCAGTCTGGTTTTTTCCAGAGGAAGGTTGCCGCTGGTAGCTTTGGACAGTTCGAAAACATCCTGCACCATACCTTTTAAGCGATAGGCTTTTTGGCGCAATGAGAGTGCATACTCCCCGGCAGGACCGGACAGCTTTTCTTCGCACAGTAAATCCGCATAATTAATAATGGAGGTTAATGGTGTTTTCAGGTCGTGGGAAACATTGGTAATCAGCTCCACACGCATACGGTTGGAACGCAGGCTTTCCTCCACGGCGTTCTCCATACCCTTTTGGATATCCAATAGGTCTGCCTCCAAAGTTTGTAACAAAGACCATTTGCTAAGGGGGACAGTGTCCTGCAACTTTCCGGCTTTGATGTCTGAAAGATGCCCGCTAATGCAGGCAGTATCCTTTATGAAGGCCTTCAGTCGTACCCCCATAATCAGGATTGCGATACCCAAAAGGAACAGGGCAACGGAAAATCCATATAGTACTTTAGAAGATGCGATACGGGCAAGGTGAATACTGCCACGGTCAATCTGGTAAGTAAGATAACAACCTGTTAATAGGCAAAGGATCCCTGTCAATACATAAATAAAGTACAGATGCATGGCCCGCTTGTACCAGAAACGTCCTCTCAGATAATCCTTCACCGTCTGACCGAAGCCTAGAAGGATAGAGTGTTTCGGATAATCTTTATGGTTATGTAAGTAGTCTGTCATCCACAAATAGAAAACAGCACCCAGTACACCGTATAATATCAGAAAAGGAGCCGTCGCCAAGCGGCTGGCCAGAGGATGATCCCAGTTCCACAGATGACTGTAAAGTCCTATAAAATACAGAGGAATCCAAAGCAAAAGTTTACATTCCATTGGGATGCGGTTGGCAAAGGTAAGGTACTGCTTCATGGTACGCCTTATGGAGCGGAAGCAGAACAGATTGAGAAGAAGACTCAAAATACACACACAGGCACTGATAAAGAAGGTGTAAAGGAATCTCTGATAGGCCCGGGCGGTTCTTTGCAATTCCATCATATAGTCGGAAGCAAAAGTTTCTTTGGATTTTACGGCAATCATAAAATCAGCGTTCTCTAGCACAGAGGAATCCGGCTTATATTGATAGGTAAAATACTGTTCCGGTCGAACTTCTGCCTGATACACATCCTGATCAAAAAAGGAAAGCAGTTCCAATGAACCATCATAAAAACAACATAAGATGGCATCGGTGGGCAACATAAGATGACCGTCCAGCTCTGAATACAGGGGGAAATCAACATTTCCGCTGTTCACACTGTATTTGCCCTGCTTGTTTCGGCGGGTGTGATACAGGATGTCGCTGCCGCCCTTAGCCAGCTCCTGATTAAATTGCTGAAGTGCGGTTTTGGTTACTGTGCGTCCGGCAGTGACGTTTAAAGGATGTCCGGTATCGTCTCCTGCCCCCATATGTCCAATCATACCATAGGTATACAGCTTGCTGATATAGGTTCTAAATTCCGGCAGGTAATAAATATCACCGGTGAGAATGCCTTTTCCCTCCTGTTTGAGTGCAAAAAAGGCTTCCCTGCCCATCCATAATGAACCACCCATTGTAAATATGGACGCGACAAGCAATAATCTGTAAAGGAATAATCGTATTTTTTTACTTGTTTTCAAGTTTGTATCCAATGCCCCACACCACCTTTAAGTACTCCGGTTCTCCCGGGTTGATTTCTATTTTTTCACGAATTCTTCGAATATGTACCATAACCGTTTTTTCGCCGTTATATGCGATGGGTTCCTGCCAGACGGCAGTATATATTTCCTCAGCGGAAAAAATGCGACCGGGATGCTTCATCAAAAGTTCCATAATCTTCGTTTCCGTAGAGGTGAGCTTCACAATTTCACCATCGACCCTTAAGATATGGGAGGTGAAATCAAATTGCAGCCTTCCGATACGGACCTCCTGAGTGACGGTATGGATGCCGCCTAATTGCATATATCGGCGCAGGCCGCTGCTTACTCTTGCCAGTACCTCCTTGTAGTGGAAGGGCTTGGTGATATAATCATCGGCACCGATGGATAGTCCAAGTATTTTGTCAGACTCCTCTGATTTGGCTGACATAATCAGGATGGGGATATTGTTGCGTTCCCGGATTTTCAGGATGGTAGAGAAGCCGTCCATTTTGGGCATCATAATATCCAAAAGCATCAGATGAATCTGTGTGGATTCTAAAATCTGCAAAGCTTCCAAACCATTATACGCACAGTAAACCTGATAGCCTTCCTTTTCGAGTTGGATTTTTAATGTGTTAACGATATCTTTGTCATCATCAACAACCAGTATTCTTTCGTGATCCATGGTATCTCCTTGTTTTAGGGTCCATAAAGGGTTTCTACTAATAATATAGCAGAAAATTTTTACAAAAAAAGGAGTAAAATTCTTACAAATTTCTTAAGATTTGTTTTAGTTTATGCATGAATGTAGTGCATAAAAGATGTTTTATGCAGAAAATATGCATAAAACAAGTAAAAAATAATATTTTTATAAAAAACTATTGCATAATATGCATAAAAGGTGTATGATTATGCAATCAATAGAATGTGGATGAGAATCTTCTTCGAAAAACAGTTGAGTTTTGTACGAAGAGAGAGTATAGTAATTATGTATGCTTTAGAATGGGTAAGGTATGATTTGAAAGGAAGTAGAGATTATGAGTAAGAAGATGAAGATTTTTATTGATGGTAGCGAAGGAACTACCGGACTTAGAATATATGAGCGTTTCCAGGGAAGAGATGATATCGAACTTTTAAAGATTGATTCAGAACTGAGAAAGGATATTAATGAGAGAAAGCGTTTGATTAATGCGTCAGATGTTACTTTCCTTTGTCTGCCGGATGTAGCCTCCAGAGAATCCGTTTCTTTGGTGGAAAATGAGAATGTAGTCATCATTGATGCATCTACCGCCCACAGAACAGAAAGCGGTTGGGCTTACGGTTTTCCGGAGTTGTCCGAGGCACATAGAGAAGCCATTAAAACAGGGAAGAGAATCGCAGTACCGGGATGTTATGCTACCGGATTTATTTCTTTGGTATATCCCATGATTGCACAGGGTATTATGTCTGCCGACTATCCGGTCAGTGCATTTGGCCTTTCCGGTTACAGCGGAGCGGGCAAGAAGGTGATTGCTGCTTATGAAGCGGAAGAAAGACCGGTGGATTTCGATGCACCCAGAGAGTACGCATTGACACAATCCCACAAGCATCTGAAGGAAATGAAGGCCATCACAGGTTTGGCGAAAGAGCCTTTGTTCTCCCCTATTATCTGTGATTATTACAGCGGTATGGTGATGTCCGTGCCCGTATATACGGATATGTTGAATAAGGCGAAGACTCCGGAAGAAATACATAAAATGTTCAGTGAGTTTTACGCAGGACAGAAGTTCGTAAAGGTCATGCCTCTGGATGCAGAAGCGGGAGAAGGGAATATGCTGGCCGGCAATGGTTGTTCCGGTTGGGACGGACTGAAAATATTCATCACCGGTAACGAAGACAGAGTGGTTCTTTCCTCTCAGTTTGATAACTTAGGGAAGGGTGCTTCCGGTGCGGCAATCCAGTGCTTAAATATTGTAATGGGTTGTGAGGAAGATAAAGGATTACAACTATGAAAAAATATACGATTAAGACCATGACCATAGAGGATTATGATGGTTTGTATGCACTTTGGATGACCATACACGGCTTCGGTATCCGTAGCGTGGATGACTCCAGGGAAGGTGTTGAGATGTTCTTAAAAAGAAATCCTTCCACCAGTGTGGTGGCGGTTTCCGATAGTGGGGAAATCGTGGGAGGTATTCTTTGCGGGCATGACGGACGAAGAGGTTGTCTGTACCATGTATGCGTAAGAGAGGATTACCGCAGACTGGGCATCGGCAAGGAAATGGTAGTGCATTGCATGAACGCATTGAAGGCTGAGAAAATCAATAAGGTAAGCCTGATAGCTTTCACCATAAATGATATCGGCAATGCTTTTTGGAATACCATCGGTTGGACCAAGAGAGAAGATTTGAACTATTATGATTTCACCTTGAATGAGGCGAATATTACGGCTTTTAATAAATAGGAGGAAGCAGATATGAAGGAAATCGCAGGTGGCGTAACAAGCGCGAAGGGGTTTGAGGCAGCAGGTGCAGAGGCTGCCGTAAAGTATAAGAATCGTAAGGATATGGCACTGGTTTACAGTACTGCACCTTGTAAGGTGGCAGGAACCTTTACTACAAATGTAGTAAAAGCGGCACCGGTGCTTTGGGATAAGCAGGTGGTAGAAACAAGTGCATTTGCACAGGCAGTAGTAGTGAATTCCGGTATTGCCAATGCATGCACCGGTAAGCCCGGTATGGATTGCTGTAAGGCAGAGGCAGAGCATGCAGGTAAGCTTTTAGGCATTCCTGCAGAAGCAGTATTGGTTGCTTCTACCGGTGTCATCGGTATGGCTATGCCTGTGGACAGATTATGTGCCGGTATTGAGAAACTGGTAGCAGCTAAGGCAGCTACTCCTAAGGCGGGATTGGATGCGGCTAAGGCGATTATGACCACCGATACCGTACATAAGCAGGTGGCAGTAGAGGTGGAACTGGGCGGAAAGACCGTAACCATAGGTGGTATGTGTAAGGGTTCCGGCATGATTCATCCCAATATGTGTACCATGCTTGGCTTTGTGACCACAGATGCGAATATTTCGAAGGAAATGTTGCAGAAGGCAGTTTCTGCAAGTGTAGTAGATTCTTTCAACATGATTTCCGTAGACGGAGATACTTCTACCAATGATACCTTACTGGTACTGGCCAACGGCTTGGCAGGCAATGAGGAGATTACAGCTGAGGGTGCTGATTTTAAGGCATTCTGTGAGGCTTTAGATTATGTGACCATGTACCTGGCTAAGAAGATGGCCGGTGACGGGGAAGGGGCTACGGCATTGTTTGAATGTCAAGTGGTAGGTGCGGATACCAAGGAAAATGCAAGAACTCTTGCAAAATCAGTAATTTGTTCTTCTCTGAGTAAGGCAGCTATCTTCGGACATGATGCAAACTTCGGACGTTTCTTATGTGCATTGGGTTACAGCGGTGTGACTTTTGACCCCGAGAACGTAGATTTATACTTCCAAAGCAAATCCGGCCGTATCCATATTTTCGGTGAAGGAATTGCAAAGGATTACAGTGAAGAAGAAGCAACCAAGATTCTTTCCGATGAGGAAGTAACCATCTATGTAGATATGCATATGGGCAACGCAGAAGCAACCGCATGGGGCTGCGACTTAAGTTATGACTACGTAAAAATAAATGCGGACTACCGTTCGTAAAAGGAGACTCAACCATGGAAAAAAACATCGAAAAATACTTACAAAAAGCAGAGGTGCTCATCGAAGCACTTCCCTATATCCAGAAGTTTAACAGAAAGATCATCGTGGTAAAGTACGGCGGAAGTGCCATGAGCGATGAAGAATTGCAGAAAAACGTAATTAAAGACGTAACTTTACTGAAGTTAGTAGGCTTCAAACCCATTATTGTACATGGCGGCGGAAAGGCTATCAGCAAATGGGTGAATAAAGTCGGTAAGGAAGCACAGTTTTTGAACGGACTGCGTGTAACCGATGAAGAGACCATGGAAATCGCTGAAATGGTACTTGGCAGAGTAAATAAAAGCCTGGTATCCATGGTACAGGAGTTGGGTGTAAAGGCTGTTGGTATCAGTGGTAAGGACGGTGGTTTGTTGAAGGTGGATAAGAAGTATTCTGACGGTCAGGATATTGGTTTTGTAGGCGATATCAAAGAGGTAGATGCAAAGATTCTCTATGATTTATTGGAGAATGATTTCCTTCCCATCGTGGCACCCATCGGTATGGATGACAATTTTGATACCTACAATATTAACGCAGATGATGCAGCATGTGCTATTGCTAAGGCAGTTGGCGCAGATAAGCTGGTATTCTTAACTGATGTGGAAGGTCTGTATCGTGACTTTAATGATAAGTCCACCTTCATTTCCAGACTGACTGCAACAGAAGCAGACAATCTGATTAACAGCGGTATTATCGGCGGCGGTATGCTGCCTAAGTTAAATAACTGTACCTCTGCAATCAAGAATGGTGTAAGCAGAGTACATATTTTGGACGGAAGAGTTCCCCACACTTTGCTTTTGGAAGTGTTTACCAATCAGGGTGTTGGTACAGCGATTATTTCAGACGGTGACGAATGCCACTAATAAGGAGGCAAGAATATGAGTGAAGTAATGAAGAATTATATTGAGGAAGCGGAAAGTGCACTTTTACATACCTACAACCGGTACCAGATTGTGCTGGATAAGGGTGACGGAGTGTATTTGTATGATACAGATGGCAAGAAGTACCTGGATTTTATGGCCGGTATTGCGGTATTTGCCTTCGGTTACAATAACAAGGCTTATAATGATGCTATCAAGGAGCAGGTGGATAAGCTGATTCACACATCCAATTATTTCTATAATGTGCCTGCTGTGGAAGCAGCAAAGAAGCTGACCAAGGCTTCCGGCATGGACAGAGTGTTTTTCACCAATTCCGGTGCGGAGGCAGTGGAGGGTGCATTAAAGGCTGCTGTGAAATATGCATATCTTAAGGATGGAGCCCACGACCATGAGATTATTGCCATGGAGCATTCCTTCCACGGACGTACCATGGGTGCTTTGTCCGTAACCGGTAATCCCAAGTATCGTGAAGCATTTGAACCCTTGGCAGGGATTGTAAAGTTTGCACAGTTTAATGATTTTGCAAGTGTGGAAGCATTGGTAAATGAAAAGACCTGTGCCATTATCATGGAAACCGTACAGGGAGAGGGCGGTATTTATCCTGCAGATGCAGAGTTCCTTAAGAAGGTACGTGCCCTTTGTGATGAAAAGGATATCTTACTTATTTTGGATGAAATACAGAGTGGTATGGGCAGAACCGGTACCATGTTTGCATGGCAGGATTATGGTGTGAAGCCGGATATTATGACTTCTGCCAAGGCACTGACCTGTGGTATACCCGGCGGTGCATTCCTGATGACGGAGAAGGTGGCACAGAACTCTTTGTGCGCCGGCGACCACGGTACCACCTATGGCGGTAATCCTTTGGCGGCAGCAGCTACCTCCAAGGTATTTGATTTATATGAAGAATTGGATATCTTAAACAATGTAAAGGTAGTAGGTCCTTATCTGGCAGAGAAACTGGCAGAGTTGGCGGCAGAATTTGACTGCATTGAGACCAGCCGCGGTAAGGGACTTATGCAGGGACTTGTATTTAACAAGCCTGTTGGAGAAATCATTGCCCGCGCTATGGAAAAAGGTCTGATTCTGATTAACGCAGGAACCAATATTATCCGTTTTGTACCTGCACTTACCATTACCAAAGAGAATGTGGATGAGATGATAGGCATTTTGAAGGAATGTATTTCGTAAGATAGAAAGGTAAAGTATGCATTTAAGAAAAAAGCTTTTAGCGATTCTGGCAGTTGTGATATTATTGGCAGTTACATTCTACGGTGCGGATTTGGAAAATTCCGGTGATGGTGAGGATGGTTTCTTCTCCATGTTTAGTAAGAAGAAAGATACCATATATTTCTGGTACAATGACGAAAGCATGTCGGATTATATTAATAGTGCTGCCGTTATGTACGGAGAGAAATATAAGGTGAGAGTACTTCCTCAGTTGGTTTCGGAAAGCAGATATTTGGAGGCAATTAACCAGGCTACACTTTATGAGGAACATATGCCGGATGCCTATCTGATTAGTAATGATTCTCTGGAAAAGGCATATAAGGCCGGTTTAGCAACGCCTGTAGAGGATGTTTCCAAAAGAATGAGTACCATTCATTTTCCGCAGACAGCACTGGATGCGGTGACTTATCAGGGAAAATACGTAGCATATCCTTTGTATTATGAAACTGCGGTATTGCTGTACAATGAGGATTATCTGAAGCAATGGGCGTTGCAGCAGGCCGCGAAGGA
This sequence comes from Lachnospiraceae bacterium, assembly GCA_017522685.1. Next base: position 45,116 of record JAFWYN010000028.1, read on the forward strand.
AGCGGAAGAAGCAGAAAGAGAAGCCACCCAGGAGGAATTGCAGAGTCGTGCGGATGAGATTATGGCACAGGCAGTTCCGAAGACCATTGATGACATTTTAAGTATGGCAGATACCTTTGACCCTCCGGAAACAGTGGAATCCATTTTCAAGTGGGATGTGTCGGATATCTTTTACAATTATTATTTTGTAGGCAATTATATGCTTATGGGCGGAGACACCGGTGACAGTAAGGATAAGCTGGATATCAATAATGAACAGGCTAAAAAATGTTTAGAGGTATATAAGGCACTCAATCAGTTCTTTTATATAGAGCCGGACAAGGTCTCATATGAGTCCGTACTTCAGGAATTTATGGAGGGTAAAATCGTATTTACCATAGCCACCACGGATGCAGTGGCTACTCTTAATCAGGCGAAAAAAGAAGGACTGACAGCTGTGGAGTACCAGGTGGCACTTTTGCCGGATCCGGGTGAGGATTTGAAGGGACGTTCCCTCTCCGTGACCCAGGCAGTTGCCATTAACGGTTATTCTCCCAATAAAGAGCTGGCGGAGCAGTTTGCTGCTTATCTGACCACAGAATATACCACCCTGCTTTATGAGAAGAGCGGACGTGTTGCTTCTTATCAGTTTGTAAACCAGAATGATAAAATATTGAATGTTTACCGTGAACAGTATGAAAGCAGTATTTCTCTGCCTAAGATGGTAGAAACCGGCAATTATTGGTTGCAACTGGAAGTGTTGTTTTCTAAGGTGTGGAACGGTGGAGATGTAACAAAACTGGTGGATGAAATGTCAGAACGTCTTCATTCCCAATTGACAGAAACAAACTAAATTTGTACACATATTTTGCCAATCAGCGGGATATTCTATTACTATCAGCAAAGAATGATAAAGGAGTATCCCATGATTGGTATTTTTATTGCATTAATATCCGGTGCACTGATGAGTATTCAGGGGGTTTTTAATACCGGTGTCACAAAAAGTTCAAGCATTTGGACTGCAAGTATCATAGTGCAGTTTACGGCCCTGTGTGTATGCCTGGGAGCATGGTTTATTACGGACAGGAGTTCACTGATGGCACCCTTTAAGGTGGAGCCGAAATATATGCTCCTGGGTGGTGCTATCGGCGCTTTTATCACCTATACGGTTATCAAAAGTATGGAAAGCCTGGGACCGGCAAAAGCAGTAATGTTGATTGTTATTGCACAGCTGGCGGTGGCTTATGTGATAGAGCTGTTTGGTATGTTCGGAGTAGAAAAGCAACCTTGGGAATGGAGAAAGGCCATTGGTATGCTGGTGGCCATTGCCGGGATAGTGATTTTTAAATGGCGGTAGAAAAGCAAAAAACCTACTTGCAGTTTATTAACAACTAATTTACAATAGTATTTATCAACATAGAGAGGCATTCCGATTACCGTTGGGGAAAGGAACTATGATGAAATACAGAAAAATGGGCATCCTGCTTTTGGCAGGAAGCCTTGTAATGTTCGGCGGTTGTGACGAAAAGGGAGAGCTTTCTTTTGATTCGGATACAGCCGGTGAAACTACATATAACCGGCAAACGGTGGACAGTGTGCAAGTTACAGGGCAGGAAAAGATATTGGTGTATGTCTGCGGTGCGGTGAGCATGCCCGGAGTGATAGAAGTGGATGCAGACAGCAGAGTGGTGGATGTCATTGCTTTGGCAGGCGGTATGACGGAGTATGCGGATGAGACTTATCTGAATCTGGCGGGGAGACTGGATGACGGGGAAAAAATTTATGTCCCCACCCGAGAAGAGGTCCTGCAGTGGGAATCTCAGGAGCAAGCCCAAAGCCTGATAAACATTAATACAGCCACCTCGGACAGATTGTGTGAGCTGCCCGGTATCGGAGAAAGTAAGGCGGCTGATATTATTGCCTATCGGGAGAAGAACGGTCCTTTTGAAACGGCTGAAGATATTATGAAGGTGCCGGGGATAAAGCTGAGTTTGTATGAAAAAATCGCAGATAAAATATGTGTAAAATAACAGGAAAGTGAGAAAATAAAGTGGCAAAAAGAGCATTGGTTGTGGATGATGAGAAGCTGATAGTAAAAGGAATCCGTTTCAGTCTGGAGCAGGATGATATGCAGGTGGATTGTGCATATGACGGAGAAGAAGCTTTGGAATATGCAAAGAATAACCGGTATGACATTATCCTTTTGGATGTCATGTTACCCAAGTTGACCGGCTTTGAAGTATGCCAGCAGATTCGCGAGTTTTCCAATGTGCCTATTATCATGCTGACTGCAAAGGATGATGATATGGACAAGATACTGGGACTGGAATACGGTGCGGATGATTATATCACAAAGCCCTTTAATATTTTAGAAGTAAAAGCACGTATTAAGGCAATTATGCGTCGTACGGATTCCGGCAAGACAGCTGCAAAAACAAAGGATGTTATCAGCGGAAATGTGCGTTTGGAGTGTGATGGCAGGCGTTGTTATATCGGCGGCAAGGAGATGGGCCTGACAGCCAAGGAATTTGAAGTGTTAGAGCTTTTGATGCTGAATCCGGACAAGGTATACAGCAGGGATGAGCTGCTGAAGCTGGTTTGGGGCGAGGATTATCCGGGTGATGTACGGACTGTGGATGTTCATATCCGGAGACTTCGGGAAAAAATCGAAGAGAATCCCAGTGAGCCTAAATATGTTCATACCAAATGGGGAGTAGGATATTATTTCCTCAATGAATAGGGAAGAAGAACAAGATGATTAAAAAGTTATTTGGTTTTCTATATCAATATATCAGTTTTCGAAGCTTGCGATCCAGAATCTTTTTGATGATTCTGCTGGTAGGGATTATCCCCAGTATTCTGATGCGTCAGGGTATCATGCGTAATTATGAGGAGCGTGCGGTGGAACAAAGAACCCTGACGGTCCAGAATCAGCTGAAGATTGTGGCGGACCATTTGCTGAACGAAGACTATCTGAACAGCCCTTCCTCCAACGTAATCAGTGCGGAGCTGGATATGCTGTCCAATCTATATGATGGCAGAGTGCTTATCATCAACGGTAATTTCAAGATTATTAAAGATACATACGGAATCAGTGAGGGAAAGACTATTATTTCCGAGGAAGTAATAAAGTGTTTCCTTGGGGAAAGTGTGGCCAAATATGATGCGGAGAATGGTTATATAGAGATGACAACGCCCATTGTGGACAATAAGAGCAATGAGACCGTTACGGATGCGGAAGGCAATGCGACGGAGGAAAGTGTCGGTGCATCCAAAGTTAAGGGCGTTATGCTTACCAGTATGTCCAATAGTTATATTGTGGGTACCATGGAGGTGCTGAGCCGTAAGGCGATCATTTTGGAGACTATTATGATTATCATCATTGTGGGGATTGCGTTCATTCTTTCAGGTATCCTTTCCGGACCCTTTGAACGTGTTACAAAGGCCATTAATGAGGTACAGGCGGGGTACTCCAATGAACCTATTTCAGTACCCGATCTGGCAGAAACCGTGCATATTGTGGATGCTTTCAATCAGTTACTGCAAAGGATGAAGGTGTTGGATGATTCCAGGCAGGAGTTTGTATCCAATGTCTCCCATGAATTAAAGACGCCCCTTACCTCCATGAAGGTATTGGCGGATTCTCTTTTGATGCAGGACAATGCACCGGCGGAGCTTTATCGGGAGTTTTTGGAGGATATTGTATCGGAAATCGACAGAGAGAATCGTATTATCACGGATTTGCTGGCATTGGTAAAGATGGACAAGACCACATCGGAGTTAAATATCACGGCAGTAGATATTAACGAGCTGGCAGAGCTGATTTTGAAACGACTGCGTCCCATTGCCAGAAAGCTGGATGTGGAAGTAGTGTTTGAAAGTATCCGTCCCGTGATTGCAGAGGTGGATGAGGTGAAGATGACCCTGATTATGTCCAATCTGGTGGAAAATGCCATAAAGTACAACAAAGAGCATGGCTGGGTAAAGGTGGTAGTGGATGCGGACCACCAGTATTTCACCTTTGAGGTAAGTGATTCCGGTATCGGCATCCCGGAAGAGTCATTGACTCAGATATACGAACGTTTTTATCGAGTGGACAAATCCCACTCCAGGGAAATCGGAGGTACCGGATTGGGACTTGCCATTTCAAAGAATGCAGTATTGGCACATAGGGGCTTTATTACCGTGACCAGTACGGAAGGAGAGGGAAGTTGCTTTTTAGTGAAGATACCCTTAAATTATATTGCACAGTAGGAAGGAAGAAGATATGAGAAAATGGTTGCTTCTTTTATGTGTATTCTTATTGGTTTTTAATCTTGCAGGCTGCGGAGCCGGAGAGGAACCGGAAGAGAATCTTTTCCCCATTTACTATGTAAGTAAGTCAGAGACGAAGGTTGAAATGCATCAGTATCCCTTGCAGGAAAAGGAAACAAAGGCACAGATTGAAGAAATTTTGCGGGCTATGGCTACACCATCCCCCAAGAATGAATACAAAGCCCCATTGGCTATGGGCTTTCAAATATTGGATTATCAGCTGGAAAACGGAAAGCTTTTAATCAATGTGGACGAAAAATACAAAGAACTCAATACCATCCAGGAGGTGTTGGTCAGAGCGGCACTGGTACGTACCCTGACAGCACATCCCGCGGTCAACTTTGTGGCTATCCGAGTAAATAATGAGCAGCTTTTTGACAGCTTGGGCAATTTGGTGGGCTGGATGAATGCATATCATTTTATCGAAAACGATGGTAAGGAGATTAATACCTACGAGGAGGTAAAGCTAAAACTGTATTTTGCCAACGAGACGGGGGATAAGCTGGTACAGGTAACCAGAACCAAGGAATATAATACCAATATTTCTTTGGAGAAACTGATTGTGGAGGAGCTTATTAAGGGACCAAACAGTGAAGCGGTTTACCCTACCATCAATCCGGCCACCAAGGTGGCAAATGTTACGGTAAAGGACGGAGTATGTTACGTAAATCTGGATGAAAACTTTTTAAGCCAGACCTATACGGTGACACCGGAGGTGACGATTTTCTCTATAACCAACTCGCTGGTGGAGCTTACGAATGTAAATAAGGTTCAGATTTCCATCAACGGAGACACCTCGGGAACTTATCGTGAAAAATATAGTTTTACTACATATTTTGAACGCAATCTGGACCTGGTGGAAAATTAAGCAGAAGGGCGGATAACAATGCGAAGACCACTTTTGTGCGGTTGCATCTGCCTGTTTGTACTGCTGGCGCTTTGGACCAAACTCATGCATCCTCTTCCCCGGACCGTTTCTGATACGGTGGGGGAGGGGGATTGTGTAATCCTGACAGGACAGGTGTACCAAAAAGAATACCGTATCAGTTACGGTGAAGAAAAAATACGTTTCTATTTAAAATCTATTACTTTTTCAGACCAATCGAAGCTTTCTGAAAATCAAAGAAATAATACCCTGAAAAATATCATATGTGATGTACCTGCAGAGGTGTGTAAAGAATGGGGCCGGATTCCGCCATTGGGCTGTCAAATTATGGCGGAAGGTTTTTTGCAGGCCTTTTCCCATGCTACCAACGATGGGGAGTTTGATGCCGCAAATTATTACGCAATAGAAGGAATCGGTGCTACCTTGAAGGAGGTGCGTATTCTTAAGACAGATGCGAATCGTTGGCCCGTCCGGGAAGGTTTGTACCAATTACGGCAATATTTGCTTGGGAATCTGTACCGGGCCTTTCCGGAAAAGGAGGCATCCATTCTGGCTAAGATGCTTCTGGGAGACGGAAGCGGACTGGACCGGGAAATCAGGGATTTGTACCAGGCTAACGGCATTGTACATATTCTTAGTATTTCCGGACTTCACATTACCTTACTTGGCATGGGTTTCTATCAATTGCTGAGACGACTTACCATGCCCATAGTGCCGGCAGCAATATTGGGAGGAATCGTAATATTGCTGTATGGTATCATGACCGGGTTCGGAGTATCCGCCTGCAGGGCCATCGGTATGTATCTGATTCGCATGTTGGGAGAGGTCTGGGGGAAAAGCTATGACATGCTGACGGCTATGGGTGTGCTGGTGGTGACCATGCTTATGGAGAATCCGCAGCTTTCCTATCACAGCGGTTTTTTGCTTTCCTTTGCTTCTGTCTGCGGCATAGGGCTACTGGGACCGATTCTGCAGCTACCTGCCGGTATGTTCCGAAAGAGAGCCGGGCAACCCGGGTGGATGGTGCTTATGAAAAAAGCATTGGAGGGAGGCGTGAGCGGAATCTCTGTCAGTCTTTCTGTGACGCTGTTTACGCTTCCGATTCAATTCTTTTTCTTTTATCAGATTCCGGTCTATTCTGTTTTCTTGAATCTTCTTGTAATTCCCTTTATGAGTGTGGTTATGATAGTAGGGCTGCTGGGCATGGTGTTTCCTGTATTGGGATTCTTAAGTCCGATAGAGGTAGGGATTTTTAGTTGGTTTGAATGGCTTTGCAAACTTTTTGAAAAGCTGCCCGGTCATACGTTGTTACTGGGCCGGCCGGATATGTGGCGTATTCTATTGTACTACCTGTTTTTACTGGTGCCGGTATTTTGGTGGAAGAAGGGGCAGAAAAAAGTGTTCCTGGGTTGTACGGTTGTGGCACTGATACTTTTGCTGATACCCCTTCCCGGTAGGACAAGGATATACTGTCTGGATGTAGGGCAGGGAGAGTGTATTGTGTTACAAACGAAAGGGGGCGAGAATTATTTATTTGACGGAGGAAGCAACAGCAGGTCGAACGTGGGAGAAAAGGTGATAGTCCCCTTTTTACAATATCATGGAATGGGGAAGCTGGATGGTGTGTTTCTGTCCCATGTGGATACGGACCATGTGAACGGTGTCCTTCAGATGCTGCAGGGAGGGGACGTAATGGTTAAGACACTATATATACCCTCGGGACAGGAGGGAGCTTTCTCTGAGAAGCTTAAATCCATGGAAACGGGAGAAAGAATAGAACTACAAACGGTACAAAAAGGGAATGTATGGACACATCAGGACTTTACGCTGAAATGTCTGCATCCGGCTAAGGATTTTCAGGGGGAGAGCAATGATGGCAGTGCCTGTTATCTGTTGCAGGCAGGGGATTTTAGGATGCTGTTGACCGGAGATGTGGAGGAAGCCGGCGAAGAAAGGCTGTTAGAGGGGCTAAAAGGGCAAAATATATCGGGGGTGGATGTGCTGAAGGTGGCCCATCACGGTTCCTCAAGCAGTACTTCCGGGGAGTTTCTGGAGCGGATACAGCCCAAACTGGCAATTATTTCCTGCGGCAGAAAGAATTCCTACGGACATCCCCACACAGAAACCCTGGAAAGACTGAAGCAGGCCGGTTGCAGGATTATGACTACACCTGAGTATGGTCAGATTACGATAGATACGGAGGAAAAAATTGCATGGGGTTATTGAAGAATACGTTGCAGATTTTTGAGGAATACGTTATATTGGAAGATAGAAAGAAATGTGAAGGACAGGGTATCATGCAACGGATAAACAATGATATAAAGACCGGAACTTACCAACCTGTATATTTGCTGTACGGGGAGGAACGGTACCTGAAAAAACAATATAAGGATAAGCTGAAAAAGGCACTTTGTGCGCCCGATGACAATATGAATAATCATATGTTTGAAGGAAAGGGTATCTCCGTGGGTGAGGTCATTGATTTGGCGGAGACCATGCCCTTCTTTGCGGACCGGAAGGTGATCTTCCTGGAAGACAGCGGATTGTTAAAATCCGGCGGGGAACAGCTGGCGGAGTATTTGGGAAGCCAGAACGAGACCACGGTTCTTGTCTTTGTGGAGTCCGAGATTGATAAGCGAAGCAAGCTGTACAAGGCCATCCAGTCCAAGGGCTGTGTGGTGGAATTTGAAACCCAGGATGAGAATACTCTCAAACGCTGGGTGGCAGGTCTTTTGGCCAAGGAAGGAAAGAAGGTCACCGAAAGCACGGTACAGTTATTCTTAAGCAAGACCGGTACGGATATGGAGAATATCCACGGAGAGCTGGAGAAGCTGATATGCTTCTGTATGGATAAAGAAGTGGTGGAGCCGGCGGATGTGGAAACCATCTGTACCACCAGAGTGACCAGCCACATCTTTGATATGGTGGACGCCATAGCGGATAAGAAGCAAAAGAAGGCCCTGGAGCTGTATTATGAATTATTGGCATTGAAGGAGCCGCCCATGCGTATTTTATTCCTGATAGCCAGACAGTGCAATATATTGTTACAGGTCAAAGCTATGAAGAATAAGGGCTATGGCAATAAGGACATGGCTTCTGCCATAGGAGTGCCGCCCTTTGCATTAGGAAAATATGCCACCCAGGCAGGCAAATTTAAGACCGCACAGTTGAAGGAGGCAGTGGCCCGGTGCGTGGAGGCAGAGGAAGCTGTAAAAACCGGCAGAATGAATGATGTGATGAGCGTGGAAATCCTGATTATGAGCGTATTCGGAGCTTGATAAGCAGGAATCAGAAGCTGCGAAAAGAACAGTATTTGGTCGAATTTTGTACCATATTCTTTGATTTTTTACGAATTTTTGTTCTTTAAGACCTAAAAAACGTACTTGTTATATGTTATTCTTTCCTTAGAAATTCACAAGAAAGAGTAATCAGGGAGGATACCCATATGACAGGTAGAATGTATGAGAGAAATGTAAGAAGAGGCGTTCGTAAGGAAGCGGTTTTTGTATTGTTTACCGTGTTTATGATATTAAGTTTATGGTTTTTTATTTCAGAAAAGGTGATGAGTCAGAATAACGGGACTGTAACCGTGGACGAGGCAGCTTTTTTGGAATTGGAAAGCAACTATCTTTCTCAGGTAAAGGTTTATTTGGAGGAAGAAGGCTTTCGAAACAGCGGAGTGGCATTAAGTCGTGTGATTGAGACTGACGGCAGCAGAAGCTATGAGATCACATTGCATCACAAGAAGCTGAATGAACTTAGTTTGGAAGAACAGAAAAAGCTGAAGGCGGATATTGAAGAATTGGCTTTCGGAGTATCCGGTTGTGAGTTTCAGGTTACATTCCTGGGATGATAAATCATTAAGGATATGTTATACTGAGGATGGACTTTGTAGAAGGAATCAAGGGGGTTATGATGAGAAATCCAAAAGCACAGGAAATATACAGACATTTTAAGGGCAATTTGTATCAGATTGTAACCATAGCAGAGCACACCGAGACAGGAGAGCAGATGGTGGTGTATCAGGCTATGTACGGAGACTTTAAAATATATACCAGACCCTTGGAGATGTTTTGCAGTAAGGTGGATAAGGAGAAATATCCTGAGGTGAGTCAGGAGTATCGGTTTGAGTTGCAGGGATGCCCGGGTGAGAGTATTGCAATAAGTCCGGAGGAGAAACAGGTGGTTGTTGAAGAGATTCCGCAGGAAACTATTGCGGTAGAATTGGAAGAGAAAGAAGCAGAGCCGGAAGAGGAAGCAACTGAGGTTACCTTGGATCCGGGACTTTTAGAGTTTTTGGATGCGGACACCTATACCCAGCGTTTAAATGTACTGACGAGCATGCATCATCGCATTACGGACCAGCTGTTAACCACCATGGCGATAGCCAGTGATATTGAGCTGGAAGAGGGAGATCTGGAAAGCCGTTACCAGTCTCTGAAGAACTGTTTACTCACCTTAGATAAGTATGAAATCAGCAGAGATTAAGTTAGAAGCATTATGAAATACGAGAATATAGTACAGGGTAAATTTATAAAGCGTCCTAACCGGTTTATCGCCCATGTGGAGATAGAAGGAAGGGAAGAAATCGTACATGTAAAAAATACCGGGCGTTGCAAGGAATTGCTGGTGCCCGGTGCTGTTGTTTATTTGCAGAAAAGTGACAATAAGTCCCGCAGTACCGCTTATGATTTGATTGCGGTACAAAAGGGAGAGCGGATCATCAATATGGATTCTCAGATTCCCAATAAGGTGGTGGAGGAATGGCTCAGAGAGGGCACGTTTTTCCATGACCTTATTTCCGTACGTCCGGAGACAACATATGGCAACTCCCGATTTGATTTGTACGCGGAGACCAAGGATGAAAAGATATTCATCGAAGTAAAGGGTGTCACTTTGGAGGAGGATGGTGTGGTACGATTCCCCGATGCCCCTTCCGATAGGGCGCTGAAGCATGTGGAGGAGCTGATAAAGGCGAAGCAGGAAGGGTATCGCGCGTTGCTATTTTTCGTGATACAGATGAAGGAGGTTAAGTATTTTACCCCGAATACAGATACCCAGCCGGAGTTTGGTGCGGCTTTGGAGAGGGCTGCAAAAGCAGGTGTGGAAATCTATGCCTATGATTGTGAAGTGACGCAGGACACTATTATTTTGCAGAAGGAAGTACCGGTGGCCATAAATTCAGAAAATCTTAAGGAATTCTTTAGAAAAGAGGGCGGTTTGTTTATTTCAAATCCTCTATTAACATGGTATGATAAGGCTAGGCGTAGTCTTCCCTGGAGAGAAGATCCTACACCCTATCATGTATGGGTGTCTGAGATTATGCTGCAACAAACCAGAGTAGAAGCGGTGAAGCCTTATTACCGCAGGTTTATCGAAACTTTACCTGATGTGAAAAGTCTGGCAGAGGCGGAAGAAGAACAGCTGCTGAAGCTGTGGGAGGGACTGGGGTATTACAGTCGTGTCCGTAATATGCAGCAGGCAGCCCAACAGGTGATGGAGCAGTATGGTGGTGTGATTCCGGGAGAGTATGAGGAGCTTCTGAAGCTGAAAGGTATCGGTTCTTATACCGCAGGAGCCATTGCTTCCATAGCCTATGGGCAGAAGGTACCGGCAGTAGATGGTAATGTACTTCGGGTGTTGTCCAGATACCATATGGACGATAGTCCCATAAATGATGCCAAGGTGAAGGCGCGGACAGAGCAGGAATTGAGAGAAGTAATGTCCGGGGAGCGACCGGGAGATTTCAACCAGGCCATGATGGAGCTGGGTGCCATGGTTTGTATTCCCAACGGAAAGCCGCTGTGTGAGAACTGTCCCTTGCAGACACATTGCAAGGCCCACAGAGAGCATTGCGAATTGCAATATCCTGCCAAGGCAGAGAAGAAGGAGCGTAGGAAAGAGTATCGGACGGTACTCATTATCAAAGATGCAGAAAAAGCGGCAATCCGTAAGAGACCTGCCAAGGGTCTGTTAGCCGGAATGTATGAGTTTCCCTGTATGGAAGGTCAGTTTACCGGGGAACAGGTGCTGGATTATTTGAAAAGTCAGGGCTTGCAGCCGCTTCATATCAAAGAGTTGGGTTCTGCAAAGCACGTGTTCAGTCATAAGGAGTGGCATATGCAGGGCTATGCCATCCGTGTGGATGAGCTGGCCCCAAAGAAGGATACGGAAGAGGCAAAAGAGTGGATTTTTGTGGAACCTTTTGAAACAGAAGCACGTTACCCCATACCCTCTGCTTTTGCGGCATATGTGCCCTATCTGAATATCCGCTTAGGAAAAGACCGATTTGAAGGAGAATAAAAATGAAACTGTTATCCATAGCAATTCCTTGTTACAACTCAGAAAATTATATGCGTAAATGTGTGGATTCTTTGCTGGTAGGCGGAGAAGACGTGGAGATATTGATTGTCAATGACGGTTCCACCAAGGATAATACGGCTGCCATCGCAGATGAATATGCGGCCAAGTATCCCACTATTGTGAAAGCCATTCATAAAGAGAACGGCGGACACGGTTCTGCTGTAAATGCCGGAATCGAACATGCCAAAGGTCTGTTCTTTAAAGTGGTGGACAGTGACGACTGGGTAAAGAAGGAAGCCTATTTGCAGGTGTTGGATACCCTTCGCAGCCTGGTGGGCGGTCCCACTATGCTGGATATGATGGTATGCAATTTCGTATACGAAAAAGAAGGAGAAAAGAAGAAAAAGGTGATGCACTACCGACACATTCTGCCGGTGGGAGAAATGTTTACCTGGGAGGATTGCAAGAGATTCCGTAAGGGACATTACATTCTGATGCACTCCGTGATTTTCAGAACCAAGCTTTTGAAGGAATGCGGCTTACATTTGCCGGAGCATACATTCTATGTGGACAATATTTATGTGTTTGAGCCCCTTCCTTATGTGAAGAATATGTATTATCTGGATGTGAACCTGTATCGCTATTATATAGGCAGACAGGATCAGTCCGTAAATGAAGAGATTATGATTTCCCGAATCGACCAGCAGATTAAGGTGAACAAGATTATGATTGATTATCTGGTGGAGCATCAGGCAGAAGCGAAAAAGACCAAGAGACTTTACCAGTATATGAAGAATTATCTGGAAATCGTTACAACCGTTTCTTCCGTGCTTTTGATTCGTTCCGGTACGGAGGAGAATCTGGCGAAGAAGGAGGAACTGTGGCAGTATATCAAGGACTGTGACCGCTACTTATACAGATGGTTGCGTCACGGTATCATGGGTAGTGCCATGAATCTGCCGGGTAAGGGCGGACGTAAGCTTTCCGTGGATGCATACCATATTGCACAGAAAATATATAAATTTAATTAAGCAACAAAAAGCCGGCTTATCCAATCGGAAAGCCGGCTAAATTTTTGTAGTTAACTGATTTGTGCTTTGGAACGGTTCTTGCGAAGCATACTGGAAAAGCGTACCACTAAACTTCGTTCCGGGTCGTAGACCAGATTGTACATGAGACCGGCCAAAACCAGAGCGGTCAGTACATCAAATACTGAGTGCTGTTTGATGAACATGGTGGACAGCACGATGGAAATACATAAAATCAGGGAACCGATTTGGATACCTTTGTATTTCTTTAAGGACTGACATGTGGCGATACCTAAGTGAGCACCGATGGAATTGTACACGTGGATACTGGGCCAGATATTGGTGGAAGTATCCGTCTGATACAGATTCGCAATCAGCTGTGTAAAGATATTGTCACGAGGCATCACCTGGGGGCGGAGCAAATGTCCGTTGGGCCATAAGGCTGATACGGTTAAAAATAATGTCATGCCGGTGGCTAAGAAGATGCAGCATTTCGCATATTCACTTCGGTTCTTAAAAAAGAGGAATACCACTACCACGGCCACATAAGCAAACCACAACAGGTAGGGGATGATGAAAACCTCCCAAAAAGGAATCACATCATCAATATCCATATGTATCACATAGAAATCACTGCGGATGGTTTTCTCTAAATGTGAAAACCATTTCATATAAACGATTCCGTAAATCAGTAAAGGAATCGCATGCCAATACTTCTGAAAGGCAAGCTTCAAATATTTCATAATATACTCCTAAAAATTCTTGGTCGTCGATATCATCCCTTAGTATAATCAATAAAATTTATTTTGCAAGAGGATTTGGTGAACCTTTAGTAATCTTTAGAAAATTTTAAGTTTTTGGTGACGATTCAGAGCCATGCAAATTAAAAATGTGTGCATCATGCTTGTATGAATGCACACATTTTTATATTTATATGGCGAGAAGCCCTCCATGAGCAAAAGGAAAGCCTCGTAGAGGCGGTTTTGCGAATGGAGGACACTGAATCGTTACTGTTAATGGATGATAGTCAGTGCCCTTCTCTGACAGCTAATGGTCAGTTCATCATCCTTACGCAGAATTTCACCGTCCGTATGAATCCATAATGGCGCAGAAGCCTTAATATGGATGGTTTGTGCCTTATAAGGGGTGATGCCCGGGAACAGGTAATGCTTTCCAAAGAAAGCAGTGGGCAGAACCATAAGAATCACAAGCTTGGGCAGTTTGGTGGCTGCCGTACAAATATCGATTACACCGTCATCACACTTTGCATCCGGACAGAATTTGAAGCCCCCACCCTCGTAGCGGTGCAGCATGGAGGCGGAGAATAAATATTTCTTTATGGTAAAGGTGGGCTTATCGTCCAGGGTGATCTCACAGGAGGCGGACTTGGCTGCAAGTAACTGCTTCACGGCAATGGTCAGGTAAGCCAGTTTGCCAAGCTTAATCCGATTTAAAGCCTTTTTGAAGGCAGAGCGGTTGGTTTCCTCGCAGACTGCCGCATCAAATCCCATGCCACAACTGACTGCAAAGTACCTCTTGGTGCCGTCTTTGAAGATGACACATCCCACATCCATTTTATGTGCGCTACCGGTCTCAAATACCTGTTTGGCAGCTGCAAGAGTGTCCTTAGAGATGCCTAAATCTCTGGCCAAATCATTGCTGGAGCCGGTGGGAATATAACCCAGAGTAACAGCACGAAAGTTTGAAATCCCCTGCAGGGCTTCATTGACCGTACCGTCGCCGCCTAAGATGACCAACTTTCTGGGAGCAACTACAGAAGCACCTTTCGTGATTTTGGCAGCCAATTTGGCCACATCCCCGGGATGCTCTGAGAAGTAAGAAATATATTCAATTTTATGTTCCATCAAGTAAGGCTCAACAATGGTTTTCCAAAGCTTTTTGCCGGCGCCGGAACGGGAAGCCGGATTGATGATGATGTGGTACATAAGTGCTCCCTTTTTTGTATTTTTCTTTTCTTCTATCATACCAAATTGTCCATGGAAAAAGCAAGTATGGCTTGCAATCTGGAAAAACTATGATATAATGGTTACATATTTTGGCGAATTAACGTGTTACAAGGAGGATAATCATGTATTCATTAGAAGAAGTAATGAACGTGGACGCCGAAGTCGCACAGGCGATTGTCGACGAACAGAACAGACAAAACAGTCATATTGAGTTGATTGCATCAGAGAACTGGGTGAGCAAAGCTGTTATGGCAGCTATGGGAAGTGTTCTTACCAATAAATATGCAGAAGGCTATCCGGCTAAGAGATATTACGGCGGATGTGACTGCGTGGACGTAGTGGAAACCTTAGCAATCGAAAGAGCAAAGGAATTGTTTGGTTGTGATTACGCAAACGTACAGCCCCACTCAGGTGCACAGGCAAACATGGCAGTGCAGTTTGCAGTATGTCAGCCCGGCGATACCATTATGGGTATGAACTTAGACCACGGCGGACATTTAACCCACGGTTCACCGGTAAATATGTCAGGTAAGTACTTCAACATCGTTCCTTACGGTGTAAATGATGATGGTTTCCTTGATTATGATAAGATGAGAGAGCTTGCTTTAGAATGTAAGCCTAAGCTCATCATTGCAGGTGCGTCAGCTTATGCTCGTACCATTGATTTTAAGAAATTCCGTGAAGTGGCTGATGAAGTCGGCGCAGTATTGATGGTGGATATGGCTCATATCGCCGGTCTGGTAGCAGCAGGTCTTCATCCCAGCCCCATTCCTTATGCAGATGTTGTTACTACCACTACTCACAAAACTTTACGTGGACCTCGTGGTGGTCTGATTCTTTGCAACAAGGAAGCAGCTGAGAAGTTCAACTTCAACAAGGCTATTTTCCCCGGCATCCAGGGTGGTCCTTTGATGCATGTCATCGCTGCAAAGGCAGTTTGCTTCAAGGAAGCATTAAGCGACGAGTTCAAGGCTTATCAGAAGGGTATTGTGGACAACGCACAGGCACTTTGCAAGGGCTTGATGAGCAGAGGTATCAAGATTGTTTCCGGCGGTACCGACAACCACTTGATGCTGGTTGACCTGACCAACTTTGACTTAACCGGTAAGGCTGTTGAGAAGCTGCTTGACAGTGCACATATTACCTGTAACAAGAATACCATCCCTAATGATCCGAAGTCTCCTTTCGTAACCAGTGGTGTACGTCTGGGTACTCCTGCAGTAACCTCTCGTGGTATGAATACTGAGGATATGGACAAGATCGCAGAAGCAATCGCAATGCTTATCAAGGGTGGCGAGGAGAAGGTGCCTGAAGCAAGAGCTATTGTACAGGCATTAACCGACAAATATCCTTTGGTATAATCAGAAAATAAGTGATTTTAAACCGTTCATGACAGTAGTTGGTACTATTGCCATGAACGGTTTTTAAATTGTTTAGAAAATTATACAATATTCCTATTGCTTTTCCCGGCACATCATGCTATCATATCCTCCATGAGAAGACAAGTGTCCGTGGTAGAAAAACATTATTGGGGTTTTCGACATGGTGTCACCGGGATACTTGGAGTGTAGAGGAGAAGGAATGAAGGAACCGGCAAAGTATTTTGTAGTGCGTCGTAAGGCAGTACCGGAAGTGCTTCTGAAGGTGGTGGAAGCCAAGGAGCTTTTGGAGACCGAGAAGGTGATGAATATCCAGGAAGCGGTGGATGCGGTGGGCATCAGTCGAAGCTCTTTTTATAAGTACAAGGATGATATTTTTCAATTCCATGACAATGCCCAGGGTATGACCATTACGTTGCTTTTTCAGATGGATGATGAGCCGGGGCTTTTGTCCGATGTACTGAAGATTATCGCAGACCATGGTGGAAATATCCTTACCATCCATCAAAGTATCCCGATCAACGGAGTAGCATCTTTAAGTATTACGATTCAGATATTGAAGCGTATCGATGTATCCGCCATGATTGGAGAGATGGAGAATCAGAAGGGTATGCACCACGTAAAAATATTAGCAAAAGAATAGCGAGGACGAGAGTATGATTCATGTAGCAGTGTTAGGATACGGTACCGTAGGAAGCGGTGTGGTAGAAGTAATTGAAGGCAATAAGGCTTTGATAAACAAGAGATCTCTTACCGAGATTAATGTAAAATATATTTTGGATTTGTTGGATTTCCCCGGGGATCCTTACGAGGATAAAATCGTACATAGTATAGATGTGATTGTGGATGACCCGGAAGTCAGCATCGTATGTGAAACCATGGGCGGTGTAAGGGCGGCTTATGAATTCACCAAGAAGGCTTTGTCAAAGGGCAAGAGCGTATGTACCTCCAATAAGGAGATGGTAGCAAAGTATGGTCCTGAGATGCTGCAGTTAGCTAAGGAAAATAATTGTAACTATCTGTTTGAAGCCAGTGTGGGTGGCGGTATTCCCATTATCCGTCCTATTAACGAGGCTCTTACAGCAGAGAAGCTGGAAGCTATCACAGGTATCTTGAACGGTACCACCAACTATATATTAACCAAGATGCAGAACGAAGGTGCCAACTTTGCAGATGTACTGAAGGAAGCACAGGATTTGGGCTATGCGGAGTTGCATCCGGAAGCAGATGTGGAAGGCTTTGATGCTTGCCGTAAGATTGCCATCCTTTCTTCTTTGATGGTTGGTAAGACTGTAAACTATGAAGATATTTATACCGAAGGTATCACTAAGATTACCGCGGATGATTTTGTATATGCTAAGGCAATGGGCAAGTCCATCAAGCTGCTGGCTATGAGCAAGGCTTTGGAGAATGGTACTTTAGCAATGGTTTCTCCTTGTATGATTGATGCAAGCAGTCCCTTGTATATGGTACAGGACGTATTCAATGCGGTACTGGTAAAAGGCAATATGCTGGGCGACGCTATGTTCTACGGTAAAGGCGCCGGTAAGCTGGCTACCGCAAGTGCAGTAGTGGCTGACGTGATTGAATGTGCCCGCAATATGGATACCACCCTTCCTATTTTCTGGGATGCTGAGGTAGAAAAGCTGGTAGACATGGCAGATGTGGAAAGAGCATTCTTCGTACGTGCCAAGGTAGCAGACAAGGATGCAGTACTTGCGGCTTTTGCAGGCGCTGAGGTAGTGGAAGTAGCAGGACGCGATGACTTCGCACTGGTAACTTCCGTAATGAAGGAGAAGGATTTTGCAGCCAAGTACGAAGCTTTGGGAGATAAGGTGCTTAACAGAATCCGTGTGGAAGCTTAAGAAGAGGACTCCGGTCCGGGAGGAATATATATGAAATATGTAGTTGTACTGGGAGACGGTATGGCGGATGAACCCATCGAGGCTCTGGGAGGCAAGACTCCCCTGGCCTATGCCAACACTCCTGTAATGGATAAATTAAGTAAACTGTCTGAAATCGGTATGGTGCATACCATTCCCGATGGTATGAAGCCCGGTTCCGATACAGCTAATCTGTCCGTAATGGGCTATGACCCTAAGAAATATTATTCCGGTCGTTCTCCGCTGGAAGCACTGAGTATCGGTGTGCCCATGAAGGATACGGACGTGGCTATCCGTTGTAATATTGTGACCATTTCCGAAGAGGATGTACCCTTTGAGGAAAAGACCATTATCGACCATAGCTCTTCCGAAATCAGTACCGAGGATTGTGCGGTGCTTTTGCAGGAAGTAATGAAGGAACTGGCCAATGAAACCTATCAGTTTTATGTAGGTACCAGCTATCGTCATTGTCTCATCTGGGACAAAGGCAGTGTGGTGGAATTAACCCCTCCTCACGATGTATTAGGTCAGGTGATTGGTCAGCATTTACCTCAGGATGAAGCTTTGCGGGAAATGATGAGAAAAAGCTATGATATCCTGGTAAATCACCCTATCAATATAGAGCGTAAGAAGCAGGGATTAAATCCTGCCAACTGTTGCTGGTTCTGGGGGGCAGGTACCAAGCCCATGCTGGATTCCTTTGAAGAGAAGACCGGCAAGAAGGGTATGATGGTGTCCGCGGTAGATTTGCTGAAGGGTATCGCGGTAGGTGCCGGAATGGGTACCGTAGAAGTGGAAGGTGCCAACGGCGGCTTACATACCAATTATGCAGGCAAGGTGGACGCAGCGGCTAAGGCACTGTTAGAAGAGGATTATGACTTTGTATATATCCATGTGGAAGCACCCGATGAAATGGGTCACCAGGGCAGTATGGAGCGTAAGGTACGGGCTATCGAGTATCTGGACGAAAAGGTCATCGGCCCTATGGTAGAGAAGCTGGAACAGGCAGGCGTAGATTTCCGTATGCTGGTGCTTCCGGACCATCCCACCCCCATCCGTGTAAGAACCCACACTTCTGAGAACGTGCCTTATATGCTGTATGACAGCACTGCCAAGCAGGAGAATGGATGGAATTACAACGAAGCAGAGGCACTTATGAGTGGCAATTTAGAGCCTGTAGGACATAAGTTGATTGAAAAGCTGTTGGAAGCTTAGAATAAATATTTTTAGGAGGACTCATAGAAATGAGCAAGGTAGTAAAATTCGGCGGTAGCTCACTGGCCAGCGCTGAGCAGTTTGAAAAGGTTGGAAAGATTATCAGAGCAGATAAGGATAGAAGATTTGTAGTACCCTCTGCACCCGGAAAGAGAGATGCCAAGGATACCAAGGTAACAGATATGTTGTACGGCTGTTATGCATTGGCAGAAGAAGGCAAGGACTTCAAGGCAGAGTTAAAGGCTATCAAGGAGCGTTATCAGGGTATTATCGACGGCTTAAAACTGGATTTGTCTTTGGAAGAGGAATTCAAAATCGTAGAGAAGAACTTTAAGGAAAAAGCAGGTAAGGACTACGCTGCTTCCCGTGGTGAATATTTAAACGGTATCATTATGGCAAACTATTTGGGCTATGAGTTTATTGATTCTGCTACCGTAATCTTTTTCAAGGAAAACGGTGAGTTTGATTCTGAAAAGACCAATGAAGTACTTTCTGCAAGACTTAAGGATTGTAAGTCTGCAGTGGTTCCCGGCTTTTATGGCGCTTACGAAGATGGTCGTGTAAAGACCTTCTCCAGAGGCGGTTCCGATATCACAGGTTCCATCGTGGCAAGAGCCATCAAGGCAGATGTATACGAGAACTGGACTGATGTTTCCGGTATCCTGGTAGTGGATCCTCGTATCATCCCCAATCCCGCAGCCATCGAAACCATCACCTACAGAGAGCTTCGTGAGCTTTCTTACATGGGCTTTAGTGTACTTCACGAAGATGCTATCTTCCCTGTACGCAGAGAGGGTATTCCGATAAACATCCGCAACACCAATGCACCGGAAGATAATGGAACCTGGATTGTAGGAAGTACCTGCCAGAAATCCAAGTATGTGATTACCGGTATTGCAGGTAAGAAGGGCTTCTGCTCCATCAACATCGAAAAGGATATGATGAACTCCGAAATCGGCTTTGGACGTAAGGTATTGCAGGCCTTCGAAGACAATGGTATCTCTTTCGAGCATGTACCTTCCGGTATCGATACCATGACCGTATTCGTACATCAGGATGAATTCATGCACAAGGAGCAGCAGGTAGTGGCAGCACTGCACAGACTGGCCAATCCTGACGTAATCGACATCGAGTCTGATTTGGCACTGATTGCTGTAGTAGGACGCGGCATGAAATCCACCCGTGGTGTGTCCGGCAGAATCTTCTCCGCATTGGCACACAAGAATGTCAACGTAAAGATGATCGATCAGGGTTCCTCTGAGCTGAACATTATCATCGGTGTAACCAATGACGATTTCGAGATTGCCATCAAGGCGATTTACGATATTTTCGTAGAATCACAGTTATAATAACATAAAGGGGAAATTCCGGTAGGAATTTCCCCTTTTTATGTAGTAATGTCATAGGAATGCTGAGAATATTTAAATATCCGCCACTCGCGCTTTGAACTCGGAGGCGAACTTGCGTGAAATCCTGATTTTCACATTTCCGGCAAGTGTTGCGAGCATAGTTCTGTCGCTGTCGGGAGTATATCCGGTCACCTTTGTGATATTGAGAAGCGTTGACTTTGATACCCGTAAAAAGCCGGCATCTGTATACTGTTCTTCCAGCTGGGACAGAGAGCTTCGCACTACAAGGCGTGCGGAACGCAGCACTGCAACTGTTTTTCTGCCATCGGTCTCAAAATATAGTACATTATCTATACTGATGCGATGCAGGGTTTCTCCATTGTATGCAAATAATATTTTGCTTTTTTTGTCACTCTCGGTGGGAACTGAGGCTTCTGTCAAAGTCAATGCAGCATTATTACGTATCCTAAGTACCTCCAGACCTATGGCAAGATGCCTTGTGTAATTCTTAAAATGTGCGTTATATATCGTGGGCTTATTGTAGCAGACAGCTATATGTCCCAGGTCTTTGTCGTTGAATACTATGGGAAGCACATATATGATGGTGGAGGAGTCTGCTTGCGTAGCATTCGGAGGAAGTATATCGGTACTCTTAAAATCCACCTGATCTTCCTTTCCTATAAAATCCAACATAAATAAGCAACGTGAAATATTCTTATCTATATGTAAACATACAGCTAAGCTGCTTTTATCTGCAATAAGGTAGTGGGTCTGTGATATTACATCAGAGATATCCTGTATATCGCGGCATGCAAATAATCTTTCATCAAGCTCGCTATTAGCAAAATGTGTATCCTCAACACTGCGCTTTTCATGCATTTCAAGACTTCTTCGCATATTATGATGTTGATTGGTGCCACAACCACAGCTCATACCCGTGATAATATTGGGTCTCGGACGGATAATCTGTGGCTCATCTTCTCCGGAAATAAGTGAATGCAGACGAGATACAGCGATTCGTCCCAGGTATTCGGTATCACAGCTGCAAGTGGTTATAGAGAGAATACCGTTTTGTGCAGTAGTGCTTGCACTAAAGCCGGTAACGATGATATCATCCGGCACACGGATACCATGTCGGAAAAGTGCCTTTATAAAGAAAAATGCAATAATATCGCTGTAACAGATGACCGCGTCCGGTTTTTCCACATTTCCGTAGGCAATATCCTCTGCCAGCTTATCGGCACATTCTCTCCAGAAACCGCCGTAAATCATATTGTCGTCTGTCACGGATATGCCGTGTTTTTTTAGCGAGTTCATAAAGCCTATATCGATTTTGGTAGCATAACCTTGATATCCACCCAGGAAATATAATAGTTCACAGTTGTGCTGTTCGATGATGTGGTCTGTCAGTAGTTCTATATTGCGACTGTAGTCGCCGGAAAACGCATCGCCCAAAACGGTGGAATTACCCAGTACAACTACAGGCTTATTGCATTTTTCGGAAATATATCGTTCCACTCTCTTACCCAAGGATTTGTTCGCCGAGAAGGATTTTTCAAAAAATACTACACCATCATATTTGTCAAAGTCTATCAGATCATATACCGACTCTTCACCCTGGGTTTTCTGCTGATTCAATAGTGCCATGGAAAACACTGTGGTAACATAGTTCAGCTTTTCTGCCTGTTTTGCCACTCCTATGAGATACTCGTCTCGATAATCCTCTGTAACATCTGCCATTATTACGCAAATATTGCCTTTCTTGTCCATATCAACACCACCTTTTGGAAACATACGCTGCGTGAAATTCACAATGTAATAGTATTCTGTTTTTTTTATAAAGTCAAGGAAAACCGCAAAATGCAGTGTGTTTTGTTATGTTTTTATCATCTTGACTGCATGTTCTTCCGGCCGGAAGTAGTGTATAAAATGTGGCATTTGACAACTTGGACGTATATTGGGCATCTTACGCAATGAAATGTACCAGAAACGCACCATATCGTCCTTTCACACATGATGTATTGAAATAGTTTTATATAATTTTGTAAAATAATAGTAAAATGAAGAATAGTATGCTTTCGAAAAGACGGAAGTGTGGATTTCGAAGATACCGGAAGTGTTGGAAACAGACGGAAAGGCTCAGAGGGAGCGCGTCTTTAAAAACTTCGAGGGCGATAACAGGAATGAGTTCAGAGTTAAATAGGAGGAGAAAAAATAATGGAAGATATAATAAAAGATGTGGTTTTTGGAGAAGTAGAGTTTCGCAAAAACTATGTGTGGGTAAGAAGCTTAGAGAAACCGTTGTTCGGCTCTGATACGATAGTGAAAGTTTTGGTGCAGGACGAGAATCAGGAAGGTATTCTTGACGTACAAAGAAAGGCTTATCAGACCTACCTTGAGAACGAAGAGAAGTATATCAGGGAAGTTCCTAAATACATCCTCGATTATTACAAGTGGAATTATGAAGAAATAGACAGAGTTGTATATCTTGAAGAGGATAAGCAAAAAGATACAATTGCCGAGAAGGCATTATTTAGAATGTGCAAAGTGTTTTTCCTTCAGATAGCCCGAGACGGTAGTTTCGGATGGGTGTTAGGAAGTTCCTGGAGTAAAATTCCTTTTGTGGTTCTTCTCTCCGAACAGGAACCCCGTATCCTGATGAAGCGTGACGAGTTTCGTTACCTGCACAAGATGAATGATGACACCTTCGGTCTCTTGGTTCACGATGTAGCAAACAGCTGGAAAGGTTTGACCAAGCATTCTTTCTTTGGTGTGGAAGAAAACCTTGTAATAGAGCTGGAAGGAAGCGTAGAGGACGGTATCACCGAGGCACAGAAAAAAGCTTATGCTGAATACCTGCAAAAAGAAGATGAGCTTTTCAAAAAGTTTACAGAAGTGTTGAAGGCATCGGGAACTGATAGGACAGCTCTGCCGAAAACTCTTTACATAGATATTGAGGGTGACTACGGCTGGATTTGTTATGCACAGTGGAATAAACGCTACATCGGAGTGCTTCTTTCCGAGGATACACCGCTTATTTTTAAGAACAACAACCAATTACTGAAATATCGTAAGAGAAACAGTCCGGTTGTTTTAGAAGATTTCAGAAACGAAGAGAGATACTCTTACGGAAGTGGCTTTGTATGGGGAGAAGAGGCAACCATCTTGGTTGACAGAGGAAAACGCTCGCTGGAAGAGATGCTTCCTCTGATAAATAAGTTTGTTGAGTCGCTAAACAACAAAGATGCATTTGTAAAAGCACTTATTGATGACGGAATGCTTGCACTTGCAGAGGAATGGGTGTCAAGCTGTGTGGATGAAGCAGAGGACAGTACAGAAGAACGCAGAGGCTATATGGTTGATGATGAAACAGCGGTATATCTTCCAATCAGCGAGAAGGATTTTGCAGCGTCGTTTGAATTTGATACCATTGACATTTCCTACGATGAGAAAGCGGAAGACATATCTGCACACATTTTCATCAATTGCGACCCGGATTATTTTGCTGACCATAGTATAGAGGTATACATGGACAGTAAGGGAAATATTGATGTAATCGGACTGGCAGGGTAATTCTCAAATTTTACTACAAAAGCCAACATAGGCAATAAATAAACATTTTTAGGAGAAAAATATCATGAATGAAAATCTTGAAATAAAAAGTCTTGAAGTAGTGGCTGAACAGGGCGATATGGAGGCACAGTTTCATCTTGGACGCATGTATTGTCAAGGCGAAGGCACAGAAGTGAATTACGAAAAGGCATTGTATTGGTGGGAGAAGGCCGCCGAACAAGGTGATGTGCGGGCACAGTTCAATGTGGGGCTTATATTTTTCCGTGGTCTCGGAACAGAAGTGAATTACGAAAAGGCATTGTACTGGTATGAGAAGGCCGCCGAACAAGGCGATGCGAAAGCACAGTTCGCAACCGCCGATATGTATTATTGTAGTTATGGCGAAGGCATGTCATGGGACAAAGAAAAGGCACTGTACTGGTTTGAGAAGGCGGCTGAACAGGGTCATATGAAAGCACAGTTCGCAACCGGTTGCATTTATTACAAAGGTGAAGGAACGAAAAGAAACAAGGAAAAGGCATTGTATTGGTGGGAGCAGGCTGCTGCACAAGGAAATAAAAGGGCACAGGAATACATAGAAGCTAACAGTAATAACACCCCAAAAACTTCGGTTAAAAATCTTCCGAATACAGTCAAATTAAAAGATTTTTCTGCGAGCGAGCGATATGAGGATGAATATAAAGCCTGCGCAAAGGTATGGGATAAAAATCTATACATATCAGTTACTGCTGATATACTCCCTCTCGAAGATATGATTCCGATAATAAACGATATGCTTAAGGGCCTGAATAGTCAAAAAGAAGCTTTTTTCAACGATTTGGTAGATAGCTATCTCCCCCAAGCAGAAGACTGGGTTTTAAATCTCTGCGAGGAGTCTGAGGAGGACAGCACCGATGAAAAGCGTTGTTTCATTACAGATGATTATAATGAGATTTATTTGCCGATATCAAAAGAGGATTTCCTCGATTCTCTGAACTTATCAATATATGTAAGCTATGACAAGGATGAGTCAGACATTTTGGTAGACGGTTATATCAATTGCGAACCTGACTATTTCGCAGGTCACAGTATAGAGTTTATTGTGGACGGTAAGGGCAATTTTGAAATCGAAGGACTGGCAGGGTAAGGAGAACGCATTATGTCATCACAGGAAAATAGTAGTAACAAATCAGATTATCAGATATTAAAGGACATTATTCTAAACAACGATAAGCAGGCGTCTATGGATGAAGCCATTGAAAACTGGCAGATTGATGACGACAATTTTGACAGCTTTTTCGATGAACTTTCAGAGGGTTACAATGAGCTTTGTATGGAGCATGTACCGATGGCTATCGAAAGCTTATACAAGAGTGATGAGAAGATTAAAACTATGATCTTTCGCATGCTTTTAGAGTTTACTTGTGAGGATATTCCTTATGTAACTAATCTTGAAAACTTACAAATGTTCGATGCAAAGCTTGAGTACATTTATAGTACGTTGGCCAAGGTGTTTTCTTGGTGCTTTAATGGGATAGGCGATTGCATGGGACTGATTATTTTGAATAACGACCCGGAGCTTAATTTAGCACAACCGAAGGAGAAAGAGATTATTATCGACAGTATAAGGGAACGTTTGGAGGCTATATATGAGTACGTATCGGAACATGGATGTGATAGAGATGACGTAATCTCAACGCTTTCCATTACATTGGATATGGCTGCTCGTCTTGGTAACAATGACATTTTGGCATGGGTTAAAAAAATAGCAGAACTTCCATTGGATCCTGAATGTGAATTATTCCTGATTAAGGCAATGGCACTTAACAATATGCCGATTTTGCCTCAAAGTATAGATAGATTAATTGAATTTGATGCAAGCAGACTTATAAGAATGTTGAATTTAATTGATAGAACGGATTTGTTGAACAAAAGTCACATTACGCAAGAGAAGATTGCTTATGCAGAAATGCAAAACTGGCTGCGTCATCCAAGCGAGTGCGGAGATACCTTGGATAAGTTGGAATTAGTAGATTCCATGATTTATAACGAGTACCTGTATTATATATTTAAGTATACTTCTACCGCACCTAAGCTTAAAGAACGAGGATTTATGATTGGTGTTGCGGGAGGATATGACAAGGATAAGATTTCTGAATGAAACCGGACATACATTTTCTGATTTCTCACCTATAGGCAATGATTATAAAGAACAGGCATTAGGCATCATTCAGATAATATCCGACTACTGGAAAAATGCGGCAGAGCAGAAATAAAATTATGCAGATTTAGTCGCACTAAAAAAGGAACCTGTAAAACAGATTCCTTTTTCTAAAGATAAATTTGGTGCTTGCATAAAGAGAGGAAGAATTTTGCAATGGAAGACATAATAAAAGATGAGTTTTTGGGAGAAGTAAAGTATAAGCCCAATATAGGATCATGGGTTGGAATAACAGATGCTCCACTTTATAATTCTGAAGGGAATCTAAAACTTGTAGTACAAGATCTTGAGAAAGAAGGCATCCTGGATGTACAAAGAGAGGCATATAAAACCTATTTGCAGAATGCAGATAAGTATAAAGAAATCGCAGTAGATTATCTTTTGGATTATTATAAGTGGAATTATGAATACATCGCAAGTGAAGTTTCCGGTGTGACTGAGAAGGATCATAAGGATGTGGTCACTGAGACCCGGCTTTTTGAGTTTATGACTTTATGGTACCTCTTTATTTGCAGGGACGGAAGCTTCGGATATGCCTTTGGCTGTTGTTGGGACGTGGATAATGGTTTGGCAGTGCTTCTGTCGGAAGAAGAGCCGAGGATAATCTCCAGAACACAGCTGAAAAATCTCCACAAAAAAAACGACGATACTTTCGGATTACTTGTTCATGACGGAAAAGAGAATTGGAAAGGTCTGGAGCATGTTACGTTCTCGGGGAAAAAAGAAAATCTGGAAATAGAGCTAAGTGGCAGCGTAGAAGAGGGAATTACGGAAGCTCAGCAAAAGGCCTATGTTACATATCAGCAGCAAAAGGATGCGTATTTTATGCAACTTGCGGAAGTGCTGTTAGCTGCGAATGCAGAAAGCTCGCAGACAATACAGCCCAAAACACTTTATATAGACAGAGAAGGAAATATGGGTTGGATCTGTTATACGAATTTGGATGCTTCTTACGTGGGTGCACTTTTTACAGGTGAGAATATATTGCTTGTGACAGATTATCAATTAAAGAATATGGGAGAATACAGGCTTACAGAGGATAAAATATGCGGAAAGTTGCTTATAGATGATTCTTTTGCAGGCAGAATAGAAATCCGCTCTTTTCTTGGTAAAATCCAAACACTTTATTTAGATTTTCAATTGGAGGAAGGCAAGCTGACGAGGGAACAAAGAGAAGCTTATAAAAAATATCAGAAACAAAATCCGAAGTTTTGGGAAAATATTAAAGATGTGATGTTAGATTATTACCTTTCCATTTATGAGGATATGGCTGAGTTTATCGATGTTCCGGAAGGCTTGGAAATAGAGAATGTGACAAGGGATACCGTAATGAATATGGTGGATTTCGGCAGAATTTATTTTACGGATGCTGGTAGGGGATGTTTCCTTGGTGAGTGCCCGATTGGCGAGGAAGAAGGAATTGGCTTCGAGTTTACGGATGGCGAAATCGAGATAATAGAACCAGACGAGATTCTTTAGAGGTATTTGATAGAGGATAAAAGGATGAATGATAAAATTTTCGGAGAAGTAGAGTATAAGGATGGTGCATGGACGCAGACGGTAGATATATCGTTATTTGGGCGTGAAAAAGAAATGGATATTATTATTCAAGATGATGAAAAAGAGGGAATTCTTGATATCCAAAGAAATGCATATTGAGGAGATTAATTTATGATTATAGTTTTTTTGATAGCGAGTGTACTGTTATCCTTTTTTTCCTTGGTGGCAAAGGAGTGTTACAGACTTGGACGCAGCATGAGGAATATAGGTATTTCACTTTTATTATTGATTACACTTACTGTGCACTCTGCACTAATCTATTTTATTGCAACAAAGCTCATTTTTCTGACGATAGTGCCATTGATTGCATTTTACATCTACTGGTTTATGTTTGCACCGTTTTACGTGAACAGTGATCCTGCCGGTGCGGGTATGGCGCATGGATTTCATGCGATTATCGGTGTAGGTTCGGGTATTATTTTTGGAATTATTTTCTATGTACTTATCATACTCTTATCGCCGCTGGCTTTATATATCGCTTTGGGTTTTTATGTGCTTATAGGCTTATACAGTATTTATTACACCTATTATTGTTATACTTCCGGAGGTGAATTTCAGTACAGTGCCATGCGGGAAAATCTGAGCTATGAACAATACAGAAGAACATTGTTCAGAGAAAGTATGGTCAAGAAAGGTGATCCATGGGAGGCCAAGGAATTGGACGATTGGCCCAAGGAAATTACGCATTACAACGTTTTCGGCAGCAAGCTTGAGATCAAAAGCTTTGATTCCATGCCATGCTTGTTGCTTGAGGCAAGTTTTATTCATGCATCCGGTGAAGAGGAAACTATTGATACCATATTCGGATGCGGTATTCTGGAATATATATATAATGACGCTCGCGAAGATGACTTTATACCAAAGCATATCGCTATGGTATGGCGGGACCTTTCCGAGGGGAAAACCTATCGCATCGACGCCGACCTGCCTGAGGAGCTGAGTTCATACTCTGATACGGTGAACAAGGATCGGGATGATGACCTGGATTTTGTTATTATGCCGGGGGGCAGGGTTCTTATGTATCACAACCGCTATAATCAGATACATAATATTATGATTGATTATCCTTTACAGGGTGTGGAAACTAATGAATATGATGAAAGAATCGCGGAATATTTTGCGGAAAACAATATCAATCTCGACCACTATGCGAAAAAAGAATTGCCGGATGTGGAGACCATTGATAATTACCTGAAGCGTTTTCCTTATACCGTTTCTTTTGTCTATGAAAATGAACGTTATAAAACACAGAAGAGTATCTGTAACTTTTTCAACGGAGAGAAAATTTTATCTGCTGAGCAATGGGTAGCTGACATAGAGCCTGCCCGGATTAAGGATGTATTCCTTCGGTTTCAGTATGAACAGAGTCGGTATTCCTGTTTTCTCTTTTTTAACGAAGACGAGATTTTATCAGTATTCAAAGAAGCCTTCGAGACGGGCGATGCAGCCGGTAACGGAGAGTTTGTAATCAAAGCCGGACGTAACAGAAATGATTTTACGTTTACATTAAAAGTCGCAGACAAGGCTTATACGTTGAAAAAATGCGAGATAAGGCTTTATAAAAATAACGAAGATGACCGGGGAAGGCTTGTATTTAAGAATTACAAAGGGGAACGTAAAAATCTGCTGAGAGGACTTTGGAAATGAAAGATATATTAAAGGATGATGTTTTTGGGGAAGTAAATTTCCAAGAAGAAGCATGGGTTGGATGTATGGATGTCCCGGTGTATAACTCTGACGGTGGATTGATGCTTGTAGTACAGGATGATGATAAAGAAGGTATCCTGGATATACAGAGAGAAGCTTATAAAACCTATTTGCAGAATGCGGATAGATATAAAGAAATCGCAGTAGATTTTCTTTTGGACTATTACAAGTGGAACTATGAATACATCGCTAGTGAAGTTTCCGGTGTGAATGAGAATGATCATAAGGATGTGGTCACTGAGACCCAGCTTTTTGAGTTTATAGAGCTATGGTACCTCTTTATTTGCAGGGACGGAAGCTTCGGATATGCCTTTGGCTGTTGTTGGGACGTGGATAATGGTTTGGCAGTGCTTCTTTCGGAAGAAGAGCCGAGGATAATCTCCAGAACACAGCTGGAAAATTTACACAAGATAAACGATGATGGCTTAGGTCTTCTTGTCCATTACGGTAAAAATACATGGAAGGGCTGGAAAAAGCACTCTTTGTTCGGCAAGAATGAGCACTTGGAAATAGAGCTGGAAGGAAGCGTAGAAGACGGTATCACTGAGGTGCAGAAAAAAGCATATGCTGAGTACCTGCAAAAAGAAGATGAGCTTTTCAAGAAGTTTGCAGAAGTGTTGAAGGTATCAGGAGCTGACAGGACAGCCCTGCCGAAAGTACTCTACATCGACAAGGAGGGTAACTACGGCTGGATTTGCTTTGCACTATGGAATGATAAATATATGGGAGTGCTTCTTTCCCAGGATACACCACGTATTCTTAGTGAAAGCCGGTTGCGGAACTATCGAAGGAGAAGTATGAGTGTGAAACCGGAGGAATTCGGGTTTTCCAATCGTTTTTTTGGAGTTCTGTCTTGCAACGTTTTTGTATGGGGAGAAGAGACAGAGATATGTGTTGACAAAGAGAAAGGACCGCTTGAAGACCTGGTGCCTTTAATCAATAACTTGCTTTCCTTCTTGAATCATAATGAAAATGCCGTGATGAAAGCGATTGTTGTTGATGCCGGTATGCTTAAGCAGGCAGAATACTATATTGACTGCATGGAGGAAGCGGAGGGAAGCACAGAGGAATGCAGAGTCTTTATCCTTGAAGACGGAACTGTGGTTACTCTTCCGCTGTCAGAGGAGGATTTCATCGAGTCCCTTCACCTAAAAGAGGTGTTCATAGAGTTTGATAATGAAGAGCAGGAACTCTCTGCTACCTTAACTTTCTATTGCAGGCCTGATTATTTTGTGGATCCGGAAACAAATCATATCATAGCAGTAAATATGGACAGTAAGGGAAATATCAGGGATGTCGAACTGGTAGAAATATAGAAGGAGTAATTTCGCGATGACAGAATCCGGCGAGACTCTTTAGATATATTTGAAAAGTGAGAAAATATGAAGAATTTTAGAAATAATATAACGGTAATCGTAAGAATAAAGAATCGTGAATATATGTACATTAAAAATACCATATATGGGTATTCGCCGGAACTGGAAGGGCTTGGTTTTGAACACCATGATGAAGCCCCAACATACCGCGAATACAGCCGACCGGTAGAGAAAAGCGAAATCGAATCGGCTTATCGGGTGAAATGTAATTACGGTATCTACAAAGGGGTACAAGTGCGGGTTGCAGATTATCAAAAGGATACCGGTAAGATTTACATAATGGTTGGTGACGATAAGCAGGGTGAGGCGTTAGGCATTGAGCCTTGGATAGACTACAACGACAAATGCTATCGCTATTACGAGACATATGTTGATGTATCTGAGGTTACGGATATTTATGAAAAACGGGTGCCGGTGGAAGATTTCCCTTTCACCTGTCCGGAGATTGTTTACCTGAAAAAGGACAGCCAGTGGATTCCCTGGCATGCGTATGGTACTTTGTTAAAGGATGGGGAGTGGGTATGATAAAAATTCGTAGATTCATTCGTAAACTATATAGTTTTTTTGTAGAGTGTATATGGGGACCTATATTTACCTTGGTATTTATGGTGTTTTACTTAATATTCTATTTTATAAGAGCATTGTTTAGAGCAATCCTTAAATAGCTGTGTATAGGATCATAAGTATCGTACCTTTCAAAGGATGCAGAGTGAATTCGTAAAGAGGAAGCATTTATGTCAAATTGGGAAGAAGTAACACAAGACAAGGAATTACTGTCAAAAGTAGAAGATTGGGTTCGGGGACTGAGTATCGACTCTCCCCAGGAAATGTTCCATGACGGGAATTATCCGGAACGAAAAGGTGAAGACTTAGATGCTTTTGATGATGTATTAAATGCAGAAACCAAAGGAGGAAAAAATAAAATGAGTATAATGGATAGGATTAATAAGAGTGATTATGTAGAGGTTTTCTCTGCTATTTTAGGAAAAATGATGGCTGCTCAGAGAAGGGTAGAAGAATATATTGAAAAAGACCAAGGATGGGAATATGACTTTGCGGAGGGAACCCTTTCCTTTGGCGAGGATGTTTATCCCGTGCAATTTATCGGAAAAGAGAAAGATGTTTGGAAGTGGGCACGCGAAGAGAACCATAAAGCATTTAATAAATGTGTTTTTGGTTTGGTAAACGAGGCTTATGCTTTGGGTGAGGAATGGAAATTTGAGTTGTTAACATCGCCTCAACTGGAAATAGAAGATGATTGTAACGGAGATCATATATCCGCCTTATGTTGTGGAATAAGTAAAGATAATTACGTTTATTATTGCGTACAGCCGGAAGAGGAATATATTTTCCTCGGAATAGGCAACGCACCGGAGGAAGTATATGCACCGGTTGACAGGAATGAATTCAAAAAGATAGTAGCAAGGGGTATCGAGGCTTATACGATAGACCATAAAATCTTTTTAGAAGCATTTCTGGAGTGGAATAACACGCCGTACGAATGGAATGGCGACAACGTGATTGCGCATTTTGACAAAGATTTAGTCTTTGTATTTGAAGAGGACGAAGGCGATTATAGTATTACGTCAATAAAAACAGTATCCGGCAGGGAACCTTCAAATGAGCAGGCGAATAGCAGGATTTCAATAACCCTGGAAGACGGGGAAATCAATATACAGGGAACCATCAATCTGGGCTACATCGGTACTTATACGGATGACGAGATTGAGATAAATGACACCTTGGAGGAAATCAGAGAATGGGAGATTGTACAGGAACACCTTGACGAGGACTGTACGGATGAAGAGCTTATTGCGTTCTTAAATAAGTATTTTAATGAGTTCGCAGATAAAATAACCCGCAATATCGACAATATCAACGGTACGTTTTTGTTACAGACGTTTACGGATATGGAGTGCAATGAAATCGATTTTATGGAAATCGAGGAACTCTTTTTAGAGGACAAGCTGCCTTATGGTAATGAAGAGGATATCGCAGAACTCTATAATTTCGCACATGACGGCCTGCGAAGTCTCATCCCTTATCTGGAATCCCCTAACGATGGCTGTATTCCCAAGGGACATATTGAAGCTTTACTCCGGTCCTTTTTCCCGGCCTTTGATTTCGATTGCTTTATTGCCAATATCGTTCCGGAGGTGGTGACGCTTTGTGACGGAAGTATCGCCTTCCAGTGTTCCGATGCCTTTGACGAGGCGATTTTGTGTGGAGCCTATGCGGAACTGGATGAGGAATTGTGCTTCACGGATTGGCATAATTTTTAAGAAGAAGTGACACTATGAGAAGAATTGTTGGATATATTTTTTTGATTATACTTTTAATTTGTCAAACCATAAAAGGGTTATTTATAGCGTGGCTGGAATCATTTCAGCTTGACATGTATCTGTTGGACGCTATGTATGAAGAGAAGAAAGTAAAGCTATCCGCCATCCTTTCCATGCTTGGTACCATTCCTTTGCTTCTGGTAAGTGTGTTTGTGGCAAAGTGTTCTCTTGCCGGAAACGGAAATGTGGCAGCCCAGGCAGCCGTAATCGTTTGTGGAATCATGTTTTTAAAAACCTTTGGAAAGTTTCTTTTTAAGAGAACCACCTACCAATTCATTGAACTGTCGGAATTTAAGGCATTCCCTATATTTTTATGGCTTTTCAAGGGCCTGGAATGTGTTTTGTATTTCTGCTTGTGGCAGGAGCTGGGCTTGGGATTCTTAGTGGTATATCTGTTTGGTACCGTCGTACACAGTAACGCGTTGTGGATCAAACATGAGATGGATACCTGGAATACAGACATGGAGGACATGAGGCAAACCTTTGGCGGCGAAATGACACTGGGCAGTATCGTGATTGCCATTGGTACGGTTTTGTGTGGGGTGCGGCTTGTGAAAGCAGGGAACAGCACGTTGGGGCTTGTCTGTGCCGCAGGCTTCCTTGTTATTGAGCTTGTGAAGGCTTATGCATTGGTTTTTGATAAGGGATTTTACAAGCTGTATCACAGCGAAAAGTATCAGGAAAAAGTCCCTGTTTCCGAAAACGGAGCACGCCTGATACGCACAGAAAGAAGAAATATTAGAAGAAATCTCACCATAAAGGATGTGGCTATGGCACTTTTTCCTGTACTTGTGGCAGTGGCAGTCTGGGGAGTGCTTTCGGGCTTCTCGATGAATCTATTGTCTGAGGGAGCATTCCCTTGGAACATTTTAATCCTGGTGAGTTTGCTGCTTTACAGCCTTACGTCAGGCGGCTATTGCGGTTCGCTTCACAGACTGGCATCTTTCCTTGTGCTGATACCGGCATTCATCCTGCTGTGGGAAAGCGTGGGGAATATCAGTATCCCCGGTGTGCTGGTGATGTACTTTGGAATGATTGTGTATCAGTGGGATAAGTATCAGACGTATACATAGAAATTTATAAATGTGGAGGATAAAATTATGGCAAAGAAAATAGTTGATTGGGAAACGGTAGCAAAGGACAGAGAGGTACTTGCAAGAGTTGAAGATATGGTAAAAGAGGGGGCTGCTATGGGCGGTGTGCTTCCCAAGGAAATGTGCGATGAACTGAATGCACTTACGGGGAATAAGTGGACCGGTAAGAAGTACAAGGAGTTCTGCGATGTATATGATTTCCCCTGGGAAGCAGAAGAAGTGGTATACGCTCTGTTTCACAATGGCGAATTTCCGGACAAGAAGGAAGAAGAATGGTTTGCATGGAAGATTGAAGAATCCATTGACAGTGACCAGGATGCCATCGCCTTTTTTTATCTGTGTCAATATGAGAATGACAGTGAAAGATGCAATAAGTATGAGCAGGTGGATGTAAAACCGTTAAATGAGGAAGTGCTCAGTGCTTTCGCCGGTTGGGAAATTGAGGAAGACTGGGAAAAGAATGATTATGTGACATTCTGGTGCAGTAACAAAGACACCTATGGCTATAAGAAAATGTTGAAGCTTTATAACGGATATTGTGACAGGATGTTATCTTGCCGAATGCTCAATTTTGATGAGAAAGAGAAAGAGACGATTTTAACGCTGCTTCAGAAGTATTACAACCATGTTTCTTGTGATTTCGATATCCAAAAGACATATCAGGTCATCGAATCGGAAATGCCCAGTCTGTTTGGAGCAAGTGCACCGGAGGGAGAAATGACCAGAGAGTTTCTGGAAGAGAACTGGGTGGTATCCTCCTATGACGAAGGAGAAGACTGTCAGTTGGATTATTACATGCATGAGATGAGCTGCTTCCCGGGAGAGAAGGCGTACTGTTATTCCCACGAGGATGATGAGCTGCGTGAACTGGAAATCGTGCATGTGATAGCACGTATGGATAATGCATCGTTGTATGATGAATTGATTCAGGACGAAGATGTGCTTATCAATGGAGAAGAAGAATATGGTGCGGATTGCAGTGCGGAGTTTACCGGAATGTTTAGCTGCTATCTGGTGTGGTTTAAAGAAGTGTAAGATAACGAGGTAAACCAAATTGCGTTACATAATCGAAGATAAAAAGTATCGTTTTAAGTCTGCATTTGATACCGAAACAGGGGCCTATGTCCGTACCGGTGTGCTGGATGAAAAGGGCAAGGATACCGGGACAGACCCTTTTATGGCATCCTATCCTCATCTGATTGACGTGGGAATTATGGGACATTGTATCCACGGAAAAACCGGGCTTTGTGCCAAAGCAGGTATCGGATGCTATCAAAGCGGTATGCTAATAGAACAACCGAATATGTCAGTGGAAGATTTCCGGTGGATAGCAGAGCAGTCCAAGGGCAGGTGCAATCAGTTTGCACTGGGCGGCAGAGGAGACCCGGACCAGCATGAGTATTTTGAGGAGATTCTTCGAATCTGCCGTGAACATATGCTTGTGCCGAATTTTACCACCTCGGGCTATGGTATGACACCGGAAATCGCGAAGCTGTGCAAGCAGTATTGCGGCGCCGTGGCGGTAAGCTGGTATCGAAGTGAATATACCCTAAAAGCGATTCAGATGTTGCTTCAGGCCGGTGTTAAAACCAATATTCATTATGTCCTTGGCAATAACAGTATGGATGAAGCAATTGAGCGGTTGCGAAACAACGACTTCCCGGAAGGCATCAATGCAGTGATATTTCTCTTGCATAAGCCTGCCGGGCAGGGCACAAAGGCCAATATGCTCAAAGCGGATGACCCGAGAGTGGCGGCATTTTTTGCAGAGGTGGAAAAAAGACATTTCTTCAAGGTGGGAATGGATAGCTGTAATGTGCCGGGGGCAATCAATTTTTGTAAAACGGTCAGACCTGAATCTCTGGACACCTGTGAGGGAGGACGTTACAGCTGCTATATCGGTGCGGATATGAATATGGTACCATGTAGCTTTGACCAGGAGAAACGGTATCAGGTATCCCTTAGGGAGATGACCATAGAGGAGGCTTGGAACAGTGAAGCCTTTGAGCGTTTTCGTAACAGAATGCGTGGAGCATGTCCGGATTGTGAAAAGAGAGAGCTTTGTATGGGTGGGTGCCCGTTAATGCCGGAAATAGTTTTTTGTGGAAGTGAAAAAAGAAAATACAATAATGTAAAGGGGTAAAAGAAGATGAAAATCAGAACCGATTTTGTAACTAATTCCAGTAGCAGCAGTTTTATACTTGTAATCGATATGGAGCTTGCGAATAATGAGTCAGTACGTTTTGAAGCCAATGGCGGTACGGATGAAACCGGAAGAATCGATTATTTCCGTTATGATGCCATCGTAAAAGTCAGCCCGAAACAGTTGAGTCAGGCAGAAAGTGTGGACGAACTGATTCAGATGCTGGAAGATGGTGTGGTAGACGGTCAGGTAAAAAACTATGACGAAAAATATGAGCAGAAAATATTTGACCGGTCCCGTGTAGAAGTAAATGACTGGGATGAAGAATTCGATGCTTATGATTTTGTGGAAGAGATCAGAAGTAAAATAACCGATGTGAGCCAGATTAAGAAAATCACCATTTCCGGTGAGGAAGACGGCGATTCTTATTACTTCAGAGAGTATGTCTATGATGTGGAAACCGGGGAATATACCGGCAAACAGATCGGAGAAGCATTCCAGGCAAACGGCTCAACCGGCGGTGACCTGCGTATAAGCGACCTTGACTTGTGTAAGATTACATACGATGCGGACGACGGTGAAGAGGAAGAAGATACACAGGTAGAAATTTTGCAGTTACGCAATATGCAGGAAGAAGGAAACGATGGTCCCGATTATGTAGAAACCGAAAACGGTGCAGTCATTAATAACATTAAATATGCCATTACTTCCGAAACTACCTGTAAGGTTGTGGGTTGTGAATGGGGCGGTAAAGAAGCGATTATTCCCGCAGAGGTAACAATCAAAGGCAAGCTGTATAAGGTTACCGCAGTGGGAGCTTCCGCCTTTTCTGTTAGCACTTTTGGACATATTGAGTTGCCGGTAGGAATTACAGAGATAGAAGATAATGCCTTAGAATGCTGGTTTTTGCAGAGTGTGAAGCTTCCTGACGGACTTATTACAATGGGAAATTTTATTTTTAATTGTTGCTCGAAGCTGGAGGAGGTTGAGATTCCTGATTCGGTGAAAAGCATAGGTTTGTATGCATTCCGCGGGTGTCAGAATCTGAAAAAAGTGAAGCTGTCAGCCGGACTGGAAGAATTAAGTGATTCTCTGTTTTGCGATTGCAAGTCCTTGGAGAGCATAGAAATTCCGGATTCTGTAAAAGTGATAGGTGAGGCTGTTTTCTCCGGCTGCGAAAAACTGAAAAAAGTGAAGCTGCCGGAAGGATTGACAGAGATTGACAGATTAGTGTTTAATGAGTGCAAGTCCTTGGAGTGTATAGAGATTCCGGACACGGTTAAGAGCATCGGTAACTATGCATTCTGTAAATGTGAAAAACTGACTGCCGTGGATTTGCCATCCGGACTGGTATCTGTAGGAGAAGGGGCATTTCAGGGCTGTTCATCGTTAAAAAATACCGAACTTCTGTAAAGTTGACACAAATCCTATCAATAAGTTTAGGAGGAAAATTGAATGAATGAAGCTACAAATAACGTAAACGATAATGTTGAATATGAGATTACTTCAGAGACTACTTGTGAAGTGGTTGGTTATGAAGGAGAACTTGCGGAAGTGAGCATACCGGAGACGGTTATCATCGACGGAAAACAGTATGCGGTTACCTCGGTGGCTGATCGTGCTTTCTATGGCTGTAAGGAGTTGGAATCGGTTGAACTTCCTGACTCTGTAGAAGACATTGGTGGATTTGTTTTCTGCGATTGCGAAAACTTAAGCAAAGTCAAGCTTCCGGCCGGACTTACAAAAATAAATACCTTTACTTTTAAAGGGTGTAAGTCTTTGGAACATATAGAGCTTCCGGATTCTATTACAACCATAGGTGATTGGGCTTTCTATAATTGTGAAAAACTAAGTGCGATCGATTTTCCTTCCGGATTAAGAGTCTTGAAAGGTGGGGCTTTTCAAGGTTGTGCATCTTTAAAGCACGTTGAACTTCCGTTAGGGTTAACAGAGATTGATAGAATTGTCTTTGCTAATTGTCCGTCATTGGAGGAACTTCCTGAAGCACCGTTTTGTAAATATGGTTTTAGCGAAGATGTCAGTAAGGAAGTTGTGGATGAGGAGGAAGGTAGCACTGAACCGGAAGACTGCTGCGAGCAGGAAGTGACAAGGGGTATCAAGCCTTGCAAATTGGCTAAAAATATCATAAGAGTCTGGTCCTACAAAGGGGAACCGGTGAAACTTTTTCCTGATAAAATTGTGATTGGAGAGAAGGAGCTTCCTACAGAATATAATAAATATACCTGCAAGAACGGTGTTTTGTCTTGTGAAGATGATGAAAACTTCTATGTTTATGACGGGAATCAATTTGTACAGACAGAATGCAGATACAATCACCACAATGATTACTTTTCGCCGGAAGTATTCGTTTCCGCAAAGGTAGATATCGAAAACAGTATTCAGTACATCGCCTTAAACGACCATGGGGCTCAATACGAATTTGAATATACTTTCGTAAACCCGTATTTAAATTTTATGAAGCTTACGAAAGAAAAACAGAATAACTCGTTTTCGGAATACTATTATTTTCCTAAAGTAGGAGTGCTGCTCGCTGTAGAATTAGTAGATAAGAACAACCCCAAACTTCGCTTTTTTTCTAAAACAGGAGAAGAATTGTGGAGCTTAGAGCAAGTAAAGGGAGAAGGATCCTTTAAGTCCCTCTCGTTTTATGTGAATACCATGAGTATTGACTTTGAAAGCAATGAAATCCTTATAAAAGTACAAAAAGGGAAACGTTGCTATACGGTTTGCTACAATGTGCAAAACGGTGAAGTGATTTGGTATCGGAAAGAAAATCATCCGTTCCTGTTTAGCGGTGCGAAGGGTGAAGACGGACTTCAGCATGGATTGATTCCGTATAAGGAAAACGGAACGCTTGGTACTGTATTGTTTGAAATGAATCCGTCAACGAAGAAAGTGCGTACCTACCGTATTTCAGAGGACGCTAAGGCTGAGAAAGTGTCAGTTTCCGGCTATGAAACCAAGAATGACGTCTACAAATATATTCTAGACGGAGAAATCTTGTATGCGGTTCACGAAGCGGAGCTGATAGTTGTGGACATTAAAAAGAAGCGGATATTGGGCAGAAAATCAGCACCGAAAA
The DNA here is from genome assembly GCA_017522685.1 of Lachnospiraceae bacterium. The sequence continues at coordinate 84,517 of JAFWYN010000028.1, forward strand.
ATTGCAAGTATTTTCAAAACGCTACGGTTCTGATAGAAGATAAGCTGTATGTATGCTTATATTATGCTTCCGGCAAAAAGGAAGGCCAATATTTTAGTGAATGTTACTGTTTGGATGAAAGGAGAAATGAAAATAATGACAAATAAAGAACTTGCTGAGTTTGAAAAAGAAAATGAATTTAATTTATTTAATAGTGAATATGTAGTATATCCGGGATACACTATGAGATTTTTGATTAAATCCCCAAAAACCTGTGCCGCCGGAGGCATTGAAAAGGTAACGGAAAAAAATCTGCATCTTGAAATACCTGCCAGTGTTGAAATTAACGGAAATACATATTGGGTGAATGAAATATTTGCAGAAAGCTTCTGGGGTAATGATTATATTGAATCTGTGACGATACCTGATACGGTTACTTGCATAGACTATGGAGCGTTTAATCAATGTCGCTTCTTAAAGAGCGTACACATTCCGGATTCGGTAACCGTAATTGATGAACTTGCGTTTACCGGCTGTAAATCCTTAAAATCTGTCAGCCTGCCTGCAAACGTCAAGATTGACAAAGACAGCTTTGATAGGCGTAAGTCGCTTGTCATAACAAGACGTGAGCCTGTGGAACCTGTTTTAGTTGACGCGAAAGCTGATTCTGCAAAGCAGAGTGACTGTGGTGCAGATAAGAAGAATGAAAGCCTGTTTGATGAGAAGCTGTTTATCTGGGAAGGCAAAAAGACCTTTTCTCATGATAATTTTGACGAGCTTGATGATATGGATAAGCTACAGGTTCTCACCGGTTGTGAATGCAAAGAGTTCGATGGTTCGGTTGACACTTATTTCAAATACCGTGAACAGGGTAAGAAAGAAGGCTTCATTCCTGTGATTGTTGCCACGGACGATATATATTTTGAGCAGCTGGAAGTTTTTTTGAAATGCGGTGGCGAAGGTTCTATCTCTAAGATTCAGAAAATTGTGGAGAAATATCATAAAAAGATGTTGGCAGAGCCTGTGGAAGACGGCAAGGCTTATCTTGAGAAAAATCATATTTTCGGTGAATGGGATGACGACGTAGATTTGGACGGTGAAGATTATGAGGCATCAGACGCATTCACCAGAAACGGTTATCTTGTGAGAGTGCCTGTTACCGAGCCGTGGCGTATCTGGGTCTACCTGCCTTACGGCGGCTGGAATGCTTGTCCGAAGGTTACAGAGCACATGGCTGTATCAAAGTACTGGTACGAGCAATATGGTGCATATCCTGCCGTGTTATCCTTTGACACCATTGATTATGCGGTAGAAAAGCCGGTAGAAGACCTTGAGAAGCTTGCAAATGAAATGGGTACCTACTGCTTCGATATTGTAGAGCAAGGCTGTGAAACCTATAGTGCTTTGGCGGCAAGCCTTGTGAATTCAAGGATTTGGAATTTCTGGTGGGATTAGTATGAAGATAATAAAAGCAATAAAAGACTTTAAGAATAGTTTAAAGGATGGATGGAAGCCGTTTTTCATAATTATAGGTTTATTTGAGGTGATATATGTGATATTATCTATATTAGGTTATCTGATATGGATAATAGCTGATAAGATACGTATGCATAAGCGTTATGTAAAGGGACGAAAAGGGGAAGAAAAAAGTACGGAAGATTAGGAGGAATTTTATGAAAAGGTTTTTGGCAGTAATCCTAGCGGTGGTACTCACCGTTTCCATGTTGCCCATGAAAGCAGAAGCAGAGGTTCTAAATAGTGAACACTTACGTTTTGATTTTGGTGGAGCCGGAGTGGAAGAGGGATACATAGGAGTATCGGCAGAGGATGCTTATACGGCGGAGGCCGGCTATGGATTTGCGAGTACCGACGCGGTGGAGAATGTTCCTGCAAGTGGAGAAGGAGCATTGTCGGATGCGGTACGTTTTAAGTCCGGTGTTCCGGGGCATGTTTTTCATGTGGATTTGCCCAGCGGAGTGTATAAGATAACCGTGACAACCGGCGATGTGCAGTCCACTACCATCAATGCAGAGGGTTTGCCCCAGCTCTTCTTTTTGACGGGCAATAATGCGGTGGATACTTTTACCATACCGGTGACAGACGGGCAGCTGAATATCTATGCAGGCTCCGGTGTGGGAACAGAGTTTTCTATCAGTGCCCTGGAGATTCAGCGGACATCCACAGGAACCACTACCAAGCCCACCATCTGGATTGGCGGTGATTCCACGGCTGCAAACTACTACAATGTGCCGGCGGATGCCAAGCGTGGCTGGGGACAGTATTTAAGCAATTATGTGGATATGGACCAATATGATATACGTAATATATCCGCAAGCGGCATTACCTCACGGGAATTAAAGGATTATTTCTTCCCTTCTGCGGAGTATTACGGTAAAAGCGGCGATATCATGATTCTGGCGGTAGGGTTGAATGATTATTCCCAGCAGTATACCGGGGATCCCGATGCAGTTGACCCAACAGAATATATTGCCAATATGACAGAAATGATTCAGCGTGCAAAAGCAAAGGGAATGACGGTTTATTTGGTACAACAGCATGGTCAGTTGGATGACTGTAGCAAATATCCGGTGCTGACAAGCAAATGGTTTGGCAAGGAACTGGAGACCATTGCAGCGGCAGAGAATGTGGGTATTATCGACTTGTTTGAGCCCTGGCTGGTATTTTGCATGGAAAATACGGTAAGAGTGGCAGGTAAGTATTATAGCGATGATAAGCTGCATATGAATGCATTGGGGGCGGACATGCTTGCCGGCATGGTGAAGGAGCAGCTTTTCCCTGCGGCAAAGCCGGCTCCCGGTGAAGACCCGTATAAAAATTTTGATACTTCGTCCACCGTATATTATGAGGCGGAAGCTTCCGGCGGACCGGTTGTCAATCCTCATAAGGGATATGTTATGACCGTTTATGATGATTGGGCCTTTGAGTCCACCAATCCTTACGGTATCGGCGGCTCTATGAACAATACTGCCTGGGAAATGTCCACCATTTGTACCGGGGAACCCAAGTGGGATGAATTGAATCCTGCGGAGGGCGTGTATGACTGGTCTTCCATCGACAGTATGCTGGAAGCCTGTGAAAAATACGGCTATACCTACGGAATCCGAATTCTTCCCTATTCCCATCTTTCCGGTTCTCATGCTAATTACGGAAAGGACCATGTTTTCGTACCGGATTGGGTGTTTGCGAAGGGGGCAAAGATGGACCGCGCAACACTGTACAGTGATCCTTCTGTGGAATTGGATATTCCCAAGTGGGACGACCCCATCTTCTTGCAGGCAGCGAAGGATTTTGCAGATGCTCTTGCAGAACACTACGACGGGGACCCGCGAGTGGAGTTTATCGATATCAGTGTGTTCGGTAACTGGGGTGAGTGGCATACTTCCACGTTTAACGGCAACCCCATGCCTTCTATAGAGATTCAGAAGGATATGATTAAGTACTACAGTGATGCTTTCGATAAGACATGGCTTTGCGTTACCTCCGGTGCTTACGGAGAAGTGTATGATTATGCACGGTCCCTTGGAATTCCCAAACGTGTGAATGGTTTGATTGGCTCACACAACAATGAATGGAATTTAAGACCCAATTATTATGACAATTTACCTGTAATCGGTGAAAACTTCCTGCCCTATAGAATGATGTTGGATCCTACTGTGGCCGAAGAACAAGGTATAGTGCAGAATTATGATGAGAATTATTTGAGATGGACACCCCAGCGTTTCCGTGAGACCATTGAGATTTCACACTTATCCATCTATGCATTTGACCAGGATAGTCATCATAGTTATGAGTTTTATAACGAGCAAAAAGACCTTATCGAGGAAATGAATAACCGATTGGGCTACAATTTCACGGTAACAAGCGCTAAGAGAAACGGTAATAAGCTGTTGGTTACCATTAAGAATACGGGTTTGGCACCGGCGTTCTTTGATATTACATTGAGCGCGGAGATTACAGATGCAGAGGGCAATAAACTGGGCACTTTCGGAAACCCTGTAAAAATAGCGAAGGGAACTTTTGCCGACGATACCGAGCAGACCTTTTTGTTTGAATATAACGGAACCCTTGACGAGGATGCAGTCCTTTGTCTGGCAATGTATGAAAGCAGTAAATTGCCGGCAACGAAGGCTAAGGCACGTGCTGCAGTTCAGGATCCTACCGTAAAATTTGACAATAAGAACACCATGTCCAATAACAGATTGCGGATGGTGATTGATGAAAGTATGCACACTCATACAGGAACCTTGGTAGCACAGCAGGATGCTACCTGTACCGAGTTTGGCGTAAAGGCATATTATAAATGTCCATGCGGTAAGTTCTTTACGGATGCGGCATGCACCTCAGAAATCACTGATTTAGAAGCATGGAAGAGCGGAGCGGGAAGGATAGCCAAGGAAGCCCACAGTGGCGGAACTCCTACTTGTGAGAAAAAGGCAAAATGTGCTGTCTGCGGTACGGAGTACGGAGAGTTAGCAGATCACGAATATGGTGCAGAATGGAACTCTGATGATGCAGACCACTGGAAGGAATGTGGGGGTTGTGAAGCGGAGAAGGACCGAGGTGGCCATGGTGACAATAATAGGGATGGTAAATGTGATGTGTGTGGCAAAACTGTGACATCCGTTGAGCCAACACCCACACCCACGCCAACTCCAACACCCACGCCAACTCCAACGCCTACGGTAGCGCCTACAGCGACGCCCACGGTAGCGCCTACAGCGACACCTACGGCCGTGCCTACGGAAGTACCTACGTCGGCACCTACAGCAGCACCTACAGTAGCCCCCACGGTAGCGCCTACAGCAGCACCTACGGCAACACCTTCAGTGCCCATAAGTCCACAGACAGAGGATGACTCCAATCCATGGTTTTTTTGTGGTATTGGTTTTGCTGCTTTGTTGGCTGGGGTCAGCATTTCTCTGCGGAAGAGAAAAAAGTATATAAGATAATACGGAAGTTTTAGAAGCGGCAGTGAGATGATAATATTCTCACTGCCATTTTTTTCAATCTTGTTTTTTAAATTGCATAACGGCATGCAATACCGTATAATGTAAAAAGCAAAATAAGTAAAAGAAGTATTTACAGAAATCAGGAGAATTAAATGAGAAATGTATATAAATGTCTTTTTTTGAGTCTGATGACCGTATTGTTGTTAACCGGCTGTGTAGCTCACAGATTGCCGGAGGAGCAACTAATAGTAGTGGGAGAGAAGTTGGAGGAGAAGGATGTGATAAATACATCCACGGAAGCTCCCACCGCGACGGAGAAACCGGTGGAGACCGAAACCATTGTGGTTACAGAGGCACCCACGGAAGCACCGGTAGAGACTGAAGCACCCCGGAACACAGAAGCACCACAGATTACGGCTACGCCACAGCCCACTCAGACACCTGTGCCAACTATGGCACCCGTATTGCCTGCAGAAAAGAACGGCTTTCTGGTGGTAATTGATGCGGGGCACCAGCGAAAGGGCAATTCGGAGAAGGAACCGGTAGGACCCGGCTCCGACCAGTTGAAGGCTAAGGTCTCCAGCGGTACCACCGGCTGTGTCAGCGGATGGGCAGAGTATGAGCTGAATCTGGTGGTTTCTTTGAAGTTACAGGCAGAGCTGGAGGCCAGAGGCTATGAGGTGCTGATGGTGCGAACCACCCATGATGTAAATATCAGTAACAGCGAGCGTGCACAGGTGGCTAATGATGCAGGTGCCGATGTTTTTATCCGTATCCATGCCAATGGTTCGGAGAATCCGGAGGTACACGGAGCCATGACCATCTGTCAGACAGCAACCAATCCTTACAATGCAGCTTATTATGAAGCCAGCAAGAGCTTAAGTACCTGTGTGCTGGATGGTATGGTGGAAACTACCGGTTGTAAGAGACGTAAGGTGTGGGAGACAGATACCATGAGCGGTATTAACTGGTGCCAGGTGCCGGTGACTATCGTGGAGATGGGCTATATGACCAATCCGGAGGAGGATGCTTTGATGGCTACTCCTGAATACCAGGATAAAATAGTGCAAGGCATTGCCAATGGCATAGATGTTTATGCAAATCGACAATAATCGACAAATTTACAGATATTTCCAAGTGTGTCAACACATTTATAAAAATATATTAAAATAATTTTAAAAATGTGTTGACAAATGTCGAGAGCTTGTATATAATAAAGACATAAACAACAAGGGTTCACAGTATAGATGAAATGGATGGAGGCACCATCCAAATATATAGAACAGGAGGTACGGACCGCCAGCAACGTAAATTGAGATTCTTAAGTGAATCAGGAAAACTTCCATAATATACCAAAGAACAAAGCACAAAGGATAAGAGGTGAATCACAGAAGAGAAAGTAACGCAGTACATATGAGAGATTGATGACGTTACAGTACAATCAGTACGAAAGAGAAATGTGAGAGGTACTAAGGATGAATGGAAGACAATTGAATAGGGAACTAAAAAATGTTTAGGAGGATTTGTCCAATGGATAGCATAGTTTAGGAGAGCGTGCTGATGAAGTAATGTCGGTACGCTCTCTTTCATTTTGCCTAAAAACTGAAATAATGGTAGCCATGACCTCTTGTCCTATGGTAATATAGAAGCGAGTTTGATATCAAAGAGGTATATTTATGGACGAAAGAAGAGAAATTCGCAGAAAGAGAAGACAGAGGAATCAGATGCTGGCTTATGCAACAGCATTTTTGGCGTTACTTTTGATAGCAGTATTGATTGTGCAGGGCGTAAAGCTTGTGACCAAGAAGGATACCACACCTGCCGTCAGTCAGACGGAATCGGTTGCAGATTCTACGGAAGAAATCCCGGAGGCTACACCGGATGTGCTGGATGATCTGTATGCTTCGGAAGAGGTGCTTATTCCGCCTACTGAGGAACCGGAGGCAACACCTGCACCTCCCACGCAGGAAGAGCTGATGGAGCAGAGAATTGAAGAAATCATTGCAGGCATGCCCATTACAGAGAAGGTGGCAGGTCTGTTTATCCTGACACCGGAAGGGTTGACCGGTGCCGGTACTGCCATCAAGGCAGGGGATGCTACCAAGGCGGCTTTGGAAGCCTACAAGGTGGGCGGTATCATATACATGAAGAAGAATATTCAGTCCAAGGAACAGATTACGGAGATGATTGCCAATACCAGGAGCTACAGCAAGTATCCTTTGTTTATCGCTGTGGATGAAGAGGGCGGTACCGTAACCCGAGTGGCGGCAGCCGGATTGGTGGAGGCACAGCCGTCGCCTAAAGAAATCGGAGAAACCGGGGATGCCACTAAGGCTTATGAGACCGGAACTACCATTGGCGCTTATCTGAAAGAGCTGGGCTTTGATGTAAACTTCGCACCGGTGGCGGATTTGAGCAATGTGGAAGGCAGTATTATGCTGGATCGAAGTTATGGAGCCACAGCGGCAGAGGTAACTCCTTATGTGCTTAATATGATGAAGGGCTTGGAGGAGCAGGGCATAATCGCCTGTATGAAGCATTTCCCGGGGATTGGCGGTACTACCGGAGATACTCATGATGGTCTGGTGGCCATCACCCGTACCGCAGAGGAAATGCGTTCAGAGGAGCTGGCAGTGTATAAAGCAGGTATAGAGGCAGGCGTGCAGATGATTATGCTGGGGCATGCGGATGTGGAGTCCCTGACAGGAGATAAAACATCGGCTGTTTTGTCCAAGGTGATTGTGACGGACATCCTGAGGGGCGAGCTGGGCTTTGACGGAGTGATTGTGACGGATGCATTGAATATGAAGGCTATATCTGAGTACTTTACCTCGGAGCAGGCAGCAGTAATGGCACTGAAGGCAGGTTGTGATATGATTATGATGCCGGAGGATTTCCTGCAGGCCTATGCAGGAGTATTGAATGCAGTATCAGAGGGCACCATTTCAGAAGAGAGAATCAATGATTCCCTGCGTCGTATTTATCGTATCAAGCTGGCAGAGGAGTTTCTGGTAGAAGGAGAATAAGCTTATGTTGGGCTTTGCCATACAAAAGGGAGAAAAGGTACATGTAATCGGTGCCTGCCCCAAAGACGGATATGAAAAAAGTGCAGTGCAGCTTCTGCAAAATTGTGATAGATTTATCGCAAGAGAAGGTTTCGTGAAGGTGGATTTTCCGGAGGAAGGCTTCACGCAGATGGAGGAATATCAGGCATATTTCGAAAAGCAGGGTTATACCTTTGAACCTTATGTGGAGATGGACATGTGGTTGAAAGATTATACCATGCCGCAGATGCCGGTGCCGGAAGGTGTGACCTTTGACTATTATAAGGGGAGTCTTGCGGAGCTTCGTGAGGCGGTGGCAAAGGTGGAAGAGAACTGGGTGCAGTTTTTCAACGAAGGGGACTGTTTCTACTGCGGTTTCTTGGATGGCAAGATTGTGTCCCTTTGCATCCTGGGCTTTGATGATGACTGGGTCATTTCCGACAGCAGTATGCGCGTAGGAAGTGTGGGCTGCGTGGGTACCGTGCCCGAATATCGTAAGAAGGGTATCGGCTTGGCTATGGTAGCCCATGCTACGCAGATACTGAAGGAAGCAGGTTGCGACAAGTCCTTTATCCACTATACCGCTTTGGATAAATGGTACGGCCGATTAGGATACGAGACTTGTATGGCTTTTGCGTTAGGAGAGAAATAATAAAATAAAGCACATAAATTATATAGACATATACCAGGGAGGAAAAGTGATGGAACAGGAAAACAAAAGAGGAAATGGTAATAAGAAGTATATTACGATAGTGCTGATAGCATTAATCGCTGTGGGTGCGATAGTGGGGCTGTTGTTGTTTCTAAATTCAAAGGGAAATGCGGATGAAAAGGATGATGTGGTTGTAGCATCAAAGGAGCTGGAAGAAACAGTGGAACCAAAGGTGACAGCAGAACCTGAGGTGACTCCTGCACCGGCAAAGGTATCTAAGGACGAGCTGATGGCAAATGTGGCACCGGAGCATAGGGAAGATTTCGAATTAGTTTTAGCAGATAAAATGGCTAATGGAATTACTGATTATACTTATGAAGATTATTTAGCAGCCCTTGAAAAAGAAAAGGAAAAAGAAGAAGAATCTTCTAAGATTAATGTTGAGGATGTTGAAGACATTAATGCAAATAAGGAAGTAATTGAGCAGACCATTATTAGAGATATTGCTCGTTATAATCAGTATATTTATGATCATTGTGGATATCCTGAAAGCGAATATGGAGTAGGTCCTCATGCAATTGCTGCAGATCCAAATGTAAAAAACTGGAGCTTATTTAATGGTGTTATGACATACATGGATATGTTGGTTGATTATGCAGGAGGAAAACGTTCAAACGTTTTGGGCAGTGAGCAGTTTAGTATTTCTGTAGATCAGCAGGTATTAGGACTTCGTGGTGCTATGTTTAATGGAATTCCTTATGAACAGGACCCTAAATTTGGTGAATATCATTTTATTCTTGCTAATTTCTTAGCTGATGGTCATCCTGATATTGATTCTGTTGAAAACCTTTCTTTAGAATATGTAAATGAAATTATGGATTTTGATAGTCATCAGGTTGGAGTAATTGCAACTTTTACTTGCAACGGAACGAAGTATACTTGTTGGTTAGAATCTACTTCTATGAGTGCTGATGGAGCTTATTATACAGTTTTAGATCTCAAGAAGAATTAGTTATATAATAACTATATTGCTAAGGAGGTTTAATAACATAAAACATAAAGGAACATACTAATCCGTTTGGAGGTATGTTCTTTTTTAGTAATTTTCAAAAGAACTATAATGTGATAACATGAAAGGAGACACAAAATGGAAACAGGAAAAGAGATTACAGCAAGGGAGATTATTCAATTCTATGTGAAGAAGGAGAAGAATCCGACTAAAACCAATGAGTTTTTGAATGGTGGTTATGGTCAGGTTAGGGGCGGATATATTAGCTTCGCTAATGAACGAGGAGAGGATAGCAAGCAGGTCATTCAAATCCTTCAGGAGAAAAAGGAAGAATTGCTGAAAAGTGATGAGTTATGTTGGCTGGAAACGCTTTATGACAGACATGAGGTTTTACTTTCGGAAGAGGAGAAAAGTAAGCCGAACCAGAAATGGCACTTATTGATATCTTATTATGCATATAAGCTTATTGTGCAGAGGTATGGGATAAAGAAGGTAAGAGTAGTAGAGGATATTGACGCAAAGAAGACGACGGTTTTCGGGCGTATAAGATGTCCGGAACTGTGCTTATGGATGGTGGAAGCAGCCAAAGACGGAGAGATACTTAAGGATGAAGACGCAGAGGACTTATATGCTAATATAGTGGAGATTAAAAAGCAAAATAGATGGTATTGGAACTGGTTGTCTTGGTGGAAGAAAAACCGCGAAAGCTATGATACTAGATTAGTGGAGATTATTTTGAAAGAAAAAGAACGAGGAGAGAAATAATATGAAACCCAAATCCCCCATGAGTGAACAGCTCTTTGAGATGATGCTGGAGAGAGGCTATTCGAGAGAGTTCAGTGATTTAATAACCAAGAATCTGAATACGGACTTTACAGCCACCCGGATGATCGGGTATTTGTCCCATTATTCCAGCTTGCCGGAAGGGGAAGTGGTGGATGAGATGTTGGCGATTCTTAGTGACAGGGACCGCATTATGCGGAAGAAGGAGGCGGAAGCCGCCAATGCCCGCTGGAATCAGATTATGTGGGAAGGATTTCAGACAGAAGATAATGAGTAAGTGAGATATGTAAGACGGTAGCGTGGGCTACCGTCTTTTTGTACCTATTCAGAGCCATGCAAATCTACAATATCAGGCTGTACAAGCTTGCTTGTTAAAGACTGATATTGTAGATTTATATGGCGAGAAGTCATACATTCGCAAAAGGAAAGCCTTGTAAAGGCGGTTTTTGCGAATGTATGCACTGAATAGGCATTTTTTTAAGAAATAGTATTGACAACTGAGCTATACAATGGTATAAATTGTATAAAGTGATATTATACAATTATATCTCTGAGTAGTTCGAAATGCTTAGAGTAAGAAGGAGTGCACACCAATGAATATTAATATCAGTAATTCATCCGGCGAACCAATCTATCTGCAGATTGTGAGCCAGATCAAGACGCTGATTCTGGAAGGTAAGCTGCAAGAAGGGGACGCCCTTCCATCCATGCGAAACCTGGCCACTGAGCTCAGAATCAGCTTTATGACCACGAAACGCGCCTATGAGGAGCTGGAGCGTGACGGCTTTATCGAGTCGTATACGGGCAGAGGAAGCTTTGTAAAGGCACAGAACACGGAACTTTATAGAGAAGAGCAGATTAAGGCTATAGAGGCCCTGCTGATGGAGGCCAGCGATAAGGCAAGAAAATGCGGTATCTCCACAGGGGAGCTTCATGAGCTTCTGGATCTTGTAAATGAAGGAGAATAAGGATGGAAAATTACGAGAATGCCATAGAAATCAAAGGCTTAACCAAGAAGTATGATGGTTTTACCCTGGATAATGTATCCTTTGAGGTGCCTAAGGGCAGTATCATGGGATTCATCGGCCAAAACGGAGCCGGTAAATCCACCACCATTAACAGTTTATTGAATATTATTCCTATCAACAGCGGTGAAATCAAGCTGTTGGGAATGGACCATAAAAGTAAGGAGAAGGAAATTAAGGAGCGTACAGCAGTGGTATTTGATACCCTTCCTTTCCACGGCATCCTGAATACCAAGGATATGTCCAAGATTTTTCAGGGGATTTATCCTAAGTGGGACGAGGAGCAGTATCAGAAGTATCTGGACCGCTTCCAGCTTCCTCAGAAAAAGAAAATCGGTGATTTTTCAAAGGGTATGAAAATGAAGCTGCAGATTACCTGCGCCCTTTCTCACCATGCAGAGCTTCTGATTATGGATGAGCCCACATCCGGCTTAGATCCGGTAGTGCGTGATGAAATCCTACGTATTTTCATGGAGTATCTGGAGAGCGGCGAATGCAGTATGCTCATGTCCTCCCATATCACCAGTGATTTGGAGAAAATCGCAGACAGTATTACCTTTATCGATAGAGGTAAAATCCTGCTGACCGGCTACAAGGATGATATTCTGGAGTCCCATGGTGTTATCAAATGCAGCAAGGAACAGCTGAAGGAGATGGACCCCAAGGATTATGTGGGTGCCCGAATCAATACTTACGGAGCTGAAGTGATGGTTGCGGACAGAGAAGCCATGAGTCAGAAGTACAGAGGGCTGATACTGGATGCCACAACCTTGGAAGAAATCATGGTTTACTATGTGAATCGCGACAATAAGGAGTGGGTATGATGACGGAAAAATATAAATCATTACTTTATCGGGAATGGAAGGTTAGTAAGAAGTTTTATCTGCTCAGAATCGTGCTGCTTTTGCTTTTTACCCTAATGCTTGGGGGTGGCACTATATATGCTGTAAATGCAAGTGCGGGCCGGGAGGTAGCGGCAGGGGCCGCTGAAGCCCTTGATTGGGCTTTGATATTCTTTTTCTATTTGCTGGTACTGTTTATCGCAGCGGCCAGTGGGGAGGACAATGGTGTTTATAAGTCGGATGTAAACAGTGGCTGGCTGAAATTCTCCTGGGCATTACCCGTGACGGCTCATGAGAAGGCTGTGACAAAGCTTACTTTTCGGGGAATCGTGGTACTGATAGGAACCCTATATATGTTTATGTCCATAGGCGTGATTTGTGGGATTACCGGATTTGCCCATATGAAAACGGTGGTGTATGCCTTTTTCTGGTGCCTGGATTTCTGTCTTTTATATGACGTGATTAAGGATTTTATTATCATGCGTGCAGTGGATGTGAAAGCAGTGAAAAAGATGGGGAATATTGCACTGGTTGTTATTATAGTGGCGATTGATTTGCCCTATTTCATGAAGGCTATACAAGGCACTCCACCGGAGGACATCTTGGATAGCAAGATGGTGACTATGATGAAAAATAACGATTTTAGTGGACTGACGGAATTAATCACCATTCCCGACCTTTGGGGTTGGGTAGGTATCCTGCTTCTGTTTGTGATACTTATTGGAGGCTTTTTACTTAGTCGGAAGAATTTTGAGAGGAGAAATGCATGATGAAGGGCTATCTGTATAAGGAGTGGAAGCAGAATCGTCTCTTATTTTTGCTGATAGCAGTGGCTGCCATAGAGCAGGCATTATTTCCTATCCAGTTTTTCATGTTAGATAGAAGAACCATTTCCCGAGAAGCTTTTTTGTATTTTGCTCAAGGCGGTCAGCTAGTCCAAATGGCGGCTTCCATAGCGGCGGCCATTTGTGTGTTGGGAGCGCAGGAAATGATTTACCGGAATGATGATATGAAAGCCTGGGGACTCTTTGTGGCGTCCAATCCCAAGGGTATCAAGGGCTATATCCTTACCAAATACAGCATAACAGCTGCCATGAGTATGTGCTTTTTTATCTTAAGTGCGGGCTTTGACTACATATTTACGAAGATTGCCAATGTGATTGGAGGAATAGGCCTTTCCCCAAGGACAGAGTTCCTTTGGATTCTGACCCTGATTATGTTGTTGCTTAGTGCTGTGGAGATGCCCTTTGTGATTCGCTTTGGGATGAAGCTGGGCAATACCATTAAGCTGATAATCTTTATTGCTTTATTTATTCTTTGGGTAGTGTTATTGATTACGAATCCCTTGGGAATCGTGGATACCATATTTGCTTTCTTTGCGGGTAAGGAGATTCCTTTTTCCGTGAAATGGGGGCTGCCGATGATATCCTTTGGTGTATTCATCCTGTCCGGTTTGATTTCCTGCAAGCTGTATATTAAGGGTGTATTTCAGTATTACAATTAGGGAGGGTACCATGAAAAGAATATTGGCTTTTATATTATGCGTGGTCTTTGTATGTACCATGCCCGCCATGAGTGCTTATGCTACAGAAGGTCGTACTCCTTACGGTGTAACATTAGAGTATGTGAAGGCAGAAATAGGACACATGGCGGAAGTAAATAAGGATTATTATGCCTCCTTTGCTACATCGGTATTTCAGGGCGAGGAAGTACTGTATGAGAATTATTTTGGCTATATAGACCGGGAGAATCAGATCCCGGCAGATGAAACTTGTGTTTATGAATGGGGCAGTGTGTCCAAGCTGCTTGTATGGGTGAGTGTATTGCAACTCTACGAGCAAGGGAAAATCGATTTGGAGGCAGATATCCGGGAGTATCTTCCAGAGGACTTCTTTAAGAAACTAAAATACGAGGACTCTATTACCATGCTGCATTTGATGAACCATAATGCGGGCTGGGAGGAAACCTCATTACCCATAGAGACGGAAGAAGAGGAGGATATTCTTCCTTTGGAGGAGGCGCTCCGAAAGCTGGAGCCGGCGCAAACCTTCCGCCCGGGAGAAATCACAGCTTACTCTAACTGGGGAACGGCTTTGGCTGGATATATCGTGGAGCGTATCAGTGGCATGGAGTATGCAGAGTATGTGCGGATAAATATCCTGACTCCACTGGGTATGGAGCAAACTGCTGTCAGGCCGGACTACCGTGACAATGAGTGGGTCCGTGTACAAAGAGAAAGGCAGAAGTCCTATCTGATCGTGGGGAATAAGCAAGTAGGGCTTATCACCGACGAGGACTTGGGAAGCGGTATCCGCTATATCCAACCGTATCCCGCAGGTGCAGTGGTTGGTACCTTGGCGGATTTGACCAAGTTCGGTCAGGCCTTTGTGTCAGAGGATTGTCCTTTGTTTGAAAGAAAAGAAACCTTGGAGTTTATGCTTTCTGCCAGTGATTTTTACGGGAATAGCGATATTCCGAAGAATTGTCACGGGCTTTGGTGTACGGAATATGCCGTGCGTACCTTGGGACATGCGGGTAATACCACCGGTGGCAGTGCCAATCTGGTATTTGATAAGGACAGTAAAATGGGTGTAGTGGTGCTGACTAACCAGCAGGCGGAAAGCCTCTTTTGCTATAAGATACCGGAGCTGGTATTTGGATCCATGGAAAGAGGTTCGTTCTTTAGAGATGCAACCATTACCACAGAAATGGACTTGAGTGGAGATTATGTCATGAGCAGGGGGTACTTCGAAGGTGGCCGGAAAATCGTTCCTTGTCTGACCTATGTACCTATACGGGCGTCAGAGGAGAAGGACCTTTTTACCCAGCTGGGAGAGCCTGCACTGAAGCAGTTTGGAGACAATCTGTACCGAATCGTGGGTAGTAATGAGTTCGTTTATGCTACCACCACCTCGGAAGGGCAGCTGGTTTTAGAATCCTCTATGATGACCTTGCTTCGGGACGAGGCAGTAGCAGGAGAATCTTCGGCAGTAACAGTGTTTGCGGCCATAGCAGTGGCAGGGGTGATTCTGCTGCTGGCCATGCTGGTGATTAAGCTACTGATGCAGGAAGTAAAAGTACCGGCGGCCAAGTGGCTTGTGGTAGGGGCGATAGCTATAGTGCTTTTGGGAGTCTATGTATTTGCATTGGCTATAGAAACTACATCCCTGGTACTGATACAGGTATTAAATGTGGTGGTCAGCTGTGTGGTTATGATCTGCTTGACAGTATGTCTGTTGTCCGCAGGAGTGGCTGTCAAAACGGTTATCAAGGAAAAGGGATTGAATTGGAAAGGACGCCTGTTGTATGTGGTTTATGCCCTGTGCCAGTTGTATGTGATTGGGTTTGCAGTGTATTTCAGATTGTTTGATTTTTGGACGTAAAAATAGGAAGAGTGTGTTCCGAGGGATTGGGACACACTCTTTTCCTTTTGCAGGAAAAGGAGGTTCCGGGGAAAGAGAAATATTCTATAGACCGCCGATACCCGATTATAGAACTTGTTTTTTGCTATAGATATTAGTATAATGACTTGTAAAGGAATATGGAGGCAAAAGAAATGAAGAAGAAATCCATAATAATTGTTTTAATAGTTATCTTACTTGTATGTGCCATAAGTGGTGCTATATGGTTCATCAGTGCCAATAAAGAAACAGAGGATGTGGCGAGTGCGGATGTAGAGGCAACAGCGGTTCCTACGGAAGAACCTATACCCGAACCCACAGAAGCGCCGACGCCGGAACCCACAGAAGTTCCGACTCCCGAACCAACGGAGGTTCCAACTCCCGAACCGACTGAAGTTCCAACACCGGAACCTACAGAGGCGCCAACTCCGGAACCTACGGAAGTGCCTACGCCGGAACCGGCAGATAATACAAATCCGGCATTTTATGATTGGGTAAGTAAGGAAACGGAAGAAGCAGATATTAAATGGTTTGTGGAAAACTTTGGTGTTTCAGAAGCAGAGTTAAGAACCTGGGATAATACAAAATGGCAGAAAACGATGGATGACTGGTTAAACAAAGCTTTGCATAGCGGTTCGTCCGATAGTAGTGACTGGGGAGAGCCGGACGGTGGTGGTGATTTGCCATTAGATGAACCTTCAACACGCCAGCCGGCTACTGGTATTCCAGAAGAGGAAACAGATGCAGGTTATATGTAATAAGTGAATATAGAATAATCAAAGAGGCACTGATTTTATCAATGCCTCTTTTTAACTTATAGTATGTAATATCAACTTATGTGGAATTCCAGGCAGCATAGGGGACTCAAAAAGGGACTCAAAATAGTGGGTGCAAGAAGCAAGACGGGGAATCGAACAAGAGACTTGCAAGCAAGTCTCTGCGGAGAAAAATGCTTCGCATTTTCTCCTGAATTCTCTCTATGGGGCTCATGGCTTACAAAAAAGAGATATCCTAACGGATATCTCTTTTTTGTAAGCGCGAGACGGGGATCGAATTCGGGATTGCTCACAAACCCTATAATAATCAAGGAGGAAAGCACTCTATCCGCGAGCTGTCCCCAGAAGTGTCCCCCAAATTCAATTTTATCTTTCTCAACTGATAGTTACATTAGCTATCTTTCCTAGTTATTGTTTTCAAAATTCTCTTTGCTATAATGAACTTGTAAACTTACAGAAACAATATCCCTGATCAATAACCACATGTTATATAGGTTTTATGAATTTTGCAAAAAAATGTAAAGAATTACGAATTAAGAAAGTAGCAACACAAGAGCAGATGGCAATAGCACTAAATCTCTATTCGTAGGCTGTTAGCAAATGGAAAAATAGAGATTGAGATATAATAGTGACAAGCTTAAGAAGGCCTTATAAATAGGGCGTTTCAGAGGTTAGTCCAAATATATCTTTTTAATCAGTTACGGTAAAATTGGTGGAGAAAGGCGCCAGAAAAACTGAATATGAAATCAAGAGAGGGTATGGACTTCACCATCTGAATAATAAAAAAGACCGTAGGAAGGCATGGGTAATGCCCGAATCCAAATATTCCATTGGAGGGTAGGCAGCTGTGAGAAACGGCCGCCTATTTTCTTTTTTGCAGGCTTTTGTTTGGTAAAGACAATTAAAGGGTAAAAGGCGATAAAATAGCAGAGTAGTAATGAAAGGGAAACATTACCACCCTACTTGTGTAGGGGATTAAGTGTAAGTCTTGATAATTTCTTCCGCGATGCATCTTCTGGAAACACAGCGGTCCATTGCCTGTTTTTCTACATAGCGATGAGCATCCGGTTCGCTCATTTTA